>NZ_OY725712.1 GCF_963360655.1 Collinsella aerofaciens
GTGTTTGCGCAGACGATTTCGTCCATGTGGCCTCCCCTGGTTTCGACCGTAGGCCGTGCGGAATGCGGGCATGGCCGATTATCTACCGGGGCATCATGCGGGTAAGTACGGGAAGCAAACCAAATGCTGACAAAAGCATGCCGAGTTCCGCCGAAAAACCGTCGTGTGATAGAAAACCGCTGGAAGGAGCTTTGGGCATGTGGTCCCTGTCTCCACATTTGCGCGCGGATCACATGGGGAATTCAATGAAAATACGCATGCGTTTTATACAAAACATGCAATGGCGTCAGCAAAAAGGGTGCGAAAAAAATGACGCCTTATACGACTACGATTCGTTTTGGAGTCACCCTTGGTGTCAAAAAAGAAAAAGGTCAGAGGTTTAACACCTCTGACCTTTGCTTTAGATGGTGGGCGATACAAGATTCGAACTTGTGACCCCATCCGTGTGAAGGATATGCTCTACCCCTGAGCCAATCGCCCGTCGCCTTTCGGCAAAAGAAATACTAACATAGCCGTGCGTGGTTTACCAAGAACTTTTTGCTTCCGATTTTAAATTCGCGGGCGCAAACCGCGCCACAGCAATCAGGGCAGCCGACAAACCCCCAGCTAAACCACCCTTTATCGCTTGATCCACGAGGTTTCGGGCCGGCAGATAAGTCGCGCGTTGTTGTAGGCCATGTCGAGCGTGAGGCAGGTGCGCGCGGCGTAGAAACCGTCCTCGCGTTGGATGGTCAGCGCCAGCTCGGGCTTGTCGCCGGTCAGGCACAGCGGTAGGAGTAGCTGGATCCGGCCGCCGTAGAACTGCGGCACCGCGAGCGTATAGTTGGCTGCGGCGCGGCGGGCGGCCTCGACGACGGCTCCCTCAAAGGCACGGCGCAGCAGCAGCGAGTTGCCCTCCCCCATCAGGCTGGCGGGAATGCGCGTAAGGTTTTCCTCGTCGCCAAGAATGTGATCGATGTTGGAACGGATGGGCAGACGGTAGTCAAAGACCAGCTCGGAGGGGTCCTCGGCAAAGCGCACGCGGCACGGCAGGTACTCAAATGAGACCAGCATGGGGTCGCTCTCCTAAAAGAAGCCCTTCAAAAACCAGCGCTGGCGCGCGTCGGGCTTGGTGTTGGGTTCAAACAGGCCATAGATGGTCTCGTAGCGGCGCGTATACAGGCCGGTGTTGAACAGGCAGCGGTCGTCGTCGAACACCAGCGGCAGGTTGGACGGCGCGGTCTGGTCTACGTCGCGCTCGGTCAAAAACACCGCGCGGCTAAACGAAAACGACAGGTAGTTTTTGAGGATGCGGTTGCTGGGACCCCAGTCCTCGGGGTCGGCAAGATCGACCAGGCGGTCGTAGCAGGGCTCGGGGCAAAACGCAAAGTCGTATACATTGCTGCACAGGGTGTTGGGGATCTCCATGTGACGTCCAATCCATCTCATAGCTGGCGTGCGGATGCTTTGATTCTATACGTGCGAAGCGTCGTCGGAGATCACGATGCAATGGCACCTAAGCTCGTTGGCTAGATTGTCGAACGTGCGGCGTCTAGCCAACGAGGTCCTGGATCCAGGCGTAGTACTGGTTGTCTTTGGGTTCCGGGCTATCGGAAAGTACGATTGGAGCACTAGCGGCGTAACAGGAAGGTCCCGCCCGTCAACATCGGCAATCATGAGTTGACAAGCGTAATCATGGCTCAATTGCGGTTTAGCAATAGAATGTCAGGGAATCTTCACCAAAGGTTTCGTGCCACTTGTCACAAATGTATCGATGGTTCATGGTGATTAGTTTTGAAAGATCCCTGAGATCCTTAGCCGGAATCTTGCTCTCGTTGTTCGCAAGTGTGCATCCGCCATTTTTAGTGAGCCAAAACTTAGTCGAGTTAGCAGCCGCCCTCTTTACCCCTACATGGATGTGAACGGGTTCTCCGTTTTCCGCGATCCAAAAGAACAGAACATACTGTCCAAAAACAAGAATTCGAGGCATTATGCCACCGCCGGTCCAGCTTTTTGCCGTTCTGCAAGCTCGAAGATAAACGGAGCGTTTGATCTAACGAACTCGGTCAAAAAATCCAGTTCGTCAGTAGAAAATCCTTCGACGTTAAACCATTTGACCGCAGGTAGAAAGCATTCTGCATGGTCAAAACCAAAATCAACCGGGCGCTCGACGGCTACGCGAACGGTCCCGTCGTCTCGTGTTTCTGAGTAGGCAAACTGAGTGCCGTCATCTAGCTGAACATAGCTCCAAAGCATTGCTGCCTCCTTAGTGTTTATATCCAAGTATAAACAGCCGCTTAGATGCAACGTGATGCGAATTGAATTATTCCCATAAGACCTGAACTGCTGATTATTTGTATTACTGAGATTTGAAACACCTCACACTTCAGTGTCTTTTTGGCATGGAAAACCGTCATTGTGCGAAAGTCGGACTTTATGTCAAGGATCGTACTCAGATTCAAGCGCTTGCCTGCTTAACTGTTTGCAAGCGCTTGAATTCTATAGATTACCCAAATGCTGCTCAACAGTCTCCATGCCAACCTCCACATATTTTAGGAGACCTTGTATATCGTTGCAGTTCTTGGGCAAGCGATCTTTTTCAATACCAGTAATTTTGGCTAATAATTCGATTGTCAGATCGAGTGCGAAGTCGATTAGTTTTTGAATTTCACTGCAAGTTAAAGGAAGTCGCTTAACTAGCTCATCATAATTCAGTGCTTCCATGTCGCTATGGGCGAAAACCTTATTTCGCTGATCGCGAAGCATGTCAGTTAGTTTACTGAGACCGTTGAGTCGTTTTTTCCACAAATTGGAAAGGTCATGAGTGGTTATACACACGGTAACCATTCCGTAATGATCTCCGAACAGTTTTTCATCTGAGCGTTGAGACTCAACCTCTTTGGGGTAAAAACGCTCCTCGTCCTCTGCCAATGGGTGAACGATTGGATTAAGCCTGTCAAAGTTTGGTCGATCACTGAATATAGAGATTGCAAGTGCGTCGATTTCAGTAGAATGAGACGAGACTTCTTCTATTAAGTTCCCAATACTGATGTCGCTTTTGGCATCAAATAACCGCGCGCAATTCATGAAACAGGATTCGGTTAATGCAAGTTGTGTAAAGCTGAAGAAGCAGCCAGCGCAAATTACTTCATTCTCATAGTCAGAAGATGCTTTAGACAGTTCGCGAAGGATTGCTAGTTCCGTGTTGGCATAAAATGCCTCGTTGTACAGATAGCTGCAACGCTCGAACAGCTCAAGAAGGCCGGCGTTTAATTCTTTTTTGGCAGCGTCAACTGTATGATCAGATTCGTGGTTCATGTTAGATAAATCCTGAGCAATTGTCGTAATAAACTATTCTACTAATGCGTCGTTACGAATATGGTCTTCTACATTGCTTATCGAAATGGGTGCTTCAGCAGCGACATGCGGCAGCTAGAAACACTGTTCCCAACAGGAAAAGCGTCACGGAAGCGGTGATCCAGTTGCTGTCGCCGGTCTTGGGGAGTGCCTCAGTTGTCGCGGTGGCAGCCTTGGGCTTGGGGACTTTGGCGACCGTGGTCTTGGTTACTGTCGTTGTTGACTTGGTTGTCGCGGCCGCGGGTTTCAGCGAGGGATTTGCCGTGGGCCCTGTGGTGGGCTCTGCGGCAGCAGGGCTAGTATCGGCGGGAGACTTGTCCGCCCCACCGCCAGGCACATCGACCCCTTCGGTCTCCCCCGCCGGAGGTGTGGCGACATCGGGCTCAACCACCACATGCGGTGCCAACGCATCGCCGGCATCCACCACGCCACTAGCACCAAAGACCCCACCAGCAGGCGCCACAAACCGCGCGGACGCAAGCGACCCGCCCAAGCACGCAACGCCGCCGTCGGCGCCGGTCGCATCGAGCCACGAGGCATCGACGGAAAGCCGGCAGCCGGCCGCACCAACGCCAAGGCCCGCATCCTGCAGATACACGCCGTAGGCGCGCACGCCCGCTCCGGTCCCGGCGCCCGCGGCAACGACGCGCCCGCCGCCGCGCACGGCCATGTCGCCTGCGATCACGCCGGCAACCGCCTCGTCCGTAATATCGGCCCCGTCTGCCCTCGCATCGACGGTGCAGCCTTCCACCGCTAGCGCCTGAGAAACGTGGACCCCGCACTGCGAGCCCGTCGCCGTCAGGGTCCCGGCACCGCGAAGCGTCAGGTTGCCCCACACCTCCATGCCGCACAGCGTGATGTCCGCATCGGGCGCATGCGACTCCGTCACGGAGTTTTGCCCGGCAAGCGTCAGCACCAGGTCGCCGTCGGCGCCGATGGCCTCGCCCGCGTAGCCGTTAAGCTCCAGGTGGTCGGCATCGGTCCAGACCCAGCCGGGGCCCGACACGCCCGGCTCGTAGTACGTCGCGCCCGCGATGATGAGGCTCTCCGCGCCCGCGGCATAAGAAGGCCCGCCCAGCAAAACGCATAGGCAGGCCATGGCAACAATCGCAATGTGATGACGGCTGGTGTGGGACTCGGCAGCAAACATACCCGCTCCGATCTTCGCAGGAGCCAATAGAATGTGCACCAGAAAATGCCCCGGTAGCAGCAGCTATTAGTTTAGCGAGATCAGACCTTAAATAAAGAAAATGCCTCTGAGCAGTGACGATAATTAGGTGTAAATCGTTTTGCCAGTCGGTGAAAGGATGAATTCGGGTTGACCCAGACGTACTATACCAACAAGCTATTGAACGACTTTGTTCAATCACATGTCTGTATCGGAATCTGCCGATACATGTTGAGCCCTTTCGTCCAACTCTTCAATAGCTTCTTTGAAGTCATTGCGAATACATTCGGTCCTCAACTGTCCCATGCGTGATTTGAATCCGACTTTGACTAATCTGTCGTCAATACTTCTTAACCAATTAATAGCTTCGGTTAAACTCTGACCATCTGAGTACTTCTTTATGTCTCTATTGAAAAATGAATGTAGAGACATTTGAGAAGCTGCTGTTCCTTCATAGATTGACGCAGCAACATATTCAGCCGGTACATTCAAAATCGTCCTTGAGTACCCGGACTGCATAGCTTCTTTAAATAGCTCGGAGAGCGTATTTCCTGTATCCCCATCAACATCGGACAGCTCTAGGCTGATGCGATTTAATGCTCGTTCACTTTCCTCTTTTTCAACGCTTGATATAAGCTCATCCATAATTTGATTAGCGTTCATACCGTAAAAGTCATTGGCCATTGCCCGCTCTTGCCTTAATTTGTCCGCGTTGCACTTAGGGTCACGATTGGCGGCTAGCCGAAGCGATTCGAGAAGCTTCTCGCGAAATGCTTCATCCCAGAATCCAAGATCAATTAGATTAAGCGCGATCCTGATAATCTTATAAAACCAACCTTGAGAATACCGTCCCTCAGTTAAAAGTAATTCAAGTTGATTCGCCAACAATTTAACCTGATCATCTTCCAGCCAGGGCAAAGCAAACCATTGGTTTTCTATATCTTGCGCTTCGAGATCCGCGGCCGATTCAGGGTTTTCCGCTATAACATACTCCTTGAAAGAGTGCTCGATAGCATTAGGGCTTACATTCCCTCCTTCTGTTAAGGGGGCAAGAGCCTTGGATATCAGTAAATAGTTTTCGTATTCAATAAACTCAGAATTATCGATCATGTTCACAGCTTTGTTAGAGGTATCGGGCTTTTTGGGAGTATTTCCTGCCCATGCCCGGACTGCGTAACTAATAAAATTCGAGAGCGCTTGGGCTCTTCCGGATGATTTTACGGTCTTATCGACAAGAACTGATGTACTCAAGACGTAGTTAATGGTTGGAATTGATCTGGATAAAGCCCTTACATTAATGGCGGATCCTTTAATTCCATCAATAATTGCGTCATCAATATCAAAATCAATATGTTCTGGAAATTGAAGCCTGGGTTTAACTAAGCCCTGATAAAGTGTCTGCAGATCAGGCTCAAACATAATTTGACTCATGATCGCTTTTTCGACAGAGTTCTCATCCTCAAATGACAGCGGCTTATTTCTGACAAGCATTACATGCCAGCCATGATTCTCGACCATGTTGTTGACGAACCCAAGAAATGTCCGATCGTCATGAGCGAAGCTGCTACGTTCGCAATCATCAAATATCACGAGAGCATTCTTCGTGTCGAGTAAGGGCAACAGCAAGTCGGGTTTTAGGGAAAACTGAATTCCAAGGTCTTCAATCTTATTATTCAACATTGAAGAACCAGCCTTAATGGCGTTTTTCACCAATGCGCTTATCGCGGCGCATATACCACCTACGGCTTTTTCGGATAAGGGGAGACAAGAAGCGATAACCCGATTGAGAGCCTCTTCATAATTGGAAACACCGAATAGCGAAACGCGACATATCTTTATGTCCATTTTGTTAAGTGCAGTTTTTAGATCGTTCTCGCAATAATAAGTCTTACCCGAACCCCATTCGCCATGTAGGACTAAAGCCTGAAGATCAATGTCGTCACATTGCATGTAGCTTTTAATTACCTCGGTGATCTCATCGGCTTGCATAGGTTTTCTCCAAACGGTATTTTACATTTTGCAATGCTAGACCTAGTGTTTGTTGAGCAGTTGTAGTTGTCATATGTTATCTAAACCGTTAGATATGTATTTCATTGAGCCTGTTCAACTTAGTAATTGCCAGGCTGGTTGCAAATAATGAATGATTAATTCGGATTAACGTAACAAATACGGATAAGTTGAATTGTGCCAAATTTATTGAAGACTGAGACGTGCAAGATAATCGAACTCCCCAGACCCCACTTAAGCAGGTCCCTCTTGTACACTCCGTCTGCACTTCGAGCTTGTCCGTTTAAGAAAGCTCAATCGAGCTCTCTGCAACTTCAATACCGGGTGCGTATTTCTCTACCAAAGCGTCCAAAATCACACGGTTTCCCGGTGTCATCTTTGGGGAAGCGACGATCTTCATCGAAGAAAATGCTTCGTCTGAGATAATCAAATCGTAAAAGGAAGGAATTTCGGGATCGCATCTATCAAGTATGACCTCAGTGGCCCTCTTAACTGCTTCAACATCACCCTTGATTACAGAGGCGATGCCCACAGGAACTGCCGTCAAAACATATCGCCATTCGTTTTGGTATGACCAGGCAGTAGCTTTGTGAATCCCAAGTGTGTTTAAATCGGCTTCTATCCAGCCGTTTTCGCAGTTACGGATCAACTTTGGAAACAGAAGCGACTTATCGTTCGTATACTGGACTTCATGAAGCATCTCAACGCTTCGGGCCATTTCTTTAAAATGAAATTTTTTATCCCAAAAGTCTTCGAGCGGCAATTGAAGTCCATCAAACTTGCCACCAAGAGCATTCAAAACTGCGTCACTAGATAACTTACTTAGGCTTTCGGTAGACACAGAGTACCGCTTAAACGGATGACTCTTCATTTGGATTCTTACTCCACATTCAGCTCCAGCGTACTCGCGCCACATGGGGATACTCTCCTCATCAGAAGAGGTCCAACAACTGACGAGCTTCATTTTTCCAAGATTTTGAGAGTCTGCTGAACGCTGTTCTTGTGGGTCATCAACCTTATCTAACCGGCTGAACCTGATAGTTCGATTATGCAGAATCAAGGCCAGCGTATCTAGGCTTGCATAATGATAGAGAACGGCGGGTGCTTCCATGTTTGGCTCCTAGCTATAACAATGAGTCCATATCACTGTTCATCAAAACTTATAGACGCGATCGTCGACGCGCCAATGCCCATTTAGGCGACACACCTTAATCCTTGCCTTGCGAGCGCAAACGCGGAGATGGCCAGAGATGACCGTCGCTGGCATATCGCTTTCACACCCCCAGCACGATGATTGACGCACATGTGCAGCACGATTTACGCCGTGCATGCACATCAGCGTTAAGCCCAATCGTCACCACAGGCCTCTTCCAATGAAATGGAATATGACATCACGAATTACCATAATTTCCCGAGCCATCAAAATGCAATCGCGAACCATTTCAAGCAAATAGGTGTTGCCTCGAGAATCGTTGGTCCCATCCTCACGCAAAGTGCGAATGACTTGAGTCGTGCAGTCGAAATCCGTCCGATTATGACTAAATGCATTGCGCAGAACCGGATTCCAACACTGCTTGATAAGGCCAGTAAATGAGCCCGTACCAACAGCGTTGAATCGCTTTGCCTTAGGGGCTACAGAAAGTTTGTCGAACGACTTTGCACCTAGGTCTACGCCTTTGGGCATGACATCGAACGCCCCGTTACGTTCGATGTTGTCGAGCCCGATAAACAGAACAAGCAGACTGCCAATAAGCTCATATTCTCGACAATAAAGCTTCTCAATATCACTAGGAGTGCAGCAGAACGTACCGTACTTTTCCAAGTCATAGGCGTCTCCCGCCATAAGAAAGGTAAAACCGTTGAGGAGAACCGGATATGATTCGGCTACGGAATCCAGAACTTCGTTGATTTCAGCAAGCAGTGACTTGGCAGTCATATCGGTTTTGAGGTAGTAACCTGCCAGGCTAAGAAGCGCCCCTGTCTCTAGACCCGAAAAGAGTTTTTTACATTCAACAGCGCGCTCATGCGCGTCGCTTCCTGCAATCATGGGGAGACCGAGCCAAGACATCCTCGCGATTCGGTTCAGCAAGGGATAGTGTCGATTGTCCTCGCCGAGCAGCTTCCATTCGAATTCCGAAAGAACCTTATCCGCATAATCATCATGCCCATCGCAATACAGTTGAAGAGCGGTCCTCAGGGTAGGCCAGTCTTCGCGGTAATAATGAAGACAATAAACCACATCGCTCACGTACTCGCTGAGTTCATCAAACGGAATCAGCCCAGAGGCTCTGATAAAGGGGCTTGTCATACAGGCACAATGTTCCATAGATATTTTATATGACGGAAGCTCACCAGATAACTCCACCATAACTCGGGCGCAATCTAAATTTCCACCCATGGAGGCAACCGTGCCAGGATCGAGATTAAAATCAATCAAAGCGCAGCTCGGGTCAAGGTGAACCGCTCCGTCGATGCGGTTCCGGCACTGCGGACACAAGTATCTAACCGGATAGTCATTAATAAATCCAGCCTGAACGCGCACACGATGCACGCATCCACATACTCCGCAAGTGACAAAGAAGTTCTTAACCACAAGCACCTCTATTCATCCTCACTGATTGCACGAATCAGAATTTACCAATCGATACTAAATCTGATACAAAGGCTATAGAAGGGAGTTATAAAATCCCCTCGTTACTCCCGCGAACATCCTCGAAATCGTGCTGTCATCCTTATTTAATAAACAATACCCAAAGCGACGCCTTGATAGCCCCTCGCCAATCGCCGAATCGGTAAATCCGCGTGAGCGGCATGATAATTCATCGGGCGAAAATCAAAAACCGGATAAGCCTCGACGAGAGCGACCACAAGATTACGGCGAACGCCTCACTCGAAGTCCTTCTTCCTCAATCTCGATACGTAACGATCGAGCTCGTAAAGGGCGTCAATGTAGAGCTGGGCGACATCTCGAACACCCCCAATGTCAAAGCAAAACCTTTGGAAATGGGGTCCGCCGTCCTCGTTCGAATCTTCCGAGTATGTTACCAGGACGACATCATCGTCCCGAAGGTACAACTCGACGTCATGCAGTCGTTCTTCTGCGATCTTGGAAGCTGTACAAATAAGGACGGACCGCTTTATTAGCTTGTAACAAAGCGGTCCGTCCTCAACAATGTAAGTATTAACTATTGAGACGATAAATGTCCTATCGTTTTAGTTGCTACACTTGTTTACCCTTCTTAATTGAATCAGCAAGAGCGCTTGCAAAGAGATCTTGCATTTGTGGTGCTGCCATTAAATTGCCGACAAGGGAACCCATCAGCTGCTTGGTCATTTCATTCTGCGCGTTGGAGTTCGCCAGCTCGAGGGAATATCTATGCTCCGCTTCGAGTTTCTCCATCTCAAGCTTATGGGTCTCCTTTAAGTTGTCCAAATCAACTTCGTGCTGTTTCATTAGCTTTTCGATTTCATGCTCATTTGCTTCCTTGAGCGTTCGAATTTCCGAAGCGGATTTATTGTGGGCTACCAAATAAGAGCTGATGCCGGAAATTATCGCGGCAATTATCGAAACGATATACGGCGCAATAATTGATAAATCCATAATGCTTTCCTAACACCAATCCCACAATTCGCTAGCTCAAGTTTACTCTAATCTGCCCAAGAGCCCATTCAGCTCGTGCCGCAGCAACATCTGCGTTATCGCCGCTGCATACGACATGCCCGATTCGGTCGTTACTTGAGTGCGGCGTCTCAATAGAGTCTCCGGGCTTAAGGTATAGCTCGATTTCCTCAACGCCTTCAGTGTGGCAGAGATTATCCGGCACATCAATGGAGGATATCGTTCCAGCATGATCCGCAGTGATAAAGCGAATTGCCGACCCACGATGCGCCTTTACCTCAAAGTCAAACGGCAGTCCAAGAGCTGCGGCCACGGTTCCCTCAACAAAATCGAGACCGGTCGACAGTGGTACGAGTTTGGAAGTAATAAAATCGCCTCCAAGTCGTGCAGCCATCTCGATAACCTTCGGACCCTCGTCGGTGAGCATGATCTCCGTATGCGAAGGTCCAGTCACGATACCGATAGCATCGATGGTCTTTTTCGCAACTTCGCTAATGGCTTCTTGGGCCTCAATTGGAAGTCTTGAGGGCTCAGAATGGCCAAGCTCGACAAAGAAAGGCGGTTCAGTTGTTAGCTTGTCGGTGATGGTCAGAATGGTCGTCTTACCATCAACCGTCATGCCTTCCACACTCACCTCACGACCGGTGACGCGCTGCTCGACCATTACAGTTCCCTTACGGGAGAAGCTGCGGAAGAGGCCGAAGAGCTCAGTCGCTGACGTCGCACGGTCCTCGGGAGTAATGAGCTTCACGCCGCGGCTAGCGGCGGAATCCGCGGGTTTCGCGATGCAGTCGTAACCGAAGCGCTCCAAGGCGTATCCGAACTCATCAGCGTTATTGCACACTTCGAACTCGGGCATGGGCACTCCGTAATCGGCGAGCCTTCTCCGCATGGCATCCTTTTGCGTGGCGCATACTGCGTCGACTGACGGAATGCCGGTGGGGATCCCGAGCCTCTCGGAGACGAGGGCCGCTACCCTTACGGGAGCGTCACTCGTGGATGTAATCACGAAGTCTGCCTGTTCCTCGCGGGCGAGCGCTTCCACAGCTTCGACGTCGAGCGTGCTCGTAAGCGATGAGACGTCGGCGACTTTAAAGCCCACCGCATCGGGATCATAGTCGGCGCATACAACGCGGAATCCGAGTCTCTGCGCCGCCTCGATGGCAGGAACCTGCAGTCTACTTCCGCCGAGCATCACTACTGTCCTGCGTTGATCTACATTTGTCATAGCGAGAGTATCTCCTTAGCTATCTTATTTGCGCCGTAGCCGTCTACGAGAGCGTGTGCACGAGTCGCAAGGGCTACGGCCCTGTCATGAGACGCGACGAGATCCTCGAGCCGATTAACGCTTTCAACTGCGGTGGCGTGCGGCTCGTTGCCCATAAGTCCGCAGTATTCCACAGCTCCTAGTTTCGCGAGAGACTCAGCGCTCTGCACCTGTTCTTCAACCATCGCAAAAGTTACAGAGGGAAGACCTGCAGCGAAAAGCTCGTACACCGTCGTGCCATTTGCAGAGACGGCGGCATCACATTGACCCATCAGCCCAGCCATATCAGTGACGGCGCGAAGCATCTTAACCCTAGAGCTTCTCGATTCAATAAGCTCAACCTTTGCAGCGACATCGTCAGAGACCATTCTGCCTAATACCACTGTGAAGGTGATGTTGGAAAGACGTTTGTCGGAAAGAGCCACATCTAAGAAAGTGGGGAGAAAACCCTGAGGATCCGTGTTTCCCGTAGTCACGAGAACGTGTTCAATCTCGGCGCTGCATTCACGATATGCACTGGCGAAGCATGGTCTAAGCGGTGCGTATTTGGGACCGAAAAGGAGCTTCGTCCCACGATCACCATATGTATCCTCGTAGAATGCCTCATCGATACAAGTCGAGTAATTAATGATAAGGGAAAGTTTGCCGAGATCTCCGTCTTTGCTGCCGAGATAGCATACCTTGGCGTGCTGAGCGAGGCAGTCGACGAATGCCCTAGACACCGAGTAGGTGTCAACAAGGACGATTGGAAGTTCGGCGTCGTTGCAGAGACGACAAAGCTCATCGGCCCCATCTCTGATATCTCTCCAGTCGGACCCGAGAACGGATGTTGCGAAGCCCCGGGACTCGATGAGTTGGACGGAGTTGCCGTCCGAGAGGACAAATGAGACATCAGCGCCAAGGCCCGCGAGTGCGTCGGCCACGGAAAGGCAACGCATGACGTGACCTCCCGCAATCACCGGGTTGGCGTCAGTGCGTATTAAGACTTTCCTTCGTGAAGTATTCACCATTTTCATCTTGCCAATTTCGTTTCTCATACATTATGAATATCCTCTTGTTCTCGTCGACGAACCTCCCGCGTTCGGTGAATCCATTCGAAAGAAGAGCCTTCGAGCTCTTGGGGTTCGTTTTAAGCACGCAGGCTTTAACGCGAACCACGCCCTCGATAGAGAACGCTACGCGGCAGAGAAGGTTAACGATCTCCTTGGCGTAGCCCTTGCCACGCTGTAACTCATTCACAATGTAATACCAACACTCACAGCAATCGCCTTCGAAGTACTTAAGGCCGGCGTTGCCGATAAAGAACTCGCTAACGCAAACCGCGAAGAAAACCTGTTCGTGATCCACTAAGACGTTCTCGAAATACCTGCGGTGCGTCCCAGGGGTCGGCACTGCAGAACCAGCAAATTTGCCCATATACCAAGGGTTCGAAACCCAATCATAGGTCCTCGCGACATTATAGGAGATAAATCGCCGGAGCGAAACTCGGCCGAAGGGGAGCGGGATGCAGCATTCCATGTGCATCCCGCCGCTTTTTCCAGGCACGAGGGCTAAAAGAGAGGGTGCCCGGTACGCCCCCTAGTCTAGGAGACCCCCGCTCGGTTTTAGGGTAGCATCAAACAGCGCGGGCATCACGCCTCTCTCCTCCTCAACCTTCCAGTCTGCCATCAAATCACGGAAATCGGCAAAAGCAGGAGCATAGCCGAAATCGCACGCCGCGCGGGAGATGTCGAACGAGTAGGGCTGGATACCGTTCGGCCTGGTTTCGTCGACGCAGACCTCGGAAGTGCCAGCGGCTCCCGAAAAGACTTCGGCTATCGCCTCCGCCTGCTCGCGGAGGGAAACCGCGCGCCCTGAGCCGATGTTGTATAGGCCAGAGGCCGACTCGCTCTCTCCCGCTTTTACAAATGCTTGCGCGACATCCTTGACGTAGACGATATCTCTGACCGCCGCGTCGGCATCGCCGAATACGGTTATGTCCTCGCCTACCTTCGCCTTGTCGACGAAAAGGCCAATGCCTGACTTCTTAACAGCGCCGTTGACCCTGAGCGAGCCGTGAGGACCACAGCCGTAAACTGGGGGAAGCCTGAAGACACAGTTTCTCATGCCGTACTGCTCGTTGTAGTAGAAAAGCAGGTCCGCGGAGGCATTCTTCGAGATAACGTAGGCGGCGTGGTCGCCGTCCAGCCTAAAGTCCCGCGGCCAGTCCTCGCGCACGGGCTCCGAAGCGCTCCAGCTGTTCTGGACGTCTGCGTAGGAAGTGGTGGAAACGATGCGGCGCACGCCGTTCTTGCGCGCCCACTCGAGTAGCAAGGCGGTTCCCAGGGCGTTCGTCCTGATATATTCAGCGGCGTCGTCCTCAGTGGAGAGGTCGAAGGCCGAGTTTGCAGGCAGCCTCCCCGCCAGATGGGCGACGAAGTCGAAGTCGGTGGGGAGGGCACCGGTGCCAGATGGGTCATTGAGGTCGAGGGGAATGTACTCGACGCCAAGCTTTCGATAGTGGCCCGCGAATCGTCGGTTCCTGCCCGTGCCGACTACTTCGTAACCAGCGTCGAGCAATGCATCCACGACATAGACACCAATGAAGCTCGAGGCGCCTATTACAAGACATTTCTTGGTCAAACCGTTCTCCTTTCCCTCAGCTCACCCGCTACAGGCTCTCCAGATCGGCCTGGATAATGGGCTCTCCGAACTTAATGTCGCGCTGCGCCACGTGGCCGAGCAGCTCGTCCAGGTGCTTGGGCGCCACTCCGTAGGCAGGCCTGATGCTCCGAACGTTCTCATTGGTGAAAGCCTCGCCGCGCGCGATGTCCTTCACCGCGTAGAGGGAGCGACGGCCGGGAAGGCCCTTCTCCTCCTTCTCAGTGCGCTCGTAGGTGACGTGGCCGATAGATGCCTTCGCGCGTCGAACGTCGCGGATCATCGCCTTGAACTCGGCAGGCTCCATTGAGAACTCCGAGTCCACAGTTTTCTGTTCGCGGGAGATGCAGTAGTGCTTCTCTATGACGCTCGCTCCCAGCGTGGCCGCAGCCACGTCGACACCCCAGCCCATGGAGTGGTCAGAAAGGCCAACGGCGCACCCGAACCGGTCGCGCATGTCTGCCATGGTGGCAATGTTCATGTCTTCGTAGACGGCGGGGTACTCACTCGTGCACTTCAGCAGCACGATGCGGTCGTTGCCTACAGAACGGCAGGCGTTAACGGCGTCGGCGATTTCGTCCGCGGTGCCCATCCCGCAGGAAATGACCATGGGCTTGCCCTTTGAGGCGGTGTAACGGATAAGTGGCACGTCGACAAGTTCGGGCGAAGCAATCTTGTACATCTCGCAGCCGATGGACTCGAGGAAGTCAACGGAGGTCGGATCAAAGACGGAGGACAGGAAGTCCATGCCCAAGCGTTCGCACTCCTCCTTAATCTCGACCTGCCATTCCCAGGGGGTGTGCGCCTCTTCATAGAGGTCGTAGAGCGTCCTACCCTCCCACAGGCCGCCAGGCGTCGTCTGGAAGTCGGGCGAGTCGCAGTTGATGGTGATGGTGTCGGCGGTGTAGGTTTGAAGCTTCAGACAATCCGCGCCTGCCTCAGCGGCGGAGCGGACGATTTCCATTGCCTTGTCAACGCTCCCGCCGTGGTTGCCGCTCATCTCAGCAATGAAGTAGACGTCGCCGCGCTCTATGGTCTCGAATAGTCTCATTGTCTAGTCCTCCTGGGTCATGGCCCGATATTTCTGTTCGGCAAGCTCCCAATCCTCGGGAGTGTCGATGTCCTGTACGAGCCTGCTGGGTATGCGCAGAAATCTCGTATTATTGGTGATGAAGCTGCCGGTCTCGTGGAAAGACGCGACCTTCGCGAAGTAAAACCTCCCGCAGTCGTGAACCATCTCAGGGAGGTCCTGACTGCGGGTCTGGGCGAACTCGGGGAAGGCATACTCGAGTGAGCCGTCCTCACCCACCCTGAAGCCGCGCAGAGGCGGGAAATCGAACGAGGTAACAGGGATTACGGATGAGGCCCCCGCCTCGATCATGGCGGAAGCCTCCTTGAGCTCAGAGACCTGAACGAAGGGTGCCGTCGGGTACAGGCAGCACATGGTGTCGAACTCAGCGCCGCACTTGCCGTAATCGGAGAGCACTTCGCGCAACACATCAGACGTCGTGGCATAGTCGTTGCTCGTGGCCTCGCTGCGCATGAAGGGAACCTCGGCTCCGTATTTCCTAGCCACGTCGGCAATCTCATCGTCGTCGGTCGAGACCATTACGACGTCGAAGATGCCGCTCGCAACCGCAGTCTCGACCGAGTACGCCAGCATGGGCTTGCCGCAGAACTCACGCACGTTCTTGCGAGGGATCCGCTTCGAGCCGCCACGAGCAGTAATGATGCAAACACTAGAGGGCATTATTTCGCACCCCTATTGGCGCGGCACCACTCAACAACCTTTGTAACTGCATCGACAACGAGCTGCGCATCCTCGTTTGAGAGCCCACAGTGCAGCGGAAGCGTTACGCAGCGATCATAGTAATCCTCGGCATTGGGACAGTCACCGCGGCCGTGGCCCAGGTCCTTGTAATAAGGCAACAAGTATACGGGCAGGTAGTGAACATTGACACCTAAGTTCTCAGCGCGCAAGGCATCGAAGATCCAACGACGAGTAACGCCAAGTGCCTCAGTGTCAAACTTCAGGCAATACAGATGACGAACGGTATCATCGGGCGAGGCGTCAATTTGGAATTGTACCTCCGGAATCTTGGAGAACTGCTCGTTATAGAAGGCAACGAGCTCCTTGCGGCGAGAGCCGAACTGGTCGAGTCGCTTCATCTGGCTAACGCCAAGAGATGCCTCGATATCGCTTATGCGATAGTTGTAGCCCAGGACCAGCTGCTCATAGTACCAACCGCCTTGGTCTGTCTCTCGCATCAAATCATGGTTTCGCGTAATGCCGTGCTTGGCGTAAAGCTCAATCATCTTGCCCAGCTCGGGATCATTCGTTGCTACGGCACCGCCTTCACCAGTGGTGATGGTCTTTACCGGATGGAAGCTAAAAGTCGTAATGTCTGCGATGGTGCCCACTGCGCGACCATTGTGGAACGTGCCCATTGCATGGGCGGCGTCCTCAATGAAAGTCAGGCCGTTCTCGTCGCAGATCTTGCGAATCTCCTCGGAGTCGACGTGAACGCCGCCAAAATCCACAGCTACAATTGCTTTCGTTTTAACGGTCAACTTCTCGCGGATTGAGGCTGGATCGATATTCCAAGTCTTAGGGTCAATATCCGCAAATACGGGCGTAGCACCGCAGTAACGCACACAGTTAGCAGATGCCGCAAAGGTGATGGGCGACACAATAACCTCGTCGCCGGGTTTAATTCCCGCGGCAAGGCATGCCACGTGCAGAGCCGCGGTGCCGTTTGCCACGGCAGTCACATATTTTGCCCCAGTGGCAGACTTAATGGACTCCTCAAAGGCTTCAGTCGCAGGACCACAGGTAAGGTAGTCACCACGCAGACAATCTTCTACTGCCTTGATGTCGTCCTCGTTGATATCCTGGTGGCCATAGCCCAAAACCCTGGGGCTAGTAGGTTCTCCGCCGTTAATCGCGAGTTCTTTCATGTCAAACCTCCTGTTGACGGTACTATTAGTTTCTGGGTTTAATCTTCAAATTCGGAGTTTTGCCGTAGACGACGGACCCTGCAGGCACATCCTCATCCCTTACAACGGCACCTTCTCCAATCAGGCAGCTGTCACCGATGTGAGAATTGCCCAGCACCTTGCTACCGGTACACATTTGCACGTCACGGCCGATGACCGGGTAGACTTCGTTAATGTTGCCGACTGTACACCCCTGAGTAAACGAGAAGCCCTCTCCGTAGGTTGCGCGACCCATGAAAGAGCCGGTCGGATGATCGAAGGTGAAAGTCTCAGGCATTTCAACTTCGTAATACAAATCGCAACCCGAAACCGTCTTCATTTGACCGTAGATCTTGTCGCAAACAATACGTGCTGCAGTGGGATTGTCTTTTTCCTCTCGGAAAATAGTGTTAGCCGTCAGGTACAGAAACAGCATCCAATGGCAAGTGTGCAACGGATCGAAGTAAGCTTCACGTTCCCCTGCTGCATTGAGCCTCCAGTAATACTTATTGTCATTAGCGGAGATATTGCGCTCCAGCCTCTCGAGCGTTCGCTCCATATACTTAGTGATCAGACGTTCGTCATCAATTGACTTAAAGAAATTAGTGCCAATTTGATTGAGCAGCATGTCTTTGACGTCACGCAACGGGAATCTATAAATCATCTAGCCCTCCTTTAGATGTGGCGGATGCCGTCGAGCTCTTCACGTACATACTCGGCGGTCATGATTTTTTTCACAGTGCCCTCAACATCCAGTCGGTTGGTATTGTGGGACGTATAGGCCTCGTCGGTCATGGTTCTCACCTCTCCGGTGGCCTGCTCGTTGTCATAGTTCAGACCACGGATATCGGCTGCCACGCGATAATAACCGCCCATATCTTCGGCACGCAGGCGCTCCTCGCGAGTCATGAGCGTCTCAAACAGTTTTTCTCCGTGGCGCGGGCCGATGATACTTGTACCCGTATCGCCAAACAGCTGCTGAACGGCCTTAGCAAGATCGCCAATGGTGCTTGCGTCTGCCTTCTGAATGAAAAGGTCACCCGGGTTGGCGTGCTCGAATGCGAACTTAACAAGGTCAACTGCCTCATCAAGGTTCATCAGGAATCGTGTCATGCTTGGATCCGTAATGGTGATGGGATTACCAGCGTGAATCTGCTCAATAAAGAGTGGGATAACAGAACCGCGAGAGCACATAACGTTACCGTAACGAGTACAGCACACCACCGTATCGCCTTTTTCTGCAGCTCTACGAGCATTGGCGAAGATCACGCTTTCCATAAGGGCTTTGGACTTTCCCATAGCGTTAATGGGATACGCGGCTTTATCAGTGGAGAGACAAACGACTCGCTTAACGCCTGCATCCGATGCAGCGTGAAGGACGTTATCCGTGCCCATGATGTTGGTGCGGACAGCCTCCATCGGGAAAAACTCGCAAGAAGGAACTTGCTTAAGGGCTGCCGCATGGAAGATATAGTCCACGCCATGCATGGCATCGCGCACGGATTGAATGTTACGTACATCGCCAATATGGAATTTTACCTTAGCGAAATGGTCAGGATATCGAGCTTGAAGCTCATGCCGCATATCATCCTGCTTCTTCTCGTCGCGAGAGAAAATACGAATCTCCCCCACATCGGAGGTCAGGAAATGCTTGAGGACGGTATTGCCGAAGGATCCCGTTCCTCCCGTAATCATTAAAGTTGACCCGTTGAATGTCGACATTGGATTGATACCTTTCTATCGTATTCGAATTGATAAGTAACCTAATAAAGAGTTGAGCTTCAGCTTCTCCTTGAAACAAACCCGCACAAGAGCGATGCTGCCTCGGATAATTCACTGAACTTGAAGAGCTTTGCTCCTCCCAGGTAGACAGAAGCGAAGAGGATGACCTGAAGAAACAATTCGGGAACGTAGCCCAACCCCAGAAGCTGAACAGCGAGCGATGCCGCAGCGGCAACGAGAGAGAGGAATAAGATTGGCAGAACGTCCTTAACCTGGTTCAAAGACGAATAGCCATGAAGGCGCTTTGCAGGTGTAGCGTCGACGAAGACGATCGAGATAACTCCAACGATGAAATTTGCCCAAGCCGTATGGTAAATATCGTGGGTGATGGCGGCGGTGATCCATATGATGGCTCCTCCGCCCAAAACTTTAATAATTTGGAGACGCATATAAAGAGAGCTATCTCCCAGAGCCATGTACGCTCGGAGGTTTACAAGCTGAATCATCAAAATGGCATTAGAGATGCACGTCAGCTGAAAGATTGGAACACAAGCGAGCCATTTTTCTGTCAAGAGAATGGCAACTAGCGGCTTGGCAACTACGGCAGCCAGCAAAGATATGGGGGCGACGAGAAACGTACCGAGCGTGAGCCCGCGACGTATGGCGCCACGAAGTGCCTCAGAATCTCCTTTAATTGCTGAAAACATCGGAAATAATACGTTGGCGATGGAATTGCTCATCACCCCAATTGCTGCAGTGGGATACTTACGGCCTTGGCTGTACAGCCCAAGTTCGCTGGCTGAGCAGGCACGACCGATTATCAACTCCGAGATGCCGGAGTAGATAACATTCAGAATTCCCGTAATGCAGATCTTCCAGCCATAACTAAATAACGACCACGCCTGAGAGACATCGAACGTAAATGCGGGTTTCCAGCTGATTTGCAGCCACATGACAATACAAATGAAAATGCTTTGAAGCAAAGACTGTAAGACTAGAGACCAAACGCCAAACCCAAAGAAAGCGAGCACCACGCCTCCGAAGCCCGAAATGAGCGCGGCTATTGTCGTGGCGGCGAAGATGCCCCTAAAATTCATGTTTCGTTGGAGGTAGGAACGCTGAATAGAGTTTGCCGAGTTGAAAAAGACTATTAAACCGAGCACTCGAAGATAAACCACGAGATCTGGCATATTATAGAAGACAGAGATTGTCGGCGACGTAAAGTACACTACGATATATAGAGCGGCTGCCAATCCGAGACTCAGCCACCAAGCGGTGGAATAAGAACGATCGTCCGCATCGCTCTTTTGAATAAGTGCCATCCCTAGACCGCTTTGGGCAATAGAATCGGTGATTTGAGTAACCACCAACAATATTGCCAAAATGCCGAAGGCCTCAGGGGATAGCAATCGAGCAAGAATAATTTGAACGAAAAGTTGAATAGCCTTAGAGCCACCTTGTTCGAGGAAGCTCCAAAGAAATGTAGTTGCTTTTCCAGACTTATTTGAAGAACTACTTGCCATACCGCCCTCCATATGTTGACCCACATTCGTTTTGTAAACGATGAATAAGCAAATCGATGCAGCATTGGCCGTTGTCGATTTCTTGTTCCAAGAAGGACGTATAGGCTGGCATATATTTCGTCAAACTATATTCAACCGTCAACCTCAGCAGCTCGTCAGGATTACTTGCGGTAGGCAACATTTCTTTGTATTCGGAAAAATAGCTGTCAAGAGACTCGTCAATAACAATGTAGGGGGTTCCAAGACATGCGACGTCTAGCGCAGCAGTAGACTGTTCAATAAAGGCGAAATCAAAATCAATTGATTCAATTTTCTCTTCCTTATATAGTTCAACATCACTCGTCGAAACGGCGTCGCGCAGTTCATTAATGGCAAACAGGGAGCCAGGATGCATTTTGATGAGAAGCTTGAAACCGAAGAGATTCTGAAGGTTAAGGAGAGGTTCGATGCGATGAGAAATCTGTTCAGAGGTTTTCGAGCTGGAGAGAATGAGCAAGACACGTTTTGCGTCAGCAAAACTCTCAACATAATGCTTAGGTTCCAGCCTCATCAATTTTGAAAATTTATAAGTACCTGCGTCGACAGCTTTTTCTGAATTGACAAGAAAAGCGCTCTTTTTGCTCCAGGCAAAGAAATATGTAGCACGCACAGGCGAAAAGAATCGAGCGTCTCCAATTAGGCCATGCTGAAGAACCGCGGATGTCGCATGGTCGTTCATGGCTATGACTGTTGAATAAAAATGATGGTCAGTCATCAAAATAAAAGGATGCTGGTAGCCTATACGCGCAACGTAGTTATCCATTCGTTTAATTAAAAACCTAGCTAAACTATCATTTACGGTGCATTCGCTGCCGATAAAAGAAAGAACAGGAGGCAGGGAAAGGACAACAAGGGTCACAGCTTTAAATATCGGCCAAAACACGCCCATTTTGATGTGTCTATTTGGCGAGTAACTATTGAGACAAATGAACGTAGCTTTCTCTGCATCGCAGATCTCCGCAGTATCTCGCAAATTAGAAACCATGTTGTTATTCTTAATTTCATCAACGTAAATTGTCGATTCTGGTGCATGACGCAAACCAATCGAGTTGATATAGACAAGCAGCATTTTCAAGAGCAAGTCGATACCGCAGCGTCTTGACCAAGCAGTTTGACCTTTGGCAACGACATTCCTTCGATCTTCGGTGCAAGCCGAAAGAATCATCTTTAATTTATCGTCCATTACTATCCCCATAGATGCAGGCCAAAACGGAACCCAACGTTACTGAAGAAATTGCTTCAAAAAAGACATGACCACCTACACAGCTAAACGCAAGCATTCCAAGTAAAGCTATAAATTGAAAATGTCCTTCGTTTCTTGTTCGCCAAGACAGACGCAGCTGTTTAAACAAAAAGGCATATACACAGATAAAGGCAAAGGCCCCATAGGAAAAAAATAAATCAGCCCAATCAAATTCGATCGGTCTAACGTTTGCAGTTAATAAATAGCCACTTGATACAGCCAAATCATGGTGAAAACGATAGTAGCCATTGCCGATTAAGAAACCCAGAGGATTATTGCTTGCAATAAATAGATTGGTTGCTTCAGCCAGCATCCAGGTTCGTCCACTTGTGAGATAGTCAATTAATGAACGATTCTCGAAAAGGTAAGTTTGACGTACAGATACCTTTTCAAGCATTTCATTTAGAAAGGTTACGTTATTGAAGGCGAGTAGCAGGCCAGCAAAAACGAGAATTCCGATCATGGCATTTCTCAACCTAGTTTCAGGGGGAATTAATAAGTAATACATCACTATGAAAAAGGCGAATAGATATCCCGCCTTTGTGCCAAGCAATAATAGTGAAATCAGATTTAACCCCATTGGGATAATCCATAGAGACTTTTTCTGTATAAATACAGCATCAGCCGAATAAGCAAAAAGCACAATCATAGAAACATTGATGCTGTTAAGAGAAGAGAAGACGCTTTTATAGCCTGAGCCATCCCAATAGCTTGATGCCCCAAGTCCCAAAGCAATCGATCCCAAATATAGAATCGGAACATAAATTGCAGCGATAGATATTGCTTTTTTGACTTGATTAATAGACAACGCATTGCAGCGAATCAAACTTTTTGAAGCAAAGAAAACTGCAAAACAAATTATTAGTTTAATACCGATGCTTATGTCATAAAGCAATGAAGGCGCTGTCATGCCTTCTGTGCTAAACGCCTGCGTTAGCACAGATTGAATTACAATCAACGTTAAAGCAAGAAACAGTATACAAAATCCTTTAGGGTCAAGACGAAGTTCGATATATAACAACAAGGCAAAGAATGTCATTCGTACAATTTGGGAAAACGAGCTTATGCCGAATAATCCTGAAAAGAAATCAAGCGCCACATTTCCGCAAATGAAGAAAAGCAGCAAATTGGCGAAGAGGCTATAGGTTTTTGTAGGTACGAAATTGCTCTTGCCAATCCCATGGCTATCAGAATTCGTAAACAATGAGGAAAGTTCGACACTCATACGGCTTCTATCCCCATAGATGATTGAGCGACGCTGTCGCCATCCGAGCCAACATACTCCCCCAGCTCTTCCTCCCAGTCGGGCATACGGAAGCCGGCAGCCTCGAGCCTGGACAGGTCGAGCGCGGAGTGGACCGGGCGCGGGGCGACGGGACCCTCGGCTCCGGCGTAGTACTCGGCGGTGCTGACCGGCACGACCCTGTCCCCGTTGCCGTTGGCGGCCTCGAAGACGGCGCGGGCGATATCGGCCCAGGACTTGACGGCGCCGGAGCCCGTGCAGTCGTAGGTGCCGTAGGGGGCCTTCACATTAAGCACGTGGAAGATGGCCGCGGCCATGTCGCGCGTAAAGGTCAGGCGGCCCAGCTGGTCGTCGACCACGGTGACCTGCTCGAGTTTGTCCTCGGGGTCGGCGACGCGGTCTGAGAGTGCCTTCATGGTCTTCACGAAGTTGCGGCCCTCGCCGATGACCCAGCTGGAGCGCATGATGTAGTGGCGCGGGCACCCGGCCACGGCGATGTCGCCGGCGGCCTTGGTCTGGCCGTAGACGGATAGCGGGCTGAGGGGCTCGTCCTCCGTGTGGACCTCGGCGGTGCCGTCGAAGACGTAGTCGCTGGATACGTGGACGAGCGTGATGCCGTGCTCGGCGCAGGTGCGGGCGAGCAGCGCCGGCCCGGTCGCGTTGGCCTTCCAGGCGGTGGCGCGGCCCTCGGGGGTCTCGGCCCTGTCGACGGCCGTGTAGGCGCCGCAGTTGATGACGGTGCCGTAGAGCGACCAGTCGTACTGCGAATAGGCCTCCGGGTCGGACATGTCGAAGGTGTCGATGTCGCAGAAGTCGAAGTCCTTCGCCACGCCGCGCTCCTCGGCGAGCGCGCGCACCGCGCGGCCCAGCTGGCCGTTGCAGCCGGTGACGAGGGTGCGCTTCGGCGCCATCGGGACGACGTCCCTGAGCATCGGGTGGTTGAGGTCGGCCACGGAGACGGTGGCCTCATCGAGCGGGATGGGCCACTCGATGGCGAGCTCGGGGTCGGCGAGGTTCACGAAGGTGTAGGTCCTCTTCAATTCAAGGGACCAGTGGGCGTCCACCAGGTAGGTGTAGGCGGTGCCGTCCTCCAGGGCCTGGAAGGAGTTGCCCACGCCGCGCGGTACGTAGATGGCCCTGGACGGGTCCAGGGTGCAGGTGAACACCTTCCCGTAGGTGGCGCTGCCCTCGCGCAGGTCCACCCATGCGCCGAAGACCGAGCCGCGGGCCACGGAGATGAACTTGTCCCAGGGCTCGGCGTGGATGCCGCGGGTGACGCCCCTCCTGTCGTTGTAGGAGATGTTGTTCTGGACGATGCGGAGGTCGGGGATGCCCAGCGCGGTCATCTTGGCGCGCTGCCAGTTCTCCTTGAACCAGCCGCGCGAGTCGCCGTGGACGGCGAGGTCGACGACCTTCAGGCCCTCGATGCCGGTCTCGGCGACGGAGAGGTCCTTTTCGAACTCGATGTCTGCCATGTCTCTCCCCTCTCCTACTGTCCCTGCGCGCGGTAGCGGGCCTCGGTGGCCTCCTTGGCCGGGCGCCACCAGGCCTCGTTGGCGACGTACCAGTCGATGGTGGCCTTGAGGCCCTCGGCGAAGTCGGTGTGGGCCGGCCTCCAGCCGAGCTCGCGCTGCAGCTTGGTCGAGTCGATGGCGTAGCGGCGGTCGTGGCCGGGGCGATCGGCGACCCAGTCGAAGTCCCCGGGGTCGCGGCCCATGGCCGTGAGTATCATGCGCAGGACGGTGATGTTGTCCTTCTCGCCATTGGCCCCGATGAGGTAGGTCTCCCCCATGCGGCCCTTGGTGAGGATGTCCCAGACGGCGCTGGAGTGGTCCTCGGTGTGGATCCAGTCGCGGACGTTCTCGCCGCGGCCGTAGAGCTTGGGGCGGACGCCGTCTATGATGTTCGTGATCTGCCTGGGGATGAACTTCTCCACGTGCTGGTAGGGGCCGTAGTTGTTGGAGCAGTTGGAGATCGTGGCGCGCAGGCCGTAGGTGCGGGTCCAGGCGCGCACGAGCATGTCGGAGCTGGCCTTGGTGGAGCTGTACGGGGAGGAGGGCCTGTAGGGCGTCTCCTCGGTGAACTTGACCGGGTCGTCGAGCGCCAGGTCGCCGTAGACCTCGTCGGTGGAGACGTGGTGGTAGCGGACGCCGTGCTTGCGGACGGCCTCGAGCAGGCGGAAGGTGCCCTCCACGTTGGTGCGCAGGAACGGCTCCGGGTCCGCGATGGAGTTGTCGTTGTGGGACTCCGCGGCGTAGTGCACGATGGCGTCGTGGCCCGGGACGATGCGGTCCAGCAGCGCGGCGTCGCAGATGTCGCCGACGACGAGCTCCACGCGGTCGGAGGGCAGCCCGGCGATGTTCTCGGGGTTGCCGGCGTAGGTCAGCTTGTCCAGGACGGTGACGTGCACGCCGGGGTGGTTGTCCACGACGTAGTGCACGAAGTTGCTGCCGATGAAGCCGCAGCCGCCCGTGACGATGATGTTCTTAGGTTCAAAAATCTCAGACATGAGGGGTTCCTCCTAGTACTCGCGCGGGCTGTTGACGATCTCGCCGGCGGCGACCTTCTTCAGGTGCCGGCCGTAGACCGACTTGCCGTAGGCCTTCGCGGCCTCCTCGAGCTCGGCGGTGGTGATCCAGCCGTTCTCCCAGGCGATCTCCTCGGGGACCGAGACCGGCAGGTCCTGGGAGTGTTCCACGGCGCGGACGAACTCCGCGGCCTCGTGCAGGCTCTCCATGGTGCCGGTGTCCAGCCACGCGTAGCCGCGGCCGAGGGTGACCACTGACAGCGTCCCCTCCTCCAGGTACATCTGGTTGAGCGTGGTGATCTCCAGCTCGCCGCGCGCGGAGGGCTGCACCTCATGCGCCTTGGCGGCCACGTCGCCCGGGTAGAAGTACAGGCCGGTGACGGCGTAGGAGCTCTTGGGCTGGGCGGGTTTCTCCTCGATGGAGACGGCCCTGCCCTCCCCGTCGAACTCCACGACGCCGAAGCGCTCGGGGTCGTCCACGTGGTAGCCGAAGACCGTGGCCCGGCCCGACTCGGCGTTCTGGACGGCGCGCGTCAGGTGACGGCTGAGGCCGTTGCCGTAGAAGATGTTGTCGCCGAGCACCAGGGCGCACGGCTCGCCGGCGATGAACTCCTCGCCGATGGTGAACGCCTGCGCCAGGCCGTCCGGCGAGGGCTGCTCGGCGTAGGAGAGGTTCACGCCGTAGCGCGAGCCGTCCCCGAGCAGGCGCTCGAAGTTGGGCAGGTCGGTCGGGGTGGAGATGACCAGGATGTCCCGGATGCCCGCCAGCATGAGGGTGGACAGCGGGTAGTAGATCATGGGCTTGTCGTAGACCGGCAGCAGCTGCTTGGAGGTAACGAGCGTGAGCGGGTACAGGCGCGTGCCGGACCCGCCGGCGAGGATGATGCCTTTCATAGTGCTACAGCCTTCCGAGGAAAAGGTCTTCATAGCTGTCGGTGATGGACCGCCACGAATACCGGTCGCGGATAACGGAGGTCGATGCCGTATCGAGCTCCTCGATCGACTTCAAGTCCATCGCGTCAGCACGGTTGATAAGTTCAGCCAGGTCTCCGGATTCCTTGCTCCAATACAGGGCCGAGTCCTCGGCGACCTCACGGTTGAAGCCCACGTCTAAAAGAAGATTCAGCCGGGTGGAAGCCAAGGCCTCCAGGAGGCTCGGGTTGGTGCCCCCGACCTCGTGACCGTGGAAGTAGCCGTAAGCCTGCTCACGGATCTTCTTCAGAAGCTCCTGGTTGTAGACGGTCCCGACGAACTTGATGCGAGGATCGGACTTGAAGTGCGTCTTCCGCTCGAGCTCTGCGAGGAAGGAGTCGTCCACTCCCGTCACGAGCGCGAAATCCCGCTTGGATTCGGAAGCCATGAACTCCCGGATCATGGTCTCGTAGTTGTTCTCAGGCACGAAACGTCCCACAACCAGGTAGTAGCCGAAGGGCTCGAGGCCCTTCTCGGAGAGCCATCCCGTGAACTTGGGGTCGTCGTCAGCGAGCGCGGAGCGCCTGATGTCGGCCCCGTAGGCGATGAAGGTCGTCTCTGGGTGCAGGTCGGAATACTCCCCGCGGATGTACTTCTCGATGTTCTTGGAGTCGCACACCATCAGGTCGGCGTGCTTGACCATTCCGCGCTCCGAGAGCTTCCAGTACCTGCGGACGGGTGCGCTCCACTTGGCGCGCTTCCACTCGTGCCCGTCGGGGTTCACGAGGACCTTGCCGCCAAGGGCGTGGATCCTGTTCACGTACCTGCCGAAGAACGGCCCGATGCGACAGGCCAGCACGTAGACGATGGGGTGTTCGATCCGGTTCTCCTCGATATAGGCGATGCACCACTTGAGGGCATCGATGTCGTAGAAGATGGTCCTCGCGGCGCCGACGGGCCTGCGCAGCACGTTGAAGCAGTGCGCCCCGTTGTGCTCGAACTCGCCGACTTGCTCGGCGGAGTCCACGGCGCATGCCACGTGGTACTTGATGTCGTGCGATACCTGATTCTCGGTCAGCTTCTCCACGAATGTCTCGTAGCCGCCGTAGTTTGCCGGAATCCCCTTGGACCCGATGATGAAAACATGCTGCATTAGTACGCATCGCTCCCGTTGAAGACCTCCAGAACCGTGAGGAAGACGATCTTGAGGTCAGTGACAATTCCGCGCTTGGCTATGTACTCGAGGTCCCGGCGGACCATGCCGTCGAAACCGGTGGAGTTGCGCTCCGTAACCTGCCAGAGTCCGGTGATGCCTGGCTTCACGGCGAGCCGTTGCAGGTCGTACTCCGTGTACTCAGCGACCTCGTTGGGCAGCGGCGGCCGCGGGCCAACGACGGACATCTGCCCCAGGAACACGTTGAGGAACTGCGGGAACTCGTCGATGGAATGCTTGCGGATGAACTTCCCGATCCTGGTGACGCGGGGGTCCTCCTTCATCTTGAACATGGCGCCGGCGATCTCGTTCTGCTCCTTGAGCTCGGCTAGGCGCTCGTCGGCGTCCCTGTACATGGAGCGGAACTTCCACATGCGGAACGTGGTCAGGCTTCCGTCGGGGCGCGTCTGTCCCACTCGGATCTGGCTGTAGAAGGGGTTGCCCTCGCTCTCTAGGCGGATGGCCGCGGCAAGCACAAGGCTGGGTACAGCGATGACGGCAAGCACGCAGCCACTGAACACGACATCAAAGGCGCGCTTAACGGCGCGGTAGGCCAGGCGCGAGCGGTCCCAGTCCATGATGGATTGCATGGCCTTGTAGCGGCCAGCGCCTTCGCGCCGGTCCATGGCCTGAGCAATGAGCGCCGCTCCCGCAGGCGCATCCGTTGCTAATTGAGTTTTATCCGACATGTTCTCTTCCAAAAGTTTGTCCCCAGGTCGGGGATCCTCCCTGTTCTGTGTGGCAATCGCCAGCAGCTAGGCGATCGCCTTTTTAAGGTTTCGCATTGCGCGCTGCTCGGCTGAAAGCACGGCAAGGCCGACACGCGTAGTAACGCGTCGGCCGCACAGATCAAGCTCCAAATAAGCAGTGCTCTTGCGTCTGTTAATGGATTTGATAAGGCCTTCGTGGCCCAGCAGCGGACCTGCCGTAACTACGACCTGGTCACCATCTTTCAGGGCCTCGCTCATGGGCACCACGCGGTCTCCCCTATGCGTAAATCCGCCAATAAGCTGGACCTCTTCTTTTACCAGCGGCACAAACTGACCGTCCTGGGATAACACACGGGCAAAGTCGTCCATACGCAGCAGATACTGTTGCACGGTACGGGGATCTGCCGTATCGCAGATAAGATAACCGGGAAAGAGCGGCTTGGTCGCATTGACCCATTCGCCGTGTACTTTGATCTCGGTTTGAAATTGGGGATAAAAGAGCTCCTGCATGGCGCTCGCCGGCACCATGCGCTCGATGCGCTCGCGCATTACGTCTTCGCGACCGTTAATGACCTGGATCACATACCACACGAGCACCACCCCCTTGCTGTCTTACGTGTGGCTCACGGGGTTTGGGTATGGCTTCGCCAGGGCGCTTGTGCGCGAAGGCGCTCCATATTCAAACCCTGAGCCCAGTTAGACAAGCACGTGGCTCTGCCCCACCGTGAACGGTATGTATAAATGCAGTTGCTAGAGACGCGGACGTGTATCGCAAAATGACCGCGTCCCCAGCTGGCTGCGCGCGAGCCAGTCAAGCGGGTACAAAACTGGACCACGCGCAAACAGCTGCAGGACTGATGTGGTTTGCCATACCAACTTATTGCACGCGTAATGCGAACTTATAAATAGCCACAAAAACTAATGCAAAATCGAGTATGGCAATCGATATTGGAGCTCGTGGTGTTTCTGGCACCGCCGTTACGGCCGGATGCTGATCGACCCTGCGCTTTGCGACTTGCTGGAGCCGTGAGCGCAGTTGAACTCATGTAACATTAGGTATCCTAGCACAAGCTGGTAGCGAAACTGATTTGGGCTGCGTCGGACAACATATCGTTCATTTGGCGTGCTTAAGGGGGTTGTTTTGGGATGTTGTTCACATTGATGCAGGTTATTGGGGTGCTAGCGGTGATTAAGGGTGATCTTGAAGCACAAATGGAACGGCGAGCTGCACTGGTAATTGCGTTTGTCTAACAAACTATGTACAGAGATGGGAAATAAATTGTGCAACTTTTTGTTGGCGTAGGTGGGGTTTGCGGCTCGAGATATTTTGGCATGAAAAAAGGCCTTCGGGATACCGAAGGCCTTTGAATTCACGATGGTGGAGACGAGGGGAATCGAACCCCTGACCTCTTGACTGCCAGTCAAGCGCTCTCCCAGCTGAGCTACGCCCCCGTGACGAGGTAGTACTATAGGGGAAGATCTTCGGGGATGCAAGGGGAATTTTGGATTGATTTACCGCCTTACGCGTTTTCCTTGGACGGTGGATAAAACCCTGATGCGATAGACCTTACTTGTAGAGGTAAGCGATGGCGGTGCCGGTGTGGACTTGGATTGTGGCTGTTGACCTGACAACGTTGCTGATGCCCGTATCAGCCAACAAGCCCAGCGAGGCGTGATCTAACTCCCATTCTAGGCCGTGTTCGCTTACCTCGGTGTTTGGGGCAATAGCGATGATGGAGAACGTTTTGCCTTCGGCGCTTTCGATGGTCCACGTTTCGCCTGCGCGAAGGATGCGGGCGACCACCTTGTCCTCGGCAATCCAGACTGGGGCATGCTCGTAGCCAGCGAGCAGGCCCAGTACGGAAAGCGCCATGTCCGGGCGGCCGCCCGTAGCACAGGTTGCCACAACCTCGGCACCCGGCCAGCGACGGAGGATGGAATCGAGCGCCAGAGCCAGATCGGTATAGTCCTTGTACGGATCGTGGCGCTCAACTTCAAAGTCGGTGGCGGCATCGACTAACGCGCGACCCGCATCACTCACCGTGTCGGCGTCCCCTACATATACATCGCAGCCTAGGCCGGCGCCCAGCAGCGCGTCGAGTCCACGGTCCACGGCGACAACGTGGTCACACTCCCCTGCTAGCCTACGCAACAGATTCGCGCTCGCCACCACGGGCGAGCCGCAGACCACTAACACCTTACAAGCCACAGCTCTCGCCTATCCCTCAAACGTAAGAACGCGGGCCAGATCCAGGTCCTCATAGCTATCGATAAAGATGTCGCAGTTGGCACGCACCTCATCGCGCTCCATACGGCCGTGCGGGTCATAGATACCCACGCGCTTAAAGGCTGCAGTGCCAGAGCTCTTTAGGCCAAAGACGGCGTCCTCAAACACCCAGGCGCGCTCAAACTTGCAGCCGTGACGCTCCTCAAGGCGGCGCAGCGCCAGCTCATACACATCGGGGAACTGCTTGGAGCGGCCCGCCTCGCCCGTCGTGGTAATAAACTCCATATAGCGATCAAGGCCGGCGCCCGCAAGTGCAGACGTAACCAACTCGGCGGGCGTGGACGTGGCAACGCACATGGCAATACCGGCCTCCTGCGCCTGCTTCAAAAATGCAAGCAGGCCCTCACGCGGCGGCACCTTGGAGTAGCCATCGATCAGGATGTCGCTCAGCTCGTGGTAGAGCTCTTCGCCATTTTCGCCAATACCCCAGATGTCGTGGTAGGCCTGGCACTCGTCCTCGAGCGACAAATGCTCAAACTGGGCAAAATCGTCGACCGTCACGTCAATACCGTGGCGGTGCAATAACTCGGGCTGGGCATAGGCCCAAACGGGGGTGCTATTAACCAGTGTGCCGTCGCAATCGAAAATAAAAGCAACACTTGAGGCGGCGATGTGGTCCATAAACATGCCTTTCGATGTCAAAGGGTAAACAACCTGCTAAAAACGTTTTACCAAACGTCAACCTAACTATCTAGAAAACCTAATTGGTAAAACTGTCAAGAGTTTTACCATCGCAATTCTGCCAGTGGTATAAACATGGCGCTTACCGATTAAACGCCATCGCAAAAACACTTTCGTTCATATAAGTAACGTACAGGTGTTATCGTAGTTTTTGCCGAAAGTTCCACCGAGCACGCGAGGTGGAACGAATCATAGAACTATCGCCGTCCCTTCGATTCGTGCAGCCTTGGACCTTTCGCATCTAGTCACCAAGGCAACACGCTGCCGCGTCATGATGGGATCAAACGTGAGCGATACAAAGCTAAAGCCAGCAACCAAAAAGCCTGCTACCCGTAAAGCCGCCCCGCACGCACCGGAGCTCACCAAAGACGATGTCTATCTGTTTGGCATCGGTACGTGGGAGCGCAGCTGGGAAAAGATGGGCGCGCATCCCGACACGCAGAACCGTACGCGTGGCTGGCGTTTTTGCGTTTGGGCGCCCGACGTAAAGAGTGTTCACGTCATTGGCGAATTTAACGACTGGGATGAGCAAGCCAACCCGCTGGTGCCCATGCATACGAGCGCTATTTGGGAAGGCTTTATTCCTGGCGCCGAGCAGGGCCAGCTCTATAAGTATCTCATCGAGACCAACGAGGGCGAAAAGCTCTACAAGGCCGATCCGTATGCCTTTAAGGCCGAGTGCCCTCCGGGTACCGCGAGCGTGCTGTGGACCCTCGATGGCTACCAGTGGAACGACGCGGCTTGGCTCAAGCGACGCGCCGGCCATAACCACATGTCGCAGCCCCTTAACATCTACGAGGTGCATATTGGCTCGTGGAAGCGCCACGGCGACGCGCCGCAGGGCGAGCCCGACGAGTACGGCAACTACCCCGGACCCATGGATCCCTTCCCCGCGCAGCGCGGCGAGTTCTATACCTACGACGACCTGTCGGTGGAGCTCGTGGACTACGTGCGCGACATGGGCTACACGCACATTGAGGTAATGCCGCTTATGGAGCATCCCTTCGATGGCTCCTGGGGCTACCAGACGACCGGCTACTATGCCGCCACGTCGCGCTACGGCAACCCGCAGCAGCTCATGCACTTTATCGATGCGTGCCACGCGGCGGGCATCGGCGTGATCATGGACTGGGTGCCCGGCGGTTTTTGCGCCGACTCCCACGGCCTTGCCACCTTTAACGGCCACATGCTGTTTGAGCACGAGATTCACCCCAACTGGGGCACGCACAAGTTTGACTTCGCCCGCGGCGAGGTCCGCTCCTTCTTGGTCTCCAACGTGCTGTACTGGCTCGAGAACTTCCACGTGGACGGCATTCGCATGGACGGCGTGTCCAGCATGCTGTACCTCAACTTTGGCATCGACGATCCGGGGCAAAAGAAGTTCAACAAGTACGGTACCGAGGAAGATCTGGACGCCAGCGCGTTTATCCGTCAGGTCAACTGCGCTGTTGAGGCACACTATCCAGACGTGATGATGATGGCCGAGGAGTCCACTGCATGGCCGCTTGTGACCTACCCGCCGCAGGACGGCGGCCTGGGCTTCCACTACAAGTGGGACATGGGCTGGATGAACGACACCCTGCACTACATGCAGACCGATTTTCCGTGGCGTCCAGGCAACCACGGCCTGCTCACGTTCTCCATCATGTACGCCTTTACCGAGAACTTCATTTGCCCGCTGAGCCACGACGAGGTCGTGCACGGCAAGTGCTCGCTCATTGGCCGCATGCCGGGTGACTGGTGGCGCCAGTTTGCCGGCCTGCGCACGCTGGCCTTTTACCAGATGACGCACCCCGGTGCCAAGCTCAACTTTATGGGCAACGAGATAGGCCAGTTTATTGAGTGGCGCTACTACGAGTCCATCCAGTGGTTCCTGACCGAGGAGTACGAGACCCACCGTCATCATCAGGCGTTTATCAAGGCGCTCAACCACCTGTACACCGCCGAGCCCGCCCTGTACGAGCGCGGCTACACCGACGACGGCTTTACCTGGATCGACGCGGATAACTCCAAGCAGTCCATCGTGAGCTTTGTGCGTCAGGGCGAAGATATTGATGACGACCTGGTAATCCTGATCAACTTTGACCCGGCGAGCTACGAGAGCTTCCGCGTGGGCGTGCCGCGTGAGGGTGACTGGGAGGTCATCTTCGATTCCGACCGTCCCGAGTTTGGCGGCAGCGGATACGCCGGTGAGGAGCCCTACACCTGCTCAAGCGAGCCCTATCCCTGGAACGGGCAGATGGACTCCATCGAGATTAAGGTACCCGGCCTGGCAGGCGTGGTGCTTAAGCGCCGCGGTCCCAGCAGCTATAAGCCGCCCGTGGTCGAGGGGCCCAAGAAGGCGACGCGCAAGCGCACGTCCTCGGTGAAGCCCAAGCCCGCGGCAGCCAAGAAGGCTCCGGCCAAGGCGAAGACTGCCAAGGCTACGGCTAAGCCCAAGGCCAAGAAGGCAGCCAATAAAAAGGCTGCTCCCAAGGCTAAGGCAGGCGCTGTTAAAGCATCTGGCAAGGAAGCGTAACAAAAGAGTTACCACTGTAATTACCCGCCTCGCCGAGGCGTAGGATACAAGTCATAACCGTTCCGGGAGAAACATCCCCGGGGGAAAGGAACGTATGAATAAGATCTTCGACAACAAGCAGGAGTTTACCGAGCTCTATCGCGATGCCGTCATGAGCATCAGCGGCAAGAGCGTCGAGGCCGCCAGCGACCTCGACCGCTTTAACGCCCTGGCCAAGCTCGTGGCTGAGAAGGCGCGCACCGTTGCCACCAAGAGTGACGCCCGCGCCACCGCCGAGGGCAAGAAGCGCGTGTACTACTTCTCGATCGAGTTTTTGATCGGCCGCCTGCTCGACAACTACCTGCTCAACTTTGGCGTACGCGACATGGTCGCCGAGGCGCTTGACGACATGGGCTTTGACCTGTCCGTCATCGAGAACCAGGAGCCCGATCCGGCTCTAGGCAACGGCGGCCTGGGCCGTCTTGCCGCATGCTTCCTGGATTCCATGGCAGCCGAGGGCATCGCCGGCTACGGCAACGGCATGCGCTACCGCTACGGCCTGTTTAAGCAGGAGATCGTCAACGGCAGTCAGGTCGAGGCTACCGACGAATGGCTCACCCACGGCTATCCCTGGGAGGTCCGCCGTCAGGACAAGGCCGTGACCATCAAGTTTGGTGGCCATGTTGAGGGCTTTGAGGAGAACGGCCGCACGTTCTACCGCACGGTGGACACGCAGGACATCCTGGCCGTTCCTTATGACATCCCCGTGGTGGGCTATGCCGGCGAGACCGTCAACAAGCTGCGCGTCTGGGCTGCCGAGCCGGTCGAGGAGCACTTTGACCTGGAGGCCTTCAACCGCGGCGACTACGCCCTGGCCGACGCCGAGCGCGCCGAGGCCGAGGCCATCAGCGCCATCCTCTACCCCAACGACGCCGGCGAGCACGGCCGTCTTCTGCGCCTGAAGCAGGAGTACCTGTTTGTTTCGGCCGGCATCTACAGCCTGCTCGACACCTTTGAGAAGGAGCACGGCGAGAACTGGGAGCTGCTGCCGCAGTTTGTTGCCATCCATACCAACGACACGCACCCCGCCATGTGCGGCCCCGAGCTCATGCGCATCCTGATCGACGAGAAGAAGCTCGAGTGGGACGACGCCTGGAACATCGTGACGCAGGTCGTGAGCTACACCAACCACACCATCCTGCCCGAGGCTCTGGAGAAGTGGCCCATCGGCACGTTCTCCAAGCTCCTCCCCCGCGTGTACCAGATCATCGACGAGATCAGCCGTCGTTGGCACGAGTCGTTCGACACCACGCAGGAAGGCTGGCAGGAGCGTCTGCGCCAGACCGCCATTCTGTGGGACGGCGAGATTCGCATGGCCAACCTGTCCGTGATCTGCAGCCACAGCGTCAACGGCGTGGCCAAGATCCACTCCGACATCATCAAAAACATCGTGCTCAAGGACTTCTATGCCCTGACGCCCGAGAAGTTCAACAACAAGACCAACGGCATCTCGCACCGTCGCTTCTTTGCCGAGGCCAACCCCACCTATGCCAAGCTCGTGACCGAGGCCATTGGCGACGGCTGGCTCAAGGACGCCTTTGAGCTGGAGAAGATTAAAAGTTTCCAGGACGACACCGAGTTCCTGAAGGCCGTGGGTGCCTCCAAGCGCGCCAACAAGGAGCGTCTGGCCGCCTACGTTAAGGCCGAGACCGGTTTGGTCATCGACCCCAACACCGTCTTCGATGTTCAGGTGAAGCGTTTCCATGCCTACAAGCGTCAGCTCATGAACATCATGAAGGTGATGGACATCTACAACCGTCGCATCGCCGATCCCAACTTCCACGTGACGCCGACGACCTTCATCTTTAGCGGCAAGGCTGCCTCGAGCTACACCTTTGCCAAGGAGACCATCCGCCTTATTAACTCCGTGGCCGATGTCATCAACAACGACCCGCGTGTGAACGAGGTCATGAAGGTCTGCTTTATCCCCAACTTCCGCGTGAGCAACGCCCAGCTCATCTACCCCGCCGCCGAGATCTCGGAGCAGATCTCCACGGCCGGCAAGGAGGCCTCGGGCACGTCCAACATGAAGCTCATGATGAACGGCGCCATTACGCTGGGCACCCTCGACGGCGCCAACATCGAGATCGCCGACCTGGCCGGTCGCGAGAACGAGGCCATCTTTGGCCTGACCGCCCCCGAGGTCGAGCAGCTCTGGGCATCCAACAGCTACTTTGCGTGGGATACCCTCAACGGCGACCGCGAGCGTCTGGGCCGCGTGATGGACGAGCTCAAGGACAACACCTTTGCGGGTCTTTCGGGCAACTTCGAGAGCATCTACAACGAGCTCATGAACAACAACGACCCCGACCTGGTCATGGCCGATTTCCGCAGCTACGTGGATGCATGGGAAAAGCTCACCGGCAGCTACGGCGACCAGGAGACTTGGAACCGCAAGGCTCTGCTCAACACCGCTTCGAGCGGCTGGTTCTCGAGTGACCGCACCATTCGCGAGTACCGCGACGAGATCTGGCACGCGTAAAGGCGCGCGAGCTCCCCTATGCCAGCACGGCATTACTCGACGGGCGCAACGTTGCGCCGCGCCCGTCGCTAATGGGTTTAGGAACATCGATGACAGAAGGAGAAATCGATGAGTAAGAAAGAATGCATCGCGATGCTCCTCGCAGGAGGACAGGGCAGCCGATTGGGGGCACTCACCCAAAAGATCGCCAAGCCGGCGGTTAGCTTTGGTGGCAAGTTCCGCATTATCGACTTTTCGCTCTCCAACTGCTCCAACTCGGGCATCGACACGGTGGGCGTTCTGACGCAGTATCGCCCCTACCTGCTGCATGCCTACGTGGGCTCCGGCGAGGCATGGGATCTGGACAGCCGCGACGGCGGCGTGTCGATCCTGCCGCCGTATGAGACGCAGACCGGCGGCGCCTGGTATGCGGGCACGGCCGACGCCATTACGCAGAACCTCGACTACATCAAGGCCAACGACCCCAAGTACGTCCTGATTCTTTCGGGCGATCACCTGTATCGCATGGACTACCGCAAGATGCTCAAGACGCATATTGAGAACAACGCCGACCTCACGGTGAGCGTAATGCCCGTGCCGTGGGAGGAGGCCAGCCGCTTTGGCATCCTGACCACCGACCCCGAGGACGGCCGCATCACCAAGTTCACCGAGAAGCCCGATAAGCCCGATTCGAATCTCGCGTCCATGGGCATCTACATCTTCTCGGCCGACGTGCTGATCGAGGCGCTCGAACAGGACGCTCTAGACCAGCGCTCGAGCCACGACTTTGGCAAGGACATCATCCCCAAGCTGCTCGGCGAGGGCAAGCGCCTGTACAGCTACGAGTTCCACGGCTTCTGGAAGGACGTCGGCACCATCGCCAGCTTCCACGAGACCTCGATGGACCTGCTGGGCAACAACCCCGAGTTCGACCTGTTTGACAAGAACTTCCCCATCATGTCCAACATCACCACGCGTCCGCCGCACTACATTGGCCCGGACGGCCGCCTGGACGACTGCCTGGTCTCCAACGGATGCAAGATCTACGGTACCGCTCGCCACTCGATCCTTTCGACCGATGTCATCATCGAGGAGCGCGCCGTGGTCGAGGACTCCGTGCTGCTGCCGGGTGCGCACGTTAAGAGCGGCGCGCACATCTGCCGCGCTATTTTGGGCGAGAACTCCACGGTCGAAGAGGGCGTGAAGCTCGGCTCTGTCGATACCACCAAGGATACGGCCGTCGTTGGAAATGACGTCGTTATCGGGAAGGGGGAATGATCCGATGATCAATCGCAAGGCCATCGGTTATATCACCGCTAACTACTCTTCGACCTACGGCAGCGTGCTGCTCAAGGACCGCCCCATCGCGTCCGTTCCGTTTTTGGGCCGCTACCGCCTGATCGACTTCCCGCTGTCCAACATGATGAATGCCGGCATTAAGACCGTCGGCGTCGTCATGCCGGGCAACTACCGCTCGCTGATCGACCACGTGGGCTCGGGCAAGGACTGGGGCCTGGACCGCAAGAAGGGCGGCCTGTTCATGGTGCCCGGCAACGCGTATGGCACCACCAAGGGCGGCATGCGCTTCCTGCTGCGCGACATCATCTCCAACAAGACGCTGTTCCAGCGCTCGGACAAGCCCTACGTTGTGATGATGGGCACCAACATCATCTTTAACATGGACCTCAACACCATCATCGACGCGCACGAGAACTCCGGCGCTCAGATGACCGTGGTGTACTGCAAGGCCACGCGCAACGTCGATGACGAGACCAAGCTCGAGATCAACGAGAACGGCCGCCTGACAGGCGTGAGCGCCGGCGTCGTGTACGGCGACAACGCCTCTATGGACTGCTGCATCGTCAACCGCGAGACGCTGCTCGAGATCATCGACCACTACCAGGCCGCCGACTATCTGGATCTGCTCGAGGCACTCCAGGGCGACTTTGGCAATATCGACGTGTGCAGCTACGAGTACAAAGGCGAGGTCGTGGGCGTGTTTAGCGAGAAGTCGCTGTATCGCCGCAGCATGGACCTGCTCGACCAGACCGTGGCCGACCAGCTCTTCGATCCCGAGCGCCCGATCCTGACCAAGGCTCACGACGTGCCGCCTTCGCGCTATGCGACCGGCAGCCACGCGTGCAACTCGATCATCTCGGCCGGCTGCATCATCAAGGGCACCGTGCGCAACTCGATCCTGTCGCGCGGCGTTGTGGTTGAGGAAGGCGCCTCGGTGACCAACTCGATCATCAACCAGAGCTGCATCATCAAGAGCGGCGCCCGCGTTGAGAACGCCATCCTGGACAAGAACAACGTGGTTCCCACCAACACCGAGCTTCGCGGCACGCCCGAGAACATCCTGGTGCTGGGCAAAGCCCCGTTAACTCCCGATACCACCATCGTGCATTAACGTAGGCACCGCAACATCGCTCGTAACATGCAGAATAGCCGCCCGGTTTGCGCCAGGCGGCTATTCTCGAATTGCAACATGGGAGACAATATGGCAGATTCCAGCAAAAAGATGCAGATCGTGTTTGCCTCGGCCGAGTGCGCACCGTTTGTAAAGACCGGTGGCCTGGGCGACGTGGCGGGCTCGCTGCCTGCGGCGCTTGTGCGCGCCGGCGCCGAGGTCATCGTGATGGTACCCAAGTACGCCACCATCAAGGACGAGTACAAGGCGCAGATGGAGCACTTCTCCGACTTTTATGTGAGCCTGGGCTGGCGCAACGAGTACTGCGGACTCGAGAAGCTCGAGCACGACGGCGTCACCTATATGTTCATCGACAACGAACGCTACTTTGCGCGCGACTATCCGTACGGCTTCTTTGACGACGGCGAGCGCTTTGCGTTCTTCTCTAAGGCCATCACCGAGAGCCTGCAGCACCTGCCGGCCGGTTTTGAGTGCGACATCCTGCACTGCAACGACTGGCAGACGGCACTGGCGCCCGTGTTCTTGCGCGAGTTCTACCAGGGACTGCCGCTGTACGACCGCGTCAAGACCGTGTTCTCGATCCACAACGTGGCGTTCCAGGGCCAGTTTAGCGACACCGTGATGGAGGACATCCTGGGCGTGGCGCACATTCCGGCGGCCGCTTCGCAGCTGCGTTGCGACGCCTGCAGCATCAACTACATGCTGGGTGCGCTACGCTATGCCGACGCCATCACCACGGTGAGCCCCACCTATGCCAACGAGATCCAGACGCCCGAGTTTGGCGAGGGCCTGGACGGCGTGCTGCGCGAGCGCTCCTATGCGCTGCAGGGCATTTTGAACGGCATTGACGTGGCGGGCTTTGACCCGGCGACTGACAAGCGCATTGCCGCAAACTACACGGTTGATGACCGTGGGGGCAAGGCCGTGTGCAAGGCCAAGCTGCAGGAAGAGCTGGGGCTCGAGGTTCGCGACGACCGTCCGCTCATGGTGATGGTTACGCGCCTGACGCGTCAGAAGGGCCTGGACCTGGTCATGTACGCGCTCGACCGCATTCTTGCCGGCGGCGTGCAGGTGGCCGTGCTGGGCACCGGCGACCGCGACTACGAGGACGGCCTACGCTACTTCCAGGACAAGTACCCCGGCACCATGGCCGCGCGCATCGAGTTTGACCCGGCGCTGTCGCAGCGTATGTATGCCGCCGCCGATATGTTCCTGATGCCTTCGAAGTTTGAGCCCTGCGGCCTGTCGCAGATCATCGCTATGCGCTACGGCACCCTTCCGATTGTTCGCGAAACCGGTGGTCTGAAGGACACCGTGATCCCGTATAACGAGTTTACCGGCGAGGGCACGGGCTTCTCGTTTAGCAACTTTAACGGTGACGAGATGGGCGACGCGGTGTTCCGCGCGGCGCGTCTTTTCTGGGACAACCGCGATGCCTGGAACCAGCTGGTCACGCAGGCCATGAGCCAGGACTTTAGCTGGACGCGCTCGGCCGACAAGTATCTGGACCTGTACTTCTTTATGCACCCGGAGATTGAGAGGCCGGCGGCGGTTGTCGACGAGCCTGCGGTTGTGGCTGAGGAGACTGCGGCCGAGCCCAAGCCCAAGGCCGAGCCGGTTGTCGAGGAACCCAAGGCTGAGGAGAAGCCGGTTAAAGCTGAATCTAAGGTGAAGATTGAGGCAGCTCTCGAGACTGAGGCTAAGCCGGCTGCAAAGTCTGCCGCCAAGAAGACCACGACTCGTAAGACGACGGCTAAGAAGGCCACTACGACCAAGGCGACGACAACCAAGACCACCGCTACCAAGACAACGACGACGCGCAAGCGCACGACCGCCGCTGCAAAGAAGGCCGCCGAGGCCGCTCCCGAGGTAAAGGCTGAAGCCGCCGTCGAGGCCAAGCCCGCCGTCAAGGCACCGGCCAAGACCACTGCCAAGAAGACGACCGCGACCACCAAAAAGGCAACGGCAGCCAAGAAGACCACGACAACGAAGGCGACGACCACGAAGGCCGCCACGACCAAGGCAGCCGCAAAGCCGGCCGCCAGAGTCGAGGAGACGCCCGTCGAGGCAAAGCCAGCCGCCAAGACCACCACGCGCAAGCGCTCTACGACGACGGCCAAGAAGACCACGACCAAGGCTGCTGCTCCCAAGGCAGAGGCTAAAGCCGAGGACAAGCCTGCAGTAAAGGCCGAGCCGGCACCGAAGGCCGCTGAGGTCAAGACCGCTCCGAAGGCTACGGCAAAGACCGAGCCCGCCAAGGAGGCCCCGGTCTCCCCTGCCGCTCCGGCCGAGGAAAAGGCCCCGACCAAGAAGACCTCCGTCCGCAAGGCAACGGCCACCCGCAAACGCCGCTAGCCCACAGACGATCTAAAACCTAATCAAAACCCTAAACAAGGGGCGCTCCAACCGGGCGCCCCTTCTCTGTAGACAGTTGGTAAAACGATTTTCTAGGACAACCGTTCGCCGATGGTAAACGGATGTTGTTTATACACCCTGTGTACAACAGATATACTTATATCTTGTGCGTAAAGCCCATGGCCCGTAGGCCGTGATTCTATTGAACTGGACCGTACTATGAGATTGATACACAACAGCCGCCTACCGCAGTTTCGCACTCCGTTTGGCGCTGTGACCACAGGAACTACCGTTGCACTCTCGGTTATTTTGGAGGATGCCGATCCCAACCAGGCAACACTCACCCTGCGTACCTGGGTCGATGAAGTCGGCGAGACCCTGATTCCGATGGAGCACGAAGGCGATGGCATTTTTACCGGCGAGCTCAAATGCACTGAACCGTGTCTTGTGTGGTACAGCTTTATATGCAATATCGAGGGCCAGCCCGAGGTTCGCCTGGGCGCGCCCCAGGGCCGCACCGGCGGCGAGGGCGTAACCTACGACTACGCCGAGGTGCCGTCCTTCCAGATTACCGTCTACAAGCACCGCGAGAACCGCCCCACCTGGTACGAGCGCGGCATGGTCTACCAGATCTTCCCCGACCGCTACGCCCGTGACGAGCATTGGCGCGAGCGCACAATGGCCCAACTCGAAAAACCGCGCAAGGGCATTCAGCGCCAGATGGTCGAGGACTGGAACGAGCCGCCCGTGTACGAGCGCGCCGAGGACGGCTCCATCAAGACCTGGGACTTCTACGGCGGCTCGCTCAAGGGCATCCAGGAAGACCTGCCCCGCATCGCCGAGCTGGGCTTTACGGCCATCTACCTCAACCCCATCTTTGAAGCCGCGAGCAACCACCGCTACGACACGGCCGACTACACCAAGATCGACCCGATCCTGGGCACCGAGCAGGACTTTACCGAGCTGTGCCAGGCAGCCGAGAAGCTGGGCATCTCCATCATCCTGGACGGCGTCTTCAACCACACGGGCGACGACTCGATATATTTCAACCGCTATGGCAACTACCCCGGCGTGGGTGCCTGGCAGAGCGAGGATTCGCCGTGGCGCGATGCGTTTTATTTCCACGAGGACGGCTCGTACGACTGCTGGTGGGGCGTGGGCAATATGCCCGCCATCAATGAGAGCTCCGAACTGGTGCGCGAGCGGCTCCTGGGCAAGGACGGCGTCATTCGTAAATGGCTGCGCGCCGGCGCTCACGGCTGGCGTCTGGATGTGGCCGACGAGCTTTCCGATGACTTCCTGACCGAGATCAAAAAGGCCGTGCTCGCCGAGAAGCCCGACGCGCTGTTGCTCGGCGAGGTCTGGGAAGATGCCTCCAACAAGATCAGCTACGGCCATCTGCGTCGCTATCTACAAGGCTCCGAGCTCGACTCGGCCATGGATTACCCCTTCCGCGACATGGTCATTGGCTTTTTGATGGGCTACAAAAACGCCTACCAAGCTGCCGAGGATATCGAGACCCTACGCGAGAACTATCCGCGTGAGGCCCTGTCTTGCGCACTTAATCTGCTTTCGAGCCACGACCGTCCGCGCATTATCTCGGTGCTCGGCGGCGGCCCTGACGAGTCGCAGCTGCCCGAGTGCGAGCGCAGCAAATGGCGTCTGGACGAGAACGCGATGGGCCTGGCCAAGAGCCGTTTTTGGCTCGCGACGCTCATGCAGATGACGTTCCCGGGCGTTCCCTCAATCTATTACGGTGACGAGTACGGCTTGGAGGGACTCACCGATCCGGGCAATCGCCGTACCATGCCGACCAAGGACCAGCTCCACGACTTCGATACGCTGGCCATCGTTAAGAATGCCTCGGCCGTGCGCCGCGCGCTGCCGTTTATGATCGACGGTGAGATCAAGGCCTTCGCGCTCAATGACGAGGTGCTGGCCTACAACCGTACCGGTAAAGACGGCGAGTCCGCGACCGTCATCATCAACCGCAGCCTGCGCAATTCGCATCGCGTGACGATCCCGGCGCTCGGCGAATGCGCGAGTGACGTGATCAGCGGTCACGAGTGTGAGATCCATAACGGTACGGTCACGCTCGATCTGTATCCGCTGGGTTCGTCGATCATCTATCACCATGCCGAGCAGCGCCTGCAGGAGCCTCTCGATCACGGTGCGGGTGTTGTGTGCCATATCACATCGGTGCCGACCGACGACGGCAAGCCCGGTACGATCGGTGCGCCCACGCGTCGCTTTATCGACCATCTGGCCGCCATGGGCATGCGCTACTGGCAGGTTCTCCCCGTCAACCCCACGGACTTCTTCCGCTCCCCATACGCCGGTCCTTCGGCCTTTGCAGGCAATATCGACCTGCTACCCGAGAGCCACGAGGAGCTGGCCGCCGACTTTGAGACCTGGAAGGCCCGCGGCGGCGAGGATGCCGACCCGCTGTACACAGCGTTTAAACATCGCAATGCCGATTGGCTCGAGAAATACTGCGTCTATATGGCCGTCAAAAAGTACTTTGAGGGCGAGTCGCGCCACAATTGGCCGGCAGATGTCGCTCGCTACAACGAGCATCTAATCGACGACAAGCGCTTCCACAACGAGGCCGAGCTTCAGGCGTACATGCAGTACCGCTTTGACCTGGCCTGGTGCGAGCTCATGAACTACGCGCACAAGAAGGGTATCGAGGTTATCGGCGACATTCCTATGTACGTGTCCGACGATTCGGCAGACGCGTGGAGCGAACCCGAGAACTTCTGGCTGTCCGATACCGGCAAAGCAATCGAGATTTCCGGCGCGCCGCCCGACAACTTTGCGCCCGAGGGTCAGGTATGGGGCAACCCGACGTTCCGCTGGGACCACATGAAGCAGAACGGCTATAGCTGGTGGATGGATCGCCTGCGCCGCGCGTTCTCGCTCTACGACCGCGTGCGTCTGGATCACTTTCTGGGGTTCCACAGCTACTTTAGCATCCCCGCCGGCAAGGCCTGCGCCGACGGTCGCTGGCTGGCGGGACCGGGCAAAGACCTGTTCCAGACTGCCTACGACGAGCTGGGTCCGCTCAACTTTATCGCCGAGGACCTGGGCTATTTGACGCCCGGTGTTCGCGCCATGGCTTCGACCTGCGGTTTCCCCGGCATGGACGTGCTGGAGTTTAGCGATTACGACGTCCGTTGCGGCGTGCACCCCACGCCAGGAAAGATCCTGTACACCTCAACGCACGATACGTCGACGCTGGCCGGCTGGTGTACGCGTTCCTTTGCGGGCGGCGATGAACCGAGCGGTGTTGAGGTGGCGGCCAAGCTGATGAGCGACGCGCTGGCAAGCGACGCTCCCCTGGTGATGATGCCGCTGCAGGATGTCCTGGGGCTTGGCGACGACGCGCGCATGAACGTTCCGGGCGTGGCCACGGGCAACTGGACCTGGCAGGCTAACGAGGCGAACATTGCAGCCGCCGAGGGCAAAACCGCACAGCTCCTGCGCAACAACCATAGATTCTGGGGCGAAGCGTGATAAAACCCCCGATATAGGGTACAGTTACAGACGTTTGAATTTTTGCGGGCAGAGTAATCTGCCCGCTTTGTGCTGAAAAGGAAGTATTATGGCGCGCTACGATTACAAGTGCTCGAGCTGCGGCAACGTGTTTGAGGTTGAGCATCCCATGTCCGAGACTCCCGAGGTCGTGTGCCCCAGCTGCGGTGCCCCGGCGGCCAAGACGTTCTCGGCCAGCGGCATTAAATTTGAGGGCAGTGGTTTCTACAACACCGACCAGCGAAGCGGCGGCTCCAGCACCAACGCCACGAGTGGCTGCTGCGCCAACTGCCCGCATAGCCACTAGGAACCAAACAGCCCCGCGACCGACACCGATCGCGGGGCTGCTTCTTTAGCTACCCAAGTTTCCTAATGAGTTGCGGTGAAATAAGGACTGTTTGGCGGGCAGAAGCCGCTATTCAATCCCTATTTCACCGCAACTTAGTCGTTACTTGCGGACCAGCCTGGCGCAGAAGTGGCCGTCGTAGGAGTCGGCGTTTACCGGCACGCTTTGGAAGAGGCCTCGTTCGTTCTGGCGTACGGATACGAGCTTCTTAGCCTGATCGAACTCCGGGAGTTGCAAAATCTGCGCCTCGGAGAGCAGTGCCACGCTAAAGCAGGCGCCCTCGGGAGAGGCTAGGAAGGCATCCACGACCTGCGTGTTCTCTTCATCAAAAACCGAGCAGGTGGCATAGATGAGCTCTCCGCCGGCGGCCACGCGCGCAGAAGCCTCCTTAAGCATCGTCAGCTGAAGCTTGGGTAACTCGGCCGTCACATCATTCTCGGTTAGGCGCCACGGGATCTCGGGATGACGACGCATGGTTCCGGTGCCAGAGCACGGCGCATCGATAAACACGGTATCGAACTTGACCCGCTCACCGCGCATAGCATCAAACGATGTGAGCACCTCATCAAGCTCGCAGGCATCACCCGAAACCGTACGAACGCCCTGAATACCGGCCTTGAGAAGGCGCGCGAGATTCAGATCGCACTTGCGGTCGTGCAAATCGAGTGCAGTATGCTGACGCTCATAGCCGGCACGCTTGGCCTGGCACATCATCACATAGGTCTTGGTGCCACGACCGGCACCAATCTCAAGGCAACTACCAGGGCGCGTGGCAGCTGTGGCGATGAGCTGCGCATTGAGATCAGATGCAACCGCGGCAGCACGCTCAAACACACCAGAAGCAACGGTAACCTGGGCATCAACCGGGGCATGGCAGCCCGGGAAGACAGGCGCGACGAGCTGCGAGATATACGGATCGGGCTTAGTCACAAAGGCGTTCTCATGCAGGGCCAGCGGCGCGGGGGCCAGATTGCCGGCAAAGTTAAGCGCACCCTCTGGCGTGTCAAACGACGCCATAATGCGAGCGCACAGCCAGCGAGGAAGACCCATCAGGCGCGACAGACGAACCAAGCGTCGCTCAGACTCATCCACATCGGACGCCGTGGCAAAGTCCTCAACATTGTCCGCAACCTTATGCAGTACGGCATTGGCCAAGCCAGCGGCGGACTTAGCGCCGCAGCGGACCAGCTCAACACCCTGACTTACGGCAACGCGGCCACGCGTATGCAGATAGAGCATCTCGAAGGCCGAGATACGAAGCGCCATGCGAACACGCGGCGCAACCTTTTTAGGCTTATCGAGAAACTGATCGAGCAGCTCGTCCAAAATACCCTGGGTGGCTGCAACTCCAAGTGCCAAACGAGCGGCAAAAGCAGAATCGCGCTGGTCAATGGCCTTGGCCGAAGCACGGGAAGACAGCACGTCGCGCGCGTACATGCCGCGGCGATCGGCCTCCATCAACACATCGAGCGCAAGCTTGCGCGCGGGAGACAACTTGCTCATGACAAAACACCCCAGATAAGATCGGCGCCCTGCAGGCCAGCAGCCCAAGCAGAAGCGGCCATAGCACGCTTGCCATCAGGCTTAACCTCGAGCAACTCAACCGAACCATCGGAAAGACCCAGGTAAACACGCTTGGCCTTAACGAGAACCTGATCCTCGCCAAGCGACACATCAGCCGGCGCAGCATCGAGCACGCGCACGGTCTTGCCGGCAATCACGCAACGAGCAGGCGCGGTATCGGACGAAGCAAGCACATGACGCACGCAATCGAGCGCCGCCATCTGCGGATCCAGACGCATCTCCTGCTTAGAAATCTTGGTAGCATGGGTAACGAGCGACTCATCCTGCTCGGTCCAAACAGCGGTGCCGTCAGCAAGCGAAGGAAGCGTATCGGCAAGCAATTTGCCGCCAAGCTCACCAAGCTCCATGGTCAGCGCCTCAGCATGCTTACCGGCAACCGAGGTCGAGGCCTGTGCGCAATAAGCACCGGTATCCACGCCATGCCCAATACGCATAATGGAAACACCAGCAACATCATCACCAGCGAGAATCGCACGCTGAATAGGAGCAGCCCCACGCCAACGAGGCAGCAAGGACGCATGAACATTCACAATACCAAGCGGCGCCATATGCAACACGTCATCAGGCAAAATGCAGCCATACGCAGCCACGCAGAAAATATCAGCCTGCGCAGCCTGAAGCGCCTCAACAACCTCAGGCGTCATACGATTGGCCTCAACGACCGGCAACCCCAGCTCAAGCGCCTTAGCCTTAACAGGAGACGGCTCCAGCTTCTTACCACGCCCACGAACAGCATCAGGACGAGTAACAACAAGCGCAATCTCATTCCCAGCCTCAACAAGCGAAACCAGCGAAGGCACAGCAAAATCAGGCGTACCCATAAACACAATACGCATAAAGGACGTCTCCCCTCAACCAAAGCCGAGACGGCTACAAAGAACAGCGGAAAGCCAAGTACCCGGCCCATCCGCAAGAACAATTCAACAAAAACAAATATACCCAAAACCAAAGAAAGAGCCGCAATAAAAGCAGCTCTTCCAACAAAGCAATTATCAGCGAAGACGCCCTTCCCTGGCCCGACGGCACCCGGGCGAGTCAAGCAGCGTCAACGTAGTCCCCGGGGCGCCCGCCTATATCGTCCCGCGCGCAGTTTCGCAGCGCAGCGAGAATGTTTGAGCACGGGATGATATAGGCGGGCGCCCCGGGGACGGACAAACCTACTCCGTCTCGCCCGGTCGAGCGCCGCGGGCCAGGGCGTCCTGGTACTCCTTGACGGCCTTGAGCCTCTGCATGGGCTTCAGTCGCTCAAACATGGTGTTACCGTGCAGGTGATCGATCTCGTGCTGTAGGCACACGCAGAACAGATCGCCCGAGGCCTCGTAGCGAATCAGGTTGGCATCCAAGTCGTACGCCTCGACGACGACATGGTCGGGACGCTCGATCTCGCAGCTAATGCCAGGAATAGAAAGGCAGCCCTCGCTAAAGGGCACCAGATGGTCGCTCTGCTCAACAATGACGGGGTTAATGAGCACGTACGGGTCGTAGTCGCTCTTGTCGCTGTAGTCGCAGTCGATGGTGACGAGCTGAATGAGCTCGCCGATCTGCGGGGCAGCCAGGCCGCAGCCGCCGTTCTCGAACATCATCTTCTTCATCTTCTCGGCAAGCGCCTCGATTGCCGGGGTGATCTCCTCGATGACGGCGCACTCCTGGCGCAGACGAGGGTCGGGCGACAGTACGATTCCGTTGGCTTCCATGGCCATCCTTTCGGGTTGTTACATCAAATCATAGGCGTCGACATCAACGCTCACGCTCACGCCGCGCACAGAGCCCACCTCTTTGAGGCAGGCGTCGATATCATCAGAGACATGGTACCCCACGGGCGACTTCACAAGCAGATGGAAGCGATAACGGTCCTTGGCTCTCTCGATTACACACGAAGCCGGGCCCAGCACCTGCGGCACGGCACTCCCCGCCCGTAAAAAGTCGGGCGCGGCGGCATGCCAACGGCGCTTAAGAAGCTTTGCAATGCGCCCGATGTAGTCCTGCGCGTCGTCTCGGTTCGCCGACCACACCAAAATGTTGACCAGGCGAACAAACGGCGGGTACATCGCGTCGCGGCGCTGGTCCAGGTCGTAGTCGGTAAAGATCGAACGGTCGTGCTCAGCGACAGCGCGAATGACCGGATCTTCGGGCAGGTAGGTCTGGATGATCACCTCACCGGGGCGATCGCCGCGGCCGGCGCGGCCCGCAACCTGCTCCAGCAAGTCGTAGGCGCGCTCTCCTGCGCGGAAGTCCGGCAGCTTGAGGGCGAAATCGGCATTGACCACGCCCACGAGCGTGACCTCGGGAAAGTCGAGGCCCTTGGCGATCATCTGGGTGCCCAGCAGCACCGCACAATCGGCGGCATCGAACTGCTCGAGCAGCTTTTTATGCGCATCCTTGCCGCGCGTGGAATCGGCATCCATGCGAATAATGGCGACGTCCTCGGGAAGCATCTGGTGCAGCGCGTCCTCGATCTGTTGAGTGCCCAGACCCATTTTTGCCAGGTAGCGACTGCCACATTTGGGGCAACGGCTCGTGGGCGCAGGATACGGCTGCACGCGCCAAGACGAACCGCAGGTGTGGCACTGCAGTGTATGGGTGCGCTCGTGATACGTAAGCGCGGTGGAGCAGTGGTTACAGGTGGGGACGCAGCCGCATTCGCGGCACATCAGGAACGGCGCAAAGCCGCGGCGGTTATGCAGCAGCACAGCCTTCTCGCGCCGCTCAACAACGCGCTCCAGACCTTCCATGAGCGGTTTTGAGAACATGGAGCGGCTGCCGTGCGAGAACTCGCGGCGCAGGTCGGCAATGCGGACTGTCGGCAGCACGGCGTGTCCCGGGCGCTCGGGCATCTCGATGCGCGTCCAGGTGGCGCCGTTATACGTGCCACGGCGGCAGCGGTCGAGGGCCTCGGCTGAAGGCGTGGCGGAGCCCAGCACGAGCGGGCAGCGGTAGCGCCGCGCCATCTCGGCCGCCACCTCGCGCGCGTGGTAGCGCGGACTGGAGCCCTGCTTGTAGCTGGTCTCGTGCTCCTCGTCGATGATGATGAGGCCCAGGTCGCTGAGCGGGCAAAAGAGAGCCGAACGGGCACCCACGACCACACGCGCGGCACCGCTGGCAACCATATCCCACTGGTCCAGGCGCTCGCCGGCCGAAAGGCGTGAATGGAAAACTGCGACCGTCTCGCCAAAGCGCGAGCGGAAACGGCCGACGGTCTGGGCCGTCAGCGATATCTCGGGCACGAGCACGCAAGCCGATCGGCCGGCCGCCAGCACGCGCTCAATCGCCGAAAGGTAAACCTCGGTTTTGCCGGAGCCGGTGACGCCGTCGACAAGGACCACGTCTCCGTGGGCGTCAAGACGGGCGCGCTCAATCTGCGCGAGCGCCTGCTGCTGGCCGTTGGTAAGGAAGACCGGCGCCTTGCCACTTGCCGAGGACAGCGAGGTCTGCTCGCTGCAGCCACGCCAAGCACGGCGCCCCTCCACCACCACGACGCCGCGTTTTTCGAGCGCCTTGATGGTCGCCGACATGCTGTTATAGAGAAGGTTGAGGTCGCGCGTCGTGACCGGGCCGCACTGGAGCGCCTCAATGAGCTGACGCTGACGAACTGCAGTCTTGGGCGGCGTATAGTCGAAACCCTCGGGCGTGAGCATGACCCAGCGGTTTTGGATAGGCTTGACGGCGGGGCGCTCAACGGCCCACACGCCGTCACCGCCCTTGACCACGCGCGGGCTTCCACCCGGGGGCAAGAACAAACGCAGGCACTCGGAAAGCGTTGCGACGTACTCGCGGCTCATCCAGCGTGCGATACGGGCAGCCTCGGCGGTAAAGAGCGGTTTGCTGAGGATGGCTTCGACGGGCTTAATACGCGAAAGGTCGAGGGCGTTGTTGCCCTGCAGGTCTCCCAGCTCAGGCGCAATGTCGACGATATAGCCCGCGGCAGCACGGTTACCAAAGTGGACCAGGACCGTGGATCCGATCTGCGCCTCGTTGGCAAGGGACCGGGGGATACCGTAGGCGAATGGCTCGGACAGCGCACGGGTCGGGATGTCGAGGACCACGCTCGCGTAGGCGGCAACGGGCTCGGGCGCGGACTCGGGCTTGGCCTGCTCGGCCGAGCGGTCGGGCTTTTCGAGGGCCTGTTTTGGTTCCGGCGAACCAAACAGCGAAAGTTGCTCGGCCATGGCCCCAGCACCTCCTATCCCATACGTCTACAGAAACAAGAGCCCCGCTCTGAGTGAACGGGGCTCGGATACATACATTTGCGCAGCGATTACAGCGCCATCGTGCGGGCGCGGTCGATGCGCGCCAGGCAGTCGTCGCGGCCGACGAGCGCCATGGTCTCGCCCAGCGGAGGACTCACCATGTTGCCGCAGACGGCGACGCGCACGGCCTGGAACACCACGCGCTTCTTAAGGTCCATCTGCTCGGGAAGCGGCTCAAGCGCGGCGTCAATGTTGACAGCCGTCCACTCGTCCACGCCCTCGAGCGCGGCCTTGGCGGCATCCAGAATGGCACCCATGCCTTCCTTGGCCAGGCCCTTGTTGACGGACTTCTCGTCATACTCAAGCGTCTCGGCCGTAGCAAAGATGGGAGCGGCGACGGTCACGGCGTCGGCCGGCATCTTGGTGCGCGGCTTAACGATGGCAGCAAGCGCATCGATCCAATCCTCGCCGTACTCGACATTGCCCTCGATAAGACCCGCCTCGTGCAGCTCGGGGACCATGATCTCATCGGCAAACTGAGCATCGGACATGCCATTGATGTACTCGGCATTAACCCAATCAAGCTTCTTGGGGTCGAAGGTCGCCGGGTTCTTGGAGATGCGGTCGAGCGAGAACTTGCTGGCCAGGACATCGCGCGGGATGATCGTGGTCTCGCCGTCGAGCGACCAGCCGAGCAGCGCCAGATAGTTGACGAAGGCGTCGGACAGGTAACCGGCGTCGCGGTACTCCTCCACCGAGGTGGCGCCGTGGCGCTTGGAGAGCTTTTTGCCGTCGGCACCCAAGATCATGGAGATGTGGGCGAACGTGGGCACGGGCGCGCCGAGGGCCTCGTAGACCATGACCTGACGCGGGGTGTTGGACAGGTGGTCGTCGCCGCGGATGACATGGGTGATCTTCATCATGGCGTCGTCGACGACAGTCGCGAAGTTGTACGTGGGCGTGCCATCGGAGCGGAAGATGACAAAGTCGTCGAGCTCCTTGGCATCGAAGGTCACCTCGCCGTGGACGGCATCGTGGATAACGACGTCGCCGCGGTCCTCGGGCACCTTGATGCGAAGGACGTAGGACTCGCCGGCCTCGATGCGACGGCGGGCCTTCTCGGGATCAAGATTGCGGCAACGGCGCTGATAGCCCTGGAAGGGGTCCTTGCGCTCCTGCGCGGCCTTGCGGTCGGCGTCGAGCTGCTCCTTGGTGCAGAAGCAGGGATAGGCCTTGCCCTCGTCCCAAAGCTTCTGGGCGGCCTGCTTGTACAGGTCCAGGCGCTCGGTCTGGGCGTAGGGGCCAAAATCGCCGCCCACCTCGGGACCCTCGTCCCAGTCCAGGCCCAGCCAACGCATGGCGCGCAGGATGATCTGCGTGTTCTCGTCGGTAGAGCGGGTGGGGTCGGTGTCGTCGATGCGCAGGATGAACGTGCCGCCGTTTGCACGGGCGAAAGCCCAGTTATAGATAGCGGTGCGGGCGCCGCCGATGTGCAGCTTGCCCGTCGGTGAGGGTGCAAAGCGGACGCGAACGTCTGATGCCATGGAAATCTCCTCGATTGCAGGATGGATGTCTAACCGCATCAGTATAAAGCATCAAAGCAACCTCCGCACAAAGGGCACCGACCTACTCATTGGGGACAGACTTAAATGACCAGTCTTTGGGCAACCTGTCGGCACTTAGGCAAGGCTGATCATTTAAGTCTGTCCCCAATGAGTAATTTAAGTCTGTCCCCAATGAGTAGGTGCGGAAAGGGTGTGAATGTTTGATTTACGCGCTATGATGTGCCCTTGCATAGAGAGCCCGGCGGAATGGTAACGGTCGCCGGGACACGTTTTTGAAAGGACAATCATGTCAGAAGAACTTCGTTCCATCCCGCCCCAACACGGGTCCTTTGTTTTTACGTCGGAGTCGGTGACCGAAGGTCATCCAGATAAGATCGCTGACCAGATCAGCGACGCCGTCCTCGACGCAATCCTCTCCAAAGAAATAGAGCTCCAGGAGCAGGGCTACATCGCCCCCAACGGCGTGCCCGCCAACGTGGAGAACGTCCGCTGCGCCTGCGAGACCCTCGTGACCACCGGCACCGTCATCGTCGCCGGCGAGATTCGCACCCAGGCCTATGTCGACGTACAGGAAATCGCCCGTGGCGTCATCCGCCGCATTGGCTACAACCGTGCCAAGTTCGGTTTTGACTGCGACACCTGCGGCGTTATGAGCCTTATCCACGAGCAGTCGCCCGATATCGCCCAGGGCGTCGACGAGTCCTTCGAGACCCAGACCGGCGCTACCACCGACCCGATCGATCTGATCGGTGCCGGCGACCAGGGCATGATGTTCGGTTATGCCTCCAACGAGACCAAGACCCTCATGCCCATGCCGCACTACCTGGCAAGCCGCCTGGCCGAGCGCCTGGCCGCCGTGCGTCACGACGGTACCCTCGCCTATCTGCGTCCCGACGGCAAGACCCAGGTCACCGTGCGCTACGAGGAAGGCAAGCCTGTCGAGGTCACGACCATCGTCATCTCCACGCAGCACGCCGCCGAGATCGAGGACACGGGCAAGATCAAGGCCGACCTCATCGAGCACGTCATCACCCCGGTCATGGCCGCTGAGAACATGCCGTGGGACAACGCGGACATCTACGTGAACCCCACCGGTCGCTTTGTCGTGGGCGGCCCCATGGGCGACACGGGCCTCACCGGCCGCAAGATCATCGTCGACACCTACGGCGGTTATGGCCGTCACGGCGGCGGCGCCTTTAGCGGCAAGGACTGCACCAAGGTCGACCGCTCCGCCGCGTATGCCGCGCGCTGGGTCGCCAAGAACGTAGTCGCCGCCGGTCTGGCCGACCGCTGCGAAGTCGAGCTTGCCTACGCCATCGGCGTTTCCAAGCCCCTCTCAATCATGGTCGACACCTTCGGTACCGCACATGTTGCCGAGGACAAGATCGTCGAGGCCGTAGAGAAGACCTTCGACCTGCGCCCGGGCGCAATCATCCGCGACCTAGACCTGCGTCGCCCGATTTACGAAAAGACGGCAGCCTACGGTCACTTCGGCCGCGAAGACGCCGACTTCACCTGGGAGAAAACCGACCGAGTCGAAGAACTCAAAGCAGCCTGCGGCCTGTAAGCACGCGGCTAAAGCTACAGCCAAATAGAAACGCACCAAAAAGAGGTACCGAAACAACCGGTACCTCTTTTTTATTTAATCGGTGGTGAAGATGAGTCGACATGGAGCACAGAATAGGTCTCCAGCTGATGGATTTTGCAGCATGAGCGCCTCTACCATGTATCCTAAGTTCCGAGGGCTTTGGTATTTGGTCGATCGCGAGTTCCGCACGAGCCGGAGGCCACTTAATGTGGCCTCCGTGCGAGCCAGGACTGTAGAGCAGGCGACCAAATACCAAAGCCCTCGGGACGAAGGGATAGAAAAGGAGCAGCCATGGCAGGCAAGCCGCAAACACTAGCTACGACCTCGGCATTCGAGATCTTGGGCCCCGTCATGGTCGGCCCCAGCTCGTCGCACACCGCCGGCGCCCTGCGCTGCGCCCAAGTTGCCGCCAGCCTGCTGGAAGGCCGCATCACCAAAGTCACCTTTGGCCTGTGGAACTCCTTCGCCCACACCTACCGCGGCCACGGCACCGATCGTGCGCTCGTCGCGGGCATCCTGGGTCTCGACACCGATGACGAGAACATCAAGCAGGCCTTCGACCTCGCGCGCGAGCAGGGCCTCGAATATCACTTTGACATCAAAGGCGACGACGCCTCCATCCACCCCAACACCGTCGACATCGAAATGGTCGACGACACGGGCGCCACGGCACAGGTTCGCGGCGAGAGCCTGGGCGGTGGCAAGATGCGCATCAGCCGCATTAACGGCGTCGGCGTCGACATCTCGGGCATGTATTCCACGCTCTTCGTTGCGCACAAGGATGTCCCCGGTGTACTCGCCGCGCTCACCAACCTGCTCGCCTACGCCCACGTGAACATCGCCTTCTGCCGCACCTACCGCACCGAAGTGGGCGGCCAGGCCTACTCCGTATTTGAGACCGACGGCACGCCCGACGACACCGTCGTCCCCATGCTGCGCAAGCTCGACAATGTCGATTACGCAACGTTTATCGAGCTCCCCGGTTCTGCCTCGTCGCTCTCCCCCGGCGTCTCGGCCAAGGAAATCTTCGACGACGGCGAGCAGCTGCTCGACGCGTGCGAGGAACTGGGGCTCAGCATCGGCGCCGTCATGGCCGTGCGCGAGGCGCGTCTGACCGGCGAGGCCCACGCCGTCGCCGCCATGCGCCGCGTGCTCGACGTCATGCGCGAGGAGACCACGGCTCCCATCGCCAATCCGCAGCGATCGCTCGGCGGGCTTATCGGCGGCGAGGCCAAGCTCGTCGAAGCCACCAGCCGCAACGATTTGAGTGCAAGCCTGATGGGCCCCGTTCAGACCGACGCCGTGGCCCGCGCCATGGCCGTGCTCGAGCGCTCCGCCACGATGGGTGTGATCGTCGCAGCTCCGACGGCAGGCTCCGCGGGTGTTGTGCCCGGCTGCGTGCTGGCGCTCGCCGATCGTCTGCAGCTCGACGACGAGCAGGTCATGGACGCGCTCTACTGCGCAGCCGCCATCGGCCTCAACCTCACCACAAGCGCCTGCGTTGCCGGCGCCGAGGGCGGCTGCCAGGCCGAGGTGGGAAGCGCCGCCGCCATGGCAGCCGCCGCTCTGGTGCAGATGCTCGGCGGCACGCCCGAGCAGGCGCTCGACGCCAGTTCCATCGCGCTGAGTAACCTGCTGGGCCTCGTTTGCGACCCCGTCGGTGGCCTCGTGGAGGTGCCCTGCCAAAACCGCAACGCCATCGGCGTGGCAGCGGCCTTTAGCTCGGCACAACTCGCCCTCGCAGGCATTAAGAGTTTAGTGCCGTTTGACCAGATGGCACATGTCATGCTCTCGGTAGGTCACGCGTTGCCGGCCACGCTGCGCGAGACGGCAAAGGGCGGCATCGCGCAGGCTCCGGCCGCACTTTCGGCCTGTGCAAAATGCGGTGTGTGCGGATAACGGCAAAGAACGACTCAAAGGTGGGACAATTGTCCCACCTCTTTTGAATGCCACCGTTTCCGTACCACAAACAGCAGGGCAATCGCTATAATGCAAGCCCAGTAAAAACACGATGAACCGCAAGGCGAAAATCGAAGGATATGCATACGATGTCGCAAAACGATCGAACTCAACTGATTCCCGATCCGCAGCAGCCGAGCAGGCACACCGGCGGCGTTCAATCGCCGCGCCCTATCGCGCCGAGCCACGGTCAGCAGCGTAGTGCAGCAAACGCTTCCCAACACCCGAACCAACAGCGACAGCAGCGTCAACAACGTCAGCAGCGCCGGGCAAACGGCAATGCGCCCAAGCAGCCCCCCACGCACGCTCGAGGCGATCGCGGCCCCGCGCGCAACCCCGCCGAGAACAATAAGTCGGGCAAAAAGACGACGCTCTTTGTCGTCCTGGGTCTAATCGTCATTGTCTATATCGTAGGCATCGTAGCGTTTTCGCAGCTAGCATACCCCAACACCACCATTGCCGGCGTCGACGTCTCGTTCTCCAACGCTTCGTCTGCCGCCACCAAGGTCAACTCGGCATGGAAGCACTATAAGCTCACCGTGACAGGCGATGACTTTAGCTGGACCTATCAGCCCGAGTCCGATGAGCCCATCGTCGACGGCGAAGCTGCCGCAAAAGAAATCATCAGCCACAACGAAGCCTTTGTATGGCCGGTCCGCCTTGTGGAATCCTTAAGCGGCAAGACCAAAACAACCGCCACCTCCAACGAAGTCGATCTTGATCAAGACGTCGACCTGTCCATGCTCTCCGACACCTTTAACCAAAAGCAGTTTGAGAAGGATCTGGGCGCCGCCATCGACGAGTTTAACGAGGGCCGTTCGGGCACGTTCGAGGCCAATAGCTCCTATGACGAACAGGCCGGCAAGTTTACCGTCGAGAAGGCGCGCTCCAACGAAAAACTCAACCGCGAGCATGTCATTAAGTATGCCGAGCTCGAGCTTGCCTCGCTGGCCGAGACCGTAGATCTTTCCAAGCTCGGCAACGATGCCTATGAGCCACTCAATGGAACGCTGACCGATGATCAGATTCAGGCCGCATGCGATGCCGCCAACAACTTCCTGGGCGTCAACGTGACCCTCAAGCTCAACGGCGAGGATGCCGGCAAGGTTGATGGCAGCTCCGTGTTGCAGTGGATCAGCTTTGCCGATCCCGCCAACCCCACGCTCGATACTTCGCAGATCAGTAGCTGGGCAGCCGAGCTCGCCAACGGCTTTAATACCGTGGGCTCCACTCGCTGGTGGACGCGCGCCGATGGCAAGCAGTGCGCCGTCGAAGGCGGCGACTTTGGTTGGTCCATCGACAGCAGCTCGCTCGCCAAGCAGGTCGAGGACGCCATTAACAACAAGCAGACCGGCGAGATCGAGATCAAGTACTCCCAGAAGGCCGACACCTTTACCGCAAAGGGAGAGCCCGACTGGAAGGCGTATATCGACGTCGACCTGTCCGAGCAGCACGCGCGCTACTATGACGAGAACGGTAATATCGTTTGGGAGGCCAACTTTATTTCCGGCAAACCGGGCGAAGACGCCACCCCCGAGGGCGTGTGGCAGATCAACAGCAACGACGGCGGCAGCACCCTGATCGGAGCCAAGGATCCCGAGACCGGTAAGCCCAAATATGAGAGTCCGGTGAGCTACTGGATGCCGTTTGAGGGCAACATGATCGGCTTCCACGATGCCACCTGGCAAAACGACAAGAGCTTCGACAACGCCGAGTCGTACAAGTGGTGCGGCAGCCACGGCTGCATCAACCTGCGCCTGGCCGACGCCAAGGCACTTCACGACTGCATCAAAGTCGGCCTATGCGTGGTTGTCCACTCGTAGTGCAACGCGCGCATTCCTACAACGTGGAACCGCTGCGACCAATCTAACAGTTCCGAAAGAAACCGTCCTATGCGCCCGCCCCAACCGGTGGGCGCATATAATTATCGAGATTCTTTCTATAAAGGAGACGCTATGCCGAATGTCCCCACCATCACCCCGGGCCCGGATGATACCGAGAACACGCCCGAAGGTGCCACCGAAACGATTCCTCTGATTACAGACATACCTGCCGACAAACAGGGCGGACGCACAAACGATACGGCCGAGATTTCCGATGAAGAGGCATATGCCAAGCTCAAGGCAAAACGTGCCGAACGTCGACGCAAAAAGCTGATTCGACGCGGTATTGCCGCCGGCGTCGTAGGTGCCATCGCGCTCATTGCCATTGTCGCAACCCTGGTTATCAATGCGCAGCCACAGGGAGCCAGCGGGCCTGTGACCGACATGGTAACTGAGGGCACGTTTACCACAACGGTCGAGGCGAAAGGCCAGCTCAAACCCATTTCGTCCTCAGTGGTCTCCCCTTCTGTCGACGGCACGGTCGATTCGATCAACGTACAGGCAGGCCAATCCGTCAACGAGGGCGACGTGCTTATGACCATTAAAAACGACGAGCTCGATCGCAGCGTTGCCGAGGCGCAGCGTGCAGTTGCAGCTGCCCAGGAAGACCTCGCCAACGCGCAGAAAGCCGCAGCTGCCGCGCAGGCCTCCCCAACGACGGACGTTGATGGAGCTTCCGCAGTGGCTGGCGTCTCCGCCGCATCGGCGGACACGAACGCCGTATCGGCCGCGCAGCGCAGCCTCGCATCGGCCCAGGCAAACCTCGATCAGGCGAACGCCAAGGCCGCCAGCCGTACGGTCACGGCCCCGAGCACGGGCAGCATCGTGGAGCTCAACGCCAAAGTGGGCGCCACGGTAACAGGCGGCATGATCATGGGCGAAAGCGATACGAGCGGCGGCAAGCAGTGCATGCAGATCGCCGACCTATCCAAGATGAAGGTGACCGTGCAGGTGGGCGAAAAGGACATCGCCAAGATCGCCGTTGGGCAGAGCGCCAACGTCACGTATCCCGCGTTTCCCGATATCGTGAGCCAGGGCACCGTCACGGCTATCGCGTCGGTGGCAAACTCCGACGCCGCCAACGGTGGCGGCGGCAGCGTAACCTTTAACGTCGACATTCTCATCGAGGCGCCCGACGCGCGCCTGAAGCCGGGCATGACGGCCGAGGTATCGGTGGTGACCGAGCAGCTCGACGACGTGGTGATGGTGCCGACGATGGCGCTCATGACCGAAGACGGCGAACACTATTACGTCAACGTCGCAACCGATGACGAGGGCAAGCAAACCCGTCGCGTGAAGGTGACCGTCGTGACGCAAAACGACAACGAAGCCGTAGTCGGCAAGACACAGGTCAAGCACGACGACCAGGGCAACGAGATCAACCCCAACGTGTCGGTTACCAAGCTGCGCGATGGCGACACCCTCATCATGGACACCGGAGCGGACGCAACGGCTGACGGCGGCTACAGCGCAGATTCTGGCAGTATGTCTGCCGATGAGGACATGTAATGCGTCCCGTAATCGACATCCGCAACGTGCACCGCATCTTTGAGAGCGAGGCAGGTTGCGCCCACATCCTGCACAACGTGAGCCTGGCGGTAGATCCCGGCGAGTTCGTCGCCATTACCGGCCCCTCGGGCTCGGGCAAATCAACGCTCATGAACATCCTAGGCTGCCTGGATAAGCCGACGGCGGGCGACTACTACCTGCAAGGGCTCAACGTGGCCGAGCTTGACGATGACGAGCTCACCGAAGTTCGTGCCCTGAGCATTGGCTTTGTCTTTCAGAGTTTCAACCTGCTGCCGCGCCTGTCGGTTATCGAAAACGTCATGCTGCCGCTGGCCTACACCAATGTGCCCCGTAGCCAGCGCGAAATGCGCGCCGTGCACGCGCTACAGGCCGTCACGCTGCCGGTCGACCACTGGGACCACCGCATATCAGAGCTCTCGGGCGGACAGATGCAGCGCGTCGCCATCGCGCGCGCTCTTGTCAATGACCCGCCCATCATCCTGGCCGATGAGCCGACGGGAAACCTGGACTCCGCCACTGGGGCGCTTGTAATGGAGACCTTCCATAAGCTCCAGAAGCGCGGCAAAACCATCGTTCTTATCACACACGACCCCGGCATCGCCGCCGAGGCCGACCGTGCCGTGACCATACGCGACGGTCGCATTCACGACGGCGCGTATATTCCACATGCACCGCGGACCCTGCGCAGCGCCGTAGATAGCCTGCCCATGATTTCCGCCTCCGCCAACCCGCCGAAAGGAGCGATGGCATGAGCGCCCGCGATCTCATCCAGGAAGCCCTTCACTCGCTCGAGGCAAACAAGGGGCGCAGTCTGCTCACCATCCTGGGCATCGTCATTGGCATTGCTTCGGTTATCGCCATGACTTCGCTCATCGGCGGCATCCAAAACAGCCTGATCAACAGTCTGGGCCTCAATGCGGCACGCATGGTGCAAATCTATTCGTCGCAAGAACTCACCGAGTCGGACATCGAGAAGCTTCAAAAACTGGTGCCGCAGATAGAGCAGATCGGAATTGTCGACAGCGCGTATACCGAGTACAAGACCGGCGATAAAAGCTATACCGTCATGGCACAGGGTGTCGATAGCGACATGCTTGACGCCGTGGGGGCCAGCAAGCTCGTTGCGGGGCGTACCTATTCCCAGGCCGAGTCTCAATCAGGCTCGCGCGTGGCGCTCATCAGCCGCGGCGGCGCCGATCAGCTGTACGGCAACGAACAGGATGCGCTGGGGAAAACCATCAAGGTGTCCAACGGCGAGGTGCAGATTGTAGGCGTGATTGATGGCGGCAGCGACTCCATGGGCTCTCTCACGCTGTATATGCCACGCGAAACCATCTCAGGTCTGTTTGGCGACGAGAATCCCTCATTCCCCAGCGTGACGGCACTTGCCGCCGAGGGCACGGACATGGACGAGCTTTGTAAGACCATCGAGTCCAAGGTGCGCGCGATGAAGGGCATCGCGGAGGATGATGAGTACGACAGTGTATCGGCGACCTCCATGAAAAGCGCCATCGATGCGCTCAACTCCTTTATGGGCGCGTTCTCACTCATCATGGGTGCTGTCGCCAGTATCTCGCTGCTTGTCGGCGGTATCGGCATTATGAACATGATGCTCACCAACGTGACTGAGCGCATCCGCGAGATCGGCATCCGCCGCGCTCTGGGCGCCAGTCGTCGCGATATCACCGCCCAGTTTTTGGCCGAGTCTTCGGCATTGTGCATCACCGGCGGTCTGCTGGGTGTCCTGATTGGCTATCTGCTGGCCTGGGCTCTTGCGATGTTTGCCGCAGGATCAGGGATTCTTGGCGAGCTCGGTGCCAGCGGGCAAATCACACCGAGCTTTTCAATCGCCACGGTGCTGCTGGCCTTCGCCGTCTCCGTCGGCATCGGCGTAATCTTTGGCTTCTACCCCGCTCGCCGCGCGGCAAAGCTCGACCCGGTGGAGTGCCTACGCTACCAGTAAGCCACCACCAACAAGTTGCGGTGAATTAGGGACTGAATACGCTATCTAGCAGCAAAAACAGACACTATTTCACCGCAACTTATTGAAGGGCTGCTTGCGCCAGTTCCGGGCGTCGTCCTCGAACTTTTGGCGGATGACGGGCTTGTACGGGTCGAGCTTGCTCGGGGCGCTCCTCCTCGCGGGCGGAAGGGCGCGCAGGCGCGGCGAGCGCCTAGCGCGCGAACTCGCGTAAAAGCGCGTCTTCCACTTCCCGAAGCGAAAGGGCCCCGCCTCCCTCGGCGGGACGGGTGACCACGATGCAGCGCGCTCCCGCGTCGCGCGCAGCAGCGAGCTTCACGGCCGTGCCGCCTACGGTTCCCGAGTCCTTGGTCACAAGCCACTGGGCGCCCACCTGCCGAAGCATCGCCTCGTTGAGCTCGCGGGTGAAGGGCCCCTGCATGCCGATGACGTGCGACGGCGAAAACCCCGCGTCGATGCACTTCGTTATAGCACCGGGCAGCGGGAGCACACGCACGAAGAAGCGCTCCGCGAAATCGGCGACACGCGTGTAGGGAGCAAGCTCCTTGCTCCCCGTCGTGAGAAGCGCGCGACCCGGGTTCTCGGAGAGAAAGCGCGCCGCGCAGGCGATCGACGCGACCGGCACGACGCCTTTGGGCAGCACCTCGGCCGGGCGCGCAAGGCGCAGGCATCGTGCACCCACGGCGAGCGAAGCGGCCCGGATGTTGCCGCTTGCGAGCGTAGCGAAGGGGTGCGTGGCATCGACGACGATGCGCGCGCCGGAAAGCTCGCGCTCCATGTCGGCCTCGTCGAGCCTGCCCGCCTGCACCTCGATGCCCGGAAGCTCGCCCAAAAGCTCGCCTCCGTACTCGGTTGCCGCGTAGGCACGGGCGGGGATGCCCGCCCCGCTCGCCCATTCGCACAGAAGGCGGCCCTCAGTGGTGCCGGCGAAGATGCGCAGCGCCGACGCGGATGCGGGGGCCGTCACTTCGGGCCGCCCGTGCGCGTGATCTGGTAGAGCAGCGCGTTCATAATGGCGGCCGCCACGGTCGAGCCGCCCTTGCGACCCCTCGCGACGATGGCCGGCACGCGTCGCGCGAGTAGCTCCTCTTTCGCCTCGACCACGTTCACAAACCCGACCGGCACCCCAACGACGAGCGCGGGCGCGATCTTCCCCGCGTCCATGAGCTCGGCGAGGCGCAGAAGTGCTGTGGGAGCGTTGCCGACGGCCACGATAAGCGGACCCTCGATGCCGCAAGCTTTGTCCATGCTCGCAACGGCGCGAGTCGTGCCCGCAGCGCGCGCGGCCGCGGCGACATCAGGGTCGGCCATGTAGCACACGGCCTTGCAGCCGAGCTTCGCGAGCGCGGGCTTGCTTATGCCTGCGAGCGCCATGTTCGTATCGGTAAGCACCGTAGCCCCTGCGCGCAGTGCGTCGAGCGCACAGTGCGCGGCGTCATGGGTGAACACGAGGGAATCGGCGTACGAGAAGTCGGCAGTGGTGTGGATGACGCGCTTCACGACGGGCTCTTCGAGCGGCGGGAACGTGCGGCCGCCGAGCTCTTCGGTGATGATCTCGAAGCTGCGCCGCTCGATGTCGCCGGGCGCCATCTCCTTGGAATCCATCTAGTACTCCACTCCTTCCCTTGCACATATCCCCTGCTTGTAGGGGTGTTTTTCGCACCGCATCTCGGTTATGTAGTCGGCCTTCTCCACGATCTTGCGGGAAGGCGCGCGCCCGGTGAGCGCTACTTCGACGCCGCGCGCGGACATCTCGAGGGCGCGGTCCACGAGCGCCTCGTCGACAAGACCCTTCGAAAGCGCGTCGAGCGCCTCGTCGAGCACGAGCAGCCCCTCCTGCGCGCCCTCGAGCTCGGCGAGCGCGGAAGCGAGGTTCCCATCGTGCAGCTCGCGCGTCGCGGCAAGTTCTTCCGACGTCATCGACCAGGTAAACTTGTCCGACGCCTTCCCCGCGAACACGGGCACGCCGAAATGCTCGGCGAGCAGGCGCGCCTCCCCGCTTTCGCCGTCTTTAAGGAACTGCACGACGACGACGCGGCGGCCTGCGGCGAGCATGCGAAGGTCGAGGCCCATCGCCGCCGTGGTCTTGCCTTTGCCGTCGCCATGATACACGTGGATCATACGCCCTCCTCGATAATGCGGTAGACATACTCCATGTCGAGCGCCTCGCGCACGACGTCGGCCAGGCGGTCGAACTCGCGCGCACGGTGATCGGCCGCGGACGCCGCGCCCGCAGCACCCACGACGCTCTCGGGCAGGCCGCGCATGCGCGCGAGCGAGCGTGCGAGGGCGAGCGCCACCCCCGGTTCGTCGAACAGGCCGTGGAGATAGGTTCCGAACACGTTTCCGCAGGCCGCGCCTTCTGGTTTGCCGCCAATCGTGCCCGCAGGGGCGCAAGAGACGGTCGTTTCGCCGTCGTGAATCTCGTACCCGCGCGCCGTCATGCCGTTCCACACCGAGAACGCGCCTTGGGCGCCCGTGATGCGCAGCTCCGACTGGGCGAGGCGCTTTTCCTCCTTGAACACCGTACTTGCAGGGATGAGCCCGAGCCCGCGCGCGGTGCCAGCGCCTTCCCTGCCGTGCGGATCGGAAAGCTCGTCTCCCAAAAGCTGGTAGCCTCCGCATATGCCGAGCACCGGCGTGCCCGCGCCCGAAAGCGCGCGTACACAGGCTCCGATGCCGCTAGCCGCAAGCCAGCGCGCGTCGTCGAGCGTGGTCTTCGAGCCGGGGAGCACCACCAGGTCGGGTCGGCCCAGATCGGTCGTCGAGGAAACGTAGCGCACGCCCACGCCGGGCACGCGCGAAAGCGGGTCGAAGTCGGTGAAGTTCGACAGATGCGGAAGGCGCACGACGGCGACGTCGATGACGCCGCGCGCCTCGCGGGCAGATAGGCGCGGCGCGAGCGAGTCCTCGTCGTCCAGGTCGAGCGTATGATACGGCACGACCCCCACGACGGGAACCCCGCACATCTTCTCGAGCGGGGCCAAACCCGGGCGCAGGATTTCCACATCGCCGCGGAACTTGTTCACCACAAGCCCCCGCAAAAGAGCGCGATCCTCGGGCGCAAAGAGCGCGACCGTGCCGTAGAGCTGAGCAAACACCCCGCCTGGGTCGATGTCGCCCGCGAGCAGCACGGGGGAGGACACGGCGCGCGCGAGCCCCATGTTGACGATGTCGTTTTCGGAAAGGTTGATTTCGGCGGGGCTGCCGGCGCCCTCGATGACGATGACGTCGTTTTCCTCCGCGAGCGAATCGAACGCCTCCAAAATCTGCGGCATGAGCGCCTTCTTTCGCGCGAAGTAGTCCCTCGCAGCGAAGGCCCCCTGCGCCTTGCCGGCCACGATGAGCTGGCTTCGGTGGTCGCTTTCGGGCTTGAGCAGGATGGGGTTCATGCGCACGTCGGGCGCGATGCCGCACGCCTCGGCCTGCATGATCTGGGCGCGCCCCATCTCGAGCCCATCGGCCGTGACACCGCTGTTGAGCGCCATGTTCTGGCTCTTGAAGGGAGCCACGCGCAGGCCGTCCTGCGAAAGCACACGGCACAGCCCGGCCGCAAGCAGGCTCTTCCCCGCGTTCGACATGGTGCCCTGGATCATGATGGGCTTCGCCCTACCCACGGGTATCGACCTCCTTCGCCGAGCCTCGGCCATCCGCGCCCGCCATAGCGCCGCTGCAAGAAGCGCCGCCCCGTTCGTCGGGTTCGCCTTCGCCCGATGCGCCTTCCGCCCGAAGCGCGCGGCTGAACGCCATCGCAAGCCGGGCGTTCTCCTTGCGCGTGCGCACCGCGACGCGGCACCAGAAACGGGACAGTACCGAAAACGAGTCGCACGTGCGGACCAAAACCCCCTGTTTATACAGGCGCTCGGGGATGTCTTTCGCCGGCGTGCGGACTAAAAGGAAGTTCGCATCCGACGGCACGACGGAAAGCCCGAGCGAGGAGAGCTCGTGGGAAAGCCACGCTCGCTCGCCCGCCAATACATCGCGCGTGCGCGAAACGTATTCGACGTCTTCCAGGGCGGCGATGCCCGCGGCCTCGGCGACCGAGGAGACGGGCCACGCCTGCCCCGCCCGGCGAATCCCCTCGATGAGTTGGGCGTTTCCGCTGATCAGATACCCCAACCGCAACCCTGCCATTCCGTAGAGCTTGGTAAACGCGGAGAGCACGGCCACATGGTGCGAACACGCGGCGCGTGCGGCCACGCTCCTTTCGCGGGCGTCGGGCGCAAATCCGAGGAAGCACTCGTCCACGACGAGCAGCGCGCCCACCTGCTCGCAGCGGCAAGCCGCGGCATCGATCACGCTGGGGTCGACGAGGCGCCCCGTCGGGTTGTTCGGATTGCAGAGGTACGCCACGTCTCCCGGCCCCTCGATCGCGCGGGCGAAGGAGGCGGGCACGTCGAAGTCGTCCGCTTCGGAGAGCGGGAACTCCTGCACGCATGCGCCAAAGTACGATGCCGCCTCCGCATATTCAGAGAACGTCGGCGCGCACACGACGATGCGTTTCGGGCGCACCGCCGCGGCGAGCCGCCAGATGATGTCGGACGCGCCCGCGCCGCAGACGATAGTATCTTCGGGAATGCCCTGGGCGCGCGCTAGGACGCGAACGAGGGCGAGACTTTCCCTATCGGGGTAGGCGTCGATTCGAGAAAGCGCCTTGCAAGCTGCGGCGACGGCGCGCGGCGAGGGGCCTGCCGGATTCACGTTCACCGAGAAGTCAATGAGGTCGGAGGCGCCCCCTTCGCAAGCGATGCCGAGCGATTGCGTGCTACCCCCATGCGCACGGGCGCGTAGGATTCCCCCGGCAGCCCGGGACGCGGCGTGGTCTTCCCTCATGACATCGCCCCCACGGCGAGCACGACCGCTGCACGTGCGGCACCGAAGACGACGAGCGCGCATACGGACGCGGCGAGCATGAGCCTAGTCGCCCGGGCGATGTCTCCCCACTCGATTTCGCGGGACGCGTCGCCTATCGTCGGTTTCTCAACGAGCTTGCCGAAATACACCGCGGGTCCTGCCAGGCGCAGCCCGAGCGCGCCCGCGCACGCCGACTCGGTCTGCGCCGAGTTGGGGCTCGCATGGCGACGCCTGTCGCGGCGCCAGATGCGCGCCGCCCCGCGCGCGTCGAGCCCGACGATCGGGCACACGACGATCATGAGCAGGGCCGATAAGCGCGAGGGAATCCAGTTCACCGCATCGTCGAGGCGCGCCGAGGCGCAGCCGAAGTCGATGTAGAGCGCGTTTTTGTAGCCCACCATGCTGTCGAGCGTGTTCACCGCCTTGTACGCCATGCCCAAGGGCGCACCCCCGATCATAAGGTAGAACAACGGCGCGATGACGCCGTCGCTCGCGTTCTCCGCCACCGTTTCCACAGCGGCGCGCGCGACGCCCTGCTCGTCGAGAACAGACGTGTCGCGTCCCACGATGAGCCCGACGGCTTCGCGCGCCGCGACAAGGCCGCCCTTCGAGAACGCGCGGGCCACGGCCAGGCTCTGGCGGCGCAGCTCGCATGCCGCGAGAATCTGATAGCTCGCCCATGCCTCGGCCACGAAGCGCAAGCCGGAGTGAACCATGCCGCAAAGATGCAGGATTCCCCAGGTCAAAAGTCCACACGCAAGCGGAAGCGCCACGGCGAGCACAAGCCCTGCGGCGCGCGTGCCCGCGGGCGTTTGCGGGAATGCGCCCCGCAGGCGGCCTTCGGCCCACGTGATCGCGCGCCCCATGGCGACGACGGGATGGGGAAGCCAGCGCGGGTCGCCGAAGGCAAGGTCGGCCGCGAACCCGGCGGCGACGGCAAGAATGGTCATCACCGGACATCGCCCCCCGAAGCGGGGCGAACGTCGAGAAGGCAGCGCCCATCCCAGGTGGCGGCCCATGCGCCGCCCGGCTCGGTATGCACGTCGAAGTATCCCATTTTCGGGACAGCTAGCTCGGAGAGCAGCGCTTTCACGGTACCCGCGTGAACGACGAAGACGGCGCGCCCACTCCCCTGGGCACACCCCGATTCGCACGCCTCCTTAAACGCCGCGACGACGCGGCGGGTGAAATCGCTCTTGCCCTCGCCATGCGGGCAGCGCGTCTCGCACCAGGAGTCTACCCAGGCGCGGTAGCGCGCATCCTCTTTAAGCTCAGCGGCGCTTCGCCCCTCGAAGTCGCCGAAATCCATCTCGCGCAGACCGGGGCACGCCATAAGCTCCGCGTTCGGGAAGAGGATGCGCGCCGTCTGGTCGGCGCGAGCCATGCCGCTCGTGATAACACGGTACACGTCACGATCGCACGCGAGGTCGCGCAAAGCGCGCTCGCCCGCGCTCGACAGGGGCTCGTCAGTGCCCGCCCCGCTGTAGCGATGGTCTTCCGTGCCCGCTGTGGCACCATGGCGCACGAAGACGACTTCCAAAGGCGCGACCGCGCCCTGCGTCCCTCGAGGCGCATCGGCAAGGTTTCCTTTGATGACCTGGGGAATCCCGCACGTCATGCGCACGACGACGTCGGCGCGCGCAGCGAGCGCGCATCCCAGGCGCCCCGCGCGCTCGCGCCATTGGGCGTCTTCCGCACGCATGGGGACGACCCCCGAGCCCACCAAGGACAGAATCACTGCGTCGAAGCCGATCAGCCGCTCGAGCGCCCGGTCAGCGTCGAGCGCGCGTACGAGTTCCTCAGCACGGTACGCGACGCGGCCGGCAAAAGCCGCGGGCACGCCGCCCTCCGCAAGCTGCGCCGCGTCGACGAAATCGTCCGCCGCGAACCCGAGCCTTTCGCACACGAAGGTCCTCTTCCCCGAACGCGCGCCACCTACCACGAGCATCATAGGAGCATGCCCCCCGCCACCAGCATGGCAAGCATCGCGAGCTCGGCCCATTGCAGAAACCATCCAGCCAAATCCCCCGTCACCCCGCCGAAGCGGGACAGGGCAACATGGCGGTACCACGCGAGCGCCAAAAGCCCCGCCACCGCCATAAGGGCGCCGACGGCCTGAGCGCACGCGACCATCCCTGCAGCCGAAGCCGCAGCAAAAGCGCAAAGCGGCACGACGATCGCCGCGCGCTTCTTCGCAGGCGAAAGCCCCGCGGCCATGCCGTCCGCCCGCGCGGCAGGCCAGCATTCTACGGCGAGCCCCGAAAGCGCGCGGGAGAACACGAGCGAGCACAGAAGCGCGAGGAACGCCCCCGCCGTAAGCGGCAGCGCGGTGAACAGGGAAAACTGCAGAATAAGGTACATGACAACACCAATGACCCCGAAGGCGCCCGCCCGCGGGTCGTGCATGATCTCGAGCTTTCGCTCGCGCGGGGCCCAACTTGCAAGCGCATCGGAGGTGTCGCAGAGCCCGTCTAGGTGGATGCCTCCCGTCACCGCCACAGGCAGCGCCACGAGCACGGCCGCGACGATGGTCGCAGGCACACCGAGCAGGTTCGCCACGTGCCCCCACACCGTCATGAGGAAGCCTTCCGCAAGGCCCACCAGGGGAAACGCGGCAAGCGCATGGGTTGACCCGAAATCGGTCCAGGCCGATTTCGGGACGGGGATGCGCGAGAACGTTCCGAACGCCGCGCCGATTGCCTCTGCTATCTTCACCTTGTAGGTCCTTCGCCTTTCATCCACACGGGAATCCCGCATACCACTTCGACAGCGCAGTCGGCCAGCGCCGACACGCCCGCGTTCACGCGCGCGAGCGCGCGCCTCCATACCTCGGTCCCCTCATCGTAGCGCATCCCATCGGCGAACACGTCGACGGTGACAACCACCGTATACGCAGCGGCCTGAGCGAGCCGTTCGATGCCTCCGAGCACCTCGCGCGCCACAGCGTCGGGGTCACGTGGGGACAAGCCGGCTTCCGCGAAAAGCTCGTTTGCAACCAGGTTGCCCACGTCCTCCAAAAGAAGCGTGCAGCCGCGCGGAAGCCCGGGCACTGCGGCGCCCACGTCACGCGTGCGCTCGAGGGTGGAAAACCCCTTGCCCTCGCGCAGCGCCCGATGGCGCGCGATGCGGCGGGCGCCCTCTTCCCCGAAGGGCTCCATCGTTGCCAGGTACACGCGAGGGCCGTCGTGCCCGAGGCACAGGGACTCGGCGTAGGCGCTCTTACCGCTCGCGGCGGCGCCGATAACGAACGTCACCGCCATTTCCCGGCCTCGAAATGCTCGTAAGCAGCCATGCCAGTCGCCGTGAACGTCTTCCCATCCCGGTACACGCACAGCGCCGAATCCAGAAGGGGCAGATACGCCATGGCGCCCGCGCCCTCGCCCAAGTGCATGCCTGCGTCGAGGGGTGCCTTTATGCCGAGCTCGCGAAGGAGCTCCTGGCTTGCGGGTTCGCTTGATGCGTGGGTGCCCACGAGGTAGCCCAAGGCGTTGGGGCACAGGCGCGCCGCGCACAGAGCCGCCGTGCAGGATATGACCCCGTCGAGGAGTGCCGGCGCCTTCGAGGCCGCGGCCCCCAGGTAGAAGCCGCACATCGCCGCAATGTCGAAGCCGCCCACCTTCGAGAGCACGTCGATCGGGTCGGCGGGATCGGGCGAGTTCGCGTCGATAGCGCGCTCGACCACGTCGCGCTTGCGCGCGAGCGAGGCGTCCGAGAGCCCCGCGCCGCGCCCGACGAGGCTCCGCGCGTCCGCCCGGATGAGCACTGCGGCCACCGCCGCCGAGGTGGTCGTGTTGCCGATGCCCATCTCGCCCGCGGCGAGAAGGCGCACGCCGGCGCGGGCAAGCCCGCACGCGACGGCGATTCCGACCTCGATCGCGCGCACGGCCCCATCGCGAGACATAGCGGAGCCGTGCGCGATGTTGCCGCTCCCCCGCCGCACGTTCGCGCGCACCATGCGCGCGTCTTCTATGCCCCGGGCCATACCCACGTCGACGGGCACGACCTCGGCACCCGCGAACGCCGCCATGCGGCAAGCGCTTGTGGCCCCCTCGCACATGTTGCGCGCGACGGCTCGCGTCACGTCTTGCCCGCTTTGCGACACGCCTTCGGCAACGACCCCGTTGTCGGAGAAGAATACCGCGAGCGCACGGGGGAACTCGGCCACCTCGGCGCTCCCCTGAGCTGCGGCGATACACGCGACGGCGTCTTCAAAGTCGCCCAATCCCCCCAAGGGGTGCGCGATGGAGTCCCACGCGGCGTACGCGGCGGCGCGGGCGCACTCGTCTGCGGGCGCGATCCGGGAGAGCGCGGCTTCGAGCACGGCGCCCGGCGCCGACGAGAACGCGCGCTCGACTTCCTCGCGGATGCAGGCAAGCGCGGTTTCGGTTGCCTCAGCCATGCCGTCTCCTCTCTGCGAACGACGCTGCGGCAGACGCGAACGCGCGCGCAACGTCGGGGTTCGCAGGATAGTACACATGCGGGAAGCCCGCAACCAGGGACGGGGTAGTCGTCATGCACGGCCAGCCCTTGTCGCGCCGGGGCTTTTGCGCCCAAAAGTCGCCGCCCGGGCAGGTGGACTGCCAGTAGTGGAACTCGTGCGCGCGGATGCGTGTGCCGCGCGGCCCGTAGAGCCCGTCGCGTTGGGAAGTGAGCTCCACGTACCCGAAATGGGACAGCCTTCCCCCGTTCTCGCTTGCGCCCTCAAGGGCGCCCACAACAGGCCAGCGCCGCCCCTCGCTATCGGAGATTTCGCGCTGCAGGTACAGAAACCCACCGCATTCGGCAACCGTCGGCATGCCGGATTCCACCGCACGCCGCACCGCCTCGCGCATCGGCGCGTTCTCGGAGAGCTGCCGCACATGGAGCTCCGGGTAGCCGCCTCCCAGATAGAGGGCGCTTGCCCCCCGCGGCAACTCGCTATCACACAGGGGGCTGAAAAAGGCCAGCTCGCAACCCAGGTCCTCGAGCGCGCGCAGGTTCTCCTCGTAGTAGAACGAGAACGCCTCGTCACGCGCGACGGCGACGATGGGCCGCGCTCCCGCGATCGGCTCCAACCGGTAAGGATCCTCGCGGATATCGGGTGCCGTCGCCGCTATTTCGAGCAAGCAGTCGACGTCGACGCTCTTTTCCACCAGCTCGGCCATCTTGTCGATGCGCGCGGAGAGCTGCTCGACCTCGTCGGCGGTCACAAGCCCCAAATGCCGGCTTTCGAGCGAGAACGCATCGTCGGCGGGGATATTCCCCAAAACCGCGACACCCGTGTGCTTCTCGATCGCAGGCTTCGCGTAGGCGCAGGCAGCGGCGCTCGTCTTGTTCAGCACGACGCCGCGCACGTTCGCACAAGGCAGGAACTCGGCGATGCCGCGGATTACGGCGGCGAGCGATAAAGACGCCCCGCGCCCGTTCACCACTAAAACGACCGGCGTTTCCGTGTCGCACGCAACCTGGTAGCTGCTCGCGTCGGCCACGCCGGGCGCCATGCCGTCGTAGAAGCCCATGGCCCCCTCGAGCACCGCGACATCCGCGCCCGCGGCGCCGCGTGCGAGCAGGGCGCGCAGCGTCGGGGCGTCGGTGAAGAAGCCGTCTAAGTTGCCCGAGCGCGCACCCACGACGCGGCGATGAAAGAGCGGGTCAATGTAGTCGGGGCCGCATTTGAAGGCCGCGCATGCGAGGCCGCGGCGCGCAAGCGCGCGCAGGAGCGCGCACGTAACGACCGTCTTGCCGCTCCCGCTCGAGGGCGCAGCGACCATGAAGCGCGGGATGGTCGTGCTCACCGGGCGCCGCCTTCCCCACCTGCACCACGCGCGCTGACGAGGAACACGGGGTTTTGCGCCTTCATAAGATGGTGCGAGCCTACAGCCTCGGCGCGGGCGGCCGAAACCTGGCAAGCCTCGAACCCCTTAAAGCGCGAACTCGAGAGGAGCGCGCACGCCTCGGTGAGCGTCTCAACGGTGACGCATGGCACGCACAGGCGAACCTGCGAGTTCTTCTCGAGCGCCACCTCCACGATGGAGGGAAGCTCGCCCGCGCTCCCGCCGACGAACACGGCGTCGGGGACGGGCAGTATCGCGAGCGCTTCGGGGGCGACACCGGGGACCGCATGCACGTTGCCGCACCCGAATGCATCCGCGTTCTCTCGGATGAGCCGCACGCCGGCCGCGTTGCGCTCGACCGCCCATACCGACCCCGCTCGCGCGACGAGCGCCGCCTCGATCGACACGCTCCCCGTGCCGGCGCCGACGTCCCACACGGTGTCGGTCGCGGTAAGGCGCAGCTTCGCGAGCGCGACGGCGCGCACCTCCTGCTTGGTCATGGGAACGTCGCCGCGGATGAAGAGCTCGTCGGGAATGCCCGAGGAAGCGTACGGCCAGCGGGAACTCGCGGCGCGGGATGCGCCCGCAGAGTCCGCCGCGGAAGAAGCCGCCGCGGGCGCAGACACGCCGGCCGGCACCTCGGAGGCTGCGCTAGAGCCCGCAGGCGACCCGGCGCCGCCTGCGAAATCGATAAGCATCACGTTCAAGTCGTCGAACGTCTGACCTGTGATTTCACTTGCGGTCGCGCAGGTGATGCGCTCGTCGGGGTACGACAGGCGCTCGGCCACCGTCACGCACGCGTCCCCGAAGCCCGCCTGCACAAGCTCGCCCGAAAGCCGCGAGGGATCTTCCCCGCCCGACGTGACGAGGAAGAGCTCACCTGCGCGCTCGGCCTCGGCCACGATGTCGCACGCCACGCCGTGAGCGCTCGCGAAGCGCCAATCCTGCCATGGACGCGCGAGGCGCGCGGCGAGATACGACGCTGAGCTTATGCCGGGAATGACGCGCACGTCCACCTGCGCGTCGCCGGAGAGCGCCTCCACCAGGCGGCGCGCGCCGCTGAACAGCCCCACATCGCCCGTCATCACGACCACGGCGCGCTGCCACGACGCCGCATCGGTGAGCGCGGCGACGATGTCCGCCGTCTTCACGAGCTCGCATCTCACCACGTCGGGCGGCACGTCGATGCCGGCAAGCGCGCGATGAGCGCCGATGACCACGTCGGCGATGTCGATCGCGTCGAGCGCCGCGCGCGAGAGCAAGTCGGGGTTTCCGGGCCCCGCCCCGATGATCGTTACCTTTCGCATGGAATCTCCCGATACCCGCGCGGCGTGACCATACGGCCGCCTACGAGCTTCGTGTCCGCGTTGCCGACGAACACGGTGGTGAACATGTCGGCGTCGATCTCCCCCAGCTCGGAGAGCCTGCACATGCCCGACTGCTGCCCCTCGCGCCCGATGTTGCGTACCCAGCCGCAGAGCGTGTCGGGGGCCTTCCATTCAAGCATAATCTTCACCGCGCGCGAGAGCCTGTCGGCGCGCTTTCTGCTGCGCGGGTTGTACAAACAGATGCAGAAGTCGGCGCTCGCGACGGCGGCGAGCCTGCGCTCGATGATCTCCCACGGCGTGAGCAGGTCAGAGAGCGACACGACCGCAAAGTCGTGGGCAAGCGGGGCGCCGAGCACCGCCGACCCGCTCTGAGCCGCGGTGGCCCCGGCGATAACTTCCACGTCTACATCGGGGTAGTCCTCCGCAAGATCCAACACGGGGCTCGCCATGCCGTACACGCCCGCGTCACCGCTGCACACGAGCGCCACGGCTTCTCCGCTCTGCGCGCGCGAAAGCGCCAGGCGGCACCGTTCGACCTCGTGCATCATCGGCGTCGCGAGATGCGCCGCGTCGGGCACGGCGGCGAGCGCGAGCTCCACGTATTTCGTGTACCCCACAACGATGTCGGCCGCCTCGAGCGCGCGCCGAGCCGCAATCGTCATGCCGTCGGGGCCGCCTGGGCCGATCCCCACCACGAAGAGCTTTCCCATCACCGCTCCTTAAACGAAAGTTTGATAGTTACCTTGGAAAACGCGACGGTCACGCCGCCGTGAGCGAGCTTCGGGAAGATAAGCTTGCCCCCGTCCGCGAGCGCCGTGCGCTCGCACACGTTGTCGACTCCCACCGTCGCGCGCACGAAATCAGATGGCGAAACGCTGCCTTCGACCTGCGACAACTCCTCTGCGGAATACGTCGCAAGCGGGATATTGCGCGCGCGGCAGAAGGCGAGCAGACCCTCCTCGTGCGCCTTCACGTCGATCGTCGCCGCCTCGCGCACGGCCGAAGGCGAGATGCCCGCCTGCCCGCACGCGAGAAGAAACGCCTCCCCGATCGCTTCGGCGCACGCACCGCGACGGCACCCTATGCCCGCAACGATGCAGGGCACGACAAGGCGAAGCGGCTCGGGGGCCGGCGCCTGCGCCCGCACGCCCGCCGGCTTCCCCGTCTCACCGGCGGGCACGACCTCGCCCGTTGTCTCCGCCGCGCGAACGGACGCACCTGCATTCGCGCCAGCAAACGGCGACACGACGATATCGGCACGAGCGCGGTCGGACGCAATGTCAACCCCCTCAGGCGGCTGTCCCGAAATCGGTATGTCGGAATAGAGCGCCACGCGCCCGCCCGAAAGCAGCCGCGCCGACACTCGCTTGATGGCCTCGGGATTCGAAACGGCGAGCCCCGCACAGCGCGCCCACGTATCCACCGCCCACACGCCGCGGACGTCGGTCGCCGTAGTGATGACGGGGATGGCCCCTGCCGCGCGTGCCACAGTTTGCGCAAGCTCGTTCGCACCGCCCAAATGCCCCGACAAAAGCGGGACGGCAAAGCGCCCCGCCTCGTCGATCACCACAACCGCGGAATCGGTTGCCTTCGAGGCGACATGCGGCGCGATCGCCCGCACGGCGATGCCCGCCGCGCCCACGAACAGAAGCGCGTCCGACGCTTCCCACGCGAGCGCCGTCCATGCGCGCAGGTCGGCCTTCCCCTCGCCGAACCCGCGCGAAACGGAAACGTCCCAGCCAGGGTCATCTTCACCTGTCTGCGCGCAATCGGAAAGCGCGCGTGCGGTGCGCTCCGCCAACGCATACCCCCTCTCAGTGAACGCTATGCAGGAAACCCTCATCTAGCGCACCACCATCGTCGAGAAGTAGCTGCCCCGATCGGGCACATCATCGAGCGAGCGGTACACGCGCTCGCCCGGAAGCCCACAGTCCTCTACGAGCTCGGCACCGTCGAAGGCGCCCTCCTCGCGAAGGATGCGCTTCGTGTCCGCAAGCGAGCGGCGCGCCTTCATGACCACTTTCGTCCCCGGCCAGCCGATTGCGCGGCGCACGCCGTACAGCACGCCTTTACTCATACGTCGCCCCCAATTCCCCGATGACTGCATCGGCGCCCGACGTGCGGAAAAGCTCGCGGCGCTCGGCGTCGAACACGACCGCGGCGATGTCGCATGCGCCCGCCGCGCGGCGGCGCAACCTGTCCTCGATTGCCGCAGCGAGCGAGGCGCGCGCAGCGTCCCCCACGCCGGCGGCCTCGATTACCTCGAGCGCCGCCGTGGTCGTGACCGACGACATGATCTCGCGCACGGTCTTCGCGCCCGCGCCGGCCAAGGCCGCGTGAGCGGCCAGAATCTCCGCGCGGCAGTCGGCGGTACGCGAATGGGTGTCCATGATGCCGCCAGCGACCTTCACCAGCTTGCCGATGTGTCCCACAAGAAGGACATTGGTGAATCCCTCGCGAACGCAGCAATCAATCGCATCGCCCACAAAGTTGGAGATGAAGACCACCGGCGCACCGTTTAGGTGGAAATGCCCCGAGATGAACTGCCCGCCGTAGTTGCCGGGCGTGAGCACGACTCCGCGCCGCCCCATAGCCGCATGCTGCCGGATCTCGAGCTCGATGCTGTCGCGCAAGGCAGCGAGGCTGCGCGGCTCGACGATGCCCGTCGTGCCCAGGATGGAGATGCCGCCCTCTATCCCCAGGTGCGGGTTGAAGGTCTTTTCGGCAAGGGCCACACCCTCGGGTACCGAAATCGTCACAGCAATATTTCCAGAAAAGCCGTGCGCGGCGCACACCTCACGCACCGCCGAAGTAATCATCGCGCGCGGCGTCGCGTTGATGGCGGCCGCCCCCACCGGCTGCTCGAGCCCGGGCAACGTCACGCGCCCCACGCCCACGCCGCCATCGACAGAAACTTCCGATTCGTGCGCGGGCACGTCCTTGCTGCCCGCAGTACCCGTGCCCGACCCCACATGTTCCACGCGCGCGTACACGAGCACGCCGTCGGTCACATCGGCATCGTCGCCTGCGTCCTTTCGCACGGCGCACTGGGCGCACCCCTCGCCGATGCATGCGTCGACCACGTTCGCCTCGACGGGCAGCCCGCCGGGGGTGACGATCGACACGCGGCCGACGGGCTTTCGTGACAAGAGCATCTCGCAGGCCGCCTTCGCCGCGAGCGCGGCACAGCTCCCCGTGGTGTAGCCACAGCGCAGGCGGGTCGTCCCGGTATATATGTAGTGCTCGAAGGCCACGCTAGCTGCTCGCCTTCCGATACCCCGTGGCAAACGAAGGGTCGTAAAGCTTGCTACGCTCGTACGACTCCGCTTGCGCGCCGTCGTGCGCAAGTCCGCCGCGAGCTCCGAGCACGCGGCCCACCACCACGAGCGCCGTGCGGTCGATGCCCTCTCGCGCGCCCGCATCGGCGAGCGTGCCCACTGTGCAGCGCACCACGCGCTCCTCAGGCCAGGTCGCCTTGTACACGAGCGCCGCCGGCTCATCGGAGCTGCGGCCCGCGGCCAAAAGCTCGGCGGAAAGCTCGGCGAGCATACCCGAGCTCAGGAAGATGACCATAGTCGAGCCGCTTTCCGCCATGGCGCGCATGCCCTCGCCCGCGGGCATGGGGGTGCGTCCGGAAAGCCGCGTGATCACGACCGACTGGCTGATTCCCGGCAGCGTGTATTCCTGGCGAAGCGCCGCCGCGGCACCGCAAAAGCTCGACACGCCGGGCACCACCTCGTAGTCCACGCCGCGCGCGTCGAGCGCGTCCATCTGCTCCTGGATGGCGCCGTACAGGCACGGGTCGCCCGTGTGCAGGCGCACCACTTCCTCGCCCCGCGCATCTGCCGCGCACATCACGTCGAGCACTTCCTCCAAGGTCATGTGCGCGCTGTCGTAGACGACGCAGGATTCCTTGCACTCGGCGAGCAGCTCGGGGTTCACAAGGCTCCCCGCCCAAACGACCACGTCGGCCGCGCGCAGAAGGCGCGCCCCGCGCAGCGTGATAAGGTCGGCGGCGCCCGAGCCAGCGCCAACGATATGAATCATCCGAGCCTTCCCTTCCCGTTTCTCATCGCAACCGTTGACGCCGCCATTCGCGCAGCGGACAAAACACGGCGCCTGCGGCGGCAATCGGCGCAAATACGCAGGCAGGAGGCGCAATGCCGCCCGCCCTGGCTTTGACACGTTCACAAGTGCCCACTATCATAGTAAAAGTTTCGGCAACGAGCATATGACAATCGGATAAAAGGAAATGACCGGCGCGGCGCCCGCACAGCCCGCGCTGGCTTGCGGAGGGAACCAGGTGGGAATCCTGGGCAAGGGACATTACTGTGTAGGACGCGCAGGCGAACCGCCTCGCGCCCCAAGCCAGACTGCTTCGCCTTTTCCTCACGGCATCGCCGTGGCGTTAGCTCCTTGTGAACCCCGAGGGGCGCGCTTTTCTTTCGCTTGTGCCGACAAGCAACTGTCGCCGGGGGACCGGCAAACCGAGGAAAGGAAAAACCATGTCCGACCAGATGTCACGCCGCGGCTTCATGGGCGCCGCAGCAACCGGAGCATTCGCGCTCGCCGGAGTCGCGCTCGCGGGCTGCTCCAGCACCTCCGGGAGTTCCGAGAAATCGAGTGAAAAGGAGAAGGCCGTGAAGCCGGTCATCCTCGTCACGAGCTTCGGCACGAGCTACAACGACTCGCGCCACATCACCATCGGCGCCATCGAAGACGCTATCCGCGAGAAGTACTGGCAGGACTACGACATCCGCCGCGCCTTCACCGCGCAGATCATCATCGACAAGCTGAAGAAGCGCGACGGCATCACGATCGACAATATGACCGAGGCGCTCGACCGCTGCGTGGAAGACGGCGTGAAGGAAATTGTCGTGCAGCCGACGCATCTCATGGCTGGCCTGGAATACGCCGACGTGAAAGACGAGCTCGACAAGTACGCCGACAAGTTCGACAAGATCTCGCTCGGCGACCCGCTGCTCACCTCCGACGACGACTACAAGAAGGTGGCCGCAGCCATTAATGAGAACATGGCGTCCTTCGACGACGGCAAGACGGCGCTGTGCCTCATGGGCCACGGCACCGAAGCCGATTCCAACGCCGACTATGCCAAGATGCAGGAAGTGTTCAAGAACGAGGGCTTGACGCAGTTCTTCGTCGGCACCGTCGAGGCTGAGCCGACCTGCGAGGATGTTATCGCCGCCGCGAGCGCCGCAGGGTACAAGAAGGCCGTGCTCGCGCCGTTCATGGTGGTCGCGGGCGACCACGCGAACAACGACATGGCAGACGAGACCGACCCCGACAGCTGGGCTGCGAAGTTCGTGGCCGCTGGCTTCGAAGTGACGTGCCTGCTCCAGGGTCTGGGACAGAACGCCGCGGTCGACGACATCTACGTCTCGCACGTGGACGACGCCATCGCCAAGCTGTAAACTCGCCGCGCACGGGGGCGCCGGTCGCGTCCCCGTGCAACGGGCATGCGCCTTCCCCGACCGACGGCGCATGCCCGTTGCATTCGCATCCCGCCCGCCCACCGCACGGGGCGGGCGGTCGAAGCGATTGAAAGGAACCCCCTCCATGTTGAAGAAAACCCTCGCCTTCGCCCTGTCAGCGGCGCTTTTTGCGTTCTCGCTCGCCGGCTGCGGCGGAAATTCAATCGACAGCGCAAAGGCAAGCGATGCCGATTCCCAGGAAAAGACCGAACAGGCGGCCGATGCGCCCGAGGGCGCAAGCGCTGCCCCCATCACCGCCGACAAGGTGGCCGACGGCACCTATCCGATCACCGTAGATTCCAGCTCGAACATGTTCAGGATTGTGGACGCCCAGCTCATCGTGGAAAACGGCTCCATGCACTGCGTGATGACACTTTCCGGCACGGGCTACGGCAAGCTCTTCATGGGCACGGGTGACGAGGCTGCCACCGCGAGCGAGGCCGACTTCATCCCCTATGTGGAAAACGCGGAAGGCAAGTACACCTACGACGTGCCCGTTGAAGCGCTCGACGAGGACACCGCCTGCGCCGCGTGGAGTATTAGAAAAGAGCAGTGGTACGACCGCACGCTCGTGTTCGAATCCGCCGGCGTCGATCTGCGCGCCGACGCACTGAAGTAACGCCATGCGGTCGATTCTTCCCAAGGGGGAAAACAGGAAGCGCCACAGCATCGCGGCGCGCGCGATTGTCTGCGTTCTCGTCGCCCTGCTCGCGCTTCCTTTCGCGGGGTGCAGTGCGAGCCCGAACGCGACCGGTGGCACGGCGGGCTCTCAGGAATACACTGTGAGCGTCTCGCTTTCCGGTGGGTCAGGGCGTGCAAGCATCGCCTCGCCCACCACAATTGTGAAGGATGGCGACACCTACACCGCGACCATCACCTGGTCGAGTTCGAACTACGACAAGATGACCGTCGACGGCGTGGACTACGCGCCCGTAAACGACGGCGGCAACTCCACGTTCGAGATACCCGTCACGCTCGACGAGGACATCGCCGTGTCGGCCGAGACCGTCGCCATGTCGACGCCGCACACCATCGACTACACGCTCTACTTCGACTCATCCACCATGAAGGAGAAATCGGGCGACGAAGCAAGCGGCGGCTCCCCTGCGAGAACGGCTTCAAGCGCCGCGGCCGACTTCCACAACGCCGATTTGGGCTGCGGCTGGAAGCCGACGGGGACGCTTCAGCTTGAATACGCCGAGCACTTCACTGTCGACGAGTTCGAAGGCGGCTTGCGGCTTATCTGCGTTTCGAACGGTGAGCGCTTCCTCGTGGTACCGCAAGATGCGAAGGTACCTGATGGGTTGAGCTCTGACATCGCGGTCATAAGACGCCCCGCCGACAAGGTGTACCTCGTGTCGTCGGCAACGATGTGCTTGGTCGACGCGCTCGATGCGAACGACAATATCTTCATGTCGGGCACGAAGGCCGACGATTGCTCGGTCGCGGGCTTCAAAAGCGCACTCGAAAGTGGGGCGATCGCCTACGGCGGCAAGTACAGCGCGCCCGACTACGAGCGAATATCGGCCTCGGGCTGCACGCTCGCCATCGAGAACACCATGATCAACCACACGCCCGATGTGAAGGAAAAGCTGCAGAAACTCGGGCTCGTCGTGCTCACCGAACAGTCGTCGAGCGAGCCCGAAGCACTCGGGCGCCTCGAGTGGATTAAGCTTTTCGGCGTCCTGTTCGACAAGGAAGACGAGGCCGCGCACCTGTTCAACGAGCAAAAGGCCCGCGTCGAGCAAACGTCGAGGCTCGCGTCGTCAGGTAAAACCGTGGCGTATTTCTACATTAACTCGAACGGGGCCGCCGTCACGCGGCGGGCGGGCGACTACGTGGCGCAGATGATCGAGCTTGCAGGCGGCAACTACGCGCTCGATGACGCGCAGACGGCGTCGACGTCAGGTTCGTCAGTAACGCTCGAAATGGAGCGCTTCTACGCGACGGCGAAGGATGCCGACATCATCGTCTACAACGGCACCATCGACGAATCGGTTGCCACCTTAAACGACTTCGTAAGCAAAAACGCGCTATTGTCGCAGTTCAAAGCCGTGAAGAACGGCAACGTCTGGGTCACAAGCGCCGACATGTACCAGCAGATGACTTCTACCGCCGACATTATCGACGAGCTGCACGGGGCGTTCACCGGCGATGACGCGAGCGACTTCCATTATCTGAGGAAGCTCGGCTAGCACCATGAGAAGCCGACTTTCCATGGCATACGACGAATCGGGGCGCGTCGCACGGTGTCGCGTCGTGACGGCGCTGCTCGCTGTTGTCCTCATCGTGCTCGTCGGGGCCAACCTGTGCATCGGGAGCGTGCTCGTGCCCGCAGACCACATCCCCGGCATCCTTTCGGGCGGCGCGGCCAATTCCATGGAAAGCCAAGTCATCTGGGAGATTCGCCTGCCGCGCGTGCTTTCAGCCGTGCTTCTCGGCGGGGCACTTTCGCTCTCCGGGTTCCTGCTGCAGACGTTTTTCAACAACCCCATCGCCGACCCGTTCATCTTGGGCGTCTCCTCGGGCGCAAAGTTCGTCGTCGCGCTTACGATGATCGTGCTTCTGGGCGCGAACCAGGCCATGTCCTCGCCGGCCATGGTGGCCGCAGCGTTTCTGGGATCGCTTATCACCATCGGCTTCGTGCTCCTCATCGCACGGCGCATAAGTTCCATGGCCATGCTCATCGTGGCGGGCGTCATGGTGGGATACATCTGCTCGGCGGCGACGAACTTTCTCATCGCCTTCGCCGACGACCAGTCCATCGTGAACCTGCACAACTGGTCTTTGGGTAGCTTCTCGGGTTCGAGCTGGGACGACATCGCGGTCATCGCGGTCGTGGTGATCACCGTGAGCGCATGCGTATTCGCGATATCGAAGCCCCTTTCCGCCTTCCAGCTGGGAGAAGCCTACGCGAAAAGCGTCGGCGTGAACGTCGCACGCTTCCGCGTGGTGCTCGTCCTTCTAGCGAGCATGCTCTCCGCCTGCGTGACCGCGTTCGCTGGTCCGGTGTCGTTCGTAGGCATCGCGGTTCCGCATCTCGTTAAGTCGGCGCTGAAGTCGTCGAAGCCCATCCGCGTGATTCCTGCGTGCTTCTTGGGAGGCGCCATCTTCTGCGCGGGCTGCGATTTGATCGCGCGCACGCTGTTCTCCCCCGTCGAGCTTTCCATCAGCGCCGTCACCGCCATCTTCGGCGCGCCGGTGGTTATCGCACTCATGTTGAAGAAGCGGGTGAGGTAGATGGGGAAATTCGTGCCGCAGCCCAAAACGCTCGGAAGGGACATTCCGTGCTTAGACAGTCCTAAGCTCGCACGAAAGCGCCAGAAGGCACTTTCGGCTCGTGCGGAACTGCACGCGGAACGACTCCTCCGAGCGGAGTCGAACCTCGAAACCCCGGTCGAAACGCAGGCTGACGGAGCGCCGCTTTTCCGCATAAGCGACCTGTCGGCGGGCTACGACAAGAAGGTCGTAGTCGAAGGCGTCGATCTGGAGGTTCGCGCGGGCGACGTCGTGGCGCTCATCGGGCCGAACGGCTCGGGCAAGTCGACCATCTTGAAAACCATCACGCGCCATCTGGCACCGCTTGCCGGCGCGGTCGAGCTCGACGGGCGGGAGATTTCCCGATGGAAGACGGCGGAATTCGCAAGGAACCTTGCCGTTATGCTGACAGATCGACCCCGGACCGAGCTCCTCACCTGCCGCGATATCGTAGAGGCGGGAAGGCATCCCTACACCGGGCGAATGGGAACACTTTCGCCTGACGACCATAGTCGGGTCGACGAGGCCATGAAAACCGCACATGTGGAAGAGCTCGCCGAGCGCGACTTCATGCAGATAAGCGACGGGCAACGCCAGCGCGTCATGCTCGCACGCGCCATCGCGCAGGATCCGCGTGTGCTCGTGCTCGACGAGCCCACATCGTATCTCGATATCCGCTACCAGATCGACCTGCTGCGAATACTTCGCCACCTTACGAAATCGCGGAATGTGGCTGTCATCATGTCCATCCACGAACTCGAGCTCGCGCAGAAAAGCGCCGACAAGGTGATTTGCGTGAAGGACGGTCGGGTCTTCCGCGCCGGCGCACCCGAGGACATATTCACGCGCGAGACGATTGGCGAGCTCTACGGCCTTCAACATGGCACCTTCAACGAGCACTTCGGCAGCGTGGAAATTGGGCGCCCACACGGCGATGCGCACACGTTCGTCATCGCCGGCGCAGGTACGGGGTCAGCTGTGTTTCGCCAGCTCATCCGGCAGGGCAAGGCGTTCTACGCGGGCATTCTGCACGAAGGGGACATCGACTGCGAGCTCGCGCGCGACCTGGCGACGGAATGCGTGGCCGAGCGCGCCTTCGAGCCGATCAGGGATAAAACCATAGCCCGCGCCAAAGAGCTCCTCGTCCACTGCGCGCGCCTTATCGTGTGCCCCGCTGCCTTCGGCACCATAAACGCCCGCAACGCAGAGCTCGTCGAGTTCGCACGATCGCATGGTATCGAGGTCATGCAAGCGTGCGAAGGCGCATCGGAGGATTCCCATTTGGAGTGGGAAGGATAAACTGAACTTTCTTTTAAGGATCCTCAGGCTACAGCTCCTGCGCCGGCGAGGTCTACAAGGCGCCGGAGAACCTCGTGAACAGGAATTTCCACGCCGACGAGCCCAACTAGGCCTAATCCAAGCGAGATTCCAGACTCGACAGACCATTGAGAGTCAGATCGTTGGCGACCTCAGAGACGCGCTCGATAGGAACCGAGCCGTCAGACAGCGCCCACGTGCGATAGATACCGATAATACCCGACAGCAAAAACGCCAGATAGTAGTCGAACATTTCGTCCTTGAGACCTTGGGGCAGCAGATCTCGCTCGGCAATCTCGTGCTCGAGCGGCGCACGAAGACGAGCCATGAAATCATCGAGCGGAATATTCTCGATCAGCTGACGATTGAGCACCAAGTTGTTGCACAGTGCCTCGTTAACGGTTTTAAAGAAGGTCGCCGCCGCGCTCAGGGCGCGCTCGTTGGTGTCGCCGTCCATGGAAGCAAGCGTTTTCTCGACTGAGTCGACAATCATCTCCACCACATCGACGGCAATGGCATCGAGCAGGCCGTCAACCGTACCAAAGTGTACGTAAAAGGTCTTGCGGTCGACATTGGCCTCGCGCGCGATGGCACTCACCGTAATGTCTGCCAGCGGCTTTTCCATGAGCAGGCGCTCGAAAGCCGAAAGGATGGCATTACGGCTGCGAACGATGCGACGATCAAGACGCGGTTTGCTGGTTGCCATGGACGTGTCCCTTCGATATGCGAGCATTCATCAACAGATGAGAGATAATCTACGTAAGAGGATTATCCCCCATACGGCACAAATATGCCCCGCATCATGAAGAACGCACGACTGCCCTACTGCGACTTAGGGTGCTTCTTCTTATTGAGTGCCGACGGAGATACGCGAATACCATCGCCTGTCTGGCGCACATAGGCTTTATGAGCAGGCTTAGCGGTCCCAGAAGCCTTCTGAGCGTGCTTCTTGGGATCAACGGTAACAGCATTCATGGGGTGCGGCTTAGTGGGCGCAGAGGGCGTCTGAGGCGTGCGGCCGAGCTTGCGCATCACGCGATCCCAGCGTGCATGGATGCTCTCGTTGTGGGCGCTCTTAAGTCCCAGCAGGGGCGCAGCCAAAATGGTAGGCGCAATAAACGTAATGAGACGCCACAGCAGATAGCCGGCGGTCGAAGCCGACCCAAAGAAATGACCCAAGAACAATGCAAAGCCGCCCTCAGCGCCACCAGTTCCACCGGGCAAGGGAACCGCAGAGCTTAACAGCTGGACAAAGGCGCTCGCGGCCATGACCGAGAAAAAGTCGACCTCGTGGTGGCCAAAGGCAAGCATCAGGAAATACGGAACCAGATAGAAAAACGCGAGCTGCAGCATGGTGATAAACACGGTGAGCAGCATGGAAGAAAAATGTCCGGCCGAAAGCTTGAACTTCTCGGAGAAGGAGTAGATCTCGCCATCGACAAACGTGCGCCAACTCTCGATCTTAGTGGCCGAGACACCAATGCGCTCGAGCCAATTGATGATGCAATGGGCGACGCGCGTGACGGTCTTAGGCATGAGCGCGACGGCGAAGATGCCAAGCAAGATGCAGCAGTGTCCACCAAAGCTAAAGACGCACAGCAGCGTCATGTCGCCGTAGCGTTCGGCAAAAAACGGCATACGGGCGAGCAGCAGGATAGCGCCCCAGGCGACCAGGCCAAACTGGTACACGATAAAACGCGTGAATTGCGTGGCGCCGGCCTCGCCCACGTTTTGGCCGGCCTTGGTCAGGCGATAGATCTGAGCCGGGGTGGAGCCCATCATCATGGGCGTCAGGTTGCCAAAGAAGATGCCACTCGCCTCGACCGAGATCAGGTCGCGGATGCCGACGGGCGAATTGGGATCGAGCCAGACGGCGATCGCATAGGCCACAATGCCAAAGAACAGGTACATGAACATGCAAAGACACGCGACAACGAGCCATGACGCCTGGACGCTCGACATAGCGGCCCAGAACTGCCCCATCTGCCCGGTTACCACCAGATAGACGATATAACCCACCAGCACGACGCCGATAAAGATGGCGCCGCGGCGTGCGCTCTTATTGTCATCTCCGCCCGAGGCCTCAACCTCGACCTGGGGCTTAGACGTATGCTGAGAGGACTCCGTCATGAGACTCCTTCTAACAGTCAAAATATCTTGGATATTGTACCCGTAAGGGCCATAGGCAGAACGCAAAGCTCTGGTTCAAACGGGAATTGCAGACGGTTGTTTGATAATAGAAAACCCGGCCTTCCATAGGAAGTCCGGGTATCAGATGCGTGGTAGCCCGTACCAGATTCGAACTGGTGATCTCCGCCTTGAGAGGGCGGCGTCCTAAACCGCTAGACGAACGGGCCATAAGCCTCAGCAGAAAAGAAGTGGTAGCCCGTACCAGATTCGAACTGGTGATCTCCGCCTTGAGAGGGCGGCGTCCTAAACCGCTAGACGAACGGGCCACATGACATCTGCACTGCCGTGCTGCAAGGAAATATATTACGGGACAAAAAACGTCAGCGCAAGAAGAAATTCCAAATTGCCGAAAAATTGTCGGCAGGTTATGGAACACGCAGGTAAACTAGGTAGCTAATTCAAGTTGAGATGGACCAAAAGAGCTTCGCGATCGTTGGGAATGTTGTCTTCGATCACGGCGTCGAGGGCGGAGTTGAGAAGCTGCCCCAGTTCCGGCCCGGGCTTGACTCCAGCACGGATCAAGTCGCCGCCGTTGATGGCGAGCATCTTGAGCGTATAGGGCTCCCCCGCCCTCAGCAGCTCGTGCGCCATCGCGCGCATCTCCTCAATCGTCTCAACGTAATAGAAGCACGACGGGGCCTTGCCAAGTGTGTCGGCACGCTTAAGGTCCATGAGCTCGTCAATCAGGCGGGCCGTGTCGACGCCCTCACCCGAAAGCGCGCGCATCATATTGAGCAGACAGGAGCGCTCGGGGCGCAGCGGCTTGTCATGGTATTTGATGAGCAGGCACACGTCGCGCACCAAGTCGTGCGAGAGCGCCAGGCGATCCATAATGACGCGCGCCTTCTTGGCGCCGAGCTCGGGATGACCGTAGAAGTGTCCGCTACCGGCATGGTCGACCGTGAAGCACTCGGGCTTGGACACATCGTGCAAAAACGCCGCCCACATAAGGCTCGACGAGGGCGCGACGCCGTCACACAGCGCGAGCTCCCCCGCCACCGTCAGCACACGGGCGATATGCACGTAGACGTTAAACGCATGATAGACACTGCGCTGATCAAACCCGCGACCCGCTGCCAACTCGGGCACAGCGGCACAGATGAGCTCGGGATAGCGAAGCATCGCGTCTCCCCCATGACCGGTCGAAAGAATGCCCTCGAGCTCAATACCCACACGCTCACGCGCCACGGCATCGAGCAGCGGCGCGCACTCGGCAAGCGCACGCTTGGTCTCGGGCTCAATCATAAAGTCCAGACGGCAGGCAAAGCGCACCGCACGCAGCATGCGCAGGGCGTCCTCGTTAAAGCGACGCTTGGGATCGCCGACAGCGCGAATCAGCTTGCGCTCCAAGTCACCCTGGCCGTCGTAGCGGTCGACAAGCCCGCGCTCGGGATGCCAGGCCATGGCATTGACGGTAAAGTCGCGGCGCGCCAGATCGTCCTCGAGCGAGGCGGCACGCTCCACACTCTGGGGATGACGACCATCGGTGTAAAAGCCATCCAGACGGTACGTGGTGACCTCGATACGCTCGCCATCGGAAATAGCCGTGATTCCGCCAAATTTAATGCCCGACTCCACAACCGCGATGCCGGCGGCCTCGAGCGCCGCTTTGGACTCCTGCCACAGGCCGCTACAGCACATATCAACATCGTGGCTGGGGTACCCCATCAGGGCGTCGCGCACCCAACCGCCCACGTACCAAGCCTCAAGACCAGCCGCCTCAAGCGCGCGCAGGACGCGCAGGGACGCATCGGACGGTTGCGTACCGTTGAGCGAAACATTGCACATGCCTATGGCCTCCTGCGACTATCAAATTGGCTATCGATTGCGTCTGCAAGAAGTCTAGCAAGAAACAGCCTCCACTGCACACGCAAGTCCGATAAACAAAAACGCATCCGTCCTAGTCTAAGACGGATGCGAAATAATCAAACTATTCAGACAAGGTGCCGGAACTAGCAGACCTGGCGAACCTCGATGTGCTTCTTATATTCGTCCACCTTGGCAAAATCACCCAGACCGGGGCACTCGACCACGTTGGCGCCAGTGGCCATCGAAAGGCGCAGGGCGTCCTCGACGCGCTCGGGAGCGTCGTGCCACACGGACAGGAAGGCGGCCAGCGAGGAATCGCCGGCGCAGACGGTCGACAGCAGCTTGACCTCAAAGGTGCGGTTGGCAAACCAGATATGCTCGCCGTTGGAGAAGTACGCACCGGCGCCACCAAGGGTCAGCAGCACGTTCTTGGCGCCCTTGGCATGAAGCTCAGCCATTGCGCCCTTAACAGACTCATCGTCGCCACCGCTCACCTTAATGCCAAAGATGTCAAGCAGCTCGTCGTCATTGGGCTTGATCAGCAGTGGCTCCATGGCAATGAGGTCTGCCAGCTGATGGCTCGAGATGTCGAGGACGAACTCGGCCCCCTTGGCCTTGACACGGCGCAGGACCTCGGCCAAGAAGCCCTCGGAAGTGTTGGGGGGCAGCGAGCCACTGATGACCAGGCAGGTCATGTCATCGAGCGAATCGATAAGATCAAACATCTCCTGTTCGTTGGCAGCATTGATGGCGGCGCCTGCGTTGACCATGTTGTACTCGGTGTCGGGACCGGCGTTGAGGAATACGTTGACGCGCGTGATGCCGTCAGTCCACACAGGCTTGACAGGCACGCCCAGGGCCTCGGCGCCCTTGACGATAAACTCGCCCGAGAAACCGGCAAAAAAGCCCAGGATCGTGGTGTCGACACCGTAGTGATCGAGGGTGAACGAGACGTTGAGACCCTTGCCGTTGGGCGTATAGACCGCGTTGCGCGTACGGGTGACGGTGTTGGCGGAAAGACCGTCGCAGGCAATGTTGTAGTCAATGGCAGGATTTGCAGTGAGCGTGTAAATCATGTAAGTTCCTTTCACAAGGCAACGTGTTAATGAAAGTATATTCCACGCTTCGAGAAAAGGCTATAGCAACTCGGCAAACGGTGTAGAACGCGTGCGGGGCGGCAGCAAAGCGGCAAGGCGCGGCACAAATACAGGAGCGCTTGCACTGACGCTCATTTGCAATTAACAAAAATGGCGCCCCGGCCAAAATCGGGACGCCATAGAACCACGAATATGTCGTGTATCGCTTACTTGCGATCGAGCTTGCGGACAGCAACGCGCTTGCTGTACTCGTCGACGTGACCGAAGTCACCAATGCCGACGGACTCGGCAACGTTGGCGCCGGTGGCCATAGCGAGCTTCATGGCCTCCTCGACGTTGTCGCGATCCCTGTACCACTTGTGCAGGAACGCAGCGAGGGTGCAGTCGCCGGCGCAGACGGAAGAGACCAGCTTGATGTTGAACTCACGCTTGGCGTACCAGATGTCCTCGCCGTTGGAGAAGTAAGCGTCGCCGCGGCTACCACGGGTGAGCAGCACGTTCTGAACGCCAGCGTCGTGAGCCATCTTCATGGCGACACGAACCTCGTCGTCGGTGTCGACCGGCACGCCGAAGATGGCCTTCATCTCGTGATGGTTCGGCTTGATGAGCAGCGGCTTCTTGTGAGCGAGCTCCTTGAGCTTGTCGGAGGACAGGTCCAGGACGACGTCAGCGCCACGAGCCTGAGCGTGCTCCATGACCTGAGCCAGGAAGTCGGGCGTAGCTTTGGGAGGCACGGAGCCGGAGACGATCAGGCACTCGAGATCGCCCGCGGTGTCCAGGATGTTGTAGAGCTCCTCCTGGTGCTGCGGCGTAATCGGGGCGCCGGGGTTCAGGATGCCGTACTCGTGCTGGCCATCGTTGACGTAGGTGTTAATGCGCGTGATACCGTCGGTCCAGACCGGGCGGCAGAGGCAACCCAGGTTCATGACCTCCTCGACGATGAACTTGCCCGTGAAGCCGGCGAAGAAGCCGAGCGCGACGGTGTCGACGCCCATCTTCTTAAAGGCGAAGGACACGTCGAGGCCCTTGCCGTTAGCCGTGTAGCTGGCCGAGCCGGTGCGGACGTTCTCGTCGGGCTCGAGCGGAGAGCTCGAAACCGTCATGTCGACAGCCGGGTTAGCGGTTAGCGTGTAGAACATTTACAGTACCCCCTGTATATGTGAGGGCCGCGTGGCCGGCCCATTCCAACCACGCGGTTACCTCTGATACCAAATTAGCGAGCTGCGGACTCGAGCAGTGCCTTGACCTCGGCGGCGGTGTTGCAGGCGAGTGCCTTCTCGGCGAGCTCGTCGCACTCGGCCTTGGTCCACTGGCTGATGGTCTTGCGGGCGCGCAGGATCGACGGAGCGCTCATCGAGAACTCCTCCAGGCCCCAGCTGATCAGCAGCGGCTCGAGCAGCGGATCGGCAGCGGCCTCGCCGCACATACCGACCATGATGCCGGCCTTCACGCCGCTCTCGATGATGTTCTTGAGCGAGCGGAGCACGGCGGGATAGTAAACCTGGTACAGGTTGGAGATGGTGTCGTTACCACGGTCGGCGCACATGGTGTAGCCGATCAGGTCGTTGGTGCCGATGGAGAAGAAGTCGGCAACCTCGGCCAGACGGTCTGCGAGCAGCGAAGCGGCGGGCGTCTCGACCATGATGCCGACCTCGATGTTCTCGTTGAACTTGCGACCCTCTTCGGTAAGCTCGGCCTTGCACTGCTCGACGAGCTCCTTGACAGCCAAGACCTCCTCGACGCAGGTGACGAGCGGGATCATGATCTTGACGTCACCGAAGGCGCTAGCGCGCAGCAGAGCGCGGAGCTGGACCTTGTACTGGTCGGGATTGGCCAGGCAGTAACGCACGGCGCGGAAGCCCATGAAGGGGTTGTCTTCCTTGACCATATGCAGATACGGAATCTCCTTGTCGCCACCCACATCGAGCGTGCGGATGATGACCGGAGCGCCCTTGAGCGCGCTGGCGACCTTGCGGTAGGCGTTGAACTGCTCCTCCTCGGAAGGAAGCTCGGCAGAGTCCATGAACAGGAACTCGGAGCGGAACAGACCGATGGCCTCGGCGTCGTGATCGAGCGCGTTGGGCACGTCATCGGGGTTACCGATGTTGCAGGCGATGATCTTCTTGATGCCATCGGCAGTCACGGACGGCTTGCCACGGAAGGCCTCGAGGGCTGCCTTCTCGGCAGCAAAGGCCTCAGCCTTGGCGGTATAGGCGGCGAGCGTCTCCTCGTCGGGATCGGCCTCGACAACACCCTTGCCACCGTCGACGACAACGGTCATACCGTTGCGAAGCGCGGTGCAGCTGTTAGAGACCGAAAGGACGGCCGGGATCTCGAGGGCACGCGCGATGATCGCGGAGTGCGACGTGCGGCCACCGGTCTCGGTGACGATACCGGCAACGTGGGCCTTATCGATCGTGGCGGTCATGGACGGCGTAAGGTCGTGCACGACAACGACGGTGTTCTCGGGCAGGACGGAAAGGTCGACGACCTCCTTGCCCAGCAGCTCGGCCAGAATACCGGTGCGGATGTCGGCGATGTCGGCCGCGCGCAGACGGAACATCTCGTCGTCCATGGACAGGAACATGTTCTCGAACATGGTCGAGGTGTCCATGAGCGCCTGCTCGGCGCAGGTACCGCCGTCAATGGCGGCGTTGATGGCGTCGGTCATACCCGGGTCCTGAGCCAGGACAATGTGTCCGCTCATGATCTCGGCCTCGGCCTCGCCCACCGTCTCCTTCATGTGGTCGGCCTGAGCCTGGGTCTTCTCGCAGAAGACCGAAAGAGCGGACTGATAGCGCTCCTTCTCTGCTGCCGAATCAGCAACCTCATGCGGCTCAAACGTCAAGTCGGGATCGACGGCAACCATGACGGTGCCGATACCGATGCCCTCGGAAGCGTTGACTCCCTGATACATTCCCATTCCTCTCTCCGTGTCATGTGATAAAGCGTTTTGCCATATCCATGACAAAAGAGCGCAGCTACCTTATAACAGGTCACTGCGCCCCCAAATATGAACTTAGTTGTTCAACATGCGACCCGTTTGAGTTCTACTCGCCAAGACCGCTCTTGATGAGCTCGATGGCAGCAGCCAGAGCCTCGGCCTCGTCAGCGCCGTCGCACTTGACCTCGACCTCGGTGCCGCAAGGGATACCAGCAGCCATGAGGGCCATCGGGGACTTGCCGTTGACCTCCTTCTCGGGGGTGACGACCGTCACGTCGCAGGCGTACTTGCCCATGGTGGAGGCGAAGAGACCAGCCGGACGCATGTGAAGACCCTGAGGATTAACGAGGGTAGCCTTCTCAGAAACCATAATTGACTCCTTTTTTGTGTTTAACCCCTGTCGACCATGCGACAGGAGCCATATTCACGACGTTGTTTATATTAACTCACATCAAACTGTTTTTCATTGTGTTTCACACGAATTATTGGACGGATGTCGTTGCAGCACGCTCGCCTGCCGGGCGGGGCGGTTAAGTTTGCTGCTCTACAGTCCTGCGCAAGACGGAAAGCACATTAAGTGCTTTCCTTTGCGTGCGGAACTCGCGACAAACTTAACCGCCCCGCCCGACAGGCGAGCTGCAGAAACTCGGTCGGTCCAGAGCAATATCGTGCGAACGGAATTCTGGCTAATGATCTGTTCGCGACAAAGACTCGATAGGTAGCCCCCTCTATGCCCTTTTGTAAGTTGCGGTGAAATAGGGACTGAATTTGGGGTTGAATCGTTTAAGCAGTCCCTATTTCACCGCAACTTATGAGAGGGATAGAAAAAGGCGGGGACTCCTGGTGGAGTCTCCGCCTTATATACAAGGGGCGATGTTATTCGCGAACTGCGGGATTAGACCAGGCGGGCGTTGATCGTCTTGGCGATCTCGGCGGCGTCGGTGGAACCCTTGACGGTGGCACGGAAGCCCTCGTCCATAAGCGCCTCGGCGACCTTGGACAAGATCTTGAGGTGCGTGGTGCCGGCCTGGGCACCGGGGATGAGCAGGGCGATAGCCACGTTGACGGGAGCGCCGTCCATGGTGTCCCAACCGGTCACGCCAGAGTCGTCCTTGACGACAATGACGGCGGCCTCGGTAATGGCATCGGACTTGGCATGCGGAATGGCGAAGCCCTCCATCATGCCCGTGGTGCCCTCGGCCTCGCGGGCCAGGAAGGCGTTCATCACGGCGTCGGCGTCGTCAGCGAGACCGGCCTTGACGGCCTGGTTGGAGACAAAGCTCAGGGCCTCGTCACGAGAAGCGAAGTTCTCGGCGACAAAAACGTTCTCGACCTTCACGAAGTCGGCAGCCTCGGCCTTGGGGGCCTCGACGGCAGCGGCCTTGGGAGCCTCGACAGGCTTAGCGGGAGCGGCCTTCTGGTTCTTCTCGAAGTCATACTTTTTGAAAGCGACGAACAGGATGCCACCGACCACGGCGCCGATGAGGATCGCGAGGACCCACTGCGGGCCGTTCTCGACAACGGGCAGGACCAGGAAGCCGCCGTGAGGCGCCGGATCGTGAACGTTGAAGAAAATGGTCAAGATGGAAGCGATGGAAGAGCCGAGCATCATGATGGGCATGACGGGCCAGATGTTCTTGGTCATGAACGGAATGGCGCCCTCGGTGATGTGGGTGCAACCAAGGATGAGGTTGACGATACCGGCGTCATGATCCTCCTGGCTGAAGTACTTCTTGCCGACGATGACGGCGAAGGTGGTGATCAGCGGCGGAACGATGCAAGCGGCGGAGACGGCAGCCATGAAGTTGGTGCCGAAGTTGTAGGTCTCGGTGCCGACGCCAGCTTCGAGAGCGGTACCGAGCAGGAAGGTGCCAGTAGCGTAAGCAGCCTTGTTGACCGGGCCGCCCATATCAAAGGCGCACATGCAGCCGATGGCCAGGCCAAGGATCACCGGACCGGAGTTACCGAGGCTCTGCAGGAAATCCATCATGCCCTGGTTAATGGCAGCCATGGGGCCGGAAATACCGAGCATGACCAGGCCGACGATGGCGGTAGAGCACAGCGGATACAGAAAGATTGCCTTCAGGCCATTAAGGCTCGCGGGAATTTTAGAGAAAACCTTCTCGAGCAGCAGGATGACATAGCCAGCGAGGAAGCCGCCGACGATGCCGCCCAGGAAGCCAAAGCCCACACCTGCGCCACCGGCGTCGATCATGCCGGTGGCGGCGTTAACAGGCAAGCCCTGGATGGCAATCATACCGGCGACGAAACCGGGGACGAGCGCCGGGCGCTTGCCGATGGACTCGGCGATGTAGGCGGAAAGCACGGGAACCATGAGGTTCATGGCAATGCCGCCGATGATCTTGAGCATAGCGGCGAAGCTGTTGTAGTCGGCAGCCGTCGAATCAAAGGACGTGATGCCCCACAGGAACGAAATGGCGGTCAGAACACCACCGGCAACGACGAAGACCAGCATGTGGCTGACGCCGTTCATGAGGTGCTTGTAGATGACGTGACCGATGGACTCCTTCTCCTCGACCTCGTCCTCGACATCGGCGGCAGCGGCAACCGTGTCGTCGCCCTTGGCGGCGAGCGCGCGGTCGATCAGCTTACCGGCAGCCTCGACAGACAGGGCCTTGGAAACACCAACGGAAACCATGGGCTTACCGGCGAAACGCTCAGCCTGGACATCCTTGTCGGCTGCGACGACGACGGCCTTGGCACCAGCGATCTCGCTCTTGGTGAGCTCGTTCTCGACACCGACCTGGCCATGGGTCTCGACCTTAATGGTCAGCCCGCGCTCGGCAGCAGCCTTCTCCAGCGCCTCCTTCGCCATGAAGGTGTGCGCGATGCCGGTCGGGCAACCGGTGGCGGCGATGATGTCAAACTTAGCCATGTGTCCCTCCTTCTTGAGTACTGCGCCCGCGGGCGCTCCCCTACACGCGCTTCGATGCGCGTTTTTCCACACTTGAAAGATACCAACCCACCGCTTATATGAGAAGTAATACAGCTCATTTCTCAGGTGAAAGGTTCTTTCATAACCGTAAACGGTCAATGAAAGTTTACCATCAACCATTGAAACGGCAAGGTGTATCTTGTAGTTGAAAATGCCCGTATACTACGACATAACAAAACAAGTCCGATTTTTATGCCAGCCAGGAGCAGTCCCATGTCCGATAGCAGCAAGAGCGCACTCTCCCTTATTAGCACACACAGGGGGTACAGCGAGTCCGAGCAGCGCATTGTCGACTATATCCTAGAGCACCAGTCCGAGGCACCGCGTCTGACAGCCGCCCAGCTCTCGCGCGCCGCCGCAACCTCCGAGGCAACCGTCTCGCGCTTCTGCCGCAAACTGGGTTTTGGCAGTTTTCGCAGTTTCCAGTTTTCACTAGCGCGCGATCTGGAGAGCCAGCGCAACGAAGGCCTCACCGACGAGGTCTCGCTCGACAATATGGAGCAGAGCCTCAAGAATATTCTCGCTGCCAAGGTAAGCGAACTCAATGCGACTATCGATGGTATTGACCACGACACACTGGCAGCCGTCGTGCACGCGTTTAAGAACGCAGGGGCTATCGAGTTTGCTGCCGTAGGCAACACCAACGCCGTCGCGCTCGACGCGACGTTTAAGTTTTCGCAGCTGGGCCTTCGCTGCATGGCAAGCACCATCAGCGAGACTTCGATTGGGTTTGCGCTTACGCTGCGCCCCGGCGACGTCATCGTTCTGATCTCGAACTCCGGCAAGTCGCGCCGACTGAATCGCATGGCAAAAGCGGCTCGCGACTGCGGCGCAACCGTAGTCGTCATCAGCAGCGACAGCAAATCCCCGCTCGCGCGCCTGGCAGACTACACCTTTAATACCGTCAACCACGAAGCACTACTGACAACGGGCGACTTCGCGTTCTCCAAGATGAGCGCCACGATGATCATCGAGGTCATCTACAACTTCCTGCTGCCCGAAATCGAAGACGCCCGCGAGCATATCAGCTACTACGAAGAGCTCATCCAGCCGGATAAGGTTGTGGAGTAAAATGCGTAGTGGGACAAAAATTTCAGTCTATTTTGTCCCACCAACACCGCTGATACGACCTAACCTCGAGCTTCTTCGAGCATCTGCTTTGCGTGCGCCAGGCTAGCCTCGGACTGATCGCCGCTCAACATGCGGGCGATCTCGGCGGTACGCGCTTCGCCGGTTACCTCGTCCAAATGCGTCTGGGGAACATCGCCTGGTTCCTTGCTGACAACATAATGCTTGTCGGCCATGACGGCGACCTGCGCCAAGTGGGTTACGACAATCACCTGATGCGTAGAGGCGAGATCTGCCAGCACGCCCGCGAGTGCACGCGCCGTGGAGCCACCGACACCGGCATCGACCTCGTCAAACACCAGCGTATCGACACCGTCCGCGTTACCGAGGACAACCTTGCTTGCAAGCATGACGCGGCTGAGCTCGCCGCCCGACGCAATGCGGCGCAGGGGACGTGGCGTCAAGCCGGCACCGCTGCGGTATAGCAGCTCGTAGCTCGAAGGACCAACGGGCGTCCACTCAGCACGGGGAAGATCGCGCGACTCCCAGACGAGCTCGGCACTACCCATCTCCAAGCGCGCCATCTGGCGGCCAACCTCGTGGCAGAAGCGCGGGGCCGCCGTATTGCGTGCGCGCTTAAGTGCCTTGGCAGCGGCAAACAACTCGCGCTCGGCGCTCCCGAGTGCCTCACGCGCCTTTTTGATCTGCTCATCGCCATCATCGACCAGGGACAGCAGCTCTTGCGAGCGATCGCGCATGGCAAAAACATCGTCCATGGTGGGACCCCACTGACGCAACAGGCCCTTGAGGTCGGAATATCGCTCACGCATGCGTGCGAGCTCGCGCGGGTCGAAGGCGACGCCATCGCGATAGGTACGAAGCTCGTTCGCGCAATCCTCAAGGGAGATACAGGCATCCGAAAGCGCATCGGCAATGTCGCCCAGTTTGCGATCGACGGTAGCCATTCGGGAAAGTTCTGCCACGGCGCTGTTCACGGCGTCGAGCGCTCCCCCTTCGGAGGCAAGCGATGCATGGGCATCGTTAGCTGTGGCAACCAGTACCTCGGCATGTTCGGAGCGCGGCAGCAGTTCCTCGAGTTCCTCATACTCGCCCGGTTTGGGGTCGACCTCGCCGATGCGCTCGAGCGCAAAGCGCGCTTCCTCGACGCGACTCCCCCGCGCACGTGAGGCCTCCTCGACGCGACGGACCTCCTTGGCAGCCGCGCGCGAGGCTTTAAAGCAAGCACGGTAGTGCTCGAGCGCCTCGAGCGCAGAGCGTCCCGCCCAGGCATCGACCATCGCAACGTGATGCGCCGGATCGAGCAAGCGCTGGTGCTCGTGCTGGCCGCACAGATCCATCATCACGCCGACGCGCTCCGAAAGCTCGCGCACACTGGCAATGCGACCGTCAATCTTCACGCGGCTGCGGCCCTCGGCAGAAAGGCTGCGCTGTACGGTGAACCCCTCCGTGTCGTGCGGTCCGTCGAAGAGTCGCGCCTCGACGCTCGCCAGTGCCTCGCCCTCGCGCACCGTCGACGAATCCGCACGCTCGCCCAAAATTAGCTTGAGGGCCGAGAGCAGCGCGGTCTTGCCGGCGCCAGTCTCGCCAGTCAGGACAGTCAGGCCGGCACTCGGCACCAGCGTCGCCTCGCGAATGAGTGCAATGTTATAAACCTGCAGCTCATCGATCATGACGGACTCCGTAGAATACGCGGCTCACCGAGTTATAGAAGCTCTCGGGGCCGTAATCCAGCAGCAACACATCTCCGGGCCCGCGGCGCACCGCCACGCTCTCAACGGTGCCATCGCAGGTAATAAACTGTCCATCGATAGCGATCGCCGGAACGCTCGGGCGATCATCGGACATAAAGATTTCGACGACATCACTCGGCGAGGTCAAAAAGGCACGAGCCTGAATGGTGTGCGGCGCAATGGGTACGCAGACCATGCCCGTATAGTCGGGGCTCACGATGGGGCCACCGGCACTGAGCGCGTAACCCGTAGAACCAGTCGCCGTGGACACGACCACGCCGTCGCCACGCAGACGGTCGATATGATGGCCGGACACCGTGATGTCGAACTCGACCATATCGGACAGCGGACCGCGGGTAAGCGCCATGTCGTTGAGGGCGAAGGTGCGCACGACATCCTTCGTACCGTCTTCGCGCACGGACACGATATCCGCGGCGATGGTGGCGCGACGGCTCACGTGCAGCTCACCGGACAGGGCGTCGCTCACGACCTGCAGGATGTCGCGCTCCTCGGGGCTCGCAGCAGTTAGAAAGCCCAGGTGACCATAGGAAAGACCGAGGATAGGAATCTCACGATGGTTGAGGATGCGGGCAGCGCGCAGCAACGTACCGTCGCCGCCGAGCGTAATGACCAGATCGGAGCCGTCAATATCAGGCGTGCTCTGAATCTTGGATCGCTGGTCGGCAGCCCATGCGACCTCATAGCCCTGGCGAGTCAGCCAAAGCTCGAGCATCAGGCCGCTCTCGACCGCCTCTTGCTTGTAGTAATTGGGAACCAGAAAGACCTTCATAGCGTTGCAGCTTTCTCGCTCATAACCGATACCTGGGATTGCAGCTCGTCTTGCGAGCGATCGCCGGGGTCAAATCTCGTGCCGTACAGGAAAAACTCAACGTTGCCCTTGGCACCATGAATGGGCGACACGCACACATCGACCGGGAACAGGCCCTTGGCAGCAAAGAGTTCAACCGCCGCCACGAGTGTATCGCGGCGCACGGCGGGATCGGTCACAATGCCGCCCTCGCCCACCAGCGCCGCCGGAGCCTCAAACTGCGGCTTTACGAGCGTGCAGAATGCACCCGTAGGCGCCAGGCACGCCAGTACCGCATCGATAATGTTCGCGATGCTGGTAAACGAGACATCACACACAGCCAGGTCGATAGTGCCGGCATAGCCAAGCTCAGGCAGCTGCGTCACGTTTGTGCGCTCATGCAGCGTCACGCGATCGTCCTGGCGCAACGACCAATCGAACTGGGCGCGACCCACGTCCACCGAGACAACGGTCGCAGCTCCGCGCTTGAGCAGACAATCGGTAAAGCCGCCGGTAGAGCAGCCCACATCCAGACAGGCAAGGCCCGTCGGATTGATGCCAAACGCATCAAGCGCGCCTTCGAGCTTAAGACCGCCGCGGCCAACATAGGGAATGCGCCCCTTCACATGCAGCGGCAGCCCCGGGATCACCTTAAGGCCCGGCGAAGTCAAGCGCTCACCGCCACTCGAGACCAAGCCGGCCATAAGAGTGCGAAGGGCATCCGCGCGATCGGCGCAGATGCCCTGTGAAATCAGTTCGTCATCAAGACGCACGCGTTTCATGAATGCCATCAACCATTCGTATCCGGAGATGCGGCCTAGCTATCCTGGGATTCGTTTGCCGCATCCTCATCGTATTCCTGCTCGAGCTTGTCGGCCTCACGCGGCGTCAACTCAAACTTGTCGACCATATCGACCGCGCGGGAGCCCAGCTCAATCGCTTCGTCAAACAAATCGAGCGAACGCTCCAAGGAGGTATCCTTGGAGCGAACGGTAGCGATGATCTGATCCAGACGGTCCGAAATCTCATCAAAGTTACGGACAGAACCCTCTGGCATGGCTACTCCTCGACGGAGTCGGCCTCGACGGCCTCAGCAGCGTCCGCATCCTCGGCCAACACACCAGCCTCAGCCTGGGCAACCGCAACCTTAGCGGCAGCCTCGGCAGCCTGTGCCTCCTCGCGAGCGCGATCCTCGGCCAGCAGCTCCTGGTATAGGTCCTCGCCCGGCAGCTCCTCGCTGCGAGCGATCTTGCCCAGCACGCCGTTGACGAACGACGCGGACCGGTCGGTGCCATAGGCCTTGGCAAGCTCGACGGCCTCGTTGATCACGATGGCGTCCGAGACCTCCTCGTCGGTGAGGAAACGCATCTCGTAAACGGCGATACGCAGCAGATTGCGGTCGGCACCGGGCATGCGCATAAGATCCCAGTTCTTGGCAACGGAGCGCAGAGCGCAGTCGATGCGGTCGATATGCTCGTAGGCACCGCGGCACAGCTCCAGCGCATAGGGGTCGAGGGGACCCTTCGAGATCAGGAAACCACCCTCGAGGACGCGCTCGAGCGGGCTGTCCGTGGCCTCGGCCTGGAACAGCAGCTGCAGCGCCTGACTGCGGGCAAGCGTACGCCCGCGATAAACCTTAAGGCTCAAAGGTTACTCCTTGGGGAAAACGAGGCCGTCGATGCAAACGTCAACACGCTCAACCTCAACGCCAACCTGGGCATCGATGGCAGCGACCACGGCAGCGCGAACGGCCTCGGCGAGTTTCTTGAACGGATAGCCAAAGAACACCACGACACGCACGGTGAGTGCGAGCTTGTCGCCAACGACCTCGGCCTCGACAGCCGGCTCGGAAGCCGGGGCCTTGGACGAGAGCATCATGGAGACAAGGTTGGTGGCAAGGTCCTTGACGCCAACGGAGGCGATGCCCTCGACATCCGACACGGCGCGCGAGACGATGGCGGTCAAAACATCGGGCGAAATGCCGATGCCGTCAATCTTGATTTCCTGGGGCATGAGTCCTCCTAGAAGAGTTGGTTGCTAGACGCGGGAGACGAACTTGCCGTCGCGGGTGTCAACCTTGATGACCTCGCCCTCGTTGAGGTACATGGGGACCTGGATGACAGCGCCGGTGTCGATCGTGGCCGGCTTGGTGGAACCCTGGACGGTATCGCCCTTAAAGCCCGGGTCGGTCTGGACGATGGTGGTCTCGATGAACATCGGCGGGGTCACGCCCATGAGCTCATCGTCGGCGAAGAGCAGCTGGCAGATGTCGTTCTCGCGCAGCCACTTGGAGTTCTCGCCCACCATGTCCTCGGGAACGGGAACCTGCTCATAGGACTCGTTGTCCATGAAGATGTAGTCGGTGCCATCGTTGTAGAGGTACTGGAACTCACGGGTGGTGAGCATGACGCTCTCGAACTTGGTGCCGGCGTTGCAGGTGTTCTCGACGACGCGGCCGCTCTTGATGTCGCGGGTCTTGTAGCGCACAAACGCGCCGCCCTTGCCCGGCTTGACATGCTGGAACTCGACGATGGTGTAGACCTTGTCCTTGATACGGAGACCGAGGCCGTTCTTGAAGTCGGCGGTAGAAATGGTAGGCATAGCGACCTTTCTTGTTATGGGCAGAACGCACAAGCGTCCAAATTACATACGACAGAAATTATACACTTGCAGACGGCGCCTGCGGCGAGCGCATAAAAAGAGAACGCGGGGCGTCCGAATCGATTCGGACGCCCCGCCCCAAAAATCTATCGAAATGGGCTAGCAATCGATGACGTGCAGGTCGTGCGGGGTCTTGGTGAAAGGCTCGTAGCCGTTCTCGGTGACCACGCCGTAATCCTCCAGGCGCACGCCGCCCACGCCGGGCAGGTAAACGCCGGGCTCCATGGTGACAACCGAGCCGATCGCGATGGTGTTCTTGCTGCGGTTGAAGTTGGGCAGCTCGTGGATGTCGATACCGACGCCGTGGCCCAGGCCATGATTGTAGTAATCGCCATAGCCGGCATCGCCGATGATCTTCTTGCAAAGCTTGAAGATGTCGTTACCCTCAACGCCCGGATGGATGGCGGCGACGCACTCCTCGTGCGTGCGGCGCACGAGCGCGTACAGGTCGAGCTGCTCCTGCGTGGGCTCGCCCATCACGACGGTGCGCGTCATGTCGGAGCGGTAATCGCAGTAGCCCGCGCCGTAATCCATGAGAACGAAATCGCCCTTCTCGATCACGCGATCGCTCGGCACGGCATGCGGGTTGGCGGTGTTGGGACCGCTCGCCACGATGGAGCCGAAGGCAAGGCTGTCGGCGCCGTTGGCGAACATAAAGTTCTCGAGCTCGTTGCGAACCTGCTTCTCGGTCATACCGGGCTTAATAAAGCCGAGCATATGCTGGAAAGCGGCATCGGTGATCGACTGCGCATGGCGCATAAGCTCAATCTCCTCGGCATCCTTGATGGCGCGCATCTTGCGGATGTCGTCGTGCATCAGCGGTAGGATGCAGGCGACGGAACGGTCCTCCAGGCCGCGCTGAATACCCTGGTAGAAGTTAATCTGCATATCGTCCTCGACAGCACAGACACGGCACTTGTTAGCCGCAATCTTGCCGGCGACCCAGCCGGGGATGGTACCCTCGTCCATGTCGTAAACCCAGGGGCTGCCGGCGGGCGTGTTCTCCTCAAAGCTGTTGAGGTAGCGCGAGTCGGTATGGAACAGGCACTGGTCGGCCGTAATAAACGCCGCGTGCGGGAATTCAAAGGTGTAATCGAAAACGCCCTTCACGCCCGTAAGCCAACGAAGATTGGCCTCGTCGCGCACCACGATGGCGTCGTAGCCACGCTCGGCCATCAGGGCACGGACACGCTCGATACGACCGGCAGGACCGGCAGCAAACTCAGACATGCAGATTCCTTTCTTGTTGTCTCTATATAGACGGGACGGGTCTCAACCGAACGACGGAATCGCATGCGATCCGCAACCGATTGGAAACCCGCCCCTCAACATGATACGAAAGAGGATGGAAGTCAATAAATCTTAGAGAAGTTCTTTACGAGAAGCCAAGTAGGCGTGAGCATGGCGCTTAAGAACCTCGTCCTCAACGTTCGTTAGGCGAATGGCGCCGAGTGCCGCGGGCAGCGGCAACATGCTGCGGTTCGAGCGTGCAAACTGCTGCTTGCGGAACTCCTCGATATATGCGGCAGACTCCAGATCGAAGGCAAGTTCCTCGATACCAAAGTCCTCCAAGCAGTCATCGACCTCAAAGACGTAATCGATATCGAAATCGCAGGCATCATGTGCAAGGCGTGCCTCAAAGCGAATGCCCTCGGACAACAGCTGGTAGGCAGGGGCCTGCGAAGCGGCATCGCCCAAGCAGGCGCGCAGGGTACGCTCCCCCGTCTTGCCAAAATCGAGCGCATGGCGAGCGCTCGGGTTCGTGGCCATCAGTACGTCCTTGCGGGCAGTCTGAGACCATTGAACGGCATTGACGAGCGCGACCTCCTCGCCCGCGAGAATCTCGGGGACGGTCTCAGTAAACTGATTCCAACGGGACTTACTGCTCGAAAGCATGGTGCCAACAAGTACCACATAGCCGAGCTTGAGGTCCTCGGGGTCCGCCTCGCGAACAAGGTCGAGGTCACACACGACCAAGCCCGGTTCGGGACGGAACGCGATAGCGGGAAGCGCATTCGACGACGAGGCAATGAGCGGCTTCATGGTCGTCGCGACCGTGAGCATGGCGTCAAAGGTCGTCGGCAGCAGCGCGCACTCGGTTCGGCCACACCACTGGTTGGCGCACCAGCTAACAACCGAGCAGGTTGCGGCATCGCCAACGGCGACAACCAGATCGTCGCAGGTAATGCCGTTGGCAGACAAGGCGCCAAAGATAGCATCGGCATCGGCCAGCGTGGCACCAGCAGGCGAAACCTCAAGGGAGAACTGCGACACGGCAAAACCGGCGTCGACCAGCGCATGCTCGACGACCTCATCAAAACGTTCTGACGAGGCGGAGTTCCAAACCACCATCGCGCGCTTAGGCTTGCCCACAGCCGAGGCAAACATACGCGACAGCTCATCGAACGCGCCCAATCCGACACGGACATCGACGCTGCGGTTTTGGAAATTGATCAGTTGGCGGCGAATCATAGCAGTCCACGCTCCAAAAGCATCTCGGCACAAAGGTAGGAAACGTCCTCGAAGGACTTGTTGCGAATATCAAGGGTAATATCGGCGGCCTGGCGATACAGCGGACGGCGATGCTCAAACAAGCGCGCGGCATGCTCGGGCGAGCGGAAATCGGGGCGCGTGTCGGACCGACGAATCTGGCGAATCGAATCCTCAAAGTCGCCCTCGAGGTACACGCACGTACCCATTTCGTGCATCAGCTCAATATTCACCGGCGTCTCGACGATACCGCCCCCGCACGAAACCAACAGACTGCGCTCGCTTTGGAGCGAACGGAGCGCCGAGGTCTCGAGCTCGCGAAAACGATCCTCACCCTCGGTCTCAAAAATCTCGGTTACCGACTTGCCGCAACGGCGGACGACTAGGCGGTCGGTATCGATAAAACGCCGCTTGAACATAGTGCCGACGTTGCGCGCGAGCGTCGATTTGCCCGCGCCCAAAAAGCCGATAAAGAAGATATGGTCGCAGCCGTGTTTGGTGTGCTGGGACATGACGAGACCTATTCCTCGCAGGGAAGGTCGCGCAGGGCCCGGCGCTCAAAGATACGGAAGATCTGCGTATACCACAGGTCCTGCGTGGCCTGCGGCTTTACCAGGATGGTATCGACGCCGGCGAAGTTGCCGCTCCACACGTCCGTGTAGAGCTGATCACCGATCAGCACCGCCTCGTCGGCCGTGGCGCCGAGGCGCTTAAGACCCGCCTTGAGGGCAAACGGCGCCGGCTTCATGGCATGGCTGATGGCCTCGAGTCCCAGCTCGCGTGCTGATGCCATGACCTGGTCGCGATGCCAGTTGTTGGACACCATGCACAGCTTAAAGCCTTTGGCGCGGGCGGTATCGAGCCAAGCGGAAACCGCAGCGGGAACCTGCTCGGTGTCACGCGGCACCAGGGTGTTATCGCGATCGAGCAGAATGGCGCGTTTGCCGTCGGCCCAAAGGGTATCAAGGTCGATGCGATCGACCGAGGCAACGTAACGTTTGGGGCTAAAAATCCTCATGCTAATTCCAAGACTGTTGATGCTCTTCGTAGGTTTGCGAGAAGTACTCCTCGTCCTGCGTAATGTAGAAATACAGGTCATCGGAGTCGGTCGGCTCAAGCGTGGCCTTGAGTGCCTCGAGCGACGGAGAGCAGATGGGCGTGGATGGCAGACCCTCATGCTTATAGGTGTTATACGGACTATCGCTCTGCAGGTCGTCGGCGGTAACCTCGCCACCGGTGACATACATCATGGTCGCATCGCTGTTGAGATAGCGCAGACCATCGAGCTTGCCGGCAAGACGGTTGTAGAAGACCGAGGCCACGTGCGCGCGCTGGTCGGCGTTGAGGCCCTCGCGCTCAACGATAGAGGCCAAGTTGACGATGTCGTAGTCGGACATCTCCACACCGTAGCGTTCCTTGATCTTGGCTTCGCAGCTCGCAAAGTCAAGCGACTTGTACTCGGTCTTAAACTGATCGAGCATAGCGCGAATCACGTCATCGACCGTCGGCGAATCGCCCAACGAATAAGTCTTGGGGAACAAGAAACCCTCAAGCGAGTCGTTGGCGGCGCCCTTAAGGAAGCTATAGTCGTCCACGTAGTTGGAGGCCTTAGCCTGGTTGAGGAAGTCTTCCTTAGAGATGCCATCGTAGGCCTGGGCCACACGATCGGCGACTTGATCGACCGTCAGGCCCTCAGGGATTGTTAGCGCATTGGAGCCCGCGTTGGGACCTTCCATGAGCTGCTGAACAACCTTGGTCGCGTCCATGAGTGTGGTGAACAAATAGGTACCAGGCTTGAGCGACATATCGGCGTTGAGCTTTTTCACCGCCGCATAGTAATCCTTGGGATTCTCGACGATATGGTTCTCGGAGAGAATCGAGGCGATCGTATCGCCCGAAGCACCGTCGGGAATGGTTACCGTAACCTGCTGACCAGCCGTGACCTTCGTATCCTCACCGGCAAAGAAGCCCTTGACGGCCGGCACGACAAAGAAAACGATCGCGACAAGCGCAAGCACCGCCACCACAACGCCGATGATCATGGGAACCGGAGAGCTCTTCTTTTGAGCACCGCGACGAGTATGCGTGTTGTAGCTCGAGCGGGTCGCCGGAGCAAAGCCATGCGAACCGCGGGCGTGATGAGAATGCGATTGGGGGGCCTGCGTTCGCTGGGTAGGTGCCTGCTGCTTAAAGCGGGTACCGCCTGCAGGCTGGGCCGTACGAGCAGTGGGCTGCTGAGCCGCGTGAGAAGCCGGATGCTGAACCGAACGAGCAGAAGGCTGCTGACCCGTCCGTTGAACAGGTTGGGCCGAACGAGAGAAGGACTGCACCGGGCGCGCGGCAGGCTGAGCTGCGCGCTGCGTCGGCTGTGCCGGACGCTGGCCAGGCTGGGCAGGGCGCGACGCCGGCTGACGTGTACGATTCGGCTGGCGCGGATCGGAAGCACTAGGCATGCGAAACCTCCTCGTTTTTACGATCGAGCCACGTCTGCAAAAAAAGGCTGGCGGCAATCATGTCGATCTTGCCCCTCATCTGCTTTTCGTTGAGGCCCTGCTCGCGCAGGATACGCTTGGCCTCTTGCGAGGACAGACGCTCGTCCTCAAACTCCAGCGGAAGATCGAGCTCGTCGGCAATCTTTTGCGCCACGGCGGCAACGCGCTCGGCTTGGGGGCCGGGCTCACCGCCCATGGTCAGGGGACGTCCGCTTACCAGGATGTCGGGCTCATAGTCTTCGACCAGGTAGCGGAACGTCTTGGCCATACCGGTGACCTCGGCGGCCGGGAGCACCTTGACGGGCATCGCCATCTTGCCATCACGGCTCGAGACGGCGATGCCAATCCTGGTCTCCCCTATGTCCAGCGCAAGCGCGACCACAGTGACTTCTTAGATTCTTAGGCGCCGAGCGCGGTCTTGGCGGCCGCGAGGGCATCGGCGATGCCGGCAGCATTCTTGCCACCGGCCTGGGCCATGTTGGGACGGCCACCACCGCGACCGTCGACCAGACCCGCGATCTGCTTGATCACATTACCGGCGTGGAACCCGGCCTTCACGGCGTCATCGGAGCCGGCAGCGAGCAGGGCCGGAGTGCCCTTCTCAGTCACGCTGGCGACGACACAAGCGACAGGGCCGGCGACCTTCTGGTGCACGGTATCCCATACGTTGCGCAGGTCGGCAGCCTCAAGGCCCTGGAGCTCAGCAACGACGAGCTTGTAGCCACCGAGCTCGACAGCACCCTCGATGGAGCTGGAAATGGCGTCGGAGGAACCACCGGTCAGAGCCTTTTTGAGCTTGTTGGACGTCTCGCGCAGCTCGACCTGCAGGTTCTCCACACGGGCGGGAACCTCGTCGACGCGGCACTTGAGCGCAGCAGCGGCGGCGTCAACGAGTGCCAGGCGGTCGGCCATATAGTCGAGAGCACCCTTAGAGGTCACGGCCTCGATACGGCGGACGTTCGAGCCCGTAGAGGACTCGGAAATAATCTTGAACAGGCCGATCTCGGCGGTGTTGGCAGCGTGCGTGCCACCGCAGAGCTCGCGAGAGAACGGCTGGTCCTCGGCGCCCACGGAGACGACGCGGACGACATCGCCGTACTTCTCTCCAAACAGAGCAACAGCGCCGGCAGCCTTAGCCTCGTCGATGCCCATAACACGGGTCACGACCGGCTTGGAGGCGAAGATCTGCTGGTTGACCAAGTCCTCGACAGCCTTGAGCTGCTCGGAGGAAAGGGCCTCGAAGTGCGTAAAGTCAAAGCGCAGGTGCTCGGGCGTCACCAGCGAGCCGGCCTGGGAGACGTGCTCGCCCAGGACCTGCTTAAGGGCAGCGTCGAGCAGGTGCGTGGCGGTGTGGTTGCGGCGCAGGAAGCCACGGCGCTCGGCGTCGAGAGCGGCGGTCACAGCGGCACCGACAGTCAGCGTGCCATCGGCAACGTGCGCGACGTGGGCATACAGGCCGTTGTGGTTCTTGGTGTCGGCAACGGTCAGAACAACGCCCTCGGCGGAAAGCTTGCCGGCATCGCCCTGCTGACCACCCATCTCGGCATAGAACGGGGTGCGGTCGAGCACGACCTCGACATCCTCGCCCGCGGCTGCGGACTCGACGGACTCGCCGTTGCGCACGATGGCGACAACCTTGGCGCCCTCGATCACATCGTTGTCATAGCCGTCGAACTCGGTCGCTGCGACCTTGTCGGAAAGCTCGACCCACACGTCGTTGAAGCTACCCCAGGCGTCGCCCTTGGCGTTAGCGCGGGCGCGGGCCTTCTGGTCCTCCATGCAGGCAGTGAAGCCGTCCATGTCGACGTCGTGGCCAGCGGTGCCGGCGATCTCGACGGTCAGATCGATGGGGAAACCAAAGGTGTCGTGCAGCTTAAAGGCGACATCGCCCGGAAGCACAGCGCCCTCGGCAAGCGCTGCCAGGGCCTCGTCCAGGTACACGCGGCCGTTGTCGAGCGTCGTGGAGAAGCGCTCCTCCTCGGAGGCAACGATACCCTTGACGAGCGCGACGTTCTTGAGCAACTCGGGATAGGCCTCGCCCATTTGAGCGTTGACCTCGTCGATGAACTTGGTCAGGAAGGCGCCCTCGATGCCCAGCAGGCGACCGTGGAACACGGCACGGCGGAGCAGACGGCGAAGGACGTACTCGCGACCCTCGTTGCCGGGAAGGATGCCGTCCGAGATCATAAAGTCGACAGCACGGGAGTGGTCGGCGATGATGCGCAGGGAGCGGCTGGCGCCGGAGTAGTCATCGGCGTCATAGGTCTTGCCGCTAATCTCCTCACCGAGTTTGATGAGGTGCTGCATCAGATCGCCGTCGTAATTGGCGGTCTTGTGCTGCATGATGGCAGCCATGCGCTCCAGGCCCATGCCCGTATCGAGGTTGCGGTGCGGCAGCTCCGGCATGGAGCCGTCCTCCTGGCGGTCGTACTGGGTAAACACGAGGTTCCAGAACTCAAGGAAGCGGTCGCAGTCGCAGCCGGGCTTGCAGTCGGGGCTGCCGCAACCGACCTCCTCGCCCATGTCAAAGTAGATCTCGGAGCACGGACCGCAGGGGCCGGTGGGGCCAGCGGCCCAGAAGTTGTCGTCCTCGCCCAAGCGGGAGATGTGGTCCTCGGCAACGCCCAGGGAGCGCCACACGTCATGGGTCTCATCGTCCTCGGTAAAGACGGTAAAGTACAGGCGGTCGAGCGGCAGCTTGAACTCCTTGGTGATGAGCTCAAAGGCCCAGGCGCAAGCCTGCTCCTTGGAGACGCCGCCAAAAGAGAAATCGCCGAGCATCTCGAAGAACGACAGGTGACGGCCGTCCTCGCCGATGCAGTCGATGTCGTTGGTGCGGACGCACTTCTGGCAGGAGATCGCGCCAATCTCCTTCATGGTCTTCTTGCCCTGGTAGTACTCCTTAAACTGGTTCATGCCGGCGTTGGCAAGCAGCAGTGAAGGATCGTCGGGGACGAGGGACGAAGAAGGATAGAGCTTAAGACCGCGCTCCTCAAAGAAGTTGAGGAACTTGGAGCGGATCTCGGCCGTAGTCATTGACGGGTAGTCAGCACTCATAGAGGGAATCTCCTCGGTTTCACATCGAAACAGTTCAAACGTAACGATATTACCATCCCGCCGCGCAAGTGCAAAAAAGAGGGTCGCCAAACAGCGACCCTCCAGCGAAAGTGCACGTTATTTAGTACTGCGCGATCCTTTGAAAAAGGACTGCTGTATAATTGCATATAAGATTCACCCGGAAGGAGCGATCGATGAAAAGCAAACGATTTGTCCTGAATGCACTTCTGGTTGTAGCACTTTTAGCGCTCTTGGCCTTCTCATGCTGGTACGCAAACCAACCATCATTTGGATACGTATTGTATACAGTAATGTCCGGCGATAAGGCTTATTACACTCTACGCGCAATTGACGTTCTCTTTTTCTATGTAGCCGGCCCCTTATCAATCGCTTTGGTCGCGTTTCTTGTCATTTACAACTTCAAGAAACGTTAATAGAACCTATTTAGAATCCGAATCGTCCATGGAGCCGTCGATGCCGGTTTTGGTGTCGTCGTTCATATTGAAATCGTCGTCTTTGGCGAAGGGATTCTTGAAAAAGCCCGTAGCATCGGGCTGAAGGCCCGAGAGCTTCATCCAGGGATTATCGAGCTCGGGTTTGGGCATGGCCTGGGCCTCGGGCGCAGTCTCGTTACCGATGATCTCGGACTCATAGATGAAGGTGTCGTCGCCGAGCGCGTCGTAGGCGGCGACCGGGTTGCCATCGGCATCGCGGTACGGCGTGCCCTTAAACACGGCTCCGTCATAGGCCACAAGCTGACGGCCGGTCTCATTCTCGAAGTAGTACACGAAGATGCCCTTGAGGGCCGCACAAAGCGGGATGGCAATAATCATGCCGATGGGCCCCATGAGTGCCGAGCCAATAACGAGCGCCGTGAGGCTCATGATGGGATGCACCTGCACTGAGCTCTGCATGACCTTAGGAGAAATCACGTTGTCTGTGACGTTTTGCGCGACCATCGTCACGATGAGCGTCCATAACGCCAACATGGGGCTGAACATGAAACCGAGCACCGTGGCGATTGCTGCGCTCACCCAAGGACCAACGACCGGAACCAAATGCATGATGCCGGTAAAGATAGCCATGAGCGCCGCATACGGATGGCCGATGATCATAAAACCGATAAAGGCGAGGAAACCACCGCAGATGGACGTCACGACCATACCGCGCATGTAGCCGCCGACAGAGCGAGAAAGGATGGCGACCATAAAGCGGTACGAGGTCTCCTTCTCCTGACCGATGATGGTGCAAATCTCGTGGTGCATGCGAGGGTAGTCGCAGGCCATCCAGTACGCAAGCACCAGACCAAGGAAGATCACGAACAACTGCGAGGCCGTATTGGTGATGAGCGGGAACACACCGCGGCCAAGCTCGGCAGCGATCTGAGACACGTACTTCGATGCCACGGTAACAAGCGACGAAAGATTATCGTCCAAATACTCCTTGAGCGGCGTGTTGTTGAGCGTCTTGGCATGCGAGATCATCTCGTTGAGATCGCCACCAGCAACACGAAGCTGCTCGGGCAGGCGGCTCAGGACTTCCATGATCTGGCCAAAGAGAATCGGCGACAAGATGCAAACGACACCGACGAGCACGGCAACAACAACAATAAGCGCGATAAGCGAACCGATGCCGCGATTCACGCCATGGTGCTCGAGCCAGTTGGTGATCGGGGACATCACAAAGGCAATGATGGAACCAACAGCGAGAAACTCGATAACCGGTGCCAGGATGCCCATAAGGTTAAAGATGACAGCAGCAATAACAATGCAGCCGACAACAGCCCAAATGCGCAGCGTCAGAATGCGGGTGTCGCGCAGCACGCGATCGGTTTGTTGGGGGTGCTCACTCATGAACGAATCATCACTCCGTCGGGGTCGATCTTGTCCTGAATCTTCTTAAGCGTGCGGCGCAGCAGACGCGAAACCTGCACCTGAGAAATACCAAGCTTCTTGGCGATCTCGATCTGGGTCATGCCCTTCACAAAGCGCAGCTCGATCACCTCGCGCTCGCGCGGCGAGAAATCACGGATGGCTTCCTCGATCACTAGACGGTCATCGGTAAAGTCGAGCTCGTTGTCGTCGTCGGCGTAACGGTCGAGAATCGAGGGGGCATCGTCGGAATCGGACGCACCAGGAGCCTCGATGGGCACCGAGGTATAGGCCGAAGACGATTCCATAGCCTCCAGCACCTCATCGACCGTCACGTCCAAGTACTCAGCGATTTCCTCAACCTTAGGCGAGCGCTGTAGCTCGTTGGTGAGCTTATCGGTAGCCTGGTTGACCTTGGCCGAGAGCTCCTGCAAGCGACGGGGCACGCGCACGCTCCAGCCCTTGTCGCGGAAGTGACGCTTAATCTCGCCCAAGATGGTAGGCGTGGCAAACGTGGTGAACTCGAGTCCGCGCTCAGGGTCAAAGCGGTCGATAGCCTTGAGCAGGCCCAAATAACCAACCTGCATCAGGTCATCGAGCGGCTCGCCGCGGTTCTTAAACTTGTTGGCAAGAAACCTTACCAGGTTCATGTGGGACATGACGAGCTGCTCGCGTGCGTCCGGGTCACCGGTCTCTTTATAGCGACGAAACAGCTCGCGGGTTTTCTCCTTGTCCCAAGCGGTCTTACCGCTCCGGGAACGTTCGGTCATATTAGATATCCGCCTTGAGGTCGAGGGAAAGCGTCAGGGGCGCCGTAGTCTTTTCGTAGGAGTCGCACACGCTCGCGAGGATGAGCTCGGCATACACCGCAGCCTGGTCGTCTTCATCGACCGTAGCCTGGTCCCCAAAGGTAATAGTCATGCCAACGTGGGTCTCATCGACATCGAATTTGATGGTGATGTCATCGCAGTCGACCGCGGTGCAACCAAAGATGAAAGCCTCCTCAGCAGCCATGCGGATGTCCTCGATGCGATCGACAGACATAGAGCACAGGGCACCAACGTTGGCTGCCGTCATGCGCACAAGGCGAGCGAGACGCGGGTCACCGGCAACGGTCAGCGTGATAGGGCAGTTTGCTTCGCTACTCATCGCAGGACTCCTCAGAGGTCTCGGCGGGCGTATAGGTGTAATACTGAGCCGGCTTGGATACAGACTTCTGACCATCATCGTCGCCCGCGGCGGCCTCGTCCTCGCCAATTAGGACGCGCTCGGTAGGCTGCTCGGCCTCCGCAGCGGCAGCGGCGAGCTTGCGATCGGCGTCGGCTGCAGGAGCCTTCACCTTATTGAAGAGCTTCTGCACAGCACCGGCGGCAGAGTCGGTCACGCTCGACACAGCATTGCTGGCCTCGGCCATGCTGCCCGTAACCTCGGAAATGTCGCGAACCACGGCTTCGACCTCTACGAGATTGGAGGTAAGGGCATCAACTGCCGTCTTGCTCGACTTAAGCAGCGGCTCCATCTGGGCAAGCGTCGGCGTAAGCTCATCGACAGCGCCATCGAGCTTTGCCACCACAGGCTGAGCCTCGGCGATGGTGTTGTTGAGGTCGTTCACGGTCTTATCGAGCGAGTCGACAACATTGCGGGTCTTGCGCAGGGTAAGCGCGAGCTCAGCGATGGCCCACACGCCGGCAACGGCGAGCAGCAGCAGGGCGATTTGAATGGGACTCATACAAGCCTCCCGGAAGAATCGAAATACAGATGCTTTTCATGGTACCCCAAAGGGGACCGAACATGCCAAGAGCAGCAACGTGGGACAAAATTATCAGCAGCTACTTCGGTGCATTCCCGCTGCGGTCGCGTTCGCTTTGCTCTACGCGCCATTCTTCCCAACCGCGGCCGGCAGGCTGCCAGAACACGCCGCGCTCCAGTCCCTCGGGCAAATAGCGCTGATCGACCCAGCCTTCGGGATAATCATGTGGATACTTATACACACCGTATTCATCGCTGCCCGGGCGATGGCGATCGCGCAGATAACTCGGCACCTCGCGAAGCCCACTAGAATGGATATCGGCCAGCGCCGCATCGATCGAAGCCTCACACGCGTTGGATTTTGGCGCCAAGCACACATAGAGTGCAGCCTGAGCCAGGTTAATGCGGCACTCGGGATAGCCAATGACCTCGGCAGACTTAAACGCGGCATGCGCCACCAAAAGCGCCTGCGGGTCGGCGTTGCCAACATCCTCAGAAGCGTGAATCATAATGCGGCGAGCGATAAACTTAGGATCCTCCCCAGCATCGATCATGCGCGCGAGCCAATAGATCGTGGCATCGGGGTCACTACCGCGCATGGACTTGATGAACGCACTGATGATGTCGTAGTGCATGTCGCCGTTTTTGTCATACGTAAAGCCGCGACGCGGGTTGGCAATCTTCACGTCATCCACGGTGATGGGATAGCGCTCCCCCGCCGCAGGCGCTGGCGTTCCCTCGGTATCGGGACGCGTGACGGCAATCTCGCTCGCAAGCTCGAGCGTCGTGAGCGCCGAGCGAGCGTCACCCGCTGCCAGCGTGCAAATGGTCTTGACCGTATCCTCATCGGCCGAGAACTTTCCGTTCAAGCCCTGTGGTGCCTCGAGCGCACGCTCAATAAGCGTGGCGATAGCCTCATCCTTCAGATGTTCAAGCTCCACCACGCGCCCGCGCGACAACAGTGCCGAGTTGACCTCAAAGTACGGGTTCTCTGTCGTAGCGCCAATCATAATGACGGTACGGTTCTCAACTGCATGCAGCAGGGCATCCTGCTGCGACTTAGAGAAGCGGTGAATCTCATCGATGAATAGAATGGTGCGGCGGTCGTAGGTATTCAGGCGCGTCTTGGCCTCGTCAATCACGCGACGCAGGTCCTTCACAGTACCCGTGACGGCGCTGACCTCGACAAACTCGCTCTTGGTATGGTTGGCGATAATGTGGGCCAGCGTCGTCTTACCCGTACCGGCCGGCCCGTACAGAATCACGCTCGAAAGCACGTCGTGCTCGATCGCGGCACGCAACCATGAGCCCTTACCGACGGCCTTTTGCTGGCCCACATACTCGTCGAGCGAATTGGGGCGCATGCGCACCGCAAGCGGCGCATTTTTAAAGGAACGCTCGCGCGTCGAGGCAGAAAAAAGGTCGTCCATAGCTATCCCGTGCATCCATCAAAATCGTTGTTCCTCAACAGTATACCGAAAATATACGAACTACCGTTCGTTAATATAGGTACGATGCGGAAACTTCAGCCCCGGGAACAGCTTGCTCGTCAGCTCACAGAAATAGCCGTCCGTCATGCTCGAAATGTAATCCACTACGGTCTGATCTTTATCATCCTGCCATGCATAGGTGCGATTGTAGTAGGAAAGCTGCCGCTCAATGCGCGAAATGTGATGCTTAAAGATATACGAAGACTCGTCGCCTTCGTTTATATCCTGCAGGCAACGGTCATAGAGCTTTTCGAACGCCTCGCGCAGCTCCGTTTCGGAGTCGCCCTCGATGCCGCCCTTGCTATAGATCTTCTCGTAGTTCTCGCGCTTAGCGCGGCGGATTTCCTCGAACAGGTCCTCGCCCATCTCGATGCGCGGCTTGCCATAGCTGTGCTCGACGATATCGATAGAGGCATGCGTGAGAATCCAGCTGTTGTATGCTCCGCCAAGCCCATCGTCAAAAGCGTCGGGTGACAGCAGGCCCGCCGCAATGGCGTCTTGGCGATCACGCCCCGCATAGGCAAGAATATCCGAGATGCGAACGACACAGCCCTCAAGCGTCATGGGGCGCAAGTGCTCAATTGCGCTATAGCCTGTGGCAATGCAATCCTCGACGGTTCGATCGAACTGGTCAAAGGAACCCATGTCCGAGAGCTCGAACACACGCTGCTCGTACTCGCCGTTGTGGCAGAGCACGCCATCGAGCGTCTGAAGCGACACGTTGCGACCGTACAGCGCATCGAGCACGCGGACCGACTGCACGTTATGGAAAAAATAACGACCCGTGCGCTCGTGATAGATATCGTTGAGGAATCGCTCGCCGGCATGGCCGAAAGGCGTGTGCCCCAAGTCGTGACCCAGACCGATCGCTTCAATCAGATCGCAGTTGAGCCCGAGGGCGCGACCGATATCGCGCGCAATGCGCGAGACGAGCTGCACGTGTAGACCACGACGCGACAAGTCGTCGTTGCTTCGAAAGCTAAAAACCTGCGTTTTGCCTGCATAACGGGTGTACGCCGGTAGATGGAGGATTTTTTCGGTATCGCGCATAAACGCCGGACGCATAAGCGTGCCTTTGTCCGCATCGCGATCGACACGACGAATGACCTGGTCGTCGTTGCAACGATACGGATTGACAGTGCCCGAAGCACGATTGGCGGCAATGCGCTCGACGAGCTCGGGCGACAACGCCGAAGGAATACGGTCCATACGCGCCTTGATGGCGGCCGTTTCTTGATTAGTTGCCATGGCATGCTCCTTAAGAACGATGCGCAATCGGTTACAGAGTGCAGCCCACGACCTCGATTATGGCAAAAATCGGCACTAAAAACGGGAGCAATGGCAGGGAGCGCGATTTTGTGAAGAGGCAGGAGAGGGCCAGGGCCAGGAGTGCGACGGCAAATGCCACGATGCCACCCATAGGGTCGAGCGTGCAAAGCGCGAAGAGTGCTTTGGCGTCCCCCATGCCAATCCCCGGGGCTTGACGAAGGCGCCGCCAGAGCGACTCAGTAAGCATAAGGGCAAGGTAGACGATGACCGCAAGACCGGCATGATCAAGTGCAGTGTTAACGCCCCTGTCGAGCCAAACGCCTGCTAACGCCGCCACGGCACATGCGCCGGCAAGCTCATTGGGAAACCGCCGCTCACGGGCATCAATCCACGCGCCGGCAAAGATGCAAATCCAAAACGGGATATAGATCATCGAAAACCTCCTTGAGCAGCTGCTCAAAAGCAAAAACCACCACAAAGGTGCCTGTCCCCTTTGCGGTGGTTTTGGTGGTGGTTATTTGGCGCCTTGCATGACCTCGTCAAGGGTAACGCTGACGGCGTGCTGCGTCGGGACCCAGTCGACCTTCAGGAACAGCGCGGCCACCGTGATGGGGATATAGCTGAACATAAAGATCGGGAAGGTAAACAGGTTAGTCACCAGACGCCACTTTTGCGGGCAGTGAATGTGCTTGTACTCAAAGATAGTCGTGAGCAGCGCCAGGATAAAGAAAGTCAGATACATCATGGCGAAGGTCATAATGAGCGAAGCGGCACAGGCCTGCATCTCGACTTCGGTAGCCAAAAAGCCGTGCGAGAGTCCACCCACGATCAGGAACGTCGCATTGGCGAGCATCAAGATGAGCGACAGCAGCATACCCGGGGCGATCGTCATGAACATGTCGTAGGCGGCAAAGCGATGATAGCGGAACGTCGACTTGACCAGATGCTTACCGTAGGTAAAGAACACCTGGTAAAAGCCCTTGGTCCAGCGCATACGCTGCTTCCAGGATGCCTTGAACGTCACGGGTTGCTCGTCAAAGAACTCCGCCGGCGCATAGCCAATGCGAATACCGTGAATAGCGCAGAACGTAGTGAACTGAATGTCCTCGGTCAGCGTGTGGAACTGCCAACCGTGCATGCCCTCGATAACGCTTGACGAGATAAGGTAACCCGAACCCGAAACAGCGCAGGACGTCTTGCAGATATTACGCGCGTTGTTGAGGAAGCGCGCCTCGCGTAGATACCACGTGGCATTAGCTGCCGAGATCCACGAGCTGCCGAAGTTCTTGGAATTGCGATAGCTCGTGACCACATGGAAGCCCTGGTCAAAGGCATCATTCATCTTGGAAACGTAATCGCGGGAGATAACGTTATCGGCATCGAAGATAAAGTAGCCCTCAAACGTGTCGGGATACTCGTTGAGAATGCGGTCGAAGCCAAAGTCCATGACCCAGCTCTTGCCCTTGCGGGCCAGGTCATTGCGCTCGTAAACAATGGCACCGGCCTCGCGCGCGAGCTGCGCCGTGTTGTCGGTGCAGGCATCGGCGACCACGAAAACCTCGATGAGCTCGGACGGATAATCCTGGTCCTTGATGGAGCGAACGAGGTTGGCGATCACGGCCTCCTCATTATGCGCCGCAATAAAAAAGGCATAGCGATGGAGTTTTTTGGCCTTGGGAGGCGCGACCTCGCCACGAAGAGCACCAATGACAAAGAAGACCACCTGGTACAGAAAGCAGACCGTGAGCAGCGTGACGACAATCTGGTTGAAGATCACGATGGGTGTGTTGGTTTGTAAAAAGGCGAGCATGCAGGCTCCCAGCAACGCGTAACGTAAACAATCGTATATCTTACCGCAGGCTTACCGAGTTCAAGAAACCACCTAATACTGGCTAGGCTTCGAGAAGACCGAGCTGCGGAACGATTTCATCTCCAACGGCCGTGCGACCGAGCGAGCGCGGAGCCAGATCGTCGAGAACCGCAGCGAGATCCCACGGCAACTCGTCGCGGCACTCAATGCGCTCCCCCGTCACGGGATGGTCGAACGCCACGCGCCAGGAATGAAGGAACTGCCTGGTCAGGCCCTGGTCGGCGCGCGCATCGCACTTGCCGTAGAGTGGATCGCCCACGCAGGCGTGGTTGATATGACGCATATGCACGCGAATCTGGTGCGTGCGACCGGTAAACAGATGGCACTCAACGAGCGTATAGCCGTCGTCAAAACGCATGGAATCGAAGCGCTCGAGGACCTTAAAGGTCGTAATGGCCTGGCGGGCGAAAGGATCGTCAGAAACCGCCATCTTGACACGGTCGCGCGTCGATCGGGCAATACCGGTATTGATGGTGCCCTCGTCCATGGCGATGTGCCCGTGGACAAGCGTGATATAGCGGCGGTCGAGCGTACGCGTGCGAATGAGATTTTGAAGCGCGCGCTGGGTGTCGTCGTCTTTTGCCGCGAGCATAAGGCCCGAGGTATCGCGATCCAGGCGATGCACGATGCCGGGGCGGTCCTCACCCTGCACGGTACCAAGATGATCGATACCGCAGTGGTAGACCAAGGCGTTCGCAAGCGTGCCGCTCTCGTGGCCGTGGGCGGGATGGCACACCAGCCCGCGCTGCTTGGAGAGCACAATGAGATAGTCGTCCTCATAGCGAATGTCGAGCGGGATGGCCTCGGGAATCACATCGGTGGGATCGTGCGGCTCGGGCAGGTCGACCGAGATGCGGTCACCGGCGCGTACGGCATACTTTTTTGACAGACAGGTCTCGCCGTTCACGATTACGGCGCCGCCCTCGATCAAATGCGCGCAGGCAGAGCGCGTGGGGCAGCCGTCGTTGGCACCCAGAAAGCCGTCGAGACGCTGGCCAGAGCAATCGTCGGCAACAAGAATATGGATGTCGGCCATTAACGCTCATTCCTTTCGCGAATCTTGCGGGCACGCTCCCCACGCTGCTTGGCTTTGCGCTTAGCGCGGGCCTCATCACGGGCATTGAGCTCAGCAGTCGCATCGACCTCGCGAGCGGCGGGACTCAAGAAAATGTAACCGATAAGCGCCAGCACAACACCGACCGTAATGCCGATATCGGCCACATTGAAGACGGGGAAGTCGATGAAGGTGGTGGCAATAAAATCGGTCACGAAGCCAAAGGCCAAACGATCGATAGCGTTGCCGATAGCACCGCCCGCAACCATCGCCATGCCCACAACCTCAAGATGGGCGAGCTGGGGTGCACGAATGAGGTACGCGGCAATAGCGACAATGACCGCCAGCGCCAGCACGGCAAACGCGATGCCATGCCCCTCGCCCATGCTAAAGGCAGCGCCGATATTGCGGACAAACAGGAAGTCGATCACGCCGGGGATAACAGTCACATGCAAAGCGTCGCCCACGGCACGAACCGCAAGCTTGGTCAACTGGTCAACAAGCAGCACAACGAGCGCCACCCCACCAGCAACACCCAACCGCCAACGCAAAGGCGGCGTCATATCCCCAGCACGACCCAAATCAATCCCCTACCCTCAAGAACATCGAATTACGTTTAATACAAAGAACTATCTTATATTGCCATACGCAGAACGCACGACATATCCACCAACGCAAGCGAAATAACCAGCTAAAAACGAAAGCGACATTCCGAATAACGGAATGTCGCTTAATAGCTTTCGACTAAAAACGCAAGTCGAAAGAAAGCCTCTAGCTCCAGCAATGGAAATGCCGCGTTATCGTCACCAACAGCGAAAACGTCCCTAAGCGAGCAAGGTGACGTGAAAGAGGAGGGAAGCGTACTTTGGTACGCGACCGACGATTGAACGTCAGATTGCCGCTTAGGGGCGTTTGCAGCGTCGGTAGGTTACGGCGTTCTACGAACGCCGTAACTTACAGCGCGTCAGCGCAGCGCTTGCAGATATGCGCGTGGCCGTTGTACTCGCCGACGGTGGTGCGGTAGTTCCAGCAACGATCGCAGCACTCGCCCTCGGCAGCCTCGATAGCGACGGAAAGCTCCTCGCCCTGGTTCAGCTCAACATCGGAGACGATGTAGAACTCGGCCAGGTCGACGGCCTTGTCGCCGGTCAGCAGCGCGTACATCTCGGCAGGAACGACCGCCTTAACGCGGACCTGCTGGCTCTTGGTGAAGGTGCCGGCGGAGCGGGCATCCTCGAGGGCCTTGGTCACGGCGCTACGAAGCTCGAGCGAAGCCTCGAGCACGCCCTCGAACTCATTGGCCTCGTCGATTGTGATGGGCGACTTGTACCAATCGAGCAGCGCGGCGTACTTCTGGTGATCGACGCAGCCGGCGGGCGCATAGGCCATGGCCTCGTCGACCGTGTAGGACAGGATCGGCTGCAGGTCGCGCATGAGCATCGAGAAGAGCTCGGCAAGCACGGTCTGGGCGCTGCGGCGCTCGAGCGAGCCGGGCTTGTCGCAGTACAGGCGGTCCTTCAGGGCGTCGAGATACACGTTGGAAAGCTCGGTAACCACGAAGTCATAAAGCGCACGGTAAGCGCGCGGGAACTCGTAGCAAGAGTAAGCGTCGTCGACCTCGGCCTGAACCTGGGTCAGACGGGCAACCATGAGCTTGTCGAGCGGCAGCAGGTCGGTAAAGGCGACACCGTCGGTCTCAGGCTCAAACTGGCCCTCGAGCTCGGAAAGCAGGAAGCGCAGCGTGTTGCGGAAACGACGGTAGGCATCGGACGTACGGGCAAGAATCTCGTGGTCGATGGACACGTCGGAGCTGGTGTCAACGGAAGCAACCCACAGGCGGATGATGTCGGCGCCCATCTCGTCACAGACCTTATTGGGGTCGATGACGTTGCCGAGCGACTTGGACATCTTGCGGCCCTGGCCGTCGAGCGTGAAGCCCTGCGAGACGACCGCCTTGTAGGGAGCATGGCCGTTGGCGCCCACCGAAGTGAGCAGCGAGCTCTGGAACCAACCGCGATGCTGGTCGGAGCCCTCGAGATACACGTCAGCCGGGTACTCAAGCTCGGGGCGATACTCGCAGACGGCCTTCCAGGACACGCCGGAATCCCACCACACGTCGAGGATGTCCTTATCGGCCTTGAGGTGATGGCCGCCACACTTGGGGCAGACGCAGGCCTCACCCAGGTAGCTCTCGGGAGCGTCGGTGAACCAGGCGTCGGAGCCCTTCTCGTGGAAGAGCTTGATGACGGCGTCGAGCGTGGCGTCGTTCATGACCTTCTCGCCGCAGTCGGCGCAGGTGTAGCTGGGGATAGGCACGCCCCAGTTGCGCTGACGGCTGATGCACCAGTCGGGACGCTGCTCGACCATGGCGCCAATGCGGTTGGCGGCGTGAGCCGGATACCACTTGACGTTCTCGCGAACCTCCTTGCCAGCCTGCTCACGCAAACCGGTCTTGTCCATAGAGACAAACCACTGGTCGGTAGCACGGAAGAGCACCGGGTGCTTGCAGCGCCAGCAGTGCGGATAGCTGTGCGTGATCTTCTTCTCGAGGACCAGGGTGCCGCGCTCGCGCAGGAACTCGATGATGTGCGGGTTGGCCTCATCGGTATCCATACCGCTGAAGGGGCCACCGGTGCCAAACTCCTCGCCGGTGTAGAACTTGCCGTCGTCATCGACCGGCATGCAGATGTCGGTAATGCCCTCCTTGAGGCAGGCAAAGTAGTCGTCGACGCCGTGGCCGGGCGAGTTGTGGACGATACCGGTACCGTCATCGACACCGACGTAATCGGCCAGCAGCGCCACGCCCTCAACACCATCAAAGATCGGCTGCTTGTAGTGGATGTGGTGGAAGGTCTCGGCGGGAACCACATAGGGCTTACCGTCGACCATAACCGGGGTGTACTCCCAACCAAACTCCTCGCAGCACTTGGGAGCCAGGTCCTCGAGCATGACCTCGGCACGACCCTCGTGCTCAACGGCGACATAGGCGGCGCCGGGCTTGAGAGAAACTGCCTGGTCGGAGGGGATGGTCCACGGCGTGGTCGTCCAGATGATAAAGTCGACCGGGCCGTCGAAGTTCTCGAGGCCTGCGGGCTTGGAGGTCATCTCAAAGCGCACGAAGATGGACGGGCTCGTCTCGTCGGAGTACTCAATCTCGGCCTCAGCGAGTGCGGTGTGGCAGTGCTTGCACCAATGGACGGGCTTGTGACCGCGATAGATCATACCCTTATCGAACATGGCCTTGAAGACCTCGATGTCGGCAGCGTCATGCTGGTGATAGAGCGTCAGGTAGGGGTTATCCCAGTCGCCGAGCACGCCCAGGCGACGGAAGCCGGCCTTCTGCAGCTCGATGTTCTCGACGGCGAACTTGTTGCAAAGCTCGCGGATCTTAGCCGTGGAGGTCTGGTTGAACTTCTCGGTGCCGAGCTTCTCCTCGACCTTATGCTCGATCGGCTGGCCATGGCAGTCCCAACCGGGGACATAGGGAACCTCATAGCCCTGCATCATCCAGTAACGGTTGATCATGTCCTTGGAGATCTTGTTCATGGCGTGGCCGATGTGAATCGGGCCGTTGGCGTACGGAGGGCCGTCGTGCAGCACGAACTTCTTGTGACCCTCGTTCTTCTTCAGAACCTGCTCGTAGACCTTGTTGTCCTGCCAGTCCTTGAGTCGCTTGGGCTCGGACTTGGAAAGACCGGCACGCATGGGAAAACCGGTCTTGGGCAGATTCATCGTCTGCTTGTACTCGTTTGCCACGGTACCCCTTTCATGTCGTGGGCGCGCACGCCCGTTGGGCACCAAAAAAGCGCCCGTCCCTACAAGCTGGGACGAAGCGCCACAAAACGGGCTATACGCCCGTAAAAGCTCTTCGTTTAACCACCCAGCTTAGATGCCCTCGCCCGCGTATTCGCGCGCTCGCATCCGTTACTCGGCTGGCCTGTATCGACGACCATCTCGGCGATATCTACTAAGACGTGCCTGCGCGGCACGTCCGTTGGGACCGCAGCTCCGGGGTGATTTTCATCGGTCGCATGCACGGGTTCTCAGCGCTCCCCGCTCTCTGTGGCATGCGGACGGCCGACTACTCGTCCCCATCAACGCTTATGCGAAGTATGCTAGCACGTTCCGCGCCGGCGAAAAACCCTCAACACTGGTTTCATACGTAAGAAATTTCTCGTGGTCGTTAGCCTTCTCTAGGAGCAAAATACCTGAAAGCACTTTAACTAACGAAAGAAGGCTGCCATGCGCACAATCGGAATGAGCGACTACACCGTCGGCGAGGATTGCTTTACCGAGCTGCCCGCCGCACTGGCGGAGTACGGCGCGAAGAAAGTCGCCATCATTGGTGGCAAGCGAGCCCTAGCTGCGGCGCTGCCGGGCATCGAGGCGGCGCTTGAAGGTACCGACGTCGAGATTCTGGAGACGCGCGTCTACGGCACCAACAGTACGCGCGCCAATATCGCCAAGGTCGTGAACTCCCCCGCTTGCCAGCAGGCAGACGTGCTTATCGCCTGTGGCGGCGGCAAGGCACTCGACACCGTCAAGACAGCGGCAATCGAGCTCAAGAAGATTGTCTTTACGGTGCCGACGATTTGCTCTAACTGTTCCGCCGCGACCGCCATTGCCGTCGTCTACAACGACGATGGATCGCTCGAGGGCTATTCGTACCCCAACCGACCGGCGCACATCTTCATCAATCCCAAGATCATCGCCGAGGCTCCGGCGGAGTACTTCTGGGCCGGCGTGGGCGACGCCCTGTCCAAGCAGCCCGAAGTCGAGTACGCCACGAGCGCCGGCGACCTGGAGCACACCGCCGGCCTTGGCCTGGCTCTTGCCCACACCTGTTCCGAGCCGCTGTTTACCTACGGTGTTCAGGGTCTTGAGGACGTTCGTCAGAATCTGTCGAGCGAGGCCGTCAAGCAGATCGCGCTCGACATCGTGGTCAACACGGGCTATGTCTCGAACCTGACCAACCAGAACGATTACTACTACAACTCGAGCGTGGCGCACGCGTTCTACAACGCCGCCTGCAGCATTCCGCGTGAGGGCACCTACCTGCACGGCGAAGTCGTAAGCCTGGGCGTGCTGGTGTTGTTCGCCTACACGGGCGACACCGAGAACCTTAAGCGCTATGCTGACTTCAACAAGCAGATGGGGCTGCCCGTAACGCTTGAGCAGGTCGGGCTTTCCGAGACCGATATCCCTGCCCTGTGCGAGCACGCGCACGCCACCAACGAGTGGAAGCAAGGCAACCCGGAGCCCTTCACCGACGAAAAATTCGCCGCCGCCATCAAGGCCGCCAACGCCTACGGCCACACGCTCTAGACCCAGGCCAAAACCACCACAAGGGAGCAGCACCTTTGTGGTGGTTTTTTATTGCTCCAGCATGCTGGGGTCGAACTCGCTAGCCGGGATCACGCGATAACCGTGGCGGAGCAGTAAATCAACGAAGACGCCGTTGCCCGCCGTAAGGGTGCCGCTGAATGTTCCGTCGTAGATGCGACCCGCGCCGCACGAGGGACTACGGTCCTGCAGGATGCACGCGGCGATCTCTTCCGGCCCGCCCGCCTGCTCGCACATATCGAGCGCTCGTTGGGCACCCAGGCGAAATTCGCGATCGACCGATATGCCCTCGCAGGTACGAACCTCTCCGTTCACAATCTCGGACGGCTTGCGCGGCGTGGGCAGGCCCCCAAAGACCTCAGGGCACACCAAGAGGACCTCGGTCCCTGTACGCTCGCAGGCCTCGACCAACTCGCGATGGTAGTTGTCGAGCCCGTTATACTTGCAGCTCTCGCCCATCAAGCAGGCGCTCACCACGATCTTCATTTCCATCCCTCTCAAGCAAAACGCCCCATTTGAGAAAGCTGCTCAAATGGGGCGTCGGCGTTTACTGGCTCGGCCGCGGCTTTACTGCTGCTTGGGCATCAGCGGATTCTCGCGCGTGAGGAGGTTCATGAACTCCTCGCCCGTGATGGTCTCCTTCTTATACAGATAACGAGCCAGCTCGTGGAGCTTAAACTTGTTCTCCTTCAGAATCTGCAAAGCGCGGTCGTGCGCATCCTCGATCAGCTTGGCGACAATCGCGTCCACGCGCTCGGCCGTACCGGGGGCGCAGGTGAGCGACGTGTCCTGATTGAGATACGCGTTCTGCACGGTACCGAGCGCCATCATGCCAAACTCGTCGGACATACCAAAGCGCGTCACCATATTACGGGCGAGCTTGGTGGCCTGCTCGATGTCGTTGGCGGCGCCGGTCGTCATCTCTCCAAAGATGAGCTCCTCGGCTGCGCGGCCACCGCAATAGACAGCGAGCTTGTCCAAGACCTCCTGGCGCGTCGTCAGGAAGCGCTCGTCCTCCTCGACCTGCATGGTATAACCAAGAGCACCGCTCGTGCGCGGCACGATGGTGATCTTCGTGACCGGCGCAGAGCCCTTCTGGCGAGCGGCAACGATGGCATGGCCGATCTCGTGATAAGAAACGACCTGCTTCTCGTGGTCGGACAGCACCGTGGACTTACGCTGTTGGCCGGCAATGACGACCTCCACCGACTCCTCGAAGTCGTCCTGGGTTGCACGCTTGCGACCCTCGCGAACGGCGCGCAGGGCGCCCTCGTTGATGATATTGGCCAGGTCGGCGCCCGAGGCACCGGGCGTGGCGCGGGCAATCGCGGTCAGGTCGATCGGCGGCTCGGTCTTCACGCTCTTGGCATGCAGCTCGAGGATGTTCTTGCGGCCGGTCAGATCGGGCAGCTCGACGGGGATGCGGCGGTCAAAACGACCGGGGCGCAGTAGAGCGGGATCGAGACTGTCGGGGCGGTTGGTTGCGGCAAGGACAACGATACCCTTATGGTTATCGAAGCCATCCATCTCGGTCAGCAACTGATTGAGCGTCTGCTCGCGCTCGTCGTTGCCGCTAAAGCCGCCGCCATCGCGCTTCTTACCGATGGTATCGATCTCATCGATAAAGACGATACACGGTGCCTTTTCCTTGGCCTGCTTAAACAGGTCACGAACCTTAGCAGCGCCGCGACCGACAAACATCTCAACGAACTCAGAGCCCGAAATGCTAAAGAACGGAACACCGGCCTCGCCGGCAACAGCCTTGGCAAGCAGGGTCTTACCGGTACCCGGAGGGCCAACAAGGAGAGCACCACGCGGCAGCTTGGCGCCGATCTCCTCGTAGCGCTGCGGCTTCTCCAGAAAGTCGACGACCTCCTTGAGAGACTCCTTGGCCTCTTCCTGACCGGCGACGTCCTTAAAGGTCACGCCCACGTCCTTGGAGGCGATCACGCGCGCGCCGGACTTACCCAGTCCGCCGCCGCCAAAACCGCCGCCGCCAAAGTTCATCGACGGGCCGTCATCGCCCATAGCCTTCTTCATGCGGCGGTTGAGCCACCAACCGATGAGGAAGATAATCGCCATGGGAAGAATGAGTGTGAGCAGGTAGTAGGTCATCAAACCCGAGTTTTTATCGGGAACGACCGACTCCAGCGAAGCGCCAGACTCAAGCACGCGATCGGTAAAGCCCGCGTCATTCGGCACACCGGTCGTCTTGTAGGCGATGTTCTCGTCCTCGCCCTTCTTGGTGTAATAAATCGAGTAATCGTCCGTGTTGTACTCGACCTTGTCGACGCTCTTCTTATCGAGCGCTTTGACAAACGTCGAGTAATCGGTCTTCGTAATCTGCTGCGTGTGACCGATGTTGGGGAACAGAACGGTCGAGAGCACGAGGTAGACGACGAAGGCGATGAGCACGTAGAGAATCATATTCCGTCTACGTTTGTTGTCATCCATCTCCATCTGCTTGAACTCCATCTACTGGGGTTGATAATGCTTTCTAGAATACCCAACCCGGACGGCGATAAACCGACGCCGGGCACGAAAGGACAGAGATGGCATCACTGTAAGTCGGCAAGGTTCAAATCTATACAGGCGACGGCAAGGGCAAGACGACGGCTGCGCTGGGGCTCGCGCTGCGCGCGACGGGCTACGGGCTCGACGTTCTTAGGCTGCAGTTTGCCAAGAAACTGCACTGCGCCGAACACGATGCCGCGCCGCGCCTGGGGCTGCGCATCGTACAAGCTGACCGCGACACGCCCGAGGCTTGCGCCGCACAGATCATGGAGCTCGCATGCGAGCAGATATCACAGGTCGACGTTCTGATTTTGGACGAACTCGGCGAGGCCATGCGCCGCGGCTTCGTGACACGCGAGGATGTCGAAGCGCTGATCGCGATAAAGCCCGCCACCACGGAACTCGTGCTCACCGGCCGCGGGCTGCTGCCGTTGGCCGACCTCGCGGACTTAGTCACCGAAATACGTCCCATCAAACACTACTTCGACGAAGGCCTCCTAGCCCGCCAAGGCATCGAATACTAATTGATTCGTTTTCCGCCAACACCTACAGCTCATAAGGAAGTTGCGGTGGAATAGTACTTGTTTGACGGTCCGCAAGGGCTTTTCAGGAACTATTTCACCGCAACTTATCAGGGGTATCTGACGGATGAGCTAGGCGGTGGCGCGACCTAGCCAGTTGCCGCTGTGGTGGTAGATGGTGAACATGGTTGCGGTGATGAGCCAGGTTACGGGGTAAACCAGCAGTAGATGCTCGAGCGACGGATCGAAGGGCATGATCGCAAACACCCAGATCACCCTCAAGACAACGGTGCCAAAGATGGTGAGCATCATAGGCTGCAAACTCACGCCGGCGCCGCGGATGGAACCCGAGGCGTTCTCGATAATCGAGAAAATCGCATAGAACGGCGCAATGAAATGGAGGATAGTCGTGGTGTACGCCGAAATCGAAGCATCGTCGACAAACAAACGCGACAGCGGGCCCGAGAACACCAGCAGCACGGCAGACAGGCCACCAATGAGCATAAACGACAGCACGAGCGACGTATGGTAGCCCTTGCGCATGCGCTCGTAGTTGCGCGCGCCAAAGTTCTGCGCCGAGAACGTAGTGATCGATACGCCGAGCGCCTCGGTCACCATCCAGATAATGCCATCCAGGCGCCCAGATAGACCCCAAGCAGTCGTGACATCGGCGCCAAACGAATTAACCGACACCTGGATCAGCACGTTCGAGATCGAATAGGCAGCCGATTGAAAACCGAGTGGCAGACCACACGAGATCATACTCTTGCAAATACCGCGATCGATACCGAGCTTAGACAGCGAAAGACGCCATGCACCCGGAGCGCGCATCATGCGCAACACGATCATCGTTGCATTGGAGCAAATGGTCAGCGCCACCGCGATGCCGCAGCCCAGCGCCTCCATATGCAACACAGCGACAAAAATGATATCCAGCACCACGTTAACCAGGCAGCCAGAGGCAATGATCACGGCGGGGCCGCGCGTGTCGCCCACGGCACGCAGCAGTGCGGTTCCCATATTAAGCAGCAGTGCCGCAACCATCGCGGCAAAATAACAGCGAGCATAGGCCACGCCCTCGGCCAATAGTTCATGCGGCGTGTTCATAAGCACCAGCATGGGCTCAACGAACACTATGCCAAGAATCGAGAAAGCGATACCGCCCACCAGCGCGAGCGTCATGGCTGTATGGACCGAACGACTCAGTCGCTCATCATCGTGCTGACCAAAATACTGACCGGTAATGACCGCGCAGCCGGCGCCGGCGCCAACGCAAAAGCCAATGCAGAGCTCGGTGAGCACCATCGTAGCTTGAATGCCACCTAGCGCGAGCTTGCCGCCAAACTGACCGACGATATAGGTACCGATAAGCGTGTAGGCCTGCTGAAAAAACGAACTAAAAAAGATGGGAACGCACAGCGAAAGCAGCTGCTGCCAAATAACACCCTGCGTTACATCGATAGCCGTAGATTTCTTAGCCACACGCCCTCCCCAAAAGCGTACGTCAACCGACAAAACAGTAATTAAAGACCTAAGCTAATAGCAGCTTAGCACCGACCGACGTCGACCGAAACACCCCGAGTCAGAGCCCGGTGCAAACTATCTGCCTAGTGATACAGCCCCGGCTGGTAGTGATACTCGTTGCTCACGTGCGGGCACAGCTGCCAAAAGGCGACGGCACTCGCCGCGGCCACGTTGAGCGAATCGACCCCGTGCGCCATCGGAATGCGCACGGCTCGGTCGCAGCCCGCGATAGTCTTGGCGCCCAGGCCGGCACCCTCGGTGCCCATAAAGATCGCCAGGCGATCAACCTCCTGCAGCGCAGGATCGTCCAGCGAAACGGAGTCGTCCGTCAGCGCCATCGCAGCGCACGAAAAACCGGCTTCGTGCAGTGCCGCCAGGCCATCGTGCGGCCACACACGAGCCTCGCTGCCAATACGCGTCCACGGCACCTGAAACACCGTGCCCATGCTCACGCGGGCCGAGCGACGGTACAGCGGGTCGCAGCACGTCGGACTGACCAAAATACCGTCGACATTGAGCGCGGCGGCCGAGCGGAAAATCGCACCCACGTTCGTGTGGTCGACAATACCCTCGAGCACGCACACGCGCACCGGGCGCTCCCCCGCCGCCTCGACGACGCCACCCAAGAACTCATCAACCGGAATCTGCCGCGGGCGACGAAACGCCGCGAGCGCACCGCGCGTCACGTTAAAGCCCGTCAGCTGCTCCATGAGTTCCATGGAAGCCACGAACACAGGAACCGGACCTGCACCCTCGCGCACAACCAGGCGCTCAAACAGCGGCATCATCTGGTCGAGCCAGCGTTCGCCCAAAAGAAAGCTCACCGGCTCGTATCCGGCACGCACCGCGCGCTCAATAACCTTGGCACTCTCGGCGATAAAGATGCCCTTTTGCGGCTCTAGCACGCAGCGCAGCTCACGCTCGGTCAGTCGCACGTAGGCATCGAGCCGCTCGTCCTCGAGCGAATCAATTCGCAGAACCTCAACGGCATCAGTCATAGCAGCCTGCCCGCACCCTTCTTTACAGCACATCTATACCAAACGAGGCGACGCTAAGCGCCGCCCCATACATTCAATCAACCCGATAATACCGTTCACGCCAGGCGATTTACGCCTCAACGCGACGATACGTCACGAACTCATAATCGACACCCTCGTCGCCCTCGCCCGAGGCAATCGTGGCAACACCGCCACGCCACGCAATCTCCCACGCGGGATCGGCGTCCAAGTCGGGAAAGTACGTGTCCACGACATGCACGCAGTGGTTATGCGTGACCTCGGCCTCGACGCAATACGGCAAAAACTGCCGATACACATCGCCGCCACCGATCACCCATGCAACAGGCTCATAGGCAACCGCGGCGAGCGCTTCGTCAATGCTATGCACCACGTCGACGCCCTCGGGCGCAAAATCCTCGTCGCGCGTGAGTACGATATTGCGGCGGTTCTTGAGCGGACGCCCACCGGGAAAACTCAACAGGGTCTTGCGCCCCATAATAACCGGGCAACCTTTGGTGCACGCCACAAAATGGCGCATGTCGGCGCGATTGGACACCACCATGTCGCCCTCGCACCCAATGCCCCAATCCTCACACACGGCGACGATAGCAGATAGCTTACACGTCATGAGCACCACCTACACCGCAATGGGAATGTTCTTGACCTGCGGGCCGTGCTCATAGCCCTCGACGATCAGGTCATCGGTCGTAAACGCATAGAAGTCATGCACATCGGGGTTGAGCGTTACCTTGGGTGCCGCAAACTGCGGACGCTCGATAAGCTCGCGGACGATATCGACATGACGATCATAGATATGGGCGTCGGCGATCACGTGCAGCAGCTCACCGGGAATCATATCGACCGACTGCGCGACCATCATCAGCAAAATGGCGTACTGGCACACGTTCCAGTTGTTCGCGGCCAAAATGTCCTGGCTGCGCTGGTTGAGAATCATGTTGAGCGTCGGCTTGTCGTCCTGAGGACGCTGCGTCACGTTATAGGTCACGCTATAGGCGCACGGATAAAGGTGCATCTCGGACAGATCGCTAAACACGTACGTATTGGTCATAATGCGGCGACTATACGGCGTGTGCTTAAGGTCGTACAGCACACGGTCCATCTGGTCGAAGTCGCCCTCGGCGTAATGGCTCTTCTGACCAATCTGATAGCCGTAGGCTTTACCGATGGAACCGGTCTCATCGGCCCACTCATCCCAGATATGGCTGTTGAGATCATGCACGTTATTGGACTTCTTTTGATAGATCCACAGAATCTCGTCCATGGCAGACTTAAGCGCCGTACGACGCAGGGTGAGCGCGGGGAACTCCTCGCGCAGATCATAGCGCGCCGTGACACCAAAGTTTTTAATGGTATAGGCAGGGGTGCCGTCCTCCCACACCGGACGGACCTTTTGGCCCTCGGTGGTGGTGCCATGATCCAAGATATCGCGGCACATGGTTACAAACTGCTGATCAGCTTTGCTCATTGACCCTCCTGTCAGTCGCCTATAAGCGAGATTTATTGTAGCCCAGGCGCGCGAGTGTCGAATTGGACACTTAGTCCGGCACACGCAATGCACGGCAGCGCGGCTCCGCAAGCGGCAACGAGGCATCTTAGCCTTTTTCTGACATATGCCAGAAATGCCTTGCGCCCAACGACTAACGCGTTATCCTATTGTTGACATATGTCAGATAAGGAGTGTGCATGGCAGGAAGACGCGAAAAACTGCGCCGCGTCGGGATCATCCCCGAATACCGCGGCTTCACCCCCGATGGCCTGGCCAGCGGTGATGCCATCGACATGACCGTCGACGAGCTTGAGGTGCTGCGCCTGTGCGACCTGGAAGGTCTCAACCAAGAGGCGGTCGCCCAGCAGATGGGCATCGCCCGTGCAACGGTGGCGGCCATTTGCAGCCGCGCGCATCGCAAGGTGGCCGATGCGCTGGTCAACGGACGAGCGCTCGTCATCGAGGGCGGCAATATCGCGTACTCCCCCATCGCCTCGACGACGGCCGCATGGCCAGCAAAGGAGGTCGGCACCATGAGGGTGGCAACGACGTACGACAACGGCAACATCTTTATGCACTTTGGCCGCAGCGAGCAGTTCAAGATCTACGACATTCAGGACGGCAAGGTGCTCAACGAGCAGGTCGTGGGCACCGGCGGCACCGGCCACGGCGCCCTGGCGGGCCTGCTCGCCAACGGCGGTGTGGACACGCTCATCTGCGGCGGCATCGGCGGTGGCGCCATCAACGCGCTTGCCCAAGCCGGCATCACGGTATACGCAGGTGCCCAGGGCAGCTGCGACGCTTGCGTCGAAGCCCTTATTGCCGGCACGCTCGCACAGAACGGCGAGGCCACATGCGGCTGCCACGGCCATGACCACGGCCACGCCCACGAACACGGCGAGTCCTGCAGCTGCCACGACCATCACGAGCACGAGGGCCACGAGGGCTGTGGCTGCCACTAACGGCAAGCATCTCAACGTCAACACGCTTCCGCGCGTGCGACAACCTGCGAACGAACGGCGAAGGCCGCCTGGAATACGATCCAGGCGGCCTTCGCCATACACGACTCAATCAGTCGTTATTTCTTATTGCGCATCTGCGCTTCCATCTGGCGCAGCAGGTCCATATCGGACTTGGGGCCGCCCGTACCCAGGCCGCCCATGCCGCCCAGACCCATAGCGTCCAGGCCAGGGATATTGGGCATGCGCATCTTCTTGCCCTTCTTGCCCTTTTTGCCCTTCTTGCCGCCGGCCTGAGCCTGATTGGCCATCGTGCGCATGCGGCCCATCATCTTGTTCATCTCGCCCCACTGCTTCATAAGGCTATTGACCTCTGTGGGAGTCACGCCGGCGCCCTTGGCAATGCGGGCACGGCGCTGGCCGTTAATGATGGAAGGACGCAGACGCTCCTCCTTGGTCATCGACATGATGATGGCCTCGTTCTTGTCGAAGATGCCCTCGTCCAGGTTGCCGCCCATCTGGTTGAGCGCACGCTGGCCGCCGGGGAGCATGCCCAGGATGCCCTTCATGCCGCCCATCTTCTTGACGGCCTTCATCTGGTCGAGCATGTCATTCATGGTGAAGCCCTCGCGCAGCATGCGCTCGGCGGCCTCGAGCTGCTCGGCATCGGCGGCCTCCTGGGCCTTCTCGATAATGCCGACAACGTCGCCCATACCCAGAATGCGCTTGGCCATACGATCGGGGTAGAACGGCTCAAGCGAATCGGGTTTCTCGCCCATGCTCACGAACTTGATGGGCTTGCCGGTCACCTGGCGCACGGAAAGCGCGCCGCCGCCACGAGCGTCGCCATCGAGCTTGGAGATGATCACGCCGTCAAAGTCGGTGCGCTCGGCGAAGGTCGAGACGACGTTGACGATATCCTGGCCGGTCATGGCATCGACGACCATCAGCACCTGATCGGGCTTGACAGCCTTCTTGATATCCACGGCCTCCTGCATCATCTGCTCGTCGATCTGCAGACGACCGGCGGTATCGACGATGACCACATCGCGCAGGTGGTCGACGGCCTCCTGGATGGCACCCTTGGCAATGTCGACCGGGTGCGCGCCGTCACCGCGGAAGACTGGCACGCCGATCTCGCCACCGAGCGTGGCCAGCTGGTCGGCAGCGGCGGGACGATAGACGTCGCACGCGGCGAGCAGCGGCGAGCGGCCCTGCTTCTTGAGCAGGTAGGCCAGCTTTACGGCCGCCGTGGTCTTACCGGAGCCCTGCAGGCCCACGAGCATGATGACATTGGGAATGCGATTGCTAAAGACGAGCTTGCTCTCGGTTGAGCCAAGCATCTCGGTGAGCTCGTCGAGCACGATCTTGACGACGTTTTGCGCCGGCGACAGCGACTCCATGACCTCAGCGGTCATGCAGCGCTCCTTGGTCTTGGCGACGAACTCCTTGACGACCTTAAAGTTAACGTCGGCCTCGAGCAGTGCCATGCGAATATCGCGCATGGCCGAAGTAATATCGGCCTCGGTCAGCTTGCCCTTGCCGCGCAGGCGGTCAAATGTGTCGTTGAGGCGATCGCTCAGGGAATCAAACACTAGTCACTCCTTAATTGGACTCGCCCACCAGGGCGCGGCAGAAATCTTTGGCATTGAACTCCTGCAGGTCATCGACCTGCTCGCCCACGCCCACGCGCAGGATCGGGAGCTTGAGTTTCTCGGCCACGGCCATGGCGATACCGCCCTTAGCCGTGCCGTCGAGCTTAGTCATGATAATACCGTCCAGGCCCAGCGCCTCGTTAAACTCGAGCGCCTGGTTCAGACCGTTTTGACCCGTCGCGGCGTCGATCACAAGCACGACCGAAACCGGCATGGGACCGGCGGCCATATTGGCGGCGCGCTTACGGGTCACATTGACCACCTTGGCAAGCTCGCGCATGAGCTCAGGGCTCGTGTGCAGACGGCCGGCGGTATCGATGAGCACCAGGTCACTGCCGCGCTTATCGGCCTCGTCGAGCACGTCATAGCACACGCTCGCCGGATCGGAGCCGCGGTCACGCTTGATAACCGGTACGCCGGCACGCTGCCCCCACACATCGAGCTGCTCGATGGCGGCGGCGCGGAAGGTGTCGGCCGAACCGATCACCACGTTCTTGCCGCGGGCAGCCATGGCGCTCGCGATCTTACCGACCGTCGTGGTCTTGCCGGCACCGTTAATGCCCACAAACAGCACGCAGCTCGGCGTATCGGAAAACGGATCTCGCTCGATGGGCACAAAGTGCTGCTCAAGCTGCTCGGCCAGGGCACGGCGAAGCTGCGGAGCGGTCTTGAGGTTCTTCTTGGCCGCGGCATCGCGCAGGTCATCGGAGACCTTGATAGCGACCTCGGCGCCCATGTCACCCATGACGAGGGTGTCCTCCAGGTCCTCCCAAAAATCCTCGTCGACCTCGCCGCCAAAGTAGAAGACCTCGTTGAGGGCCTCGCGGCTGCGCTCAAGTCCGCGCGAGAGAGCATCGAAGAATCCCATTATGCATTCACGACCTTTCCGGTTTCGCGATCGAGTTTTTGCGAGACGACGCGACTGACGCCGTCGGCTTGCATCGAGACGCCGTAGAGGACGTCAGCGTCCTCCATAGTACGGCGTTGATGCGAGATAACCAAGAGCTGCGTATCGGAACGCAACACGTCGAGTGCGCCGATGAGCTTGGACAGGTTGGCGTCATCGAGTGCCGCCTCGACCTCGTCCAGCACATAGAACGGCACCGTGCGCGTGCGGTACACAGCAAAGAGCAGGGCGAGCGCCGTCAGGCTCTTCTCGCCGCCCGACATGAGCATCATCTTGGTGATGCGCTTGCCGCGCGGCTGCGCCACGACCTCGATACCCGTCTCGGCAGGATGCTCGGGATCGGTCATCTCCAGATGAGCCTGGCCGCCCGGGAAGAGCATAGCGAAGATCTCGCGGAAGTTCGCGTCGACCTTCTCAAACGTCACCAGGAAGGCCTTCCGCATCTTGCGATCAATGGCCACCGTGATCTTGATGAGCGCCTTGCGCGCGCTCTCCAGATCGGCCAGCTGCTCCTCGATGTAGTCGGCACGGCGCTTGAGCTGCTCGTACTCCTCCATGGCAACTTGGTTAACGGGACCAAGGTTGTTGATCTGGCGCACAAGCTGGTTGAGTTCGCGCTCGGCGGCATCGCGGTCCGTGGGCGCCGGAAGCATGAGCGCTTCCTCGAGCACCGTCGTGCCATCGGCGGTAATGGCCTTGATGGCAGCCTCGACCTGCACCTCGAGCTTGCCACGCGCGACCTTGAACTCGTTTTGCGTGGCAGAGGCGGTATCGACTCGCTCCTTAGCGCGGGCAACCTCTGCCTTGGCATCCTCGATGGTCTTCTTGAGCGAAGCGGAGTCCGCCTCCTCCAGAGAGGCCTGGTCACGCAGGCGCGCTGCCCAATCCGACGCGCGTTCCAACAGGGCAGAATAGCGTTCGTGCATGGGGTCGACGCGCAGGCGCAGCAGCTCGAGCGAGCGCGAAGCCTGGCGTGTTCCGCGGATACGACGGTCGATGCCCTCAAGACGATGCTCAAGGTCGGGCACGCGGCCCTTCAGCGAACGCAGGCGCTCGCTCGTCTGAGCCAGGCGGACCTTGGCATCGGCGAGCTTACCGGCTGCCTCGGAGTCGTCACGACGCACGCGATCGAGCTCGTCATTGGCTTCGGCAATCTGAAGAACCAGGTCGCTTGCCTGCGCACGGGCCTCGTCGCGCGAACGGGTGAGCTCGTCAACGCGCGGGCACGCAGCGCGAACAGCCTCGGCGGCCTGCTCGCGGCGCTTGGAGATGCGCACGCGCTCGACCTCGGCATTGTTGGCGCTTTGCTCCAGACGGCCGATCTCGGACAACAGGGAGCGGCGCTCGCCTTCAAGACGGGCGATCTCGCCGGCGGCATCGCCCTCAGCGGCACGCGCCTCTTCGACGGCCGCATTGGCCTCGACGACCTGATCCGACACATGCTCAAACACGGCAGCCAGATCGGGCTCAAGCCCCTCCAGCTCGCGAATGCGACGCTTACGCTCCAGAGCACCCGAGGCCTCGCCAGCATCGAGGCCCACGCGCACCAGGCCGCCACAGCTTACGCGGGCGCCATCGGGAGTCACATAGGTCACACCGTCAACGACCGGCGCCAACAGCGCGGCAGCCAAGTCATCGACCACGTAATAGCCGCCGAGCAGCGCCTCGACGACGGGTCCGTAGCCTGCGCGCACGGACAGACGATCAACCAGGCGGATACCGGCAGCGCCCTCAGCGGCGGTAGAGCCGCTCACGTCGCGCGCCACCAGCAGTGCTTCGCCCGAGGCCTTCTTTTGGTCCAGAGCCGCACGACCGGCACGCTCAAGCGCGGACGTATCGTCGAACAGAAGCGCATCGATATCGCCGGCGAGCAATTGCTCAACCAGGCCCTCAAGCTCGCGCGGGGCTTCGAGCACATCGCCCAGGCGACCCGTTACGTCATCGCCCAGCGCACCCACCAGACGGCTCACGAGCGGCGAGCTGTCGGCCATGCGCGCATCAAGCTTCTTTTGGCTGGCAAGCTCCGAGCGCACCTCGGATAACTTGTTGCGCGCCTCGCTCTCACGATTACGCAAGTCCTTCAGGGCCGCACGGGCGACCTCGGTGGCCTCACGCGCATCGACCTGAGCCTGGCGCGCCTCCTCAAGAGCGCCCTCAAGCTCCTCGGCGCGGTCGCGACGGGTCTCGAGCGAGGCCGTGACCTCCTCGAGCTGTTCATCGATCTGCTCCAGGCGCGAGGCATACATGTTGTCCTCGACCTCGGCATTGGAAAGCGAATCCTTCACCTTGGCGAGCTCGAGCGCAGCATTATCGGCAACGCGCTGCACATCGCGCTGCTCGCGCGTAAGCTGCGAAATCTGATTGTCGAGCGCAACGCGCCGCTCGTGGAGCTCGGCGGCGGCAGGACCAGCGGCGTCAACGTCCTCCTGGACCTGCATATGCGCGCCGGTCACTTCCTCGAGCTGAGCACGTGCGTCCTCGAGCTCCTCGACCACACGACGACGCTGATGCTCGGAGCTCGAAATCTGCCCGCGCATGTCGGACAGGCGCGACACCATGTTATGGCCCTTTTCCTCGAGCAGACGCATGTCTGAGTTAATGCGACCGACCACATCTTGCATATGGCGGCGTTGCTCGCCCAGATCGCCCACAAACAGGCCTTTTTCCTCGAGCATAACTTGGAGCTTCTCGAGCTCGCGCTCCTTTTCGCCCAAGCGGTACTGCGCAAGCTCAAGTTCGGCGGCGCCCTCCTTAGAGCGGCTCTCCAGGTCGTTCCACTGCGACTGCAGCGAACGAAGCTCGTCGACGGCCAGCATCTGCGTAAGTTCGTTCGCGCGCGAGGACAGCTCTTTGTACTTGCGCGCGCGATCGACCTGACGCTCCAGTGGCCGCAGCTGACGGGCGATTTCCTTATTGATGTCGCGGGCACGCGTCAGATGCTCGTCCATCGACTTAATCTTTTTGAGCGCACGCTCCTTGCGGCGCTTGTGCTTGGAGATGCCGGCGGCCTCCTCGATGAGGGCGCGGCGCTCCTCGGGGCGGCTCTGCAAAATGGCGTCGAGCTTGCCCTGGCTGATGATGGAATGCGTATCCTTGCCCAGGCCCGAATCGTGCAGGATGTCCTGAATGTCCATCAGGCGGCACGGACTCGAGTTGATGAGGTACTCGCTTTCGCCCGAGCGATACATGCGACGGGTGATGGCGACCTCGTCAAAGTCGACGGGCAACATATGGTCCGAGTTATCGAGCACCAGCGTGACCTCGGCGACACCCACCGGCTTGCGCGCCGACGAGCCCGAGAAGATGACATCCTCCATGGCCTGGCCGCGCAACTGCTTGGCGCTCTGCTCGCCCAGGACCCACAGGATGGAGTCGGAGATGTTCGATTTTCCCGAGCCGTTGGGACCGACGATGACGGTCAGGCCCGGCTCAAACGTCATATGGGCGCGGTCGGCAAACGACTTGAACCCTTTGAGCGTGAGGGACTTGAGATACACGGTTCCTCGCTTACACGTGCTTCTTATTCAGAATCACGCCGTTGGTGGTGTAACCCATGCGGTCGAGCGCTTCGAGCGCGGCGGCTCCCTCGGCTTCCTTCTTTGAGGAGCCGGAGCCGCGACCCTGACGAATACCATCGATCAACACCACGGCGGTAAAGGTGGGCGCATGCGCCGGGCCCTCGGAGCCAACGAGCTTATACGCCGGGGGCTCGTGACCGTCGGCTTGCACGCACTCCTGCAAAAACGACTTGGGGTTCGCGGGATGCTCGGCGCGCTCGGAAGCCAAATGCGGCTTAAGCGTACGATGGATAAACTCCGCTGCGGCATCCCAGCCGGCATCCAGGTACAGTGCGCCCACGAGCGACTCGTAGACGTTCTCGAGGGCCGAATGCAGGCCGCGCGCACCGGTACCGGTCTCGGAGGCACCAAAGATGATGATGTCGTCGATGCCCAGCTCGTGAGAAACCTCGGACAGCGTAGCGCCCGAGACAAGCGACACCTTCAGGCGTGTGAGCTTGCCCTCGTCAAACTCCGGATAGGACTCAAACAGGGAGCGTGCGACCACAGCGCCCAAAATGGAATCGCCCAAGAACTCAAGGCGCTCATAGCTGGCAGAAACCGGCTGGCCCTCGACTGCCGAGGGATGCGTAAGCGCCGCGCGCAGCAGCACCTTATTGTTGAACTCGTGGCCCAAGATTTCCTGGGCGCGCGTAAGTCGGTCGGATAAAGCCAAGACTTAGGCCTCCTTGGCAGCTTCGATAGCGTCGACGGCGTCGGCGACAGAGTTGAGCGAGAGAAGGGTCTCGTCATCGATCTCGAGGTTGAACTCGTCCTCGATAGCCGTAACCAGCTGCAGGCGCTCGAGCGAGTTGGCATCGAGGTCGTCAAAGGTGGTCTCATCGCTAATTTCGGCAACATCGACGCCCAGAACGTCAGCAGCGACCTCGGCGATCTTGTCGAAGATTTCGGAGCGGTCCATAGCGCTTCCTCTCATAGTGCATGAATACCAAAAGAATGGTACCGCCCGGGCGGTACCAAGACACGGTTCTGATTCTACCCCACGACGTGCGCCGCGAAGCACATAACAGCACTCTAACTCGCTCTTATAAAACGATACCGTCCATAGAGTTGGCGACATTCTCGACCAGCCCGGCGCGCACGGCTTCGGCCGCCGCAAGCGTACCGTTTTTAACAGCCTCGACCGAGGTGGCACCATGGCCGATCAGGACCACGCCGCGCAGGCCCAAAAGAATCGCGCCGCCCTTGGCGTCGCCCGAAAGCTTGGCTTTAATCTCGCGCATCTGCTTTTTAATGAGCAGCGCGGCGATCTTGGTGCCGAGCGAGGCCATAAAGGCACCCTTGAGTTCCTGCAGCAAAAACTTGGCAGCGCCCTCGGTGGCCTTGAGCGAGATGTTGCCCGACATGCCGTCGGCGACCACGACGTCAAAATTGCCCGACGTAAGATCGGTGCCCTCGCAGTTACCAACAAAGCCGGGAACGGCGGCTTTCATGGCCGGGAAGCAGGCCTTGGTAAAGTTGGAGCCCTTCTCGTCCTCGGTGCCGTTGGCAAGCAGGCCCACGCGGGGATGCTCGATGCCCAGGACGACGCGGGCATAGGCGCTACCCATCTGAGCAAAACGCACCATGTCATCGACCTCCACATCGGGGTTGGCACCCATGTCGCACAGCACCGTCAGACCGCCGGCGCGATTGGGCAACGCATTGGTGAGGCACGGACGCACCGGCTGCTTCTTGCCTTCGGCCTGATACCTAAACGGCGTCACGTAGGCGGTGGCAGCGGCGGTCATGGCACCGGTCGAGCCGGCGGAGAAGAACGCATCCGCGTTGCCCTTCTTAATGGCGCGGCAAGAAAGCACGATCGACGACTTACGCTTGGTCATCACGGCGCGAATGGGATTGTCATCCATGGCGATAACGTCAGGTGCCTCAAGGGCCTCAACACGTGCATGGGAAGCTGCAAAGGGATTGACGATTTCGGCGGGGCCAGCTGCCAAGACCTCGATATCGGAATCGGCGGCAAGCGCAGCCTCGATACCATCAAGAACAACCTGAGGTTTCTCGTCTCCGCCCACAACGTCTACACAAACGCGAACGTTACTCATATACAAGCTCCTTATACAAAAATGGCCGACTCATTGAGCCGGCCATTGTGGTTCCAGTTGGAACGGCATCGCATCCAGAGTATACAGTTACTCGGTAACGATAACCTCGCGGTCCTTGTAGAAACCGCAGCTGGGGCACACGTGGTGCGGGAGCTTAACAGCGCCGCAACGGGGGCACGTGGACTGAGCCGCAGCCGAGATCTTCATGTTGGCGGAACGACGGGTATGGGTGCGGATACGACCCTGCTTTTGTTTAGGTACGGGCATAGTGACCTTCCTTATGAACTATCCAGTGTGGCGATTACGCGCAAGTAGCGATACTACCACAGTTTTACTCGTCAAGCTTGAGATTCTTCAATGCTGCAAATGGATTTTCCGTGGCAGCGGCCCATTCGGCCTCTGCCTGGGCGGCGCAATCGCATTGCTCGACGTTGAGATTGATGCCGCAGGTGGGGCAAAGGCCGCGGCAATCGGGCTTGCACAGGACAACGAACGGCGTGTCCATGACGACCGCGTCGTTGATGGGCTCACCCAGATCGACGATGCGATCCTCGCCCAGCAACTCGTAGCCGTCTTCGTAGGCCTCGGGGTCCTCGGGCTCCTCAAAGAGGTAGAACTCCTCGATCTCGCCTGCGATATCAAACGAGGCGGGCTCTAGGCAGCGATCGCACTCGCCGGTGGCGTGGGCGCGGACCATGCCCGAGAGCAGAACGCCGGTACCGGCGTTGGTAAAGACAACGTCGTAGGCAATGCCGTCCTGCAGCTGGTACTCCTTCTCGCCAACCGTGAAGGCGGCGACATCGACCTTGCCGGTCAGCGGATAAGAGTCTCCGGGAAACTCGAGTTGCTCGGAAAGATCGACGGTTACGCTCGGGAACTCAGCCATTACCACTGACCGTTCTGCTGGGCGGCACCCTCGTTGAGCTGCTGACGGCAACGGGTGACGGTGCCGGTCAGGCTCTTAAGGTTCTCCTCAAGGTGCGTAAAGACCTGCTCTGCGTAATCCTCGGCGGCATAACGCGTCTCGCGCTCGTACTGCTGGGCACGGTCGCGAATGTCGTCGGCCTGCTGCTGGGCTAGGCGAACGATCTCCTGCTCACCGGCAATGGTGAGGGCCTGCTGCTGAGCGTCGGCAATGATGGAATCGGCCTGAGCGGCGGCGGAAGCCATAAGCTCCTCACGCTCTTTGAGGATACGGCGGGACTTCTGCCACTCCTCGGGATAGCTCATGCGGATCTCATCGAGGATGTTAAAGAAGACGTCGGCGTCGATAACCTTCATCTGGGCGTTCTTGCCGAACGGCGTCTTAGCCTCTTCGATGAGCCCCTCGAGCTCGTCGACAAGACTCACGATCCTGTCGCCAGGAAAATTCTCGCCCGGCATCCGGTCTCCTTTCATAGGTAACATATCATCGAGTTAGTTTACCACATGCCACCAGGCAATAAAAAATGTCACGAAAAGCGATGTTTGAGCGCTTCGACCACGTTGGGCGGCACAAACGTCGACACGTCGCTGCCAAGCGACGCGATCTGGCGCACCACCGAGCTCGAGATATAGCCGTACTGCGGAGCACTCATGACAAAGATAGACTCCAGCTCGTTATCCAGGCGGTAGTTGAGGTCGGCCTGCTGCAGCTCGTACTCAAAGTCGGTCATGGCGCGCAGGCCCTTAACGACGGCACCTGCCCCCTGTTCACGTGCAAAGTCGACCAGCAGGCCGGTGAAAGGCAGTACCTCGATGCCGTCCAAATCGCCGAGGGCCTCGCGGGCCAGCGCCACGCGCTCGTCGAGCATAAAGGTGGTACCCACGCCGTTTTTACCCTGCGACTCGGCCACGGCGACAATCACGCTGGGAAAGATGCGGCGGGCACGGCGAATCACATCGATATGGCCAAAGGTGATGGGGTCGAAGGTGCCCGGGACGATCACGCGGTTGATGGTGTCATTCATGGGCGTCCTCCGAAGGCGCATCCTCGTCATTTTCGTTCTCGTCACCATGGTCCTTCACGTCCTCGGCCACCCAGCGCAGCAAGTCAACCGAGGTAATGCCGTAGCGCTTCTCTCGCACGGTCTCAAAACCAGCTGGATGAGCGCCCGCATCGGTTGCGGCATGCTCAAACAGGGCAAAGGCCCCGGGCGTCAGCAGCTCCTGCTGGGAAAGATTTTGCAGCAGCTCCTCGACCGGCTCGGCGCCAAAGGCATACGGCGGATCGAGCAGGACCAGATCAAAAGGACCGCCCGGCACGCGACCGCGCGAGGCACTCGCCAGCACATCGCCGGTAACGACACGCCAACGCGAACGGTCGCGGCACAGCGACTCGACGTTCTTGGTGATCAGACGGGCGGCGTTGCGATCGATCTCGAACGTGGTGAGCGTGCGGGCGCCACGCGAGAGCATCTCGATTCCCAGGGCGCCGGAGCCGCCAAAAGCGTCCAGCACGCGGACCTCGTCCAAATCGAAGTCGAACGCCGACATGACCATGGATGCACATGCCTCGCGCACGCGATCGGTCGTGGGACGGGTGACATCGCGCCCGCGCGGCTCTTCGATCTTACGGCCGCGCCATTCACCGCCGATGATTCTCATCCTCCGCTGACCTCCTTAAAGATATGTCGATAGCGCGTGGCGACCGCGTCGCGCAAGGGACGCGTCGCCACGGAGTCAAGGTTGCAAGCATACCGCAAGAGCTCGACCGCGTCCAAATGGGCCCATTCGATAAGATCCTCGTCGGCGTCCAGGTCCACAAAGCGCAGGGTCACGCCGCCATGCTGACGGTAGCCCAGGATTTCGCCCTCATGGCGCAAGCGCAGGTCCATCTGGGCGAGCGTAAAGCCGTCTGAGGTCTTTTCGAGCGACTGGAGGCGGTCTTGTGCCGCCGACGCGCCGCCGTTGCCCTTGGAGTGCGTCATGACCAGGCAGGTGCCCGACACGCTGCCGCGGCCCACACGGCCGCGCAACTGGTGCAGGGCCGCCAAGCCAAAGCGCTCACCGTTCTCGATGACCATGACGGTGGCGTTGGGCACGTCGACGCCCACCTCGACCACCGTGGTCGAAACGAGCACGTCGATCTCACCGCGCTTGAAGGCATCGATCACGCGGTCCTTCTCCCCCGCCGGCATGCGGCCATGAAGGCGCTCGATAGTAAGCCCCGGCAACGCCAGGCGCAGCCGGTCGAGCTCGGTTGCCGTATCGTGCAGCGGCACGGGGACGGTCACGCGGCCCTCATCGTCGCGGGCGATACCGGGGACATCCTCAAGCTCATCGGCCGAGTCGCTCGGCTCCACAAGCGGGCAGATCACGTAAGCCTGCTGGCCCTTTTCATGCGCCTCGCGAATGGCGCCGTAGGCCAGGTCGCGGCTCGACTCGGTGAGCACACGCGTCGTAACGCCCGCCCCCGGAACAGGCCGATGGCGGATGATGCTCGTGTCAAGGTCGCCGTAGACCGAGAGCGCCAACGTGCGCGGAATCGGCGTCGCCGTCATAACGAGCAGGTCGGCACCCGGGCCCTTGGCACGCAGGGCATTGCGCTGGCCCACACCAAAGCGGTGCTGCTCGTCGATGACGACAAGCGACAGATGCTTAAACGTCACGTCATCCGAAAGGACCGCGTGGGTTCCAAAGAGGACATCGAGCTCGCCCGATTTCAGCTGCGCATGGATCTGCTCGCGCTCGGCTGCCGGCGTGGCACCCGTCAGGAGCGCCCAGGACATGCCGGTCTGCGAGAGCAAGGGGCCGGTCTTATCGGCATATTGGCGCGCCAGCACACCCGTTGGCGCCATAACGCAGGACTGGGTGCCGCTATCGGCCGCAACGGCCAGCGCGCAGGCGGCGACGGCGGTCTTGCCGGTTCCGACGTCGCCCAGCAGCAGGCGGTTCATAACGCGCCCGCCATCGCACATGTCGTGCAGGATGTCTTGGAACGCGGCCTCTTGCTCGTCGCTCAGCGAAAACGGGAGGGCCTGCTTAAGCGCGGCCAGATGCTCGCCCGCGGTGTGGGCGTAGGGAACGACGCCGACCATGCCACCGTCGTTGCGCAGACGCAGCGCCAGCTGAAGGTAGAGGCACTCCTCGTAGGCAAGCCGTGCGCGCGCGATATCGCGCTCGGCCATGCTCGATGGAAAGTGAATTGAGCGCAGCGCACGAGCATTGCTCATCAGCTGGCGCTTGACGCGTAAGCGTGCGGGAATCGGGTCGAAGGGATTGCCGACAACCTCGAGCGCGCCGCTTACGATGCGGCGCATCCACGCCTGGCTCACGCCATCGCTCACATAATGGACCGGCAGTATGGTGCCCGCGGCACGCCCATCCTCGAGCTTTTCGAAATGCGGCGAGGCCATCTGCTTAAAGCCGTAGGCAAACTCGACCTTACCCATCACGGCCAGGCGGTCTCCCTGCTTAAACTGCTGGGCGATCCAGGGCTGACGGAAAAAGGCGACCTGCAGCACGCCCGTCTCGTCCACCAGCGAGACCTCGGTCACCTGCATACGCGGGCGGGGCTGCTTTTGAACGATACGATCGACCGTGGCGACAATCGTGCACACGGTACCGATGGGAGCCATCTCGATGGACCAGGAGCGCGTAAAGTCGAGATATCGGTGAGGGATATGGAGAAGGAGGTCCCCCACCGTCCGAATTCCCAGACGGCGAAGGGCCTCCTCACGTTTACCCGAAACATATTTGAGTCGCGCGATATCCTCGTCGAGCGCATTGCTTTGGGCAAAGCGCTCCGAGGCGCGCGGCACGGAGCACAGCTCGGACATGGGTAGATGCCTACTCGATCGAGAAGATCACGGGATAGAGCGGCTGCTCGCCACGATGAGCATCGATCTCCAGGTCGGGCTGAGCCTCCTCGATGGCGTCGACGATCTCCTGGAAGGCCTCATCGGACAGCTCCTCGCCGGCCAGAATCGTCAGTGCGTCGCCCTCCTCTTCCTCCTGCATGCGGTTGATGCAATCGAGCGTGACCTGCTTCACATCGGAGCCGACCACGTCGATGGAGCCGGCAATGATACCCATGACATCACCGGAGTGAATCGGAGAGCCGTCAGAGGCGCTGGAATCGCGCACGGCACGGGTGACCTCGCCATCGCGGACCTCGCTGATGGCGTCGACCATAGCGGCGACGGCGTCCTCGAGCTCGGAATCGGGCAGGACCGCGAACAGCGCGGAGAAGGCCTGCGGAACGGTCTTAGTGGGAACGACGGCGACTTTCTTGTCGGTGCAGGCAGAGGCAGCGGCCTCGGCAGCCATGCGGATGTTGCCGTTATTGGGCAGGATGATGACCGAGGTCGCGTTGACCTGGTCGACGGCGCCCAGCAGGTCGGCGGTCGAGGGGTTCATGGTCTGACCACCCGAGACGATCACGTCAACGCCGAGGGACTTGAGGATGTCGGCCTCGCCGGAACCGGCGGCAACGGCGACAAAGCCCAAAGCCTTGACAGGTTCGGCAGCCTTTTCCTGGTCCTCATGAATCTTGGCGGTACGGTCGTGGGCCTCCATCTCCATGTTGTGGATAAAGACCTCGTAGATCTGACCAAGCTGCAGCATGTGCTCGAGCACCAGGTTAGGCGTGTTGGAGTGCACATGGATCTTGTAGTCGGGGTAGGCACCCACGAGAAGCTCACAGTCGCCCATGGAGCCCAGGAACTTAAGGCACTCGTCCTCGTCAAACGGGGCGTCGGCCTTAAAGAGGAACTCGTTGCAGTAGCGGAACTCCGAGCCCTCCCAGTCGTCGTTGGCCTCGATCTCAACGCGACCAAGGGCCGCGTCGCGGGCAGAGCCAGCGGAATCAAACGTGGCGGAGAAATCCTCGACAACGGTGCTGCGGCCAAGAGCGGCGGCAACAAAGTTCTCCAGGAAGATGGCAAAGCCAAAGGCGCCAGAGTCGACCACGCCGTTCTCCTTCAGAACGGGCAGCAGGTCGGGCGTGCGGGCGACGGACTGGTAGGCCTCGACGACGATAGCATCGAGCGCGTCCTCGGCCGAGAACTTCTTCTTTTCGCACTCGTCGGCCTTGGTCGAAACATCTCGCAGGACCGTGAGGATCGTGCCTTCGATGGGCTTGCGGACGGCCTGGAAGGCGACCTTGACGGCGCGACGGAAGGCGAAGGCGATGTTGGCGGACGTGATGGGCTCATCGGCAGAAACGAGACCCTCGGCAACACCGCGCAGGATCTGCGAGGTGATGACGCCGGAGTTGCCGCGGGCACCCATCAGGGAGCCGTGCGTGATGGCGCCTGCGATGGCCTCCATGTCGGCATCGGCGGGAAGGGCGGAAAGCTCCTTGGTCACCGAGGCGAGCGTGAGCGACATGTTGGTACCGGTGTCGCCGTCGGGCACGGGGAAGACGTTGAGCTTGTTGATCTCCTCGGCCTTGTCGGAAACGGCAGCCGCAGCGATCGGAAAACAGGTGCGAATGGTCTTTGCAATCATGGGTATTTGAATCTCCGTTTTCGGATGCTAGTTCAGACGGCTCTTGAGCGCGTCGATGTGGATGCCGATCTTAAGGCTGGCGGGATCGATCTGGGCGATCTCCTGCAGGGTGAAGGCAACGGAGCTCGAAAGATTGTGGCAGACGGACTTCATGTTGACGCCGTTCTCGAGCACGACGTGAAGATCGACCGTAAGGCCGTTCTCGTCGGCGGAGACAAGCACGCCCTTGCGGAGGCGCTGACCGGCAAGCAGGCGCACGCTCTCGGCGCCCTGGAGCTGTTCGGCCATACCGACGACGCCATAGCACGTCATCGCGGCATAACCGGCAATATCGGCAATAACGTCGTTCGAGACGCTCAGGCTGCCGTTAATGGTCTCAGACACAAGAATCTCCTTATCTGGTGCTCGCGGCACCATGTCGTGGGAGCAATCATTGCAATATTCTACAACGAGCGCGCCGTGTTGAGGTGGTGGGTCGCGGGATTACATCCTCGACACGAAATGTTGATATGGTAACGTTCGCGAACGGCGACCGCGACATGAAAAAACCCGCCGCATAAGCGACGGGTTTTACAACCTGGCTCCCCGGGTAGGACTCGAACCTACAACAGCGCGGTTAACAGCCGCGTGCTCTACCATTGAGCTACCGAGGAATTTAAAGCCCAACGGAAAGGGCTGATAAATTCTGGCTCCCCGGGTAGGACTCGAACCTACAACAGCGCGGTTAACAGCCGCGTGCTCTACCATTGAGCTACCGAGGAATAGGTGCGTGCTCTCAAGCAACGAAGTTTATTATACGGACGAATCAGCTTAGGGCAAGAACTTTTTTGAGATTTTTTCCGACCTAGTCATTGGGGACGTCCCCAATGACCACATGAAAGCGCCCCCAAGCGGATGTGCTTGAGGGCGCTTCTTGCTTGACTAGCTTTCGATATAGTCTTTGAGCTTGCTGCTGCGGCTCGGGTGGCGGAGCTTGGCCAAGGTCTTGGACTCGATCTGACGGATGCGCTCACGCGTGACGCCAAACTCGCGGCCGACTTCCTCGAGCGTACGGGGATGTCCGTCAACAAGGCCAAAGCGCAGCTCGATAACCTTGCGCTCACGATCGGCAAGCGAGTCGAGCACCTGGGTGAGCTGCTCCTGCAGCATGGAGAAGCTGGCGGCATCGGGCGGAACGATAGCCTGGGAGTCCTCGATGAAGTCGCCCAGCTGGGAATCCTCTTCCTCGCCGATAGGGGTCTCGAGCGACACGGGCTCCTGCGAAATCTTCTGGATCTCGCGGACGCGGTCGGCACTCATGTCCATCTCGGCACCGATCTCCTCGGGGGTCGGATCGCGACCCAGGTCCTGGAGAAGCTGGCGCTGCACGCGAACGAGTTTGTTGATGGTCTCGACCATGTGCACGGGAATACGGATGGTACGGGCCTGGTCGGCGATAGCGCGCGTGATGGCCTGACGGATCCACCACGTGGCGTACGTGGAGAACTTAAAGCCCTTCTGGTAGTCGAACTTCTCGACGGCGCGGATCAGACCGAGGTTGCCCTCCTGGATCAGGTCCAAGAACAGCATGCCGCGACCGACGTAGCGCTTGGCGATGGAGACGACCAGACGCAGGTTGGCGCTGATGAGCGCCTGCTTGGCCTCGAGACCCACGTTCTCGATACGGGTCAGGCGACGTATCTCGGCGCGGGTAAGCTCGATCTCGCCCGCCTCGGCGGCCTCGAGCTTCTCGGTGGCATCGAGACCGGCCTCGATCTTCATGGCCAGATCGACCTCTTCGGAGGCGGTCAGCAGGTCGACCTTACCGATCTCCTTAAGGTACATACGAACCGGGTCACCGGTCAGCATCACCGTGGAGGCATCGATGCCACGCACGCGGGAGCGTGAACGGGACGTGCGCACGGTGCGCTTCTTCTTGCTCTTGGAAGAACCCATCTCGGCATCGGCCTGACGGGCCATCTTGAGCTCGTGATCGTCGAGAGAGCCGGAATCGTGCTCGTCGCCATCGAAATCGTCGGTATCGGTATCGGTATCGTTATCGTCATCGTCGACGTCCATGGGGGCGTCGTCGTTACCGCTCGCGGAGATAATCTGGATGCCGCTGTTGCGCAGCGCGGAATACACCGCGGTGAGCTGCTCGTCAGAAACATCGATATCCTTCAGGGCGACCTGAATCTCGTCCTCGGTTACCGAAGTCCTGTTTGAGCCGTTGCCCATGAGCTTTGCTACGTAGGATTCCAGCCCAGTACCCGTGCTCTCAGTCTTTTTTGGCACAGATTCTCCCTTCATAGTCCACAGGACTCAATACTTTAGCACACACATTGACGTCTATACCCAAAAAGAGGACTGGATATAGGCGAGAATACGCTGGTTGACCACAACATCTAGGCTTGTTCGGTGCCTGCGGCCTCCGGGCCGATCAAACGGAACGGGTCCGCCACACCGCCGATCGACTTTTGCAGTTCGCGTTGACGCTGCGAATCTTGCGCGGCCTGAACGGTCAGCGCGCGACGGGCCTCATCATCGAGCGAACGGTCCTGGCGCAGCTTGGCCTGTGCGGCACGCATGCGGCGTTTGATGGTGTAGAGCTCGAGCGTATCGAGCATAAACACGATGTTCGTCTCGGTGGGGTGCTTGCTCGTCGCCGAGATGCGCCCGACACTCACAAGCGTTGCCGCCTCGGGACACACCGAGCGCGCCGCATCCATGCAGGCTGCAGGATCGGTTCCCGGCGGCGTTGCCAGAACGGCCCACGCGATGGACTCGTGACGTGGGTCAACCCACTCGATGGAGCAGATGCGGTCGGCATACGTGCGGAACAGGTCGGGGTAGCTCGTGAGCATGGTCAGCAGCTCGCGCTCCCCTGCCAAGGACTTGCGCTCAAGATCGGTAAGAACCATCGGCACCGCCGCAGCCGGTGCGTTCGAACCATCAGGCACAGGCACAGCGCCCATACCATCAGGCACATCGATCGGCGGAAGATCGTCGACGACCTCCACGGGCGCGGCACCGTAGGCATCGAGCGGGACATAGTCGTACGGCTCTTCCTCGACCGGCGCGGACACCGGCGGCGTCGCGCCCGATGCCCAAGCACCGCGACCGGCATCACGAGAACCCGATGCCCGACCGCCCGCATTTCCAAAGCGTTCGGCCTGCGCCCTCTGGCGCTCATAGTTTTGCTCGCGACGGCGTTCCGCATCTTCGCGCTTGGCGACGTCGCGAAACACGCGGCCCGAGCTCGCGCGCACCGTCTCCAAATCCAAACCCAGCAGATCGGCAATCTGGATAAAGTACGTGTCAATCATATAGCTATCGCGCAGCGGATAGATAAGCGTCAGAGCATCTTCCAGCGCCTTGGCGCGACCGCCTGGCGTAGTGATGTCACTCGACTCCTGCAACGAACGGTAAACAAAGTCCATAAGCGGCTCGGCAGCGTCGATGCGCGCCTGCAGTGCCTCGCCGCCATGCGCCGTGATGAACTCCATGGGATCGTTACCGTCGGGCAGCACCACGCAGCGCAGATCCATCGAATCCTGCTCAATAAACTGAATCGCACGGCGCGCGGCCTTCTGGCCCGCGGCATCGCCGTCGAACATATACACGATGCGCTTGGCGAAGCGGGTGAGCGTCTTGACGTGATGCTCCGTGAGCGCAGTGCCCAACGTGGCGACGACGTTTTTAATCCCCGCCTCCCAGCAGGCGATGCAGTCGGTATAGCCCTCCACCACGATGGCGGTATCCTGCGCGACGATAAACTCCTTGGCCCAATTAAAACCGTAGAGGTTTCGCTTTTTATGGAACACGCTCGTCTCGGAGGTGTTGAGATACTTAGGCTGGCCGTCACCCATGATGCGACCGCCAAAGGCGATGTTATGCCCTTGCTCGTCAAAGATGGGAAACATCACGCGGTCGTAAAAGCGGTCGGCTAGTTGCCCGCGTCCGCGGCTCACGGCAACGTTGGCATCGATCATCTCCTGCGGGGTAAAACCCGCCTGGGACAGGTGCGTCACCAGCGCATTGCGGCCCGGCGCAAAGCCCAGGCAGTAGCGGCGGCAGACGTCGCCGCCCATGCCGCGGCTGGCAAAATACTCGCGCGGACGGCCGTCCTTACCGCGCATAAGCATGGTGTGGTAGAACTGGGCCGTCTCGGCGCACAGATCGTAGATGCGGGCACGCTTGGTGCCGCGCTCGCGGCGATCTCCGGTGTCATGCAGCTCAATACCCGCGCGATCGGCCAAGTAACGGATTGACTCGGGAAAGCTCAGGTTCTCGCGCTTCATGATATACGTGAAGACGTCGCCACCCTCGCCGCAGCCAAAGCAATGCCACACCTGCGTGGCGGGGATAATGTGGAAGGACGGTGTCTTCTCGCCATGGAAGGGGCAGCATCCCCAAAACTCATGGCCGCGAGGCTTGAGCTCGACCGTTTCCTGCACGATAGCAACCAGGTCGGACGCAGCGCGTACCTGATCTTTTTCCTCATCGCTAATCACGAATGCTCACCCCCTGCTCACCCAAGTTGTGACGAATATCTTCGATATTACCCTCGACGGTCGCGATCAACTCATCCAGCGAATCGAACACACGCGAGGGACGCAGCCAGCGCGTAAACGCCAGCGAAACGGAAGCGCCGTACAGGTCGCCCGTATAACCAATTAAATTAGCCTCGAGATGCGCAGATGCCGCATCGTCAGCATACGTTGGCGGCAGGCCGACGTTCACGGCAGCGGGCCACGCGGAGTCATCGACCAGCACCAGACCCTCATACACGCCATCGGCTGGCACCTGAATGCCGTCGGGAACCTGCAAGTTTGCCGTGGGAAAGCCCATGCCAGAACCCTCGTGACGGCCGCGAATAACACCGCCACGCACCATATACGGACGGCCGAGTAACTCAGCAGCAAGCTCCACATGGCCCTGTCCCAGCTCATGACGAATGCGGGTGGCGCAAATGGCCTCACCGCCCTCGCAAAGCAGGTCGTGACCATACACGTCAACGCCGTGCTCAGAACCCCAGGAGCGCATCTCGGCAACACCAGAAGCACCGCCACGACCCAGCCTAAAGTCACTGCCAACGCGAATCGAGCGAATGTCGACTACGCGTGACAGCAGTGCGAGAAAACCGACATGGTCGAGTGCCGCAACCTCAGGCGTAAAGGGAACGGCCACCACTGTATCGACCCCAGTCTGAGCCAAGGCATGCAGACGGTCGGCCGTCGTCATCAATTTTTGAGCGGGCGAAGGGCTCACCACAACGTCCGGGTCGGGATCGAAGGTAACCACGACCGCCTTACAGCCATGGGCACGGGCATCACGGACAAGCGCTTCGATGAGTTCCTGGTGTCCACGGTGAACGCCGTCGAACACGCCAATGGCAATCGATGCGGCACCCAAGTGCTCACACTCATCAAACGTATCGGCAGCAACGATGCGAGCCTCGTCCGACTCGCCCGCGAAAAAGACACGCGCGAGCTCGCGAGCGGACAACATCATCGAACACCGCCGACTGCCTGCGGAAACACGTGCTCCATGACAAAGCGGCCGCCCTCAATGCGGGCGAGCGCCTTGAGTCCCCCATCGAGCACCAACGCAAACGGCGCCTTCGAGGAATCGAAATCGGCAAGCGCACGCTCAACGGGAATGCGTCGGCCGCAGAGCAGGTCGTCGGCAAGATTGCCCGGCAAGTCAACACGCGTGGCGCCCAGGGCCGCAATGGGATCCAGGGCAAAGCCAGCCGCGGACTCGGGAGAAAGCTCCTCGACCGCATGACAGGCGCCAATGGAAACAACACCGGAGGCCGTGCGGCGCAGCGCGGAAATATGCGCGGCGCTATCGCAAGCGCGGCCCAGGTCGCGAGCGAGCGCACGGATATAGGTGCCCTTGCTCACCGAGAACGCCACGGTCCACACACACGTATCACCTTCGCCGCCCACGGCGATCAGGTCGGCGGCATAGACCTCGACGGGGCGCGGAGGTAGGTCCACCGCATTGCCCTCGCGAGCAGACTTGTAGGCGCGAACGCCATTGACCGAGATAGCCGAAAACGCCGGCGGCACCTGCATCTGCGGACCCAGCATGGCGGCCAAGTGCTCACGGGCAAAGGCAGGATCGCGGAGCTCGTTGCCAACAGCCACCGTGCGGACCGCCTCGCCCTCCGCATCATCGGTATTGGTCTCGGCGCCAAACGAAATGTCGGCGACATAGCTTTTGGTATCGAGGGTAAGCATGCCCAGCAGACGGGTGGCCTGGCCCACGCCCACCACCATGACACCCGATGCCATGGGGTCGAGCGTGCCGGCATGGCCGACGCGCCGCTCATGGAGGGCGCGTCGGCATTGCGAGACCACATCGTGGGACGTGCAGCCCACCGGCTTATCGACGGCGAGCAGCATATTCAGTTGAGAAGGCGTACGACGAGCCATGTACCATCCAAAAAGTTAAAGCTCGACGGTCACCGAAGCGGGATCCTCCCCCACCAGCTCGGCCAGCATGGGAAGTGCCACGGTAAGCGTCTCGAGAATCGTTCCGTTGTTGGAAAAGCCGGCGGCGGCATGATGCCCGCCACCGCCAAAGTTGGCAGCAATCTCGGACACATCGAGGTCGCCCTTGGAGCGCAGGTTGCCACGCACCTTGGTATCGCCCTCAATGCCCTTTAAGAACATGCAGACCTCGACGCCCATCACCGAACGCACCACATCGACCAGGCCGTCGCACTCGTCCGAGGTGACGCCGCAGGCCTCAAGGTCACTCTGGTACGCGTAGCTATACGCGACGCGCCCGTGGGCCACTGTCTTGATGCGGCCCATAACGATGGACTTGAGGTGCAAAAACTCAACGCGCATGCTCTGATATACCTCGAGTGCCACTCGCGCCGGATCGGCACCGTGGGCAACCAGGCGCGAGGCCGCATGGAACGCGGCGGCATCGGCGTTTTGGTACTGAAAACGGCCGGTATCGGTAACCAAGCCACACAGCAGGCAGGTCGCAACGCCATCACGTGCGACAATGCCGCAATTGTCCAAGAAACGGTCGATGATCATGGCGCAGGCCGCGGCATCGACGCGCCTCAGACTCAGCTCGGCAAACTCCTCGCGCGCCGGATGATGATCGAAGCACACCACATGCTTGGAGCGACGAAGCACCTCGGCGGAATTATTGAGGCGCTCGACGACCGGTACGTCCACCGAGATGAACAGGTCAGGATTGCCGGCGTACGCAGATGCCGGCACCAGACGGTCGGAGCCTTCCATAAAGCGGTAAATGCGCGGAACCGGGTCATCGTCTGCCAGCAGAAGCGCAATGTCCTTGTTGGGGAAAAACTTCATGAGCGAAAGGCCCAGACCCAATACGGAGCCCAAGGCATCGCCATCGGGAGAAGTATGTCCCGAAATCGCAATGGAGGACGCACCCTCGATGAGCTCGAGGATGCGTCGCTGAATATCTGCAGACTCGCACGAGGCGAGGTCGGCGGAATTAGTCATCTAAAGCTGCCTCCTGGGCGGCATCCGCTATCGGATAGCCGTCCTCGTCTTTTTCGATCGCAAGCGTGGCGGGAACGTTTTCCAGCGCACGCGTGATGCGCTCGGCCTCATCGGTCGAGCGATCGATGCGAAAATCGAGCTCGGGCGTAACACGCCAATCGAGCGAGCGAGCCAACAGGCTGCGAATACGGCCCTTAGCGCTTGCGAGCGCCTCCATGACCTCGTCGTATCGGCTCGCATCGCACGACACGTACACGCGCGCGAACGAACGGTCCACCGCGACCTCGACCGCAGTCAAAGTAACGAGGTCGAGACGCGGATCGGAAACCTCAAAGAGCAGGATATAACCGAGCTTCTCGCGAAGCTGCTCGCCCAGACGGCGGGTTGCCTGCGTTTGCTTCATAGCGCTACCCCCTACTCGGTACGGGCAACCTGGTCGATGCGGTAACCCTCGATCTGGTCGCCGGGCTTGATGTCCTGGAAGTTCTCCAGGCCAATGCCGCCCTCGGAACCGCTCTTGAGGCTCTTGGCCTCGTCCTTGTAGTGGCGCATCGAGGCGATCTTGCCGTTGAAGACCACGATGCCGTCGCGCACCAGGCGCACGGAATCGGTCGCGGCGATCTCGCCCTCCTCGACGCGGACACCGGCGGCGATACCGACTTTGGGCACCTTGAAGGTGTCCAGGACGGTCGCGGTACCCGTGGCGACCTCGACCTCGGTGGGCTTCAGCATGCCGATACGGGCGGCGTCGAGCTCCTCGAGGCACTTGTAGATGACGTCGTAGCAACGGATCTCGACGCCCTCGCGCTCGGCGGCGGAGCGGGCCTTACCGTCGGGACGGACGCCAAAGCCGATGATGATGGCGTTGGAGGCGTCGGCCAGGACGACGTCGGTCTCGTTGATGGCGCCAACGGCGGAGTGGATCGTGTTGATGCGAACCTCGGACTGATCCATCTTGTCGAGTGAGTCCTGAAGAGCCTCGATGGAGCCCTGGACGTCGGCCTTGATAATCAGGTTGAGCTCCTTGACCTCGGCGTCGGCGATGGTCTCGAAGAGGTTCTCGAGCGTGACGTGCTTGACGCGGCTCTGCTCCTCGATACGGGCCTTCAGCGAACGCTCGTCGGCCAGGGCACGAGCCTCGCGCTCGTCCTCGAACACGCGGAACTCGTCACCGGCGTTGGGCACGGACTGCAGGCCCAGGATCTCGACGGCGTCGGAGGGACCGGCCTCGGTGACGGCGCGACCCTTGGGGTCGAGCATGGCGCGGACGCGGCCGTAGGTAAGGCCGGCGACCAGCGTATCGCCCACGTGCAAGGTACCGCGGGTCACGAGCACGGTAGCGACCGAGCCGCGGCCCTTGTCGAGCTTGGCCTCGAGGACGTTGCCGGAGGCAAAGGTGTCCGGGTTGGCCTTGAGCTCGAGCACGTCGGCCTGGAGCAGCACAGTCTCCAGAAGGTCGTCGATACCGATCTTCTGCTTAGCCGAGATGTTGACGAACATGTTCTGTCCGCCCCACTCCTCGGGGATGACGCCGTACTCGGTGAGCTCCTGGCGCACGCGATCGGGGTTGGCGCCCGGCTTATCGATCTTGTTGACGGCGACGACGATGGGTACGCCGGCGGCCTTGGCGTGGTTGATCGACTCGACGGTCTGGGGCATGACGCCGTCGTCGGCGGCGACAATCAGGATGACGATGTCGGTCACCTTGGCGCCACGGGCACGCATGGCCGTAAAGGTAGCGTGACCCGGAGTATCGATGAAGGTGATCTTGCGGTCGTTGATCATGACCTGCGAAGCGCCGATGGCCTGGGTGATGCCGCCTGCCTCGCCGGCAGCGACGCCGGTATGACGGATGGCGTCGAGCAGGCTCGTCTTGCCGTGGTCGACGTGACCCATGACGGTGACGACCGGGGCGCGAGGCTTAAGGTCGGCGGGATCGTCGTAGAACGAGAAGGTGTTCTCCTCCTCGGGGGTGATGATCTTGATCTGACGGCCCAGGTCGTCGGCAACGAGCTCGACGAGGTCGTCGGACATGGACTGCGTCATGGTGAGCGGCGTGCCCAGCAGGAACAGGCGCTTGATGATGTCGTTGGCCGGAACGTCGAGCGCCTCGGCGAGCTCCTGGACGGTAACGCCCTGGGAGACCTTGATGGCATCGAGCTCCTCGGGGTTCACGCCCTGGGCCAGCGCCTCCTCAATCTTGCGCTCCTCCTGAGCCTTAGCAGCCTCGCGCTCGCGCTTCTCCTTGCGCTTCTTGCGGCGACCGGTGGACTCGCGAGAGGCCTCCTCGACGGCGGCGCGGGCCTCCTCGAGCACCTTCTCGCGGCTGTACTCCTCGGCCTCACGAGCCATGCGGCTGTAGTGGTCCTCATCGTTACCGTGACCGCCTTTGCGCTTCTTGCCCTTGCCCTGCTTATCGGGGTTGGGGAAGTCCATGCCGGCAGCGACGTTGTTGCTGGCGTTGGTGCGATGGCTGTGCGGACGGCTCTCGGAGGCGTTGCGCTCGGAGTTGTTGTCGGAGGCGTTGCGATCGTTGCGACGGCCACCGCGGCGGTCGTTGTTGCCGCCACGACGGTTGCCGCGCTCGGCGGCGCGCTCGGCCTTGGCCTTGTCTTCGGCGTCCTTCTTCTCCTTGAGCACGGTCTCCTGTGCGGCGATCTGGTCGAGCAGCGAACGGAAGCGCGAACCGGAGTCGGAAGCGGGGACGGCGCGGCGCTGGGCCTCACGGGCAGCCTCCTCCTTCTCGCGGGCAAGGCGCTCCTGCTCGGCCTTCTTCTTGGCCTCGGCCTCGGCGCGGGCAGCCTCCTCGGCAGCCTGGGCCGCGGCGAACTGGCGGCGCTCCTCCTCGCGTGCCTTCTCGGCGGCGATGCGCTCGCGCTCGGCCTCGGCAGCGCGCGCTGCCTCCTCGGCGGCGGCTGCCTCCTCCTCGGCCTGCTTGGCGGCCTCGACTTCCTTGGCGCGGGCCTCGATCACCGAGGCGAGCTGCTTGCGGACCATGGCGACGTAAGCGTCCTCCAGGGCGGAGGAAGCGGACTTAGCGGGAATCTTCATTTCGGCGAGATGACCCATCAGTTCCTTGGAGGTCATGCCGAACTCTTTGGCCAGGGTGGACACACGGACTTTTGCCATATGACTTCACCTACCCTTTCTGGCACCTTGGGTGCCTAGAGACTGAACGAGCGTGGGAGATGCGCCGGGACCCGCCCGACGCGACCGCGCGCTAGATCAGGTCCTCCGCATCATCGAAGGCGTCGGTGTCGTGGACACCGCAGAAACGGGAGCCGGGGCGGGCCTGGTTGCGGCACTGGACGCCGTCCTCGGACACGTACTCGCAGCGACGGACGTCATCGTCCTCCTCGTCACCGATCAGGTCGGCGGCGGGCTCCTCGTGAACGGGGACGTTCTTGAGGATGTCGGCGGCAAGGGTCTCGGACTTGATGTCGATGTGCCAGCCGGTCAGGCGAGCGGCGAGACGGGCATTCTGGCCCTCCTTGCCGATGGCGAGCGAAAGCTGGTCGTCGGGCACGATGACGCCGGCATAGGCCTTCTCCTCGTCGATGAGGACGCGGGTGACCTTGGCGGGCGACAGGGCGTTGGCGACGTAGACGGCCGGATCGGCATCCCACAGGATGACGTCGACACGCTCTCCGCGGAGCTCGCCCACGACGGCACGGACACGGCTGCCCTTGGGGCCGACGCAAGCGCCCACGGGATCCAGGCGGTCGTCGAGCGAGTGGACGGCGACCTTGGAGCGCTGGCCGGGCTCGCGGGCGATCGACTTAATCTGGACGGTGCCCTCATAGATCTCGGGCACCTCCTGCTCAAACAGACGACGCATGAGCTCGGGGTGGGTACGGGAGATGACAATCGGCGGACGGCTGTGCTCGCCGCGAACCGGCTGCAGGTTGGAGTTGGGATCGCGGACGTCGATGATCACGGCCTTGATGTGCTGGTTGTGCAGATAGCGCTCGCCCATCGGACGCTCGTTGCGCTCGTTCTCGTAACGACGCTGATCGAAGTGCGGCAGCTCGGCCTCGACGCCCTCGCGAATCTTGACGATCGTGAAGTCGGGCGTGGACTGCAGCACGGTACCGCTGATGAGGTCACCGATGCGGCCGGAGAACTCCTCGTAGATCTGCTCGCGGGCGGAGTTGCGCACGATGGCGTTGATCTCGGCCTTGGCGTGCTGGGCGGCGATGCGGCTCGTGTTCTTGGGGGTAACGTCGATCTCCTCGAACTCGGTGAAGTTGCCCTCCTCGTCCATGGAATCGTCAATCGGCTCCAGACGGTAGACGTAGATCTTGCCGGTGGTGCGGTCGATGGTCACCTTGGCGCCCCACTCAAGATGCAGGATCTCGGCATAGCTCTTGGCGAGCGACTGCTCCAGGCGGTCGATCAGGTAGAGCTGGTCGATGTGCTTCTCCTGGCAAAGCTCCATCAGGGCGGACATCATGTCGGATGCTGCCATCTTACTTTCCTTCCTTCGCGGGCTTGAAGTCGTAGGTGGGCTTCAACTTGCACTTTTTAACATCAGAAAAATCGAGGGTGACGGACTCGCCGTCCTCGAGCTCGAGGGTCACGTTCGTCTCGGTGGCGGCGGCAATCTTGCCGGCGTACTTGCGACGGCCCTCGGTGGCGGTGGAGGTGAGCTCGCAGTTCTCGCCCACAAAGCGGGCAAAGTCGCACGGGCGGCGCAGCGGGCGCGCCATGCCCGGGCTCGACACCTCAAGCGTGTAGCTCGAAGAGATGGGGTCGAGCTCCTCAATCACATCGCCGACCCACTTGGTGTTGGCCGTGACGTCGTTGAGCGACAGGCTCTGGCCCTCGGCACCCTCGATACGTACGCGCACGCAGGGGGCCTTGGTGGCACCCACGAGCTCGACGTCGACGATGTCGACATCGTGCTGGGGAGCGACGGCCTCGAGCGCGTCGATGATCGCCTGCTCGGTCTTGGTCTTGACCATTGCGGCACCTCCATCCATACAAAAAAGAAGCGGGGCCGAAACCCCACTTCTTTCAATTACAACTTCATTTGCAAGCAAACTATACCAATAGCTGCGAAAACGTGCAAGCACAGTACGAATCTGCAGGTCAGCGTGCGCACAGCTTCTCCACAAGAATAGGACAATTGACCGCAGACATCAGGGCAGGTACATGAAAAACGAGGGACGACCCAACCGAATCGCCCCTCGTCTTTTATGCGTCAGCTTTGCGCGCAGTGATTACTTAACCACCAGGTTGACCAGCTTGCCGGGTACACAGATAGCCTTGACGACCGTCTTGCCCTCGGTCCACTTGGCGACAGCAGCCTCGGCGGCAGCCTGCATTTCCTCGTTGGAGGCATCGCGGGGCACGTCGATGCGGCCACGGACCTTGCCGAGTACCTGGACGACGATCTGCACCGTGTCCTCGATGGACTCGGCCAGGTCGAACTCGGGCCAGGCGGCGGTGTAGGCGTTGCCCTCACAGCCGAGGGCCTCGTGCCACAGCTCGTCGGCCCAGAACGGGCAGATGGGCGCCAGGACGCTCACGATGTCCTTGGCCACGCCGTAGCACAGAGCCTTGTCACGCTCAGCGCCCTCGGTGGCGTTGAGGTAGGCGCTCGCCGCGTTGACGAGCTCCATGACGGCCGAGATCGCGGTGTTGAACTGGCCGCGATCGAAGTCCTCGGTGCACTTGGCAATGGTGCGGTGACGCTCGCGGTAGAGCTTCATCGCGGTCTCGTCGAGCACGGACTTGTCGAAGGCTACGTTGGCGTCACCCGACTGGACGAGCTGCCACACGATACGCCAGGCGCGCTTAATAAAGCGGTTGGCGCCCTCGACGGCCTTGGGATCCCAGTCGAAGTCCTTCTCGGGCGGGGCGATAAACAGGATCGCCAGACGCATGGTGTCGGCGCCGTAGGGCTCGATAACCGAGCTCGGGGGCACCACATTGCCCTTAGACTTGGACATGGTGTCGCCGTTCTCGTCCTTGACCATGCCCTGGCACAGCAGGTTGGTGAAGGGCTCGTCCACGCTCAGCAGGCCCAGGTCGCGCAGCGCCTTGGTAAAGAAGCGGCTGTAGAGCAGGTGAAGAATGGCGTGCTCGATGCCGCCGATGTAGTTATCGACGGGCATCCAACGGTCGGCGGCCTCGCGGGAGAAGGGCAGCTCGGTGTTGTGCGGGTCGGTATAGCGCAGGTAATACCAGCTGGAGCAGGTGAAGGTGTCCATGGTATCGGTCTCGCGCTTGGCCGGGCGACCGCAGACCGGGCAAGTGGTCTCGTAGAAGTCCTTGCACTCGGCGAGGGTCTCGCCGGCGCCCAGGTCCAGGTTCTCGGGCAGCGTCACCGGCAGTTGATCCTCGGGCACGGGCACAATACCGCAGTGCTCGCAGTGGATGGCCGGGATGGGGTTGCCCCAATAGCGCTGGCGGCTGATGAGCCAGTCGCGCAGGCGGAACTCGACCTTGCGACGGCCGCAGCCCATGGCCTCGAGGTCGGCCACGATGGCAGCCTCACCCTCGGAGTGCTTACCGCCGCGCATGCCAGTGTACTTGCCGGACTGGACCAGCGTACCCTCGGCAGCGTGGGCGCAATCCCAGTCGACGGTCTCGGCATGGAAGGTATCGATGGTCTCGCCGCTGGCCTCGACGACAGCGCGATCGTCATCGTCCAGGATAATCGGCACGATCGGCAGGTCGTACTTGCGGGCAAACTCAAAGTCGCGCTGGTCGCCGCAGGGAACGGCCATGACGGCGCCGGTGCCGTAGTCGGCAACGACATAATCGGCAACCCACACGGGGACCTTCTCGCCGTTGACGGGGTTCACCACGTAGCGTCCGGTAAAGGCACCGTGCTTCTCGAGAGCGCCCTGGGCGCGCTCGACGGCAGAGATATGCTTGGAGTCCTCGACGATCTTGGTCACGGCCTCCTCGTACTCCGTGCCCTCGACGAGCTCGTGCAGACGGGCGTACTCGGGAGCCAGGACAAAGAAGGAGACGCCAAAGAGCGTATCGGCACGCGTGGTGAAGACGGTGATCTTGCCCTCGTCGCCCTCGATGGGCTCGCCATCCTGGTCGCACAGGGTAAAGTCGACCTCGGCGCCCTCGGAGCGGCCAATCCAGTTGGCCTGCATCTGCTTGACGCGCTCAGGCCAGCCGGGGAGCTTCTCCAGATCGTCGAGCAGCTCCTGGGAGTACTCGGTAATCTTGAAGTACCACTGCTCAAGATCGCGCTTCTCGGGCTCGGTGCCGCAGCGCCAGCACTTGCCCTCGGTGACCTGCTCGTTGGCCAGAACGGTCTTGCAGTTGGGGCACCAGTTGACCGGGTTCTTCTTGCGGTAGACCAGGCCCTTTTCCCACAGCTTCTCAAAGATCCACTGACCCCAGCGGTAGTAGTCGGGGCTGCAGGTCTTGACCATGCGATCCAGATCGTAGGAGAAGCCCATGCGCTTCATCGTGGCGAGCGCCTGGTCCATATTCTTATACGTCCAGGCGGCAGCCTGCGTATTGTGCTTGATGGCGGCGTTCTCGGCAGGCAGACCAAAGGCGTCAAAGCCGATGGGATGCAGCACGTCGTAGCCGCGCATGCGGGCCTGACGGGCCATGGCATCGCCAATGGTATAGTTGCGAGCGTGGCCCATGTGCAGGTCGCCCGACGGATACGGGAACATCTCGAGCACGTACTTCTTGGGCTTACTGTCGTCGGTGTCGACGGCAAAGAGGTTGGAGTCCTCCCAGGCCTTCATCCACTTGGACTCAATGGCCTGCGCGTCGTAGGCAGGAATCTCGTCCTTATGATCTGTGCAATCGCACATATCAGCTCCTTTAATCTTAGCTGGGGTCGGTCGGCTTAGCTTTATTCGCTACTGCGGACAGTCCTGCGCAAGACGAAGAGCACATTTAGTGCTCTTCTTTGCGTGCGGAACTTGTAGCGAACAAAGCTAAGCCGCCCGACCCTAAGGTTGACTCGACTGATAATAGCAAATACAACAAGCGAGATGCCTGCGACTTGCGGGCATCTCGCTTTATCTAAATAACGTGGTTTTGAATCAACCTTTGTTTGAAACTCGTTCTAGCACGAAAGGGTTTTCCAAGTGCCGCAAATTGCCATGAAAGAGGAGCGACGCGTACTTTGGTACGAGAGCGACGGTTTGAACGGCAAGGTGCGGTGCTTGGGAAAGCCGCTTAGCGGTAGCTGACGCTTTGCTGGGAGTCCTTGACGACTACGTCGTGGGCGCCGCCTTCGACGATGGAAGTAGAGCTGACAAGCGTTAGGCGTGCCTTTTCCTGGAGCTCGGGGATCGAGAGGGCGCCGCAGTTGCACATCGTGGACTTGACCTTGTAGAGCGTGCCGCCCACGCCGTCCTTGAGGGAGCCGGCGTAAGGAACGTAGGAATCGACGCCCTCGACGAAGCTGAGCTTCGCGGCGCCGCCCAGGTCGTAGCGCTGCCAGTTGCGGGCACGCGCAGAACCCTCGCCCCAGTACTCCTTCATGTACTGGCCATTGACGTTGACGCGCTCGGTCGGGCTCTCGTCAAAGCGGGCGAAGTAACGGCCCAGCATCATAAAGTCGGCACCCATGGCAAGGGCAAGCGTCATGTGGTAGTCGTAGACGATACCGCCGTCGGAGCACACGGGCACGTAGACGCCGGTCTCCTCGTAGTACTCGTCGCGAGCGCGGCAGACGTCGATCAACGCAGTGGCCTGGCCACGGCCGATACCCTTGGTCTCACGGGTAATGCAAATGGAACCGCCGCCGATACCGACCTTGATGAAATCGGCACCACAGTCAGCCAGGAAGCGGAAGCCCTCGGCGTCGACGACGTTACCGGCACCGACCTTGACGTCCTCGCCGTAGTTGGCGCGAATCCACTCAATGGTGCGCTTCTGCCACTCGCTGAAGCCCTCGGAAGAGTCGATGCACAGGACATCGGCGCCGGCCTCGATGAGCAGCGGCACGCGCTCGGCATAGTCGCGGGTGTTGATACCGGCGCCGACCATGTAGCGCTTGTCGCCGTCGAGCAGCTCGTTGGGGTTGGTCTTGTGGCTGTCGTAGTCCTTGCGGAAGACGATGCCCATCAGGTGATCGTAGTCGTCGACGATGGGCAGGGCGTTGAGCTTGTTGTCCCAGATGACGTCGTTGGCAACCTTGAGGCTGATGTTCTTGTCGCCCACGATGAGCTGCTCACGCGGGGTCATGAACTCGGAGACCTTCGTCTGGTGGTCATCGCGGCTGGGGCGATAGTCGCGGCTGGTGACGATGCCCAGGAGCTTACCCTTGGGAGTGCCGTCGTCGGTGACCGGCATGGTGGAGTGACCGGTCTTCTCCTTGAGCTCGATGACCTGCTCCATGGTCATGTCGGGGGTCAACGTGGAATCGGACTGAACGAAGCCGGCCTTGTGATCCTTGACGGCCTTGACCATAGCGGCCTCGGACTCGGCGCTCTGGGAACCGTAAATAAAGGACAGGCCACCCTCGGTAGCGAGCGCGACACCCATGTCGACGCCCGAGACGGACTGCATGATGGCGGAAACCATGGGGATGTTCAGGGTGATTGCCGGCTTCTCACCGCGCTTAAAGCGGGTTAGCGGCGTCTTAAGAGAGACGTTGTTGGGGATGCACTGCGAGGACGAGTAACCAGGGACCAGCAGATACTCCGAAAACGTGTGGGACTCACCGGGAAAGAACGTAGCCATGTTTCTCCTTTTTCCATGCGACCGGTCGGCTGCAGGCCTCGTAGGACCCAGCCCAACCTTGGGCGCCCAATACTGGGGAAGTATCTTAACGCACTTTGACTGCTACAATGCATGTTTTAAGAAGAGCACACGAGGGTTTGACGCAGGCTTTGCGTTTGCCCAGCAAACACTTTAGCGGGGAGACGTGGAGCACATGAAGTACAAGACGACGGCAAAGTTGGTCATTCAAGCGTGCGACAAAGATCTGCCGGGCGTGTTCGGCCACGGCTGCGTCTTACTGCTGCAGGGCATCGCCCGCGAGCACTCGCTCAACCGCGCCGCCAAGAGCATGGGCATGGCGTATTCCAAAGCGTGGCGTATTGTAAACGAGGCTGAAGGCCAGCTGGGCTGCAAGCTCATCGAACGCGACGGAGCCCGCGGATCCACGCTCACCCCCGCCGGCGAGCGAGCCATAGCGGTCTACGAGGAGCTGCAGGCCGACATCAACAACGTCATCGCCACCAAAGCCGACGCCCTCATCGCCAGCATCAAAGAGTAGCCCATTTGGGACGGGGCCTTATAGCCACACAACCCCTTCTCATAAGTTGCGGTGAAATAGGGACTGTTTATGCGGTTAAAGCCGTAAATCAATCCCTATTTCACCGCAACTTATGAAGTCGAGGATGATTTAGCTAGTTGCGGAGGGCGTTGTCTAGGGTGGCGGCCACGATCAAGGGGTCGTCGGTGCCGGCGAAGAGGCGGATGGTGCTGCCCTGCTTGCCGCGTGGGGCCGAAAGACGCGTCGTTGCGCCGCCGGCAGGCGATGTGCGAAACTCCCCCGGCAAGGCGTCGAAAAGATCATCTGCACTACGCTCGTTAAGGTCGAATTCAACTGCCGGACCAAAGCCGTGCTCGAGGATTCCCGTTGCAACCGCATGATCGGGATGCGAGCTCAGCCCGGGATAGCGCACGTTGCGCACCATCTCGTTGGCGGCCAGGTACTCGGCCAGCGCACGGGCACGGTCGAAATGTGCCTGCATGCGGACATCGAGCGAGTCCAGTCCCCGCTCCAGCACAGCGGCCTCGTCAGCAGTCAAATCAAGCTTGGCCAAGCCACGGCCCTCAAGCAGGGCATGCGCGCACTCGGCCGCAGCATCCACACGATGGCGCTTGAGCTGCAAGCGCGCGACCGATACGGCAACCAACTTGCGCGGAGCATCACCGGCGCACACGCGATCGAGCGCCTCGAGCGACAGCGCGACACCCAGCCGCAGCGAATCGCAGCCAAAAGCTGACGCCACCGTGTTATCCACCACAAACAGCGCGTGGGCCTCACGCGCCGCCCGACCCAGCGCACGCAAATCGGGCACGCGCAGACCAAACCCGCCGATAGAGTTGACGAACCACCACAGGTGCGGACCCTCGGCATCAAACGAAGCATCAAAACCCTCGGACGCAGCGGCAAACGCCTCGGCGGACGGCGAGCCCACCAGCGCGACATCGCAGCAATCAAAGCCGCTCGAAAACGCATCGGCAAAGTCGTCCGCAAAGGCCACCAGGCGGTCACCGGGACGCACAACCCCCAACAGAGACAGCGCCGCCGGAACATGCGAAGCCGCAAGCAACCGCGCCTCACGCGCGCCGGCCCTCAAAGCCCAGGCATCTTCTAGCTGCTGTACGCCCATACGGTACCGTCCCTTCAAAACAAAACCCACGATGCGGGTGTTTCCCGCATCGTGGGCAACGGCTGCAGTATAGCGCCGATATGCGACGAATCGCCTAGATCTTGAGCGTGTGATAGGTCACGCTCGCACCCGGAGCGTCAACGGTCACACCATAGGTCTCGGGATAGATGCGCGTCGAGAACACGAGCGCGCCATCGTTCACAAACACCTCGACCGACGAGACATCGCCAACAATGCGCACGTTACGAACCTCGTCGACGGGCTCCCAACGCACGGTGCGACCGCAGCCGGCAGAAGCGCGACCCTCATCGGTAAATCGCATCTCAAAGCGCGAGGGCAGTTCGCCCTCGGCGGGCACAAGCGCCAGCTTTAGCTCGCCATCTACGGTCGCGGCAAACGCGCCGTCGACACCGTCGACAACAACGTCAAAGCAGGTATCGCCGGCAACCTCCAACGAGCCCTCCCCCACACGCACCGAGGCATAATGGTGCTCAATCTCGCGCGCCGGCTGCTGCAGCACCACGCCGCCGGCACCGGCTGTAAGCTCACGCGGCACCGTCATGCAGTGCTGCCAGCCGCACGCCACGGTGGGATCGTTGCCATAGGTCGGCTCATCAGGCATGCCCATCCAACCGATCAGAATGTGGCGACCGTCCTCGGCCGTAAACTCCTGCGGAGCATAGAAGTCAAAACCGGCGTCCCACAGACGGAACTCGCCCAGATCATAGACGCCGTCACCACCGGTAATGTCGCCCGTTACAGGCATGTAGCCCGCTGCATACACATTGCCGCGGTCCCAACGGTCGCCCTCGAGCCCCTGGGGAGAGAAAGACAGAAACCTTGCCGGCACGCCGCCATCCGCCTCAAGCTCCAGATACCCCGGGCACTCCCACATAAAGCCAAAGCGCTCGGGGGTAGACACGCGGCTCTCGAGCTCCCAACTCAGCATATCGGCCGAGCCATACACCAGGATCTCGCCCACATCGCGCCCGGCACCCTCGCCGTGCATGGCGCAAAATCGACTATCGACATGCGGCCCATCCACGCGACGACGCGCGCCCAGCACCATGTGGTAACGCCCATTATCATCGCGCCACACCTTGGGATCGCGCACATGGCAGGTCAAATCCTCGGGATAATCCTCGGACGCCAGCACCACACGCTTTTGGCTGAACTCCCGACCGGCAAGGCCATCAACGCTCTCGACATAAACAGTATCGGCGCGGCGGCCGGTATTGACGTAGTCGTACGTGCCGTCTGCATCGGAGAGTTTAACGTTGCCTGTGTACAGTACGCGAATGCGGCCGTCCTCGACCAAAGCCGAGCCCGAGTACACGCCATGGCAGTCAAACGGCTCGTCGGGAAGCAGCGGGGCGCCAACGTAGTCCCACGTCATAAGGTCGCGGCTCGTCGCATGGCCCCAGACCTTAACACCACCCTCGACATCAAACGGCGCATACTGAAAATAGGCATGGAACACGCCGCCCGCCTGGCAAAGACCGTTGGGGTCGTTGAGCCAGCCCGCCGGCGGCATAATATGAAAGCGCTGGCCATACTCGCCATGACCGCACTCAGAGGCGGCGGCGTCAACAGCGGCAACCAGCTTTGCAAGGTCGCGACCAAGTGCATTAGACATATTAAAGTCCTAACGGATCGAAAGTTATAAGGCACCAGAGATCGGCACCAGATACGGGAAACGCCCGCGAGCATACAGCCGCGGGTGTTCCTCAATCAAAAGCTCTTAGGCCTGCTCGGAAGCCTTGGGCTCGTCCTTGTACAGGACAAACGAGACGGCAAAGGAAACCAACGCGGCGACCGCAAACATGATCGCGTACTGCACGGGCTGGGCCAGGCACAGCAGGATACCGAAGATACCGGTAACGCCCGTGCCGGAGGCGGCCAGCGAAGTGAGCGCGCAGACCAGGGCACCGCAACCGCCGCCGATGCAGCCAGCGATGAAGGGCTTAAAGAAACGCAGGTTCACACCAAAGATGGCAGGCTCGGTAATGCCCATGAAGGCGGACAGGGCCGAAGGAAGCGCCAGGCCCTTGATCTTGGCATCGCGGGTCTTAAAGGCAACAGCGAGCGCGGCGCCACCCTGGGCGATGTTGGCAGCGCTGGCGATGGGCAGCCAGTAAGTCACGCCGTACTGGGCGAGCTGTCCCAGGTCGATGGCGGTGTACATCTGGTGGATACCCGTAACGACCGTGGGGGCATAGAACAGGCCGACGATAAAGGAACCGATGCCGAAGGGCAGGGTCAGCAGGGCCTGGATCAGACCGAGGATGGCGTTCTCGGCCCAGACAAAGATGGGGCCGACGGCAACGAGCGTCACGAGCACGGTCACGAACACGGAGACGAGCGGGGTCACAAAGAGGTCGAACATCTCGGGGACAACCTTGTGGAGACGCTTCTCCAAGAAGGCGAGGATGGCGCAGGCGATGACGATGGGGATCACGTGGCCCTGATAGCCGACCCACTCAAAGCTGTACACGCCGGGGATGACGGTGACCATGGTCTGAACGCCCTCGGAGGCAACCGTGTAGGCGCTCTGCAGCGAGGAGTTGATGAACGCACCGCCGACGACGGCACCCAGGTACGGGTTGGCGCCAAAGGCCTTGGCGGCGGAGTAGCCGATCAGGATCTGCAGAATGCCAAAGGACGTTCCCGAGACCAGGTCGGCGATCTTATAGATAAAGTTATTGGTGTCGAGCGCGATAAAGCCGTTGGAGGCCATAAAGTTGAGGGCGCTCATAATGCCCAGCAGCAGGCCCGAAGCCACGATGGCAGGGATGATGGGGACAAAGACGTCGCCGAGCACCTTAATGGCACGCATAAAGATGTTCTGCTGCTGCGCCGCGGCCTCCTTGACCTCGGCCTTGGTGGCAGCCTCGACGCCACTGAGCGCGATGAACTCCTCGTAGACCTTGTTGACGGTGCCGGTGCCAAAAATAATCTGGAGCTGGCCCTGGGCCTCAAAGACGCCCTTGGCGCCATCGACATTCTCGATGGCCTCCTTGTTAACCTTGGAATTATCGGCAATCACCAGGCGCAGACGCGTGGCACAGTGCGCGGCCGAAACAACGTTGTCGGCGCCACCGATGTTGTCGAGCACCTCTTGGGCTGATTTGCGGTAGTCCATGACTTCCCTTTCCTCCAACGGGCGCATGTGCACCCGGCCATCTTTGACACTTAAACTGTAATCGTTTTCAGTTTCATATGACTGCAATCGTTTTCATATAACGGTGAACGGTAGGAAAAAGCCGGCGAATGGTAGTTTTGAGACAAACATAAGGGCTCAGAGGCAGGCAGACGTGCCCAAAGCCTAGACATTCATAAGCTGATGGCCGAGCTTGAGCGTCTTGAGACCGCTCTCCCCCTCAACGCCATCGAGCGTGTTGAGCAACATATTGGTCGCCTCGACGCCACTGGTCAGGTAGCCATAATGCACGGTGGGAATGCCGCCCGTCAGCGCGCGCAAAAACGCATTGTCGCCAAAACCGCTCACGCGGTGTATACCCTCGCCCATGCCGCGAACCTCATCGATGGCACGCAGCGCGCCCGCCGCCATGGTGTCGGTCGCGCAGGCGATAAACGAAACATCGGGAGCGACGGAAAGCAGTTCACGCGCCGCACCATAGCCCGAGTCGAGCGTAAAGGACCCCTGGCGAATCAGGCTCGGATCAAGCGCCACGCCCGCGGCGCGCAAGCCAGCCTCAAAACCGCGACGGCGGTCATAACCGGCCGCGCGGTCCCCCTCGGTAACTCCAATATAGGCAATCTTGCCGTCAACGCGACCCGCAAGCGCATGGCCCAGCTCAAAGGCGGCCTCGTAATCGTCGTGATAGACGCACGCCGCGCCCTCAACATTCTGGCCGATCAGCACGATGGGCACGCGGCACGACTCAATCGCCCGGCGATGCTCGTCTGTAATCATAGTTGCCACCAGCACAATGCCATCAACCGGATGGTTTTGGAACAAATCGAGGTATTCGAGCTCGCGATCGGCCGCGTTGTCGGTGTTTGCAAGCAGCATCTGGTAGCCACGGCGACCGAGCACCTGGCCAATGCCGGCGGTAATGCGGCTCACGGATTCCGAGTTGATCTTAGGCACGATGACGCCGATGAGCTTGGTGGAACCGGTGCGCAGCGCGCGAGCCTGGCTGGACCGCACGTATCCGGTCAGCTCAATCGCCTGCTTAATGCGCTCGGCCTTGTCCGTCGATATGTAGCCACCGTTGAGGTAGCGCGAGACGGCGGCGCTCGAAACGCCGGCCAGCTCGGCCACATCTTTCATCTTTACCACGAGTACCCCTGTCATTGAAATCGCTTTCACCATGATACCCGTGAGGAGCAACCGCATGACGTAGCGATTACATGATAGAGAAACGCGTGGAGACTAATGAGTCACTTGAGACATGACTAGCGATAATCACTTCGCAGCCAGTTTTACCAAACGAGAATCACCCTAGCTACATAATCGAAGAATACGCCCATGTAGAGCTTGACCCAAGCAGTAGCCTCGCGGACTTTTCCTGGAGGGCCTCGGTGCCGAGCCTCGATGAGGCGCAGGACGGCCTCATGCCGGAGTTGCCGCATCAAGCATAGCCAACGAAGCGCGGGCGGGACGCCGCCAATGACCAACGCCCCAACAGTCAGTTACTCCTCCCCTCCCTAACATTCCCCAGAAAGTTCGCTATTGTTGACTGGGGTTCCCGTAAAAGAAACCCCAACAAAATAACTGCGGAGTGCTGACCTGGAGCTGCCTCCGGGCCCTATTGGCTACTCACCGAGAAGCTCCGCCATGAAATGGCCCCTTTACTACCCGCTCTGCGCGATTCGTGCACGTCCAACTTGTAGAGTAAATTCATCGCTCGCGTCGATTACGACCCCAGTATTTCCTTAGGAAACACACTCGATAAATCGTTAACACCCATAGCGAAAAGCACCTTTGTGCTGGCATCGTTACTGAGCTCGTCACTCAACTTGAGTGCATCAAGCAGTATATTTCGGCGTAACATCTTATAGTCATCCTCAGTCAGCACTAGCTCAAGATCGCTTAAAACCCCTACTAGATTGACATCGCGAGACGGAGACACCCTTGCGCAGAACAGACGCTCGTCATGCGCACAGATATTTCGAAAATCTTTAATGTGATCGTATGCAAGTCTTAGCCTTCGTGGGCTGATGCGCTTATGGACTTCATGCGTCTCGGAATAAAGGTCAGAAAACGACTTGGCAATGGAATTTCTCATGCTTTCTGGTTGAAACTCGAAAAACTTGAATGCCTGGCCAAGCATTAAATAATTCATAAGAACCCATACCGGCGTATTGTCGTGATTATTTTCATAATGACGAATGTAGTCCCTTTTATAATCACTGTTCCATTTTTTAGACCTACATAGCGCCTTCTCGAAATCACCGATAAGCGTGTCGATCTTTTTTCGATAGCCGGCCTCAGCCCGATAGGAATCTCTATCAAGGTATGCTTCTGGGTTATCTTTATGAGCCATGGCAAACCGATAAGAGCAGACGGTCTTAAGAACTGCTTCCGCCTTGTTAAAATACTCAAACATCAGCAGGCGCAACGTTCGATCGAATTCGAATAAACGATAGATATCAGAAAACTTGGTCCCTTTTACGAAAACCTCTTGGCCAGAGTCTTCCCGTTGGTCAAGAAACAAATCCTTGTAGCCGTTAACAACCGGATAGTATCCCTCACGCTCCAGAACTAAACGAGTATTGTTATCGCATTCGAGCCCACGGCTTTCAAGAATAGCAATCTGCTCGGTAATAGATTTAAATGGCTTATCCATATGGGCCCCTTAAACGCGAAAACCGCCTTTCGGCGGTTCCCACGGACCAAGCCGGACGTACCGTCGCAAGGCCTCATCACAACGTTTACTTTAAGGGAGAACTCGGGGGCCGTCAATCCAATACCACGAATCCCCCAAATCAGCCCTTAGAAGAGACCAAACGACCAATTCATGTGAAATAACCCCAAGCTCGTATTTCGCCACAACGAAGAAGTCATTTAGCGACAGCGGGCACGCTATTACGAGCCGCTGTCGCTATGGAGCCGCACCCTTATCCCCTCGGTGGGAAGGGATCGTGGCCATGGGAATCCCTTTCGCGGATTCTTCCGTCGCTACGATGGACGATCAGCTCAGACTCTTGATTGGAGCAAATGCGTCGACCGAGCTTTATCGCCTCGCTCTGGGTCGTCGTAACGAAAGAAGCGCGACTTGCCCCTTCGCCCTTAACCTGCCAATTGCCATCCGAACGCTTCGTAACGTGCTGATTTCTGCCTTTCATACTCACCTCGCCTTCAACTCTGAACTCGCCGATATGTCTACAGCATGAGATATGCGACAGATACCTACGTGCCGTTTTTCAAAAGTGTAGCCACTGGCGCGGACATAAAATGAAGCGCACGCAACGAGCACGTTGATGTTTTTGTCTTCTGGCAGCCCTGCAAACCAAAGCGAAAGAGCAGAAAGGGTGCTGAAGTTCACATCCAAGGAGGTTCATATCGACAACCTGATGGACGGGCGCCTCTATATGAACGCGGCCGGGTACTACCATGGACTACCCGGCGAGCAGAGCGTTTCATTGGTAGCGTCTTTAGCGTACGGGATGGGCATCTACGCCAACTGGCTCTTACCGATCTACTGCATGTTCACGGTGCAAGAGAGCAAGATCGCAAACAATAGCGTCGTGATTATCGGGCGAATAAACGATGGGTACAGGAGCACCGACGCCAAATCGGTATCTTGCGAAATGACCACGTCGAGCGGCAGTTGAATCGCAAGATCAATTCTGGAAGTGACATTCCCCGCACGGATTCCCCCGCACGGCCTCGCGCAGCTATGTCAAGCATGCTGTAAAATAACGTCAAAAAAAAGAGGGCCGACGCATCAACCCTCTTCAGGTGTCGCCCGAAGGCTTCCACCGCAATTGATTATATTTTAGTCGATATCCTATGTTTGTCTACGGGCCCAGCTCCAAAGAATGTCATCTCCATCTTTAGCATCCATCTTAGCTGCTGCTTCTTAAGAAGCAGCTATATAGCCACGAAGTGCATCCATCTTGCTCCTGGCCCCAGTCTTTACTATTTTATGAAAATCAGAGGAAGACAGAGAGCCGTGCAAGTCTTCCAGCACGCTAGAGTAGTTTCGAATTAACTGATAGCACTCAGTTTTGGAAACCATCATCTTTCTGAGCAGATAGACAATTAGGACGACATAATCAGTAATAGTTGAAAAGTCTATCGAAGGAACGCCAACCTCGGATGACAGCATCTGGCCAAGCTGATTTCCCACTTTTGCCCTCTTAAACCTAACGTCATAAACGGCACTGTTATGAGCAACCGCGTTACGGAGATCCTTGAGCACAAAGATAGTACGTTCGAGAAGCCCGGGACCGTCGTAATTGTTCGGAAGCTTTAGGTCATCGGATATGCTCTGTCTAACCGAGCCCTTTAAGCACGAATAGAAAACACCGAAGTTTCCTAGAGTCATGACCTCGAATAGCGCCCAAATAGGTAAGGGTTTATCACTGTCATAAAAATGCCTAACAACAGGGTTCTTGGAATAATTGTACTGAATCAATCTATTGATTTCCGCGCGCAGACCCAGGCGCTTTTTCATAGCAGCGCTATAGTCTTTACTTTTTCTAGGGTAATCACGGTACGCCACGAGCGTTCGAGAGAAAATATCCTCCAGCACGAACGAGTGAGAATCTTCAAGCACGGCTTCTAGCGTATAGTTCTTTAACGCAGTTTCAATAAACATTACGCTTGGATATAAGAGCGCCTTGACCGCCATATCAAACTCATTTAAGGCAATTACCTCGTCAAAGCTCGTTAAATCCAAGCAGTTGGAAGAATTGCCCACAAAACGATGACCCTTGTAGCCATGATAATAACCGTAATTCTTCATCTTTCTTTTATGGACAGAGCCGTGCGTCTCTATCCCTTTATCCCTAAGATGTTTCATGAGGCCATTGAGAGTTTTCATTATGGGTCCTTAAGTGCGGAGCCGAAATTGAATTAATTATATCCGCTACCGGACACCACTAGAGCATTATCCCAATCGGTACCGTCCTCATTCCCCTAAAGCTGCAGCATATAACACGACTACGCCACCGGATCATTTGATGGCATCGCGAACGGATCGCTGCAGCTTATTCAACCGAAATTACGTCTCGCCTTGTTTTCGACTCCGTTCGATTTTCCACTTGCCCTTAGCCTCATCCCATGTTTCATGAATAGAATTGACCTCATCATGAACAACTTCCCTGACAAACTTCACCCAAACATCTAGTTCGCATCGATATAGACATTCCTGAGCGAATCGATCCGAGACCACCATGAAAGCAGCGGGTCTGGTATTGTCCCCAAAATCAAAACACGGAATAACAGCAGCATGAATCAGCTGATTTACAAACCGCCTGCCAGGAATACTCAGCTGGGAAGGCCGACCATAGTCGTACAAGTCATCGTCAGGAACGCGCCTAAGCAACGGCATCAGCTTATTTGTATTCCTGGGAGTTGCAGGATACGACACAATGCTCAGCTCATAGTCAGCCATCTCATCGCTTAACTTCCCCGCTTCAAACAAAGTGCGAACAATAAATGCAGAGAGAAGAAGGTCTCGCTCGACAATGTACTCCTTACGTTCAACAATTCGATTAAAGATAGAATGTTGATTAGAACGGTAAGCATGCTTTGCTAAAAATCGAAAGCAGGAGACCAGTTCATCCATCATGCAACTGAGCTCTTTGCGCCAATAATAAGATTCCAATATCATCGCAACGCCGTATCTTCTCTGGACAAACTGTGTATGTAGACACTCACGGATCTATCCTTCCTTATCCAAGTAGAAAGTTTCTCGCTCTATTTGATCAGAAGTGAGATGGCACGAAACACAAAGGACGCACGACTATCGTAGGAAGTTGGCCCCGCACCAAAAATGCCCCTGCTAACATGAGGCGCACAAAGATGTCCAAAGCAGACGGGGCAAATCTTATCAATTTCGAACAATCCGAATAAGGCGATGAAATCAGAGTCGGTAAATCCAGACGGCAAATCGTAATCCTCGCGAAGCTCCGCTAAAGAAAGACCCAAGGTGTAAAAGGCGTTCTGCATCTCTGAAATTGCAGTCGAGCCAAGAGAAGCCCGCAACGCGTTGAATTTGGACGAATCCATTTGAAGCCCCTTGGACAAACGCCGCTGTCAACAGTTATCAATTCTAGGTGATACAGCCCTTCAGGAGGACGTGACTCACCTATGACTCGCGTAGAAACACCTGCACAGCAACAAAGGCGAAGACGTCGTCAATCGGAAGGTCTTGACGCATGACGCCTAGGTCCGCAAACAACGACAAACGTATTTCCCTCTTCGTATGACAGCCCAACACCCTAGAATTATTCGTGACAGTCGACGGATTTTAAAGTCTCAGTCAACTCGTTCAGCATGGTCGTAAGTCGAGCAATGAGTCTTTTCGCATCTTCTCTATGGTCTTCGGTGACCACATCGCCGTAAAGCCTATCGTATTTTGAGCCCTTGCCGTGCGCCGCCCCCGCCGACCGAAGGTTCTGAAGGTCACGGAGAGGCTTTAGATCAGCCACGATGTCATTCGCACTAAGAAAGACCTCCAGCTTGTTAATACTACCCTTCGCATCAGCGCCCTCTAGAGCACTTTCATCGATGTAGTCGACGAGGGCTCTCGTGAGGGCCATAGTCACGGCCTCAAATTCAGACTCGCCGTTGCCAGATGGAATGTGGATTTGTTCAAGAATGCCCTCGTCTGCACGGTGGAAAGGCCTGTACAGCGTCAAGCCAAGCCGTTTGCTCCATGCTTTATCAAGTTCCATTCGCGCTCGCATAAGCATGGAAACAGGACCCGACGGATCTTTAAACCACATATTAAGCAAATCTGTCTTGAACACCTCATCGGAAATGTGCTGGTCAACGGGCGACATCTCGAAAGAGAGGAAATGGGTGCGCTCGCTCTCGGGAAGATCGCGCCCCAGATCGCCAAGATACACCATAACTCTGTCCGGATCGACATTGTCAATCTCGCACCTCCACTGGCTCCCACATGAAATGTGACGCTCGCTGACATCGAAGTAAGGGCTACTCCTGTACTTATCGAGTACAGCGGGCTTAAAGAAGACGGGAGTTAAGTAATGTGGGGCGCGAGGCTCCTTATCAAAGTAGGTGCCAAGCTTATTCGGGTCACATGTGTATCGAACGAGCGAGCCGTCAGGCCGTTCGCCGATGATGAACTCAGGGTACTGTTCTATTTTCTCATCGTACGGCCATACGCAACAAGTCTCGACGTCGCCGGGCTCGATAAAGCTTCGAGCGTAGAGCATCGACAGAAGATAGCCTTCATCAATATCGCTCGTGTACCACTGTCCGATATGGTAGTTTCCTCCGACTTCATCACTCTCTGCAATACACTCAGTGCTCCCCAAAGGAAAGCTGGACGAAGATGCCAGCCGCGCGTCCACAAAGTAGACGAAGAGGCATTGCTTAGCTGCAATAAAGCGCAGTATATATTTGGTCCTGACACGCACCTCGTCTCCAGCAAAGTCGACGACTTTTTCTCTCTCGCCACACTTGTCGACGCTATAGTAGCAACCGTCTTCGCCGCGGTAGAGCTCAAACAGCATGACAAATTCCTGGTTGACCAGAATCTGCGCTTGGTCGAGCGGATAGAAATACTGCTCGGCAACAATAAAGTCATAGCCCTCATCGCGTCCGTCATGATAAGTGACGCCATCTGCACATACGCAGAAGCCTGGTGAGAAACTGGAGGCATGCTTCAACCAATCATCACCTGCAAGAATCTCCTGTTTTCGTGTAAGGTCGGCAAAACAGCCAAAAACGGAAGGCCTTCCATCAGCAGCGTCATGGTGCGAATAGACGGTAGTCCATGCTCCGGAAAGGGGGTTCTTGACCAGCTCGATTACTTTCTCCTGCTCGAATGGTTTAGCGTCGAGCCCTAGCTTGGCTAAAACCCTTAAAACCGCTTCGTTCATATGCACCTCTTACCATTTGGCACCATCACCATAAATTGAAGCGAAAATGAACCGTGAGAAACTATCACGGACCAAAATCGTTTAAGGAAATTGTCCACCAATGCGGGGAAAAAGAAAAACCGCCAGGACGACGGTCGGAAGCTTTAAAAGACTAAGCGACAAGAAATAGAAGATATTCCCATCGGATCTGGCCAATGCATTCACCCATTAGCAAACGGCCTTGAATCGAATCGTACCAGCACTGCCGAGAAGACTAAACACAACACTTGATGAATAGCTTCCCGAACGGTGTCAGCCTAAAAATATGATGTACGCAATCAAACCGCCATCCATCAGAAGGCGTATTATCCTTCTTTATATTTCGAATTCTGTCAGAATCCTCAATCCCAAGATAATCGTCTTCTCCCTCGTAACGGTACGTTTCTCCGCTTAGCAGCTTCAGTCTCTCCAAGTTATTCAAATACAAAGACACATTCTCAGGACATTGAACGATAACATCGAATACGTTCGTATAATTTTCGCAAAGCACTCGCCACCGAGCTTTAATTGGCATGTCATCGTCTTCAACAACGCGCAAGTCAATAACCGGAATATGATCTTTACCGAGCCCTTTAGAGAGCCACGACATCATTTTGGCTTCATCGGGGGTTAGTTGCCCGATTATGCTAACAAAACTTGGATGGACGAGAGAAGAAACCCTTTTATCCATGGAGGACGCGAGTAAATTAACGTACAGGCCCCTTAAGTCCTGACTGTCATACGAATATGAAAGCTGCTGAATAGCCGGGACCACGACATTTGACGCAGGCTCACAGAAGCAATCCTCCGGGACGTCTTCCATCTTTTCTTCGATTTGCCGAATCGCCTCCTCAATATTGTTCTCACCGTTAACCACCCATTTCTTCCAGGGGCCAAGCAATACGCCAACGGTTCTGGGAACTAAACTCAGAGTGTCTCCGACCGATGAGAACACAGGATGCACAGCATCATCGTATGCTTTACTCAATACACCAGATGGCAGAGATGCAATTTCTTTGGAAAGCTCGCCCACTTTGTCTCTCCCTATTCATACCGACATCAAATCCATGATATACAACGCCCACATTGAGACAGTCAACAACGGGGTGATCGCAGCACCTAACGGCCTGATATTCTGAGCATCTCGCCTTCACTCACCTTCTTCTTGCACGACACATGTATCGCGTGTTCGCCCAAGATTGCAGTGCACGGCTTCAGCGCCGCACCCTTAACGGCGTTGAAGAAGTTCTCAAGAAACGGGGCGTTCATGTCGTAGTAGTTCATGTTCCTAAACAGCTCATAGATTGCCAGAAACGTTTGAGCAATGACCGCTACAACACTCATTGCAAGAGCGTTGTAGGGCGACTGGGAAATCCAGATCAAGGACCTTAAGCCCAGTTGGGCAAACCAATCTCCAACGACCAACAATCCGTCTCGGGAAGCCTTAATAACCCATAGGGAAAGAAGTTGCGCATAAGGAGGTGACACATAATTTCTTTCACAAATTGACAAACACATAGAGGAACACGGTTCACGCGTCGTCATATGAGTTCAGGCGACCAAACAACAAATCATCGACGTAAGGGGCACGAGCCCCGTCTGCGAACATCGTATCGATCGACGATGGGTCGCTCGACGCGCTGCCCAAAGAGGAGGCGTCCGAGCTTGTCGGGGCCGAGCGCTATGAGAGGACGGCGGGCCGGGAGGCCTACCGCAGCAGCCACTACGCGAGAAATCTCGTCACCGGGGCCGAGTAAGTCGAGTTCAGCGTGCCGAAGCTCCGCGGGGCGGCCACAAGGACGGTGCGCGACGGGTTCGCCGAGACGCTTGCCTACACGGAATTCCCGCCGGAGCACTGGCGCCGGATCAGGACGAACAACGGGATCGAGCGCATTAACCGCGAGATCAGGAGGAGGACGAGAGTCATCGGGACCTTCCCGGACGGCAACTCGCCCCTCATGCTGGTGACGGCGAGGCTGAAGTACACAGTGGATCACGAGTGGAGCAAGAGAAGGGGCTGGACATGTCCAAACTAGAGGAGATGGACGAGCTGAAGGGAAAGGCGGAAGGCTAGAAGAGGACGGTACCGAGGACGGCTAAATCAATTTGCGAAAGAATCTTGACGGTGCCTCAATGCTCTATCAGGAACAAGGCAGCTGAGATTACCGAGCACAATTGGCTCTGCTCCGAGACAGACTAAAAGAGTACTATTTTTTCAGTCGTTTAGCCGTTTCTTTTCATAGGGTGTGATGTGAATGCTGTTTAATTTGATTATCCGTGCTGATGAAACCCTGCCCATGTTGACTTCTAGAATGTTTGAGCGAACTCCCGATGAGCTGGCGGACCGCTATAGAACTTCCACCAGCTTTGATTTTAATGCCCTCGCTCAGCTTCCTACTGTTATGGCGCGTGAATTTGAGTCGGACGATATGGGCGCCATGGCCAGGCTGGGCTATATGGACTCTCCGTCGATAAACCCAGTAATTTCTTCACCCGTTCTGCAGTTTCCATCGCATGCCTTATTGGATCTCGGCTTGCTCGATGAAAACTATTGGGAAAATAAACGTACTCATTGGAGGCTTTGCGAAGGGGACCCTTTTCGCCTGTTTTCAAAGTTTCTTGATGACCGTCCCTTGCCGGTCGAACCTGAAGCGTCTTCTGCGTGTGATCCAAATTTAATTGCCGTCATGATGCCATTCACCGAAGACCCTTCTATCGACCCTGTATATTTAGCGTTGGTCAAAGGCTCTAAGAGGGCGGGTAAGAAATGCATGCGCGTAGACGAGATGTTGACTCCCGTAGATATTACGGAAGACATATTTAATTTGATTGCGTCTAGCTCTTTGGTAATTGCTGATATTACCAATCTGAATCCAAACGTCATGTTCGAAGTGGGCTATGCGATCGGAAGGGGCAAGCAGGCCATTTTGATATGCAAAGATGATGTTCCCCAGCTGCCTTTTGATATCAGCCACAGGAGGGTATTTACCTATAAGCGAGATAAAGACGGATTAGCGATACTTTCAGACAGGGTTATGAAAATCTTGACGAATGATCAGTGATTGCTTGCTCGCGTGGTCCGGCATGAGCCCCGGTACCCCCTATCGATAGTTTCCGGCCTCATGGAGCTGGCGCGTGTTGTCCTCGCCTATGCCGTACAGTTCTGCGGTCCCACTCGCCTGAAGGACAGGTGTTGATGTTAACCATGAAATGGTCCGAGTGATTACCAGGAAATAAGCGCCATGGGCACGAAAAATTGAGCAAATAAATCAATAGGGTCGCGCCCCGGGAACCGGGGCGCGACCCTCGCTGTACAGCTTCCCGTGCTGGCTACTATGGCTAGCCACCACGGGAAGAAAGAACAGATGGCCGCGCCCCTGGCCCCAGCGAAAGATATACGGTTCATTGAAGCAGCCGAACGCTCGAGGTCCGAAATCTGCATGTACACGGTCCGCGAGAACGATATCGTCGACAACGCCGTGAAAATCCCGATGCGAATGATCCAGGAGTTCGGGTGCGCGGACGGGTGGATCGGCATTGTACAGTACGACAGCTTCGCGTACCTCGCCGACAGACACACCGCCGACGGCGGAAGCATCTACGCCCACGGTTCCATCTCCTACGGCATCCCCGGGCCAAAACTAATCCGCGAGATCTTTGAGGGCATCCCGCACAATCTCGTTATCAAAACGCCCAAGTACGCATATCAGAAGGAGTATCGAATCATCGGGTCGCAACCGGTCGAATGCCTTCTTATACCCGACGAGAACCACCCTGGCTGCAAAATTGAAGAATACGACCATGTAGAGCTTGATCTAGGCAGCAGCATCGCAAACTTTTCCTGGAAGGCCTCGGTGCCGAGCCTCGAAGATGCACAAGGCGGTCTCATGCTGGAGTTGCCGCATCGAGCATAGTCAACCCGACGCGATCCACAACGTCACCGGGCAATCAGCCATCCCTCCCCTCCCCAACATCCCCCAGAAAGTTCGCTGATGTTGACTGGGGTTCCCGTAAAATAAACCGCAACAAAATATGTGCGGAGTGCTGGCCTGGAGCTGCCTTCGGACCCTATTGGCTGCTCACCGAGAGGCTCCGCTATGAATCGACCCCTTTACTACCTGCTCTGCGCGATCGCGTGCACGTCCCTGATCAGCGCGACGTTGCCTACGCCAGCCATCGCAGAAGCCATGCAGCCTCCGGCAACAGCCGAGCAGCAGGCGCAAGCCGACGCCACCAGCGACACAGGCAAGGCCGAAGACGGCACCAACACAAATGCGGCAACAGATACCGTAGAGGACAGCGCCGCAACATCCATCGACACCAGCGCAGCCAACACGGAAAGCGCTGACGGCACCGCCACCGCCAACACCGCAAACCCCACGGCCGCCACCCCCGGCACCACCGCCGCAATCGACACGGCCGCCACAGCCCCCACCCCAACCCTCCGAGCCCAGACCAACCCCACGCCCGCGGCAATCTCCGCCACGTCACAAACCGGCTACGCCCACTCCGCCACCGCAACCCAAAACGGCGTCATCTTCACCGTCTCGTGGAACGACGCCCCCGCGGGCACCGCGACGACCTTCCACGTAACCCAAACCAACGGCTCGTCCCAGGCCAAGGCGCGCATGGACGTGCCCACCTATTGGAACGGCGGCGGCCAGGAAAGCGTCTGCGACCCGTCGCGCCCGGCATGGGCCAGCTACCACAGCCTGGGCACCGCGGGTCACGACTTTACCTTTGACTTCACGGCATCGGGCACGTACCGCATCTACTTCTACTTTATGGACAACGACAGAAACGACCCCCAAAACGACAAGGGGATCTACTACCTGCGCACCACGGCGGAAGTGGCCGTAAACGACGCCGCCCGCCCGAGCGTCACGCAGATCGTCAACAACGCCGTGGCCCAGTGCAGGCAAGAGACAGACGGCTCGGAATACGACATGGCGCTGTGGCTCCACGACTGGACGCTCGACCAGCTGGAGTACGACCACAACCTCAACTGGTGCTCGGCCGAAAGCGGCCTCACGCGCCACCAGGGCACCTGCGAGAGCTACCAGCGCATCTACTCCAAGCTCCTTGACGCCGCGGGCATCGCCAACGGCCGCATCACCGGCAACGGCCACACCTGGAACGCCGTAAAGATCGACGGCAAATGGTGCCAGATGGACCTAACCTGGGACGACACCAGCGACAACTGGTACGGAGACCTGGACCAGCGCCATCTGTACTTTGGCCTGACAGACGAGCTCATGGCAATCGCCCACTCCGACCACACAGCCAACTACCAGAAGGATGACTACGCCTACCGCTCGACCGACCTGTCCAACAATTACTTTGTGCGAAATGGCAGAGCCGAAGAATGGGCGGAGAAGTATGCCGACCGCGTTCAGCAGCACTTAGATGCCAAGGAAGAGAGCTTTTCACAATCGTGCAGTAATGCGCGATTGAGAGACCTTTGTAGAAAACATTAATCGAAATAGAGAAACAGAGCTTAACGGGCTTTCTCCTCATGAAGTTCTTACTAATTAGGAATCGAGCGGCATTGAGGGGATTTTCAAATGCTTGCCAGAGTTCCAATACCATTCGGTCCTTTGAAGGCGGACCTAAAACTTCCAGACATCGTCCCCAAGCAATCAGGGCGTCTGAGGGTCTGATGAAGAGCAAGCCTATCGCGCTCAAGGTATTCAGACAATTCATGCTTAGAGGTAATCATGCTTGTTAATCCTTACTAAGTTCACGCTCCACGGCGGCGCGTTTCTCCAGCCAGCTCAAATTCTTGGTATGCATGAAAGCGTCCTCGTTCTTCGCGCGATAGTCATCGACACATTCGATTACGCGTGCAGGAACGCCAACAGCTACGGAGTTATCAGGGATATCGTGAGTGACTACTGCGCCCGCGCCGATAATGCAGTTCTTGCCGATAGTAACGCCAGGCATAATCGTCGCATTGAGGCCGATATGGCAATTGTCACCAATCCTCACCCTTGCAAAACGATCAACATCGGAGAGCTCAGGATAAAGGTGACGGAGAACCCATACGCCGCCATCGTGAGTAGTGATGCTCACGCCCCGCGTGATGCGTACGTTGTCCCCGATCTCGACGAGATAGGGCTCGGAACCGAACTCATAGCCGTTGAGGATCTCGCACCCCCGCCCGATGACAAGACCACGCTCGCGAAGTTTCTCGAGCTTCTTCTTGCCTGGCGTGAGTTTCCAGGCGATGGTAGAAAACAGGGACATGGGGAGCAACCTCCTATTCGAGTTCGGCAAGCTTCTTGTTCACGACATGAACCTTCGTCATATTTGTAGCGAGGTACTGGAGCATGGTTGCGATAACGATCGCGTACACACCAAGGAAGTGAACAAGGAGAAAGGCAACGCCAAGGTACAGAATATTAGAAACCAAATTCAGCAAGCCGTCCTCCTTAGCAAGCCCAAGCGAGAAGAAGTACGGATGCAGAGCGACATACATGAGCCCGTAGAAATGGACCGCAAGTAGGATAAGGAATAGGGGTAGGTTCGCCGCATACTCCGGTCCAAAGAAAACCCCAAAGAGGGGGTAACCGAAAATCGCGGCAATGATCAGGCATCCGACCATAACGACGCAGATCGCGTTCCTGATCTTCAGAACGACACCGAAAGCGTCCCTCTGCCTGCCCTCGGAGACGAGCTCGGACATCTGGGGCATGATGGCGGTCGAGATCGGGTTCGTAAGCAGCGAGAAAACCTGCAGCGCCTGTTTGAACACCTTGTAGACGGCGACCATCTCAACGGACACGGCAGAGATGATGAAGACGTCGAGATACTTGACGGGAACATCGACGGTGGTGCCGAGGTTGGACCAGAGGCAGAAAGACACAAATCCATGGTCTCGTCGAGAAAGAGGCGCTAGGAGAACCCGTCTCAACCCGAACCTTCGATGGAGGAAGTATAGCGCCAGGAACAGCAGTGAGACATGGTTGGCGATGTCCGTCGCAACATAAACGACCACATAGCCGAGCATCGTGTGCTCAATGGGGAGAAGACAGTAGCCGCCGACCACCAGGAGCTTGAACACCGCGAGGGCGATGCTGTTGACCGCGGTCCACTGGAACTTATCGAACAGGCGGAGAATCCCGATCGAGGACCCCTCGATATGGAACACAATCTCGAGAGAGAAGATGAAGGCCACAAGTTTGACTTCGGCCCCCCAACCCATAAGGTCGCAGACGAAGGTGAGCGCGAGAAGGCCGAGGACGGTGCCGGCGATCGCCGTCGCGACGTCCATGATGATGCCGAGCTTCAGGTCGGCGAACAGGCGCTCGTCATCCCTTTGCGACTTGGCGTCGGCGCCGAACTTGATGATCGCCTGCCAGGACTGGAAGTTCACGAGCGCGTCCACGACGGTCATGTACTGCTGACCCAGGACAAAGAACGCGTACTGCGTGACGCCGAGGGACTGAACGAGGACAGAAAGCGTGATAAGGCCTATCGCCTGTGCGCCGCTCGTTCCCAACAGCGCCGTGGCAGCGTTCCTGAACAGCCGGGCCCAGAAGCCCTGGCCGCCCGCTTTCCGCTTGAGTTCCTTAAGGTCTAACTTCTTCAATCTGCTCTCCCGCGCATACCGTAATCCCTCGCGAACCCCGACATTCCCTGGCCCTTGAAGCCGAGCTCGGCGGCGTGGGAGAAGGTCTTCTCGATAACCGCGAAAAGGTCATCGATAGACTCCTCGTCCGGGAAGTTTGGGCTCCCTCCGGGCATGAGCTCGGAGGAGTGAATCATGAACATCGCATACGAATCGTCAGACGAGGCGACATCGTCCAGAAGGCCGCAAAGGGCGCTCGCCGAAGGGTTTTTAGACGGCCTCAGCCATTGCCACTGACCCTTGATGAGACGTTTTCCCTGGCGAAGGACATCCTTCGGCTCATGAAGAGCATCGAAGGCGAACCGGTGAGTCCTCCTGATCGTCATGGGCACCTCAAGAAGCCCGGGGTGTAGCTCGTAAGGACGCTCCGGGGACTGCGAGTAATCGCTGCCGGGAAGCCCCGTCTGCCCCGGCGCCATAGTCCAGTCCATATGCGGGGTCACGGAGCAGTCGACAATGAAACCCTTCTTCGCGAGGAGGCCCGCGTACATTTCATCGAGTGCCCAGCGCCCGCTCCTATGGGAGGTCACGGGAGCTTCGAAACGATTGCGGAGGGACTCGAGCAGTGTGTCGAACTTGGCCTCCATCTGCTCCTCGGGATACTCGATGAGGTAGGCGCGCTGATCGGTCTTTTCCTCGAGCGGAAACTCCGGCGGGTTGTTCCAGGCATGCAAATGCATGCCGATCTCGCATTTACCTGAGTCATTCTTGGGCATCATATACCTCACGAAGCGATCGTCTTGGCACATTTCCCAGTTGGTGAGCCAGGTGGGCACAAAACCGTAATTCTCGGCAAGCTCCTGGAATCTCGGTAGGAACAGCGTGTTCTCGGTCGAGATGCCGTTCGAGACGTCCCACTGGTTGTCCGCCTCGGTGTCTATGGTTATGAGCAGCTTCTTAGCCATTTCCTATCCTTTCAACGCCTCGAGGAACCGGTCCGCCTGCGCGCCGACCAGGTATCCCCGTGCGGCCTCGACGGCGGCGTCCCCCATCGACCTTCTAAGACTCTCGTAGCCGAGAATCTCCATAGTGCGCTCGGCAAGGGACTCCACGTCCCCGTTGGGAACGATGAAGCCGTCCACCGCGTCATCTATGAGCGAGCAGGGGCCGTCGTTCTCAAAGGCAACGCAGGGAACGCCGTGCGACATCGCCTCCAGGATGGACAGCCCAAACCCCTCCCAGCGAGACGGGGAGATGAGGACGGTCGCCTGTTCGTAATAACGCTCAGCGTCGGTGACGAAGCCCCTGAGCTCCATTTTGAACGGTAGCCTAGCGTCCTCTAACCATTCCTCAAGGCTCGGGCGGTAAGGGCCGTCTCCCACTACGAGGAATTCTCCGCCAAAACCTCTCACCGCGAGCGCCTCCGCGATGCGCGGGATGTAGTCGGCGCCTTTAGAGCCGGGATCAAGACGACCGCAGTAAAGCACACAGTTCTCCGCGTAGCCTCTCGTGCCCATATTCGCGATGGAATTGGGGAGGACGATCGCCGAATGCCCGGTGTGTAGCTCATAGACTTCCTTGCTCTGCTCGGTAAGTACGAAATTCACCTTGCAGCGCCTGAGCGCAAATGCATAGAGGCAGTCCTGACCGTAAAAGCCCCTGCCGCCCTGATTGAAATAGCCATCATAAGTGCTGTGCTGCCAGCCGCAGACATCGATGCTCAAGCCGTCGCAGGCATACACCGCAACGATAGTATGAAGCGGATCGCAACCAACAGCCACGTCGAAACGACCCTCTTTTAGAGCCTCACGCACAGCCGCTAGGGACTTTTTATCAATTACTGAGCCACCGAGACTGTGCTCGTGACAAATTGGCTTCAATAAACCGGAATGTCGCCTGACCTTAGAAACGAGCTTGCCAAGCGGCTTGGAAGCCCCTTTGATGCCGACGGGCAGGATCACAACATCAGAGCTCAAGCCATAGGGATTCTCGCCCAGCTCGGGGGTATCCATGAGAACAGAGACATCCACACCGCGCGAAACGAGCTCGTTGGCCAACAGCGCGACGGCCCTCTGAAGCCCACCAGGAGTGGCGAGCGATTGGCAGACAAAGCAAATGCGCATCTCAATCACCCTGCTCAGAGCTGCGTGAGATTCCAAGATATGCCGAATAGCGAGCAACACCGACAAAAAGCCAGGCCACAATTACGCATTGCAACATTCCGTCCTGAGTCGAGCATATAGATGAATAGGTGTTGACATGAACAAAATAAAGGGCAAGAAGACCGAAGGGGACAATGCCAAGCCCCCTGAGCGTCTGGACAAGAGGCAAGACGAATAGATAAATCGCCAACAAAACTGAAAACGCAATCCCGTAACTGAAAGCGAATCTGAGGAGGGGATATTCCAATGCGATAATCAATAAATTATTTGAATAGTCAAACTCATGACCCGTAAACCAGTCATAGCGAATAACACCTGCGGCCACCAGCTGGTCTAACTGCACATTACGCGATGAAGTCATATCACCAGATTTGATACCGATCATTATTCGATCAATCACGGTATCAAACAAACCGGCCAAGTAAAATGCAAGCAGGCCCACGATGATTACAATGCAATATTTAATATTTTTAGCATTTGAATACGCAAGGATAATCATGCAGAGCAGGCAAACCATCGCCGAGCGACTACCGGTAAGGAGGACAACAGCAGCCGCGACAAGAGTAACCAATATCTGATTGATCTTGGCACCCATAAATCTACTAGCGATCTGGTTGAGGGCAAAATAAAGCAGCGCCACTTCAGCCGTAAGAAGGCTGTGACCCATTATTGAAACAAGGCGACCTGATGAGCTCATGCTGATAAGGCTGTCTGACCCATAGAAATTGGTAATGGCTTTAGTTACGGAAAAACCACTTACAACATCGCATGCCGCACAAGCAGCAATGACAAGCATGACAGCATTCAAAACCCTCATAAAGCCCTTAAAAAATGCCGGGAAAATGGTCTCAGGAACAACAACAAAGAGAAGGACCAGGGGAAGAAGGCAGGCAATGAGAAACGAAGGAGACATCCCAGTCGAGAAAGCCAGGAGTACCAATCCAGCAAACAGCACAGAACGTACGACGCCGAAGCTTCGTGACATTGCATATTTATGACCGAGCATATAAAGAAGAAGCCAAGCAACGGTCAGCAACACAACAGGGTTGAGTGCCCAAACCGCCTCACTGCCGGGAATCAACTTATGCCTCAAAAGATAAGGTGCGACGAATAAACCAAGGGCTATAAACATCCCAGCTCTTCTACCAACCGTCTCATCCTGCTCAAGTGGACGTCGGTTTCTCCTTGAAAAAACGAAGTTGTCTACGATCACTCCCCGATCACCTCATTCCACTTGTCGGCAATCGCGCCAGCAGACAGCATCTCCCTAATACCTGCAGCATTAGACCCCAGGCGCTGAGCAAGCCCGTCCTCATCCGCGACGCGTGCCATCGCGACCGAGAGCTCACCCTCCCCGCCCACGGGAACCAGTATTCCATTCTCACCGTCTCGGATAACCATGCGAGCACCGCCGCAGGGGCAGTCCGTGCAGATGCAAGGCAACCCGATGGCCATAGCCTCGAGCATAGAGTTAGAAAGTCCCTCATAATCGCTGGGCAGAACAAACAACCCGGCATCGCGCACCACATCGTGCACGTCCTGACGCCCAGGGCTGATGGAAACTGCATTCGCAATGTCCAGTTCTTCTGCGAGTGCGACGAGCGAATCGTGCTCCGTGCCGTCGCCATAGACCTCGAGTGTCCAACCATCGTGAGAAACCAAGAACTCCGCGAAGGCGCGGAGCAGCATGCCAAGATTCTTCTGCTTCTCCAAACGGCAGAAGCAGGCGACCGAATGACGGCGCTCACCGCGAAAAGGTTCAGGCAAATTATCCTTTACAGGATTGAGAATCACAGTCTTCGCAACCTTATTCGAGAAATACGCCGCCGCATCGTCGGTCTGGCAGACCAACATGTCCGCATGGCGGTAGAGCCTCTCGCGGAGCCAATTGGTCTTTTTACCACTACCCACACGTGCCGGATCGTTGCGCTCCGAGATAACCAAGCGGTTGGGCAGCCCGGCGAGTGCAATGATGGTCTGCATGTTCACGAAGTACTCGAACGCCACGAAACATGCATCGGGGTTATGTTTGGCAACACCGCGCAGCCAGGAGATGCGATTCGCCCTGGAAGGCCCACCGGAACTCTGAGGCCCATACTCTTTTTGAACCCCATCTACGACCGGATATTCACCCTCAAAACTGTTGTACACAGCGATGCCAACGCGCTTACCGCGACGAATGAACTCTGCCGCTAGGACGCAGATGACGCGAGCAGCGCCCCCGTTTGCGAGGGCATTGCTCACAAAAATGATATCTTGATTCTCTAATATCACGATTCCCCTTGGGATCCTAACAGCTGCCAAAGCAGCCGTTAATGTACTCGGTAACGTTGAACGAACGGTTCGCCCCGAAGGGCTCCCACGAAGCGGGTATGAACCCGCAGCTCCGCGGACAATGGATACGTCTGCAGCACTTAATGTTCGGATGATCCTTCGCCGCAAAGACGAGCTTGTGCTCGAGCGGCAGGGCGTCAAAAGCAAGCAGGTCTTCCTCGGTAGCACCGTTCTGGTCGTTCAGCTTGAAAATCAGCCGGTCGTGATTGACACGTTCCACACGGCTCTGCCATTTGCGACGTGCGGTCGCCTCGTCGTGATGATGGAGCATCTGAAGTTCGATATCGCCTAGACGTCCAATGAGGTAAGTCCCCCAATTACCGTTGGAGCTGAGCTCCGCCCTCCACTTCGACTCTTCCGGAGCAATGAACTCAAGTGGCTCGGAGAGATAACTATCCAAGTCGGCACAAAAGCGCACATAATCACCCGGCATAATGAACATGCCAATTGTCGGCGACGCTTTACGCATGCCGTAGCTCTCATAGACCGTACCGCCCCAACAATTGTTGGAAATAATGGTGAAATTATCCACGGCAAGCCCTTTTGCTCTGGTCTTACAAGTGAGGGGAAGCCACAGCCCGTTACGCAGCTTGAGGCGCACTGTCTCGCGCTTGAATTTCCCGAAGGGCACTGGAAGCGTCATTTGCCACCACCTAGATATATCGTCCTAAGCCTCTTGGAGGTCTCGTCAATGTCAAAACCGTGCTCGCGGAGCGCTGGAAGCGCGCGCTCGCTAGCCGCGCGGCGGACGTCTGCAACACTGTTGGCCTCAAGCGACTCGCGCGCGCAGGCAGCCCACGCGGCGGCACCATCCCTAAGTGAGAGGAATCGAACGAGAGGGGTAACGGCGCACTCCCTCGTCACGACATCGGAGACCAAGCAGGGAAGTCCAGCCGCCTGCCACTCCAGCACAACGCTGGGCAACCCCTCGAAGAGCGAGGGGAGCATCATAAGGTCGAACGCCTGGAGAAAGTCGTCGACATTGGAAACGCGCCCGGTAATCGTCACGCGATCCGCGAGCCCCTTCTCGGCAATTAATCCCTCAATCTTCGCGCGGTCGGGACCCTCGCCAACGATAAAGAGCCTGGCACTCGGAATATCGCGTGACAGTAGTCCGAACACATCAATGAGGAACGATTGATTCTTCACGTAGTTGATGTTGCCAACGAAACCGACGGCAGGCTCTTCCTCGAATCCGAGACGTGAGCGTGCCTCGTCGCGCCGCACGGCATCGAAGGCATACTTCCCAAGGGCAAATCCGTTGTGGAGGACTTCGAAGGGTTTATCTTCAAAGAGCCACTTGCCAGCATCCTCGCCGCACGCGAGAGCTCGCGTCCAACTACCACGGAAAAAGGGGCGAATTATCTTGTCCCGACGGGGATCGTCGCTCTTGGTGTTGTGCGAGTGCGCAATCCGCTCGCGCACCCCCGCGAGCTGCGCGCACCGAAGCTCAATAGCCATAACCGAGCTGCTCCCGTGAACGTGTACCACATCGATACGCTCTCGCCTCATATAGGAAATGAGAAAGCGCACGTACCAAAAAGTGTCGGAGCGTCTATCGGGCGTCTCCACGACATCGCATCCGAGCAATCTCAACTCGTCGAGCACGTCTGACTCATTGTTATATACGGCCGCCACGCGGACATCAAGTCCGTCGCGATTCATGGAGCTTATAAAACTCAGGATGGAGGACGTAATCCCCTCGCGGCGGAGCCCGCCAGTCGGGATCACAAGAACCCTCCTACCCATCACAACTCACGTCCCAGAAGGCCTTAATGTGGTTGCCGCCGTTGGTGTGAATGACCTCACCCGAGACGCACTTAGAGGCATCACTTAAAAGGAAGCATGCTACCTCGGCGACCTCCTCGGGCCTGAAGATGCGGCCGGAAGCGCATTCACGGTACATGTTGCCGTCTGAAGCCTCGGCGTAGTCGCGCGTCATATCCGAGAGCGTGACGCCAGGAGCAACGGCATTGACGCGCACGCCAAGTGGATACATCCGCCTGGAAGCAGCACGTACGAAACTGTCCATGGCGGCCTTGGTCATGCCATAAGGGATATCGTAGGCCTGTTCGCCCGTCTCGCTCGTGATAACTAGGAGCTCACCGGAGGGCTCTTTCTCACGCTCTTTACGGCAAAGGAACTCGCGACAAAGGAAATACGCCCCGCGCATGTTAATGCCGAATTGCCTATCGAAGCCCTCGATGGTCACGTTGTCGAAGCGATTCTCATGGAGGCTCACGCCGGCGTTGCTCACCAGGCAGTCGATACGCCCGCCGAGTTTAGCCTCGCATGCGTCCAGGAACTCGCCGGCGCGCTCCGCCTCGGAGACATCGGCGACCACATAGGTCACACAGGAGCCAAGTTTCTCGCAGGCAGCTTTGAGAGTTTCCTCCTTACGGCCAGAGATGACAACCTTGGCGCCCTCCGAAATGAACTTTTCTGCCATGGCAAGCCCGAGCCCGCGCCCGCCGCCGGTGATGACGACTGTCTTACCCTTAAGCACGTTGCCCGCGCTGACCTGCGCAACTTCGACGTTCACGAACTTCTCGGGAGACGACGCCAGGACCAGCTTTGCGGCCTTGCGAATAACTCTTTTGAATCCCATGTGACTACCTCTTGAAAATCCCGGCGATCTTCTGGGCCTTCTCCTGCCCGATGGTCGCCTTGATGAGCTCCTTGGACTTGCGGATCGCTTCCGACTGTGCGTCACGGGGGCGGGTCATGTCGAAAACGTCGTAGACAAGCTTGGAATCCGCGCTCATCTCGGAAAAAACCTCGAGTAGGACGGGGCCCTCAGCGTCGTCATCGAAGAACTCCTCGACTGCCGCGTCGAGCTCCTCGGGGTTATGTGCGCTTAGGTAACGGAATCCGCATTCGCGCACCCAGCCCTCAGCCTTGGTGTGGTGACGAGCACAGGTGTGGAGGTCCGAGGCCTCGTCCTTCCACATCTGGTTGAAGTAGAACTCCTCGCCCCCCTCGTTGTTGAGGAGGAGGATGCGCACCTTGTCAGTCACGTGGCGAATGCGAAGCGCGTTCATGTCATAGAAAAATGCAAGGTCGCCGATCACGAGATAGCTGGGCCTGCCGCTCGCCGCAGCCTGACCCAGGAGGGACGAGAGGCAGCCGTCGATGCCGTGCGTGCCGATGTTCGCGTAGACCTTGACACCCGGCTGAAGCTTGAAGAAATTTGTGAGGCGGATTGCGTTGTTGATCGCGAGGTGCAGGATGGAGCCCGACGGCACGCGCTCGACGACCTTGCGGATGGCGGCCATGTTCGAGTAGGGAAGCTCCGGCACCGTCGCGGAGGCCTCATAGGCCTTGAGGGCGGCAAGGTAGCTCCCGTCAGGCTTGCACGAAGAGGCATCGACCATGCGCGAGAAGAACTCGGCAGGCGCGCACTCGAACACCCTCGTTAGGCTCCTGAACATATCGCAGACAGAACCGTCCTCGTTGATAGACCAGTGCTCATAGGACCCTGCGAATTTACGCAGCATATCCTTGAGGCCAGCAGTCATGTTGCCACCGAAGGTGATGACCACGTCGGGCAAGAACTCAGAGAACTTCTTGGGCGTGATGTAACGGTATTCCATGCATAGCGTCGGGTTGAAGGCGTGCTCGCGAGGGATATTCGCCATGTACTCGGCCGCAATGGCCACCTCGTAGCTAGCTGCGAAGCCCTCAAGGGCGCACGCGAGCTCAGCGGGGCAGGAGGACTGCTGGCCGGCGACCACGAGCACGCGCTTGGCGCGAGAAAGACGATCCGCGCATGCGGCCCACTCATCGGCCTGGTCGGTTTCGACCCTGCGGATCCTAGTGACCTTTGGGAGCTCCTTGACGTTGAACGAGTTGTTGTACGCCTTCATCGGAACGTTGATGTGGATGGGGCCCGTGCCGTGGTGATCGAGCTCGAGCAGGGCCTCGTTGACAAGGCGTTCGCAGAAGTGTGCGTCGTCGGCGTCGTTGATGATGGGCAGGTTGACGGACTTGCGCACGTGACGGTCGTACATGCCAACCTGGTCGATCATCTGGTCCTCCCACTGCCCGAGCATGGCGGGGTTGCGGTCGGACGTGAGCACGACGAGGGGCACGTCCTGATAGAAGGCCTCCGCGACGGGCGGCCAGTAGTTGCAGGTCGCCGTGGAGGAGGTGCAGGATATCACAACGGGCTCGCCGAGCTCCTGAGCAAGCCCAAGCGCGAAGTAGCCGGCACTGCGTTCATCGACGACGGAATAGCAGGTGAAATACGGATCCTCCTCGACGGAGTGTACGAAAGGAACGTTGCGGCTGCCGGCAGAGAGCACTAGATGGCGAATACCGTACTCCTTGAGCAGGGCGATGATGATCTGGTATGACTTTAACTCCGTATACATGCGGAGACCTCCTTCTTAAGATAGGCACGTGCAGCCTCGCGGCCCGCACGAACGACGGCATCGGTGGTGGCCCAGTCTACGGGTGCGTCCAGGGTGGCGACGAGCTCTCCCGCCCCAGCTGCAGCACGGGAAGTCAGGCCCAGGCGGCTCAACAGATCGGTGAGCTTCTCGGAGTTACCGTAGCCCGAACTCCTCACGAAGGAGGCGAAAGGCGTGTGGGAGATGGTCGAGAAAATGGTGCCGTGGAAGGTGTCAGTCACCACAGCCTCAGCATGCTTGAAGTAGGCGAGCACCTCAAAGGGCGTGCAATCCACGAAGCGATCGCAGACGCCCTGCACCCCACCGATATTGAGCACCTTGAGGCCGCGCTGGTCGGCGTAGGTGCGCACGGTGGCGCACTCCTCGGGCGTGAGGCGGCCAGAGTAGCCGTATGCGATCATGTAGCGGTCCTCGTCGACCTCGGCGGGAATCAGCCCGCACTCACCAAAAAAGTCGTAGGCGAGCACCGGGTCCAAGTTGAAGGTCGGTGCTTCCCCCGTAAGTGACTCGACAATGGCGCCCGTGTTGGCATCGCGAGCCGAGACGGCGTCGAGACGCTTTAGGTAGCCCGCAACCTCTTCGCACTTGCCGTAACGGTCAAGCTTGTCGAGCGTGGTGTTGCCGAAGGAAGCGGCGTAAGTCACCTTGCGTCCGGCGCGCAACCCGGTGCCGAAAAGCGCGGGCGTGAAGCCGACATTAGCGTTATCCTGCACACAGTTGAACACCTCGTCGCTGCCGATGACCAGGAGGTCGATGTCGGGGTCAAGGTTGGGCTCCTCAGTGACGCCGAGCATCGGGTAGAAGCGCTGGGCGTAGGTGCGTTTGTAGCGGATGAAGGCGAGCTTGTCCCTGAGCGGAGCGTCGTAGCGGAATACCTCAAGGACCTTCTCCGCCTTGCGGGCGACGCCCTTCTTCGATGACGGGGACGTGACCAGGCACTTGCCAGGCTCGTAGTCAACGAACTGCACATCGCAGCCAAGGGACTCCAGGATGGACTTCAGGCCGAAAGCCTGCAGGAAGGACCCGTAGTTGTAGATCCTCTGCATACTGAGTATGCCGGCGCGGGGTTTAGTCATGCGGTTAAATTCCTTCTATCAGTCTCTCGAGCTCTCGGCAGAACTCGGCGTTGTGGCTCTTAAAAGTGACGCCGCGCGAGAGCTCGCGGGCGCGATCGATAGCGGCGGAAAGGTCCATCACGTCGTAGACGGGCACGATCCCGCCCTGGCGCTCCGCGACGATGCGCACGAAGTCGGCCTGATGGTTGTTCACGTGCTCGTCAAGGTCGCCCCTGCGGGGCACAACGACGGGTACCTTGCCTGCAGCCATGGCCTCGATGAAGCTTGAGGGGCCGCCGTGCGTGATCACCACATCGGCACCCTCCATGAAGCTCTTCATCTGTCGGAACGGCACGAACTGCGAGTGATCGCAGTGGACGGGCTCGTACGTCGAGTAACCCGTCTGGATATAGACAGGTTCATCGAGCGTCCCGTCCGCCTTGAGATCGTCAACCGCCTTGACCAGGCGGTCGAACTGCTGCTCGTGGGTGCCCACGGTCACGAATACCATGCGCGTCCCTCCCTAGAAGATAGAGCCGAGGTCAACGGCGCTCTTGTAGACATCGAGCTGTTCTGGCCACTGCACTACGAATAGGTCGGCCACGCCGTTGAGCATGCGACCGGTCATCGTGGGCTTATCCACGCGGTCGAAGACCTCCACGTAGACACATTTGGACCCGAGCATCTTTCCGATCAGGAAGAACGGCACAGCAACCGCGGCACCGGAGCTGATGATCAGATCGGGACGCTCCTTGCGGAGCACCTTCCAGGCGAGAACCGTGTTCTTCAGCAGGTTCGGGATGTTGCGGTTCGTCGGATAATGGCAATGGTAGACGCGCTCCCCCTCCAGCAGGGAGTTCGCGTCCTCCTTGTCGAAGGTCACCCAGAACCGATCAGCAGCGCGCTCCCACACGGATCTCAGGAGCCACATGTGCGTGAGGTGCCCGCCGCTCGAGCTGGGGATGCAAATCTTGGCCTTGGAAAGGTCCATGCTAAGCCGCTCTCCATTCAAATAAGTAATTAAACGCGTTTGTTCACATAGCCCTCGGTAGCGTTATCCCGAGGGATGATCCTGCAGGGGTTCCCGATAACAATCGAGTGGCTCGGCACGTCGCAGTTCACATAGCTGTTGGGGGCAATCAGCACATCGTCCCCAATCGTTACAGCTCCGACAACGGTAGAGTTGACGCCGAGCCAAACACAGTCACCGAGCACCGGAGCTCCCTTGCGCTTGCCGCGGTTCTCCTGCCCAATCGTCACACCCTTGTGGATGTTGCAATTTCGACCGATAACCGCATCGGGGTTCACGGTGATACCGTAAGCATGACCGATGTAGAACCCCTCCCCGATAGTCGCTTGTCCCGGTATCTCAAGGCCGTAATGCGCCTGCATCTTCTTTCGCAGGAAGCGCCACATGGGGTTATGGGAGGATTGGCATTTGCGAAGTAGCCAGACGAAACGGAGGGAATGGCTACCAAGAATCGACCCTCCCCCAAAACGAATCTTGTCCTGCTCGAAGGCGTTTGAACAGTTCATCGATGATCCCCGATTCCGTAATACTCGCGATACCACTTGGCAAAGGCCCTCAGGCCGTCCTCGAGCGGCGTCGCGGGCTTGTAGCCCAGGTCGCGCTGGAGCGCCGTGGTGTCGGCGTAGGTGACGGGAACGTCGCCGGGCTGCATCGGCACGAGCTGCTTGTGGGCCTTGAAGTCGTAGTCGGCCGGGAGCACGCCCTCCTCCACCAGCACGCGCTGCAGCGTGTCGACGAAGTCGAGCAGGTTCTCGGGGTGCGAGTTGCCGATGTTGTAGACGCGGTGCGCGGCGAGCGGCAGCCCGTCCTCGCCCATCTCCACCTCGGGCGCGGCGTCCATGACGCGCCTCACGCCCTCGACGATGTCGTCAACGTAGGTGAAGTCGCGGCGGCAGTCGCCCATGTTGAAGATCTTGATGGTGTCGCCGCGGCGCAGCTTCTCGGTGAAGCCGAAGTAGGCCATGTCGGGCCTGCCCATGGGGCCGTACACGGTGAAGAAGCGCAGCCCGGTCGCCGGGATTGAGTAGAGCTTGGAGTAGGCGGCGGCCATGAGCTCGTTGGACTTCTTGGTGGCGGCGTAGAGCGAAACCGGCGAGTCGACGCGGTCCTCCTCCGAGAACGGCACCTTTTTGTTGCCGCCGTAGACCGAGCTGGAGCTGGCGTAGACCAAGTGCTTGACCGGATGGTGGCGGCATGCCTCGAGGATGTTAAAGAAGCCGACGAGGTTGCTCTCCAGGTAGGCGCGCGGGTTCTCGATGGAGTAGCGGACGCCCGCCTGGGCGGCGAGGTTCACAACGACGTCGAAGCCGTTCTGTGCGAACAGGCGCTCCATGAGGGCGGCATCGCACAGGTCGCCGCGCACGAAGGTGAAGCGGCCGTCTGTGTCGGCCTCGGCCAGCATGCGCAAGCGCGCGTCCTTGATGCCGGGGTCGTAGTAGCTGTTGAGGTTGTCGAGTCCGACGATCACGTCATCGGTCTCCTCGAGCAGCTTCTTGACGAGGAACGCGCCGATGAAGCCGGCGGCTCCGGTGACGAGGACTTTTCTATTTGCCATTCATACCACCTAGTCTCGTTTAAACAGGTCGCGTGTATAGACCTTGTCCGCCACATCCGCGAGCTCGTCGCTCCAGCGGTTGGCGACGATCACGTCGCAGCCGGCCTTGAAGGCCTCCAGGTCGTGGGTCACCTCGGAACCGAAGAACTCCGGCGCGTCGAGCGTGGGCTCGTAGACCACCACGGGCACGCCCTTGGCCTTCACGCGCTTCATGACGCCCTGGATGGAGCTCGCACGGAAGTTGTCGGAGTTAGATTTCATCGTCAGGCGGTAGACGCCCACAATCGGCTTCTGCTTACCGGCATACACGCGGTCCCAGACCATCTGCAGCACCTCGTCGGCGACGAAGTCCTTGCGGGTGCGGTTGGCCTCCACGATGGCCTCGATCAGGTTCTGCGGCACGTCCTTGTAGTTGGCAAGCAGCTGCTTGGTGTCCTTGGGCAGGCAGTAGCCGCCGTAGCCGAAGCTGGGGTTGTTGTAATGCGATCCGATGCGCGGCTCCAGGCAGACGCCTTCGATGACGTCGCGTGTGTTGAGGCCGCGGACCTCGCAGTAGGTGTCGAGCTCGTTGAAGTAGGCCACGCGCAGCGCCAGGTAGGTGTTGGCGAACAGCTTCACGGCCTCGGCCTCGGTGGTGCCCAGCACGAGCTCGGGGATGCCCCTTGAGCCGTCCGCGTTGACACGCTCGAGCTCGACTGGATCGGCGCCCTGAGCGAGCAGGCCGGCGAAGCGCTCGGCCGCCGCGACGGCCTCGGCGTCCTCCTTGGGCGCGCCCACCACGATGCGGCTGGGGTGCAGGTTATCGTAGAGCGCCTTGCTCTCACGCAGGAACTCCGGGCTGAAGAAGATCTTGCTGTCGCCCAGCCTCTCGCGCAGGCCCGCGGTGTAGCCGACGGGGATCGTCGACTTGATGACGATCCAGGCGTCCGGGTTCACCGACCGCACGGCGGCGATGGCGGCCTCGACGGAGCTCGTGTCGAAGAAGTTCCTGTCCGAGTCGTAGTTGGTGGGCGTCGCGATTACGGCGTAGTCGGCGCCCGCATAGGCCTCTTCCACTTCGACGGTGGCGTGCAGGTCGAGCTGCCGCTCCCCCGCCTTGGCCTCCGCCAGAAAACGCTCGATCTCGTCGTCCTGGATGGGCGATACGTAGCTGTTGATCTTCTCGACTTTCTCGGGCACGATGTCCAAGGCGTGCACCTCGTTGTGCTGCGAAAGCAGGACGGCGAGGGACAGGCCGACGTAGCCGGTACCGGCGACGGCAATCTTCATTTTCTTCTCCGATTCGAATCGGGTATTAAAGTTAGGCATTAGTACGCATCGCTTCCGTTGAAGACCTCCAGAACCGTGAGGAGGACGATCTTTAGGTCCATGACGATTCCGCGTTTTGCTATGTACTCGAGATCACGGCGGACCATGCCGTCGAACCCGGTGGAGTTGCGCTCCGTAACCTGCCAGAGCCCCGTAATACCTGGCTTCACCGCCAGCCTCTGCAGGTCGTACTCGGTGTACTGCGCCACCTCATTCGGCAGCGGTGGCCTTGGACCGACCACGGACATCTGGCCCAGGAACACGTTGAGGAACTGCGGGAACTCGTCGATGGAGTGCTTGCGGATGAACTTGCCGATCCTGGTGACGCGCGGGTCCTCTTTCATCTTGAACATGGCGCCGGCGATCTCGTTCTGCTCCTTGAGATCTGCCAGGCGCTCGTCGGCGTCCTTGTACATGGAGCGGAACTTCCACATGCGGAAGGTGGACAGGCTGCCGTCGCGGTGGGTCTGGCCCACGCGGATCTGGCTGTAGAACGGGTTGCCCTCGCTCTCCAGGCGGATGGCCGCGGCGAGTACAAGGCTGGGTACGGCGATGACGGCCAGCACGGCACCGCTGAACGCGATGTCGAAGGTGCGCTTGACGGTGCGGTAGACAAGGCGCGAGCGATCCCAGTCCATGATGGATTGCATGGCCTTGTAGCGGCCGACGCCCTCACGCCGGTCCATCGCCTGAGCAATCAGCGCCGCCCCCACGGGCGCATTGCTCTCTGTTACTTCTTTAGCAGTCAAAGTCAAACTTACGTCCCCGTTCCCCAGGGATCCCCCAATCGGTAAATTCAAAAATGCGAACGAATAGCTGGTGCGACGTCTCCCTTACGTTTTGCTAGGAACGTCGAGCGGTAGCAGCTCCCTAAATGCGGAGTCACCTTCGCCCACGTCTACCAGGCACCAGCGTTTATGGCGGTCGATCTTTTTAACGCGGGTCTCTTGCCCCACCAAGGGACCCTGCTCTATGTGCAACACGCCGTCTTCTATGCGCGCTACGCTGTTGCGCACAACACCGTCGTCGTCCAACACGCTGCGGTACCAGTCCTGTGCATCGTCCGGCATGGGCATGTACGCCCGCTCCCTACTGCCGGCGATGCGACAGCCAAAGCTCAACTGGGCCAAAGCCCTATCGAGCGCGGCGGCATCGTGCGTAGCGACGAAGAAATATTCCTTGTACATGGGTTTGGTTTGGAGCGACCAGGCGCCGTCCCGCTTAAACCAGAACTCCTTTTGCATCACAAAAGCGTCCTGCATCAACTCGTGCGGGATAATGCAGCGGACCTTTTCGCAGGTCTCGCGCTCTTTTCCATTGGGGGTGTGGACCAGATACCAGCGGACGCGGCCGTGCTGGCTGTTGGTGGTAGCGCCGTTAAAAGCGCCCGGCAGCTGCTCTTGGCGCCGCGCCGTCTGTTCCATGTTCTCGCCCCCTCTTTTGGCTTTGCGATGCACGCAAATGCAGGGGCGTTTAGAACAGGCTTCTCGCTCGCAGCTAGGCGCAGTCGCAAAAGTACAGGTTTTTGTATCTTTCGACAGATGACATTATACGGGCAATTAAACAGCGTTTGCCCAGATTACGCAAAATATACTGCTAGTAGGTACATCTCCATACCCCTGACGCCGGGGCTCATCGAGAGGGCGCGCGCCGAGAGGGGCGATGCCCCGCTGGCCTAGCCTGGAAGAAAACGGAATAGACGGACCGACCGTCCGGCTGAGTCTAGGAAGAGGTGCCGGGCGGCGGGCGGAGCATGGCCACCGGACCCATCGAAACACATCTCCACCGTTCCTTCAACTGGGAAAACGGCGCCCCCGGACCCCAGGAGGGGCCGCGGGGGCGTTCGGCTAACTGCGGGAATGGCCTATTTGCTCAATGTGTTCGGCTGAGATCGGAAATCAACCATCTCCATACCCCTCTATAAAAACCTGTACCTTTTTGTGCAACAAAAAAAGCCGCTCAACCAGCGGCTTTTCTTATTTTGGTAAGAAAAAAGGCGACCGCCCTTTATGGACGGTCGCCTTTGTTAATTGTTGTGTAGTTTGCCTTAAGCGCGAGTCTTGATCTCCTCAGTCACCTTCGCAACAAACTCGTCAACGCTCATCTGAACGGTCTCGTTGGAGCGATCGCGGACGGAGATGTTGCCGGCCTCGACCTCCTTCTCGCCCAAGATGAGCATATAGGGCACGCGGTCGATGCTGCGGGCCTCGCGGATCTTGTAGCCGATCTTCTCGTCGCGGTCGTCGCAGACCACACGAATGCCGGCCTCCTCCAGCTTGGCGCATACCTCGTGCGCGTAGTCGCGGCTCTTCTCAGAGACGGGAAGTGCCTTGACCTGCACGGGAGCCAGCCAGGTGGGAAACTTGCCCGCAAAGTGCTCGATCAGAATACCGATGAAGCGCTCGATGGAGCCAAAGCACACGCGATGCAGCATGATGGGGCGCTTCTTGGTGCCGTCGGCGTCCACGTACTCCAGGTCAAAGTTGAGCGGCATCTGGAAGTCGAGCTGGACGGTACCGCACTGCCAGGTGCGGCCGAGCGAGTCCTCCAAGTGGAAGTCGATCTTGGGGCCGTAGAAGGCGCCGTCGCCCTCGTTGACCTCGTAGTCCATGTGCAACTGCTCCAGAGCGGTGCGCAGGCCCTCCTCAGCGCGCGCCCAGTCCTCGTCGGAACCCATGGAGTCCTCGGGGCGGGTGGAAAGCTCAACGTGGTACTTAAAGCCAAACTTCTGATACACGGAATCGATGAGGTTGACCACGCCCACGATCTCGTCGGTCAGCTGGTCGGGACGCACAAACAGGTGGGCGTCATCCTGGTTAAAGCAGCGCACGCGGAACAGGCCGTGCAGGGCGCCGCGCAGCTCGTGGCGGTGCACCAGGCCAATCTCGCCAGCGCGGATGGGCAGCTCGCGGTAGGAGTGCGGCTTGGAGGCGTACACCAGCACGCCGCCCGGGCAGTTCATGGGCTTAATGCAGTACTCTTCGTCGTCAATAACGGTGGAGTACATGTTGTCCTTGTAGTGGTCCCAGTGGCCCGAGGTCTTCCACAGCTGCTTGTTCATGATGAGCGGCGTGGAGATCTCCACGTAGCCGGCCTTGTGGTGGATCTCGCGCCAGTAGTCCAGCAGCGTGTTCTTAAGGATCATGCCGTTAGGCAGGAAGAACGGAAAGCCGGGGGCCTCGTCGCGCATCATAAAGAGGTCCATCTCGCGGCCGATCTTGCGGTGGTCGCGCTTCTTGGCCTCCTCCAACATGTGCATGTGCTCGTCGAGCTCTTCCTTGGTGGCAAAGGCGACACCGTTGATGCGGGTGAGCATCTTGTTGTCCTTGTCGCCCTTCCAGTAGGCGCCCGAGACGCCGGTGAGCTTAAAGGCCTTGAGGGCCTTGGTGTAGCAGATGTGGGGGCCGACGCACATGTCGATGTAGTCGCCCTGCTGGTAGAAGGTGATGCGGGCGTCGTCGTCCAGGTCGCCGATGTGCTCGACCTTGTACTTCTCGCCGCGCTCCTCCATAAGGGCGATGGCCTCGGCGCGGGGCTTCTCGTACACGGAGAACTTGAGGTTCTCCTTGACGATCTTTTTCATCTCGGCCTCGATCGCAGGGAAGTCGTCCTCGCTGATCTTGACGCCCTCGGGCAGGTCGACGTCGTAGTAGAAGCCGTTGTCGGTCGCGGGACCGTAGGCAAAGTCGGCCTCGGGGTACAGGCGCTTGATGGCCTGCGCCATGATATGCGCGGCGGAGTGACGGATGACGTGCGTGACCTCGTCCTGCGGGAGCTCGGCCACCGAACCGTCATTGTAGAGTGCCTTCATGGGTATGTTTTCTCCTCTCGGATGCCTGATGCAAGTGCGTGCGATGCGCTCGGCGTTTTTGACTTGCATCATTATAGGCGGGTTGCCTTGGTATACAAGCGCCCGCCGCACCTTAATGGCACGGCGGGCGATTTTCTACGCATGCTTCATCGTGTGGGCGGGACGCGCGTGTGGCTTGCGCAGAACGCGCGGTGCCCGTGGCTTGCGGCCGGCCCGGCGATGGATGCGTTACTGGATGCGAGTTCGGCAGTAGGGGCAGACCTTCCAGTGCGCATCGAGCGGGCGATGGCAGCTGGGGCAGACGTTGCGAACCTGGGTATCGCACACCGGGCAAACGACGAAGTCCTTCTCGATGGGCGCGCCGCACTGCGGGCAGGTACCGTACTGGGCAAGCTGGCGCTCGCGCAGGGCCATGTCCAGCTCCTGCTCCTCGCGGTCGGACGCATAGGAGTGCGGGCGCAGGACCAGGTAGGAGATGAGGCCCACAAACGGGATGAGGGCGATGATGCCCCATGCCACGTAGGCGCTGGCGCCGCGGCGGCGAGCGTCGATGAACACATAGACGACCGACAGCACATACAGGGCGATGATAAAGCCAACGAAGGCATAGACGACGCCCATAAGCTGCGGCGACATGAGCTCGGAGATGTACTTGGACATTACGGGTACCTTTCGGAATATTAACAGTTCGGTCAAGTTTACCACGGGGTTTGTTTATATGGGACCACGGCTAGGGGCGGGGCTGGCGCGGACACAAACATCTCAATCTGTAACAGGTGGGAGCGGGATCCAGGTCTTGATGTTACAGATTTAGACGAACGGATGACCCGCCAGACTAACGTCTCAATCTGTAACAGTAACTCGGCAAAACCAGTCCCAGATGTTACAGAACGAGACAAACCTCTGACACCAGGAACAGCAGACGAGGTCACCGATGGTCCTGAGTCTCCCCTCGTCTGCCGTTGGCGGGTGTTGCGGGGCTGTTCGCCGCATTGCCGCTGCGCTGGGGGTGTGTAGACCGTAGGATAGTCTTATTGACGGCCTGTCAACTCGTCTGGGAGGCACTGTGACAGAAACGTTTGATATCGCGATTGTCGGCGCGGGCATCACCGGATGCGCCATCGCGCGGCAGCTCGCGAGGTTTGACCTTTCCATTTGTGTGGTCGAGGCGGCTAACGATATTGCGCTAGGCGCATCAAAAGCCAACGGCGGCCTGGTGCATGCAGGCTACGATCCGGCGCCGGGAACGGTAAAGGCGCAGGTCAACGCCCGTGGTTGCGAGCTATATGGCACGTGGGCCCAGGAGCTGGGCTTTCTGTTCTGCCGAACCGGGTCGATGGTGTTGGGCTTTAACGACGAGGACCGCGCACACCTGGAGCAGCTGAGCAAGAATGGCCTGGCCAACGGCGTGCCCGAGCTATCGATCATTGGCCCCGAGCGCATCCACGAGCTGGAGCCGCGCGCCAGCGCCAATGCAACGTGCGCGTTGTGGTGCCCCTCGACTGGGTTTGTCGACCCGTTTGAGGTTGCCATCGCCGCGCTGGAGAACGCCGTGGCCAACGGGGTGACGTTTATGCGGTCCGCGTCGGTGGAAGCGATTGAAGTCGCGGGCACGGGCGACAACGCGCGCTTTACGCTGGCGACCCCCGCTGGCAACGTGCGCTGCCGCTACCTGATCAACGCCGCGGGCAACGGTGCCGCGGACATCTCGCACATGGCCGGCGCCGAGGAGTTTCAGATGGTCTGGCGCCAGGGCAACATCGTAGTGCTGGACAAGGAGCCGTGCGCGCTCATGCCGCTCTACCCCGTTCCCACGCCGGTGTCCAAGGGCGTTATCGTCACGGGCACCGTACATGGCAACACCGTGATTACCGCGACGGCCGCCGTGCGCGAGCCAGGCGACACGCAGACCTATGCAAGCGATGTGAACGCGCTGCTGACGGGAGCGCGCAAGCTGGTGCCCGATCTAGACACACGCCGCGTGGTGCGCGCGTTTGCCGGCGGACGTCCGGTCATTCAGGGGACCAACGACTTCTTTATTGGGCAGTCGGACGTGGTTTCGGGACTGTTCCAGGCCGCGGGCATTCAGTCGCCGGGCGTGGCAAGCGCGCCGGCCATTGCCGAGCGCATGGAGCAGGTGCTGCGCGATGCCGGCGTGGCTCTGCGCGAACGGGACGACTGGGACCCTATACGCCGCGCGCCGGACGACTTCGACCGTGCGCCGCTCGCGCGCAAGGAAAAGCTGATTGAGTCCGACCCCGCGTGGGGGCAGATCGTCTGCCGCTGCGAGACGGTGCCCGAGGCCGAGATCGTGGCCGCAATCCGACGCCGCCCGGGCGCGGTTTCGGTCGAGGGCGTCAAGCGCCGCTGCCGTGCCGGCATGGGTCGGTGCCAGAGTGGCTTTTGCCAGAGCCGCGTGGTGGCGATTCTGGCCCGCGAGCTGGGGTGTGACCCCAGCAAGGTGCTGCTGGAGGATGCCGGATCTTGGCTGGTCGAGGGACCGCTGAAGGGGGTGCGCTAGGATGGCGACGTTTGGTATGCGCGACGATCGCGCGGAGACCGGAGCTGTAGCGTCGGTGTCGACGCAGGCGTTCGACGTGGTCGTTATCGGCGGCGGACCTGCCGGCATGGCGGCCGCGCTTTCCGCGCATAAGGCCAGCGCGCGCGTGGCTATCGTGGAGCGCGAGCAGCATCTGGGCGGAATCCTCCGCCAGTGCATCCATCCCGGCTTTGGACTATCGCACTTTAAGCAGGAGCTCACCGGCCCCGAGTATGCGCAGCGCTTTATCGACCAGGTGCGCGCGACCGACATTGCGCCGTTCTTGGACAGCATGGTGATTGGGATTGATTCGGGTGAGGGCGCGGCCGCGAGCGCGTCGGGCGTGAACGAGGCTCCGAGAGCCACCGCAGCCCACACCGTCACGCTCATGAGCCCCACTGGCATGCTGCAGCTCACAGGACGTGCGGTCGTTCTTGCTATGGGTTGCCGTGAGCGCACGCGCAGCGAGATCAAGATTCCCGGTAGCCGCCCCGCCGGCGTGTTTACGGCCGGCCTGGCGCAGCGATACATCAATATCGAAAACCTCAAGCCCGGCTCGCGTGCCGTCATTTTGGGCTCGGGTGACATCGGACTTATCATGGCGCGCCGCTGCACGCTCGAGGGGATTTCGGTCGAGGGCGTGTACGAGCTCATGCCGTACGCCAACGGCCTGCGCCGCAATGTGAAGAACTGCCTGCACGACTTTGGAATTCCGCTGCACCTGTCCACCACCGTCACACGCGTGATCGGGCACAACCGCGTGGAAGCGGTCGAGGTAAGCCAAGTCGACGAACATCTGGCGCCCATTGCCGGAACGGAGCGCATCGTTCCGTGCGACACGCTGCTGCTTTCGGTGGGATTGATTCCCGAGAACGAGCTTTCAGTGGGCGCGGGCGTTGAGCTTGACCCACGCACGCGCGGCGCCGTGGTTGATCAGAGCCTGCAAACGGGCGTGCCGGGCATCTTTGCCTGCGGCAACGTACTGCACGTGCACGATTTGGCCGACAACGTGACGACCGAGTCCGATCGCGCCGGTGCGGCCGCGGCGGCGTACGCGCTGGGCGGCAGCGCTGGGGCCGATGCGGGCGCTGCGGGCGCGAATTGCCAGCTCAAGGTCTCCCCTGCCGGCAACGCGGGCTACGCGCTGCCGGCACGCATTACGGCTGTGGCACTCACCAAACTCAACTTCCGCGTCCGCCGACCGGTCGACGCCGCCTGCGTACGAATCCTAGCCGACGGCAAGGAGCTGTTCGCCGGCAAGGTCCGAGCGTTTAAGCCGAGCGTTATGGAAAGCTTCCCGCTGCCGGCAAAGGTGATTCAGCGCACACTCGACCTGGGTGCCAGCGAGATTGTCCTATCCGTCGACCCCGTCGAGGAGGCATAAACTATGAGCGATAACGTGATCGAAACGCTCAAGTTCAACTGCACCATCTGCCCATCCGAGTGCCTCCTGACCGTGGAGGTGGAGCGTGACGCAGACGGCGCCGTGGCAGAGGTGCGCTCCGTGACCGGCAACAGATGCCCGCGCGGTGATAAGTTCGCACATCAGGAGCTCACCTGCCCCATGCGCGTGCTCACCACAACCGTGGCCGTATCTGGCGGCGACGAGGCGCTGCTACCCGTGCGCACGGCCGAAGCCATCCCGCTAGAACTCCACGCCCAAGCCATGGCCCTCATCCGAGGCCTGGTCGTCAACGCCCCCATCCGCATGGGCGACGTCGTCCTCCCCGACCTCCTCAACACCAACATCAACCTAATCGCCAGCATGGACATCGACCGAGCCCAAGTAGCTAATTAGGGACGGGCTCTTTTAGCTACCCCGCCATCCACCCCGCCCCTCCTCAATTGCGGTGAAATAGTTCCTGATTTCCGCCAAAACCCCGGCATCCAGGAACTATTCCACCGCAACTATCCTTGGAATCGGTATTTAGCCTGTGTCTACTTTAGTGTCATTTCAAAACTATGCCGGATTACGGGGCCGATTCGTAGACCCCCATCCATACCGGCAATTTTCGATTTTTGATAAGCCGTCTAGGTCGCGCGCGCAGACGTGGTGTAAGAGTGTCCTGAGGTCCGTCGCTGCAAGTCCCGATGTTACTCCTTCTTGAGGCCGTGCTTCTCGACTATCTCGTCCACTATCTCCCTGGCGCGCCGCCCGAGCGCGCGGCGCCTCCCCTCTGTCGGGGCCGGCCTGTCCGCGGGCTCGGCGAAGCCCTCGGCGGCCGAGGCCTCGGAGAACATGCGCTGCTGGGACCACTGCCCCTCGGTCTCCATGAGGCTCGCGCACGTCAGGCGCAGCATCGACTCCCTCGAGGGGAAGGACTGCACGACCCTGTAGCGGCGCTTGATCTCGCGGTTGGCGCGCTCCTGGACGTTGTTGGTGCGGAGCTTGGCCCAGTGCGCCCTGGGGAAGGCCGTGAACGCCAGCGCGGAGTCCTCGGCCTGCTCGAAGACCTCGCCGGCCCTGGCGGACACCGACGCCACCCAGGGCGCCGCCTCGGCCCACACGCAGCGCGCGAGGTCGGGGTCGTCCTGGTAGACCGCGGCGTGCACGAGGTCCCTGACGGCCGCCTTGGAGTCCTCGGGCCTGCCCGAGCAGGCGCTCTGGAGGTTGCGCTGCAGGTGCGTCACGCAGCGCTGCCAGGCGCAGCCCTGGAACAGGCGCGAGACGGCGGCCACGAGCCCGGCGTGGCTGTCGGAGACCACGAGGCGAACGCCGGCCAGCCCGCGCTCGCGCAGCCCGCCGAGGAACGCCGCCCAGGAGTCCTCGCTCTCGGTGTCGACCACGTCGCAGCCCAGGAAGTGCTTGCGCCCGTCGGCGCCCAGCCCGATCGCGGTCACGACGCCCTGCGAGACGACCGACGAGCCGACCCTGCAGCTCATGTAGGTGGCGTCGAGCCACAGGTAGCAGCACGGCGTGCCCGACAGGTCGCGGCGGCGGAACTCCGCCACCTCGGCGTCGAGGTCGGAGCAGAGGCTCGAGACCTCCGAGCTCGACAGCGAGGATATGCCCAGCTTGGACGCCACGCGCTCGACCTTGCGGGTGGACACGCCGCACACGTACATCTCCTGCACGATGGCGGCCACCGAGGTGTCGACGCGCGACCATCGCGCGAGCATGCCCTCGGGGTAGTAGGTGCCGTGCCTGAGCTTGGGTATCTCGAGCTCCACGTCGCCCACGGCGGTCTTGAGCGACCTGGGGCGGTAGCCGTTGCGGCTGTTCTCCCTGCCGTCGCTGCGCTCGTTGCGGCCCGCGCCGCACATCTGCTGGGCCTCGGAGTCCATCAGCGCGTTCATCACGCCGCCCAGCACCCTGCACGCGAACTCGCGCGCGTCGCCGCACTCCTGCCAAAGCCTCGCCGCCTCGAGGGCCTCGTCGCGGCCGAGGCGCAGTACACTCTCTTCTTGGGGCATCGCCTTTCCTTCCATTCGTCACCTTCATTACTCCAACGACGAATTCTAGGCGGTGTCCCCTCCCTTTCAAGAAAGGGAAGAGGCGGGGCATGCCCCGCCTCTTACACCACATCTCTGCGCGCTACCGCCGTCTACCTGCGGTTTTAAATTCGCAATTATTTCCATGGTCAAGCAATACAGGTCCAGCCCCGTAATCCGCCATACTTTTGAAACCAGCCCATTTGGGACTGGCCTCTTATGGCTACTTTTACCTATTAGCCCGCAAGTTTGACGCAGCTAAAATAGCCCCGTCCCAAATTGACTACCCTGGCATTGGGGATACCATGGTGGCAGCCTAGCGAAAGGATGTTTCATGGCACATGTCGATGACCAGCGTGTGGCGCGCGTGCTCGATGCGCTCGAGGCTCAGCACCCCGGCGCACAGCTGCTCGTAAACGACCCGTGGTCGATTTATTACCTGACCGGTTTTTATGCCGATATGTTCGAGCGTTTTTGCGGTGTGCTGCTCGCGAGCGATGACGAGCCCGTAATCTTGGTCAACGCCCTGCATCAGCTGCCCGAGTACGACAATGCCCGCGTTGCCTACCACACCGATACCGATGTCGTGGCCGATGCCATCGCGCGCGAGATCGATCCGACCAAGCCGCTTGGCATCGATACCGTCATGCGCTCCGGCTTTTTGATGCCCCTTCTGGAGCGCCACGCCGCAAGCGAGTTTTTCCTGGGCGACTTTGCCGTCACCGCCGCGCGCACCTACAAGGATGCCGCCGAGCAGGAACTCATGCGTGCATCTTCGGCCGCCAACGACGCCGTGATGGCCGACGCGATCAAACTCGTCCACGAGGGCGTAACGGAGCGCGAAATTGCCGACCAGATGCTCGGCCTGTATCGAAAGCACGGCTGCGAGGGCTTTAGCTTTCCGCCGATCGTGAGCTTTGGCGCCAACGCCGGCGACCCGCATCACGAGCCCGACGACACCGTGCTCAAGCGTGGCGACGTGGTGCTGTTCGACATTGGTGGACGTCGCCGCAACTATTGCTCGGACATGACGCGCACGTTCTTTTGGGGCGAGCCGGACGAGGAGACGGCACGCATCTACGACATCGTGCGCCGTGCCAACGAGGCCGCCGAAGCGCTTATCGCGCCGGGCGTTCGTATGTGCGACCTGGACCGCGCCGCGCGCGACGTGATTGAGGATGCGGGCTATGGGCAGTACTTTACGCATCGCCTGGGTCACTCGATCGGCCTGCAGGATCACGAGCCGGGCGACGTCTCGCTCGTCAACGAGCAGGTTGTCGAGCCGGGCATGACCTTCTCCATCGAGCCGGGCATCTACCTCCCCGGTCACACCGGCGTCCGCATCGAGGACTTGGCCTTGGTGACCGAGTCCGGCGTCGAGATTCTCAACGCCTACCCCCACGATCCAGTCCGCCTAGACTAGGCAATGCGGCAAAGGGACAGCCCCTTTGCCGCATCACATGAATGTCGCCACAAAAACGGCCTATCTACTACGTTTAACCCGCATGGGTCGACCATAACCGACTTTTCGCAAAATCCGCAAGCCGTCTACCTGCGGTTTTAATTTCGCAATGTTCCGTGTGGTCGAGGGTAACCGGTCAAACGTAGTAGACAGGCCAATTTCATGGCAAGCGAGTCGACTCGGGGCACAGGGCAGCCAAAAAAGCCCCGTCCCAAATTGACTGCTTTTGAGTTGCGGTGATATACGGCCTGTTTGAGGCTTCTGGCTTGTAAAACAGTCCGTATTTCACCGCAACTGATGAGGGGATGGGTTAACGGAGCAGGCCGGCCACTTCGCCGGCTAGGGTGATGGTGCCGGCTGCTACGAAGGGCTCGCCTGCGGCCTTGAAAGCTGCAAGGGCCTCGGAAACGCTGGAGTACACGCCTGCGAGCTTATCGGCATCAACGAGGGCAGCGAGCTCCTCCGCCGGCAGGGCGCGGTCGGAATCGGTCTGGGTCACGACTACGCGTGGAAAGGCGGGAATCAGCACGTCGACGATGCCTGCCACGTCCTTGTCGGCCAGCGCAGCGCACAGCAGCGTGGGGCGATTCTCCACGCACGGATCGATCTCGTCCAACGCGCTCACAAAGTTCTCGCAGCTCTGGGGGTTATGGCAGGCGTCGATCAGCTTGAGCGGATCGGTTCCCAGCACATCAAAGCGACCCGGCGTGGGGCAGCCCATAAGAGAAGCGTCGAGCGACTCGTGGTCGAGCTCGCGGCCCAGATAGCCCTCGCACAGCATAATCGCACACGCGGCATTCTGCGGCTGATATGCCGGCTTGACCATACTCGACGTATAGATCGCACGCGGCGTGGTGCAGCTGAACTCAACCGTGTCGCCCACATGCGCCGGCACCTTAGTCGTGACATGGCTCACCACGAGCGGCACCACACCGCATTCGCGGCAACGGGCATCCATCACGCGCTGAACACTTGCCTCATGCGTGCCCTCGCCCAGAACAACCAGGCGTCCGGGCTTAATGACCGCAGCCTTCTCACCCGCAATGGCCTCGAGCGTATCGCCCAAAATACGTGTGTGATCGAGCCCAATACCCGTAATGGCAACGGCGACGGGATCGGTCGCACTCGTGGCGTCCCAACGACCGCCCATGCCAACCTCGAGCACGGCAACATCCACCGCGGCCTCGGCAAACACCACAAGTGCGGCGGCCGTCAGCAGGTCAAACGGAGTAATGGTATAGGCGCGCTCCCCCGCCGCCACACGGTGCGCATTCACCCGACGTCCCGCCTCAACAGCGGCAGAAACGCCACGGGCAAAGGCCTCGTCACTCACAACGCGCCCATCGACCTCCATGCGCTCGGGATAACGCACCAGCTGCGGCGACGTATACAGCGCGGTTTTTAACCCCTCACCACGAAGGATGGCAGCCGAAAAACGCGTGGTCGAAGTCTTGCCATTGGTACCGGCGACCTGAATGCAATCAAAGTACTCGTCCGGGCGCCCCAACTCATCGAGCATATCGACAACCGTCTCAAGCAAAGGACCAGCATCCCCAGAAATCCGCCCCGTATCAGCAGCAAGCCCCACAGCCTCATCAAACGAAAGCAACTCAAACGAGAACGGAACGACATACGACCCAGAACGCTTAGCCATAACTCAAAGTCCCCCATAACAGAAAAAGAGGCCCACCAAAAAGAATGAGCCCCTCGCGTTCAAAAAATCAGCCAAACACCGCTTTGCAGCGACCTCAAGGCCACAACCCAGTGGCCCTAACATTCCGGGCGCAGACAACCACGTAAACGAACTGGGAGCGGTTTGGGGCTTTGCTCGATACAAGTTCCGCACGAGCCGAAGGCCACTTAATGTGGCCTTCGTGCGAGCAGGACTGTTCGCAGTAGCGAGCAATGCCCCAAACCGCGCCCCCCCCAGTGACCCTTACGAGAAGTCAGCAACCTGAGCAGTCAGCGCCGCCAGGATCTCCTTGAGCTCAGCTGCACGGTCCCTCTTCTTCTGGACCACCGCAGGCGCGGCCTTGGCCACAAAGCCCTCATTGGCGAGCGTCTTCTCGCAGCCGGCCAGCTCCTTCTGGGCCGCGGCAATCTCCTTCTCCAGGCGAGCCTTCTCGGCCGAAAGGTCAACCTTGCCCTCAAGCACCACAAAGACCTCGACGCCGCTGTCAACAACAGCGATGCTCGCAGACGGCTTCTCGACATCGGTACCCATGACCAGCGAGGCAGTGTTTGCCAGAGGCTCGATGGTCGAGCGCAGGCTCTCGAGCTTCTCGATGTCCTCGGCACCGGCACGCACGACCACGTCGAGCTCGGCCTTGGGGCTCAAGCGATAGCGCGAACGCGTGGCGCGGGCGGCAGACACGACGGTACGGCACAGCTCAAACGCGCGCTCGGCGTCCTCGTCGACATACTTGGCGTAGTCGGCGGGCTCGGGCCACTTGGCGATCATGAGCGCCTCGGCGCGATCAACGTTGCCCTCGGCATCCAAGTCGAGCACGCTCGCCGGCATGTTGTCCCAAATCTCCTCGGTGACAAACGGCATAAGCGGGTGCATCAGGCGAATGGAGGTATCGAGCACAAAGATCAGGTTGCGCTGCGCCTGCAGACGACCCTCGCCCTTCAGGCGGGCCTTGGTGACCTCGACGTACCAGTCGCAGACCTCATTCCAGAAGAACTGCTGCACGCCGCGGGCTATGTCGCCAAAGGTGTAGTTCTCGATGCCCTCGGTGACCATCTTGACGGCCTTGGCCAGACGGCTGAACATCCAGGCGTCGGCCGGCGTCTCCACGACGGGCTCGCCGGGCGTGTAACCCTCCATGTTCATAAGCAGGAAGCGGCTGGCGTTCCAGATCTTGGTCACAAACGACTTGGCCTGCTCGGTGCGCGGACTGTCGATGAGCTTCTTGGTCTTCTTGTCGATGTTCGCGTCAAACTTGACGTCCTGGTTGTTGGTGCACAGCGTGAGCAAGTTGTAGCGCATGGCATCGGCGCCGTACATGCCGATGAGGTCCATGGGGTCAACGCCGTTGCCCTTGGACTTGGACATGCGGCTGCCGTCCTTGGCAAGGATCGTTGGGTAGATGACGACGTCCTTAAACGGCACCTCGTCCAGGAAGTACAGCGAGCTCATGACCATGCGGGCAACCCACAGCGCGATGATGTCGCGTGCGGTGACGAGCGCCGTCGTGGGGTGATGCCCCTCGAGCAGCTCCGGCTTTTGCGGCCAGCCCTGCGTGGCAAAGGTCCACAGCTGCGAGCTGAACCAGGTGTCCAGCACATTCTCGTCCTGATGCACGTGATGGCCGCCGCACTTGGGGCACACGTCGGTGTCCTCGGTAAGGGCGTCCTCCCAGCCGCAGTCCTCGCAGTAGAACACGGGGATGCGGTGGCCCCACCACAGCTGGCGGCTGATGCACCAGTCCTTGAGGTTCTCCATCCAGGTGGTGTAGGTCTGCGTCCAGCGCGCGGGGTGGAAGGTGACCTTGCCGGAGTTGACGGCGTCGAGCGCCGGCCCCTTGAGCTTGTCGACTGCCACGAACCACTGCTCGGAAAGCCACGGCTCCAGCGCGGAGTCGCAACGGTAGCAGTGCATGACGGAGTGATCGAGTTCGTCGACGTGATCGAGCAGGTCGTGCTCCTCAAACCACTTGATTACGGCCTCGCGGCACTCGTCGCGATTCATGCCGGTGAACTCGCCGTAGCCCTCGACAACCACCGCGTGCTCGTCAAAGATGTTGATCTGCGGCAGGTCGTGAGTCTGACCCATGGCGTAATCGTTGGGGTCGTGGGCCGGGGTGACCTTGACAAAGCCGGAGCCAAAGTTGGCGTCGACATGCCAATCCTCAAAGATGGGGATCTCACGGTCGACGATGGGGAGCTTGACGGTCTTGCCCACAAAGGCAGCCTTCTCGGGGTCCTTCGGGGAGACGGCGACGCCCGTGTCGCCGAGCATGGTCTCGGGGCGCGTAGTGGCGACGACGATGTAATCCTGGCCGTTGACCGGCTCGGTCAGCGGGTAGCGCAGGTGCCACAGGTGGCCCTTCTCGTCCTTGCACTCGGCCTCGTCGTCCGAGATAGCAGTGGTGCAGTTAGGGCACCAGTTGACGATGCGCTTGCCGCGGTAGATCAGACCATCGTGGTACCAGTCGCAGAACACCTTGCGCACGGCCTGGGCGTAGTCCTCGTCCATGGTGAAACGCTCGTTATCAAAGTCGACGGAGCAGCCCATACGCTTGATCTGCTCGACGATGATGCCGCCGTACTCGTGGGTCCAATCCCAGCAGGCGTCTACAAACTTGTCGCGACCGATCTCCAGGCGGCTGATGCCCTCGCTCTTGAGCTTCTTGTCGACCTTGGTCTGCGTGGCGATACCGGCGTGGTCGGTGCCGAGCACCCAGCGCGTGGACTTGCCGCGCATGCGGGCCATACGGATGATGGCGTCCTGGATGGAGTCGTCGGTGGCGTGACCCATGTGGAGCTTGCCGGTCACGTTGGGAGGCGGAATGGTTACGGTGCAGTCGCCCACGCCCTCGCGGCGCTTGTAGTAGCCGCCGTCGAGCCACTTCTGCAGGATCGCCGGCTCGTTGGTCGACGGATCGTAGTTCTTGGGCATTTCTTCCATATATTTCTCCCTTGCCCGTCGGCGTGTCCGCCTGCTTGGTTTTCGCTCGGTCAGGTCCTGACTCGCGCGAAGAGCACATTAAGTGCTCTTCGGCTCGTGCGGAATCTACGAAAACCAAGCAGGCGGACACGCCTTAGGTATCGATTACTTCAGTCTGAAGGTACTAACTTGACAATCTCACAGAATAGCACAGGCATACCTGCCGAAAAGGGACAGGTTTATTTTGGTAGGTTTTATCAGGGGAAACGACATTTGCCCATATAAAACCGACCAAAATAAACCTGTCCCTAAATGGCAGGCCCCGCGGTGGTTGCCGCGGGGCATGGATTCAAGCTATTTAACCGTAGATGCGTTGGGGCTGCTCTTCGCCCTTTACGGAGGCTTCGGTCACGATGACCTTGGAAACACCCTCCTCGCTGGGGAGGTCGAACATCGTCTGCTGCAGCACGTCCTCGCAGATGGAGCGCAGGCCGCGGGCGCCGGTCTTGCGGGCAAGCGCCATGCGGGCGATCTCGTGCAGGGCGGCATCCTCAAACTCAAGCTCAACGTCCTCGAGCTGGAACATCTTGCGGTACTGACGCACCACGGCGTTCTTGGGCTCGGTCAGGATCGACACCAGGTCGTCCTCGTCGAGCGCCTGCGTCTGGGTGACGACGGGCGTACGTCCCACAAACTCGGGAATCATGCCAAAGGCGTTGAGGTCCTGCGGGAGCACCTGGCGCAGCAGGTCGTTCTCGTCGACCGAGGTAGGGCCGGCGATCTCGGAGTTAAAGCCCACGCCCTTGTTGCCCACGCGATCGGCGATGATCTTGTCCAGACCCACAAAGGCACCACCGCAGATAAACAGGATGTTGGTCGTGTCGATCTGCAGCAGCTCCTGCTGGGGATGCTTGCGGCCGCCGGTGGGCGGAACGCTTGCCACCGTGCCCTCAAGAATCTTAAGCAGCGCCTGCTGAACGCCCTCGCCCGAAACATCGCGGGTGATGGAGAGGTTCTCGGCCTTGCGGGCGATCTTGTCGATCTCGTCCACGTAGATAATGCCAACCTGCGCGCGCTCAATATCGCCATCGGCGGCATTGATGAGCTTGAGCAGGATGTTCTCCACGTCCTCGCCCACGTAACCGGCCTCGGTGAGCGCGGTGGCGTCGGCGATGGCAAACGGCACCTCGAGGATGCGCGCGAGCGTCTGCGCCAGAAGCGTCTTACCGGTACCGGTGGGGCCGAGCAGCAGAATGTTGGACTTGGCGAGCTCCACCTCATCCATATCATCGTCGAGCTGCGAGTCCAAACCGTCGTCAAAGGCCGAAAGCGCAGCACCGCCCTCGATCACGCGGCGGTAATGGTTGTACACGGCAACCGACATGGCGCGCTTGGCGTCCTCCTGGCCCATGACATAGGCCGAAAGCTCGTCATAAATCTCGTGCGGCGTCGGCACATGCGTAATGACCTGACGGGCGTCGTCCTCGAGCTCAAAGCCCTCGGCCTCGGGGTCCACGGCGGGCTGAGATGCAGCCTGCCCGTGATCGTTGAGAAAGCCCGGCAGCTTGCCGTTGCGGGCAGCGTCCATAAAGTCCGAAGCCAGCGACTCCTCCAAGATCTCGGAGCAGGCGGCGACGCACTCGTCGCAGATAAAGATGTTGGTCGGACCCTTTACAAGGCGGCGAACCTGCCCCTGCTCTTTTCCGCAGAAGGAGCAGCGGATGGGGTTGCCGTTCTCGTCAAAGTTGTCCTGCATGTTACCGGCCATCCTAGGCGTCCTTCGCGGCAAGGTCGCGCGAGGTGACGATACGGTCGATCAGGCCGTAGTCGAGGGCCTCGGCAGCGGTCAGGTAGTTGTCGCGCTCGGTGTCGGCCTGGACCTTCTCGATGGGCTGGCCAGAGGCGTCGGACAGGATCTGGTTGAGCTCGCGGCGGGTCTTCTTGATCTCCTCGGCCACGATCTCGATCTCGGTCTGCTGGCCCTGGGCACCGCCGCTGGGCTGGTGAATCATAACCTTGGAGTGCGGCAGGCAGAAGCGCTTGCCCTTGGCGCCGGCCGAAAGCAGCACGGCGGCCATAGACGCGGCCATGCCCACACAGATGGTAGAAACCTGCGGCTTGATGAAGTTCATGGTGTCCAGAATCGCCAGGCCGGAGTAGACCTCGCCGCCGGGCGAATTGATGTAGAGCGAGATATCCTTCTCGGCATCCTGGCTCTCAAGATGCAGCAGCTGGGCAACGACCAGGTTGGCACTGACGGAGTTGATCTCCTCGCCCAAGAAGATGATGCGGTCGTTGAGCAGGCGCGAATAGATATCGTAGCTGCGCTCGCCGCGCGGCGTCTGCTCGATAACGTATGGCACGAGGGCGGAATCGAACTTAGCGATCATACGCATCTCCATTTCTCTCTTGCGGACCAAATTGGTTCTAGATAAACGTACGGTGCCCGCATGCTATGCATTGGCTGGCACCGTACGAAGCTACCGGATAACCGGTGTATAACTTTACCCCATCACGGGCGCACGCATGCGCTCGCGGGCAAGGTGGCGAGAATTACTCGGCGTCCTTGGCGGTCTCGTCGACCTCGGTCACCTTGGCGTTCTCGACCAGGTGGTCGACGGCCTTGGAGCGACGGATGGACTCGCGGACGGCAGGCATGCGGCCATCGGCGATGAACTCGGCCTTTGAAGCCTCGACGTCCTTGACGCCGGCCTTCTCGAACTCGGCGTTGATATCATCCTCGGTGACCTCAATCTTGAGCTCACGAGCGAGGGCGTCGAGAGCCAGGGACTCACGGGCAACGTCGTTGGCCTGCTTGTGCAGGTCGCCGATGAACTGCTCCATGGTCAGGCCGGAAGCGGGCAGCCAGGTGTCCAGCGTCATGCCGCGGGCAGCGAGGTTGGACAGGAAGTTCTGGCCAAGCTCCTCAAAGACGGACTGCTCGTAGTCGGCGTCCATCTCGTCGAGCTGCAGACGCTCGGCGAGAGCGGAGACGCAACGGTTCTCCTTCTCGGCCGGGAGGCGGGAAGCCTTGTCCTGCTCGATCTCGATCTTGATGGCGTCGCGCATGGCGTCGATGCTGTCAAAGCCAAAGTCGGACTTGACGAGCTCGTCGGTGAGCTCGGGGGTGTTGCGAACCTTGATGCCCTTGACGGTGACCTCGACGGTGTGGGTCTCGGCCTCCTCGCCCTCCTCGACCTCGTCGGTCCAGGTGACGGTCTTGACGTCGTCAACGTTGGCGCCGATCAGGGCCTCGTTGAACTCCTTGGGGTTGCTGTCGCTACCGGCGATGAGCATGCGGCCCTCGGCGGCAAAGTTGTCGGCGTTCTCGACGGCCTTGAGGTCGACGGTGACGTAGTCCTCGGCCTCGACGGCGCGACCCTCGACGTCCTCGAAAGTGGCACGGTAGTTGAGGAGCATCTCGACCTGGTTGTTGATCTCGGACTCGGTGACCTCCGCAGGGGGCATCTCGATCTCGACAGCGTCGAAGGAGGAGAGCTCAGCGGCAGGACGCAGGGAGAACTCGACGGTGTAGGTGTAGTCCTCGTGATCCTTGGCGAGGTCGAGGTCCTTGTAGTCACCGTTCTTGGTGGGGACGATGTCCAGCTCGTTGAGGACGGCGGGCTCGTTGGCGGCGATCAGGTCGTTGGTGGCCTGAGCGAGGGTAGCCTCGGCGCCAAGTGCGGAGTCGATGACCGGACGGGGAGCCTTGCCGGCGCGGAAGCCCGGGAAGCGGTACTTCTTGGCGGTATCCTTGTAGGCCTTCTTAATCGCGGCGTCGACGTCGGCGGCCGGGATGGTGACCGTAGCGGTGAGCTTGGCGTCCTTGACGTCAGAAGCGGTGATGTTCAACACGTTCCTCCTCATACTGCCCAGCTTATCTGAGGTGCTGGTACCTTTATGCAACAGAGTGTCGCGACGGCCAAGGCCGACGCTGGTGCGTTGGTGCGGGCGAAAGGACTCGAACCTTCACGGGAATCCCACCAGAACCTAAATCTGGCGCGTCTACCAATTCCGCCACGCCCGCATGAGCGCACAGACTAGGAATGATAGCAGATACGAACGGCAAGCGCACGCACACCTTTTACAGGCTCACGACCTCACCACGAGTGCAAAAGGCGGGGCGAGTTGCCCCGCCCCGCAAATTACGACTTGTTCGCAGACCCGCTACTCCCCCAGCAGGGCCTTCTCGGGCGTGATCGGCAGCGAGCGAACTTGGTGGCCGGTGGCGTGCGCCACGGCCGAGGCAACGGCGGCGAGCGGCGTGTTAATGACGACCTCGCCGATCGACTTGGCACCAAACGGACCCGTCGGCTCGTAACTCGGCTCAAAGGCCACGCGAATGCTGCCGATATCCAGGCGCGTGGGCAGCTTGTAGCTCATGAAGTTGCCGGTGCGTAGGCGTCCGCGATCGTCATGCTCGACAATCTCGTAGAGCGCGTGACCGATGCCCTGGGCAATGCCGCCCTCGGCCTGGACGCGCGCGAGTGCCTCGTTGATCACGGTGCCGCAATCGACGGCCGCCGCGTAGTCCACCACGGTCACCTTGCCGGTGGCCTTGTCGACCTCGACCTCGGCAATGCCGGCCATAAACGGTGGAGGCGAAACGGGCAGGCAGGCAGAGGCGTGCGAGGTCAGCGCGTCGCCACCCTCGATGTTCTTGACACACAGGTTGGCAAAGTCGCGCAGCGTAAGGTAGCGACCGCGCTCGCGAGCGGCACGCTCGTCGGACAGGCGCACGTACTGACCATCAAAGACCACGTCGGCGGCGTCAACGTCCCACATCTGGGCGGCCTTGGCGCAAATCTTCTCGCGCAGCTCGGCTGCGGCGTTCTTGGCGGCAAGGCCCGTCACGTAGGTACCGGAGCTCGCGTACGAGCCGGCGTCGAACGGCGACACGTCGGTGTCTACGCCGCGCACCACAATCTGTGAGCTCTCCACGCCCAGCTCCTCGGCAGCAATCTGCGCCAGGATCGTGTCGACACCCATGCCGTTATCGGTGGCGCCGGTGCCGATGGTAATGAAGCCGTCCTCTTCCAGGCGCATGTCGATGCCGGCGATGTCCACGTTGGAGATACCCGAGCCCTGCATGGTGAGCGCGCAGCCCAGGGCGCGCACGCGGTCGCCCAGGTCCACGGCCAGCGGCTTGTCGCGCCAGCCGATCATGTCCATCGCGCGCAGCAGGCAGCGGTCGAGCGCACAGGCGTTGAGCTTCTCGTTGTAGTACTGCGGCATGATCTCGCCCTCGCGCACGATGTTCTTAAGGCGCAGGTCGGCGGGATCCATGTGCAGCATGTCGGCGAGCTCGTTGACGGCGCTCTCCACGGCAAACTGGCCCTGGGTGGCACCGTAGCCACGATACGCGCCGCCGCGGTTAGTGTTGGTGTAGACGGCGTCCCACCTAAAGCGGCTCGCCTTCACATGGTTGTAGATGGGCAGGCTCTTGTGGCCCGACAGGCCGATCGTCGTGGTAGCGTGCTCGCCGTACGCGCCGGCGTTGGACAGCGTATGCAGATCGATAGCCGTGATGGTGCCGTCGTTCATGGCGCCCAGCTTAACAGTCATCTGCATCTGGTGGCGCGAGTTGCCCGCGGTGATGGTCTCCTCGCGGGTGTAGCAGCAGTAGCTCGGACGGCCGGTCTGCTGTGTCACGAACGCCACGAAGATCTCGCAGCAGCCCGTCTGCTTGGAGCCAAAGCCGCCACCGATGCGCGGCTTAATGACTTGCACCTGCGACTGCGGAATATCGAGCGACTGCGCGACCATGCGGCGCACGTGGAAGGGCACCTGCGTGGAAGTGGTCACCGAGATACGCCCGAACGCGTCGGTCGTCGCGAAGGCGCGGAAGGTCTCCATGGGCGCGGTCTGCGTGGCCTGGCTGGTGTAGGTGCGCTCAAAGACGATGTCGCTCTGGGCGAAGGCCTCGTCCAGATCGCCAAAATCACTGGTACCGCTGCACACCAGGTTGCGCGGGACATCGCCGCCCTGCGGGAACATAAAGGTCACGTCGCCCTCGGGGTGGACCACGATGTCGTTATCGAGTGCCTGTGTAAAGTCGAGCAGCGGCTCGAGCACCTCGTAGTCGACCTTGATGAGCTTAAGCGCCTTATCGGCGGCCTCCTCGGTCTCGGCGGCGACGATCGCCACCTCCTCGTTTTGGTAACGCACGAGGTTCTCGAGAATCAGGCGGTCGTAGGGACTCGGCTGCGGATAGCTCTGGCCGGCGATGGTAAAGCGGCGCTTGGGCACGTCCTCGTAGGTGTAGACGCCCACGACGCCGGGCACCTTCAACGCACGCGAGGTGTCGATGGAGCGGATCTTGGCGCGCGCATAGGGGCTGCGTTTGAGCTTAACAATGAGCGCGCCGGCGGGCACCATGTCGCCCGTGTAGACGGGACGGCCCTCGAGCAGAGCCTTCGAATCCTTCTTGGGCTGCTTGTGGGTAATCTGCTTGTACGCGACACCGTCGGAGCTCGTGTCGTTGACGGGCAGCTCGGGCATCTCGAAGCCCACCTGCACGCCGGACTCGTTGAGGAAGCGGACGATGGCGCGCAGCTGGCTCTCGTAGCCGCTGCAACGGCACAGGTTGCCGGCGAGCTGGCGCGAGAGCTCCTCACGCGTGGCGACGAGGCTCGGGTCCTCCTTGGCGGCGCGGGCGAGCGCCAGCACGTTCATGATGAGACCGGGGGCGCAAAAACCGCACTGCTCGGCGCCTTCGGCAGCCATCGCGCGAGCGAGCGCCTCGGACTCGGCCTTAAGGCCCTCAAGCGTGGTGATGGTATGTCCCTCAACACGGGCGGCGGGAACCGAGCAGCTCAGCACCGGGTCGCCGTCGAGCCACACCGTGCACAGGCCGCAGTTGGTGGTTTCGCAGGCGCAGCGCACCGACGCGCAGCCCTGCTCGCGCAGCAGCGCAAAGAGCATGGTGTCGGGGGCAATCTGAACCTTGACCTTGCGGCCGTTGAGCGTAAAGGAAAGATCGATGAGTTTGGCAGCCATTAGCGCACCTCGCTAGAATCGACGCCGGGCACGCGGCGGCAGGAATACTCGTCCGTGGCAAACTTAGGAATCTGCACGCTCTCGAGCTCGCGGGCAAGCGCGGCCGAAAGCTCGATGCCGGCGGCGCGGCGCACGGCCTGAATCGCCAGCGGGGCCGAAATGCGGCGGCGGTAGTCGGCCGAGCCCCACAGGTTGGTGCCGTAGCTCAGCGCGCGCACGGACGCGACGAGGGCACGAAGCTCGTCCTCGGAAGGCTGCTCGCTCACCAGGCCGCACGCCTCGCCCTGCAACAGGGTCGCGCGCAGCGGGCGGGCACCCACGGTGACGTGCCAGGAGTTGTCCCACCAGGCAGCGGTGACATTGAGCGAGGGGAAGTCGGTCGCGGCCTTGCGCACGGCCTCATAGCTGGCACGGTAATCGTGCTTGACGACCACCACGTGCTCGATCACGTCGCGCACGTAGCCCATGTCAACGAACTCGGCGAGCGGCACGCGGCCGGCACCCGTCAGCTCAACATAGGAATCGAGCGCGAGGAAGGCGGAGAGAACGTCCGAGAAGCCAAAGCGGCCGTAGATGCTGCCGCCCACCGTGGCGGTGTTGCGCAGTTGAACGCCCACGATATCGTGGACGGCAAACTCAAAGACATTGTTGACAAGCGCGTTGAGCCCGGCATGACGCTCGAGCTGGCGCAGGGTGCACATGGCACCGATGCGAAATTCGGTCTCGGTCTCCTCGATCTGATCGAGTCCGCAGGCCGAAAGGTCAATCGCCGTCGCCACACGACGCGAACCCAGGCGCATCCAGATGCCACCGCCCACAATCTTGTTGTTGCGGTTCTTCTGCAAGAGCTCATAGGCTTCGGCCGCGTTTCCAACACGGACGTAGGTACCGAACTTGAGCACGTTCTCCCCCATCTCTCCACTTGTCCAGTACCTTTAAGTGTACCAAACGAGGGGGCGCCGCCATCGTCCCCATAGAAAAAGGCTCCCAGCCGGATAGCTGGGAGCCTCATCACATGCCATATCGAGCGAAGACTTAGCAGACACCCTGGGCGAGCATGGCGTCGGCGACCTTCAGGAAGCCGGCGATGTTGGCGCCCATGACGAAGTTGCCCTCCTGGCCATACTCCTTGGCGGTGTCGTCCACGTTGTGGAACATGCCACGCATGAGCTGCTCGAGCTTGCCGTCGACCTCCTCGAAGGTCCAGGACAGATGCTCGGCGTTCTGGCTCATCTCCAGGCCGGACACGAGCACGCCGCCGGCGTTGGCAGCCTTACCGGGCATAAAGGCAACGCCGTTCTCCTGGAAGTAAGTCGTGGCCTCGATGGTCGTGGGCATGTTCGCGCCCTCGCCGACCACCTTGCAGCCGTTGGCGACGAGCGCCTGGGCGTCCTCGAGCAGCAGCGTGTTCTCGCGAGCGCAGGGCAGCGCGATGTCGCAGGGCAGCTGCCAAACGCCACGGCCGTCGCCCTCGTGCCACACGGCGTTGGGCTTCTCGTCAACGTACATAGCGAGCGTAACGCCCTTGTCGTGGCCGGAGCGCTTCTTGTTGTAGACGTGCTCGAGCACAGTGTAGTCGATGCCGTCGGGATCCTCGACCCAGCCGTGAGTATCGGAGCAGGCCAGCACCTTGCCGCCGAGCCGGGAGACCTTCTGGACGGCGTAGATAGCGACGTTACCGGAGCCGTGCACGACGACGTTCTTGCCCTCGAAGGAGTCGCCGCGGCTCTTGAGGTACTCGTCCACAAAGTAGGCCAGACCGTAGCCGGTGGCCTCGGTACGGGCGAGCGAGCCGCCAAAGGAGAGGCCCTTGCCGGTGAGGACGCCGGTCCACTCGTTGGTCAGGCGCTTGTACTGACCGAACAGGTAGGCAACCTCGCGGCCGCCAACGCCCAGGTCGCCGGCAGGAACGTCGGTGTTGGGGCCGATGTGGCGATAGAGCTCGGTCATGAAGGACTGGCAGAAGTGCATGATCTCGTTGTTGGACTTGCCCTTGGGGTCGAAGTCGGAGCCGCCCTTGCCGCCGCCCATGGGAAGGGTGGTCAAGCTGTTCTTGAGGATCTGCTCCAGGCCAAGGAACTTGAGCATACCCAGGGTGACCGTCGGGTTAAAGCGCAGGCCGCCCTTGTAGGGTCCAATGGCAGAGTTGAACTCGACGCGATAGCCGCGGTTGACCTGAACCTTGCCCTGGTCGTCGACCCAGGGAACACGGAACATGACGATGCGCTCGGGCTCGACGAGACGCTCCAACAGGGCGGCCTCCTCGTACTCGGGGTGGGCGTCGAGCGCCGGCTGGATGGTGCCGAGGATCTCGGTCGCGGCCTGGATGAACTCAGGCTGCTCGGGATAGCGGGCCTTGAGCTCTTCGAGAACTTTCTGCGTGTAGCTCATGCTTCCTCCAATGATGGGAAACGAAAATGTCGGTCGCGGCACCCTATGCGCCGCGAACTTTATCGAGTATGGATAATATCGCACTGTTGCAGCAAAGTTTCGCATAAGCCGACGAGCAGATGTTTCGTTTTGATTACGATGCAGGTAGAAGCGTTTTTGAGTGCCTGACGTGCAAAACCCGTGTTTCAAACCTGTTTCGTCCACGTGTTCCAAACCAACACAAAGGTGCCTGTCCCCAATGTGGTGGTTTTGGTGGCTAGAGGACGAGCTGATGGTAGTCGGCGGGGGTTACGCGGCCTTCGGTGGCAGCGCGGAAGGCCGCGAGCGCATCGCCCGAGAACGGCATGGCCCAGCACAGCCCGCAGCCGGCGGTAATGGAGCCGGGCAGCGGCATGATGCGCCCGGGCACACCGGCGGCAAGACACAGCTGTTCGCATTCCATCACATCGAAGGTGCTATCGAACGAAACGATGATCTTGCGTTCGTGGTCGAGGGCATCACCGGACGGGCCTTCGCGGTGTGCCTCACGATACGCCGCAGCGGCCGCTTCCTCTTCCGCAGTATGCCCACAGCCACCGCAGCCGCAGGTACAGGGCTCGGAACCATCGCACGTGCAAGGCTCTCCCGTGTCGGGACAAATATCGTGAGACATGGCAACTCCAATCGTCTAGGCGAGTAACTCGGCCGCCGCAAACTCCTCGGGCGTATTGACGTTCTCGAAGCAGAGCGTCGAGCCTGCGACCGCGACAATCTGTGGCTCGTCCAAGTACCCGGCGTTCACCCGGTCGATCAGGCAGCGGATTCGCTGACGGTCACCGGCGAGCAGCTCGTAAGCAATCGGCGCGCAGGTCTCGCGGCGCCAGACGGCGCAAAGCGGCTCAATCCCCCGCTCCTCGCGCGGCACGCACACATCGAGCGCCTCGGCCTCAACATGACCGGCAAGCACGCCGATGAGTTCCGGCGAGACAAACGGCATATCGCAGGCGACGATCGCCACGAGCGGCAATCGGGCCGCGGCCAACGAGCTCGCGATGCCGCGCATGGCGCCCGCCGACCCTTCAAGGTCCGGCACTATTCGCGGCACCAGACCGCCAAACGTGCGCTCCTCAAGATAGACAAGCTCGCTGGGACGCGAAGTCGTCACGACCAACTCGCCGGCAACTGGCGCCAGCCGACCCAGCACGCGCTCGATGAGCGGCTCGCCGCAAAACACCATGCGCGCCTTATCGCAGCCCATGCGCGAAGACAGCCCGCCCGCTTGGACGACACAAGAAAGATCGGCACGTCTTACGGTAGTCATACGGCAAAACACCTCCATCGGCATGCTCGAAACCCGGTGCACGATGCTAACTGCAGCCGCCGAAATAGCGGCGCTACGAAAAACTCGTGCAAAAACAAAACAGCGCCTTTGCGGCACGCAGCAAGACCGCGAGCACAAAAGCGCTGGTAGCGTGTGGCGGGAACGTATGTGAATCGAACACATCCAAGACGTTTTGCACGCCTCGCAACGGTTTTGAGGACCGCGGAGCCCACCGGAGCCCATCCGTTCCCAAGTGCGGCGGTATTTTACCAAACCGAGCAGCCAATCTAGCGCAGGGAGCGCAGGCCGCCGGCATCCTTGTCGAGCACCGTAAAGCGCACGGCATCCAGGTGCTCCAAGATGCTGATGGCACGTTTGCGCGACACACCCAGGGCCTCGCGCAGTACGCTCGTGGTGGCAGCACCGCCGGCTGCCTCAATGGCGGCGGTAACAAGCTCGCGCGCATGGGCCTCGGCGGCAGCGGACAGGGCAACGTCGCGCTCGACCTTAACGATCGAGCGATTGAGCGAAAGCTCGCGCAGGGCACGCGTCATGGTGTCGCGATCGAGCTGCAACTGCTCGCCCACCTCGGGCAATATCGGTGCATCGAGGCCGGCTTCGTCCAGCAAGGCAACGATACGTTCGCAGGCCTCGCGCACCACACGCGCCGCGGCGGCAGCGGAGTGCGGGTCGAATACCTCGGCACCCTCGGCGGCACACACGCCACGCGAGCAGCACTCGGCAATCAGAGCCGCGGCAACGCCATCATCAGCGGCAGGCCACGCAGCATGGGCAACGGCGCCGGGCGTAAAGCCCGTCTCCTTGGGAGACGCCGCGTGCATGGCTGACAGGGTCGCCGCCAGTGCATCCATCGCAGCGTCGAGCACCGCGGCGTCCGCCAAGTAGTCCGCATCACCCACAGCAAGCTTGCGAACAGAGCCCTGCGACACCAACCCGCGCAGTGCGGCATCGACCTCGCCGACACCAAGATCCAAAGCGTCGGCAACATCAACCGCCGTAACTGGCAGCATCTGCAGCGCCAGCCAAGCGCCCACACCGCCCGCGGTATCGCCGGACTCAAGCGCCGCAAACAGTGCGCGCTCGCCGGCAGAAAGCTCGCGCGAGCGACGGCAGCGCGAAAGCAGCACGCGCCCGCCGCCAATAAGCATAACGGGCGAATACGACAGCACCACGGCATGGTCTCCGGCACGCAGCGGCAGCGGATCATCCAGGCGCACCTGCACGGTACGGGTCTCGCCCACCGCCATGGGGGCCTCGCCCTCCAATAGCATGATGCGGCCGACGACCTCGGCCGTGCCGGCCATCACATGCACACGCGCGCCCGACTCGAGCACGCGCGGCTTGGCGCCCTCGCGGCCGAGGTAGGTGAACGTCATCATAAAGCGCAACGTCTGGCCAAAGCGGTCCGCAACGCCCAGCATCTCGCCACGGTCAAGCGCCGCGGCACCGTCACCAACAAGGTTGAGCGCCACACGCTGACCAGGCAGCGCGCGCGGCGTATCGCCATGCACCTGAATCCCGCGCACGCGACAGACCGTACGCGACGGCAAGGCCATCAGCTCGTCGCCCACCGCAACCGGCGCATCGTGCAGCGTTCCCGTTACGACAGTACCGACGCCCTTAATCGTAAAGCAGCGGTCAATCGGCAGGCGCGGCGCGGCATCGGTGCGCTCGGCACGGTCGCGGCAGGCATCCCAGCAAGCGGCAACCTGCTCGTCGAGCGTAGCCAGCAGGCCATCGATCCCCTCGCCGGTCTTGGACGACACGGGCACAATCGGCGCGCCCGCAAACACGGTACCCGACAAAAAATCATCGACATCGAGCTCGGCAAGCTCGGTCATCTCGGCATCGGCCAGGTCACACATCGTCAGCGCCACCACCATATGCGTGACGCCCAGCAGCTCCAGCACGTGCACGTGCTCGCGCGTCTGCGGCATTACGCCCTCGACGGCAGAGACCACCAGCACGGCAACGTCGATGCCTGTCGCACCCTGCACCATGGCGCGCAGGTAATGAGCATGACCCGGCACATCGACCAGGCCAACGATCTTGCCACTCGGCAGCGCCAGCTCGCCAAAGCCCAGCTCCACGGTCATACCGCGACGGCGCTCAACCTCCAGACGGTCGGGATTCTTACCGGTCAGAGCCTCAATCAGTGCCGACTTACCGTGGTCGACGTGGCCCGCCGTGCCAACGATAACGGGACACTCCACCAGCGCCTGAACCTCACTCATCGTGCAACCGCCTTCTCAACGCACGCGACGAGCGTCGATGCCGCCGTCTCGATATCGCGGTCGCCCACGAGTGTGCGCACATCAAACAGAATGCGGTCGTGCGAGGCGCGCGTGACGACCGGTGTATCGAAGTCTTGGACGAGCGAGCGCTTGAGCGCGTCGACGGACAGGCGCCCGTCGACCGGGCAGACGGCCACGCATATCGTGGGCAACTCGACGGTAGGCAGCGAACCGCCGCCGGGAGTCGACGACTCTTCGACGATCTCCACCTGAACGGCGCACGGGCAACCCGCCTTATCGAGGCCTGCCACCATCAGCTCGCGCAGCTTGCGTGCGCGACGCTCCAGATGAGCCTGCGGAAGCGTGAGCATGTTGAGCACCGGCACCTCGCGATGGGCCACATCCGCCCCATCCATATAAATGCGCAGTGTAGCCTCGAGCGCAGCCAGTGCGAGCTTGCCCGGGCGCAGGGCACGCATAAGCGGATGCGACCCGCAAGCCTGGACCAGATCGCGACGGCCCATGATAATGCCCGCCTGTGCGGCACCGAGCAGCTTATCGCCCGAGCACGACACGATATCGAGCCCCGCCGCGACCGAAGCCGGCGTGGGCTCCTCACCGCCGCGCACCAGGATGTCATCGGGCAAAAGCGCGCCCGACCCCTGGTCCTCGTAGAACAGCAGGCCATGCTTGTGAGCAAGCGCCGCAAGCTCCCGAGAACCCACCTCCTCGTGAAAACCCTCGATGCGATAGTTGGAAGGATGAACCTTCAGGATCATGGCCGTATCGGGCGTGATGGCGCGCTCATAGTCGCTCAAATGCGTGCGGTTGGTGGCCCCGACCTCAACGAGCTTGGCACCCGAGGCCTCCATAACATCGGGGATACGGAAACTGCCGCCGATCTCGACAAGCTCGCCGCGACTGACGATGACCTCCTTGCCTGCGGCATGGGTCGCCAGCACCAACAGCACGGCAGCCGCGTTATTGTTAACGACCAGCGCGTCCTCGGCACCGGTAAGCGAGCGGATGAGCTGCGCGGCATGTTCCTTGCGCGACCCGCGCGAGCAGGTGTCCACGCTGTACTCGAGCGTGCTGTAGCCGCGCGCGACCTCGGCCACGGCCTTGGCGGCCGACTCCGCGAGCGGGGCTCGACCCAGGTTGGTATGGATAACAACACCCGTGGCGTTGACGGCGGGACGCAGGCTCGGCAACGCGGAGCGGTGCGCACGCCACTCGATGGCCGAGGCCAGCTCGCGCTTGGAACGCGGGGCGGCACCGGCACGAATTGCGGCGCGCTCCTCGTCGAGCTCAGCCGTCACGGCAGCATGGACCACCGCGTCGCAGGTCTCCCCTGTCGCCTTCACCACCGGCCACTCGGCAAGCAGCTCGTTGACGGAAGGGATGGCGCGCAGGCGGGCGCGCACCTCATCGGACATGTTCTGGCTATCGCTCATGTGCAGCCTTTCAAAAGAAACGTGGATCAGCCGAATACATCAGCTGAGTCAATTAATCGTCATTATCCCCGCGCGCGACAATCTTTTCCACGCGAACGGCGTTTTCCTGGGTGAGCGCGGCGCCCGTCAACGGGTCCCAACGCAACGGCGTATGGTCGAGCGGGCCCACGCCCAAGGCTTGAGCACCACCGGCATCGGCGCCAAACGAACGTCCGCCGGGGGCAGCCGACGTAAAGATACACGCCGGATGCAGATACGGCGTCGTCTCCACGCGCACGCGGTCGCGGCCCAAGTCGCTCACGAGTTCCACGACCTCGCCATTGGCGATACCCATGCGTGCGGCAACATCAGCATTCATCTGCACGGCGTCCAAGTCGGAACCCGCCTCGGCGGCACCTTGGGCCGCGAGCCTGCGCGAGGTATGCGACTCAAAGGGTCGATTGCCGCTAATGAGGCGAAACATCCCCGGGCCAGGCTCCACCATGGGAGCGATCCAGTTGGGTACACGACCCAGGCCGGCTCGTTCCCATACGTCACTTGCCAGCGCAATTTTGCCGCCATCCAAGGGAATCGCCGGCTCGCCCGTACGCGACGGCAACGCAACACCCGTGTCGGCCCAGCCGCGCTCCTTGAGTGCGGCAAGATCAATCCCAAACGGAGCTACCTGAGCAGCGGCCAGATCGTCGGACGTAAAGTCGAAGCACTCGTCAACGCCGCAGGCCGCAGCCAGCCCGGCAAAGATCTCCCGCCCCGGTCTCGTATCGTCATGCTGCACAGGCAGCACGGCGTTGCGGTAGAACACGCGCGAATCATTGGCACCCACGACTGTGCCCACGCCGCGATCGGCCTCCAGATACGTCACGTCAGGAAGCACAAAGTCCGAAGCGCGCGCCGTCTCGGACCAGCGAATATCAATCGTCACGAGCAAGTCGAGCTGCTGCAAAATACCCAACCAAGCCTGTGCATTGCCATAGCCCGCACCGGGGTTACTGGCATAGACGATGAGCCCACGCAAATCGCCGGCAAGAATCGACTGACCGATGGTCGTGCACAGGCCGCGCACCGGATCGACCAGCGGATAGCGCTCGGACCCCAGCTTGGGCCCGCGCGGCACCGGCGGCGTCGCGAAACGCGCAGGGTCCAAATCGCCCAACGCAAGCGGTGTGGGCGGGTTGAGGGCACCGCCCGCATGTCCGATGCAGCCCAGCAGGACATCGACCAAACAGATAGCGCGCGCCGTCTGCGTACTGTTAGCATACGCGATACCGATGCCACCATGAAAGCCCGCATCGACCACGGCGGCAGGCGCCGCAGCAGCCAAATCGCGCGCCGTCGCGACAATCTCATCGGCCGGCACGTCGCACATCGACTCGGCCCACTCAGGCGTCCAAACAGCAGCCGCCTGCGCCAGCTCGTCAAACCCCGTGGTATAGCGGTCAACGAACTCGTGGTCGTACAGGCCCTCGGCAATCAACACGTGGGCAATACCCAGCAGCAGCGCCAAGTCGCAGCCCGGGCGCACGCGGAGCCAGCGGTCTGCAAGCGCAGCCGAGCCGCTACGCCGGGGGTCGACCACAATAATCTTCGCCCCGCGCCGGCGCGCATCGTTGAGTGCATCAACGGCCCCCATCGTCGACGAATCGACAATGGAACGCCCCAGATACATGATGCAATCGGTGTGCGCCAGGTCGGAGGCGGGGCTGTAGCCCAGGCTGTGCTCCCAACCGGTAAGTCGGCTTACCTCGCAGGCGCCATCGGCACCGTACACGTTGGGCGAGCCCAGCGCATGCATAAAGCGATAGGCCCAGTAGCGGTCGAACGAGGGCACGCCGAGCGTCATACCCAGCGCACGAGGCCCGCGCTCGTCAACAATGCCCAAAAGACGCTCGGCAATCTGCGCGAACGCCTCGTCCCACGAAATCGCATCGAACCCCGAACCATCAGCTCGTCGGCGCATGGGGTGCACAATGCGATCGCGCTCGTCAAACGGCATGTCCAGGCGATGGCACCCGCGGGCGCACAGGGCACGCGCCGCGCACGGATGCCCCGGCACCGGCAACTCGGCCACCACGCGACCGTCCTCAACGCGTGCCGCAAAGGCGCAATCGGCATAGCATCCCCCGCATGTGGTCACCACGGCGCGACCGTCAAGCTCCGCAGCAGATGCCATCTCGATTACCCCTTTCATCAGCCAAACACAACAGGCCAACAGCCCGGCAACGAGCCCCAGACCCAAAAAGCCTCCCGCACGGCAACGCCCCGCGGGAGGCTCAACGTCAAACAGGCGGTACCTTACGCCTCGGACTTCTTGGCATAGATAAACCAGTAGCCGAGCGCGACTAGAACCGCGCCGCCCACGATGTTGCCCAGCGTGGCGGCGGACAGGTTAAACGCAATGCCCGCGGCGTTGAGCGCATCGGCGCCGGCGACCTTGGCACCGTAGCCGCATGCATGCATCACGGCGCCCATGGGCAAAAAGTACATGTTGGCAACGCAGTGCTCAAAACCGCAGGCCACAAAGGCGGCGATGGGCAGCAGAATGCCCACGACCTTATCGACCACGGTCTTGCCGGCGGTACCGATCCACACGGCCAGGCACACAAAGATGTTGCACAGGATGCCACGGAAGAAGATCGTCACCCAGTCGATCGTCACCTTGCCGGCGGCGACGCTCACCATGGAATTGGCGACCGCCTCGCCGTTGAGCTTGTAAATGCCGGCCATGTACACCAAAAAGACAATGAACAGGGCACCGGCAAAATTGCCGACCCACACGACGACCCAGGCCTTGAGCATCTGGACCAGGGTGATCTTTTTGCTCTTGAGCGCGCAGACCATAAGCGAGTTGCCGGTAAACAGCTCGGCGCCGCACACCAGCACCAGCACCAGGCCCAGGCAAAAGCACAGGCCGCCCACGACGCGCTGGGCACCCCAGCCCAGAGTGCTGTCGCTCAAGAACACGGTAAAGAACAGGCCGCCGAAGGCAATAAACGCACCGGCGAACATTGCCAACAGAAAGGCCTTTGCGACCGGCAGGTTGGCCTTGGTCACGCCGGCGGCCTCGGTCTTGGCCTCGATCGCGGCGGGCGCCAGGCAATCGGGAGCGGGGTACTCCACCTTGGAATCTGCCATGTCAATCACTTCTTTCCTAATCAGCAGGGACAAGCGCTGCTATAGCTCCTGCCCCAAGCGGACAAAGTGGGAAAAGTCGTTGGCGGCCACGGCGTCGTACACGGCGTCGACGGCGTCAAAGACTTCCGGGGACATGGGGTTGTAGAACTCCGTGTCGCCCGGCTGAATTCCGACGAAGACGATATCATCGCACGATTGCTCAATCTCTTCGATCAGAATCGACAAGGGAAGCGAATGCGTGGTAAACATCGACTTGCGGGCCACATCACGTTTGTCGAGCAAGCGGATGGCGCCGACGGGCAGCGCCATGTCTGCGGCATCAACCAAGACCAGGCGAGGCGGACGCTCACGCTTGACCTCGATGATGTCGTCCTCGGGCGTTTGGCCTCCGTCGATGGTGTACCAACCGGCGATGGGTGCGTCTTCCATCTTTTTGGAGAGCACGGGGCCGGCGGCATCGTCGGCACGCAGCACGCTTCCCGCCGTGAGCACGATACCCGCAAACGGGGCGCCGTTCACACGGCCATCCACAACGCGACCCATTACTGCAACCTTCCCGTCAGATACACGCCCGACACATCGCGCACGCGCTCCACCAAATCGCGGAACTTCATTAAGAACGCGACCTGCTGGGCATGCAGGCCAAAGTCGTCATCGAACACCGAGATGCCGGCCTTGGCCGACCCGCGAAAACCGCGCTCGTCGAGCAGCGCATCGCAGGCCTCGAGCAGCGACGGCACCGCCGCCTTGTCGAGCTGGTACTCGCCAAAGGAGCGGATGGCCTCGAACTTGGTCTTGGCCTCCCCCTCCGGCAGCGCGTCGACGAGCGAATAGAAGACATCCACCGGCACCGACAAGCGCGGCTCAAAGCAGTCGAGCACGCCGGTGTGGTGGCCCACGGCGAGCGTGTAGTACAGCACGTCGCAGGCCTCCTGGGGAACGTCTTCCTCGGTCTCCACAAACTTACGCGTGAGCTCGTAAAAGACCACCTGGTCGGGCGCATGGCCCAGGCAGGGGTCGGCGACGCCCTCGGCGGCCTCGTCGCTTGCGCGCGAGGCATCGCCAAAAGAGCCGCCGAGCATACCGGGGCCCGCAAAGTAACCAGAGCGGTCCGTGAGCTCCATCTAGCGACCTCCGGCCAGCACCAGATCCTGCAGCGCCGAGTACACCTCGACGCGGCGCGGATCGTCCTGCTTGTCGATGAGCAGCGCCATGGCACCGCGGATATCGCCCTTGGGCGCACCCTCGAGCGTGTCCATAAACTCGTTGGCCAAATCGCGGCCGTAACGGTAGCCGCTCATGGCGCGAGCCTCGCGCTCGATGGCCACGCGCAGCTTGTACGGCACGCCGGGGTGCAGGATATCGGCCTGCTCGCCGGCGGCCTCCACCGTGGTCTCGGCATGGAGCTTTTGGTCCAGCAGACCGAGCGCCATGGCAAAGCCGTAGATGGTCTGCGCGGGGCTGGGCGGGCAGCCGGGGATGTAGACATCGACCGGCAGGATCTTGTCCGTGCCGCCCCAGACGCAGTAGTTATCGTAGAAGATGCCGCCGGTGCAGCCGCACGCGCCATAGGACACCACGATCTTAGGATCGGGTGCGGCCTCAAAGGCGCGCAGGGCCGGCATGCGCATGGCACGCGTCACGGCACCGGTGTACAGCAGCACGTCGGCGTGACGGGGCGAGGGCACGACCTTGATGCCAAAGCGCTCGACGTCGAAGACGGGCGTAATAGAACCGAAGATCTCGATCTCACAGCCGTTGCAGCCGCCGCAGTCGACACGGTAGACGTACACCGAGCGTTTGATCTTCTTAAGAAGGGTCGCCTTGGCCTTCTCGATGCTCTCGTCGAGCTCGATCTTGGTCGGGCGGTACTGAAGCCGCTCGGGCAAAAGCGTGGGTTCGGCCATGGTTACTCCTCCTTCGTATCAAAATCCATGATGATGCCCTCGACCGGTGCAGGTCCAGCGGGGATCTCGGGCGCATCGGGGTTGAGCTCGCGGTCGACATACTCCGGGTTCACGCCGTGGCCGCCCAGATACTCCATGCCGGGGCCCTGGGGCTCACCGGACGCAAGCGTCTCGTTGGCAGCCATGCCGGCAGCGTTGCCGGTCTTTACGGCCGAGGCGGCGCGCAGGGCGTCGAGCTCGCGCTTGCACTCCTGGCACATACCGACGGTACGGGCGGCCTGGATGGCCTCCATGCCGCCGGTCTTTTGCAGCAGGCGCTTGGCGTAGTCGATCTCCTTGTGCGGGGCAAACGGCTTGCCGCAGCGCGAGCAGTGCTCGAGCGTATAGACGCTCTTGCTGGTGAGGTCGTCTTTGCTCATGACGGCCAGCTCAAACTCCTCGGTGAGCTTGATGGCCTCCATGGGGCAGGCTTCCTCGCAGCGGCCGCAAAAGATGCAGCGGCCGTAGTCGATCGACCAGGTAATGGTATCGGCCGCAAGGTCAGTGTCCATGCGAATGGCATCGGCCGGGCACGCCACGCCGCAGGCACCGCAGGCGATGCAGAGCTCGGCGTTGTGCTCGGGCTTGCCGCGCATGTCCTTATTGGTGGGGAACGGCGCAAACGGGTACTTGACCGTCGCGTCGCCGGCCTTGGCGTTAACCTTCCAAAGCTTCAGCATATTAGAGCGCCTCCTCATCGAGCGGAGCGGCCAAGGTGCCCTCGCCCGCAAGCGGCGACTTGTCGCGCCAGACGTTCTCGAACTGCTCCTTGTCGAGCACGTGGTCGCGCTTGGCGGCGACATCGGTCACCGTCACGCGGTCGGTGCAGGAGTAGCACGGGTCGAGCGAGCCGACGATCAGCGCCGCGTCGCCCACGGTGTTGCCGCGGAACATGTAGCGCAGGACCGGCCAGTTGCTGTACGTGGCGGCCTTGGCGCGCCAGCGGTAGCACTTCTGGTTATTGCCGAGCATGGCCCAGTGCACGTCCTCGCCGCGCGGAGCCTCGGTGGCGCCGATGGCGTACTTGTGCGGGGTGTACTCCCAATCCGTGGTGAGGATGGGGCCCGACGGGCAGTTCTCGAGCATGGTCTCGATCATGTCGATCGAATCGTAGACCTCCTGGATGCGGACGGCGGTACGGCCGAAGGCATCGCAGGTGTCGGCCGTGGCGGCGTGCATCTTTTGGACGTCCGGATCGGCGTAGCCGTCGAAGGGATGGTCAAAGCGCACGTCGCGGGCATAGCCCGAGCCGCGCATGAGCGGGCCGACCGGCGAGAAGTCACGTGCGATCTTGCGGTCCAGAATGCCGATACCGCTCGTACGCTCAATAAAGTTGGGCGTGGAGAGCAAAACGTCGACGAGTTCCTGAACCTCGGAGCGCAGCTGGTGGATGGTCGTGAGCGTGGAGAGCTTCTGCTCGGCCAAAATGTCGCGACGCACGCCGCCGATCACGTTGAGGCCGTAGGTCTTGCGGTGACCGGAGAGCTTCTCGGCCAGGTCCATGGACTTCTCGCGGACGCGGAAGAACTGCTGGAAGCCGGAGTCGAAGCCCGTGTAGTGCGACGCCAGGCCAATGTTGAGCAGATGCGAGTGCAGGCGCTCGACCTCGAGCATGATGGCGCGAATGTACTGGGCGCGCGGCGGGACATGGATGCCCTGGGCGCGCTCGACGGCCTCGGCATAGGCCACCGAGTGGGCGCAGCCGCAGATGCCGCAGATGCGGTCGGCGAGGAACGTCACCGCGTCATAGTTCAGGCGCGTCTCGGCGACCTTCTCCATGCCGCGGTGCACGTAGAACAGGCGGTAGTCGGCGTCGACGATCGTCTCGCCCTCGACAAACAGGCGGAAGTGGCCGGGCTCGTCGGAGGTAATGTGCAACGGGCCCATGGGGACGAGCGTGGTCTCCTTGCCCTTGGTGTCGGCCAAGAACTCGTAGTTTTCCATGTCGCTCGCGGGAGCGGGACGGAAACGGTAATCCATGGAGTCCTTGCGCAGCGGATACAGGCCGCTGGGCCAATCGTCGGGCAGCACCAGGCGACGACGATCAGGCAGGCCCTCGGGAATCAGGCCGAACATGTCGCGCAGCTCGCGCTCGCCCCACACACAGGCGGGGACAAACGGCGTCACGGACGGGAACGTCATCTTGGCGGGATCGACCTCGGTGCGCACGGTCACCCAGCCGGGATCCTCCCCCTCCATGGAGATGACGTAGTACACGGCGTAACGGCCGCACAGGCTGCGCTCATCGTTGCCGATGATCACGGGAATCCAGCCGTAGCGCTCGTAGTACAGGTAGTGGACGGCCTCGGGCAGCTTGTCCTGCTTGACGGTAATCGTCAGCTGGTCCTCGCACTGCCACTCAACCTTCTCGATAGCGCCCGGCACTGCGGCGCGCAGGGCCTCGACGTGGCTTTCGCAACGACGAGCGTAGTCCTTCTTTTCAGGTTCTGCCATGGTGCTAATTCACCTCGCTTGTCTTGGTCTGGGAACTGAACACCATGCGGTAGAGAGGAGCCTCGTGGAGCTCTTCGACGCTCTGGTTCAAAACGACGGACGTTGCATCCTCGACGCCGCTCGTGATGGCGACCGGGGTGGCGATACCGAACCACATGACCACGATCGCGAGGGCGATCTCGGGGATGATCATGAGGGCGGGCACCTCGTGGCGCTTCATGCCCTCGGGCGCCTTGCCGAAGATGGACTTGAGCGCGATGCCGGTAAGGGCAAAGTACACGCCGGTGAGGCCAGTGGCCACGAGCACGACCACCCAGATGGGACCGGACTGGACGCCGGCCACGAAGGTGAGGAACTCGGAGATGAACAGGGCGAACGGCGGGAAGGCGGCGAGCGCGAGCAGGGCGATGATGGTGAGCGCTGCCGTGACGGGAGCGATCTCGACGACGCCCTTGATCTTGTTCAGGTCGCGGGTGTGGTAGATGTGCTGGATGTTACCGGCCATGCAGAAGGCGAGCGCCTTCGTGAAACCGTGGAAGATGCAGTGCAGCAGGCAGGCGGCGATACCGAGCGGACCACCGATACCCAGGCACAGCGCGACCACGCCGACGTTGTCGACGGAGGAGTACGCGAAGCGGCGCTTGATATCGTCCTGCTTAAAGATGCACAGGGCGGCCACCAGGATGGACAGCGTGCCCAGGATGAGCAGGAGCGTACGCGGATAGGTGTCGCCCACCGTGATGATGGACAGGGAGTAGAAGCGGATGATCACCAGCATGGCGCACTTGAGCAGCACGCCCGAGAGCAGCGCGGAGACCGGGCTCGGAGCCTGGGAGTGCGCGTCGGGCAGCCAAGTGTGCATGGGGAACAGGCCCGCCTTGGTGCCGAAGCCGATGACGATGAACGCGAACGCGAGGCGCACGAGCATCGGGTCGAACTGGTCGGCGTAGGGCATGATGGAGGTGAGGAAGGCTGCCTCATGCGCGTTGGGCATGATATCGGCGGCGTTCGCGTAGATGAGCAGCGTGCCGAACAGGCCGAAGGCCACGCCGGCGGTGCAGACCATCGCGTACTTCCAAGACGCCTCGAGCGCCTGCTTGTTCTTGTAGATGCCCACGAGGAACACGGTCGACAGCGTGGTGGCCTCGACCGCCGCCCAGGTGAGGATGATGTTGTTGGACAGGCAGGCGAGCAGCATCGTGAAAACGAACAGGCTAAACAGCGCGTAGTACTGCTTGGTGCGCTCGGCCGGCATGGTCTTCTCCTCGATATCGATCTTGATATAGGAGATGGAGTACACGCCGGTGATGAACCCGATGATGCCTACCAGAAGGACGAAGATCGACGAGAGCGAATCGAGATGGAGCCACAGGCCCAAAGCGTCGATATTCTGCCCGCTCGAGAGCATGGTTCCCGCGGTGACGACCGAAAGGACGAGGGTCGCCGCGACGGAGATGGTGTTGAGCCCCGCAAAGACGCTGTAGGACGTCGTCTTGGGGAGCGCAGCCATAATCAGGGAGAACACGAGGGGACAAGCGAGCAGGGCGACCGTCAGCATTGAAACATCCATGGCCTACCCCTTCAATTCGGTCAGGTCGTGGGAGTCGAGCGACTTGGTGTCGTTCCAGATCCTCACGACGACGGCGGACATGATGATGACGGCGAAAATGGCGTCGGTGGCGATGCCGATCTCGATGATCTCGGGGGCCGTGGGCGCGAGCAGGGCGAGCGTCACGTGGCTACCGTTCTCCATAAGGCAGTACCCGAAGATTTGCTTGAGGATGTTGCGCTGGGAGATGATGCACGTGAGGCCGACGAAGAAGTGCGCGAAGCTGATGGCGAGGGCCGGAGTAGCCACCTCAGCGGTGGGCAGGCTCAGGCGCGTGACCACCGCGAAGCAGATGGCCACCTCCAGACCGGTGAGGATGATGGTCCAGGCCGGCTTGATGGAGGAGGTCAGCGTGCTATCGGCAGGCGAACCCATCTTTTTGTAGGCACGGTTGAGAATGAACGGAACGAGGATCACCTTGGTGACGAAGGCCGACGCGGCCCACATGAGAAGCTCGGTGGCACCGGTGGTGAGGCCCAGGGTGAGCAGCACGCCCACCAGGACAACCGACTGGATCGCGTACCACTTAATGGCGGACGGGATGGTCTTCGAGACGACCACCATGGTGGAGGTCACGATCAGAAGACCGCCCAGGATATTGACTAACGAATAACCCATGTCCTACCTCCTAACCCATCCAACTAGAGGACAGAGGACCGGCGACGACGACCATGATCATGAGGACGACGAACACGAACGCCATGGCGCGCGGAAGGGGCTGGCCGGCGGCCACGGTCTCGCTCGGCTCACCGGGCAGGACCTTACCCATCCAACGCAGGAACCATGCGAAGGTGGCGACGGTCTCGACGACCATGACGCACACGAGGACGAAGATGACCGTGTTGGAAGCACCAACCGCGAAGCCACCGGAAATAATCTGGAACTTGGAGAAGAACGTGCTCATGGGGGGCACGCCGGCGATAGCGGTCGCGGCGACCGCGAAGCCCACGCCCGTGACCGGGTACTTCTTCATGAGGCCCTGGATCTTGGGCAACATACGGGTTCCCAGCGTGAAGCTGAGGGAGCCGGCGATGAGGAAGAACAGGGTCTTGGTGAACGCGTGGTTGAAGATGTGCTCGACGGCGCCGTTGAACGCCATCTGGCTTCCGAACACGGAGAGGCCCAGGCCGAAGAACACGTAGGCGAGCTGCGCGATCGTCGAGAAGGCGAGCAGGCGCTTCATATCCTTCTGGGGCAGGTACATGAGGAAGCCGAAGAGCATGGTCACGACGGCGTCGATGATGGCGACCCAACCGACGATCTCGGGGATATCGCCGGCACTCGCAAGAGCGCGGGCGAACACGCACACGCCGACCTTCACCATGGACGCGCCATGGAGGTAGGCGGAAACGGGCGTGGGGGCCTCCATTGCGGAGGGCAGCCACATGTAGAGCGGGAACTGGGCGGACTTGGCCCAAGCGGCGAACAGGATGAGCAGCAGCACGACGGTCTTCATACCGGAATCGAGCTGGGAGATCGCGCTCAGCGCGAACGTGCCGGTTCCGGCGAACAGGAAGGCCGCGCCGATGTAGAGTCCCAGAGCGCCGATATGGGTGATGATGAGCGCCTTCATACCGGCCTTCTTGGCCGTGGGCGTCATGTAGTAGCTGATGAGGCCCCAGGAGCACACGCCGGTGATCTCGAAGAAAACGAGCTGGCCGACGATGGTGGAGCTGTAGGCGAGACCGGCCATGGCGCCGATGAACGTGGAGAAGTACACGTAGAAGCGGCGACGGGGCGCGTCGGGATGCTCCTTGTTCTTATCGCTCATGTACGGGAACGAATAGATGACGACGAGCAGGCCGATAGCGACGAACGCGGGTGCGAGCAGCGTGCTCATCCGGTCGAATATGAAGCCCATGACCAAGGTCTGGCCCATACTCGCCCAGGTTACATCGACCGCGTTCATGCCGTTTCCGGCAAACGTCGCGGCCAAGCCAACGGAAGCGACCGTGGCGATGCCGCCGGCAAAGGCGCAGATCCATTTAGCGTAGGGACGCGGCAGCATGACGATGAGCAGGGAGCCCAGCATGGGGACGGCGATCGCCACCATGGCAAAGAGGGACAAGCTCGATTCGATTGACATAGTTTCTCCCTTCTCCCTACACGCCTACGACGACGAAGACGAACGCGAGGACCGCGATGCCGACGACGGCCCAGGTCTGGTTACCGAGCACCTTGAAGCGCGAACGGGAAACGGAGTTCTCGAGCACGCCGCAGACAACGAAATCGACCAGGCACTTGACAAGGAAGACGACGGCGCCCACGAGAGCGGTGACGCCGATGGTCGCGGGCTCTCCCCAGGGGATGAAGATGGAGGTGAACCAAGCGACGACCACGACCTGCTTCATGCCCATGGCGAGCTTCATCATGGCCAGGGACGGGCCGGAGAGCTCGGCGAGCGGGCCCTCCTGGAGCTCCTGCTCGGCTTCGGCCTGATCGAACGGAAGCTTGCCGAGCTCCATATAGCAGGCGGCCGCGAAGGCGACGCCGGCGAGGATGACGGCGACGACGCTCGAGACGTTGCCCGTAACGATGTGCTGACCCATGGTCGCAATGTCCGTGGAGCCGCACACGATGGCGACGGTAAACAGCGCGATGAGCATGGACGGCTCGATGAGCACGCTCATGAGGAGCTCGCGGATACCGCCGAAGCCCGCGTAGGCGTTGGAGGAATCCACGCCGGACAGCGCGAAGAAGAAACGGGACAGCGCGAGCGCGTACATGATGGTGATGGCGTCACCAAAGACGGGCATGGGGCTCTCGAGCGTGAACATGGGCAGGCCCATGGCGAGCATGAACGACACCGCGAGGAACAGCGGCGGCATGATGCGCAGCACGAAGCTCGAGTCGGAACTCACGGACTCGGGACGCGCCATGAGCTTCGCGAGGTCCCGGTAATCCTGAAGGATGGACGGACCGCGGCGATTGTGCATCTTCGCGCGAATCACACGGGCGAGGCCGGAGAAGAAGGGCGCGACCAGCATGACCACGAGGCCCTGCGCTATCGCAAGAACGATGTTCATAATATCCTCTCCCCTCTCTAGACCATGACCACGGCGAGCACGAGGAAGACCACGAGCGCCGCGACGATGTAGCAGATGTATACGGAGTAGTTGCCGCCCTCGATCTTGGAGGCGAGGCCGGCCAGCTTATCGGCACCCTCGCTCGGTGCATCGACCAGGAAGCGGTCGGGCAGGGGCTCAACGCCCTGGGCGACACCGGTGAGCTTCTGGAACACGTGCGCGATGGACCAGCAGATCTTGGTGCATACCTCGCGCAGGGTGTAGAGCGGGCCCATGAAGAGCTCTACGTCTGACGCGAAGCTCGTGGCGACGACGGGCATGTGCTCGTTGGGCTCGTAGCCGCACGCCCAAGGGTCGGTCTTCTTAGCGGGGGCCTTGGTGCCGAGGCAGGACCTCAACACGAACGCGAGGCCGGTGAGGACCACGAGCGCGATGGCGATCGCGGGGGTGGAGGTGGCGGCACCGGAAATCTCGTTCACCAGAGACACGCCCGAGGTGGCTGTGACGGCAGAGCCGGCAAGCACGCTCTGGGCGACGTCGCCCAGAACCGGGGCGATGACGGGAGAGCCGATTCCCAGCACCACGCAGATGGCCGCGAGGAGCATCTGCGAGAACAACATCGGAGCCGGGGACTCCTTGGCGTTCGCGGCCTCCTGGGAACGAGGGCTGCTCGCGAACGAGACGCCGTAGGCCTTCACGAAGCACGTGACGGCCAGGGCACCGGTGATGGCGAGGGCGGCCGCGGAGGCGACGGCGAACACCATGACGACCGGGTCGGAGAGCGTCGAGATGTTGAACAGGGACTGGTAGGTGAACCACTCGGAAACGAAGCCGTTGAGCGGCGGGATAGCCGAGATGGCAAGGGCACCGATGAGGAAGCAGACGGCCGTGACCGGCATACGGCGGAACAGGCCGCCCATCTTCTCCATGTTGCGCGTACCCGTGGCATAGAGCAGGGAGCCCGCGCCGAGGAACAGCTCGCCCTTGAACATGGCGTGGTTGAGCGTGTGGTAGAGGGCGGCCATGAGCGCGATCGTCGCGATGACGTCGTTGCCCAGGGCGTGCGCCGTCATGGACGCGCCGACACCGAGCAAGATGATGCCGATGTTCTCGACGGAGTGGTAGGCCAGCAGGCGCTTAATGTCGTGCTCGTGGAGGGCGTAGACGACGCCCAGGACCGACGAGATGGATCCAAAGACCAGGACCATGAGGCCCCACCAGAGCTGGACGCCCGAACCCGCGAGCAGGTCGAGACCGACCTTGAGGATTCCCAGGATGCCGATCTTGATCATGCCGCCGGACATGAGGGCGGACACGTTGGACGGCGCCTCGGGGTGCGCCTGGGGCAGCCAGGAGTGCAGCGGGATGATACCGGCCTTTGCGCCGAATCCGAAGAACGCGAGGACGAAGCACGCGGAGGAGACGGCGGGTCCAAAGTCATGCGTACGGAAATCACTGAAGCTGAAGGAACCGCCCACGCCGTTGGTCATGAGCAGGAAGCTCGCCATGATAAGGACAAAGCCCACGTGCGCGATGACGAAGTAGAGCCAACCGCCCCTAATGGAGTTCTTGTTCTCCTCGATAACGACAAGGAAGTAGCTCGTAAGGGACATGAGCTCAAAGGCGACCAGGAACCAGAACACGTTGTCGGCGGTGATGACGAGCATCATCGAGGCGACGAAGGTGTTCATGAAGAAACCGGCGCGCCCGACCTTGCCCGGGTACTCATCGAAGTAGGACAGACCGTAGATGAAGCCCGCAAAGGCGAGGATTGAGATGAGGACCACGATCAGGCCCGCAAGGCCGTTGAGCAAGAGCTCGAGACGGGCGAACGGGAAAAAGAAGACCGTGTTGAGGGACGAAACGTCGCCAAGCACGGCCTCGAGGCCCGCGATGAACGACAGCACGGCCGCGACGGCGCCGATCAGGCAGCCGGCGGTCTTGGCGGCGTTGTCGGCCTTGATCAGCAGAACCGAGGCGAGCGCACCGATGCACGAGACGGCAAGCGATGCGATAAACAGCGTCATGCTATCCATTGTTTACGCTCCCTTCTGCTTTCTCGGACAGGCCCTGGGCCACAGCGGTAGCGTCGACGGACGGACCGCTTTCGATCGAGCGCAGGCGCTTGGCCTCGTCGAGCTCGCGATCGGCCGCGCCGCCCATGACGGTCAGAGCCTTGGTGGGGCACGCCGCCACACAATGCGGGCCGTCCGGATCGAAGGCGCACAGGTCGCACTTGACAGCGCAGGTGTACTGGCCAGGAGCCCACGTAAGCAGGCTGCTCAGGGACTTAGGATACGAAGGCGTCGGGTCGCACATGCCTGCGACACCGGTGATAGACGTGCCATCGGGATGGATGGCACCGAAGGGGCACGCGATGGCGCACAGCCTGCACCCGATGCACTCCTGCTCCTTGACGTGGATGCGATCGCCATCGTGCTCGATGGCATTCACCGGGCAAACCTCGGCGCAGGGGGCACCCTCGCAATGGTGGCAGGCAAGGGCGGCCGAAATACCGCCGGTCTTCACGAGCGCCAGGCGCGGCGTATCCTGAAGACCCTGCATCCGGTGGGCGTCGGCACAGGCGGACTGGCATGTCCCGCAGCCGATGCACCTCTCCGGGTTGATGTCGATGAAGCGGTTCATCCCCACTTCCTTTCAAAATAACGGGCCGGGGTCCCGAACGTACGGGACGCCCGGCCCAAAAAGCCAACGAGAACGGGACTACACGATTTGGTTCACGTGCGTCTCGTCGTCGAACTTGGCGGCGCCGGGCTCAACGTCTTGGGGAGCGGCGGCGTCCACCAGAGCCTGCTTGAGCTCGGTATACTGACGCTCGACTTCGCCCTCTGCCCAAACCTGGTCGGCAATGGCGTCGACCTGGCAGGCGGAGAACTTATCCTCGGGCGTGTGCGAGACCGGGTCGACCTTGTGAATGGTCAGCTCATTGCACTTGCCGATCCACCACTGGTAGGTCATGTAGACCGTGCCCTTGTTGATGCGATCGCTCACGTCGGCGCGGCTGTATACCTGGCCGCGGCGGCTGTGAATCGAGACGATATCGCCATTCTTGATGCCGCGCGCCTGGGCGTCCGCGGGATTCATGCGGACAAAGCCGGGCTCGTCGGCAAGCAGCGCCAGCGTCTTGCAGTTGCCGGTCATCGAGCGGCAGCTGTAGTGGCCGACCTCGCGGACGGTGCACAGGATGAGCGGGTACTCATCATCGGGAAGCTCGGAGGGCGCCTCCCAGTCGTGCGCCATCAGGTTGGCGCGGCCGTCCTTGGTGGTGAACTTGCCACCAGCGAACATGTCGGGCGTACCGTGGTCGTTCACATCGGTGCTCTTGACGGGCCACTGGGCGTAGCCGCCCTCGGGAGCCATCTTCTCGTAAGTCGCGCCCACAAAGTTGGGGCACAGGCTAATGCACTCGTTCCAGATCTGCTCGGTGTTGTCGTAGTGCATGGGGTAACCCATGCGCGTAGACAGGTCCGCGAAGATCTCCCAGTCGTGACGGCACTCGCCCTTGGGCGGAACGGCCGCGTCAAAGTGCTGGAAGCTACGGTCGGATGCGGTAAAGACACCCTCGTGCTCGCCCCAAGAGGTAGCGGGCAGGATGACGTCGGCGAGCATGGTCGTCTGCGTCATAAAGATGTCCTGGCAGATGAACAGATCCAGCTCGGAGAGCGTCTTGCGCATACCGGCCGAATCGGGCTCGGTCTGCACCGGGTCCTCGCCGTAGTTGTAGAAGCAGTGCACCTTGCCCTCGTCGACCAGGTGGCCCAGGTCGGTGAGTTTGTAGCCCTCCTCGAGCGGGAGCTTTTCCTCGGGCACGCCCCAAGCCTTGGCAAACTTGGCACGCACAGCCGGGTCGGTGACCTTCTGGTAGCCAGGGTACAGGTTGGGCAGCATGCCCATATCGCAGGAGCCCTGGACGTTGTTCTGACCGCGCACGGGCGCGAGGCCGGAATTGGGTTTGCCGATCTGGCCGGCAACGCAGGCGATGGAGGCGATGGTGTGCACCGTCTTCAGGTTCTGCTTCTGCTGGCATACGCCCATGCCCCAGCCAATGATGGCAGAAGGCTTCGCCGTGGCGTACATCTCGGCAGCTTGGTGGATCAACGCGGGCTCGACACCCGTGATGTCCTGTACGGATTCGGGAGTGTAGTTCTTGATGGTCTCCCACCACTCGTCAAAGCCGTTCGTGTGCTCGGCGACGAATTCCTTGTCGTAGAGGCCATCGTTGACCAAGCAGTTGGCAAAGGCGTTGAGGAACGCGACGTTGCAACCGTTCTTGATCGGAAGGTAGAGATCGGCGATACGCGCGGTTTCGATATGGCGCGGATCGGCGACGATGATCTTGCAACCCTTTTCTTTGGCTCGCACGATACGCCTTGCGACGATGGGGTGCGAATCGGCAGGGTTATAGCCGAAGAGGAAAATGCAGCCCGCATCCTCCATACCGGGGATGGAGCATGACATGCAACCTGAACCAACCGTGTCCATCAGACCGAGGACAGTAGGGCCGTGTCAAGTACGGGCGCAGTTGTCCACGCTGTGGGTGCCGATGCACGCACGCGTAAACTTCTGCATGACGTAGTTCGCCTCATTGCCGCCGCCTCGCGAAGAGCCGGTGGTCATGACAGCGTTAGGGCCATATTCGTCAATTATGGCCTGCATCTTAGATGCGGTGAAATCCAGTGCCTCGTCCCAGCTTACGCGCTCAAGACCCGCGCCCTTAGTGCGGCGGATCATCGGGTGCAGTACGCGAGGAGTCAAGATCTTGGTGTCGTTGATGAAGTCGTAGCCGCTCATACCCTTAAGGCACAGCTCGCCCTGATTGGTGATGCCGTTGAGCGGTTCGGTACCCACGACCTGGCCGTTTTGGACCAGGAGGTTAAACTGGCAACCGGCGCCGCAGTACGGGCAGATCACTTTATGCTTCTCCATGACACCCTCCTTCCTTTTTCTGCTACCGAATACTCGGTACTTATTTGACAATCATTGGGCCTGTCGCCCGACGCTTACGCCTCGTTTTCGATGGTGGCGCGGGCACGCTCGGCAGTCAGTTCTGCCAGACGCTCCTCGTCTACCAGGGTGAGGCCCTTGGTCGGGCATGCCTCGGCACACGCCGGACCGCCGGGACGGTCCACGCACAGGTCGCACTTGAGCACGAAGCTCTTAGTCTGCGAACCGACGCGAACGTCACCCATCAAGACGGGGACCTGCGTGGTCGCCACGCTCACGGCGCCAAAGGGGCATGCCATGACGCAGCTCTTGCAGCCAATGCAGTTGTCCTCGTTGACGCCGATGCGATGGTTCTTTGGATCAAAGAACAAGGCGCCCGTAGGACAAGCCTTGGCGCACGGGGCATCCTCGCAGTGATGGCAAGCCACCGGTGCGGAGATCTCGTACGTACGCGTCACGCGCAGGCGCGGCGCGGCGATGTTGCCGGGAATATCGTGTGCCTCGATGCACGCCGCCATACAGGTTTGGCATCCAATGCAGCGTGAAGAATCAGCCACGACTCGTTTATTGCCCATGTTGTTCACTCCCTCCTGAATCCCATGCCGGAGAGACCCTGTCGACGTTGCCCCAAGCCGCCCGTGGCCTGGCGTCGGCATATCGAATGCATGCGGCGAAACAGACACTCGGTAGAATTTCTCCAACGGTATACAGGTTGAATATACGCAGTTGCAGGGGGCAAACTTGAGCATAACCCCTGCAATACGGGTGTATTGCAGGGGTTTTGGCAGGTTGGAATTATTCTCTAGAAGCTATAAAGGTGAGTGTATTACATGCGTACATCCAAGGGAGATTTCACGCTCGTTTCTGAAAGATGTAGTACGTTTGTAATATCGTTTACACTCAATTACTCTAGTGCAATAAAGTAGTGGTTGTAAGATTGGCTATTATTAGCCGATGTTGTATTTGACTATTCAAATTGCACGCTCATTAAGGGAGGCCAGTGATGTCATCGACTCAAAAACGAGCCATCCTGCAGGTGCGCATTCGCGAGGAAGACAAGCAGCATGCCGAGCGTCTCTACGACGCCATGGGCACATCGCTCGCCGAGGCTGTCCGTCTATTTGTCGCGCAGAGTATTTTGATGCGCAAGCTCCCATTTCAACCGGTCGCCGTGCGCTCCAAGGACGGCACGGCCGCCTATGGACTGCTCAAAGCATACGGGGACCCCAATCGCCGCTCCGAGGAGCGCAATGCCTGGATTGAATACCTAGCCACAGAAAGCGACGAGTCGGTTTTGGGTCCCGAGGAAGTAGATATCCATGAGTAGCACCATCATCGACGAGACCGTCATCCTTCGCTACCTGCTTAACGACGACGAGGTCCTGTCACCGCGCGCCGCCAAGGTCATCGCCACGCGCACCGCACGTGTCTACCCCGAAATCATCACGCGCGTCGTGGTCACGCTGCGCGACGTCTATAAGGTTCCCCGCGTTGAAATTGCTGCGGCCATGAAAAGGCTGCTCGATGACGTCATGGTCGACGAGCCCACCGTTGTCGCCCTTGCCGTCAAACTCTTCGGCAAGACCCATATGGACTTTACCGACTGCCTCCTCGCAGCCCGAACCGCCATCTACAACGATGATGTCGTGAGCTTTGGCAAGCCCATCATCCAAGGCATGATCGATTACCGCCGTAAACGCCAAACCGCCGCCGACGCTCGCGACCGCGCCGCCGAAGCCCGCAGCCGAAGCACCGACTCCACCATCGACAAGCTCCGCCATCACGGTCGCCACTAACCCCATCCCCACCTGAGTTGCGGTGAAATACGGACTGATGCCTTTAAAGGCCACAACAGTCCGTATTTCACCGCAACTTATTGAAGGTGGACCGCGAACGATTTCGCCATCGGGAGTCGGCGTAGGGTTTTATTGTCGGAATGCCGTAACCGCGCATCATGGCACCGAACGATTCTACGTCGTAGGTGTCCGAGAGTTTGAAATGAATGACGTTGTGGCCCATGGCGCGAAGGTTCGCGTCGCGCATGAGGGCCGCTCGATACGTTTTTGCCGCCGCCCGCTCTGGATCATTTTGAGCCTCGTCTTCAAACTTGCTTAGCCCATGCAGCTCTGCCAGCGTCCATGAGCCGTCTGGCATCTGCCAGCCATAATCTGCTAGATAATAGCCAGCGTTTCCCGGTCGCGTTATCTCAACTTGAAGCTCGGGCGCGGCAACCCCAGCGAGAATCATCGCTGCTCTCGCCTCAGACTCGCCGCCATTGTCTGACCTGCCGTCCATATACTCAAAAACGTCAAAAGCACGCGCGATGCCATGCAGCCCTCGACAATTTGCCTGCGCATATGCTCGCAGCTCTTCGCGTTCGACATCGTACTCACGGGCCAAGCCATCGACATAACCCAGCGCATAGCGAAAGGCGCTCGATCGCGCGATATCAACAACCGTTCGACACGGATCCGTCAGTGTAAACAGACCAAGCCGCCACACTTCGCCCGGGCGCCAGCGCTTGTATTCAACGAACTCATACGTATCACGCCTTGTAGACCGTGGCAGCAGCACTTGCACTTTATCCAGAAGCGTATACGCCGAGCCGATGCCGTAGAGCAACGCTGCTGTCGCTCCGCAAAACACAGCATCCGGTTCAACGACCGCAATAGCGGATGCCAGCTGAAAGATACGATCTTCAACCCCAAGATTATTCCAATAGACCGGATCCGCATACACATGGTTGTAAAGACGAAGCATGAGCTCTTCCTGCATAAGCTCGCGCGCACGGCGTTCATCCCAAGGATCAATTGTTATAAGCAGCTGTCCATCTTGATGAATTCCAACGGCCGAGAATAGCATCCTTGCATAGGACTGCGGAAAATGTTTGCCTTTATCGAGCATGGCCAACCCCATAACCATCACGGCGGAGAGAATACCATTACGCTATCGCATGCTTCCGTCCGCAGGCCTTGCCAAAAGCTGACCAAAAGCTTGACGTCGCAGGTCAGAGCTTCAAAAAATATTTCCACTCTCGGTAGACGGTCGCTACGATCCTCCCAACGGCATCAAAATCCAACCTTACAAATAGTTGCGGTGAAATACGGACTACATGGGCCATAAAAGCCGAAAACAGTCCGTATTTCACCGCAACTTAGGTGGGGATGTGGGGTCCCCGGCACGTTTACGAAAACGGCTCTGATCCCAAAGGGAATCAGAGCCGTTAAGCTATCTTGTGGAGCGGGCGACGGGAATCGAACCCGCGTCATCAGCTTGGAAGGCTGGGGTTCTACCATTGAACTACACCCGCAAGATATGGTCGGGACGACAGGATTTGAACCTGCGACATCCTGCTCCCAAAGCAGGCGCGCTACCAAACTGCGCCACGTCCCGAAGGTGTTGAGCAGCTAAGGTCTAAACCTTGCGTGTCCCAAAGCGAAGGAAATTATAGGGGAGACTCCCCGCCTGTGCAAGCGGCAATACCCTAGTTCCTCGAATGTGCGACAAACTGGCTATGAACCAGACCAATCACAAACGCGACCACAGCAACCGGCGCCCACGCAGCACCGATATCTGCCAGCGGCAACGCATCGAACGGTAGCCAGGCCCCCGCAAAGAACGCATCGCGGACCGAGGTGATCACGCTCTGCACCGCGACGACGCCGCCGACCCAAACCCACACCTGCGGATGCGCGTCACAAAAACCGTGCACCAGGCCCATCAGCACCAGCACGATGGCAACGGGATACAAGGCGTTGAGCATGGGCACCGAGAACATAAGGATCACGTCGAGGCCCACGTTGGAGAGCACGCACGAAAACGTTGCGAACACAAAGGCGAGAATCGCAAAGGGACGGCGCATGGCCTCCTCGGAAGCCTCCGCTCCCCCTTCGACCACATACGTCTCGCAGAAGTAACGCGAGCAGCAGCTGATAAGGCCGATACAGACATTCATGCAGGCGAGGAAGAAAATCGCAAAGACGACAACCGTGCCGGCTAGGCCAAAGTGCATAGAGGCCGAACGCGCAAGGATCGCGGCGCCGTTGGTGGCGTCGGGCATAACCGTGCCGAGCTGCATACCGGCAAGCGCCAGGCCGCAGTAGATGATGGCCATGAGCACGCCGGCGATCACACCGGAACGCGAAATCTCGAAGGCCACGCGCTTGTCATCGGTAACGCCCAACTCGTGGATGGTCTCAGCGATGATGATGCCAAAGGCGAGCGACGCGAGCAGGTCCATGGTCTGATAGCCAGTCAAAAAGCCCTGCACGGCGGCGCCGGCATTGTAGGGGGCCTGTGGCGCGGCTGCGGGACCCAGCGGCGACACCACGGCGGCACCCACGACCAGCACGATGAGCGCAATGAGCGCGGGGCCCGTAATGCGGCCGAGCACGCGTGTGATAACACCCGGGCGCAGCGTGAGCACAAACGCGACGACGAAGAACCCGATGGCAAACACCAGACGTGCCGTGCCGAGCGAAACACCCTCGGGCAGCAGCGGCACCAGCATTTCGAACGCCGTAGAGCTTGTGCGAGGAATGGCCAGGCACGGGCCGATGGCCAGATAGACCGCCGCAACGAAGAATTCGCCAAACTTGGGATGCACGCGGCCGGCAAGCTCGCGCGCCGTTCCGGCAAGCGCCACGTCGATAAAGCCCATGACGGGCAGGCCGATGGCGGCGATGAGAAAGCCGAGCATGGCGACCGGCGTGGCAGAACCTGCCTGCAGCGCCAGCAGTGGCGGAATAATGAGGTTGCCGGCGCCAAAGAGCATCGAGAATAGGGCGATGCCGACGGTGACGACATGGTCGGAGCGCAGACCGCGCGGCGCGGATGAGGCCATAGACACACCTTTCGGGTCGAAACAAAAACGGGACGGGCAAAAACACCCATCCCGCAAGTATATACGCTCTAGCAGGCTAAATCGCGTAAAGCGTCGATCGCGGTGTCGACTTCCTCGTCCGTGTTGAAATACCCAAACGAGAAGCGGACGACGCCCTGGCGCTCGGTACCCAGTGCACGGTGCATGAGCGGGGCGCAATGGGCGCCGGGGCGCGTCGCAATCCCCCACCCTTGCATGAGCGCATCCGAGATCTCGGCCGAATCGATATCGCCCACGTTGAGCGACACAATTGCAGAGCGCGTCGGCTGGTCAAAGGCGCCGTAAAGCTTGATCTCCGGGATTTCGCGCACGCCGGCAAGAAAGCGATCAGCGAGCGCACGCTCGCTGGAAGCAATCGCCTCGACCCCACCCTGGGCCTCGATAAAGTCGAGACCAGCGGATAGGCCCGCTATGCCGTGACCGTTGAGCGTGCCCGCCTCGAGGCGCGTGGGCCACTCAAGCGGCTGCAGCGCATCGAAGCTGCGCACGCCCGTGCCGCCCATGGCCCACGGAGCCACGTCAATGCCCTCCGCCACGGCCAGGCCGCCGGTGCCTTGGGGTCCCATGAGCCCCTTGTGGCCGGTAAAACACACGACGTCGAGCCCCATGGTATCCATGTCAATCTTCGCCGTACCGGCAGACTGAGAGGCGTCGACGATAACCAGCGCGCCGGCCGCATGAGCCACAGCCGCCACACGTGCAACATCAACGGAGTTGCCGGTCACATTGGAGGCGTGCGTCACCACCACGGCACGCGTGCCCGGCGTGACCAGCTGCTCGAGTTCGTCGTAGTCGAGCACGCCGTTCGCGTCGCAGCCCGCATACTCAACGGTCACGCCCTGCTCTACCGCCAGGCGATTGAGCGGACGCAGCACGGAGTTATGCTCGAGCACCGTCGTGACCACACGATCGCCGGGACGCACCACGCCATTGATGACGGTGTTGAGCGCCGCGGTGGAGTTGGGCGTAAAACAAACATGGTCTGCCCTCGGGCAACCTAAAAAGCGCGCAAGCTTAGTGCGGCAGCCATGAATCGTGCGCGCCGCATCGAGCGCGCCCGACGTCGCGCCACGTCCGGCATTGCCGAGCGAGCACATCGCCTGCGTCACGGCATCGATCACCGTCTGCGGCTTATGCATGGTCGTCGCCGCGTTATCCAGGTAGATCATCGCACGACCTCCCACATGTCGATTACCGTAAAGCCCTCGGTGGGGACGCCCGCCGCGGCAAGCTCGCCGCGCAGCAGGTCCTCATCGGCAGGCAACGCCTTCCATGCCAAACCGCAGCCGGCAGCGACCTCCCCGGGTACGGGAATCGTTCGCCCGGGAAGGCTGCGCTCGATGCACAGGGACTCGCACCCCATGGCGGCCGCCGTGGTGGGAAACGTGATGACAAGCGCCGGGCGCTTCTCCCTCATGGCAACTCCAACCAATACGCTACGGGCGCACGACGCGCACGGCCTGCTCCATCTTCTCCACAATCACGTACATGTTGGTGACCTCGCCCACCGCAAGCTGGTCTTTAATGCCATAGTGGTCGAGGCAGGTACCACAGGTGAGAATCTCGACACCCTGCTCGGCCAGACCCTTCAGGTCGTCGAGTACCGGTGAGCCCTCGACGGTGAGCTTGGCGCCGCCGTTGTAGAACAGCATGGTCGCGGGCAGCTCCTCCTGCTGCGTCACGGCAAAGATGAAGGCCTTCATGAGCTTGTGGCCCAGCTCGTCGTCGCCGTGGCCCATACAGTCGGTGTAGACGGAAATGACGAGCTTGCCCTTGCCGGCGCTGGCATCACAGAAGGCAGCACCATCCTGCTCGGGATCAGCCACGGCAACGGCGCCAGAGGTCGCCACGGTCACGTGCCACTCGGCGTCAGAAACCTTCTCGACCGAGGCCGTGCAGCCCTTCTCCTGCGCCATCTTGGAGATGTTCTTGACGGCGGTCTCGTTATCGACCGAGGTCACCACGGCACCCTCGCCATCGAGCTGTTTGAGCGCCTTGAGCGTCTTAACAACGGGCAGCGGGCAGGCATCGCCCATGGCATTGACTTCAATCTTGGTAGACATAGCTTTTCCTTTCGAAAGAACCGTTCTAGAGAACGGTAAACAGTTACATAAACGTGCGGGCTAGCGAACAACGTGGACGGCAGGACCGCCCGGCACCGGTTCGCACACGCGACCGACGACGACGGCGATACGTCCTTCGGCATGCAGACGGCGCGCGAGCTCATCCACATCGTCAGCAGGCGCCGCAATAAGCAGGCCACCAGATGTCTGCGGATCGTACAGCGCGTCGAGCATGCCCGGCTCCAGGTCCTCGCCGGCAGCCACACGGGGGCCAAAGAAGTCCTGGTTGCGGTAGGAGCCCGCGGGGATAATGCCCAGGCGCGCCATGTCGAGCACCTGATCAAAGAGCGGTACCGCTCCCGACGCAAGCTCAACCTGCACGCCCGAGCCCTCGGCCATCTCGCACGCGTGCCCGATCAGGCCAAAGCCCGTGACATCGGTGCAGCCGTGAAGCTCAAGTCCCTCGGCCAGACGAATCGGCGCCTCGTTGAGGGTGCACATCGAGTCAAACATGGCTGCGGCCTCGTCCTGCTCGATGAGCTCGCCCTTGATGGCTGTGGTGATGATACCCGAGCCAACCGCCTTGGTCAGCAGCAGGACATCGCCCACGCATGCACCGCTGTTAGCGAGCATGCGGTCGAGCGCGACAAAGCCGCTCACGGACAGGCCGTACTTGGGCTCGTCGTCGTTGATGGTGTGGCCGCCCGCGATGGTGCAGCCGGCCTCGACGCACTTGTCGGCGCCACCCGCCAAAATCTGCCCGGCAACCTCAACGCCCAGGCAACTGGGTATGCAGAGCAGGTTCATGGCATGACTCGGCCGCCCGCCCATGGCGTAGATGTCCGACAGCGAGTTGGCCGCGGCGATTTGGCCAAACAGGAACGGGTCGTCGACCATCGGCGGGAAGAAGTCGATGGACTGCACGAGGCCTAAGTTATCGCCAACGCGAAAGACGCTCGCATCGTCGGAGGTATCGAATCCCACGAGCAAGTTGTCGTTATGCACATTGGGTAAATCGCCCAGGACCTGGGCGAGGGCTCCGGGAGCCAACTTAGCGGCTCAACCGCTCGCGGCTGTCATAGACGTGAGCTTAATAACATCGTCAGCCATCGATTCCTCCTCTCATAGGTCAATCAGTTCCTCCCAGTATACGCATGGCGGCGCCGAGAGCGGACGGCGAATGACACCGCCCCTTACATGAGCGCCTGGGCTCGAATGGCCGCGCCGATCGCTCCGGCAAAGCGAGCCTGGGGCGAGGTGGTCACCGGCGACCCCAGTAGCTCGCCCAACCGCTCCACCACGAAGGCGTTCTCGCACAGGCCACCGGTCAGATAGTACGGGGCGCCCGCTGCCTGCCCGGCCATAGTGGCCACGCGCGAGACCACGCTGTCGATCACGCCGCGCGCAATGTTCTCGCGCGGCTCACCGCGACCGATCAGGCTGATGACCTCGCTTTCGGCAAAGACCGTGCACATGCTGGATATCTTGGTGGGCTCACCGGAACGCGCAAGGTCGGCCATCTGCTGCTGGGTAATGCCCAGGCGGTCGGCCATGATCTCCAGAAAGCGCCCCGTGCCGGCGGCGCACTTGTCGTTCATGGCAAACTTGGCCACGCGGCCGCCTTTAAGCTGAATGACCTTGGTGTCCTGGCCGCCCACGTCGATCACGGTACCGTGGTCACCAAACAGGAGCACGGCACCGGTACCGTGGCAGGTAATCTCGGTCACGACCTTGTGCGCATAGGGCACGGCGACACGACCGTAGCCAGTCGCGACCACGCGAGCATCTTCAGCCGTCACGTCATAGCCGGCTGCAGCGAGCTCACCGCGCAGGCGCTCGGCCGCATCGACCGAGGAAAACCCGGTTGGCTGCACGCACGTCCACGCCACCGAACCCTCCCCATTGACCACAGCAGCCTTAGCCGCCGTAGACCCGATATCGATCCCGATCCCTATCATGGCTCTTTCCCAATCTAAACATCAAAGGTAGCGGCGCGTTCAGGCGCCTTAGCTCTAGGTTTCTCAGGTGCCGGAGATTGCCCCGAAAGAGGAGCGCAGCGTACTTTGGGTACGCAAGCGACGGTTTGAGGGGCAAGATCCGGTGCCTGAGAAAGCTAGAGGGTTTCGATGAAGGCGGCGATGCGAGTCTCGATCTGACCCATGTCGCCGTTGCTGTAGTCGGTCTCGATCTTCATATACGCAATACCCGCGCTCTCGACAGCCTCCTGCATGCGAGCACTCTCCACGTTAAAGGTGTGGCAGGCCTGGAGCACGTTTTCGACCACGCCATCAACGTGATACTTCTCGCACATGGCCAGCGTATTTTCCATACGACCGACGTTGGGCGTCATGACCGAGCAGTTGATGTCCAGGTAGCGGTCGGCGATGGCGCGCAGGATATCGGGAGCCTCCGGGTCGATCATCATGGCCGCCGTGCGCTCGCCCGAGCAGTCGTCCATACACACGACCACACCGCCGTTGGACTCGATAGTACGGCCGATCTTGTTGATCACGCCGCCCACCGGGCAACCGGTGATCAGAATGCGCTTGGCATCCGCCGCAACCGGGCGCTCGCCCGCATCGTAGGCCTCGCGCAGCTTGGCGACCTTTTGCTCCAGCTGCTGCGTATAGGCCTCGATATCAAAGCTGAACGTACCGGCAAACATAGTGCTCATCAGGTCAACGCCACTCATGGCCGCAGGCTGGTTGGCCTGAAGCGCGAACATATCGAGCTGCGCCGCACGCAGGCGATTGCGGCGACGGACGGCGGCGCGCAGGTCGTCATCAGTAATCGTAATGCCGTAGAAGCCCTCGAGCTCCTCCTTGAGCAGGCGGCACTCCTCGTACCAGCTTTCACGCTCGTAGGCACGATCGCGACCCTGCGGAAGATGCAGAATGTGCGTGCGCTTGAGCTCGTTGAGCAACTCGTACATCTTCTTTTTGCCGTCGCAGGTGGTCTCGCCGATGATCATGTCGCTAAAGTACGTAAACGGACACTTTTGCGAGTAGGCAAAGCCGTAGGTCGACTTGATGAGCGGGCAGAGGTTTGCCGGCAGCACCTTCTCGGCCTCGGGAATCACCTCATCGGACGTGCCGCACAAGGCCACACTTGCAGCGCCCGCGGCGTCGATAATCTCGAGCGGCGTATAGCTGCACAAAAAGCCGACCAGGCGATTGCCGGCCTGTTTGTAATCCTTGACGCGAATAAACGCCGCCTTGCGCTGCTCGTTGAACTCCTCAAACGTGGACGGCAATGGCTGCTCAATATTTTCCGACATATAACTCCTTAACAAACCTTTTAGCCAACCAAGGAAACGGCTTTCCCAGGTGCCCGAGGTTGCCGTGAAAGAGGAGCGCCGCGTACTTTGACACGCAAGCGACGGTTTGAACGGCAAGATCGGGTGTCCGGGAAAGCCGCCGGGACGGATAGCCCTAAATGGTTTCCAAGAAAGCCTCAATCCTGGTTTGTAGCTGGCCTGCATCCTCGCCGGCGTAGTCGGTCGTGATGTGCATAAACGGAATGCCGGCCTCCTCGGCAGCCTTCTCCACGGCAAACGACTCCATCTCGTAGAGCGTGCAGAACTGCAGGGCCACGTCGACGATACCGTCTGCATGCAGGTCCTTGGCCATCTGGACAATGTCCTTCATACGCTGGTCGTTGGGCGTAAAGACAGCGCAGTTGATCTTAAAGTAGCGCTCGGCGATGGCGTCGAGCATCTCGTCGACCGTCTCGCCGGACTCGTCGACCAGGTCCTTGTAGTAGCGCGAGCCCGTGCAGGACTCCTCGCCTACCACAACGCCGCCGGCCTTCTCGATGAGGTTGAACAGCTTCCAGTTGGGCACGGCCATGGGCGTGCCGGTGTACAGGATGCGCTTGGTCCCCTTGGGCGCCACGCCCTCGCCGGTCTCAACACGCTGCTCGCACTCAGCCGCCATATCGTTAATGGCTCCGGTCAGACGCGGCGTGTCGTCCATAAAGGCTGCCTGCACGGTCAGCAGGCTATCGAGACCGCTGATAGGCACCGGGTCGGCAGTGCGCGTGGCAGCGAGGCGCTGCAGGGCGCGACGCTTCTCATTGACGGCGCGGATGGCGGTCTTCAGACGCTCAGGCGTAATCTTGACGTCACACTCTTCCTCGATCTTGGCGGCAAGCTTTTTAACCTCGGCCTTCCAGGTCACGAGCGTCGACTCGTCGTGTACGTTGGGAATATCCATGACGTACATGTTCTTTTGCGTGGCAAAGAACTCGTAAGCTTTCTTCTTGCCATCGCAGGTGTTCTCGCCTACCACCAGGTCGCTCGACTCGATATAGGGGCAGACCTCGCCCAGCTTAAAGCCGGCAAAGCTCTTGATAAGCGGGCAGGTGTTGCGCGGCAGGTGCTCCTCGACCTTATCGGTTGCCCAATCGGCACCCGAGCACAGGCCCACGGGGATGCCGTCGCAGGCAAGCACGATCTCCTCGGGCACGTACACACAGAACGAACCGACGATCTTGGTGGCCTCGCCGGCCTCCTTCTTGTCGAGCATCTCCTTAATACGGCCGCTATGGATGTTGGTGGCGACAAAATCCAGGTAGGACGTGGACTTGGGGCGATTGTTCTGCGTCAGGAACATGTCGCCGTACATCTGACCCACGGCGCCCAGCAGCATGTCGTGGTCGGCAAGATTCATGCCGAGGCTCTCCCACATCGGATGGAAATCAAATTCTTCAGCCATGACGGTTCCCCTCTCGAACCAAAAATGAATAGCTACGGTATTCCTGCACGGTGGGTGGCGAAAACCCAGCCGCGCTCAAACCCGGAATTTTGGGGAACCCGCTTTGCAGCTGATTATTTAGTTGTGCGTCGTCTCTCCCGGAGCCGTGAACATACCTGCTCATATGCGGCTCCGAGCCATATACAGGGCGCGCGCGGCAACGCGACGCGAATATGTCATCTGCAGCACCGGCGCACCCTCCTTTTCTCGTCGAAGGTAACTATATCAACGGTTGTCGTCCAGACGAACACCGCCGACATGCGTACGACAGCGTCGTGTGCCGTCGTTTAATAATTTATTATCTGTGTTGATAAGAGTTTGTCATCCATCATTCGGCGAACGGCAAGACAAAGCCGCCGAGGCTTATATCCCCGACGGCATTACCCGGCGCTATCGACAAACCAAATGGATCTTACTCGCATCGAAGTGCATGCGTAGCGTCTCGCCTGCTTGCGGCAGCTCGTCGACAGGCACGCCCACCTTGTTGACCTTCCACTGCAGACGCGTGGGCGCATCGACGCGCGGCACGTCCAGCAGCACCAGCCGCTCAAAGCGCGAATCGCTCACACGAGCCACGTGCAAATCGTAGCTGTTACGGCCCCGCTCCGCGCGATTGTCAACATGGAAGTAGCTCGCACGAATACCGAGGTACGCCACGTCATCTCGAACCTCACGGCCCACATTAAAGGTCATGCCCCAGTCGAGGGCCTCAACTTCTTCGTCGCCGATCTTGCGCGCGCGGCTCGTATTCTTGCAGCCCGTCAGGCGCAGTGCCGCCAGCGTCTGCGGACGACGGACCACGTCCTCGATGGAGCCGATCTCCTCCACATGCCCGTCGTGCATCACGCAGATGCGCTGACACAGGCGGCACGCTTCGTCGATGTCGTGGCTCACGTAGAGCACGGTACGGTTGCAGACGTCGAACAGGTCGAGCATGTTTTGCTCAAGCGCGCTCTTGAGATACGCATCGAGTGCGCTCATGGGCTCGTCGAACATAAAAATGCCCGGATGCGCCGCCACCATACGGGCAAGCGCCACGCGTTGCTGCTGCCCGCCCGAGAGTCGCGCGGGGTAGCGATCGACAAAATCGGCCAGACCGAAAATGCCCAGATAGCGCTCGGCGAGCTTTTTGCGCGCGGCGGCGTCGCCAGCATCCTTTACACCGGCGCATACGTTATCGGCCACCGTCATGTTGGGAAACAGCTGATAGTTTTGGAACAACAGGGCGCATTTTCGCTCCTGGGGTGACAGGTTGATGCCAGCCGCCGAGTCAAAAAAGGTCACGCCGTTGACGACGATCTTGCCCTCGTCGGGCGTCTCCACGCCGGCAATGCAGCGCAGCGTGCAGCTCTTGCCACATCCGGAGGCACCGAGCAAGGCCACGCGCTCCTCGCCGGCCTCAAGCTGCATGTCGAGCATAAACCCGGGATAACGCTTTTTGATATCCAGAACGAGTGACATGACCTATAGACCTCCCTGCGGCGCAGCATCATCGCGCATGAGCTCGGCCAGCGCCTCGCGATCGATACGCAAGGCATCGCCGCCCGCCGGATCGAGCGAATCGCCCTGTCCGGCAAACTCTTTGGCCTGCTTGCGCTCCGCACGGGAAAGGCCCCGTTCGCGATACTTTTGCGAATGCGCCGTGTACATGTTGATGAACAGGATGACCAGGAAACTAAACACGATCACGACGGCGACCCAAAAGAGGGCCACCGAGGTGTTGCCGCCCATCCACTCAAAATAGATGGCGATGGGAATGGTCTGCGTAATGCCGGCGTAGTTGCCCGCAAAAAACAGGGTGCAGCCAAACTCGCCCATCGCACGGGCAAAGGCGAGCACCGTGCCAGCGGCAATCGAGGGCCAGCCGAGCGGCATCATAAGCCTGGTAAAGATGCGGCGCTCGGACCATCCCAGGGTTCGCGCCGCATCGAGCATCTGCGTGTCGAGGCTCTCGAAGGCTCCGAGCGCCGTGCGGTAGACGAGCGGGAACGACACCACCACGGCAGAGATCACCGCCGCCGGCCAGGTAAAGACAACCGAGATACCGTGCGCGATGAGCCACTGGCCCACCCCGGTCGAGCGGCCAAACAGCATAAGGAGCAGAAAGCCGCAGACCGTGGGCGGCAGCACCATAGGAATCGTAAAGACCGAATCGAGCAGGCCCTTGATGCGACTCGTCGTACCCATGGTCTTCCATGCGGCAAACAGGCCCAGCGCAAAGGAGATCAGCAGGGCAAGGCCGCTCGTTTTAATGGACACCCAAAGCGGGCGATAGTCGATGTCGCCCAAAAAGGAGGCCAGAGAGGTCAAGGGCCCCTGCTCATCCCGCAACACGACGGACGATGCTTCTACCATTTGAGCGCTATCAAGCCAACGCGCGCCGCCCTTGGCATCACCCGAGGCTGATGCAATCACCACATAGCGGTCCCCATCCGCACCGCGCTCGTCAAAGCCATAGGTATACCCGCCGGCATCAAACGTTGTTTCCGCCGTGACATACCAAGGAAGATCCACGTCCCCTAGCTGCGCACCTCCCATGCAGTTTGCGCTGTCGAGCTTACAGACGAGGGCCTTGAGACCCGATACGCACTCGTTATCCTGCGGATCCAATCCATACTTCTCGACCGCCTTGGGCGATATCCACACCACAACGCGATCGGCAGCAGGTGCCACTACAAGGTCCACGTCCTCGTCAACGGGAAACCGGTAGCCCTCAGGCTGGCCCTCCATGGCACGAGCGGTCCCCCTGGCCAACCGCTCAAAACCCTCGATCCCATAGGAAAGCCCATGAGCGGTCGCAGCAACCTGGGCCCCGTCCTCAGTGTCCCCAGCAAACGCAAATCCTGGCACCCAGCAAAGCGCGAAGGTCAAAGCACAGGCGACAAGCATGCGGAATCTATTAAGCACGAAAAGCTCCAAGCGAATACAAGGACGGAGTGAAACATAAAACGATGGAATTATCGCGCCAAGCCGCTCTACGCGGAAAGCTCAAAGCCGTACTTGGCCCAAATCTTCTGGGCTTTCTTGTTGGTCAGGCAGAAGTCGATGAACGCCTTGGCCTCGTCGGCGTGCTCGGAGCTCTCGGCAACGGCACCCGGATACACGATGGGCTTGTGCGAATCCTCGGGGCACACGAAGGCCTCCTCGATGCCGTCGTAGCGGAAGATATCGGAGCTGTAGACAAAACCGGCCACGCAGTCGCCCGTAGAGACGTAGGCGGCAGCGGTGCCGACCTTATCGGCCAGGGCCACCTTGTCGGCGAGTTCGGGCGCATACTCGCCGTCGTCACCCTCGGTGCCGGTGTAGAGGCCCACGGAGGCCAGGGCCTGGTTGGCATACTTGCCAGCGGGAACAGTCTTAGCGTCGCCAATGGCGATCTTGCCGTCCAGATTCGCGACGTCGGCGATGGCCTCGACCTTGGTGTCGGAGCCCTCGGCGCGAATGATCACGAGGTCGTTGACGAACATGTCCTCACGCGTATCGACGTCGACGAGCTCGGCGGTCTCAGCGTCATCCATGGTGCCCTTGGAAGCGGTGATGAGCACGTCGACGGCGGCACCGGCGCGCATCTGCTCGACAAGGTCGCCGGAGGCCTTAAACTGCGTGTCGGCAAAGGTGGTGCCGGTCTGCTCGGTATAGAGTTCCTGGACCTCGGGGAGCGCCTTCTCGAGCGAGTTGGCGGCAAAGACCTGCAGCTCGACAGCTTTCTTGGAAGATGCCTTAGCAGAACCGGCATCGGATCCGGCCGGCTCGGACGTCTTGCCGCCCGAGCAGCCGGCAAGACCAAGGCCGGCAGCGACGGCAGCAGAGAGCGAGACGAATCCGCGGCGAGAAACCATATCGAACATGTTCAACCCTTTCGAACGCTATGCCCGGGCACCCCGCCGCAGGCTTTAATCTGCAATCAGATTATACTTCCGTGCGAATAATGGTAGTGAGAAATTATTCTCGCTAGAGAATATAGTTTCGAGGTACCGTACCCCTCGGCGTCGCTTCGGCGGAAAACAAAGGCGGAGCGACCGATAAGGTCGCCCCGCCGCAGGTAAACCGCTTAGTTGGTATGTCCGCCGCCCGCTGTCATCTGAGCCGCATGCTCCAGCTGGTCCGCTATGGCCTCCCAGCTTTCGCGGGCGGCCTTCGTAGAACCGGGAAAGTTTACGACAAGTGTATGACCTCGTTGCATGCAAATAGCGCGCGAGAGCATGGCGCGGCGCGTCTTGGTCATGGAGTATGCGCGGATTGCCTCTGCAATACCCGGCACATCGCGGTCGCAGACGGCACGCGTCGCCTCGGGCGTCACATCGCGCATCGAAAGCCCCGTGCCGCCGCAGGTGAGCACGACATTGGCGTGGCACTCATCGGCGGCTTCCACAATGGCATCACCAATCTCGCTGACGTCGTCGCGCACGACCACATGTGAGGCAACCGTCCAGCCCTGCGCTTCGATAAGCTCCTCGAGTGCGGCTCCGGCCTCGTCCTGCGCAAGATCGCGCGTGTCCGAGCACGTCACGATCGATATCTTCAACTCCATAGTCTTCCTCCTACAACACCGTTCCCTCGGGCAGGTCGACACGCACGACATCCACGACATCTCCCGCCTTGAGCTCGCACGGTCCTTCGTCAATACGCAGCAGGCAGTTGGCCCGCTGCATCGTGCCGAGCAGCGCTGAATTCTGCGTCTTGGCCTCGGTCACCAACAGCTCACCGGTCTCGGGGTCGCGCAAAACCGTGGCGCGATCGAAGAAGCGACGATCCTGTCGTTTTTTCACGCCGTGCGTGAGCGTCGCCTGCTGCACGGGACGCGCACCCTCGGCAAAGCCGCGCATCTTGCGAATCGCCGGACGCGCGAGCATCTCAAAGCCCACGTACGCTGCGGCCGGATTGCCCGAAAGCCCCAAATACGGCTTACCCCCGAGCAAGCCAAACGTGATGGCCTTGCCCGGACGCATCGAGATGCGATCGAAGAGCACCTCGCCCTCGCGCCGGACGAGCGCCGTCACATAGTCGTAGTCGCCCGCCGAGGCACCGCCGCTCGTAATGACAAAATCGCACTCCCGCACAGCGCGATGCACCAGCTCGGCAATCGCCTGCTCATCGTCGGGCGCGATGCCAAAGAACACCGGATCTGCCCCGGCATCGAGCGCCTCGGCCATCAGCGCCGAGGAGTTGGAATCGCGAATCTGACCGCGCGCCGGTACGGTGCTCGGTGCGACCAGTTCCGTGCCCAGCGAGATGATGCCCACACGCGGGGCAGCGTGCACCTTCACGCTCGCGTATCCGGCGCTTGCCAGCAGACCCGCGCCCGCCGGAGCCACGACCTCGCCGGCGCGCATCACAGCATCGCCGGCATGGGCCTCTTCGGCGGCAGAGCGAACGTTCTCCCCTACCTTGGCCGGCGCCGAGAAGCGAACGTGCGAGCCCTCGTTGCCATCGCCGTCAAGCACGTCGACGATCTCGTATTTCACTACGGCGTCAGCACCCTCGGGCACCGGCGCGCCCGTCATGATGCGGACGGTCTCGCCCGTGCCGACCACGCCCTCAAAGACATGGCCCGCTGCCTCGTGTCCGATAACGTCGAGCGTCACCGGCGTCTCACCAGACGCCTGCGCCAAGTCCGCCGAGCGCACGGCATATCCGTCCATAGCGCTGTTGGCAAACGGCGAGATGTCGATATCGGCCACCGCGTCCTCGGCCAAGGGAAGACCGGCGGCCTGCCACACGGGAATCTCGACGAGATCGGTCGGAGCAACGTGCGACAGAACGATCGACTGCGCGTCCTCCAGCGGAATGAGTTTCTCTGCCATATGCACCTCTTTAATGCCACGGCGCACAACAGGGACGCCGATTCTTTATGCTTGTCTCAGTATAATCCCCCGACGCGCGACCGCGATTTGGCCTGTACCCGCAAATACACCTGTCGGCCGCAAGCCGCGAAACAGAATGGAAAGCAACCCACCGGCTCGTCGCGCTTGCCACGTTTTATAATGCTTGCGTTGCAACCTAAAAGAGGAATATATGGCTCATAACAACAAACCCGAAAGCGCAAACGAAGCGCAGGATCATTCCCAGCCGCTCGACGATGGCGGCTTTTTCTCCCTTAGCGACGTCATCATGGCCGGCAGGCGTCAACTCACCCGCTCCGAGCAGCTCTTGGCCGCCGACACACGCCGCAACGCCCGCAACCTGTTTGCAAGCGCCAAACTGCTCGCGCTCGTCGTCATCGTCTCGCTCGCCATGGGTGTTGCCGCTTGGGCATTTTTGGCCTCGCTGAATATCGCGACCGATTATCGCGAGCACCACGTGTGGATTTACGCGTTGCTTCCCGTTGTGGGCGTTGCCACCGCATGGGTGTACAAAAACCACGGCCTTGCCGCCAAACGAGGTAACAACCTGGTCATCGACTCCGCCCTGGGCACACGCCTTATCCATATGCGCATGGCCGTCCTCACCTTCGTCTGCTCCACACTCACGCACCTAACAGGCGGATCGGCCGGCCGCGAGGGCGCCGCGGTGCAGATTGGCGGCACCATCGCCAGCAACATCTCGAGCCTCGCCCACCTCAAAAAGCATGACCACCACGACCTCATGCTCGCCGGCATCTCGTCGGCCTTTGGCGCCGTATTCGGTTCACCCCTCGCCGGAGCCTTCTTTGGCATGGAGATGTGCTTTATCGGCAAGATCGACTACACCGCGGGCATCTACTGCCTGGTCGCCTCGTTTACCGGCTACTTTACGTCGCTTGCCTTGGGAACCGAGTACGAGGCGAATGTTATCGCCAGCGTTCCCAACATGACACCACGGACGGTTGTCATCGTAGTCATCAGCGCCATCATCTTTGGTCTCACCGCACGTCTCTTTGCCTGGTCGGTTCGTACCGTCAAGAGCCTGTACGGCCGCTTTATCACCAACTACATTGCTCGCGCACTCGTGGGCGCGCTCGTGGTGCTCGCGGCCTACGCGATGCTCGACGCCTGGAAGTATGCCGGCCTTGCCACCTGGCTCTCGGGCGCCGGGTTCGCCGGTAACACGACCCTTGCCGACGCAGCCATCAAGCTCGTGGTGACGGCGCTCACCCTGGGCGCCGGCTTCCAAGGAGGCGAGGTCACACCCCTGTTTGGCATCGGTGCGGCGCTCGGCGGTTGGATCGGTTGCCTCGTCGGAATCGACCCCAGCTTTCTGGCGGCGCTGGGCATGCTCGGCGTGTTCTGCGCCGGCCTTAACGTACCCATCACCACCTGTATGATGGCCATCGACCTGTTCCACGGCACGGCTGCCGGTTTCTTTGTCATCGTAGCCTTTATCAGCTACCTAACCGGCGGACACCGCGGCGTGTACCCCGCCCAGCGTATCATCTCACCCAAGCGCCGTTCGCTTATTGTGGATGAGGGCGGTACGGTAGCGGAGGCTATCGAGCGCCACAACGACCTGATAGAGTAGACGTTAGTATTCGCCGTGCAGCCACAATCGGGGGCAATTCGACCTGAGCGCGACCGCACCGTTACGTCACACGCCGGGAGTCGCCCCATGCACGCAACTGATTTTGGTCGCACGCTCATCATCGCCAACCCCGCCGCCCAGTCGGGTGCGGCGCGCGAGGTTGCCGAGCGTCTGCAGCGCTTTTTGGACATGACCGCGCGCTCATCCCAGTTTGACCTGGTGCTGACCGAGCGCAAGGGACATGCCAAGGAACTTGCCGCACGGGCCCAGGGCTACCGCACGGTTATCGCACTCGGCGGCGACGGCGTGATCCACGAGGTCGTCAATGGACTCATGACGCAGGATGAGGCGGTCCGTCCCGCCCTTGCCGTCCTACCCGTAGGCTCCGGCAACGATTTTGCCCAAACGCTCGGTATCGACGATTTCTCCGGCAAAGATTTTGGCGCGCTGCTCACCTGCGAGCTGCAGCGTCAGGATATCGGACGCATTCGCTCATGGAACCCCGCAAGCGGTAGCGGCGAGGCTACCGTTGAGTACTACGACCAGACGCTTTCGGTCGGCATCGATGCCGCCATCGGCCTGGGCACCACCGAGCTGCGCAAAAAGACCGGCTTGACAGGCGCGCCGCTCTACACTCTCTCGGGACTTGAGCAGTTTGGCCTGCGCTATCGCAACTACCCCATGACGGTCAGCTTTGACGGCGCGCCCGCCGAGCGCGTGCGGGCGATTATCATGGCGATTCAGCTGGGCCCCACCTATGGTTCGGGCTATCGCATCTGCCCCGACGCCGACCCGTGCGACGGCATACTCGACGTCTGCTACGCCTGCGGCCCCGTCCCCCGTGCGGTCGCCCTGCCCATGTTCCTTTCGGCCAAGGACGGCCACCATACCAAGCTGCCACCGGTTCGCATGCGCCGCTGCCGTCATGCCGAGCTCACGTTCGAGGAGCCCGACTACCCCATCCAGGCCGACGGCGAGCCCGTTGTCGCCTCGCGCATCGAGGTGGACATCCTTCCCGCCGCCCTCGAGGTCTGGCGCCCAACCCGCTAGCTCCACCTAAGTTGCGGTGAAATAGGGACTGTTTATGCAGCTAAAGCCGCAAAACAGTCCCTATTTCACCGCAACTTATTGAGAAGATCATTCCTCCCCGCCCGGCTTACGACGGTTGGCCTTTTTAATCGCGTTGAAGTGCTTATCGTTGAGCCTGCGCTGGCGCGATCGCTGTGGCACTTTGGTCTTTACGCGTCGGCGCGGCGGACGGCCACGACGCTCAAGCTCTGCCCTCAGCTTACGCAGACAGCAGCTACGATTCTGAAACTGACTGCGGCTCTCGCGCGCCGTCACGGTAATCCCCGAAGGGATATGTTTCATGCGCACCGCCGAGTCCGTCGTGTTCACGCCCTGTCCGCCCGGACTCGTCGCGCGAAACACCTGCACCTCGCAATCGCATGCTAACTCCTCGACCGACATCTCGGCATAGCGCGCATACTCGCGCCATCCCATCTTGTTCTCATCCATATCAACACCTCCCCTCATACAAAAAATGTGACAAAGGGACAGTCCCTTTGTCACATCGCATACCAATCGCTTGTGTTGCGCACCTAGGCGAACGTGATCTCGCCGTTCTCGCAGTCCATTTCGGCGATACGGGCAAGGCTCTCAACGCGGAAGCCGCGCTCGCGCAGCTTATCGCCACCGCCCTGGAAGCCCTTCTCAACGGCGATGCCAATGCCGGCAACCTCGGCGCCCGCAGCCTCGCAGATCTTGATAAGACCCTCGAGCGCGCAGCCGTTGGCCAAAAAGTCGTCGATAATCAGGACCTTATCGCCCTCGGACAGGAAACGCTTACCCACGATAACCGGGTACTCCTTCTGCTTGGTAAAGGAATAGATGGTCGTGGCATACTGCTCGCCGTCAAGGTTGATGGACTGGGCCTTCTTGGCAAAGACCACCGGCACGCCGCCAAAATGCTGAGCTGCAATGCAGGCCATACCAATGCCCGAAGCCTCGATCGTCAGGATCTTGTTGATCTCGACACCCTCGAACAGACGGGCCCACTCGGCACCCATGTGGTCGAACAGCTCAACGTCGCACTGGTGGTTGAGGAAGGCATCAACCTTAAGGACGTTACCGGCCTTTACGATGCCGTCATGGCGAATACGATCCTCAAGCTCCTGCATGGCGCAACCCCTTCTCGCGGCAACGATACCGCGCGATTAATAAACGTTGTTCGATAGTCTACCACGGACCGACCCCCGCCCGCCCCACAAGCCACATCGCACCATAAAGCTGCAAGACCAGTAGATAAGCCCGATTCGTGGCAAGCCTGCCACCACAAGCTAATGGCGGGCGCGCATCCTCACCAAACGCACCATGGCGAGCGCAAAGCCCACAGCGGCCACAGCCATGAGCGCGTAGAACACCGAGCGAAAGCCAAACAGGAACACATCCGGACGGCCTGCAACAATACTGGTCACAGCCTCGCCCATCGCCACGCTCATCTGCCCATATAGGATATGTGATGCAGCCGTAATGCCCACTGCCATACCCGCATAGCGCGCCAAACTGCCCAAGCTGCCTGCAAAACCGAGCGCCTCGCGCGGGGCCGAACCCATATACAGCGAGTTGTTGGGGCTCTGGAAAATCGACGTGCCGCACGACATAAACGCGGCACAGCACACGATCACAGGGATAGAAGAGTGCTCGTCGAGCGTGCTTACCGCAAAGAGACCGCACACGTACACGCCCAGGCCGACCGCCGTGGGGCCCTCGCAGCCAACACGGTCCGAAACCGTTCCCGAAAGCGGGCCGATAAAGGCATTCACCATCGGCAGTGCCAAAAAGAGCAGTCCGGAAATATCGGAGCTAAAGCCATGGGCGTCCTGAAAATAGAACGGCAGAATAAACTCGGATGCGCCAATGCCAACGAACACGATGAGCATGCAGGCAAGGTTGATGGTAAAGGCCGAATTTGCAAAGCAGCGACGAGCGGCCTCGATCATGGACATGGGACGCTCGCCGGCCTCCGGCTTAACATGCGGCAGCGTATAGAGCCCCACGATAAACGAGATGACGCCAATGGGCAGGTTAATGAGAAAGATACTCTCCCAGGGAAAGCTTGCCACCAGCATGCCGCCCAGCACGGGGCCACACATCATGCCGAGGGCCACGAAGGTCGCAAGAATACCCATGGCACGGCCTCGTTCGCGCGCCGGGAACGACTCGGTGATGATACCCATGTTGTTAGCCATGGCCGCCGCGCAACCGACGCCCTGAGCAATGCGTGCCAGGATAAGAACCTCGAGCGAGGCCGAAAGGCCGCACAGCAGCGAACCGACCGAAAAGACGATGACGCCCAGCTGGAACACATTCACCTTGCCGCGCACGTCGCCCAGACGGCCAAACGGCAACATGGCCACGCAAGTCGCAAGCAGATACACCGAGCTTACCAGCTGGATGCGATCGAGGCCCACGCCCAGCTCCTTTTGCATCACGGGCAGCGCCACGGTCACGACGGTCGAATCCAGACACACCATAAACGTCATGATGAGTACGGTAAACAGAATCGCCCACTTGTTCTTGCCATGGGTATCGCCCTCTAGGGCAATGTGCTCACGGCGCAGCTGCTCTGCGGTTTTCTCCATATCCATCCTTTCGAGTGGCACAACGCAAAAACGGGGCCCCAATCGCCTGCGAACAGCCGCGATTGGGGTCCCGCCTACGGAATCGGAACGAAAGGTCGCCGAAGCTTTCTGCCAGCATCGGCGCCTTGTGCGAACGCTAGCCTAGCACTGCTCGAGCGCCTGCTCAAGGTCGGCAATCAGATCGGCCGTGTCCTCGAGGCCGCACGACAGGCGTACCATGTCGGCGGAAATGCCGCAGGCGATGAGTTCCTCATCGTTCATCTGGCGATGCGTGGCGTTAGCAGGATGCAAGCAGCAAGTGCGGGCGTCGGCCACGTGCGTGGCGATCTGGGCGAGCTTGAGGCTCTTCATAAAGGTCTCGGCCGCCGCGCGGCCACCGTTAAAGCCAAAGCTCACGACGCCGCAGGTACCGTTGGGCATGTACTTCTGAGCCAGGTCATAGTACTTGTCGCCCTCCAGGCCCGGATAGCTCACGAAGCGCACCTTGGGATGGCTCTGCAGGAACTTGGCAACGGCCAGGCCGTTCTCGCAATGACGCGGCATGCGCACATGCAGGCTCTCGAGCGAGCTGTTCAAGAAGAAGGCCGCCTGAGGGTTCTGCATGGGGCCGAGGTCGCGCATGAGCTGAGCGGTTGCCTTGGTGATGAAGGCGCCCTCGCGACCGAACTTCTCGGCATAGGTCACGCCGTGGTAGCTCTCATCGGGCGTGGTGAGACCCGGAAACTTGTCCGCATGGGCCATCCAGTCAAACTGGCCGTGGTCGACGATCACGCCGCCCAGGTAGGCAGCATGTCCATCCATGTACTTGGTGGTGGAGTGTGTAACGATGTCGGCGCCCCACTCAAAGGGACGGCACATCACGGGCGTCGGGAAGGTGTTATCGACCATCAGCGGCACGCCGTGGTCATGCGCGGCCTTGGCAAAGCGCTCAATATCGAGCACGGCAAGGGCGGGGTTGGCGATCGTCTCGCCAAAGACGAGCTTGGTGTTGGGCTGGAAGGCCGCCTCCAACTCCTCATCGGTGCAGTCGGGGGCAACGAACGTGCAGGTCAAGCCCATACGGCCCATGGTATGGGCAAGCAGGTTGTAGGTACCGCCGTAGATGGCAGAGCTCGCGACCACGTGATCGCCGGCACCGGCAACGTTAAAGATCGCAAGGAAGTTCGCGGCCATGCCCGAGCTCGTGAGCATCGCTGCGGTGCCGCCCTCCATCTCGCAGATCTTGGCGGCAACCAGATCGCACGTGGGGTTCTGCAGGCGGCTGTAGAAGTAGCCCGACTCCTCCAGGTCAAACAGCTTGCCCATGTGCTCCGACGTGTCGTACTTCCACGTGGTGGACTGGTAGATGGGCACCTGGCGCGGCTCGGCATCTCCCGGGTGATAGCCGCCCTGAACACATGTAGTACCGATGGTCTGCTCGCTCATATCTAGCTCCCTTGCCTGGGTTACGTTTTATTCGGTTCACGATACCGCTACCCCGCACCCCTCTCAACCCATCACCAAGATAGGTTATTGGACTAATTGATCAGGGGTATTTATCTCAAGCCTTAGGCATTTGCTCGATAGATAAAAATGAGGCATACATGAAGCTCTCGATGATTACATGCCCCGTCACGGGTACCATAGGCGGGTACACCGTGACCAAGGAGACAACGATGAAGCAAATCGATACGGCCCAGCTCGACATCACCGCCTGTCAGGCTCAAGCTGCCGAATACCACGCCCGTGGCTTTAACTGCGCGCAGGCCGTCGCCTGCACGCTCGCGCCTGCCGTCGGACTCGACCCCCAGGTCGCCTTTACCCTCACCGAGGGCTTTGGCGCCGGCATGGGCGGCATGACCGAAACCTGCGGCGCCATCTCGGGCGCCGTGGCCATCATGGGCTTTGTAATGAGCGACGGCATGGAAAACCCCAAGACTAAGGGCCAGACCTACAAGCTGTCGCGCGAAATCGCCAAGCGTTTTGGCGAGAAGAACACGACAACCGTCTGTGGCACGCTCAAGGGCATCGGATCGGACAAGGGTCCGCTCCGCAGCTGCCCCGGCTGCATCGACGATGCCGTCGAAATCGCCTGTGATGTGCTAAAGCAACTCGCCGAGTAAACGGCAGCAACATAAAACGACGGCCGGCGCGCTTGGGGTCCATCCAAAAGCACGCCGGCCGTCGCCGTTAGAACTCGGCAAATTCGGGAGCGCCGACCTCGATCTCCTCGCGCCCCGCCATAAACTCGCGCATCTTGGCGCAAAATGACTCCTGCTCCCTCACCTTAAACACCAAGTGAAGTGTCACGGCATCCGCGTAATCGGTATCCGAAACCTTTGCACCCGAATCCTGCGCCAAACGAAGCACCTGCTCATACTGCGGATAGGCCACATGCACGTCAACAGGCACGACGCTCGTCATCTCGACGATCTGCCCTGCCTCCTGAGCCGCGGTCACCGCCGCCTGCGTCGCCGCGGTATAGGCGCGCACCAAACCACCGGGCCCCAACAGCGTACCGCCGAAATAGCGCGTCACCACGCAGCAAACATTTTTGAGCCCCGCACCGCGCAGCACCTCGAGCGTCGGCATACCACTCGTACGGCTCGGCTCACCATCATCGCTCTGGCGCTCGCGTCCATCTACCAAAATCCACGCGGGAACATTGTGTCGAGCGTCGTAATGACGCTTGCGGACCATCTCGATAAAGGCATTCGCCTCATCCTCGGACTCAATATGGACCAGCTGGGCAATAAACCGGCTCTTGCGGTCCACAAACTCGCCCGAAGCCTCAATATTCGATTGCAGAGTAAAATAGCTGTCCAACAAAGCCCCTCAACAAAATAAAGCGCAGCAACAAACAGCCTCAATAATACGGCAAAGACAGCACCGTTGACCTCGCCAACAAGAACGGAAACGCCAATGATACCGTCACCAACAGCGAGAACCCGTCAGCGCGAGCAAGGTGCCTTGAAAGACAAGGGCATTGACCTTATGGTCATGCCCGAAGGCTTGAAAGGCAGATTGCCGCGCTGACGGGTTCGCAGCGTCAACAAAGTGCTCAGTGGGCCTATAAGCCGGGTTCTGTCGTGAACGGTCATTTATCTTGTCTGCACGTTACCGTGCAGCTCCACGCACGCTACCCGAACGCGGACCGGGCCGGCCCATAGCGTTCCTATTCGCGCTTGCTCCGGATGGGGCTTGCCAAGCCGCCGTGTTGCCACGACGCTGGTGGTCTCTTACACCACCGTTTCAGCTTTTCCCTTTACGCCTTGCGGCGCAGGTGGGAGTCTTCTTTTCTGCGGCGCTTTCCGTCGGATCACTCCGCCCGGCCGTTAGCCGGCATCCCGCCCTCTGGAGCCCGGACTTTCCTCACGCGTGCCGCAAGCAGCACATCGCGCGACCGTCTGGCCCACTCAGCAGTGCAAGAGTGTAGCACACCGTTGTCACAGGCAATGGCACAACACAAGCGTTCGACACGATAAACCAAGAACCACGCTATGCAGTACAATAGTATCGTCGATGGGCAACGTCGTCAGTCGAGACGCGACCGCGCTCCGCACCCCTCCGTCTACTCGGTGCGTTCCCGCCTCCTCCCCGAGGCGGGATGTCGGCATTTTTCATGCACCGACAACCTAATAGCCAGTGGACAGCCCGGGCAGCATCGCGCATCTCGACAGGAAATGCAAAAGGGACCCGTCCATTGCGGACGGATCCCTTAAAACAAGTGATCGTCAAACCGATTTACTCGGCGTCGGTCTCCTCGTCCTTCTTCTCGGAAGGCAGCGGGGTAACCTCGATCTCGACGCCCAGAGTCTCAGCAGCAGACTTCATGGACAGGGAGATACGACGACGGTCGAGGTCGATCTCCATGACCTTGACCTGAACCTTGTCGCCCACGTGGGTGACCTGAGAAGGCTGGTCGACGTGCTTGTTGGCCATCTCGGAGATGTGCACCAGGCCCTCGATGCCCTCGCCCAGGTCGACGAAAGCGCCGAACGGGACAAGCTTGGTCACAGTACCCTCGACGATAGCGCCGACGGGGTACTTCTTGACCAGTGCGCGCCACGGATCCTCGGTGGTCTGCTTGAGACCCAGGGAGATGCGCTCGCGGTTGAGATCGACGTCGAGAACCTCGACCTCGACCTCCTGGCCGACCTTGACAACCTCGGAAGGATGGTTGACGTGGTTCCAGGAGAGCTCGGAAATGTGAATGAGGCCGTCGATACCGCCGAGGTCGACGAAGGCGCCGAAGTCGACGATGGAGGAAACGGTGCCCTGGAGACGCATGCCAGACTTGAGCTTGGACAGGATCTCGGAGCGCTCGGCCTTACGGGACTCCTCGAGCACGACGCGACGGGAGAGGACGACGTTGTTGCGGTTGCGGTCCATCTCGATGACGCGGGCCTCGATGCGGGTGCCCATGTAGGAGGTGAGGTCCTTGACGCGACGGAGGTCGACGAGGGAAGCGGGCAGGAAGCCACGCAGGCCGATGTCGAGGATCAGGCCGCCCTTGACAACCTCGATAACCTCGCCCTCGACGTTCTCGCCGGAGTTGAACTTCTCCTCGATGCGGTTCCAAGCACGCTCGTACTCGGCACGCTTCTTGGACAGGACCAGACGACCGTCCTTGTCCTCCTTCTGGAGAACCAGAGCCTCGATGGGATCACCGAGTGCAACGATGTCTGCAGGGTTAGCGTCCTTGCGGATGGACAGCTCGCGGACCGGGATAACGCCCTCGGACTTGAATCCGATGTCAACGAGCACCTCGTCATGCTCGATCTTAACGACAGTGCCGTTAACGAGATCGCCCTCATCAAAGTCGGTAATCGTACCGTCGATGAGGTTGTTCATCTCCTCCTCGTTGACATCGTCAAGAGAGAAAATGGACGAGTTCTGAATCTCACTCAAAGGTGGACCCCTTTCGAACTACGGGGCCCCGATTGCTAGGACCTACAGAAGGGTGCGACAAGCACACAACGTTTAGGAACACTCGGGAGCCGACAGATACTAATGTGACGCTTATGCAATCACGTTCGTATAGGTTACGGGGAAATGGGTTCGATTTCAAGCGTGAACTGCGTTTTTTTACTCGTGTGGAGACTTTTTCGTAATCTTATGGACAGCTGTCTCCACAACTTGACGATAAGCAGTTTGCCCATACGCCTTTGAGGTAAAGTATCCGGAGCCAACGATTCTAGAACGATTTATCGAGAAAGGTGCCCGCGTGCTCAAAGCAGTCGTTTTCGATATGGACGAGACGCTTCTTAGCATCAACCTCAACGCATTCATCCTTCGGTATTTTAAGGATGTCTCGTCGATGCTCGCGGACATCGGGCGACGCAGCCGCGGCGGCACTATGGCACGCCTCGGCACCATCTTGGTCGACCTCAACGCTAACCGCCGAAGCGGCACGGATAATCGCACTAATCTTGAGTTTTACCAAGAAGAGGTTGAGCGCCGGTGCGGCATCTGCCTCTCCGATCCCCTCATCTACGAGGCGTTTACCTACTATGACCGCGAAGTTCTTCCGCACAAGAACGACGATGTCATTAACGCCCACGCCATGCCGGGCGCGCACGCCGCGCTCCAGGCCGTACAGGACGCAGGACTGCGTTGCGCGCTCTTCACCAACCCCAGCTTTCCGCAGGGGGCCATAGAGTGCCGCATGGGTTGGGGCGACCTGGCCGAAGCCCCCTTTGAGCTCGTCACGCACATGGGAAACACCACCCGCTGCAAGCCCGATGCCACCTACTATCTAGAGCAGCTTCAGGTGATGGGGCTCGAGCCGCACGAGGTCCTTATGGTGGGCAACGATCCCAAACGCGACTTCCCCAGCCCCGCCTGCGGCATTCAGACTGCCTATGTAGGCCAGGGCAAGCCCAGCCGAGCCACCTGGCGCGGAACCATGGAAGACTTCGCCCGCGACTTTAACGCCGTAGTAGAAGCCTTCTACGAACACCAAATAGCCGACGTACTGTCCTAGGGCCCCCTCGCTCACTCCAAACAAAATAGCGTCGCAGACCGAATGTGACAAAGGTTCAGTCCCTTTTCACATTACAAAGATGGCGCCGATGTTTTGGCAACGACAGCGAAAGCCCGCCAGAGCGAGCAATGTGCCTTGAAACGAGGCGGCATTGACCTTCTGGTCATGCCGCCGAAGTTGAAAGGCAGATTGCCGCTCTGGCGGGCTTGCAGCGTCGACTGGTTACGCGGTTTAGTAAAACCGCGTAACTAACAGACTCGAGTCTTGCCGATCATGATGTTTAGGATCTCGACGTCGGTATCTTTCATGCCCACACGGCCCACGTAGCCCATGCTGGCGATCGTCTGCTCGACGGTATCCTGAATGAGGCCCTCACCGGCACGGAAGCCGCGGCCCTGCATGGCCATATCGTGACCCAGAATCGCAGCGTCAACGGCTGCCGAAATCTTAGCCGCGCAACTCGCCTTGGCGCCATCGCATACAATGCCGCCCACGTTGCCGAGCGTGTTGGAGACCGTCGCGCCAATCTGCTCGCGCGTGCCGCCGCACAGCCAGGTAATCGCGGCTCCGGCACCGCACGCGGCGCAAATAGCACCGCAAAACGCCGAGAGCGCACCAATATAGCTCTTGATATGCACGGCGATCAGATCGGACAGCATCACGGCACGAACCAGGCGTTCATGGTCGCAGCGCAGGTACTCGGCATACTCCATAACAGGCAGCGCGCAAGTAATGCCCTGATTGCCCGAGCCGCACACAATGGCGACCGGCAGCGCGCAGCCGTTCATGCGGGCATCGGACCCGGCGGCTGCACGGGCACGGGCACGGCAGGCGACGTCATCGGCACGTGCGCCCAGCAGCGTACGGCCCACCTCGGCGCCCCAAGCGTGCGCGAGGCCCTCGGCACTGATCGCGCCATTCAGCTCAATCTGACGCTCAACGGCAGCGCGGGCGTCCTCAATGTCACCGTCCTCGATAAAGTCGATGATGGACTCAATGCTCATAGGGGTATCGGCGCTATCTGCCGCACGCTCGGCCACGACGCGCTCGGCGCAGGCGGCACACTCCCCCGCCGACTTGCCGCATACCGGAATACCGTCGAGCGTATGGCACGTGACATTGGTGTGGTGGTCGGTAATCTCGACGACCGCGGTATGGCCCCCGGCCGTGGCAGTCACCTTGATGTAGAGGTTGGGCACACCCTCGACAAGCGACACATCGCAGTAACCGGCATCGGTGAGAAGCTCGGCGACGCGAGCACGGTCTTTATCGTCAACGCTCTCGAGCACCTCAAGCGCGCTCTTGGCGTCACCGCCCACGGCACCCAGCACGGCCGCCGCCTCAATACCGTGCATGCCGCCCGAGTTGGGCACGGTCACGCTCTTAACGTTCTTGATGATATTGCCCGAGCAGGCAACGTCCATATGATCGGGTTCACATCCGAGTGTCTGGCTCGCCAGCGCCGCTGCATAGGCAACGGCAATGGGCTCGGTGCAGCCGAGCGCGCAGACAAGCTCGCGGTTCAAAACGTCGCAAAACGCGGTATCACGAAGGGAATCGGCAGGCATAGGTATCTCCTACTTGTATAACGGGCTGGGCTCTCGATAATAGTTAGCTCTTTTATTTGATAACAATGCATCAAAAACCGCAACCCAAGTTCCGGCGGACGGCGTTCAAGCGCAAACTGACAGCGTTAATACATGAAAAGCTAGTCTTGTTGCATGCTAAAGCGTTTGACCAAAAAACGCCCGAGCGTTTACACAAAAGTCGCGCTATCATGCAGTCGAACGCGGTAAAACCTTTAGCAATTCCGCCGCACGGACCAGAGAGGAACCACTCATGAAGATTGGTATCGGTAACGACCACGCCGCCGTCGAGCTCAAGAACATCATCTCCGAGCACCTGAAGGAGCGCGGCTGCGAGGTCGTGAACTTTGGCACCGACACCTCCGAGAGCTTCGATTACCCCATCGCCGGCTACAAGGTGGGTAAGGCCGTGGCCAACGGTGACGTCGACCTGGGTATCCTGATCTGCGGTACCGGCGTCGGCATCAGCCTGGCCGCCAACAAGGTCGAAGGTGTTCGCGCCGTCGTATGCTCCGAGCCCTTCAGCGCCAAGCTCTCCCGCATGCACAACAACACCAACGTGCTCGCCTTTGGCGCCCGCGTCGTGGGCTCCGAGCTCGCCAAGATGATTGTCGACGAGTGGCTCGACGCCGAGTTTGAGGGCGGTCGTCACGAGCGTCGCGTTAACCTCCTCAACGAGATCGACCACACGCGCGGCCTCAAGGTCGTCGACGAAGCCTAAACTACTCAGTGCCACAAGCTAACAGCAGGGGCCCGCTCGGAACTCATGTCCGAGCGGGCCCCTTCATAGATTTTGGAATAAAAGGGCGCCGCGGATGGAATCCCGCGGCGCCCAAGCCACACGCTAACAGCTTTAAGGAGTCAAAGCTGGTTTAGCCAAAGAAACGCTTGATCTCGATCTCAGCGTTCTCCAGGCAGTCGGAGCCGTGGATCACGTTGGCGTTGACATCGACAGCGAAGTCGCCGCGAATGGTGCCGGGGGCAGCATCAAGCGGGTTGGTAGCGCCCATAAGGGTGCGCATCTTGGAGACAGCGGAGAGACCGGAAACGACCATCTTGACGACCGGACCGCTCGTCATAAAGTCGCAGAGACCGCCAAAGAAGGGCTTGTCGGCCAGATGGGCGTAGTGCTCTTCGACGGTAGCGCGCTCGAGCGTGGTCATCTCCATGCGCTCGATGACAAGGCCGCTGCGCTCAATGCGAGCAACGATCTCGCCGATTTTGCGGTCGCGCACGGCGTCGGGCTTAATCATGATGAAGGTCTTCTCGATAGCCATAAAAGTAGCCTTTCAAGTAGGTTCGCGCGTGCCCAAGTCCCATTCCGGCACCCGCCTGGACTGCATCGTAACAGAGTTTTAGCTGCAGTTAAACAAAAAGCTGTTTATTGAAACGCTGCAATTTATTAAAGCGCTCCATATGTGTCACTTCTGTTTCGAAGCCCGATTAGAGTACCATCCGACCGCCTATCAACCGCACCGAACAGAGCAGACGGTCGGTTGCCACCCGCGAACGTACCCCCTTCACAACCTGCCCAAAGGTCCTACAGAAGTTCTCGACAACCCCTCCCCCATAGCAACAAAATACGGGCGCCCACCGTAGCGGGCACCCGTAAAGGCAAGATATGATGAACACACCAGACAGACGCATCCAATAAGCTAATTAACCCCGTGACCCATCTCGACGACCTTGGTCAGCGATCCAAACACGCCCTCGTCGGCCACGAGCTGTGCCTCGGCACGCTGCAGCTGCACGGAAACGGCGGCAGGAGCGGTGCCTCCCTCGGTCGCGCGCGCGGCGACAATCGACGGGATGTCGAGCGCCTCGGTAATGTCGCGCTCAAAGAGCGGGCTTGCCTCCTGGAACACCTCAAACGGCAGGTCCTCAAGATTGCAGCCGCGCTTCTCGCACATCAGGACCAGATGCCCCACCACAGCGTGTGCCTCGCGGAACGGCAGGCCACGCTTAGCCAGGTAATCGGCAACATCGGTGGCGGCAAGGTGTCCCACGCCACACTCGCGCGCCATGGCATCCTCGTTGACGGTCCAAGTCGAAATCATTCCGGCCATAACGGACAGGCACTGCATGAGCGTGTGAGCGGTATCGAGCGCGCCCTCCTTGTCCTCCTGCAAGTCTTTGTTATAAGCAAGCGGCAGGCCCTTCATGGTTACGAGCAGCTGCACCAGGTTGCCATAGACACGGCCGCTCTTGCCGCGAATAAGCTCGGCAAAGTCGGGATTCTTCTTCTGCGGCATGATGGACGAGCCAGTGGAGTACGAGTCGGAAAGCGTGATAAAGCCAAATTCGGAGCTCGACCACAGTACGATCTCCTCGGAAAGACGCGACAGGTGCATCGCCATGACGGAGCCGGCGTAATGCAGGTCGAGCAGAAAATCGCGATCGGAAACCGCATCGAGCGAGTTGGGAATCACGCCCGAAAAGCCAAGTTCGGCAGCCGTCATCTGGCGATCGAGCGGATAGCTCGTACCGGCAAGCGCGGCAGCACCCAGCGGGCAGTTGTCGGCGGCATCAAAGGCGGCCTTCAAACGCGTAAAGTCGCGCGCGAACATCCAGGAATACGCCAGCAGATGATGCGACAGCAGCACGGGCTGAGCGTGCTGCATATGCGTGTAGCCCGGCAGAATCACCTTGTCGTACTTCTTGGCCGCATCCACCAGCACATGGCGCAGCTCTAGATTGGCCTCCATGAGCTCCTTGGCCAGCGCCTTGACGCCCAGGCGCGTATCGGTCGCCACCTGGTCGTTGCGCGAACGCCCAGTATGCAAGCGCTTGCCAGCCTCGCCGATACGACGCGTCAGCTCGCTCTCGATGGACATATGAATGTCCTCGTCGTTGATATCGAAGGTGAAGTTGCCGGCATCGATATCCTGTTCGATTCCGGTCAGGCCCTCGGCAATCGCCTGCTCGTCCTCGGCACTGATGATGCCCTGGGCGGCCAGCATCTTGGCATGTGCCTTAGAGCCGGCAATATCTTGCTTATAGAGATGCTTGTCGACCGGCAACGACGCACCAAACTCCTGCGTGACCTCGGCCACGCCCGCCTCAAAACGACCGCCCCAAAGAGCCATGGAACCGTCTCCTTTCTCCAAATACCAAAACAAGCGCCCAAAGCAATACGCCATATCGCTAAAGCGATTTTTCAACCGCTAGTTTTGCATATTCCCCACCGTGCGCGGGGCCATGTAGCTAATTCGCAAAGAAGTGACGCACCATGCACTTGGCGCCCAACGTCTCCCTCCGGATGTTGCCCTGCGAACCATCGATCCAGGCCTTCAGGCTCATAGGGACGTCCTCGACGTTTACAGTATCGAGCTCGGGCGCGAGGGCAAATAAAGCATGCGCAATAGCATTGAACATAATGGATACTCCTCATATATATAGGCGCAGAGCCGCCAAATTGATAGAAGGAGCCCCGCCGGACAACCCCGGCGGGGCTCGGACTCAGCCGCAAGCGCGGCGTCATATATGCGGGCGGAACGTAGGGGCCACCGATGTTAAGAAGTGTCAGCAAGCATAACGAAAGGTAGGGACCCCGTGCGCCCGTTTTGTATCACGCGGATGGGCCGCGCGGATACCAAGGGAAGGAAAAGCCTTAGGCCTGGGCGGCGGCAGAGCTGGGACCCTGGACCTTTGCCCACGTCTTGAGCGACAGCGTATCGATCTCGATAAAGCCGGCGCTGGCCTTCTCGTCAAACGTGGTGTCGCGGTCGTAGGTAGCCAGACCGTAGTCGTAGAGGCTGAAGGGGCTCTTGCGGCCGACGACATGGCAGTTGCCCTTAAAGAACTTCAGGCGGACGGTGCCGGTCACGAACTTCTGGGTGTCGGCCATAAAGGCGTCGAGCGCGTTCTTGAGCGGGCTGTACCACTGGCCGTTATACACGGCGGTGGCCCAATCCTGCTCGAGCTTGATCTTGGTCTTGAGCAAGTCGCCCTCGACGCAAATGTCCTCGAGCGCCTTGTGGGCGGTGATGAGCGTCAGGGCGCCGGGAACCTCATAGCACTCGCGGCTCTTGAGGCCCACCAGACGGTCCTCAACCAGGTCGAGACGGCCAAAGCCGTTGTCGCCCGAAATCTTGTTGAGGGCGATGACGATCTCGGAGAGCTTCATCTTCTTGCCGTCGACGGCGACGGGCTTGCCGGCCTCAAACTCAATCTCGGTATACGTCGGGGTGTCGGGCGTGTCCTCGGGATTCTTGGTCATAACCCAAGCGTCGTCGAGCGGCTCGTTCCAGGGATCCTCCAGGTGGCCGCACTCAATGGCACGACCCCACAGGTTGTCGTCGATGGAATAGGGGTTGTCGTTGGCACCCTCGGGAACCGGTACGTTGTGAGCGTGTGCATAGGCGACCTCGTCGGGACGGCACTTCAGATCCCACTCGCGAACCGGGGCGATAACCTTGAGCTCAGGGTCGAGGGCCTTGACGGCAGCCTCGAAGCGGACCTGGTCGTTACCCTTGCCGGTGCAGCCGTGGGCGACGTAGGTCGCGCCAAACTCGTGAGCGACCTCGACAAGCTTCTTGGCGAGCAGCGGGCGAGACAGGGCGGAGAGCAGCGGGTACTTGTTCTCGTACATGGAGTTTGCAGCGATGGCCTTAGTCAGGAACTCATCGGAGAACTCGTCGCGCAGGTCGAGTACCTGGCAATCGAGAACGCCAAGGTCAAGCGCCTTCTGCTTCTTGGCGTCCAGTCCGGTCTCTTCCTGGCCCACGTTGCCGCAAACGCAAACGACATCGAGATTCTTCTCGTCCTGGAGCCACTTGACACATACGGATGTATCAAGACCACCGGAATATGCGAGAACGACTTTTTCCTTGCTCATGGCTGTTTCCTTTCGCCCTTGGTAGCTAGTTAGAACATCGGTCAGTTGCAAGTCATTTCAAGGTCATATACCGTGCAATATCAGGTTAAATAGCAAAAATCAGCACATACATGCCCTAGAAACATGCAGCAATGTCGTGCTAAAACCCAACGACCTCAAAATGACTCTGTTGAGGCAATTCGCCCCATGCGGACAGAGACGATTGTTATCGTCGTCGGGAAATTGCGCGCTGGCGTCGGATGGCATTGTCTGCAGTAGTGATGATCTGTACGAACTGCATCTGCCTCTCCTTTCACCTATCGCCGGGCGCAATTCAAATATCGTAAACGGTACCTTTTCCTCGGTAAGCGGCTATTTTGCCGTCTCCGTTTTCGATGGTCGCTATATTACGATAAAGTGCCCGCTGCACAAGCGACAAATTCAAATTTCTGAAAAGTTTTTTCATTAGTTTGTGAAATGCAGTGCAAATACGCTGCGTTCCTGCGAAAATACGCCTGACTACGAGTTGATGGTTATAACATCTGAAACAATTTCGAAACGAAAGGCTCGCTTTTATGCAAACTTACGAATCGGACGCCAATATTGGAAACATTAAGATTCTCGCCGTTGATATGGACAAGACGCTTCTCACCGACGAGCGCGTGCTACCTCAGGGTCTTGATGAGCGCCTGGACAAGCTCGCCGAGGCTGGCATCGTGTTCTGCCCCGCTAGCGGACGTCCAGCCCCCAAGCTCGAGGAGATGTTCGAGGGCATCAAGAACCGCCTCGCCTTTTGTCCCGACAACGGAGCCTGCGTCATCTATCGCGGCAACTATATCTATAAGAGCAACATCGATGTGGCGCTGTATCAGCAGGTCTTGAGCCGCGCCTCGGAGGATCCGCGCGCTGTCCCCGTCCTGTGCTGCTTCGACGAGTTCTACGTGCTTGCCCGCGACCATCAGTACCACGACGAGATCAGCGTCTACTACAACACAATCAACTACGTCGACAACTTTGAGGGCATTGATTTCGAGTCCAACAAGATTTCGGTCTTCTTCCCCGGCTACGACGCCGAGCCCGCTTTCCGCGAGACCTATAGCCCCGAGTTCTCGGACAAGCTCTACGTCACCAACGCCGGGCGCGAGTGGATCGACTTTATGAACCTGGGTGTCGACAAGGGCGCCGGCGTCGCGCATCTTTGCGAGCACCTGGGCATCGATATCGCCGATGCCGCCGCCGTGGGCGACACCTACAACGACATCCCCATGCTCGAACGCGTCGGGCATAGCTTTATCGTGGACAATGCCGAGGAGCACATGAACGCGCACGCCAAGTGGCGCATTCCGAGCAACAACGACGGGGGCGTACTGACGCTCATCGACGCCATCTTGGCGGCTCGTTAACGTTGCTCGTCGGACCTGACCGGGCGAGCGGGTAAGTTTTTCGTTCGGTCAGGTCCTGGGCTCGCTCGGAAAGCACATTATGTGCTTTCCGGCTCGTGCGGAATCTACGAAAAAACTTACCCGCTCGCCCGGCCAGGTCCTGCGGTGACTTGCTTGCCGCCTGGATGGCGTCTTGGCGCCTAGATACTTGGCTGATTTTTTGGAATGAAGGGGGCTCCTTGTTGGCAAGGAGCCCCCTTCTGCTCTTGGTCACTTTGGGGTTGATGGAGGGTCTTTATTTGGCGTCGGCCCAGGTTATGCCGGTGCTGGCTTCGGCGATCAACGGTACGCGTAGGTCTACGACGTGCTCCATGGCGTCTTGGACCATGGCGGTGAGGCGCTCGACTTCGTCGATGGGGCACTCAAAGTCCAGTTCGTCGTGTACCTGCAGAATCATGTGGGCAGCAAAGCCCTCTTCTTCCAGGCGGCGGCTTACGCGGGCCATGGCGATCTTGATGATGTCTGCTGCGGTGCCCTGCATGGGGTGGTTCATGGCCGTGCGTTCGCCAAAGCCGCGAAGCTGCGGATTTTTGGCCTTGAGCTCGGGAATATGGCGTCTGCGGCCGTACATGGTCTCGGCGTAGCCCGTCTGCTTAGCACGCGCCACCACGTTGTCGAGGAACTTGCGCACGCCCGGATAGGCCTCGTAGTAGCGGTCGATCATGTCGCGCGCCTCGGCCATCGAGATATGCAGCGACTGCGACAGACCGTAGGCCTGCTGGCCGTACACGATGCCAAAGTTCACGGCCTTGGCGCGGCTGCGCAAATCGGGCGTTACCTCGGACAGCGGCACACCAAACACGCGCGCCGCCGTCTCGGCATGGAAGTCCTCGCCCTCGTTAAAGGCGCGCACCAGGTGCTCGTCACCCGAGAGATGTGCCAGTAGACGCAGCTCGATCTGTGAGTAGTCCACGGCCAAAAATATACTGCCCTCGCCCGCCGAGAACGCCGTCTTGACGGTACGCCCCAGCTCCGAGCGCGTCGGGATGTTCTGCAGGTTCGGGTCGCTCGAGGACAGACGCCCCGTTGCGGTGATGGTCTGGTTGTACGTGGTGTGCACGCGACCGTCACCACGGCGCAGCGGGCCCAGCGTGTCCAGATAGGTGGACTTGATCTTGGACTTCTCACGCCAATCCAAGATCAGACGCACGATCTCGTGGTCGCGGGCAAGGTCGCTCAACACCTTGGCGTTGGTCGAATAATAGCCGCGCTTAGTCTTTTTGAGGCCCTTGGTCGGAAGACCCATAACGTCAAACAGCACATGCGAGAGCTGCATGGGACTGCCAATGTTAAAGGTCTCGTCACCCGCCAGGTCGCGAATGCTGCGCTCAACCTCGGCAATCTGGGTCGCCAGACCCTCGGACAGGCTGTGCAGGCGATCGGGATCCACGAGCATGCCCGCGCGCTCCATCTTGGCAAGCACCGGCACAAGCGGCATCTCGATGCCATCGAACACGTTGACGGCGTTCTCGCGGGTCATGCGGTCGCGCAACGGCGCCACGAGCGCCAGCATCAGGGCCGCAGTACGGGCGGCAGGCGACGGAGCGTCCTCGCCGGCACCCTCTGCACCGCGCGCCGCAGGCAACGTCATCTGCAGATAGGTATCGGCCAGATACGCCTCATCAAACTCGGAACGATCGGAATCCAGCAGATAGGCAGCGACCACGGTATCGAAGATACGCGTGGAATCGGCAGCGAGCGGATCCATGAGCTCGGGCTCAGAGGAATCGATAGGAGAAAGCTCGTGCAGCAGCGCCTTCATGTCCGGACTCGCCACGCGGCCCTCCATAAACAGGCGCGCGAGCACGCCGGCAATCACGCCGTGGGCGAAGTTAAAGCCCTCAACCTCAACCGCCGCATCGCTGTCGCCCTCCTCGAGCGCGAACAGGCCCTTGGACGTCGCCAGCCACAGCGTGCGCGTCAGCCCAAAGAGCGCGCCCTCTTCCTTGTCGTCGTCCACCACGGCGGCGACCCACTCGCCGGCACCAATCGCGCGGGAAATCTCAGCCGCAACGGCACCAAGCGCGTCAGCATCGCCCGCGGCTGCGCGAGCCATCGCAGGCATCTCAAACACACTGGAGGCAGCAGCAGCCCCGCCCTCGCCACCGATCAGCGCCAAGAAACGGTTCTGCATGGCGGTGATACCAAGCGTGCCCAGCGCCGCGGAAACCTCATCGGCAGAATACGCCGGGAAGGACGTCGCCTCAAAATCGAGCTCAACGGGCGCATCGGTGCGGATGGTCGCGACCTTGCGGCTCAACAGGGCATCGTCGATGTGCGCACGCAGGTTTTCGCCCATCTTGCCCTTGACCTCGTCGGCATGTGCGATGACCTCGTCCAGGCTACCGTACTGCGCAATGAGCGCGCTCGCCTTTTTGGGGCCGATGCCCGGCACGCCGGGGATGTTATCGGACGTGTCGCCCTTCAGACCGTAAAAATCGGGCACGAGCGCCGGCGTGATGCCGTGATACAGATCGTCCACGCTCTCGGGCGTCATAATCGCCACGTCGGACAGGCCCTTGCGGGTCGAGACCACGTTGACGTGCTCGGTCACGAGCTGATACATATCGCGATCACCGGTCACCAGCAGCATGTCACAGCCGGCTTGCTCGCCCAGGCGCGCCATAGTGCCCAGGATGTCATCGCCTTCCCAGCCCTCGGACTGCAAGATCGGCACGTTGAGCGCGGCGAGCAGCTCCTTAATCATGGGAAACTGCGCGTGCAGATCGGGGTCCATGGGCGGACGCTGAGCCTTGTACTGCGGCAGCATCTCCATGCGCACGCGCGGCTTGCCCTTGTCAAACGCCACAACAACGCCGTCGGGATTAAAGGCGTCAATCATCTTGAGGAACATATTCAAAAAGCCAAAGATCGCGTTGGTGGGACGACCGTCCGGCGCGTTCATGGTGGGCGGCACGGCGTGGAAGGCGCGGTGCATGAGCGAGTTGCCGTCGATGACGGCAAAGGTACGGCGCTTGTCAGACATATTGAATACCTCGCTTTGGGCTGGGCACGGTTTGCTCACTCCAGTTTACACGCTCCCCGCCCCACGGCCACTGCACATCAGGCTTCCCTGCCGCCGCGCGCCCGCGCGTGATACGATGGCTCACGGTACATCAACCAGCACGATCGATCCGAAAGGAGCCTGCGTCATGGAGCGTCCCTGCGCATGGAAAAAGTACACGCCACAGCAAGTCGAGGAACTCGAGGAGCTTTGCCGCGGCTATAAGCAGTTTTTGAGTGAGAACAAGACCGAGCGCCTGTGCGTCAAGACCGGCATCAAGATGGCCGAGGAGGCGGGATACGTCGACCTGGAAACCGTGATCGCCGAGGGCCGCGCGCTCAAGGCCGGCGACAAGGTGTACGCCGCCAATCACGGCAAGGACCTCATGCTCGTCAACCTGGGCACCGCCCCGCTCGAGCAGGGCTTTAACATCTTGGGCGCCCACGTGGACTCGCCGCGCCTGGACCTTAAGCAGAACCCCGCCTTCGAGGCCGGCGACATGGCCTACCTCGACACGCACTACTACGGCGGCGTCAAGAGCTACCACTGGGTCGCTTCCCCGCTCGCACTCGTAGGCGTCATCTGCAAAAAGGACGGCACCACCGTCGACATCAACATCGGCGACAAGGCAGACGATCCGGTCTTTACCATCTCCGACCTGCTAATCCACCTCTCGAGCGAGCAGATGTCCAAGCCCGCCAAGGACGCCGTCGACGCCGAGATCCTCGACGTGATCGTGGGCGGCCGTCCCGTCAAGTTCGATGAGGACGACAAGGACGCCCCCAAGGAGCCCGTCAAGCAGATGTTCCTGGATATCCTCAAGGAGCAGTACGACGTCGAGGAGGAGGACTTCCTCTCCGCCGAGATCGAGGTCGTGCCCGCCGGCCCGGCCCGCGACATGGGCCTCGACCGCTCCATGATTCTGGGCTATGGCCACGACGACCGAGTCTGCGCCTATCCGTCCATGCTCGCCCAGATCAACGTTGCCAACGTGGAGCGCACGAGCATCACACTCATCGTCGACAAGGAGGAGATCGGTTCCGTGGGTGCCACCGGCATGACGAGCCGCTTCTTCGAGAACACCGTCGCCGAGATCATGACGCTCGCCGGCGAGGATAGCCCGCTGGCCCTGCGCCGCGCACTCGCCCACAGCCGTATGCTCTCCTCTGACGTGTCCGCCGGCTTCGACCCGGGCTACGCCGGCAAGTTCGAGACCAAGAACGCAGCCTTCATGGGTCGTGGCCTGTGCTTTAACAAGTACACGGGCAGCCGCGGCAAGGGTGGCTCCAACGACGCCGACGCCGAGTACGTGGCCCTCGTCCGCGACATCATGGACGAGGCCGGCGTGGACTTCCAGACCTGCGAGCTCGGTCGCGTCAACGCGGGCGGCGGCGGCACCATCGCCTACATCATGGCCAAGTACGGCATGAACGTCATCGACTCCGGCGTTGCCGTCCTGTCCATGCATGCCCTGTGGGAGGTCGCCAACAAGGCCGATATCTACGAGGCCTACCGCGGCTACAAGGCCTTCATCGAGCGCGCCTAACCAACCCTTCATCAGTTGCGGTGAAATACAGACTAAACTGGCCCATAAACGGCCAAAACAGACCGTATTCCACCGCAACTTCTTTTTTGGCAGAGGAGAGTCCATGCTGCAGGTCATCATTTCGCCCGCCAAGCAGATGCGCGCGGCCCAGGATGCTTTTGAAGTCCTGGGCATTCCACCCTTTGTGCGCGAGACAGCTCGCCTCCACCGCGCACTGCTAGATATCGAACGAAATGAAGGCAGCGGCGGCCTGCAGGCGCTATGGAACGTGAGTGACAAACTGCTGGGGCCTTGCCTCAACACCCTGCATGAGTTCGGGACCATCCTGAAAAACGGTGATCTCGACAATCCCGCACTCGCCCGTCACCTCTCCCCCGCCGTCATGTCCTACCACGGCATCCAATACCAAAGCATGGCGCCCGAGGTGATGGATTCCGCGCAGCTCGACTGGCTGCAAAACCATCTCTGGATCCTCTCGGGCCTTTACGGATGCGTACGCCCCTTTCATGCCGTTGAACCGTATCGGCTGGAGATGGGCGCGAAGCTTGCCGTCGACGGTGCCCGAGACCTCTACGCGTTTTGGGGCGACAAGCTCGCACGGGCTATCGCTCCGGCAGGCTCCAACGCAACGATCGTCAACCTCGCCAGCGCGGAATACGCCAAAGCCGTTCTGCCCCGCCTCACCACCGATGTCACGGTCGTCACATGCCTCTTTGGCGAAGGCGTCCGCAACGGCAAGCCCATCCAGCGCTCGACCGCCAGCAAAAAGGCGCGCGGCTCCATGGTGCGCTGGATGGCAGAAAACAAGCTCAAGGATGCAAGCGAGCTCACCGCGTTCGACGTAGGTTATCGACACTTTCCCGAGCTTTCAAATAAAAACACTTTGGTCTTCCTGAACGAACAGGCCTTGTAGGACCACCGCTACTTTTGAATGTGCCGCCTAGGCACGGCGTCTATTCCGCCAGACCGTCGGCTTTGGCAATTTCATTTATCGAGCCGTCCTGATAGGTAATCTTGACATGCTCCACCTCGGATACCTTGACGCCCGACGGGGGCTCCAGGCGCCATTCCGTCAGCGCGATATCCATCGTCGTGGGCACATCCCCTTTATCTTTGAGCTCGACTGACAGCGTCTTAAGCGACGCATCGAAGGTCACGCGCTCGATCTCTTCACCAGGAATGGATCCGCCACTCAGCTGCAACTGCACAAACTCGTTGCGCGGATACCAATAGTCGCCCGGCGCGGCAACGGTATTGCCGCCCGCGACCTTCACCGTCATCATCGGCAGGGCCTCGTCGGCCTCAAACTCCCAGGCAGCGCCGCCGCGACCGCCAAACGTCCAAATACAAAAGGCAATCACCAGCACGGCAAGCACCGCAAAGCCAATCGCGACCAACCCATGGTGCGCACGGCTTTCCTCAGCCGATACATCCCATTGCGTCTCTCGATATAGATGCTTGTCTTCCATGTTCGCCTCCCCACAGGCACGCTCGTTGGCCCAATCGTACCCATTCAGGCTATACTTGAGCCCATTACATAAACGGGGAGCTTGCAGGACAAGACGGCAGGCTGAGATTGGGCGCGCCCGCCCTGACCCGCAAACCTGATATGGGTAATGCCAACGAAGGGAGCCGTGCCAATGAGCACACAGACCGAGCCCAAGCTCGTCACGCAAATCGACTTCGCCCGCGCCGGGCAGATTACGCCGCAGATGAAGGAAGTCGCCGAGCGCGAGCATCGCGACCCCGAGTACATCCGCGAGCGCGTGGCCGACGGCCGCATCGCCATTCCCGCCAACATCGTGCACATCAAAAAGGGCATGCGCGCCTTTGGTGTCGGTGAGGGCCTGTCCACCAAGGTCAACGTCAACCTGGGCATCTCGGGCGACAAGGCCGATGCCGCCGAGGAATGGAAAAAGGTCAAGATTGCCGAGGACTTTGGCGCCGACGCCATCATGGACCTCTCCAACTCGGGCAAGACGCGCCAGTTCCGCCAGCAGCTCATCGACGAGACGCCGCTCATGGTGGGCACCGTCCCCATGTACGATGCCATCGGCTACATGGAAAAACCGCTGGTCAAGCTTACCAAGGATGACTTGTTCGAGGTCGTGCGCGCGCATGCCGAGGACGGCGTGGACTTTATGACCATCCACTGCGGCATCAACAAGTCGGTCACCAAGACCTTTAAGGAGACCGGCCGCCTGATGAACATCGTAAGCCGCGGCGGCTCGCTGCTGTTTGGCTGGATGGAGGTCACCGGCAACGAGAACCCGTTCTATGAGTTCTACGATGAGTTGCTCGAGATTTGCCACGAGTACGACGTGACGATTTCGCTCGGCGATTCCTGCCGCCCGGGCTGCCTCTACGATTCCAACGACGCCACCGAGACCGCCGAGATGATCGAGCTGGGCAAGCTGTGCAAGCGCGCATGGGCCGCCGGCGTCCAGGTTATGGTCGAGGGACCGGGCCACATGGCGCTCGACGAGATCGCCGCCAACATGAAGCTGCAGAAGCGTCTGTGCCACAACGCCCCGTTCTATGTGCTGGGGCCGCTGGTGACCGATATCGGCGTGGGTTACGACCACATCACCGCAGCCATCGGCGGCGCCATCTCCGCGAGCTCCGGCGCCGACTTCCTGTGCTACGTGACGCCTGCCGAGCACCTGTGCCTGCCCAACGCCCAGGATGTGCTCGATGGCCTCATGGCCACTAAGATTGCCGCGCATGCCGCCGATATCGCCAAGAAGGTGCCGCACGCCCGCGACATGGACGACAAGATGGGCCAGGCACGCCGCAAGCTCGACTGGAATGCCATGTGGAAGTGTGCTCTCGACCCGGTCACTGGTAAGAAGCGCTACGAGGAATCCCCCGCCGCCACCGAGGGCACCTGCACCATGTGCGGCAAGATGTGTGCTGTCCGCACTGTCAACAAGGTGTTCGAGGGCACGACGATCGATCTTGGCATGGAGGATTAGCTTTTTTCGAAGCAATCGCCCGCAAGCCTGCTGCGGGGCCCATCAATTGTTGACGTGTGAACATTTGCTAACATTTGCGTAAAGATTGCACCACCAGCCCGGGATCGGCATACAGCCGGCCCGGGCAACTTTATAATGCAGGTAGAAGACCCATTTGAATCCAACCGAACAAGGGAGCGAACATGGATCGTAGCAAGGTACCTGCCGTCCTGTCCATCGCAGGATCCGATTCCAGCGGTGGTGCCGGCATTCAGGCCGACATCAAGACCATTACGGCGCACCGCTTGTATGCCGAGACGGCCATCACCGCCATCACCGCACAAAACACGCTCGGTGTCACCGCTGTGCAGAATATCTCCCCCGATATCGTCGCTGCGCAAATTGACGCCGTCTTTGACGATATTCGCCCCAACGCAGTCAAAATCGGCATGGTTTCGTCCACCGAGATTATCGAAGTTATCGCCGATCGCCTGAGCGCATGGAACGCAACCAACGTGGTCGTCGACCCCGTTATGGTCGCCACGTCGGGCGCTCGCCTCATTGCCGAGGATGCCGCCGAAGCGCTTACGCGTCGCCTGTTCCCGCTGGCGACCGTCATCACGCCCAACATTCCCGAGGCCATGGCGCTGCTCGACTACGAGGTCGATTCCGAGCGCACACAGCAAAACGCTGCCATGCTCCTCACCCGCCGCTTTGGCTGCGCGTCCCTCGTTAAAGGCGGGCATTTTGTCAACGAGGCCAACGATGTGCTCGCAGAGCCCGCGCCGCTCGATGACGAGGGCAACCACCTGGGCGATCCGCTCACCACGTGGTTCCGTCACAAGCGCATCGACACCAATAACACGCACGGCACTGGCTGCACGCTCTCGTCCGCCATTGCCTGCGCATTGGCACAGGGCATGGAACTTGCCGACGCCATCAACGCCGGCAAGGCCTACCTAACCGGCGCTCTCGCCGCCGGCTTTGACATGGGCAAAGGTTCCGGCCCCGTCAACCACATGTGGCAGTATTAAAGCCCGCAGCCCAAAACCACCGCAAAGGGGACAGGCACCTTTGCGGTGGTTCCCACAAACATCTCGATCTGTAACAGTTAGAGCCCATTTTTCGGCCCACCTGTTACAAATCGAGATATTCAAATTCCGCTGAGAAGATAATCTCGATCTGTAACAGTAACTCGGCAAAATCGACCCTAGATGTTACAGATCGAGACAAACAAACGAAACAAGCCACCGCAAAGGTACCTTTGTGGTGGCTTGGGGTCGCGCTACTCACCGAGCATCTCTTTGAGCTTGGCTGCCACGGCATGTCCCAAGCTCTCATGGCTTTCGGGCATCATATGCAGATAGTCGATATCGCCCGGCTCGGCAAACTCGGCGGCATTCAAAAAGTCGCAGCCAAACTGCTCGGCCACGTGCGCATAGTACTCGCCAAAATGTTCAGATGCCTCAACGGAATGCTCGTCAAAGTCGGTCATATACACATCGGCGATCTGCGGCTTGATCTTGATAGGAGCCATCAGCAGAATGTGCGGACAAGGCGCAGCGTCGGTCCACGGAAACGCGCGGACGGCGCGAATCAGCGCCATGGCGCCACGGGCGATATCGGAAGCTGTCACGTTAAAGACCGTCTTACAGTCGTTGGTGCCCAGCATGATCACAATGGCGTCCAGCGGCTTATGGGCCTCGAGCAGCATCGGAAGCGCGCGAATGCCGTTGAGGTTAGTGTCCAGATGGCACATATCGTCGCGCACCGTCGTGCGGCCGTTGAGCCCCTCCTCAATCACATGCCAGCCATCGCCTAGGTCACGCTGCGCCACGCCGCACCAGCGCACATCCTGCGCATAGCGCACCGCGGTGCCATCGCGCATACCAGCCGGATCATAGCCATAGGTATTGCTGTCACCAAAGCACAGAACGTTTTTCATCGTAAGCCCTTCCTTTAGTAAAAAGCCGACGGGAGCAGCCCTCCCGCCGGCTCGACCTATCTGTCGGCACGTACCGATTACAGGTACTTGCGCCAATCGTCATCGTCCTCATCGTCCTCGGCGGCAGCCTGGGCCTGCTCGGCGGCACGGGCGGCCGCGGCGCGGGCGGCAACCTGAGCATAGGACTCCTCGTTACGCTCGGGGAAGCATGCCAACACGTGCTCAAACTTGGCGAAGTCATCATCCCAGCGCGTAGAAGGCACGGCAAAGAACACCTGTTTGACCTTAAAGTCGCCCGACGCGAGCTCCTTACGGAAGAGCTCGGCTACGGCCTCGGCATCAAAGCCGTTATTGTCGCAGCCCCAAGCACCCAGCACGAGCTTCTCGCGACCCAGCTCATCGCAGATGGCAAGGACAAAGCGAATACGGTCGCGCAGGGCATCCAACAGGGCGCCGTCGCTCACGCGGTACTCCTGACGGGCACGCTTGACGTTGGGCGCGGCGGCGACGATCACGTCGGCATACGCATGTACATGGTTGCGGTCGAAGCGCACGGCGGGCACCACCAGCGCACGATTACGGTACAGCTCGCAGTTGATGTTGCGGCGGCGGTTCTCGCCGTACCACTTGCGCTGCTTGTCGAGCACGTTGTACAGGTACGAATCGGCGCAGAGCGTCGCCTCCTGGCCCAGGTAGCCCTGGATGTAGCCACCGCCAGGGTTGGTGAACGAGGCAAAGGCAAGCACGGCCATATCGCAGAACTGCGCATAGCCGCGGCCGTTATCGAGGATTGCCTGCGTAGCGGAGGCATCAAGCACAGTGACCTCGGGCAGGACCGGAGCAGCCTCCTCCGCGGGCGCGGACTCAGCCTCGTCGGCCGACCCGGTGGACTCGAGCGCCACCTCGGACTCGACCGCAGTCTCCACCTCGGCAGCCTCAGCAGCCTCGACGTCCTCGGCAACCTGCTCCTCGGCAGCCGCCGCCTTCTGGGCCTTGACCTTCATCGCCGCGACAAAACCGGCAGGCATACCATCGAACTCGCGCACGCCGGCAAGCGAACGCTCGATGTCCTTGGCGCAGGCCTCGGACACAGCCGCCACATGGCGCTCGGCGGCCTTGGCACGCGTCTCGCGCTTGGGATTGGGCTGACCCGCTCGGTTAGACCTGCGGTTATGGTTCCTGTTGTCGACATCTGCCATACGTGGCCACCTTTCCTGTCGCTGCCGCTATCGGCTTTTTCCCATCCATCATACCCCGCCGCGCACAAAAAAGACGGCCCCGAAGGACCGCCTTTCGTATCGTTTTACCGTGTCCGGCAGGAAGCGTCGCAATGCCGCGCTTTAATCGCGACGGCCGAGGATGTTCAGAATGCGCAGGAACACGTTGATAATGTCCACGAACAGGTTAGACGCCATGAGCACCGCATTGGGCAGCGTGGGCGGCACCGTCGTGGCAACATAGGTGTCGTAGCCAATAAAGCCGGCGAACACCACGATCACGATCAGGTCGGTGATGGTCTGCGAGACACCCATGAACATCAGCACGATCTCAACCAGAATCGTGGCAAGCAGGATGCCAAAGCCGATGCCATACACACGCTGGAAGAACTTGGGGAAGGTCACGCCCAGCGCACCGAAGACAAAGGTGATGGCAGCGGTGGCGATAAAGGCGGTGTTGATAGTGGGCAGGTCATAGTTGGCAAGGCCAAACGACGCGGTCAGGCCAAAGGTGCTCGCAAAGATCACGTAACCCACGAGCGACAGGCCCACGGACTGCTTGCCCGCAGCAGCCGACATCATGACGATACCGACAATAGTCAGGATAAACGAGCCAAAGACCAGCGGCAAAGCGGCGCCGCTCATCATCATGCGGGCAAACGCCATGGTGCTCGTAAAGTAAGCACCGGCGCCCATGGCGCAAAAGCCCAAGAAGATGAGAGCAGACATGGCGAGATTGTACGCGCGCGGCGACATCTCCTTGGCGCGACTTGCGCCGGTCTCGATGGGGCCGTTCTGATAGCCCTGGATATCGTTCATACTTCGTCCTTTCAAAAAGCGCACGACAGCGCCGTAGGTGACAAGATTCCTGCCATTGTACCCGAATGCCGCACGTCCTTACCTACGGCGCTCGCCCTCAAGCGTACGATCAAAGGCCCAGACCCACCAACGCATCACGTGCGCCTGCGAGCCGTCCGCCCGCTCGCGCGTCTGGTCCTCCAGATACAACTCGGTCGCGTGCCCGCCAAAACGCACCTTATATGTTGCCGTACGGATGCCGTGGACCATCAGGCCAAACCCAGTGGTCGAGATAATTTCGTCGATCGTAAAACAACGGCCGTCGACCCAGCAGACGGTGACCGGCACGACCTGTCCGCCCGCGAGGATGCGAGCCACGACGTCCACATACTGCTTGTGCACGCGCCGAGTTTTGCCGTCTGTCTGTCGATATTCCATGCCCTCTATTATCGAACGCATGTTTGCATGTTGTAAAGCGAACAGACTGTGGTTTTGGGGTGTTGGGGCGCGCACGCGTGTCCTCATGGCGTGTTAGCAAAAAGAATACCCGCGGTCAACAGGGCTAATATTCAATTTTAGTGCCAAAAAATTCACTTCTCCCATCAGAACTCGGTAAAGAAACCCACAGGAGGTGATACGATTTATCATGTTTTTGTAACGTGTCTGCAAACTTCGAGAAAGCCCATATATGGACGTAACGTTCTCAACCTTCCTCGGCCAAATTATGTCGAACCCAGTCCTTGCCGTCACCGTGATTCTCGCGCTCGGCGCCATCTTCGTCAACGGATGGACCGACGCGCCCAACGCCATCGCGACCTGCGTCACTACGCGTTGCATGCCCGCCCGCGCCGCCATTCTCATGAGCGCCGCATTCAACTTCTTGGGCGTGCTCATCATGACGCACTTTAACGCGAGCGTCGCCAACACCATCTCACATATCGTCGACTTTGGCGGAAACAGCACCATGGCGCTTGCCTGTCTGTGCGCGGCGCTGTTCTCCATCGTCGTCTACGGTGCCACGGCATCGCGTTTTGGTATCCCCACCTCCCAAAGCCACAGCCTTATCGCCGGCCTGACCGGTGCCGCTATCGCCCTCGGCGGCGCGAACAGCGTCAACGTCCACGAGTGGATGAAGGTCATCTACGGCCTGGCGCTCTCCATCGGCCTGGGCTTTGTCATGGGCTGGATCCTGTGCAAACTCGTCTCGATTCTGTTTGCCGCCGCCAATAGGCGACGTGCCAATGTCTTCTTTAAATACGCTCAGATCGCGAGTGCCGCGGCCATGAGCTTTATGCATGGCGCGCAGGATGGACAGAAGTTCATCGGCGTGCTCTTTTTGGGCGTGGCCTTCGCCAACGGCCAGACGAGCGTCGGCGATGCCGGCATCCCCATCTGGATCATGTTGCTGTGCTCGGCCACCATGGGCATCGGCACCAGCGTGGGCGGCGAGCGCATCATCAAGTCCGTCGGCCAGAGCATGGTCAAGCTCGAGAAGTATCAGGGATTCTCCGCCGACCTCGCGGGCGCCGCGAATCTGCTGCTTGCCACCCTTACCGGTATCCCCGTGTCCTCCACCCACATCAAGACCTGCGCCATCATGGGCGTCGGTGCCGTCAAGCGCCTTTCGGCCATCAACTTCGGCGTGGTCAAGGACATGATGTTCACCTGGTTCTTCACCTTCCCCGCCTGCGGACTCATCAGCTTTGTCATGGCCAAGCTGTTCATGATGTTCATCTAGTCAAACCGAGCGTCCATCCGGACCGTAATACCTCGCCCACCCGACTTCGCCTCGAAAGGACCCACTCATGGCAAAGAAACCCGATTCGTTCTACTTCGACAACTACGTCGCCTGCGCCGACCTTGCCGTCCAGGCCGCTGAGCTGCTCACCAAGATTTTCGAGAACTTCGATCCCGCAAGGATTCACGATATGCTCAACAAGATGCACGCGATCGAGCATGCGGCCGATAAGAAGCACCATGAGCTTGAGGACGCTCTGCTCACGGCCTTTATCACCCCGCTTGAGCGCGAGGACCTGGACCTGATGAGCTGCTCGCTCGACACCGTACTCGATCGTATCGAGGGCGTCGTGCAGCGCGTCTACTTCACCAACATCCAGAGCATCCATCCCGATGCCATCGTGATCGCCCACAAGGTGACCGACGCCTGCCGCGCCATGAAGGACCTGATGGTCGAGCTGCCCAACTACCGCAAGTCCAAGACCCTGCGCGAACTCGTCATCCAGATCAACACGATTGAGTCCGAGGCCGACGAGCTCTACATCAACGCTATGCGCAACCTGCACGTCAACGGCAAGGACCCGCTCGAGGTCATCGCCTGGCGTGACGTTTACGCCTTCCTGGAGTACTGCGCTGACTGCTGTGAGAATGTGGCTGATGTTGTGGATTCGATTGTCATGAAGAACAGTTAATTGGGGTACGTGTCCCGGCGGTCGCGGGCCCGACCACTAATAACCTTTTTCACTCCGGCTGCAAGCAGAGTCGTTCAAAAGCGGTTAATTAGTGGTACGCGTCCCACCGGCGAAGGCCCGGCACCTATTTGCTTTCTCACTCCGGCTGCGTGGCAGAGTCGTTCGAAAGTAAATAGGTGTCGGGCCTTCGCCTTACGTATCACCATTGGGAACCTGGGCTAATAGGCGGAATGCATGGTGGCTTTGGTTGAAAGCGTCTTTGGCATCAGTCATGACTTTGGGCAGCGCTGAGCGTTTGGCTGAATGTTGCTCTGGGTACCCTTTGGTTGTCTTTTATTTCGTTATTAAATTGTTGGAGGGCTTGTATGTCTTATTTGGATCTGGCTCGGGGTCGGTATTCTTGTCGTGAATTTCAGGATCGTTCTGTTGAGCAAGCTGTTGTGGATGCCATTGTTGAGGCTGGGCGGATTGCTCCTTCTGCTTGTAATAATCATCCTTCTCGTGTGATGGTGCTGGATACGCCTGAGCTTCTGGAGAAGGCTGCTGCTTGTCAGCCTCGGTTTGCTCGTGATGGATCTATCTTTGGCGCTCCGCTCATCTTCCTTATTTGTAGCGTTACCGAAGACGCTTGGGTGCGCCCGTATGACCAGATGAATTCCAGTGAAATCGATACGTCCATAGTGTGCGATCAGATGATGATGGAGGCCACCGAGCAGGGCCTGGGAACGTGCTGGGTATGCCATTTTAAGCCCGAGGTGGCACAGGAGCAGTTCAACCTGCCCGAGGGCGTCTATCCCTATCACATGCTCGTCTGCGGATATCCTGCCGACCACATCGCCGACCCCGAGCATCGCGAGGCCCGTACCATTCCCCTCTCCGACTTCCTCCTCAAGTAGATTTTGGGACATGCCCTAAAACCTATCCTTGACCGCTCACCGGTTCGCCGAGTTCTGCGCCACTATGTGCAGGGCTCGGTTTTTTATGTTGCGCGCCCCGGTACAGTCATAAAAAAGGACCCGCAAGCTGCGGGTCCTTTCTAGGCACTAAATTGTAGGCCGAATGTTAGTCCAGGTCGTCGGCAGCGAAGTTGTCGATCGGGGCGAAGGGATCGGCCACGGGGACAACCGGGTCAGCGACGGGCAGCGGCTCGGCGGGAACAGTCACCGCAGGAGAAGCGGCAGAACCGACCGGCGTGGAGGCCATGAGGTCGGCCGGGAAGGAGTTCTGGGCATCGTCCATGAAGTGCTGGATGAGCTTGAGATACTCGGCCTTGAACTCCTCACGAGAAGCCTTGAGACGATCGATCTCCTCGAGCTCAGCCTGCTTTTCGGTCAGAGCCTGGCGGATAACCTCGCGGGCCTTGGCGTCAGCCTCGTTGCGAATACGCTCAGCGTTCTCATTGGCATCGTTGACGATGGTCTCAGCGGTCTGCTGGGCAGCGATCAGGGCAGCGGAAATCTGGCGCTCCTGAGCGGAGAAGTCAGGGGCGGGAGCAGCCACGGGGGCGGCAGGAACGGCCTGGGCGGGGGCATCCTGAGCCTGGGCAAGCTGAGCCTGCGCATCGGCAAGCTGCTGCTCGGTAGCAGTCAGACGACCCTTAAGGTCGACGATCTTAGCGAGCATAGCGTCAACCTCAGAGGACAGCGTCTCCAAGAAGACGTCGACCTCGGCAGGATCGTAGCCACGCTTGGCCTCAGAGAAAGTCTGAGCCTGGATGTCTGCAGGGGTAATAGCCATAACAAGTCTCCTTTTTCATCGCCTCGGCGCTACACGCCCGACGTAAGTTACTAAGTCAGTTCTACACGAGTATACCTATAAGAAGCTGCAGAACCAGCCTCTGCACCAACTGCAACGCAATAATCGCAACGACCGGTGAAAAATCGACGCCGCCCATGGGCGGGATAAACCGGCGGAACAAATTGAGCCAAGGGCCGCACACACTATCAAGAACGGCGGCGATATCCTGTAGCAATCCGCCCTGCTTCATAGGGATCCACGTCATAAGGCAGTAGACCACGATGAGCGTGGAGTAAAAGTTGAACAGCGTATTGACCAGCTGGACAATGGTGTAGATGTTGATGAGAATCTCCTCGTCTTGTCTTTACTTAAGGTAGCCGTCGGCACGGAGCTTTTTGAGGTCCGAATCCTTGACCTCGCAACCGGCGGGCAGCACCATAAACACGCGATCGCCCACCTCTTTGACTGTGGCACCCAGGCCGCAGGCAAAGCCGTAAGAGAAGTCCAGGACGCGCTTGGCGACCTCGGTACGAACGCCCACAAAAATCAGCGCGACAGGCTGCTTGGTGCGCACACGGCGCACGACGGTCTCCACGTCGTCATAGCTCTCGGGGCGCAGGACATAGGCCGGCAGCTGCGGCGTAGCGTTGATGATGTTGCTCGCATACGCCGAGGCATCGCTCGGTGAGGGAGCAGGTGCGGGGGCAGCAGCGCGGGCACGTGTGCTCTCGGCGTAGCTCGACGGCGTGTCGTAGGCACCGGGACGATAACCGCCCGCAACCGTCTCCTGCGAGCGCGATGGCGGGTTGTAGGTCGTAGCGTGGCGAGAATCGTCGCCGACCAGCTGACCGGAGCGCGTGTACACGGCCACCGACTCGGCCTCGCCGCGGCGCGTCTGACCCAACAGGCCGTTGCTCGGCTCGTCCTGGGTGTAGAAGCCCTCGCCCGAGGCACCGCTGTAACCGTTATTCTGGTAGCCGTCGTCATAGCCATCATCGTAGCCGTAGTCGTCGTCCTGACCATAACCCTGGTCGTAACCCTGCTGGCCGCCCAGGTGCATCTTATTTTTAATCTCGTCAAGGAAGCCCATGGTTGTGTCCTCTCGCGGTTTAGTGCAGGCGCTCTGATAATCAGTGCGCACTTCAGAGCCTTATTTTACTGCAAACTCCGGGCTAAATACTACCCTGCCCAGGCGAACGAGCGTAGAGCCTTCCTCAAGAGCAGGCTCAAAGTCCTCGCTCATGCCGCAGGAAAGTTCGGGCAGGCTCAGATCGGAGTGCGTCGCCTCAAGCTCATCCCTTAATTCGCGAAGTCCGGCAAAAGTGCGGCGCGCCACATTCTTATTCCCCCGGGGCGCCATAGTCATAAGGCCCTGCACACAAATTCCCTCAAGCTCCGCAAGCTCACCTGCGGCGTCTCGGACCTCGTCGGGCGAAAAGCCGCCCTTGGACTCCTCGCCGCTCACATTGACCTCGATCAGCACACGCTGGGGGCCGGAGAGCTCGCCCGCCTCAATCTTGCGGACCGCACGGCTCGAGATAGCCTGAGCCAAATGCAGCGATCCCACCGAATGAATCAGCTCGGCCGAGCCCAGAACCGCATTGATCTTGTTGGTCTGCAGGTTGCCGATCATATCGAAGCGCACCTCGGGTAGCTCCGGATGCTCTACGAGGCCCGCAAGCTTGCGAACGAGCTCCTGCGGGCGGTTCTCGGCAAAATGGCGATACCCCGCCTGAATAGCGGCAACGGTCTCATCAACGCCAACAGTCTTGGAGACGGCAATCAGGCGCGCGGCATCGTGGGGACGGCCCGCGCGATCGAGTGCTGCATAAAAACATTCGAGAATCTGCTCGCGGCGAGCGCGTATCAAGTCCAAATAGTTATCCATTGCCAATCGCCTCCGCAGACAGCCAAACAAGTAGTCCCATGCTAACGCAAGAGCGCGGCCTCGCATGTGCAAGGCCGCGCTCACTTAGGTATTTACAATCTTTCGACGAACGGGGCCGCCCTACTCCTCGTCGTCCTCGGCGTCGTCCTCGTCCTCGAGGTGCTCGAGCAGGTAGCGGAGACCCTCGCTCACCTCGTTAGCGGGCACTTTGGCAACATAGTGTGCATCGACGGCAGGCCTCATGATGACACCCTCGCCCGAAGGCACGCGCATGCTCTCAAGCTCATCCTCGTCCGTACGGGCGATATCGCCGGCAGTCATACGCTGTCCGGTCAAAAGGAAGGTCAGACGGCAGGCGGCATCGATCGAAATCGAGGCGACACGATCGAGGTAGCGCGAGACCATGATGGCGCGGCGCAGGTCGTCATAGTTGCTGTCGTCGTCCATAAAATCGCCCGTGTCCATGCGGTTAAAGGTGCGGAAGAACTTCTCGTACGCCGCATGCACCGGCTCGTCCTCGCCGGCCAGGTTGCAGATGATGGACATGTCGTTGGTGACGAGCGCAGAAAGTGACGAACCCAGCACCTGGTAAACAGCCTCGGCCTCGGCCTCGACCGTAGCGACGAGTTCCTGGGGCAGCGAGATGTCGGCCTTGACCATGTGACGCGTGGCGCGGCAGATCTGGCGAACCTTATCGGTCATGCGCTGCAGGTTAAAGTCGACGTAGATGATCGTCTGCAGCAAGCGGAAGTCGGAGGCGACCGGCGACTGCGTAGCGATCAGGTTGTAGCACACGGCCTCCAAGTTGGCGCAGCGCGCATCGATCGAGAGCGTGCGCTTCTTGGTCTTGGTGGCGAGCTTGCGATCGTCGGTCACATAGGCCTTCACGGCGTCGTGAAGCGCCAGGTCTACAGCCTCGTAGATGCTCAGCATCTCGTGACGGGCTTCGATGAGCTGACGGGAAAACAGTTTGCGCATGGTTCACTCCAATCAGTTGGGTGCGGTCATGCCGCCCGCACAGTGAATACGCACCGGACCAGGTCCGATCGGCTTGGGACTAGTCGCACCGATCAGCCAAAGCGGCCGGTGATATAGTCTTCCGTCCGTGAATCCACCGGGCTGGTGAAGATCGCGTCGGTTTGACCATACTCGATGAGCGTGGCGGGCTCGCCGGCAACTTCCTGCAAGAAAAATGCGGTGTAGTCGCTAATACGAGCGGCCTGCTGCATAGAATGCGTGACGATGATGATCGTCATCTCGGGCGCCAGCTCGGCCATCAGATCCTCGACCTTGGAGACGGACGTGGGGTCGATGGCGGAGCAGGGCTCGTCCATCAGAAGGACATCGGGCTGCACCGCAAGCACACGCGCAATGCACAGACGCTGCTGCTGACCGCCCGAGAGCGCCAAACCGTCCTTGTTGAGCTGATTGGATACCTCTTTCCAGAGGTTGGCGCGCTTGAGCGATTCTTCCACGATGTCATCGAGGTCGCTTTTGCTAGTCACGCCCTGCAGACGAGGGCCAAAAGCGACATTCTCGTAGATGGATTTGGGGAACGGGTTGGGCTGCTGAAAAATCATGCCCACGCGACGGCGAAGGTCGACCGGGTCGACGCCCTCGGCATAGATATCGTTGCCGTCGAGCGTCATGGTGCCCTCGACGCGGGTGCCCTCGATCAGGTCGTTCATACGGTTGATGCAGCGCAAAAACGTCGATTTGCCGCAGCCCGAAGGACCGATAAACGAGGTGATGGCGTTTTTGGCGATGTTGAGGTCGAGCCCCGTCAGCGCATGAAAGTCACCGTACCAAAAGTTGAAATCCTTGGCCGTGATGGCCGCTTGCTCCGGCGTGGGAGCGGACTGATAGACGGACATGGGACTCCTTAACTAGCGGCGTTTGCGCGACAGATAGCGCGCAAACAGGTTGAAGGCCAGAATAATCGCCATCAGCAAAAGCGCAGTGCCGTAGGCTGCGTTCATGTTGATGCCGTCATTGGCAAGCAGATACAGGTGAACGGTCATGGGACGACCGGAATCGAGCGGCGAAATAGGCAGGTTGATGGCCTGACCCATGGTGTAGAGCACCACGGCGGTCTCGCCGATGGCGCGGCCGATGGCAAGCACGATGCCGGTGGCGATGCGGCCAAAAGCCGAAGGAAGCACGATCTTGGAGACGACCTGCCACTTGGTGGCGCCCAGGCCATATGCACCCCAACGGATATAGCGCGGAACGGCGCGGATTGCCTCCTCGGTGGTACGCATGACAATAGGCAGCATCAGAAGTGCCAGCGCCAGGGCGGCCGAGACCATCGAAAGGCCCAGACCCATAGCCTCGACAAACAAGGCGTAGCCAAAGAGGCCCATAACGATGGAGGGCACCGAGGCCAGGGCATCGGCAGCATAGCGAATGATGTCGACGACCTTGCCCTGTTTGGCGTACTCGGCCAGATAGACCGCAGCCAGGACGGCAACCGGCGTGCAGATGAGCATGGCGAGCGCCGTCACGTAGATGGTCGAGACGATCGTGGGCCAAATGCCGCCCTCGGCGTTGACGCCCTGCGGCCAGCCGAAGATAAAGTCGAGCGAGATATGCGGCAGGCCGTTGATGACCACGTAGGCGATGATGGCGATCAGCACCAGCGTGGTGATATAGGCCGCGGCGCGAAACACGCCGAGCATGATCTTGTTGGACAGATCCTTGTTGATGCGGCCCTTCTTGCCATGGGAAAGGGCACGCTTGATGCGCTCACGCGACGAGGTCGTATCGACCGTCGTGTCAACGGAATCGGACATAGCCTACCCCCTCTTCTTGGAAATCAGGCGGACGATACCCACCAGTGCAGCGGAGATGATAAACAGGACAACGCCCATGCCGAACAGAGCCGAGCGGTGCAGGCCCGAGGAATAACTCATGTCGAGCGCAATCTGACTCGTGAGCGTCGAGATGGGGCTCGAGATGCTATCCGGAATGACCGGGGCGTTGCCCACGACCATCAGCACGGCCATGGTCTCACCGATGGCACGCCCCATACCCAAGACAATCGCATCGACAATGCCCAGCTTGGCTGCAGGAAGCACGACCTTGTAGATGGTCTGCCACTTGGTGGCACCCATGGCATAGGACGCCTCGCGAATGCCCATGGGAATGGAATTGAGGGCATCTATGGTGAGCGTGGTGATGGTAGGGACGATCATGATGGCGAGCACGAACCACGCCGTCAGTGCGCCAAATCCAAGGCCGCCGGTCAGCTGGGCGATAAACGGGCGGATGATGATCATGCCGAAGAAGCCGTAGATGATGGAGGGGATGCCCGCCAGCAGGTCGACAGCGGGGCTAATGAGCCTGCGCACGCGCTTGCTGGCGATCTCGACCAGATACACGGCTGTGCCCACACCCAACGGCACGCCCATGGCAAGGGCACCGACCGTCACCAGGCCAGAGCCCGCCAGCAGCGACATGATGCCGTAGTGACCCTCAGAGGGCGCCCACGTAAAGCTAAAGAAGTCCACCAGACCGATGTCGGTAAAGACCGGCAGCGCCGAGTACGTGGTAAAGACAAAGATCAGGATGACGGTGACGACCGCCAAGAACGCGCAGGCAAAGAAGATCCACTGCAGCGCCTTCTCCTTAAGATAGGTGCTGCGTGACACCAACGCCAACTCACGCTTTTTGGGCACCTGCGCCTCATGCTCAATCTGGGGGGTTTCCCGTGCTTCCACGCTACTCACTCCCCTTTCCGTCGTTGGTGACGGGAATAAAGCCCGCCTCGCGAATCTGCTTGTCCATCTTCTCGGATGTCACATAGTCAATGTAGTCCTGCGCCTGCTGCGAAGGCGTACCCTTCACAAAGAAGTAAAGGTCACGCGAGATGGGATAGCCGCCACTTGCGACCGTCTTCTCGGATGCCTCGACATGGTTGACTGAAACGGCCTTAACCGAGGTCTTGGCGTTGAGGCTCTCGACAAAACCCAGCGAGATGTAGCCAATAGCGCCACGTGAGCGGGATACGACATCGCGTACCTGGCCCGTACCCGAAAGAACAGCCGAGCGGCGATCGAACGGCGCGCCGTCCATCACGATAGTGCGGAAGGCCTCGCGCGTACCGGACGCTTCGTCGCGGTTGATAACCTGAATCTTCAGGTCCTCTCCGCCGACCTCTTTCCAGTTGGTGATCTTGCCGGCGTAAATATCGCGGAGCTGCTCGGTCGAGAGATTGTCGACCGGGTTGTCGTCGTTCACGATGACTGCAATGCCGTCGTGTGCGATAACGATAGGCGTCAGGCCCAAATCCTGCTCGTCGGCATTGAGGCCACGAGACGAGCTGGCGATGTCGGCGGTGCCGGCGCTAACAGCTTCGATGCCAGCAGATGAGCCAAGGCCGGAGACGAGCACGTCGATGCCGGTCTCTTCCTTAAAGCCCTCGGCCGCAATCTCGGCAATGGGAAGGCAGGTGGTCGAGCCGGCCACGGTAATAGAAGACGTAGAAGATCCCGAGGAGCAGGCACACAGCGTGAGTGTGAGCACTGCTGCACTCAGGACCGATGCGATCTTTCTCATAGCATCACGCCGATCGCAGCATGGCGTCCGCAGGTGCCATCCTCGTTGCGGTAGGAATAAAAGCGGTCGTTTTGACGCACGGTGGAAAGTTTGGTGTCCACAATGCCATTCACATCGACACCGGCATCCACCAGCGCCTCGCGAATGGCGGCGGAAAGATCGAGCATACGGGAAGCGGTAGCATCGATGCACGCGAACTCGGCGGCAAAGCGATCCATAAGTTCTTGGGACACCTCATACTCGTCGCCCAGGATATGGGGCCCAATATAAGCAGAGATGTCCTCCGGCGTGCAGCCAGCCGCCTCGCAGAGTGCTTGGCAGGCCTTGGCGGAAATGCGTGCAATCGTGCCCTTCCAGCCAGAATGCACCACGGCAAAGCCGCCGGGAGCCACCAGCACCACGGGAACACAATCGGCAAAGCAGAGCATCACGGGCACCTTATGCGCCGTGCAGACGAGGGCATCACAGCCCTCGGCAATCTGCTCACGAATGTTCTCGAGATCTTCGGCGCCGTTCGAGGTCACCGTCACGACATGGTCACCGTGTACTTGATTGGGGACAAGCAAGTTGTGCTCGCACTCGGCGGCACCCATGGCCTCGAGTACGCGGCGACGATTTTCTTGAACGGTAAAGGGGTCATCGCCAACATGCGAGCCCAGATTGAGCGAGGAGTACGCATCTTCGGAAACGCCACCGGTGCGCTCGGTAAAGGCAAAGCGGACATCGTGCGTCGCGCCCTCTACCAACGTAACTCCATCATGGTCGACACGCGAAACGTTGTCCGCACGTGCTGCCATACTAAAGCCTCCTAATAACACAAGTATCGCGGCGAAGCCGCAGCAGTCCGTGTCATACGGCTGCCATACTTCTTTAAAAGGATACCCGCAGCGGTAGGGACCAAACGTAAAGGGAACGTAAGGAGATTGGAGGCTTTCGTTTACAAACGAGAAACAAAAAGGGCGCATCCATACGGACGCGCCCCTGTGCAAAACAATGCGAAGAACGACTTAGAAGCTGCCGCGCTTGAGGAAGTCGGGAAGCTCAAACTGATCGTTGCCAAAGTTGGGCAGCTCGGTACCACCGACGTTGCGAGTCGGGGCAGCCTGAGCGGGGCTGGCAGCCGGAGCAGTGCGCTGCGGCTCAGCAGAAGCAGCAGCCTTGCTCTGGGACTGCTGGGCAGCGAAGAGCTCGTCCTGACGGTTGACGTTGGAGTCGGAGAAGCCCGTAGCGATAACGGTGATGCGCACCTGGTCGCCCAGGGACTCGTCAACAACGGTACCGAAGATGATGTTGGCCTCGGGGTCGACAGCATTGGCGACAACGTCGGCGGCGTCGCTGATCTCCTGGATGCCCAGGTCCTTGGAGCCGGCGATGGAAAGCAGGACGCGCGTGGCGCCATCGATGGAGCTCTCGAGCAGCGGACTGGAGATAGCCTGCTGAGCAGCGTCGACGGCACGGGTGTCCCCAGAAGCGGTACCGATACCCATCATGGCGGTACCGGCCTGCTTCATGATGGTCTTAACATCGGCGAAGTCCAGGTTGATGATACCCGGGACGGTGATGAGGTCGGTGATGCCCTGGGTGCCCTGGGAAAGGACGCCATCGGCAATTGCGAAGGCCTCGAGCATCGTGGTCTTCTTCTCGGCGATGTCGAGCAGCTTGTCGTTAGGGATAACGATCATGGTGTCAACGCAATCGGAGAGGGTCTTGATGCCCTCCTCGGCGCTCTTCTTGCGCTTGCGACCCTCGAAGGTAAAGGGCTTGGTCACGACGGCGACGGTCAGCGCGCCGACCTCGTTCATCGCGATATCGGCAACGATGGGAGCGGCGCCGGTACCGGTACCACCGCCCTCGCCGCAGGTGATGAACACCATGTCGGCGCCAGCGAGCGCCTCGGCGATATCGTCGCGGGACTCATCGGCAGCCTTGCGGCCAACCTCGGGGTTGGCGCCGGCGCCCAGGCCGCGGGTAAGGTCGGTGCCGATGTGCACCTTGATATCGGCATCAGAGATCGCGAGCGCCTGAGCATCGGTGTTGATGGCAACAAACTCGACGCCGCGGATGCCCTCTTCGATCATTCGATTGACCGCGTTGGTACCGCCGCCGCCGACGCCGACCACCTTAATGACGGCAAGGTAGTTGTTGATCTCTGTCTCGTGCATGTCGGTCCTCCGAACAAAGGTTATAGCCATAGCATGGGTTGACCCCTGCGCACATTAACCTTCAGGTTGAAAGTAAATGCAAAGGTAAACCGTATTATGTTTGCACATTATGAGCGTTTCAGTCAAATAATTGACCGTGAAAACCAAACAAACCAGATAAACGGCGTGGTATGGCCCCTCAACAAAGCCATTTAGGATGCTAGGCGGTCGGTGCGTTCCTAAACGTATAGTTGCCCGGAGAGCGCACATTGATATAGGTTACGCCCTCTACCTGCGAAAGCAGCTTGGTCACGATGCGTTCTTTCTTGGCGATATCGTCCGAATCGCCCAGCGACACCTCGACGCCGTTGTCGAGATTTGCCGAGATAGCCTCAACAGAAGGCGTGGAAATATCCTTCACCTGGTCCAAGAACTCGCTCGAAAAACCGCGTGCGTAGTCCAGGCCGGCCTTGACGGCCTTGGAGCTCACCGCCCGACCCGAAACCGGTGCGACATCGGCCGAGACATCAGTCAACAGCACGGCGCCGTAGTGCTTGGCAAGCGCCAGGGCCGCATCGATGCCGGTCAGCGTTTTAGCACCCTCCCCCGATGTAATGACGTTCCCCTGGTCGTCCACCTCGACAGACGTCGACAGCGGAGCGATCCAGGTGTCATCGTCTCCGATAGCCCAGGCAAGGTCGTCGGAGCTGATATACGCAATGGCGAGAACCTTACGCTCCGTCGGCGTGATGATAAGGGTATGGGGAAACTGGCGCTGGACATCCACACCCGAGACCCACGGGTTTTGCTTGAGGCCCTCGGTAATCTGATCGGGATCCACGTTAAAGAGCGACGTGTTCTCGGGAAGACTGATGAGCTGCATGGCGTCGTGCTTGGTCACATGCTCGCTGCCATGAATCTGAATATCGGTGGCGGCGAACAAGCCGGAGTTGATGACGACGATGGCAACAATGGCAAGTACGGCCAAGGCTGCCAGGATGCCGCCCGCGATTTTGCCCTTACCTTTAATGGCAGAAGCGACGTCGGTCGTCTTGCTTGCCATGGCACCAAGCGATGACAGAGGATTGATGCCCTTTTTTGCCGAAGACGCCTTGGCAGCGGGCACCGATGTCAGTGAACGCGGCTTAGCGCCAGCCAACGTACGGCCGGCATGCGGCGCACGAGCTCCCAGCGAAGGTCTGGGCGTCGCCATGGGTCGGGAGGTCTTGGTGCCCATCGCCGGCTTGGGCGTCACCGAAGGACGCGGAGCCGGACGACTCGTCTTTTTAGAAGCGGGGCGTCCTCCCAGCTGCGAGCCGACGACCGGGCGCTTGGCAGGACGAACGGGCCCAACAGACTTGGAGGGCATGGCGGGCTTATGTTGAGGCTGGGCAGGTGCGCCGGAACGCCCTCCGGCGCGGCGGAAGGTTGGTTTCGATGCTCTAGAAGCCGAGGAATTTAACTTCCGGTCTGAGCTCGATGCCATACGCCTCCCTCACCTTTCCGTGCACATGCCTGATAACCGCGGCCACGTCATCGGCCGAGGCGGTTCCGTTATTAACGATAAAATTAGCGTGTACGGGCGAAACTTCCGCACCGCCAACCGAAAAACCCTTTAATCCACAATCCTCAATCAACTTGCCCACGCTTGCGTCGGGCGGGTTGCGAAAGACCGATCCGCAGGATGCACGGCCCATGGGCTGCGTGCGCTTGCGGCGCGTCAGGTACCGCTCCATGCGTTCGCGAATGTCGACCTTGGGCGCGGCCTTAAGCTTAAGCACGCACTCGAGAATGATCTCGTTACGCGGCAGGCTGCACTCGCGATACCCCCAAGCGATCTCGGATCCTGCATAGTGCTTAATACCGGACGCCGAATCAAACGTGACCACGTCCTCGATAAGGGAGCCGATCCACTCGGTCCGCGTACCTGCGTTCATGGACACGGCGCCGCCGACCGAACCGGGAATACCGACCGCGAACTCAAGGCCCGAAAGCCCGCGCGACAAGGCGTCGTTGACCAAACGCGCGAACATCACGCCCGCACCAACGGTCAGCGTGCAGCCGTCCTCGGCAACAACCGTGCGCTGAAACTCACGTCCCAGCGAAATAACGGCGCCGCGATAACCGGCATCGGCAACAAGCAGATTGGACCCCTTGCCGATAATCACCCACGGCACCTGCTCGCGGTCGAGCACCGCCACGGCGCGACGCAGGGCATGGTAGCTATGGCACGTCACAAAGAGGTCGGCCTTGCCGCCGATACGATAGCTTGTATGGCGTGCAAGACGTTCGTCCTCGACCACGTCCGTGTCGATCATGCCCGAAAGCGCCATGACGGCGTTAAACAGACCCATAGAGGTTAAGCGTCTTTCTTGGCAGTCAGATACTCGATGAACTCGGGGCCGACGGTCGTAACGTCGCCGGCACCCATGGTGAGCAGCAGGTCGCCCTCGCCCACGAGCTTCTCAAGCTCCTGGTTGAGCTCAAGACGGCTGGAGCAGTACACGACCTCCTTGCCGGGGTGCTTGGCGCGAACGGTATCTGCGAGCATCTTGGAGGTAACGCCCGGAATCGGCATCTCGCCGGCAGAGAACACATCGATCAGCAGCAGCTTATCGGCGTTGGCAAAGGCATCGGCAAAGTCATCGCACAGAGCCTGCAGGCGCGAATAGCGGTGCGGCTGGAACACGACGTCGACATGCTTGTAGCCCAGCGAAGAGGCAGCAGCGAGCGTCGCCTTGATCTCGGTGGGATGATGGCCGTAATCGTCAACCACCGTGATGCCGTCGATATCGCCCACGTGGGTAAAGCGACGGCGGACACCCTCAAAACTCGAAAGTGCCTTAGCGGCGGCGTCGATATCGAGACCCAGGACATGGGCGACGGTCAAGACGGCCGTGGCGTTGAGCATGTTGTGACGACCGGGGTTGCTCTTAATCTCGACAGCGTGCTCGGTGCCGTCCTCAAAGCGAACGATAAAGTCGCTCTGGATGCCCTTGACATCCGGATGCACGCAGACGATGTCGTTGTTCTCGGCAAAGCCATAGGAAAGCACATGACGGCCCGTCGACTTGGCGAGCTCGACCAGATGCGGGTCCTCGCCACAAACGATGACGGTACCGCTCTCTCCAACCAGGCCCATAAACTTGGCAAAGGTGGCCTCGATCTCCTCGATGCCCGAGTAATGATCGAGATGGTCGGCCTCGACGTTGGTCACGATGACCACGTTGGGGTTCAGGAACAGGAACGAGCTGTCGGACTCGTCGGCCTCGGCGACAAAATAGTCGCCCGAGCCGTTCTTGCCGTTGGTGTCGTAGCCCTCGACAATGCCACCGATTAAAAAGCTGGGGTCCAGACCCATGCGGTCGAGCATGGTGGCGCACATCGAAGAGGTCGTGGTCTTGCCGTGAGTACCGGCGACGGCGACGGTGGTGTAGCCGTGGCCCAGGGCCGAAAGCATCTTGGCACGGGGCCACACGGGAATACCGAGCTCGCGGGCACGCACGAGCTCGGGGTTGGACTCGGGAATAGCGGTGGAGACCACAACCACGTCGGGCTTGACCTCGTCGATCGTCGCAGCCTCGTGGCCCACATGGACCTTCACGCCGGCGCGGGTAAGCTGGCGAATATAGCGCGACGTCTTAAGGTCAGAACCGGTAACGGTATAACCGCGCTCGTGCAGGACGAGAGCGATGCCGCTCATGCCGGCGCCGCCGATACCGATAAAGTGGGCGCTCTTGAACTCGGGCGCGGAGGTTGCAGTCTGGGAATCAGCCATGTGCTCGTGTACTCCTTGCGTAAACACTGCCTGTAACCCATTAACTGTACCGCACCTACCGCATCCGCGCGAGGGCGACCGGCGATATCCCGTCTAACTAACGCAATCCCTCTACCGCGTCGGCCAAAAGTGCGGCGGCACGGTCCTGGGCCAAGCCACGCGCCGCCTGACGCATGGCATCACGCGCCGCAGCGTCATCGATCAGGTGCAGAAGCTCGTCGGCAAAGGCAGGGGCATCGATATCGGCATCGGCGCAAAGCACGCCGGCACCGGCATCGACCAGGTAGCGCGCATTCGTGGTCTGGTGGTCGGCCGTGGCGTGCGGATACGGCACGAGTACCGAGGGCACGGCAAGCGCGGCGATCTCGGCCACGCTCGAGGCACCGGAACGCGAGAGCACCAAATCGGCCGCAGCCAGCATATCGCCCATGTTGTCGATGTAGGGCTGGACTCGATAGCGCTTCGCCTCCTCGGGCGTCAGCGCCAAAGCGCGCTCGGTCTCCTCAAAGCCGTCGGCACCCGTCGAATGCAAAATGTAGAGATTCTCGCGGGTCAGCAGCTCACTCTTGAGCGAGGCAACGCGCTCGTTGAGATGTTGGGCACCGAGTGAACCACCAAAGACGAGCAGAAGCGTCGCGTCCTCGGGCACACCGAGCGTCTTGCGACCGCGGGCGCGATCGCCCTCGATCACCGAACGGCGCACGGGATTGCCCGTCATGAGCACATGGTCGGGGTCGCCCTCGCGCTCAAAGACCGCGCGGGCCGCAGGTACCGAAATGCACACGCGGGCGGCATGTGAGTTCATCATCTTATTGGCCAGACCCGGAACAGAGTTCTGCTCGTGCAGCAGATACGGAACGCCGGCGTCCTTGCACCAACCCAGCAGCGGGACCTCAACGTAAGCACCAAAGCCGATAGCGGCATCGGGCTTACCGACCTTCGAGAAGTGACGGGCAAGCGCACGCTTCGCCTTGTTGACGCGCCACAGCGAGGTCAACGCCGTCCAGGGACGGGAGCGATCGAAGCCCGTGACCGTGATGGGCACAAAATCGAATCCGGCCTCGGGAACCAGACGACCCTCGAGCTTGCGCGATTGGCCCACGAACACAACGTGATGGCCGCGGTCTCGCAGCTCCTCGGCCAAGGCGAGCGCGGGGTTGATATGTCCTGCCGTGCCGCCAGCTGCAATAGCAACGGTCATCTTATCGGTCATGGTAATCCCTTCGTACACGCGGCCCCTGGTCATCGGTGCGCAAACGCGCCGACGGGTCCGAATTCAAATCGATTCGATTATATCCGCCGCCCGCATTGCGAGGAGTGGGGCGCTGAGGACGACCTTGCGGCGCCGTTCGCTGACGCGGACGGGCTGCCGGCTCGGTCGCAGAGCCATCCAGGACGGTAAAGCCGTTACGCGAAGATCGCTCGCCGCGCACGTGGGGCACGCCGGCGGTACTCTCATCCATAACGGCAAAGCTCTCGCGGCGACGGTCGTACTCATCGCGACGGGCGCTCTCATACGAAACGCGCAGGATCAGACCGGCGAGCATAAGCGACACAATAATCGAGGAGCCGCCGTAGCTAATAAACGGCAGCGGCTTGCCCGTCATGGGAAACACATTGAGAATGCCCAGCGCGTTAATCAAAAACTGCACCGCAAGGATGACCGCGGAACCCGATGCCATAAGTGCTCCGCGACGGTCGGTCGCCTGCTCGGCAATGCGAAACGCCGAGTAGATCAGCATCGCAAACACCAAGAAGAACAGCACGGTTCCGATAAAGCCAACTTCCTCGCCGATAATAGCCAAGATGTAGTCGTTATGCGCCTCGGGCAAATACGAGTACTTCATGGTGGAGTTACCGATACCGCGACCGAACAGGCCGCCCGAGGCAAACGCCATGATGGCAAGCGTGGCCTGATAGCCGTCACCATATTCGTCTGCCCAAGGATTCCAAGCAACCTCGACACGCGTCATACGATACGGCTCGGCGATAAGGGCGATCGCAATGACGGCGATGCCGGCAACGACCGTCCAAACGATATATTTGGGGTCCAATCCCGCAAACAACGCCATGCACATGAGGGTCAGCAAGATGATCAGAACGGTGCCAAAATCGGGCTGAACAAAGATCAGAAAGAGCGAAATACCCAGGTAGCCGCCCATGTTGCGAAGAAACTCGTTGATGTTTCCGCCGGGCGAAAAGATGCGGTCGAGCATGATGGCCGAATACGCGATGGCGAACGGCTTTAAAAACTCAGACGGCTGGAACTGAATACCGGCGATGTTGAGCCAGCGCGTGGCGCCACGACTGCCGCTACCCATAAAGAACACCAGAACCAGTAGCCCTATCATGCCCATGAGGAAGATCCTGAGCACGTCTTCCCCAAACCAACTGTCCGGCAAGACGCGCACGATGGCAACCATAGCCAGCACGCCAACTCCGGCAAACGCGGCCTGTCGAAACAGGAAAAACGTCGCCGAACCATTCTCGTGCAGCGCCTCGACCGAAGATGCCGAGTACACCATCAGCAAGCCAAAGCAAACCAAGCTAAACAGGCAAGCCATAAATATCAAACGGGGGCGCATGATGCGGGCGGGGACGCCGGCAATATAGCGCTCACCGAACGTCTGCCCGCCGCGTCCGGAACGCGGCGTGCTACGCAGCGAGGAAGCACGGTCCGAGTCGGGCCTCCTCATATCACTTCGGGGGCTCTCCTCTCTCACCGGCAACCCCTATTCCGTTTGCGATTTCGCTGCTGCGGCAAGCTGGGCCACGTAGTCCTTAAACACGCGACCGCGCTCCTCGTAGCCCGAGAACTCGTCGAACGAAGAGCAGGCGGGCGAAAGCAGGATCACGTCGCCGCGGCTCGAGAGCGAGCGGGCAACGTCAACGGCATCGCGCAGATCATCGGCCTGAGCGATATCCACGTCACCATCGACATCGGCCTCGTCCATAGCGGCGGTAAAGCGCTCGCGCGCATCGCCAAAGCAAACGACCGAGCGCACGTTGTCCATAACGACGCGGGCAAAGTCCGCAAGCGGCGTACCCTTATCGTGACCGCCGAGCAGCAAGATCACGTCGTCATCGGGAAACGCCGTCAGGGCCTTTTCGACCGCATCGGTGTTCGTTGCCTTGGAATCGTTAACGTAGCGCACGCCATCGATCTCGCCGCAGGGCTCCACGCGGTGCTCCAGCGGCTGAAACGATGCCAAACCGCGGCAAATGCCCTCGGGATCGGCACCGACGGCCAGAGCAGCCGTGGCGGCACATAAGGCATTGATGACATTGTGATGGCCCGAGATCTTGAGCTCAGACGTGGCGACAAGCTGAGTCTCGACGCCCTTCAGGCGAACGACCATCTTGCCGTCGCGCACAAAGGCGGCGTCTGTACCCTCGGGCTCGTCAAAAGCGACCTTGCAGATACGGCGACCCGGTGTGTAGATGTACTCATCGAACTCATGGATGCCGGCATCCTCGACGTCGATAACCACGAGGTCGTCGTCGACCATATTCTCGAACAACTTGATCTTGGCAAGCGCATAGTTCTTGTGGCTCTTGTGCCAGCCCAGGTGGTCGGGCGTGATGTTGAGCAGCACCGCCACGCGAGGATGAAGCTCGGCGGTCGTAGCAATCTGATAACTCGACAGCTCGGCCACAAACCACTCATTGTGCGCGCGGCTGTCGATCTCGTTCACCGGCGGCTCACCGATATTGCCGACGGCCACGCTGGCTTCACCGGCGGCCTTGAGCAGATAATCGGTCAGCGACGTGGTAGTTGTCTTGCCGTTGGTGCCCGTGATGGCGATCCAATTTTGGGGAGACAGGCGATAGGCAAACTCGGGCTCGCCCATAATCTGGGCGGCATGCTCACGCCCAGCCTTAAAGAAGGCCGAGAACTCCGAGATACCCGGGCATGTCACGCACACGTCATAGGCACCCTCGACCTGCTCGGTGCCGTAGACAAACGACGCGCCCTGCGCCTCGAGCGCACGCGTGGCGTCATTGGGCTCGGAGCTACCGCCGCCATACACGGTCGTGGCGCTCACGCGCTCGGGGTGAGCCAACGCCCAACGGGCGACATCGAGACCGGATTTACCCTGCCCCAAAACAAGCAGGCTAAAGACATCAGCAAGAGGCATGAAAGACCACTATCCCAACTGGAAGAACAGGGCGAGGCCAACGGCGCCAAAGGCCGCGGCGATAATCCAAAAACGGATAACGACCTTGGTCTCGGCCCAGCCCTTCTTTTCGAAATGATGATGAATGGGCGCCATAAGGAAGACGCGCTTGTGCGTAAAGTGGAAATAGACAACCTGGATCATGACCGACAGGGTCTCGACGATAAACAGACCGCCGATGATGAGGGAAACGACTTCGGTGTTGGTCATGATGGAGGTGCAGGCAAAAGCGGCACCCAGGGCAAGCGAACCGGTATCACCCATAAAGATGCTCGCCGGGTAGCAGTTGAACCACAAAAAGCCCAGGCAGGCACCGGCGCACGCCGTGCAGAAGATGGACAGGTTCACGTCACCGTGCAAAAACGCCATGGCGGCCATGGCGAGCATGGCGATCATGGAAGTGCCGCCGGCAAGGCCGTCCAGACCATCGGTCAGGTTCACGGCATTGGAAAGACCAGCGATCATCAGCCAGCAAAATACAATGTAGAGCCACGGAAACGAAAGGCCGCAGATGGTGGTCGAAAGAACACCGAGGTCAATCGTCAGGCCGCCGGGAAAACGAATCTCGGGGGCGACGCCGCACCAATTGACGGCGAGCACGGTAAAGGTGACGCAGATGATGGTCAGACCGATCATCTTGGCGTGAGGCGTCAGGCCGAGCGAGCGACCATGCGTGACGGAGGTCAGATCGTCGATGAGACCCAGAACGCCGGTGGCCAGCGTTGCAAGCAGCACGAGCACAAGCTCGGTGGTGAGCTTGCCCATCAGCAGGCAGGTCAGCGAGATCGCGACAAGGATGATGACGCCGCCCATGGTAGGCGTACCCTGTTTAATCAAATGACGCTTGGGGCCGTCGGCTCGAACCTGCTGGCCGATACCCTCGACCTTCAGCAGCTTGATCCACCACGGCATAAGCAGCAACGCAATGGCGGCAGCGATGCCAAGTCCCAAAAAGGCCTGATACGTAGGATACGAGGGATTGCCGAACATGGGCTAGCACACACCTTCCACAAAGCGGTCGAGCTCAACAAAACGGGAACCCTTGACCAGTACAACATCATGATTTTCAAGCGCGCCGCCCATGCGGTCGAGCACCTGCTGATAATCGGAGAACACCTGGATGCGGTCCTCATCCATACCCATCATGCGTGCGGCATCGGCCATGAGCTGAGCCAGCTCGCCGCCGACGCACGCGAGCATGTCGAGCTTCTTGGCGGCGGCATAGGCGCCCACGAGCTCATGCATGCGGGGGGCCTCGTCGCCCATCTCGCCCATCTCGCCCAGGATCGCCATGCGCGAACCGTCACAGATGAGTGAGCACAGCAAATCGAGGCCGGCAGCCATAGACTCGGCACTGGCGTTATAGGAGTCGTCGATGATGCGTGCTCCGCTCTTGGCGCGCTTGATCTCCTGACGGTGACCGGTGATCGTAAGGCCCCTAAAGGCAGCATCGATCTGCTCGGGCGTCACGCCAAGACGATAGGCGACCGCGGCGGCCTTGACGGCATTGGGCACGGACTGCACACCGGGAATAGCCAACATGGTATCGACCGTGTCGCCCTGACCAAAGTCGAGCGTAAAGACCGGATGGCCCTCGTCGTCGACGCGAATGTCGCGCGCGCGGACCTCGTCGTCGTCCGAGACACCGGCCAGCATCACGTCAATACCCGCAGGCTGGGCGAACGTATCGCGAATGAACGGCGTAAAGTCGTCCTCGCCGCCCAAAACCAGCAACGGCGAGAAGTCGCCGGCGGCGCACATGCCCTGGACAATCTCGGACTTGGCGCGGGCGATGTTCTCGCGGCTGCCCAGGATGCCGATGTGGGAGGTTCCGATCTTGCTCACGATGGCAAGATTGGGGTTGGCAGACTGGGACAGGCGCTCAATCTCATGAAAATGGTTCATGCCCATCTCGAGCACCAGAACCTCGGTATTGGCCGGAGCGGAAAGCACCGTAAGCGGCATGCCGATCAGGTTGTTGAAATTGCCCTTCGTGGCCCAGACGCGATAACGCTTGGCGAGCACGGCAGCGAGCACGTCCTTGGTCGTCGTCTTGCCAATCGAACCGGTAATGCCGACGACCAGGCAGCCAAGCTCCAAGCGATATACGTGCGCCAGGCGCAGCAAGAACTCCACGGGGTCGTCGGTCAGCAAGATGGCGCATCCCTTGTCCTGCGCCAACGAAACCAGCTCGGCATCGGGCTCGCGCGTCATCACGACGGCACCGGCACCCGACTCGATGGCACGGGAGGCAAAATCATTGCCGTCGACCTTTTCGCCGGGGAAGGCGACAAAGATCGTCCCCTCCTCGACCTGACGCGAGTCGATAACGCACCCGCGGCATACCCGATCGACTTCTTCCGTCACGGTTCGGGCCCCCGTTGAGGCCGCGAGGTTGTTGACGGCGATCTCTATCATTGCAGCTCCCCTGTAAACCTAATAATGCTATCGGCGTATTGTATCCCAGTGCCATGCGCGCGTGGTGCAGGGCATGTGAACACCCTTCAGATCAAACGGTAGACCACGCTCAAGATTGTAACCCCCTACTTCGTGCGCGGGATACCCAGCACGTCGAGCGCGTTGGCCATAATGGACTGGAATGGCACCGCGGCGGCATCCGAGCCGCTCGGCGTTCCATCGAGTGTGATATAGCACAGCACCTTGGGCGATTGTGCCGGCGCAAAGCCCATAAAGGACGACATGTAGTTCTCCTTGAGGTAACCGCCGTTCTCGTCAGCACGCTCGGCCGTACCGGTCTTGCCCGCCACGTCATAGCCATCGACCGCACCGCCAACGCCCGTGCCTTCGGACACGACCGTCTGCATGCACGATGTCACCTGGGCGGCAGCGTCCTCCGAAATCGCACGCTCGCCTTCGCCCCAGTCCCTCTCATCGCCCTTGCTGGACTTATAGAAGTGCGGAGTCATCATCACGCCGCCGTTCGCGATGCCGCCCACGGCACGTGCGACCTCAATCGGCGAGACGGACAGCGCCTGGCCAAAGCTCATCGAGCCCAGCGTGGCGCCGTCGTACTGGTCGCGCTCCTTGACGATACCCAGACTCTCACCCGGAAAATCGACACCGGAGCTATGACCGATACCCCACTTGTCCACATAGGTGGCAAAATCATCGGCACCGATCTTGCGTCCCACCAGGACAAAGCCCACATTGGACGAACGGCGCATCATCTCGCGCACGTCCATGGTCATGGTGTAGTCGCGCTTATCGGCGTCGGTAACGGTGTCGTCGCCGACCTTAATGCTCGCCGGCACCTCAAACGACGTGCTCGAACGCACGGCGCCCAAGTCGAAGCCGGCACCGGCCACGAGCGTCTTAAAGACCGAGCCGGGCTCGTAGGCATCGGTAACCAGGCGCAAGTTCATGTCCTCGGTCTTGGCGTTTTCCAGATCGGTCTGGTCATATGTCGGATACGAGCATGCCGCCAAAATCTCGCCCGTCGTGGGATCGGTGACCAGGGCCGAGCCATTCTTGGCCTTGGTCTTTTCGACCGCCTCGGCCAGGGCGTCCTCGGCGGCACGCTGGATATTGACATCGAGCGTCGTCACGATGTCCACGCCGTCCACCGCGGCAACCTTCTTATAGGCGCCGCCCGCGATATAGCTACCGTCCCTCGCCCGCTCGCGCACCAGCGAACCGTTGGTTCCGGTCAAAAGCTTGTTGTACTGTTTTTCGAGGCCCGTCAGACCGTCGTTGTCCACGTTTACCACGCCAAGCACCTGCGATGCCAGGTTGCCGTAGGGGTACACGCGCTTCATGGCCTGCTCAAAGAGCACGCCTGGCAGGTTCTTCTTCTCCAGCGCCGCGACATCATCCTCGTCCACCTGACGTTTGATATACACCCAGGTGCCATCCGACTCAACGAGCTCGCGACAGGTCTTTTTATCGATGCCCGTAGCTTTGACCAGCGCCGACACCGTCTTGTCAACGTCCTCGATAAGCTGAGGATTCACGGCGATGTTGCGGCATTCGACCGACGACGTCAGCACGTTGCCGTTACGGTCGTAGATGGTACCGCGCTTGGCATACAGCGTCTGCGCAAGCAAGCGACGCGCATCGGCACGGTCGCGTAACTTATCGGCTTCCACGATTTGATAGTCGGCAAGGCGAAGGACGCCCAAACCCAAGCCAAACCCGATAAAGCCCATGACGGCTTTGCGACGGGGCAGCGGCGTGCCCGTGAGCCATTCGGTCGACGAGCTCTTGTGCGGTCTGGTGTTATGCATTTGAGGATCACTCGAGCCACGGAGACGCGACGCAGGGTCGTTGCCATAGGACGGCCTCGCGTTGTAAGATGGCCGACCCGTTCCTTGATAACCAGAACGTCCCCGCGATGAGGGACGTCCAGAACCGCGACCCCCGTCGGAGCCGCGGCGATAGTCATTTGTCATACTCAGCTACCGTCTTGTTACTGAGCGGTCGCGGTCGAGCTAGCGCCCGCGGCTGCATCCTGCGAAAAATCAAGTGTAACGCTCTCGCTGGGCTCCACCATGCCATAAGCACCCGCAAGGTCGCGAATGCGTGTATCGGCACCATAGACCGAATGCATGACCTCCAGGTCGGAGCTCTCGTCGGTCGCCTTCTCGAGCGTGTTGGTAAGCGCGGCGTTGCTGTTGAGCACCTGGGCCGTAACGCCGGCGAGCGCCACGCGGGCGACACCGATCGTCATGAAGATGGCCGCAATGATGCAAAACGTTTTAAGAACGCTCATGAAAACCGGGCTTACCGCCTGGTTTGCCTGACGGCCCGCGCCCGTGTAGACATCAAAGCGCGGCGTGCGCTGCTCGCGGGGAGCAACGGGGGCCTGCGGTGCCTCACGATAGGCGGGCATGGCGTTCATATCATAGGCGAGTGCTGCGTTTGAGGTGTTGTAGCCCATGATATGCCGCCTCCCATCCCGAGTACGTTGGTAGTGTGTTTAAGCTTCGTTTGTGGTACGAGCGGGAGGTCCAATATCGCGCGGTCGCGTCTACAGACGCTGTGCCACGCGGATCTTGGCTGATCTCGCCCGAGGGTTGCGCGCAACCTCATCGGGTTGGGCAACCAGGGGTTTGCGGGTGATGACCTTGAGTATCGGCACGTTGCCGCACACGCACACCGGAATCTCCGGCGGGCACGTGCACCCCTGGCTCATCTCCTTAAAGTGGTTCTTTACGATACGGTCCTCGAGCGAGTGATACGAGATGACGCAGATGCGTCCGCCCGGGTTGAGCCACCTTGTGGCGGCGTCAAGCCCTCGCTCGAGCACATCGAGTTCGTGATTGACCTCGATGCGAATGGCCTGGAAACTTTTCTTGGCTGGGTGTCCGCCATGCCGGCGAGCGGCAGCGGGGATACCAGCCTTGATGATCTCGACAAACTGGCCGGTGGTTTCGATCGGCTCATGCTCGCGGCGGCGCACGATCTCACGTGCGATCTGCGAGGCGAACTTCTCTTCGCCATAGACGCGTAGAATCCGGGCGAGGTCGTGTTCGTTATAGGTGTTGATGACCTCAGCTGCGTTTAAGGTGTTGTTACCCGGATCCATCCGCATGTCCAATGGGGCGTCCTCGTTGTACGAAAAGCCCCTGCCAGGGATATCGAGTTGCGGCGACGAAACGCCCAAGTCGAACAGGAAGCCATCGACCCCGGGCACCTCGGCCGAGCAAAGCAGCTCGTCCAAGTCGCCGAAGTTGCCCTTCAGCAGCTGGTGTGGTACGCCGGGAACCTCGCGGTCCAGACGGGCGCCAGCGGCCTCGAGGGCTATGTCGTCCTGATCGACGCCGAGCAAAAGGCCGGTCTCCCCCACCTGCGCGGCCATCTTTACCGAATGGCCGGCACCGCCAAGGGTGCAGTCGCAGACGACGGAGCCGCTCTTTAGCTGCAGCGACTCAAGCACTTCGCCGAGCATGACAGGTTCATGCCGATATTCTTGTGTCAAGATCCCACGCTCCATCCGTTACTCGTGCCTTGCCCTTACGAGAAGAAGAGGTCCAGCAGGGCCTCGTCGTCATCGTCCTCATCGGCCGTAGCGCGGTCCCAAACCTCAAGGTGGTCGTAGTTGCCCACAACCGTGACCTCGCGGTCGAGGTTCGCCTGCTTGCGGAGAGACTCGGACAGACCGATACGACCCGCGCTGTCCACATCCATCGACGTGGTGCGCTTGTTGATCGCCCTCATGAGCTTCTGGTCGTTGATGTCACGCGGGTTAAAACCCTCGTGGCCCTCACGACCCGCGAAGAGTCCTTCGACCCACTTATCGAAGGCCTCGGCAGAGAACACGTACAGAGCATCGACATCCAGGGCTTTGAACACGCGAACGTGCTCTCCAAGCTCCTCACGAAGGGGTGCAGGCAGGGATAGACGACCTTTTGCATCGAGATTGCGCTCGTATGCACCCGTCATTCCCATGTGCGCCCTCCCCTCGGTTACTCAGATGGCACGTACGCGGGGAACCACCCCGCCTGTCGACGTCATCAATAATATGGGGAACCGCCCCATTTTTCAACACCTTTCCCCACCCCTTCCCCCACCCCGCCCCACCACTCCACTCCCAATATGTTGTAAAACACCCCCGAGCATATGTTCGAAAACACAATATGTTGTGTTTACAGCAAAGGCGGGATGCCACCTGTAGAACCACGCCCGCGAACCTCAACCTTCAAGTTGACCTTGAGGCGATTTTTACGTCCCTTTACACACCGTTCACATCGCCCCCAAACTCCCCCACCCACGGTACACACGGCCCACCACCGCGTCGGTGTCTAGCGAAAAATGGGGTGGGCCCCAGATTGCCCATGTGCGCAAAAGTGCGTCTCGGCAATCTGGGGCCCGTCCCCTTTAATTTTTATAAATATGCAGGTCAGCGAGGTGCTAGCGATGTGCCAGCGGATGCGCTGCCAGATAGACCTCGGTCAGTTGCGTGCGGTCGACATGCGTGTAGACCTGCGTGGTCGAAATATCGGCATGGCCCAAAATCTCCTGCAGCACACGCAGGTCGGCACCACCCGCGAGCATGTGGGTGGCAAAGGAGTGTCGCAAGGTATGGGGGTGGAGCCCCACCAGCCCCACCTGACGCCCATACCGTTCGCATATCGCATGCACGGCCTGGCGCGACAGGCGACGTCCGTTCTTATTTAAATAGACCGCCGAGGTCTCCGTCCCGTGAGCATGGGCGGCCAAGCGAGAACGTCCCTCAGTTACATAGAGCATCAGAGCTCGCGCCGCGCTTCCCACCAGCGGGGACAGGCGTTCCTTTGAGCCCTTACCGCGAACGAGTACAAAGCCATCGTCAATATGGATATCGCCCACATCGAGCCCCACCAACTCGCTCACACGCAAACCGCATCCGTAGAGCACTTCCAAGATGGCATGGTCGCGCAAGCCCATCTCGCCCTCGGGGAAGTCTTGATCGAGCAGAGCCGAGACATCCTCCACCGATAGATACTCCGGCAAACGCTCAGCCTTTTTAGGCAGGCGCAACGCCGCCGTTGGATTTTGGGCTACAGCCCCATCGCGCACCAAAAAGGCATGCAGGCCCTTCACGGCTGCAAGCGCACGCTCCACCGAGGCATCGGAATAGCCCCCATCGCGACGGTCGGCGACAAAGCCCTCCACGACCTGACGAGTCACCTCTTCAAAAGACACAATACCCGCCCGCTCCAGATAGGCGCAGTACGTCGTCAGGTCACGACGATAGGCCGCAATCGTGTTGCGCGCCAAACCCCGCTCGACCGCGAGGTAATCGAGATACTCCCCCGCCGCCACGGCGAGCGACGAGGGAGTAGCTTCGGTATGTTCCTTATTCGCCGGCACCCTTAGTCCGTAGCGAGGTTCATGGGCGTCACCTGCAGACGGTCGACACCCTCGTGCTGGCCGATCGAAGCGCGTACGAACTCGCGGAACAGCGGCTGCGGGTTGGTCGGGCGGCTCTTGAACTCGGGATGAGCCTGGGTTGCCACATACCACGGATGCACGTCGCGCGGCAGCTCGACCATCTCGACCAGGCGCTCGTCAGGCGACAGACCCGAGATAACCAAACCGGCGTCCTCGAGCTGGTCGCGGAAGGCGTTGTTGAACTCAAAGCGGTGACGGTGACGCTCGTAGACGAGTTCCTCGCCATATGCCTCGCGAGCAAGGGTATCGGCGGCGAGCTTGCACGGATAGGCGCCCAGGCGCATGGTGCCGCCCTTCTCGGTCACGTCCTCCTGCGAGCTCATCAGATCGATGACACTATACGGGCCATCCGGATCGAACTCAGAGGAGCTGGCGCCGGCAAGGCCGACGACATTGCGCGCAAATTCGCACACGGCCACCTGCATACCCAGGCAAATGCCCAGATACGGAATCTTGTGCTCACGGGCAAACTCGGCCGCGAGGATCTTGCCCTCCAGGGCGCGCTTGCCAAAGCCGCCGGGGACCAGGATGCCCGAGGCGTCGCCCAGAACCTCGGAGACATTCTGCTCGTCGAGGCTCTCGCCGTCGACCAGCTGGACGTCCACATGGCGATCGTAGAAGACGCCCGCATGGTGCAGGGCCTCGATAACCGACAGGTACGCATCGGGCAGCTGCGTGTACTTGCCCACGACGGCGATCTTCACCTTGTCGGCGTGATGGTTGGCGTGATTCTGTTTGCGCAGGAACTCGTTCCACTCGCTCATGTCGCGCTCACGCGGGTCCAGACCCAGGCGCTCGCAAATGCGCAGGTCAAAGTCCTGCTCGGCAAGCAGCTGCGGAACATCGTAAATGCTCGCGCAGTCCTCGTTGGTAAAGACGCAATCGGTGTCGACGTCGCAGAAGCTTGCGATCTTTCCGCGGATAGCGTCATCGATATGGTGGTCGGAGCGCAGCACGATAATATCGGGCTGGATGCCAAAGCTGCGGAGCTCCTTGACGGAATGCTGTGTGGGCTTGGTCTTGACCTCGTGGGCGGCGGCGATATAGGGAACGAGCGACACGTGGATGTAGCAGACGTTCTCGGGGCCGGCCTCCTTGCGGTACTGACGGATGGCCTCGACAAACGGCTGGGACTCGATGTCGCCAATCGTGCCGCCCAGCTCGGTGATGACTACATCGGAGCCGGTCTGCTCCTCGATGCGGCGGAACTTGTCCTTAATGGCATTGGTGACGTGGGGAATCACCTGCACGGTACCGCCCAAAAAGTCGCCGCGACGCTCGCGGGCGATTAGGCTTTTGTAGATGGCACCGGTCGTAAAGTTGGAATCGCGGGTCAGGTTCTCATCAATAAAGCGCTCGTAATGACCCAGGTCCAGGTCGGACTCGTAACCATCCTCGGTAACGAAGACCTCACCATGCTGGAACGGGCTCATGGTACCGGGGTCGACGTTCAGATACGGGTCGGCCTTCTGCATCGTTACTTTGTAGCCACGCGACTTGAGCAGACGGCCCAGCGAGGCCGCGGTGATACCCTTGCCCAGGGACGAAACCACGCCACCGGTTACGAACACATGCTTGGTCATATTGAGTTACCTGCGCTTCCCGTAGAAGTTGTTTATCCACATCTTACGGGTCTTCATTGTAATACTCGCGCCGCGGACCGTTCGCAATTTTTCTCGCGTGCGATTGCATTTCTCAATCTTGAAACAAAACGCCGCCCGGTTTCCCAGGCGGCGTCGCTATGGCAAGGGTTACATGCTGCTATCGATCAGCAACCTCGTCCTCAAGCATTTCTTGAACGAGCATGCCAGTACGGACGCCCTCAAGATACCACTCGCCACGTTCGGTGAGGCAAATGCCATTTGCAAGCTGACCGCCGTCGTCGCTATAACGCGAGACGGCATCAATCATGCCTTCGGAATCCAAGCGATCGATTGCGGCGCGGGCACGATACGGCGAAACCCCCACGCGTTCGGCAAGCGTTTTGCGCGAGAAACCATACGGCCCGCCATTGTCTTCGGTTTGCTGGTCGATCTCCATCAACACCAGCACCTCGACACGCTTCATATCGTTGACACTCGCACGACCCTTGCCCGCCATAGCAGCCTCCTCAAACCGAGCACGAGCATCTAACGCGCCGTGCGCGACCGACACACCTCACGATGGCAGGTAATATCCATCATGCGGCATCCCGCCAAGGATGAAACAGTTACGGTTATTGTATACCGCTCTAATTGTTTCTAGGCAGGTAAACGGCTATTTTTCGCCGAAATAGGCGCTTTATTGATCAAAAAGCCGTACCGGGCGCTAACCCGATACGGCCAAAATGCAATGCAATTACCGCGATGCTTCAAACTTAGCGATGGAAGAAACCACGGCGCTCAAACTTGGGCTCGCAGCACACGTTGATACCCAGTTTGCGCAGTACCGTCTCGTCCGTCGGCGAGATGATAACGCTAAAGAAAGCATCGCAACCGCGCAACTGCTCCAGGCCCGAAAGGACGCGAGCGGCCGTCTCACTCGTGGCCGAGGTGATCGACAGCGCCATAAGCGTCTCGTCGGTGTGGAGGCGCGGGTTTTTGCTGCCCAGGAAATGCGTCTTGAGCTTGCTGATGGGCTCGATCGCTTCATCGCTAATGACCTCGAGCTCAAGGTCGACGCCCGAGACATGCTTGAGGGCGTTCATAATGAGCGAACTTGCGGCGCCCAGGCGCGTGGAGGTCTTACCGGTCACCACGGAGCCATCGGGCATGACCATGGCACCCACGGGACCGCCCGTCAGCTGCTCCCTGGTGAGGGCCGCCGAGCGCGCCGGTGAGTAGTTCTTATCGATGCCGGCTTTCTTCATAATAATCTTGAGACGGTCGACTTGCTCATCGCCCACGCCGGTACGGCGCACATTTTCGACCGCGGTAAAGTAGCGGCGGACGATCTCCATCTTGGAAGCGTCGCGGCAGGCATCGTCATCGGTGATGGCAAAGCCAACCATATTGACGCCCATGTCCGTAGGGCTCTGGTAGGGGCTCTTGCCCAGGATCTTTTCCATCAGGGCACGGACTACCGGGAAGGCCTCGACGTCGCGGTTGTAGTTGACCGTGGTCTTGTTGTAGGCCTCAAGGTGGAAGGAGTCGATGATGTTGGCGTCATCGAGGTCTGCCGTGGCGGCCTCGTAGGCAATGTTGACCGGATGCGTAAGGGGCAGATTCCAAACCGGGAAGGTCTCGAATTTGGCATAGCCGGCGGCCGTGCCATGCTTGTGCTCGTGATAGAGCTGAGACAGGCAGGTGGCAAGCTTGCCCGAGCCAGGACCGGGGGCAGTGACCACGACGAGCGGTCGGGTGGTCTCGACAAACTCGTTCTTGCCGTAGCCATCATCGGACACGATCAGATCGACATCGTGCGGGTAGCCCTCGATGGGATAGTGCAGCTTGGCAGGAATGCCGAGCGCGTTCAGGCGGTTGCGGAACACATCGGCAGCAGGCTGGCCGGCGTACTGGGTGATGACCACAGCCGCGACGGCAAAGCCGTTGCCGCGGAACAAGTCAACCAGGCGCAGCACATCCTCGTCATAGGTAATGCCAAGGTCACCGCGAGCCTTGTTTTTCTCGATATGGTTCGCGTTGATCGCGATGATAACCTCGACATCGTCGGCGATGCTCTTGAGCATGCGGAACTTGCTGTCCGGTTCAAAACCCGGCAGCACGCGGCTCGCATGATAGTCATCGAACAGCTTGCCGCCAAACTCCAAATAGAGCTTGCCACCAAACTGTGAGATGCGCTCCTTAATGTGAGCAGCCTGCAGCTCGATATACTTCGCATTGTCGAAACCCTGGCGCATGTATGGCTCCCGTCCCGTTTCCAATTAATGTTCTAGGCGATTATAACGGAGCAGACCCTCCCCAACGCCCAAGCAATCAACTGGCACCAACCAAACACGTCATCGATAAGTTGCGGTGGAATAGTTCCCGTTTAACCCCTCAAGACGGCCAAACAGGAACGATTCCACCGCAACTTCCCCTTTTTGGTTCAAACAAACCTGGCCTTTGTATCAATAATGGAAACGTCGCAGGTGGAGCATAAGTCAGCGAAAGCCCGCCAGAGCGAGCAAGGTGACGTGAAAGAGGAGGGCATAGGCCTTTTGGCCATGCCCGACGATTGAACGTCAGATTGCCGCTCTGGCGGGCTTGCAGCGTCGAGCGGTTCCGGCGTTTGGTAAAACGCCGGAACACAAGAGCGCCCCCTCCCGCGCACGGAACGGGAGGGGGCTAAAGGTAGGAGTCTACCGGTGGGTTTACCCCACCGGACAGACGATGACCAAATGATCCTTTACAGGATCGTCAAGGTTTCCGTGGGGTACCCGTTGGGTACTTAGAGCAACACGCAGGCGACGGTCAGGATGATGGCGCAGACGACGGAGAGCGCGACGATGAGCTTAAGGGCAAACTTGAGCCAGGTCGTCCACTCGATCTTGGCCAGGGCGAGACCGCCCATGATGGCGCCGGAGGTCGGGGTGAACAGGTTCACGACACCGATGGCGGCGGAGAAGATCATGACCATGACCTCGGGCGAGAAGCCGAGCTTAACAGCCAGCGGTCCCATGATGGGCATGGAGACGGTAGCCATACCGGAGGTCGAGGGGATCAGGAAGGACAGGCCGAAGTAGACCAGGAAGCTCATGGGAGCGAAGATTACGCCGGACAGGCCAGCCAGGGCATTGGCGGCAGCGTCGAGGACGAAAACGTAGAGACCGGTGTTAGCCATGAGGACGGAGATGCCACGGGCGAGGGCGATGACGAGAACAACGGACATCATGTCAGCAGCGCCGGTGATGAAGGTGTTAACGATCTGCTTCTCGGACAGGCCACCGATGATACCGATAAGGACGGCCATGAGGAAGAACCAGGTGGAAGCCTCGTCGAAGTACCACTGGCCAATGGGCAGGCCGGTGATCAGGGCAGACCAGCCCTGGACGACGGCGTTACCGTCGGCGTCGTAGACAGCGCCAGCGTCGAAGAAGTTGGCGACGCCCTCGTTGAGGTCGGCCAGCGGAATGAAGCCGACGATCATGACGACGAAGGTGAAGGCGAAGGCAATCAGAACACCCTTCTGACGACCGGTGAGCTTGACCTCCTTGTGGACCTCGGAAGCAGCCTTGCCGTGAGCCTCTTCGGCGTCCTTGAGCTCCTGCATCGACAGGATGGTGGAACCCTTGTCAGCCTTGACCTTCTTGGCGTAGCTCATCACGAAGAAGATGGACATAGCGGTAGTGGCAATCCACAGGACGGCACCGAGGCCGATGATGATGGACTGGTTGACCTCAATGCCAACGCCGGTCAGAGCGTCGACGGCAGCGCCGACGGCGAACGGGTTAACCGTGGAGCCCAGGCAGCCGCAGCCAGCGCCGAGCAGGACGGTAGCGGCACCGACCATGGGGTCGAAGCCAGCGGCCATCATGGTAGCGGCGAGCAGGGCGTAGAAGGGAACGGTCTCCTCGCACATACCATAGGTGGTACCACCGAGGGAGAAGATGAGCATCAGCACGGGAATGAGCATAATCTCGTTGCCCTTAAGCTTCTGCACCAGAACGGCGATGCCGTTGTCCAGGGCGCCGGTCTCGGTCATCATGCCGAGGAAGCCGCCCAGGATCATAACGAAGAGGCAGACGGGCAGAGCGTCAGCGAAGCCCAGGATCGGGGCGGTGCAGAAATCGCTCAGACGGGCTGCGGTAACCGCGCCGCCGGACGTGCCGGAGACGATAACGGTAATCACTGCAACAATTGCCAGCAGAGCTAGAAGAATGGTGAACGATGAAGGCATACCGCGCTTTTTCTTAGCGGTCTCAGTCATGGTTCTCATCCCCCCTTCATAAATCATTTAACTTTCTCGCGCGAAGCGGATCTTCCGTGCCGTGCCCACCGCCCGACGCGAGATATTTACCAGACAAAGCCGCTCGGGGTGTGCAGCAATACACCCCGAGCGAGATGCTAGATGCTCTTACTTGAGCGTGGCGTACATGACAGCCTTGATGGTGTGCATGCGGTTCTCGGCCTCGTCGAAGACCTTGGAAGCGGGGCTCTCGAAGACCTCGTCGGTGACCTCCTGCTCGGTGATGCCGAACTGCTCGCACTTCTCGGCGCCAATCGTGGTGTTGGTGTCGTGGAAGCTGGGCAGGCAGTGCAGGAAGATGGCACCCGGGTTGGCCATAGCCATGACCTCGGAGGTAACGCGATACGGGGTGAGCTGAGCGATGCGCTCGGCCCAGACCTCATCGGGCTCGCCCATGGAGACCCACACATCGGTGTAGATAACGTCGGCACCGGTGACGCCGTCCTTGACGTCAGTGGTCAGTTTGATGGTGCAGCCGTTGGCCTCGGCGATGGGCTTGCAGGCCTCGATGACGTCGTCAGCGGGCATGCACTCCTCGGGGCCGCAGGCCACGAAGTTCATGCCGAGCTTGGAGCAGACAACCATGAGGGAGCGAGCGACATTGTTCTTGCAGTCGCCCATGAAGACGAGGGTCTTGCCCTTGATGTCGTAGTTGAAGTTCTCCTGGACGGTCAGGATGTCGGCGAGCATCTGGGTGGGGTGCCACTCGGTGGTCAGGCCGTTCCAGACAGGCACGCCGGACTTAGCAGCGAGCTCCTCGACGTCGTCCTGGGCAAAGCCACGGAACTCGATGCCGTCATACATGCGGCCGAGAACGCGGGCGGTGTCCTCGATGGACTCCTTCTTGCCCATCTGCGACGAACCGGGATCGAGGTAGGTGACGCCCATGCCCAGATCCATGCCGCCGACCTCGAAGGCGCAGCGGGTACGAGTGGAGGTCTTCTGGAAGAGCAGAACGATGTTCTTGCCCTCGAGATAGCGGTGCGGAACGCCAGCGCGCTTCATGTCCTTGAAGTTCTTGGAAAGCTTGAGCAGGTACTCGATCTCCTCGGTGGAGAGGTCGAGGAGCTTGAGGAAGCTACGGCCGGAGAGGTTAACACCCATGGTTCGTTTCCTTTCGAAAAAATGAATTACGTAAGTATTAGTGTTGCCCGTTTGACGGGCGAAACCGGTGCGGTTGTAGGGGGACCGCACCGGAAACGGAAAGACTTAGAGGTCCTCGCGCCAGAAGGGCATGCTCATGCAGCGCGGGCCGCCGCGGCCGCGGGAGAGCTCGGCGGAGGGCACGACGAGAAGGTCCAGGCCCTCCTTGTACAGCACGTCGTTGGTGACGGTGTTGCGGGCGTAGACGCAGATCTTGCCGGGCTCGACGCACAGGGTGTTGGAGCCGTCGTTCCACTGCTCGCGGGAGGCCGCGATCGGGTCGCCGCCGCCGCAGGGGATCAGCTTGACCTGGTCGACGCCGGTGGCGTCCTCCAGGACGTGCTCGAGGGTGTCCTCGATCAGGCGGATGTTCACGTCGCCCGGGTTCTTGCCGGCGGTCAGCTCGTAGACGCGCAGGGTGCCCATGATGGCGGGGTGGATCGTGAACTTATCGACGTCGATCTGGGTGAAGACCGTGTCGAGGTGCATGAAGGCGCGCGAGACCGGGATGTCGAAGGCCAGGATGCGCTCGACCTTGGAGTCGGAGTTCCAGAAGATGTTCTGGGCCATGACGTCGATAGCGGCGGCCTGGGTGCGCTGGGAGATGCCGACGGCGAGGGTCTTCTCGTTGATGTTCAGCACGTCGCCGCCCTCGGTGTGGAACTGGCAGTCGCGGCGGAAGTACAGGGAGACGTCCTTGTAGTCGGGGTGGTACTTGAAGACGTACTTGCCGTACAGGGTCTCGCGGTTGCGGGTGACCGAGTACATGCGGTTGAGGTTGACGCCCTCGCCGACGACCGCGAACGGGTCGCGGGTGAAGTAGAGGTTGGGCATCGGGTCGATGATCAGGTCGGACTCGGACTCGGAGTTGACCAGGGAGTCGAGGGTCGTGGACGCCGTGAGGGGCATGTCGATCTCGGCCTTGGTCATGCCGGCCATGGTCTTCTTGACGAACTCGAGGTTGTCCTCGATGGAGTCCAGCTTCTCGCGGACGATCTGCGGCATGTGCTGGCCGCGGATGCCGGCCTCGGCGATGTACTGGTCGGTGAACTCGGCGCGGGCGCCGGGGACCTGGTCGAACACCTCGGCGACGAGGTTCTCGAGGTAGAGGACCTCCACGCCCTGGTCCCTCAGGATCTGGGCGAAGGTGTCGTGCTCCTGCTGTGCGACCTCCAGGAACGGGACGTCGTCGAACAGGAGTCGCTCGAGCTCGTCGGGCGGCAGGTTGAGGAGCTCGTCGCCGGGACGGTGCAGGCAGACCTTCCTGAGCTTGCCGATCTCGGAAGGCACGTGCAGACCTTTCGTCATGGCCTCCTACCTTTCTTTCGGGCCCCTGTCAGGGCCGATTCGTTAGCGCCCCTCCGTGTGAGGCGTTATTGCTGACGACATATTTATATCCAAAATCAGTCCATACTTCCACCTCGCCCCCGAACGGTTTTATATGAGGGGTGAACGGCATACACATATACTTCACGCATGGCACACTTTGATTTAATAAAGTGTATTTACGTGCTTAAACGCCTTTTTAACCGAAAAATCAATTGAAACTAATCTTTATTAAACCACCCTCAAATTGCATATTTCGCGCAACGATATGAATAGAATTCGCAATTCTCGCTGTGTCTCAACCATTTTGATTTTTATTCAGAAAGAAGTTCGTCCTATTCATTTTTGGCAAACAGATTACCGTTTACCAGACGTTGGATACCGTTCACCGGAAGCTCAGTATAAGGCCCAGCGAATACCGGCTCGCTTTACGGCCTCATTTGTAACAACTTGACTTCTCGGTATAGAAAAAAGTCCCGCTCCCCTCATGGGAAACGGGACTGTTATCGATAATCGTAGATAGATTTGAGCGGCTTTGAGAGCCGTCGGAATCCTAGCGATCGAACTCCGCCAGTGCCTCGCCCAAAAGCCTCAGACCCTCGCGCAGAACGTCCTCGCTCGCGCAGTAGCCCAGGCGTGCGCCGCAGGGAAGCTCAAAGCGGCTACCGGGAACCAACAGCACTCCCCTCTCGGCCAGTAGGCGCTTGCAGAACTCCTCGTCGTCCTCGGGAATATCAAGCTTGATAAACGAGGTAGACACGCCCTGCGGGGCCGTCCAGGAAACGCGATGCTGCGTATCAATCCAAGCCTGCGCGATATCGCGGTTTCCAAACACGATCTTGCGGTTGCGCTCGAGGATCTTGTCCTTGTGCTTGAGCACATAGGTCGCCAGGGCGTCGTTGAACACGCCGCCGCAAATCATGGTGTAGTCGCGGTACGTGCGAATGCGGTTAGATACCTCTTCGTCTGCCACAACCCAGCCCACGCGGGCCGCGGGCGTCGAATAGGTCTTGGACACCGAGTTGGTGACGATGGCTTTCTCGTACACATCGGCCATCGACAAAAAGTCCTCGGTGTTCTCAAGCGGCAGGTACACCTCGTCGCACAGCACATAGGCGCCCACCGAGCGGGCGATCTCGGCAATCTGGCCGAGCGTATCGGCATCGAGCACCGTACCGATAGGGTTCGATGCGTTATTGATGCAAATGAGCTTGGTGTTGGGGCGCACCAAGCGCTTGAGCTGTTCGATATCGGGTTTCCATACGAGCTCCTCGCAAAGCTCCCAATACTCAACCTCGGCGCCGAGTGTACGCGGGATCTCATAGAGCGGCGCATAGGTGGGCCACTCGGCAATCACATGGTCGCCGGGCTCGACCACGGCCATGATGGCGTTGAGGTTGGCACCCGTGCAGCCATTGGTCTGCAGAATGTGGTCGGGATTGACCTCGCGACGATACAGCTTGGCAACCTCGGCCTTAAACTCCGGCGAACCCTCGATCCAGCCGTAGTTCATCTTCTCGCGATCCAGGCGCTCGTAGAACGTGGCGCCGTCCTGTTCGTCGAGCGCGCGAAGCTCGCCCATGGTAAGCGACGAAATCGTCGACTGGGCGATATCCCACGTAGCGCTCTTCTCCCAAACGTTAAGCCACTCCTCAACGCCGATCGTCTTGATATCCATGGCCAAGCTCCTTACAAAAGCAGTCATCCAATCGTGTTGACGTTCCCCATACAAGAATGGGGCGGTGCGAATATCCGCACCGCCCCAATGGGAGACATCTAATGGCAGCTAGATGTATGTGTTAAGACCTGTACTGGTCCTTGAAGACCTTAGAGGTCCTCGCGCCAGAAGGGCATGCTCATGCAGCGCGGGCCGCCGCGGCCGCGGGAGAGCTCGGCGGAGGGCACGACGAGAAGGTCCAGGCCCTCCTTGTACAGCACGTCGTTGGTGACGGTGTTGCGGGCGTAGACGCAGATCTTGCCGGGCTCGACGCACAGGGTGTTGGAGCCGTCGTTCCACTGCTCGCGGGAGGCCGCGATCGGGTCGCCGCCGCCGCAGGGGATCAGCTTGACCTGGTCGACGCCGGTGGCGTCCTCCAGGACGTGCTCGAGGGTGTCCTCGATCAGGCGGATGTTCACGTCGCCCGGGTTCTTGCCGGCGGTCAGCTCGTAGACGCGCAGGGTGCCCATGATGGCGGGGTGGATCGTGAACTTATCGACGTCGATCTGGGTGAAGACCGTGTCGAGGTGCATGAAGGCGCGCGAGACCGGGATGTCGAAGGCCAGGATGCGCTCGACCTTGGAGTCGGAGTTCCAGAAGATGTTCTGGGCCATGACGTCGATAGCGGCGGCCTGGGTGCGCTGGGAGATGCCGACGGCGAGGGTCTTCTCGTTGATGTTCAGCACGTCGCCGCCCTCGGTGTGGAACTGGCAGTCGCGGCGGAAGTACAGGGAGACGTCCTTGTAGTCGGGGTGGTACTTGAAGACGTACTTGCCGTACAGGGTCTCGCGGTTGCGGGTGACCGAGTACATGCGGTTGAGGTTGACGCCCTCGCCGACGACCGCGAACGGGTCGCGGGTGAAGTAGAGGTTGGGCATCGGGTCGATGATCAGGTCGGACTCGGACTCGGAGTTGACCAGGGAGTCGAGGGTCGTGGACGCCGTGAGGGGCATGTCGATCTCGGCCTTGGTCATGCCGGCCATGGTCTTCTTGACGAACTCGAGGTTGTCCTCGATGGAGTCCAGCTTCTCGCGGACGATCTGCGGCATGTGCTGGCCGCGGATGCCGGCCTCGGCGATGTACTGGTCGGTGAACTCGGCGCGGGCGCCGGGGACCTGGTCGAACACCTCGGCGACGAGGTTCTCGAGGTAGAGGACCTCCACGCCCTGGTCCCTCAGGATCTGGGCGAAGGTGTCGTGCTCCTGCTGTGCGACCTCCAGGAACGGGACGTCGTCGAACAGGAGTCGCTCGAGCTCGTCGGGCGGCAGGTTGAGGAGCTCGTCGCCGGGACGGTGCAGGCAGACCTTCCTGAGCTTGCCGATCTCGGAAGGCACGTGCAGACCTTTCGTCATGGCCTCCTACCTTTCTTTCGGGCCTTACTGGCCGAATGTATCAGCGCCCCTCCGTATGGGACGCTGCTTGCTGACAGCTCTAGTTATATCCAAAAACCACCCGCAATTCCACCTCGCCCCCGAACGGTCAGCAAAGTGCGATGAACGGTATATCGCATATGATTCCCCCATGATGCACTTCAGTTTTCTAAAGCAGGTTTTCAAAGGTAAACGTTCTTTTTTCTAAGGAATTAAGCCAGATTGCACAATTATTTTCATGTTTAGGAATTGCATAGCTAAAACGGTTTTCTGCATATATATGTTGTTTGTCCGCGATTCGATTTGGATTCGATTATATTCAGCTTGCAATCATTCTTATTCATACATCCTCACCAGTTGAGTATGGATATAGATTGTTTTCAAAACGAGTCAGGCAGTTAGTTGCATGCTTGACAGCGTAAGAAGTAGGTAAAGATACCGTTCGCACAATACGTCCGTGCCGCAAGTCGACTAAATTGAGACAATAGTGAATAGTGTTAGGCTACCGTCCCCTGCGGGGACTGAACGGACAGATGCATATGCCGAGCAAAATCGAAAAGAAGCAAAAGGCCGCTAAGCTGCGCAAGCCGCCGCGCGACTTCTCGTACACGCAAAATCGAGAGCTCAGCTGGCTGCGCTTTGACAACCGCGTGCTCGACGAGGCTTTTGATGAGTCCGTGCCGCTGTTCGAGCGCCTTAAGTTCGTCTCGATCTTCGAGTCAAACCTCGATGAGTTCCTTATGGTGCGCGTGGGTGGCCTGTCCGACCTTGCCGAGCTCAAAAAGCAGCCTGTCGACAACAAGAGCAATATGACCGCCTCCGAACAGGTCGACGCTGTCATGGCGGAGCTGCCCGGGCTCCTTACCCGTTGGGAGTCCATCTTTAAGAGCATCGAGGGCAAGCTCGACACCCTGGGCGTTCACCGCGCACGTGTCGATTCGCTTACGCCCGAGGAGCGCACCTTTGTAACCCGCTACTTCCAGGCCTACGTGTCGCCGGTCATATCACCGCTGGTGATCGACCCGCGCCACCCCTTCCCCAACCTGCGCAACGGCGCACTCTATCTGGCCTGCGGCCTGGACGGCGTCACCGACGAGGAGAGCCTGCTGGGCCTGATCGAGATTCCCGCCTCGATGAACCGCGTGGTCGAGATCCCCTCGCCCACCGGCACCTACTCCTACATTCTGCTCGAGGACGTCATCCTCGCCTGCCTGGACAGCTGCTTTGGCTCCTATAAGCCGCTCGACCGCGCGCTCATCCGCGTCACCCGCAACGCCGACATCGATCCGGACGGCGAGGGCGTCGAGGAAGAAGAGGACTACCGCCAGCATATGAAGCGCATCCTCAAGAAGCGCCTGCGCCTGCAGCCGGTAGTGCTCGCCGTCTCGGGCTCACTCGAAAAAGCAACGCTCAAGACTATCCGCAAGGCGCTCGAGCTCTCGCGTCGCTCGGTTTTTACCTGCGATATCCCGCTCAACTTGGGCTATGTCTTTGGCATTGAGGGCAAGATTCCCGAGCACCTGCGCAATGAGCTGCTCTTTACGCCGTTTAAGCCGCAGCCCAACCCCACCATCGATATGACCCGCTCCATCCGCGAGCAGGTACTTCGGCACGACAAGCTGCTCTTTTATCCCTATGAGGCCATGAACCCCTTCCTGGATCTGGTGCACGAGGCCGCCTACGACCCCGAGTGCATCTCGCTGCGAATCACGCTCTACCGCGTGGCCAAGCAGAGCCGCCTGTGCGAGTCGCTGATCGATGCCGCCGAGAACGGCAAAGAGGTCACGGTGCTCATGGAGCTCCGCGCCCGCTTCGACGAACAGAACAACATCGAGTGGGCCGAGCGTCTGGAAGAGGCAGGCTGCACCGTCATCTACGGCTCCGAGGGCTTTAAGTGCCACTCCAAGATCTGCCAGCTCACCTATCGCGAGGGCATGGCGCTTACACGCCTGACGCTGTTGGGCACCGGCAACTTTAACGAGAAGACGGCCAAGCTCTACAGCGACTTTATGCTCATGACCGCCCATCCCGGCATCGGCGAGGACGCCAACTTGTTCTTCCGCAACCTGTCGCTGGGCAACCTGCGCGGCGATTACCGCTTCCTGGGCGTGGCGCCGGTCGGCCTCAAGCCGCTCATCATGCGCGGCCTGGACCGCGAGATTCAGCGTGCCCTCGTTGGCGAGCCCGCCCGTGTGTTCTTTAAGCTCAACTCGCTCACCGACCGCGAGGTCATCGACAAGATCGCCGAGGCGTCGTGCGCAGGAGTCCGCGTGGACATGATCATCCGCGGCATCTCGTGCCTCAAGCCGGGCGTTCCGGGCAAGACCGAGAACGTGCATGTCCGTTCTATCGTCGGACGCTTTTTGGAGCATGCGCGCGTTTACGCCTTTGGCGTGGACTCGGACATGATCTATCTGAGCTCGGCCGACATGATGACGCGCAACACCGAGCACCGCGTGGAGATCGCCTTCCCCGTGCTCGACCCCACCTGCCGTGCCCTGGTGCACGAGTACATGGGCATGCAGCTGCGCGACAACGTGAAGGCCCGCAGCCTCACGAGCGACGGCACCTGGGTCCCCGTGGAGCGCCACGAAGGCGAGAGGCCCTTCAACTCGCAGGAAGCCCTGCTGGAGCGTGCATATCGCAACGCCGAGCCCGCCGCCGAGGCAGAACCCGTGCCCGCGTCCCAGTCTGAGCCCAAACCGCAGCCGGCCACACTCGAGGTTCAGAAGGTCCAGGCGACCGTCATTGAGCCCGAGCCTGCACCTGCACCTCAGCCCGAGCCGCAGGTCACCAAGCCCGCACCCGAGACGAGTGCCCGTCGCGATAAGCCCGCCGGCAAGACCAAGGCCATCGAGCGCCATCGCCCCGGTCGCGTGCGCATGGGTCTGGGCCTGATCGGCCTGGGTCTTAAGACGCTCATTACCGGCAAGACGAAATAGTCGTTTGTAGAAGCGCCCCGCATTTGAGGAATGCCTCGGATGCGGGGCGCTTTTCCCTGCTACCATGGTTGCGGACAACAACACGAATGACAGGCAGGGATATGAAGCTCACTATAGAATCGATGACCTACGGCGCCGACGGGCTGGCGCACGCCGACAACGGCAAGGCCGTCTTTGTGCAGGGCGCCGTGGCAGGCGACACCGTCGAGGCCGAGGTCGTGCAGGACGGCAAGTCGTTCATGCGCGCCCGCGCCACCGAGATTCTGGAGCCAAGCCCCGATCGCGTTCAGCCTCCCTGCCCCTTCGTGGGCATCTGCGGCGGCTGCTCGTGGGGCAATCTCTCACGCACGGCACAGCTCGCCGCCAAGGAGCAAAACCTGCGCTCCACGCTCGAGCGCATCGGCAAGTTCGCTCCTGAGCAGGTCGATGAGTTGGTACAGCCCATCCGCCACACCAAGGACGACTGGGGCTACCGCAATAAAATCGAGCTCGAACCGACCGTCGTCAACGGTCGCGTGCGCCTTGGCATGCACGGTGTCGACCCCAGCAAAATCGTGACCGTCGATGCGTGTCCGCTGTTCGATAAGCGTTTTCCCAAGGCGCTCAAATCGGTCGTCGGCGCGCTCAACTATCTGAGCGGCAGCCACGACCTGGGCCTCGAGCGCGTGGGCATTCGCGCATCGCGCCGCACCAAAGCGCTCGAGGTCGCGCTCTGGACGCCCACGGGCTCTTTTCCACGCTCGCAGGTCTCCCGCGTGCTGGCGGACGCCGCTCATCCCACGAGCATCGTGCGTGTGATGAGCAAGGGCGAAAAGAAAGCCCGCCGTGTCTCCAAAGTCGAGATGCTCGCCGGCGAGGGCTCGTGGACCGAGAATATCGCCGAAGGCCAGATGCGCTTATCTGCCCCGTCGTTTTTCCAGGTCAATACCAAGGGCGCCGAGATTTTGATTGAGCTCGTTATGGACGCTCTCGACCCGCAGGAAGACGAACTTGCCGTGGACCTGTACTGCGGTGCCGGCACCTTTACCCTGCCGCTCGCGCGCCGCTGCGATTTTGTCGCCGCCGTCGAGGCCTACGGCCCGGCCGTGCGCGACCTGCGTCGCAACCTGGAGATCAACAAGCTCGATAACGTCGACGTCATCGGCGGCGACGCGGTGCGCGAGTTCCCCGATCAGGACGCCGACGTCTTGGTGGTCGACCCGCCGCGTGCAGGCCTCGCGCCCGAGGCCATCGACCTCATCGCGAGTACGAGCGCCCGTGATGTCGCCTACGTGAGCTGCGACCCGGCAACTCTGGCCCGCGACCTCAAGCGCTTTGTCGAGGAGGGCACCTTCTCCCCCGTCAAGATCACACCGGTCGACCTGTTCCCGCAAACCTTCCACTGCGAAACCGTCGTCCACCTCAAGCGCAACTAACCACACGGTCATTGCACTGGGTAGCTAATTTGGGACGGGGCTCTTTTAGCTACCCTTGCATTGAATAAAAGAGTGCGAAGTCGTCCAAAAAGGGCAGCTAAAAGAGCCCCGTCCCAAATTAGCTACCCCGCAGCGATATACGGTCGATAATTGCCTAATCCCTTGGCTCGGTTTTATTCGGTCGATGCAACGCTGGCAAAAGCCATCGCCGTGCTTACTGGCAGCCAGAACAACAACGGCAGCAGGTAGCGCATCGACTCGGTCGTGTACGACGTCGGCGAGATCCAAAGGACGAGGTTTACCGCAACGAGTGGCGCCATCAGATAGAGTTTCTGGGGCGTACGACGTTTTATCTCCAGCAGTAGAAACGCCATACCCCAGGTCGACCAAAGCGCCTTGGCGCCGACAAACATGCCGACCGGCGTCGACTGAAACCATGCGACGAGCGACTCGACACTGCGGCCCAAGGTCGCATCGGACCAGCTCAATCCCAGGTCCCGCGAGCGGGGAAACACATGGCTCACGTTGTGCCCGTCGACAGGAGTCACATAGGGCGACAAGGCCTCGCTTCCCGCCGCCGGCATGGCATACCAGCCAATCTGCACTCCCAGATACGCCTCGAGATAACAAAGCGGATGCTGCAGGAGCCCCGCTACCCACGCGCCAAAATAGGCTGCAAAATCGAGCTCGTCGGCCTTACCAAACGTGGGGTCTTTAACGGAGTCGGTTAAAAACCACGTGTAGTTGTTCTTACCATCCTCCCCGATGGCGCGCTCGACCTCTTGACGCTGCCATTCCGGAAGCTCGTCCCCGTGGTCACGCATCAGCAACGCAGACTGCTGAAACATGAGACCGTAGACCTCCTGCTTGCCACCCGGCTCGCACCCCAATGCGGGAAGTACGGCCCTGGGCATGATAACCGTCATCAACAGCGAGCTGCCGACCGCGACCGCGGCAACGATTAGTTTTCCTCGCCAACCCGTAGCCCTAAAGAACACGGCAATCAAGACGACCAGTGCGAGAATCAGCCCGGTCTTACGCGTCAGCGCCACAAGCAACACGAGCGCAACGTACACGAGAAGAAAGCCGGGGACCCTCAGGAGTTGCCCCCTCGAACGCATGACCTCAATGGAGGCAACCGAGAACAGTAGGAAAAACGGCAGGAAGGTGGCGTCCTTCGCCATGGCCGAGGCATAAATGGGAAAGTGCCAATACAGGCACAGAAACGCCAGCAGTACCAAGCAAACGCCACGTCCGCCGCCCATGCGGCGTACCAAAACAAGGCTGCACGCCAGGGCACACGCCGCCAGAAATGCCTGCACCAGGCAGAAGGCGTACACCCCGGCGTCGACACTCCCCAGCGCACGGCCCAGGTCGGTAAACCATCCGTACAGATAGGTATCGAGCACTGGATGGTGGTCGGTGATGACACCGTCCGACAAGGCATTGGGTAAGCCGTTGTACTGCAAAAGCTGCTGGCGAGTATCCCACCAGATCACGCCCGGGAACAGCAGGACCAACAGCGGGGACCAGCAGGCGTAGATGATTGCGCCCAGTTTTACGATGCCACCGAATGTGTACGCTTGCGGAATGGCCGAGAACGCCATATCGCACAAGTTGTCAAACCATCCATCATGGTCTTGCCGAGGGACGTCAACAGCGCCTTTGCGTCCCGCCAGGAACCGATCGACCAGATACTCGCCGAGCATAAGCGCTGCGCAGAAAAAGGCCATGTGCCCCAAGACATGGACCAAGTAGATAGGGTTACAAGAGAACCCCACGGTATCGCGAAACATATCCGCGATGGTCGCGAGCACCGCAAAGATGCCCGCGACCATCAACATGTCGCGATTCTGTTTTAATCGCTCCACCGGCATGCGCTTAGTGCTTTACCGGTGCGCCGCAATGCGGACAGAACCGTGTACCAGGAACGAGGGGACCACCGCAAGAGCCGCAAAAGCGGGGGCAGTCTATTGGCACCGAGGTCTGCCGAGGATGCACTTGAGCCCAAGCGGAACTGTCGCCCTGAGAAGCCACAGAGCGGAACGCCGCATAATCAACCGTAGCGGCAGACGCCACGCTTCTCCTGGAGGCCTTGCGTACACTCAGGATCAAAAGGCTAACAACTCCACAGACAACCACAAGCGCTGCAAATAAAATGATTGCCACTGGATTCAGAGCGAATGAGCCGTCTTCGTCTTGCGCAATCGAAAGCAATGAATTCCCAGTGATACCGCTCTTGTAGACATCCACCCTAAAGCCAGTATCCGATGCATCGCCTTCGCGCTGAGCGGCATAAATTAATGAATCATCCTTGGAAAACCAGGTAGAAAAATGAGTGTATGAAGCGTAATCATATTCCAAGTAGCTTTTCAAATGGACTTGAGAATACTCGCCCGTTTTTGTGTCCATCAAGAATAGGGAGCAATTAAAATCTTCATCCCTGTAGAAGGACAACACGTATGCACCGTCACTCGACATCCCGCCATAGCCACAAGCATATTCGCTATCTTTTTCGTATTGAGCATAGTCTGCGGGAATATTGGTTTTCCATTTGATTTTACCGGTCCTATTATCGATGACCGCCATTTCGCGGTCACCTAAATCAGATGACCCGGAGCCCCGATAGTCCCCCGTCTCCTCTTTAGACAAGCCCAGAGTCAGCGATACATCCTGATTATGCGAACAGTAATCCAAGTTACTTGAATCGGCAAAGGTTACCTCTCCAGTTTTTGAAACAAAAGTGCCATCGCCATACGCCCCGTCATCGCAAACGAAAATCCCTACCGATCCATAATCATCAATTTTAGAAGTATTGATGGTCTGTTGAGATTTCAAGTCGATAGTTACCACGTCAAGATAGTAAGAAGAATCTTTTGGGTCACCATTTCCACGCACCACGTAGCCGTATTTGCCATCATTTGAAATCCAAGCATTGCCCAAACGGTAATCATCAGATAAGAGGTATTCGCATTTTGATGTTGTATTACCACTCTTAAGGTCAACGACATTAAACACAATAGATATGCTCCCACCGTTTGAATACGACTGATCCGAATCGTAAACAAAGGATGTTATGCACAGCGATTTATTATCTTTAGATATCTGGAATTTGACGCCACCATAGCTGGAATCATCTTCAAGCGCAGCAGATGGAATATACGAACCCAGTGGATATTCTTTCGATTGGCCTTTGGAAATATCATATACAGCTACGGAATTGTTCGTGTTATCAAGACAGCAGAGGAAGTCCTCTTTGGCTGAAAAACAAAAAGGCAAGTCATAATAATAACCATCATTATCTTTGACATTCGCAACTTCGGCATGCGACCCATCTTTTGCATCCAGCAAGCACGTTTTTCCTGTAGATTCGTCTACGTACAGCACATACCTGCCCGAAGGCGAATGACCCGCATAGGCAGAATTGTCGAGAACATAGGAATCCTTCAGCTCGGGCGTGGGGACGTCGGCGGCATAGACGCTCAGCGGCGCGACAATAAGGCTAGCAGCCAGCGCCAGGCCGGCTATTAGAAGCCCCCCCATTTCATTTTTCTCGTTTTTGGCATGGTTGCCCCTTTCGATCGAGAGGTGAGTAATACCTGAAGCTAAGCTAAGCCCGAAAAAGCAAAATCTGTTGCGCAACAATTCCGGCGAATAAAAAAGTCGGTAACGCCTGATGAAAATAGGACGGGGATTAAATAATCATTGTGTACCGAATGATTATTTAATCCCCGTCCCAGAAAAATCACTGGTGGTTGACTGGCGCACCGCAGTTTTGGCAGAAGGAGGCATTTGTCTCCAGCTTTGAGCCACACTGAGCGCAAAAATAAGTAGGCTCAACTGGCTGAGCATCATCGACCATGGTTGACACCTGCTGTGCCGGCGGAACCTGCTGCGTCGTCGGCATTTGCCGCGCCGGAGGCATTTGCTGGTACGGATTGGACTGCGGAGGCTGAGGTTTATTCGACGATTCCTTGTTCAAGATAACAGCAAAGGCGACAGCCGCGACACCACCAAATACAACGAGCAAAACGAGAAGATCGAATACCCTAAGGCCTATCATCGCACATCAGCTCCTCATGTAGCGAAAGATGACGGATGCCGAGATTTTATCGCCGCGCCGCAAGCCCCTCCTAGTGCGCAACACCCATCCACCCTGCATGAATTTCTGGGACGGGAATCAAAATCATTGGGGAATGGTGCGTGGCAAGCGGGGGTCTTCGGGGTATAAGACGGCTAATTGTATGCCGCCCTATGAAAGGAACCCTTATGCCCAGCGTTGCCGTTCTTGCCGCCGATGGCTTTGAAACGATTGAATGCCTGACCATGGTCGATGTCATGCGTCGCGGCGGCGTGCGTGCCACGCTCGTCTCGATTATGCCCACGCGCGAGGTCGTAAGTTCGCTGCAGATTCCCGTAACCTGCGACGCACTCTTTGACGAGATCAACTTTGACGAGTATGACTGCGTCGTACTGCCCGGCGGTCTGCCCGGCGCCACCAACCTGCGCGCCGACCAGCGTGTCTGCGACGTAGTCTGCGAGTTCGCAGCGACCAAGCATGTTGCCGCCATCTGCGCCGCCCCGTTTATCCTGGGCGAGCTTGACCTGCTCGAGGGACGCCACGCCACATGCTTCCCCGGCTTTGAGAAAAGCTTCCCCGAAGGCGCCTATACCGGCGACAAGGTCACACACGACGGCAACATCATCACCGCCAGCGGCATGGCCCAGTCGCTCCCCTTTGCGCTTGAGCTGCTGCGTACGCTCGCCGGCGACAAGGCTGTCGAGAAGGTTGCCGAGGGCATTCAGCTATGATTTTGGCTTCGCAATCACCGCGCCGCATCGAGTTGATGCGCGAAGCGGGCTACGACATCCGCGTCATTCCCGCTGACATCGACGAGACTCCTTTTGATGACGAGGCCCCGCTTACGCTTGTCGAGCGCTTAGCTCGCGCTAAGGCTGCCGCCGTTGCCGCCGAGCACGCCGATCCTAGCGAGCTGACCATCGCGGCCGACACCATCGTCACCTTCGATGGCAAGATTTTAGGTAAGCCGGCAAACGAGGACGAAGCCCGCACCATGCTCCACGAGCTCTCGGGGCGCACGCACCAGGTCGCAACCGGCGTCTGCATCGTTAGAGCCGGAGACGTCACAGCCCCGCATGCCGCCGAGAGCCTGTCGTTTGTCGATGTGACCGACGTGACGTTCTATGAGCTCACCGACGAGCAGATTGAGCGCTACGTCGCCTCGGGCGAGCCCATGGACAAAGCCGGCGCCTACGGCATCCAGGGCGTCGGTGGGCGCATGCTCGTGCATGATATTTCGGGCGACTTCTACAACGTGGTGGGCCTGCCCATCGCTCGCGTCGCGCGCGCAATTCAAAAACTATCGTAATTGCATCTGGCGCTGGGTATCCCCCAGCGCCTACAATTTCGACGTACCGTACGGATCCCGACCGGGCATAAGGCCCGGCGGAAAACCGATAGGAGTAAAACATGGATACACTGCTTGAGGCCATTGACGTTTGCGATGTCGATGGCTTTTGCTTTGGCAACTATACGGACGAGGAGGCCGGCACCGGTTGCACCGTAATCGTGGCACCCGAGAGCGCCACCGGCGGTGTTGACGTTCGCGGTGGAGCCCCGGCATCGCGCGAGACCGATTTGCTGCGCCCCGAGAACACCGTGGACAAGGTCCACGCCGTCTGCCTTTCGGGTGGATCGGCCTTTGGTCTGGAGGCCGCAAGCGGCGTCGCCCGCGAGCTCGAGAGCCGCGGCATCGGCTTGCCCGTCGGCCCCACGCAGGTGCCCATCGTGTGCTCCAGCTGCATCTTCGACCTCGCTTTTGGCGACCCCACCGTGCGCCCCGACATCGAGGCCGGCATCGCCGCCGTGCGCGAGGCGCTCGACAATACCCCCGCAACACTCGAGCAGGGCAATGTGGGCGCCGGCACGGGTGCCACCGTCGGAAAGCTCATGGGGCCCGCCACCTGCATGAAGGCCGGCCTTGGCGCTGCCGCCGTGGCGCTCGGTCCCGTTAAGGTAGGCGCCGTGGTTTCGGTCAACGCCTGTGGCAACGTCGTCGACCCCTTCACCGGCGAGTGGGTTGCCGGTATGCGCGCCGCAGCCGATAGCGACCAGATCGTCGACATGGAGCTCGCTGCCTTTGCTGCCGCCGGATCTATGCAGATGCCGCTCGACCGTACCAACACCACCATCAGCTGCATCGTCACCAATGTAGAGCTCACCAAGGCCCAGGCCACCAAGGTGTCCCAAATGGCCGCAGACGCCTATGCACACGCCATTCGCCCCACGCACACCACCAACGACGGCGACACCATCTACACCCTCGCCAGCGGCAAGCTGGGAGCCCAGGCAAGCGCCACCGTGCCCCTGGACCTGTTGGGCATGCTCGCCGTAAGGGCCCTACAGACCGCCATCGTAAACGGAGCCAAAACCGCCAAAACCTCCCACGGAATCCCGGGTGCCGCGAAGTAACCTTACTCGACCGGTTGCCCGGTGGGTCTTGGTTATGTTTGCTGCTCTACAGTCCCATGCAAGACGAAGGCCACATTAAGTGGCCTTCTTTGCATGCGGAACTCGCGACAAACGTAATGCCCGCCCGTCCCCGACCGACTACCAACTAAGATCTTTTCAGCCCAGGCCCCTGTGTACCGCGCGTCGAAGATCTTCAAATTCACCTATCTGACAATCGATTTATAGCAGAGGCCCCTTGGCCTTTAGTTTGATACAAGTTCCGCACGAGCCGGAAAGCACTTAATGTGCTTTCCGTGCGAGCAGGACTGTTCGCAGTATCAAACTAAAGGCCAAGGGGCCCAGTCAACCTATCAGCAGCGATTACTCAGCAGTTAGTTGAATTTGAAGATCTTTGAGGCAAGATGGTATAGGCCGAGTGTGGTTTTGTCTCCGGCCCGTCCACGCAAGTTGGTAAAGAAACCGACCACGCCGTAGCGAGCGCGACGATACATGCGCTCGTCGTACTCCTTCAGGTCCTTCCACAGCGTCTTCAGGCGCTCATCGGCACAATCTTCCTCGGAAAGCTTGGTGAGCACCGAGCAAATCGCCATCATCATGGTGAAGTAGCCCATCATGTACGAACGCAGACGCGAGGACTCAACGTCCTGGTACAGGTGGAACGATTCCATCATGATGCGCGTTACGCGGAACTGCTGACCCAGGCGCTTGACCATCGTGGCCTCATTGACGCTCTGGCCCTCGCGACCGATAAAGTAGCGATAGAGGTCGATGTCGGCGTAGTACATGGTCTTGCAGCGCGGCAGCGGCACGTATGCGTAGATATTATCCACGTAGAACGTGTGTGCCGGCATAGGTAGATTGGACTCGCGCAGTACATCGGTGCGATAGCACAGGCTGTGCATGAGCAGGTTCTGATCGGGACGGAAGTGTCCGATCTGGTCCCAAGAGAAAATCTTTTTGCGCGGCAGGGCAAACTTGTAGCCAATCGCGGTATGCGTGCCCTCGTAAACCTTCTCGTACACGTAGTTCGAGATAAACAGGTCGACGCGCTGGTCGCGCTCCTCAAAGCCACGCAGAATCGACAGCATGGTCGAAAGCGCCGCACCGTCGAGCCAGTCGTCCGAGTCGACAACCTTGTAATAGGTGCCCTGTGCCTCGCGCAGACCCGAGAGGACGGCGATACCGTGGCCGCCGTTCTCCTGGTGCACCGCGCGGATGATTCCAGGATAACGGGCCTCCCACTCATCGGCCTTGGCGGCCGTCTCGTCCTTGGAGCCGTCGTCCACCACGATAATCTCGATATCGGTGGCGTAATTGCTCCCCTCCAAGATGGAGGTGATGCAATGGTCCATGTCCTTGGCGGCGTTATACGAGGGAATACCGAATGTTATGACTTTATGCATGGCAGGCGATAATCTCATCCGAAAGATCGAGGGCGGAATTGGTCACGGCGTCCATATCGTAGTAACGATACTCGGCCAGACGACCCACCGGGTGGAAGTTCGTCAGGTTCTGGACGCGCTCAAGATATCGCTCGTAGAGCTCACGGTTCTCGGGCTCCAAGATAGCGTAGTACGGCGTCTCACCCGAGCCGGGCGTATAGGCTTTGGAGTACTCCTTCATGATGGTGGTCTTGCCGGGCAAAACCTGACCGGTCATGTTCTTGAACTCGGTGATGCGCGTGTAGTCCTCGCTCGTGGTGTAGTTGACGGTGCCCACGGGCTGGAACTGATCCATATCGAGCGTCTCGAACTTCATATCGAGCGTGCGGTACGGCAGGGCGCCCAGGTCGAGGTTGAACAGCTCGTCGAGCGGACCGGTGTAGACGATCTCGCCGCCATAGACCTTGCCGTCGATCTTGACGGTGGTCTCGTCGATCTCGAAGAGATCGCGAGCATCCACGTCACAGAACACGTCAATCAGATCGTGGTCGAGCATATGCTCGAACAGCGCGGTGTAGCCGTCCTGCGGCATACCCTGGAAGGGGGCCTGCGGGAAGTAGCGATCATCGTCGCCCACAAAGACGGGAACGCGGCCGGTGATCGAGGGATCGATTTGATCAGGCGTCTGGCCCCACTGCTTCATGGTGTAGTGCAAAAAGACGTTCTCGTAGACGTAGTCGGCGACCTCAGCCAAGTCGGGGTCGTTCTTCTTGCGCAGCTCCATAATGGGTACCTTGACGTCCTTGCCAAAGGTCTCCACGAGCTTCTGATACAGCTCCTCGCCACGCTCGTCACCAAAGGCGAGCTTAAGGCTCGCGTGGTTAAAGGGCACGGGCATGAGGGTGCCGTTGATGTTGGCGAGCACCTTGTGCTGGTAGTCCGTCCACTTGGTAAAGCGCGACAGGAAGTTGTGCACGCGCTCGTTAAAGGTGTGGTAGATGTGCGGACCGTACTCGTGGACCAGGATTCCCGCCTCGTCAGTGCAGTCGAAGGCATTACCCGCAATGTGGCTACGGCGCTCCAAAACGGCAACACGATAGCCGATAGTTTCGGCAAGACGGCGGGCGCAAACGGCACCGGCATAACCGGCGCCGACAACGATCATGTCGTACGCACCGGCATTAAAGCCTTCAGGCAGGCCTGAGGTAATCTGCATCGATACTCCTTGTCAAAAGCCACACGCTTTTTAACTGGGCTTTTTCTCGAACATACGTCGAGACATATTTATCAGAGCGATTATAGCGCTAATGCGTCCTATAATGAGCTTGCCACACAAGGAAAGCTCAAGCACCGCGGCGTACATTATTGAAAGGTAAACCCGCTAGCAGCGGGTTTATTCGTGTACAGCCGGGCGCCTGGAGCTTAGCGAAACGCTTGTAAGGAGTAACATGAGCGATTTCCTAAACCGTATGAAGTCTGCCGCCAAGGCCGACCTTAAGACCATCGTCCTGCCCGAGGGCGAGGACCCGCGCACCATCGTCGCCGCCACCAAGATCATCGAGGAGGGCCTGGCAAAGATCGTCATCCTGGGCAACCCCGACGAGATCGACGTTCCCGGCGCTACCGTCATCGACCCGCGCAATGCCGAGAAGCACGAGGAGTACGCGCAGAAGTTTGCCGAGCTCCGCGCCAAGAAGGGCGTTACCATCGAGCAGGCTCGCGCCCAGGTGATGGACGCCACCTACTTTGGCACCATGATGGTCAAGATGGGCGACGCCGACGGCCTGGTCTCCGGCGCCTGCCACTCCACCGCCGACACTCTGCGCCCCGCGCTGCAGATCCTCAAGACCGCCCCGGGCACCAAGCTGGTCTCGGCCTTCTTCGTGATGTGCACCGATACCCCGCAGTTCGGCACCGACGGCACGCTGATCTTCGCCGACTGCGGCCTCAACATCAACCCGTCCTCCGACGAGCTCTCCGAGATCGCCATCGCCTCCGCTCACTCCTGGTCCACCTTTATGGGCAGCGTCGAGCCGCACGTGGCCATGCTCTCCTACTCCACCATGGGCTCCGCCGGCGGCGAGGTCGCCAAGAAGGTCCAGGAGGCCGTTAAGTTCTGCAAGGAGAAGGCTCCCGAGCTCGCCATCGATGGCGACCTGCAGCTCGACGCCGCTATCGTTCCCACCGTCGCCCAGCTCAAGGCCCCCGGCTCCTCCGTTGCCGGCAAGGCCAACGTGCTTGTGTTCCCCGATCTCGAGGCCGGCAACATCGGCTACAAGCTGGTCCAGCGCTTCGCCGGCGCCGACGCTTACGGCCCCATCCTGCAGGGCATCGCCAAGCCGGTCAACGACCTTTCGCGCGGCTGCTCTGCCGACGACATCGTGGGTGTCGTAGCCATCACCGCCGTCCAGGCTCAGATGGCTGAGTAGCGGACGTACTCGCCCGAAGGCCGCACAGGTTAACCCCTGAAAACGTCCTCGACCAATGAAACGCCCCCGTTCTGCTCCTTCGGAGCTACGAACGGGGGCGTTTCTGGTCTGCGGAATGTTTTCAGGGGTTAACCTGTGCGGCCTTCTACTATCACGTGGCATTCAGGGAATCTGGGGTGGACGGCGGCTTGGCTACGAGCTGGGGCTGAGAATTTGGATGGATGGGCGACGTTACTGAGAGCGTATGCGTTGCAGGTAATGACCACTTTGGAGCCATAAGATAGACTGCGTTCCGATTTCTGGCCTTCCGGAAAATGTGTCCCGGTTTGGAGGCTGATTGTGGGATGGAGTTTCCGCCCCGCTCGTCTCGTCCATCAAATAAGGCCTCCGGAGCTCGTTGCTCTGGAGGCCTTTCTCTCAATTGCAGACGAATGCGCTAGTTGCTACCGGTCAGACGCTCGACGTCGTGGGCGATCATGTATTCCTCGTCGGTGGGGATGACCATGACCGTGACGGCGGAGCCGGCAGCACTGATGACCTGCGGGCCGTTGCCCACGGCCTCGCGGTTCTTATTGTTGTCGATGCGCACGCCCAGCCACTCAAAGCAGTCGCAGAAAGCCTTGCGGATCGACCAGTCGTTCTCGCCGATGCCGGCAGTAAAGGTAATGGTGTCCACGCCCGCCATGGAGGCAATCATGGAACCGGCCTGCTGCATGGCCTTGTAGGCGAACATGTCGAAGGCGAGCAGGCAGCGCTCGTCACCCTCGGAGGCGCGCGTGCGGATGTCGCGGGCGTCGTTGGAGATACCCGAGATGGCAAGCAGACCGGACTGCTTGTTCATCATGTCGTCGACTTCCTGGTAGCTGTAGCCGCCCTCGCGCTGCAGGTAGCACACGGTGGCCGGGTCGATGGAACCGCAACGGGTGCCCATCATCAGGCCGTCGAGCGGCGTGAGGCCCATCGTGGTATCGCGGCACACGCCGTCCTCAATAGCGGCGAGCGAGGCGCCGTTGCCCAGGTGGCACGAAAGCAGACGGTGGCAGCGCGTGCCCAGGATCTCCTTGGCCATCATCCACTCGTAACGGTGGCTCGTGCCGTGGGCGCCGTACTTGCGCACGTGATACTTGTCGCACACGTCCTTGGGCAGCGCGTAGGTGTAGGCGACCTCGGGCATGGTCATGTGGAACGAGGTGTCGAAGACGGCCACGTTGGGCAGCTCCGGATACTTCTCGCGGCAGTATTCGATTGCCGCGGCCTCGCCGTAGTTGTGCAGCGGGGCGAGCGGGGCCACCTCAAGAATCTTAGCCATGACCTCATCGTCGACGACCGCGGAATCATCGAAGTGCCAGCCGCCCTGAACGATACGGTGGCCGATGCCATCGATCGTAAAGTCGGTCTTCTCGAGCTCCTCGAGCACGCGAGCGATAGCAGAGCGATGATCGGGGAAGGGAACCTCCTCGGTCTGCTTGGTGCCACCGTTCTCGGAGTGACCAAAGACGCCCATCTCCGATCCGATACGCTCGCAGTTGCCCTTGGCGAAAACCTCGCGGGTATCGGTATCCAAAAGCTGATATTTAAGGCTCGAGCTGCCGGCGTTGACAACAAGTACGTTCATGAGACTCCTTCGTGATTACAGTACGGTCGGCAAACCTATAAGGCGGCCGTACCTTTAATAAGAAGTTATCAGAATTCAATAAATATCTATTAAGCTCTTCGCCCAAAGAGCATAAAAGGGGGCTGAACGGCACAAGGCCATCCAGTCCCCTCCCCTTGCATCAATTACTTACCGCTAACGATGCGCTCGACGTCGGAAGCGATCATGAACTCCTCATCCGTGGGGATAACGAAGATCTTGACCTTGGAATCCTTGGCGGACAGGCACCAAGCGCCGTCGCCGCGCAGGGCGTTGCGGGCATGGTCCATCTTGACGCCCATGAAGGCCAGACGGTCGGCCACGCCGGCGCGGACAGCCGGAGCGTGCTCACCGATGCCGGCGGTAAAGACCAGGGTGTCCATGCCGCACATGGAAGTGGCCATCTCGGCGGCCTTGGCGGCAATCTTGTAGACGAACATATCGAAGGCGAGCTGGGCCTCGGGGTCGCCGGCAGCGGCGAGCTCCTCAACGTTGCGGCAGTCGTTGGTCTTGCCGCCGGTCACAGCCAAAAGGCCGGACTTCTTGTTCATCATCTCGTCGACCTCGTCGAAGGTGAACCCGCCTTCGCGCTGCAGGTAGCACACGGTAGCAGGGTCGATGGAGCCGCAGCGGGTGCCCATCATGACACCGTCGAGCGGCGTCAAGCCCATGGTGGTGTCCATGCACTTGCCGTCCTCGATGGCGCACAGGGAAGCACCGGAACCGATGTGGCACACGACGACCTTGCGAGCCTCGCCGTTGGTCATCTCGGCAACCTTCTTGGAGATGTAGCGGTAGCTGGTGCCGTGGGCGCCGTACTTACGGATGTGCAGCTTGTCGCAGACGTCCTTGGGCAGGGCGTAGGTCTTGGCGACCTCGGGCATATTGAAGTGGAAAGCAGTGTCGTAGACCGTGACGTTGGGCAGGTCGGGATACTGCTCCAGGCAGTACTCGATAACGTTGGCCTCGGGGTTATTGTGCAGCGGGGCGAGCGGAGCGACCTCGCGAATCTTGGCGAGAACGTCCTCGTCGACGAGGGAGGAATCGCCAAAGTACCAACCGCCCTGAACGATGCGGTGGCCGATGCCCTCGATCTTGACGCCGTTGGCCTCGAGGTCCTTCAGGACGACCTCGATGGCGACCTTGTGGTCGGGGAACTCGATGTTCTCGGTCACCTTCTTGGAACCGTTGGCAGCGTGGGTGAAGGTACCGCCGGTAAAGCAGACGCGCTCGCAGGAGCCCTTTGCGGACACCTTGTGGGACTTGGTATCGATGACCTGATACTTAAGCGTCGAAGATCCTGCGTTGACGACCAGAACGTTCATGTGTCTCCCTACTAACAGGCGGTGTGGCGCCGCCAGGTTACATACGCTTCAATAATAAACCCAAACGCCCTCGCGCTCGGGTTTATTGCGTTGATATATAAGTTATCGGTGCCCAAATACTCATGGCCTTTGACTTGTAAGACGAAAGAGCGCGGGGATATACACCAAAGAAGATATCCCGAGCGCTACAAGCAATATGACTCGAATGCCCGCGATGCTGCTCAACGCAGCATTGAACAGATAGAAAAGGATAGCGCCCACCGCCACCATCTGGCTTTGGACCGAAATTAGTGAACAGCGCATCGAAGAATCGACAGCATTTTGAAAAATTGAGTATTTAATTGGCGCAAATAACGAGTAAGCGACCGTCTGCAGTACATAGAACACGGGCAGCAAATAGACCGGAGTAAAGGGAATCAAAAACAGAGCAGTCAGGGAAAGGCGCACGATGCCGCAAATACGCGCAAAACGGCCCTTGTCGACATGAGCAATCACACTGGGCACAATAAGCCCCATGGAGGCCGAGGCAAGGAGCTGGACCGCAATGATCACACCCGAAGCGACGGCATTCATTCCGCGACCCGCAAGCAACAGTGAGAAAAAGTCTTCCAGGGCGACAAAAGCAAATGCCTGAGAGCAGTCCATGATGAACGCTGAACGAAGAATGCCGTTACGCGCAATAGCGGCACCGATCATCTTCGGGCTAATTCCACGCTTAGGTGTCGCTGCAGTGTCCCCTCTTCGCATCTCAGGAATGCAGACAACGACAACCAACGTCAACACCATTGCGATGATATCTGCCGAAAGACCAATGAGATATGCACCGACAGACGAAATGAAACCGCCCACGCAAGCGGAGATGGCATAAGAGGCATAGAAAACAAATCGCTCAACGACATTAAGTCTTACGAGCTGGTCCTGAGAGACGCTGTCAATGTAGATCGCTTCTATGGATCCGCTCACACATGCAACTGCAAATCCTTTGAGAGCAAACGCGCCGATTAAAAGCAAAGGAGAACGGGTGAAAAGTAGGGCGGCGTAGTATCCAAGCATTCCCACGACGCCAACGAGACCGCTTGTCTTTCGTCCAAACCTGTCAGCAATATAACCAGTAGGAACCTCAAGAATGAACTTACTCACTTGGTATGCAATCATCATGCTAGAAATCGCTACCATCGAGAATCCGACGAATTCAAGGTAAACCGTCAGAAAATACAAAATGGTGCTGAAGTTCGACAGAAAAACGAACGTCATATAAAGCAAAACCGTACGGTTTTTCATGCTCCGCCCTCCAAGAGCCAGCAATCTAAATCAGAATCTTGGAAAAGCATGAGGGCAAAGCTGTCAGCTATGTGTTACAAGGCGTCAATAATCACTTGACGTCTCGAAGCCAATTAATTTCACGAAGCAAGATGACGCAATAGGTGCAGAAAAACCGTCTGGTGTCGATCGGTCCAGGCATTTTGTCGATAGCAAAAATAGATGGGCAAGGCCACGTCATGCGAGGCTTCAATGGAGCACTCACTCACTTCTGATCCATCCGATGCGAGAGAGGACCCAGACAAACTCAATATCAATCCCCCGGCTTGAAGAAACTCAGCCTGAGCCCTGCTTCCGTATTCAACATCACGGAAGCGAAAATTGACGAGCTGGGCTTCAGGGCATTGGTTAATCGCATTGAGACAGGGTGACAAATTAATGGGAACAGCGAGCCTGCCGCTCAGTAGCTCGCGAATGGTCATGGCGCCCACAGATTGATGACCCGCTGGACACGAAAGAACCTTGAGCTCCTTTTCACCCAAGTATTTCGAAGAAAGGACGCTGTCCCTTGGTTCCTCAAATGAGATGGCCGCGTCCGAAATTCCAAGCATAAGCGACTCAAAGCATGTGGCCGTTGGCTGATGCCAAACATCAAGGTGAATCTGGGGGTGCGAGCTTTCAAACGAGTCGTACCAGTTTTCGGAAAAAAGACGCCCCCGCCCGTGAAGACAGGGGGCGTAAAGACGGAAGTGGCCGTCGGGCGAAACGCCGCCGTTCCCCGATTGAGCGTACTTTTTGAGATCGTCGACTTGTGCCAGGATCACGCGTGCACGACACGCAAATTCTCTGCCCGCCGGAGACAAAACAGCCTCCCCCGCCGATCGGTCGAGCAAAACAATCTGATACTCAGATTCCAACTTTTTGATTGCCGACGAAACGGCCTGTGGGCTCACGTGAACGGCGCGAGCCGCTTTGCGCACGCCGCCGTAGTTCGCTACCGCTTGAAGGTATTCGAGTTGAGAAAGCTGCATAGGTTACTCCAAAGGCAGCCAAGGCGACGGGCTGTGCGTCCTCAGATGAGGTTCTCGCCCAGGTTCTTGCCGCCGAGGACGTGCATGTGGAAGTGCATGACGGTCTGACCGGCGTTGACGCCCTTGTTGGAGATGACGCGGAAACCGTCCTCCAGGCCCTTGGCCTTAGCGACCTCCTGGATGGCATGGGCCATGGCGCCCATGGTCTCGGCAGGCACGTTGTCGGCGATGTCGCTGTAGTGCTTCTTGGGGATCACGAGCGTGTGGACCGGCGCCTGGGGGTTGAGGTCGTCGAAGGCGATGACCTGGTCGTCCTCGTAGACAACAGTCGAGGGGATCTCGTGGTTGGCGATTTTACAGAAGATGCAATCACACATGGCTGGTTCCTTTCTTACAGACCAAGGTAGTCTTTTTGGGACGGGGCTTTTTTGACTACTTTTTCGCAAAAGCAAGTGCTCGGCGAGCCGTCGCCAAAGGGTAGTCAAAAAAGCCCCGTCCCAAAAAGACTACCCCAAAGTGGGCTGTGGGATGGTTAGAACGAGAGGTTGTCGTCGGTGTTGGCGGCTTCGCCGTCGGCGAGCACGTCGTTGCCGTCGACGTCCTTAAGAAGCACCGAGACCTTCTGCTCGGCATCGGACAGGCGGGTGCGCAGGCTCTTGAGGAGCTCGACGCCGCGGGTATAGCTCTCGAGCGACTCCTCGAGCTCCATATCGCCCGACTCCAGGCTGCGGATGATGAGCTCCAGCTCCTGCGAGGCCTGCTTGTACGTAAGCTGCTCGACCGGGGTCTTCTCTGCCATATCTGTTTCCTTTCCTAAAGGTTTATCGCTATGAAACGCGGGTTACTCGACCGTATCGACCGTTGCAGCCACGTTGCCGTCTGCCATACGCACGCGGATGGCATCGCCGGGCTTAAAGCTCTTGGCGCTCGTAGCCACACCATCATCGCTGTACGCGATGGAATAGCCGCGGGCAAGTACCTTGAGCGGCGACAGGGCATCGAGCGAAGCCGCTGCACGGCCCAAGTCGGAAGCTGACTTGTTGAGCATTGTGCGCCCCTGATGCTCCAGACGGGAACTCGCAAGCGTGAGCGCATGGCGTTTGCCATCGAGCCCCGAGGTGCTTGCGATCAAGCGCTCGGGCAGACGCTCGAAGTTGGAGCGGAAGGCCCCAACCGAACGCGTTATGGCGCCCGACAGTCGATCGGCAGTCAGCGCAAGCTCGGACTCGCGACGCTCGACCATAAACGTTGGATCGTTGAGGCACGGGCGGCACGCGGCCGCATCGAGCGCGTCAACCAAACGAGCCGTATAGGTGTCCCAGGCACGACGACCGCGCTGGTCGAGCATTTCCAGATCGACCTGATCCGACCCGATCATCGAAGCCATCGCGGCACCCAGACGTTGATGGCGCGTCTCGAGCACGTCGGCCAACTCCGTCATAGCCGGCGCCACCGATTCTGCCGCTGCCGTTGGCGTGGAGGCGCGACGGTCGCTCACCATGTCGCAAATCGAGGTATCGGGCTCATGGCCAATGCCGGTCACCACGGGCACGGGGCAAGCCGCCACCGCACGGGCAAGCTCCTCGTCGTTAAAGGTCATGAGGTCCTCGAAGGAGCCGCCGCCACGGACAAGCAAAATGCAATCGGGCGCCGGCGTAATGGCAGCGGCGCGGCGCAAGCCTTCAATAAGCTCTGCCGGCGCGCCCTCGCCCTGGACCTTTGCGCCCACGCAGACAAGCTCGACGAGCGGGTTGCGACGGCGCAGCGTACGCTTGACGTCGTCGATCACGGCGCCCGAAAGCGAGGTGACGACCGCCACGCGTGAGCAGAACACCGGGATACGGCGCTTGCGCGCTTCGTCCATCAGGCCCTCGCGGCGGAGCTTTTCGGCCAGTTGCGCCACTTGTTGACGCAGCAGGCCCTCCCCCGCCAGCGAGAATGAGCGAGCGACAAAGCTCATGCGACCCGTAGGCTTGTAGAGATTGAAGCTGCCCTTAAAGCTTACCTGCATGCCGTCGCGCAGATCGAAGGTGCGCTTAAGGTAGGCGCCCTTCCAGATGATGCAGTCGACGGCCGCCGAGTCGTCCTTAATCTGGAAGTAGCAGTGGCCGCTTCGGGCATTGGGACCACGAAAACCCGTGACCTCACCCAAAACGCTCAACTGCGGAATGGCATCGAGCGCGCCGGCGGCGATCTCCACCGCTTGGCTCACGCTGAGCTCTTTGCGCTCCTGCTCGTCCGATCCGTCGAACTCGGCGGAAACGGTATTGCCGGTCAGATTCCAGCCTGCCACGCAGCCCCCTTTCGTCATCGAGCACAAGGGCTTCGACCCTGCGCAGATTCAAGTCCAACACATAGTACAGCGCCGCGGGGACAAGAATCTCCGCGGCGCCTGTCAAGCCAACTTGTTATCGGTTGGAGTTTCTGTTGTAGCGAGCCATCAGGTAGAGCAGCTGAATAATCGAGGTGAGCGCCGCCGCCACGTAGGTGAGCGCGGCCGCCGTCAGGACCTTCTTGGCACCGTTGACCTGCTTGGAGCTCATGCCCGACTGCTCGATATACGCCACGGCGCGTCGGCTGGCATCGATCTCGACCGGCAGCGTAACCAGCTGGAACAGCACGCTAAACGAGAAGAAGACCAGCGCGAGGGTCGTGAGCCCCGCGATGTTCATGAACAGGCCCATGAGCAGCACGATCGTCCAGGTGTTCTGGGTAAAGTTGACGACGGGAACCAAAGCGGTACGTACCTTCATCATGGCATAACCACTTTGACGCTGGGCAGCATGGCCCGCCTCGTGACAGGCCACGGCAACGCTTGCAACCGACCCGCCCGAACGGTTGGCATCCGACAGATACAGGTTGTTGTCCTGCGGGTTGTAATGATCGGTGAGCTCGCCGGCAACGCCCTTGATACCCACGGCGTTGCAACCGTTGGCATCGAGCATGCGACGAGCGACCGTGGCACCCGTGTCGCCGTCCGAGCGAACCTTGGACCACGTCTTGTACGTCGAGTTGATATAGCTCTGCGCGGCAAGGCCAAGCACCGTGCAGACAAGAACAACCAGCAGGTACAGCGGGTCAATGCCAAAGCCGTATCCATAGTAATAAGGCATGCGAATTCCTCCGAATCGAGTTACACGTTGGAGGCATTCTACCCACTCAGCCGGCTAGGCTTCCCTATAACAGTTCAATCTTTCCGTCCTTCACGGTGAGCCCCATATTGCCGGAAAGCAGATCGTCCAGACGCGAACCCACGAGCTCAAAGCGCCAGCCTTCGCGCAGGGGGCTCTGCTCGGGATGCTCAATATAGTCGGCCAGGTCATCGCGCGAGGCAATGACCGAGGTCGCCACGCCCGAGCGCTCGGCAACCAGGCGAATGAGCGCATACATCAGGTCCGTCACGCTCTCCAACTCCGGCGAAATCTGACGGTGCCCGCGCACCATGAGCGGCAGGCGATCGTGTGGGCAGCTCGCACCGCGCTTAATGGCCATGAGCGCGCCGTCCACGTCGCGCTCCCCCAGCTGGTCGGTACCGCGAATGCTGCGGAACTCCTCAACACGAACGGGATTACGTTTAACCAGGGCCAGCAGCGTATCGTCGGACATGACCCACTTGCGCGGGATGTTGCGGCGCTCGGCGCGGTCCTCGCGCCAAGCGGCAAGCTCGCGTGCGATGCCCAACTGGTGACGGCTACACGAGTTGATGCGCTTGACCTTGCGAAACGCCTCATGGCGGTCGGCGCGGTAGTGCGACTCGTCGGCCAGCGGACGCAACTCGTCGAGCACCCAGTCCACCCGGCCCAGCTCGCGCAGGCGACTCATCATCTCGGTATAGGCGACGATCAAGTACTTGACGTCATCGATCGCGTACTCGACCTGCTTATCAGTCAGCGGGCGGCGCGACCAGTCGGTCAGCGACTCGGTCTTGGGCAATGAGACGCCACAAAACGTCTGCACGAGCGCGCCGTAGGAAATCTGCTGGCGCTCGCCCAAAAAGGCGGCGGCCACCTGCGTGTCAAAAATGGGACGCGGCAGCACGCCCACGGTATGGAGCATGACCTCCATATCCTGCGAGCAGGCGTGGAAGACCTTAGTCACGCTCTCGTCGGCCATAAGCTCGGCAAGCGGCGACAGGTCGTCGATCACCAAAGGATCGACCGCGACGCTCTCGGCAGGGGTGGCAATCTGAACCAAGCACAGGCGCGGATGGAACGTGCGCTCGCGCAAAAACTCGGTATCGACGGCAATCGCGTCGAACTCACGGGCGCGCTGGCAAAAGTCGAGTAGAGCCTGATGTGTGGAAATGTACATATCAACCCATCGAATAAGGTTAGGCCCGAAAAACACGGGTAGGATATCGGCATTGCCTTACAACTATACTCGGTTAGTCACAGAACGGGAACGTAAGTATGCGCTGCCTTATCATCCACAACCCGGCATCGGGCCCCAGCTCAGATGAAATCTACGCATTCACGCACGCCCTCGCGCAGGGCGGCGACGAGGTCGTGATGCGTTTTATCGGCGATGGCATGGAGCCCGAGGACGCCGTGGCAGACGTGCGCGAGTTTGATCGCGTGGTCGTTTCGGGCGGCGACGGCACCGTCTCCAACGTGCTCGACCAGATGCGCGGATGCGGTGTCCCCACGCTCGTCTTCCCCTCCGGCACAGCCTGCCTGTTCTTCAACAACATCGGCAATGCCCCCGAGGCAGCGGCGCTTGCCAAGGCTTGCCGCGCCGGTCGCACGGTCAAAGTGGACATGGGCGAGCTCTTTTGGCTCGACGAGAACGGCAACGAGAAGCGCCACGGCTTTATCATCATCGCCGGCTCGGGCTTCGACGCCGAGATCATGATGAAGGCCGCCCCCGCCAAAAACGACATCGGCGAGATCGCCTATTTCCTGTCGGCGCTCGCCACACCCAACCCCACGGTGGCGCATTTTACGATTGAGCATGACGGCATTGTCGAGGAGCTCGATGGCATCTGCTGCATGGCCGGCAACACCTCGGTCATTCAAAACGACATCAACCTGTTCCCCGACTGCCGCATGAACGACGGCATGGTCGACATCGCGGTCATCGAGCCCGTAAAAACCGTCCAGCTCCTGCCCACTGTGATCACCGCCGCGCTCGACCCCGCCGGCAAGGTGCTCGGCCGTCCGCAGTTCAAGATCATCCAGACCAAGGAAGCCAAAATCACCTGCACGCCGTCGCTGGGCATGCAGTTCGATGGCGAGATCATCTCCAGCAACTCGGGCGTCTTTGGAGCCCGCGCGCTTCCGCAATGCCTCGACCTCATCGTCGACGAATTCTCCCCGCTCGGAAAATAGGAGGACCCCATGAACGACAATCCCCTGCTCGGCTTTATCGTCATTGTTCTGGCCATGCTCGTCGGCTATGCGATTAACGTGATCCACCGCCGGAAGAAGTAATTCCACATTGGTATGATATTCATCCAATTATCGTCTCCCCTGTTGTTTATGCATTTGCACGACAGCGGGGGATTTTTCTTTGTGCCCCGTGCAAGGCGCTTTATTCAGGTACAGTAATTGCAGGGCGTCTTTATTTAAATAAAGCTAGATAATGAGTATTCTTGTCCGCTCATCGCATATTTTAGGACGCTCATCGAGTATTTCATCGAAATAGATGAATACTATTGAGACTTCCTATAGGCTAATAGATGTATTTATTAGCTGAAATCCTGCACGGTTCCGCGGGGTTTCAACGGTTGGGAGGGATTATGAGGTTTACTCATCCTGTCAACACGCTCAAAAAGCTCGGCTGCGGCCTTGCGTTTGGAGCAACGGCCATCATGGCCATGCCGACTTCGGCACTCGCCTGCACCCAGATCTACATGGGCAGCAAGCTCACGGCAGACGGCAACACGTACTACGGCCGTTCCGAGGACTTCGGTCCGCGCTATGTCAAGCACTTTGGCATTGAGCCCGCACACAAGGACGGCAACGAGTACACCTCGGTCGAGTCCGGTTTTGAGTACAAGTCCAAGGGCGCAACCTACCGCTACACCTTCGTTCGCGACAACCCCTCGCAGTGGGAAGATCGCTACGACGCATATTCCGAGGCAGGCATCAACGAGAAGGGCGTCTCCTGCTCTGCCACGCTGAGCACCTCCTATAACGAGAAGGCCGAAGAGGCCGACCCCATCACCGAGGAGACTGGCATTGGCGAATACAGCTATGCCAGCGTCATCCTGGGCGAGAGCGCCACGGCCCGCGAGGGCGTCGAGCTCATCGGCAGCCTGATCGACGAGCAGGGCGTCTGCTCCAACGACCAGATCATCATCGCCGACAGCACCGAGACCTGGTTGTTCGCCGCGCTTTCCGGCCATCAGTGGATTGCTATGAAGCTCGCCGATGACATCGCCTCGCTCAACCCCAACATCGGCAACCTCACCTATAACGTCGACCTCGATGACACCGAGAACTGTCTCCATTCCGAAGGCATCGAGTCCATGCCTAAGGAGAAGGGCTTTGCCGAGTACACCGACGGCAAGTTCGACGTCGCCAAGACCTACGGCGAGGAGATTAGCGAGGCCGGTATGCACCAGTGGTCGCGCTATATCCAGGGTCGTGATTACTTCATGGCTCCGCTTGCCGAGGGCACCGACTACGAGATCGTCAAGGACGAGCGCGAAGAGGCTCGCGCCACGACCGGCGCCCTGGTCCACGAGATGCAGCCGCTGTTCTTCCAGCCCGGCAAGTCCGACTGGAACACCTTTGAGATGATTCGTTCCTTCGCCGCTCGCGGCGAGAATGTCGCCGGCCTCAACGCCAACACCGACGGCGCCTATGCCATCGGCTCCAACCGCAACACCGAGATCCACACCTTCCAGATCCGTCAGGGCATGGACCCCGAGATCGCGACCATTCAGTGGGAGATGCTCTCCAACGCCGAATTCTCCGTCGCCATCCCCTTCTACTCCGCACTGCTCACCGAGGTCAGCCCCTACTTCAGCGATCAGGATGTCTCCTTCGATCACTGCGAAGAGGAAGACGTCGTGAACAACGAGGAGCCCAAGAACTCCATCAACTACGTCCTCATGGACATCAACACGCTCGCCTATGAGAACCGCGACCACTGCGCCACCGGCGTCCGCGCCTATCTCGACGCCCTGCAGAAGGAACTCATCGAGCAGAACCTGACCGTCGACGAGGCCATGCAGGCCGAAGAAGGCACCGAGGCCCGTACCGCCCTGGCCAACAAGGCCGGCAAGGCTGCAACCAAGAACACCTATGTTAAGTGCAAGGCCATGCTCGAGGAGATGCGCGACTACCTCAAGGAGGGCGATTTCTCCGAGGAGTTCGTCCCGAGTGACTACGATGCTGACAACGACTGCCTGGTCGAGTCCATCACCTACGCCGACGAGGCCCTTTCCGATGAGGACGTGGCCGAGCCCGAGGCCGAAGAGGAAGAGGCCGCCGAGGAGAAGTCCGAGGGCAACAACATGGCCGCCATGGCCGTTGGCGCCGTCGTCATCATCGGTGTCTGCGCCTACGTGATCTATCGTCGCAAGAAGGCCTAAGACCCTCATGTCCTAGCTGAGCGGGCGGGGCACATGAGTCACCTCACCCGCTTAGCCCGCTCTTATTGACCGACGGGAAACCCGCCTGAAATCTTTTCAAAAAAGATTCCCCCGCACACACTTCGCTGTGCTATAGTGCAGCGCAACAGCAACTAGGTGCGACCGCGCCATGGCATCACGAAAGGAGTCACCAATATGAAGGACACGATGACGTCTCTCAACAACTGGTGGTGGCGTGATGCGAATACGATCGGTCGACAGTGAGTCTCTCATGCCTGTTTTTGCGCTCTAGGTGATTGGAAGGCCTCCGGTTTCGACCGGGGGCCTTTTTCTATCTCGAGCCCGATCGCATTCGCATCACGCGCCTCCGCTTTTCTCTTGCACTCCCCTTCCGAAAGGATTTTCACCATGTCTCAGAACACCACCGCCGCCCAGCCCCGCACCGTCCAGACCGCCGACCGCGGCAAACTCGATGTCCGCGCCCTCGTCCTGCTCGCCATCCTGCTCGCCGCCGGCTTCATCCTCAACTTCACCGTCGGCAAGGCAATCTCGGGCATCTCGGGCGGCATGATCAGCCCCGAGTTCATCATCTCGGCCTTCTGCCTCACCATCCTGGTCGTTCGCCCCAACATCGGTCAGGCGCTCGTCATTGGCCTCATCTCGGCTGCCGTGATCCAGATCACCACCACTTCGCCCTTTGTCGATTTTGCCGCCGAAGGCATCGCCGCCATGCTCATGGCCGGCATCGTCAACGCCGCCGGCAAGAACGGTCAGGTCAAGCCCGCGATCGCCATTGTCGCAACCTTCCTGACCACCTTTGTCTCCGGCGTCATCTTCATGATCATCAAGATGGCCATGCTCGGCGTGGTAGGCGAGCTCGCCGCCGCCATGCTGCCCGTCGTCGCCATGACCGCCGTCTTTAACGCCATTCTGGTCGGCGCCCTCTACCTGCCCATTCAGAAGGCCCTTAGGCTCAACTAACCCGCTCGGCTTTACGAGCCACCCCATCTTGGCGTTCATTCGTCGCTCGCGTACCCAAGTACGCTTCGCTCCTCTTTCGCGCCAACCTGGGGCCCCTCGTAAAGCCGTCTCCGTGCTTCACCATCAAAGACTGTCCCAAACGACTAGCTTTTGGGGACGTTCTTAAACGACTAGTCATTAAAGAACGTCCCCAATGACTATGAAAGGTATCCATGGAAACGATCATCAACGTCGACGATGTCTCGTTCTCCTATGGCACGCAGACCGAGCAGGCGCTCAGCCACATCTCGCTCAGCGTGAACAAGGGAGATTTCATCGGCATCATCGGGCCCTCAGGCGCCGGCAAGTCTACGCTTGCCGCCTGCCTGTCGGGTGCCGTGCCCCACCACTACACCGGCACGTTCTTTGGGTCCGTCATGGTTGACGGCCACGACACCTGCGAGGTCTCGCTGACCGACGTGTCGCAAATCGTCGGCAGTGTGCTGCAGGATATCGACACGCAGATGGTCGCCTCGGTCGTCGAGGACGAGATGCTCTTTGGCCTGGAGAACTTTGGCGTCCCCCACGATCAGATCGAGCAGCGCGTAAACGAAACGCTCGAGACCGTCGGTATCAGCGACCTGCGCGACCGCGAGATCGCCACGCTTTCGGGTGGCCAAAAACAAAAGGTTGCCATCGCCGCCATCCTCGCCATGCGCCCCCGCGTACTGGTGCTCGACGAGCCCACCGCAGCACTCGACCCCGCCAGCTCCACGCTGGTCTTCGAGACCTTGCGCGAGGCAAACCGCACACTTGGCATCACTATCGTGGTCGTTGAGCAAAAGGTCGCCCTGCTCTCGGAGTACTGCAACCGCGTGCTCGTGCTCAACCATGGCGAAATCGCGCTGCAGGGCGAGCCGCACGAGGTCTTTGCGCATACCGATGAGCTCCGCACCATCGGCGTCGACTGCCCCCGCGTCACACGCATCTTTAACAGCCTTGAGGCCGATGGTCTGGCAAGCGGCACCCCTTGCTTAGATGTCGATGAGGCCGAGCGCCTGATTTCGGGCATCGTCGACCCCGCACACGCCGCCAGCGACGCCCAAGCGCCCGCGGGCTCTCCGCATGCCCCGTCGCTGCGCCCTCATGCCAAGGACGCCGAACCCGTGCTCACCTTCGACCATGTTGAGTTTGCCTATCCCAATGGCGGCGCCGCCGTACACGACCTTAGCCTGACGCTCTACCCCGGCGAGCTCGTGGGCATCGTCGGCCAAAACGGCGCCGGCAAGACTACGCTCACCAAACTGCTCACGGGCCTACTTAAGCCCGCCTCGGGCAGCGTGCGCGTTACGGGCCTGGACACCGCCGCAGTCCCCACGAGCCGCATCGCCCGCGAGGTCGCAACGCTCTTCCAAAACCCCGACCGCCAGATCTGCAAGGATACCGTGCTCGACGAGGTCGCTTTTGGCCTGGAGCTTGCCGGCATCGACCGCGCCGAGGCCCTGCGTCGTGCCCAGCTCGTCATCGACCGCTTTGGCCTGCCCGCCGACGAGGCGCCTTTCTCGCTTTCGCGCGGCCAGCGACAAATGGTGGCGCTCGCCTCCGTCGTAGTGGTTGAGCCCAAGATCGTAGTGCTCGACGAGCCCACGAGCGGCCTTGACTACCGTGAGTGCATGACCGTCATGGAAACGGTGCGCACCATGGCAGAGCGCGGCTGCGCCGTGATCATGGTCTGCCACGATATGGAAGTCGTTTCCGACTTTGCCGAGCGCATCGTTGTGATGGCCGACGGCCGTATCCTCGACCGCGGACGCACGCACGAGTTGTTCTCGAACATCGAGCTCATGCAGCGTGCCTACGTGGAGCCTCCCCAGGTCATTGAACTCTCGCGCCGCTTGGCATCCTCCGTCTCCCCCGCTTTTGCGCAGGTGAGCGAGGTTACCGATATCGTTCGCATTACCGAGGAGATGGTCCGTCGTGGTTAACGTCATCGACTATATGCCGGGCGACACGCTGTTGCATCGCCTGAACCCCGTCGTCAAACTGGGCCTTGCCGCCGCCATCATCATCGGCATCTTTTTGTCCGACACCTATGTGGCGCTGTTAGGCTTTTTGGCACTCACCCTTGCGCTGGGCGCCTACGCCGGCGTCGTCAATCGCCTGTTCTCGCTGTTCAAGCTGCTGATTCCGCTCGCACTTATCATGTTGTTGCTCCAGCTGGCCTTTATGCGCGATGGCAATGTGGTGTGGGGCTTCGTTACCGACACAGGCCTCATTACCGGATCAAAGGCCTGTCTGCGCCTGCTGGGCGTGGCGTTGCCACTCATCCTCATGCTCATGGTGACCAAGCTCAACGACCTTGCCAACGCCTGCGTCGAGGTGCTGCACGTGCCGTATCGCTATGCCTTCACCTTTACCACGGCGCTGCGCTTTGTGCCGGTGTTTGGCCAGGAGATGAACGCCATCATGGAGGCGCAGACCGCACGCGGCGTCGAGTACGACACCAAGAATCCCATCAGGAAGCTCAAACTCATGCTGCCGCTGTGCGTGCCGCTGCTTATCTCGAGCGTGGGCAAGACCGATGCCACCGCGCTTGCCGCCGAGCAGCGCGGCTTCTACCTGCGCACGCGTGCCAGCTCGTACAAGCGCTATCCCATCAAGGGTCTGGATATCGCCGTGCTCGCCATCAGCGCCGTCCTCATCATCCTGGGATTCCTGTTCTAGCTCATCGCCAGCACCAACCGCCTAACGCAAAAGGCCTCGGCTCGCACCAAACGAGCCGAGGCCTTTACTGTTTCCCCAGATAAAACCTACCAAAATAAACCTGTCCCTTTTTTGGTAGGTAGGGGGCGGCTAGAGGCGGTAAGAGGCGCCGCTGCGAATGATGGATTCACGCACCAGGACATCCATGGCGTCGAGGGTAATCTCGGGCATCTCGCGGTACTTCTGCAGCACCGATAGCTCGGTGCAGGCCAGAATAACGCGATCGCAGCCGCTGCGGGCGAACTCCCACATCACGCGGTCAAACTTATCCATATCGGGCTCGCGTCCGGCCTTCACGTCGTCGTAGATGAGCGACATCACGTCGGCCTGACGCTTCTCGCTGGGATAGACGACCTCAACGCCCGCCGCCTCGCATTCGCGCCCGTAGACGCCCGCGCCCACGGTGCCATCGGTTCCCATAATGCCAATCTTGTGCACCGGCTCGGCCGGCATACTCAGGTTGGGATCGAACTCGCACTCCCCCATCACCGCACCGGCCAGAGCATAGCGCACCGACTCACGCGGCATATGGATAATCGGCACCTTCGTAAACGACTGGATCTGGTCGTAGAAGTAGTGCGACGTGTTGCAGGGAATGGCAATGTGCGCACAGCCCAGCGACTCGAGTGCCTGGGCACACTCTTTCATGGTCGCCAGCAGCTTGGCATGCTCGCCGGTCTTAATGGCCAACGTGCGGTCGGGCATGGTCGACTTGGAGAGCACCACCATGTCGATATGTTCCTGATCGCAGGCAGCAGCCGTATGACGCACCACCTGGTCGTAGTAATACGACGTGGCCTCGGCGCCCATGCCGCCGATAACTCCCAGCTTTTCCATCGCCGCCTCCTTGGTGACGCTTGCGCAATTGCGCGTATCATACCCGCGCCCGCCCGATGCAAACCGGGCGGGCGCCGCGCTCATCTACTTGTAATACGTCTTGAACAGCTTAAAGTGGCGCAGCTTGGTGTGCCACATGCGCAGCCAGCGGTTAAAGACAAAGTCGCCCTTCATAAACGAAGGGTCGGCGCCCTTGCCTTCCTTGTCCAGGCGATGCACCTTAGCGCGCAGCTCGGGATCCTTGACGTACTTGTCGACGACACCCATGGGAACGACCATCCACAGCGCCTCGTCCTGCGCCGTCACAAACTCCGGCTCAAATGGACGGTTGAACACATACTCGTCCACCACATACTTGGCAACGTTAAAGCCACTGTTAGTGACGTAGTAGTTGCTGCGGCCTTGGCGCGTGTTGAAATCGAAGAACTTAAACGAGCCGTCGCGCTCGTCGTACTTAACGTCAAAGTTGGAATAGCCCACAAAGTTCAGGTCCTCGAGCAGCTTGCGCACGCCGCCCATGAGCTCGTCGTTGGGCTCGGTAATGATGCAGGCATGGTTGCCGACACCGTGAGGCTGATGCTCCTCGAGCAGCACGTGACCCAGGCACATCATGCGCACCTTGCCGTTGCGGTCGGAATAACTGGTGAGCACGCGCATGTACTCGTCGTTGCCGGGCACGCGATCCTGCAAGATCAGGTCGTCGGTGTAGCCGCTGGCATACGAATCGCGAATGACCTGTTCCAGCTCGGCGCGGTCGGCAATCTCATAGGCCTTCTTCTGGCCCTCGAACTCGTGCTGCCACCACATGATGCCGTCGGAAGGCTTCAGGATCATCGGGTAGGGAAAATCGATCTGGTCGAGCACTTCGGCAGGTGCCTCGCCTTGGGCGTTCAGCATCGCCATGGTGAAGGTAAAGGTATGCGGATAGGGCACGCCATGTTTCTCGCACAGCTCGTAGAAGATCTCCTTCTTCTGACACTGCTCAAGCATGCTGTAGGGAGCGTAAGGCGCGACGATGTTATCCGCCAACTCATGGGCATCCTTGGCCTGAGCCACGAGGGCAACATAGTTGTCGCCACAGCCCACAAGGACAATCGTCTTGTCGGCATACGCTTGGGCAATGCCGTTGACGGTTTTGAGCATCACGGGCATGGTGTCGATATCCACGTTGGGCGTGTAGTCGATAATCTGGCTGCGGTACGCGGGACCCGTCTGATACTTGCCAAAGACCAGACTCTTGACCTGATACTCTTCGTAGAAGGCGCGCGCCACCGAATAGGCGTTGATGTCGCCACCGAGCAGCACGGGAATGAACTCGCGCTCTGTAAATTGCAATGCCATGGAAACTTCCTATCATGAACTGCCCGCACAACGGGCGGTCTTAGTGCAACCGATTCATTTTAGCGTGCCAAACCGCCAGCACCCAAAGTTCCACCGTATCTATGGCAATCGACGTAATCGTCCAGCACGAAGACGGCGCTCACCGCTGTACGACAACGGGCAATGAACCTACCGTTGTTGTAGGATTCAACATATTGTCAATCTTATAAGCGAAAGGCGCACGCGTGCCCCAAGAACATCTGACCGACAACCCCATCCTTGATGCTGCAAAACGCGAGCTAGCGGAACGTTCTCAGACGACCGCTCCCCTACGCACCGCCAGCAACGCCTACGAAGGACCCGCCCGCATCGTCTCGATTAACACGTCGGCGCACAAAGGCACACGCAAGTCGCCCGTCGCCGATGGGCACGATACCGTCATTGAGCAGTTTGGCCTCGCTTCCGATGCACACGCCGGGCACTGGCACCGCCAAGTCTCGTTTTTGGCCGCAGAATCAATCCAGACGGCGCAACATCGCGGGCTCGATGTGCACGAAGGCGACTTTGGGGAGAACTTCACCACACAAGGTATCAACCTGCTTTCGCTCCCCCTGGGCACACAGCTCAAGATCGGCAACGACGTTCTGGTCGAGACCAGCCAGATCGGCAAAGTCTGCCACACCCGCTGCGCTATCTACCATCTCGCCGGCGACTGCATCTTTCCCCATGAGGGCATTTTCGGCGTGGTGCTTCGAGGCGGAGAGGTGCATGTCGGAGACGATATCCAGACAGTCAAGCTCGGCAACGGCGCATGTTCTTTCACCCCAGCCGAGGCGCTCGAAGAAATTGAGCAGGCTCGCCGCGAGGGAACCCTATAGGTGCAAAACCCCATGTTGGAGTAGCCCTTAAGGCATGAATCTGCGATCAGACCGAGTTCCGTAACGTTAAAGTTGAACTCTATGGTTTCTCAACAATTCATCATAACTGCAGGTCAAAGCCAAAGCCTCAAGTTCAACTTGACCCTTTGGAACCTTTAAGGTTCAAGTTGAGGTCGAAAGCAGTAGTAGAATACCGTTCGAACCATAACCTACGATTGATTGCAGAGGGACTGGATGCAGCATTCGAATCATCGCACCGCAGCGTTCATTGCGTCGAAGCCGGCTCGTATCATCACGAGCGCCGTGCTCGCCGTTGCGCTGACGGCCACGCCGATGCTCTCCCCCGTTGCGGCGTATGCCGCCTCGCAGGCAACGCAGGACCAGCTTTCCGCAGCCCAGCAGAAGATCGAAGCCGCCACGAGCGCCTACAACGACGCCCGCACCAAACTCGATGACCTGCAAAAGCAGATTGACTCCAATGAGGCAAGCATCGAGGAAATCGAGGCCAAGCTTCCCGAGCAGCAGGCCAAGGCAAGCTCCGCCATGCGCGATCTGTACAAGTATCAGAAGGGCACCAATCCCATCGTGAGCTTCCTGGTCAACGCACAGAGCCTGGGTGAGTTCATCACGACCTGCAAATACACCAACCAGATCACGAGCTCGAGCGTCGACGAGATCGAACAGCTCAATAACATGCAAACCGAACTCGAGCAGAACAAGGCTGAGCTCCAGCAGGCCAAGTCTCAGCTTGAGGCAGAGCAGAAAAACGCCGAGGATGCGCTGGCACAGGCCCAGCAGCTCCGCAGCGAGGCACAGGCAAAAGCCGAGCAGGAAAATGCCGCCGAGCTTGCCAAGCTTGAGGCCGATAAGGCCGCTGCCGCCGAGAAGCTCTCGGGCGAGGGCGTAAGCGGCAGCAATTCCAGCAGCCAGGCCACCAACACCAACACCACCATCGACACCACGGTGAACAGCTCCAATACTGGTAGCTCCGATTACGATTCGTTCATTAATGAGTGGACAGGCCGCATCGACAATTATCTCGCCGGCTCCCCCATGGCAGGCCAGGGCTATAACTTTGCCGTCGCCGCTTGGAATACCGGTGTCGACCCCCGTTGGTCCCCCGCCATCGCCTGCATCGAGAGCACCAAGGGTGCTTATTGCGCCAATTCTTACAACGCCTGGGGCTGGAGTGCACGTGGCGGCGGTTGGCGCAGCTTTGGCAGCTGGAGCGAGGGCATCTCCGCTCACGTTGCCTATCTGGGCGCCAACTACGGCTCCACCCTTACCCCGGCAGCGGCCAAAAAGTACTGCCCGCCCACGTGGCAGGACTGGTACAACAAAGTCGCCGCTCAGATGAACCGCATCTAAGTGCAACTGCAAAGGGCCCCAATGGGGTCCTTTTCTTTTGGCTCTGTTAGACCAGAATAGACATCTTGCCCAATCATCTTTTTGTAATTGCAAAATATTCGCCCCTTTGCTGAATTAAAACCGGCAAAGGGGCAATACGCTCAGGCTTGAAAAAGTTAATCGTTAGGACTCTGTCGTTTCATCCCACTCGTCATCCGCATGCAAGATGGCATCAAGTTCGTTTTCGACGTCGGAAACGCCAATATAGGCCTTCGCGATATTCTCTCGTGCATTTCGCACCTTTAAGGCAATCTCCTTCTGCTTCTCTATGGGAGGGTAATAGACGAGCACCTTCCCAAAGTCAGAAGACTGCGTTCTCCTTCGATTGCTGTGGCCGGTGTTGATGGCGCGGAATGCCTTTTGGAATCGGCGGCTTCTCAGGAGTATCGACAGGAACTCCGGATCGATGACGTTTGGGTCTTTGACCCGCAAGATCGGATACTCTTGCGTTACAAGGGCATGGTCGAATTCCTCGGTGACGAAGCATACGACCCCCTTCCAAAGATCGATTCCGGAATAGACGATGTCGGAGGTTCTCACCTCGAACCAGTCGCTGCTTGAGTCGTAGAAATACATCCCTCGCCATTCGGGAGGGTTGTTTCCGACGCCTGGTTCCCTAAGCCTTGCAACGCCAGTTTGGGAAAGAGTTAAGACCTTGTATTCCTTCATCGGATCTTCCCCGAAGTCCACGTTCCTTCTCATCCGCTTCACAAGGTTCATCATGGGAGCAGATGACCAGCCCTGCGGCACGTAGTCGCCCTTATGGGCCATGTAGACATGGTATTTAGGGTCCACCCTATGACTCGAATGGCTTTTCCATACTGACGAAGCCCTCTCGACTACACATCTCGGGTCGGAAACTGCCCCGTTTTCTTCCCAGACATTCCACTCTCCCAATATCGAGCCAGTCTGGTCGTTTGAGAGATAGCCGTTCTCGTCGGCGACATAGAGGTCGTTTCGAGGGTCAGGCCGACCAGATGGCGTGTATCCGATATGGGATGCCTCTCCAAAAAAGATGTTATAGTCCAGCCCGCTGTCCGCGAGCGCGGCCGCAATATCTCCTTCACAGGCTTCCAGCTGATTGTTCAATCTAGCCGATTCCAGGTCGGAAAACTTTTCAAAAATCAATATCGAAGTCTTGTTCGTGGCGCCTGACCTGCGAAAAGCAAAGTCTGGAAGGGAGATTACGGACAGTATCCTCCCCGATTTAAAGAGCCATTCACGAAGGGCTGGACAATTTGATTGAGGCCCGCTGTTGTTGAGAACACCATCGGGCAGGACCATGCCGAGTCTGCCTCCTGGCTTGAGCCAAGAAACGCTTTTCTCCAGGATGATTTGCTCTGACTGTATTGAGTGCTTTCCGCGGCCCAGGACGTAGTCATCTAGGCTTGCGCCGTCAAGCTGATCTTCATCTCCATTTGCTACCTTGGTTCCGAAGGGCGGATTGCCCACAATCAGGTCAAACTGGCGATCCTTCTGGAGTCTCGGCTTGCTCAGGTTCGGGCTGAGGCAGCTCTTGTCGGCCTCGATATTCGTGTGCCCATCGTGGTGCAGGAGCAAGCTGATTTTGCAGATTCTAGCCAGAGTCGGGTGAATCTCGATTCCGTAAACGTTCTGCGCGGCAAAATCGGATTTGATTCTCGCGAGGTTTCCCTGCCCGGCAAAGCCCGCATCGGTATCGTTCCATACTTGAAGGAGGGTTTCGAGCAAAAAGCCTCCCGAGCCGCAAGTCGGATCTAGAACGTAATCTTCGCTTGTGGGATTGAGCATCCCGACTGTGAACCTCGCTATCTGTCTCATAGTGAAATACTGCCCGAGGCTTCCGCGGAAGACCGATCCGAAGAAGTCCTCGAAGGCCGTTCCGATGACGTCGGAATCTGTATCGATGAACGAAATCTCCTGAATGACGCGAACGACCTGGGCGACCTTGCTGTCTGGAAGCTCGATTTTTTCATCACGCGGGAAAATGGCCTGATCTTGCTCTTTGGCATCGCTGAATAGCTTGTGGACCCTCGTGGCGATAGCCGAGTCGGACTCGTTGATGCCCGCTTGGAACGAGCGGGGATGGCCGTTTCGCGTGTAGCGCTCGTCGCGAACTTTGGCGAACATCAGCTTGCTCCACTCATCGAAAGCCGATAGCGGATCGCGTTTTCCTCCGGCCCAAATGATGGAGTGCGCGCGCCTAATGGCGATGCTGATATCGAAGGCGCTCGCCGGCTTAATATCCATTTCCGTGCCTGCGTGAAGCGGATACACCATATCCTGAGAGTAGTTCCTCGGAAGAAGTTCTCTATCGCCCAGCTTATTTCTCCTGCGCTCCCTAGCGCCGAAGCCTTCGAGCTGCCAGACGCACGACTCGTCGCCGTAGTCCTTCATGGTGTATTTTGCGCCCAGCGCGATACCGTTGGCGAAGGCCTGCGCTTCCCCTTCCGCCTTTTCAGCCGGAGTCGCGGCCTCTTTCTTGTTCTCGACAACTAGCCAGGGCTTCGTGCATCTGTCGTCTTCGTAGAGCACGATATCCGCGAAATCGTTGTGCGAGCCCTCAACCTCGGTATCGATCTTTCGCGAATCATATCCTTTCGACAGGACCAGAAACGCTATGGTGTCGGCCCTGACTTTTTCCTCGGGATCGCTGATCTGATAGCTTTTCGTCCTGCGAAAGGAATACTTTATCTGAGTGCCGTCCAGCGAGAAGAGCCCTCGCATGATTGCGCTTTTCGACAGCTCCGACAATCCGAGCGCAGAGGCCAATGTCAGCTGCGTTTCAAGTTGATTTGCCAACTATCTCACCGTTTTTCCGTCAGATGCCGGTGTCTTGACCTTCATCTCGAACGGCATCCCGCCCTCGCGGACGAGCGCCTTGAGGAATGCATTGACGGCGGTGGACATGGACAAGCCAAGCTCGTCAAGGATGACGGTGGCCTCTTTTTTGACCTCTGGTTCGATGCGAATCGTCGTGGCCGGTATGTTCGACGGCATGGTTGTACCTTTCCTCGTATATCACGGTGCAACCATTTTATCGTCTCTATGCGGCGGATGCGACCCAGTAGTCCATATAGGGCGGCAGGACGTTGAACATGTCGCGGATACGGGTCGCGCAGGTGCCGTTGGCTAGCTGGCGGGCGACCGTGGACTCCGCGGTACGGGAGTCGGCCGCCATGAAGGTGCGGCACCAGCGGAACCAATCGAGGTAGGCGCCGAGGTGCTTGGTGGACACGCCCTTGAAGCGCACCATGAACGAATCGAGGAGCGAGTGGACGGTGTTGATTCGGTTGATGGTGCCCTCCGAGCGGTCCTTGGAGTCGTAGGACTCATGAGAGGCGACCTTCAGGTCGTGCAGCACGTCGACATATGCGGTCGCCTTGTCCGTGGCGACGACCGCGCCCGCGCCGATACGGTCGCGAAGGGCCACCGCCGCGCGCTTGCGCGAGACTACGCCGCGCCCCGAGACCTCGAAGAAGGTGGCGTTCGTGTCGCTGATGCCCGTCATGACGCAGATCTGCTCGCGGGAGAGGCCGCGCCTGCGGACCTGCTTGCCGCGGTGGCGAGCCTTCCTCGGCAGGGTGAAGGAACCCTTGGAATGGTTGCCCTTGAAGGACTCGGGGAAGTACGTCTCGTCGAGCTCGCAGGCCTGCCCCTGCCCGACGTGGAACTCGGGAGAATATTCCTTCAGGCACTCGATGAGTCTGTGGCGCATGGTGTATGCGGTCTTGAGGCAGACACCGCATCGGTCGGCGCACTCGCGGAGCGGAAGCATGAGGACGAAGCACTCGGCATAGGCCATCCAGGTCTCGCGTGGCAGCTTGCTCGTGCCGAGGATCCGATTGGTGGAGGCGGAGAACGTCCTGCCGCAGTCGCGGCAGAGATAGCGTTGCTCGCCGTTCCTGGACTTGCCCTTCTTGACGATAGCGACCGAGCCGCAACGGGGGCAGCGCTCTACATCGTAGCCGTCTCCCGCCGCATCGTCGAACATGGCGGCGCGGATGATGTCGCGCACCGACTCGATTGCGCGGCGGCGCTCGGACTTGCTGAGCTTTGCCATGTTCTTCTTGAGGATGATGACCAGATCCTCGGCGTTCATACATGCTCCAATGCCGTGGTTAACAATTTCATTATACCACTGTGGCATCACCTATATGTCAATTCTGGTCTAACAGAGCCTTTCTTTTAGGTAGCGGAGGTATCGACGACGCCGGTCGCATTGGCAACCGCGACTATGACGATCATGCATAGGAGCAGCACACCCAATGCCTTGAGCCAGAGTTTCGCGAGCTTCTTGCCGCGATAGCTGTCGAGCAATGCGAATCGCCGACGAAGACGGCGCTTATCGAGCAGCGCAAAATGCATAAGCACCATAAGGCCATCGACAAAGAAAAAATACTCGATTATGAGAAGCCACGTCGGGTAGCTTTGGGTTGCTCCGGTGGGATGAAAGACGGCAAAGTGACTACCGGCAAAGAACACGAGCAGCGAGAAGCAGACGAGCGTATTCCAAATGCGCCCCAAAGACTCCGGAACGCGAGAGAGCAGACCGCATGCAGCGGAGGCGGCAGGCCTAGGAAGCCCCGCGGGGTTCTGGAGCCCTTGGGGCGTCAACACCGTCTCCGAGGCCGGAGTACGGACAGCCACAGGCGCAAGAGGCCGCACGGGGCGACTTAGATCGTATGCCGCGCGCGTCGCCCGTCCCAATGCTTCCGCACTCGCAAAACGCTTGGCCGGGTCGAGCGCCATCGACATGCAGACGGCATCGGCAAGTGGAGCGGGAATGCCACGCGCCTCGCATTGCTCGCGCAGGTCGAGCCCTGGCTTAGGGTCGACTCCCGTCAAGCAGAAGAACAACAGGGCGCCAAGTGCGTAGACGTCGCTTCGCACGCTCGTCTGCCCAAACCCATACTGCTCGGGCGGCGCATAGGGCCGTGTCCCAAACTTGACGGTGTCGGCATCGGCGCCGTCGCGCCATACGCGAGCGATCCCCAAGTCGATAATCACCAGCGATGAAAATGTCAGGCCGTCATCAGGCGTATAGTTGGCACCTGTCACGATGATATTCGACGGCTTGAGGTCACGATGGATCACCGGCGCCGACGTCTCCCCCGCTATTGCAAAACCGGCGTGGAGCTCGCCCACGGCATCGCATAGGGCAGGATACAATTCACGCGCATAATCGGGGGTGGCTCCCAGACGGTCCACCAGCGCCCCGAGCGTCTCCCCTTCGATGTATTCCATAACCACGTTGAGCTCGTCGCCCACACGACGACAATCGACGATTCTGGGCAGGTGCTCAAAACGCCTGCCTGCCCGCTGAGCGGCAAACAGACGCTCGTATGCCCCGCCGATTTGAGCCGAAGCATCGATGCGTTTACGGACAAAGGGGCCGAGCGAACCACCGCCGGTTCCTTCAAAGTACACGAGCTCGGTTGCTTCAACGGACGAGCGCTTAAGTACACGCTCCACGCGATAGCTGTCGTCGCGATCGAGCGACGCCAGGTGCTCGGCAAGCGCTGCGGTCAGCTCGTCATCGGAATATGTTGGGCTCTGAGTATCCATAGCCTCCATCATAGCGCAGGGCGCAGACACCCCATGGCATCCGCGCCCCGTTCGTTTGCATCGTTGTTCGGCAGCTCCGCCGGCTCAGATATCAGCCGCTAACTCACCGTCTCCTCGCCAAAGCGATACAGCTCCTCGTTGACCTTTTGGAGGCTGCACCCGCGATCGATGCAAAAGATGATAATCGCATCGCGGCGGTCCTTGCAGTTAAGGACGCTTACCCCGGCAGCCGTCAGCGCACGGTTAGTCTCTTTGAGCGTCAGCGCCATCGCAAAGGCAATCTGCAGCACCTTATTGCGGCTCGGATGCCGCGCACCGGTAAAAATCTGATAGCCAAAGGTCTCATTGAGATCGGCCATACGAACCACGCGCGAGCGCTCCAAGCCCTTTTCCTGCAGTAGCTGCTTCAGGTAGTTCGAAAGCGACGGGGCGGCAAAGTCGTGTTCTTTGATATAGCCATCGATGTTTGGCGCGTCGAGAAGCTCATTGAGTAACTCGTCAGTCAGCTTTTTATCGGGCATACGACTTCACCTCCCCCAGTGCATGCAACATGCTAGAAACCGCTTACGTCCGAACGCTCCCAGCTAGCAACCTGGTCGGGAGACACCGTACCCAGCGCCTCGAACTTCCAGGAGCCGCCCGCCTTCAGATGATTGGTGTTTGCAAGAGCCGTTCCAACCTGGTTGCCATCGGCATCGTACAGAACATATTCAATCTGAATGTAGCTCTTTTCCTTGTCCGTGTTATTGGTCAGCGTGCCCGTGATCTTATAGGTAAACTGATTGGAAGTGTCTTCAGCCTCGTCAGCAATGGTATACGGTTCTTGCGGTTCTTTTCGCTCCTCAGCCTGCTGTGTCGTCTCGGCAGGTTTTGCCGAATCGCTCGCAGACGAATCGGTTGAGTTGTCGCCCATAGAGCCCACGGCACCGACAATAACCAGCACCACGATGATGCCTAGGACAATCTTGCCGATCGGCTTCTTTCCCTCTTTTGCCATTATTCATCCTTCCTACGATCCGGCTACCGTGCCGGCACACAGCACATCGTAGGAAGGATTGAACTTGAATTCATTAGCTGAGAGCTAAGGCTGCGGTAAACGGCCAATGCAGTTATCCAAACGTTGAGCAAACGCACTTTGCGCAACCGTCTGCTGGCAGCGCATCAACCCACCGTGACGGATTCCCCGGTAAAGGCACTGATCATCAACAGGACAAAGAACACCAGGTAGCTGACACTCAGCAAGTACGCAATAATCAGGAAGACGACCCAGCCGACATTGGTTTTACCGTCGGCACGGCGTTGCTCGCGATTACGGCAAAGCCAAATCGTCACGCCAATGGCCACAATCAGCAACACGAGTGCCGCTGCTGCCAACCCGGCAAGCGCAAACATCACGCCAATGCTCACAGCAATAACCGGAAGCAGCAGCAAGCCGCAGCCACACCCACCGGGACTATAAACGGCAGACTGTCGGCATCGCCTCATCGCCGCGCCACCCCCATCATCTTTGAGCACTACAGTGCGATGGCCTGCTGAACAGGAACGATCTTGCCGAGTTCCGGTTCGATCCGCCTTTTCTCGGCCTCAAGGTCAAACGCCACCTGAGCGCGCAGCCAATAACCATCCGTCAGGCCAAAGTAGCGGCAAAGACGGAGGTCGGTGTCGGCCGTCACGCGACGTTTTCCCAAGACAATCTGCCCGATACGCTGAGCCGGAATCCCAGTCTCTTTCGCAAGACGATATTGAGAAATGCCCATGGGAACAAGAAACTCCTCTTTGAGAAGCTCACCAGGAGTCACCGGCGACAGCAAATCGGCCGAAGCCTCATCACTTGTGATAATCGACGATTTCGACATTCCAAGCCATCTCCTGTCTCCACTCAAAACAGACCCGATAGCGCTCGTTAACACGGATGCTATATTGACCGGCACGATCGCCCTTCAAAGCTTCCAGGCGGTTGCCCGGTGGAACGCGAAGATCATCAAGTGAAGCACAAACCTGCAGTTGGCGAATCTTCCTCAACGCAACACGCTCAAAGGGCACGAACCTCCTGACCCGCACACCCATGGCAAAGCGTTCGGTATCCTCATCTTTATACGATGCAATCATAGTATCGCCTTACGTTAGTAACGTCAAACGTTTCTATAGACTTACATCTCTATTATATCGTACGTTTGTTCGTGTTTTCTAGAACAAATAGTCCTTCACGCCTTAGTCAAGCGAAAGTAATCGTTTGTAGACATCGAGGCCTTTGAGCAGAATTTTCTCGTCAAAGAGCATGGTATCGGCATGCAGAGCGCTCGTGGCATAGGCGGGACAGCCATCCGAATCGCTCGGGTTTTCTTGTCCCTCTGGCGCACCCGTGCCCAGCAAGAAGAACACGCCCGGAAGATGGCGCTGATAGAAGGCGAAGTCCTCGGCGATTAGCAGCGGCTCGTCCACAAGTTGCAGCTCGGACAAGGCAGGCGCAATGCAGGCAAACAGCTCGGGGTCGTTATCGACTGGCGGATAGCCCTCGGCAAAATTGAGATCGTACGTGCAGCCCGTTGCAGCGCACGCCTCGTCGAGTACACGGCGCACGCCTTCGCGCGCGCGGTCGAACATATCATCCGTAAACACGCGCAGGCTGCCAGCCACATGGGCCTCCCCTGCCACCGCATTGCAGACGGTGCCGGCCTGAAGCAGGCCGAACTTACCAATGCAGGGCTCGTCGGCACCCAACTCATCCATGAGCTCGCGCTCGGCAACCAAGAACTTGGCAGCCGCCAGTGCCGCATCGTGCGACTCCTCGACTGGAACGCCGTAGGTCTTGGCGATATGGATGCTCGCGCCATGGATATGAATGTGCGTCTCGCTTGAGCGCGCCAGCAGCGGACCGGAACAGCTTGCCAACGTGCCGGCGGGCAAATCGGGCCATACGTGGAAGCCAAAAATGCGGTCGACACCATAGCGCTCGAATACGCCGCTCTCACACACCGTCTTGGCGCCACCGGTCGTTTCCTCGGCCGGCTGGAACACAAAGAGCACGTTGCGCTTGATGACGCCCGGTTGCTCGCGAATCGTGCGGTCGACATGCGTCGCGGCGGCAAGCGCCATGGCCATGTGTCCATCGTGTCCGCACGCATGCATCTTGCCGGGATGGGTCGAGGCGAAGGCCGCACCCGTCGCCTCCGCGATGGGCAGCGCGTCCATATCGGCGCGAATCGCCGTGGCATGCGCGGCGCCCGTGCCAGCGTCGAAGAAAGCGCAAACACAGCTGGGGCAGGGATGGACCACTTCACAGGCAAGCGAGGCGAGCACGCCCTCTATATAGGCTATGGTTTGAGGAAGCTCGAAATCGAGCTCCGGAATGCGATGCAGGTCGCGACGATAGCGACGAAGTTCTTGGAGCTCGGTCATAATGGATCCTTTCATGGGGCATATCCATTCCCACAATATTGTGATGCAGAATTGTGACGCCCTTGTTTCTAGCATATCCCTGCATTTTTTAAACGTTATATACGAATACTCTTGTTTGGTAAAGTGCAACGTGGTAGGGTCGTTACCACTTGATAGAGGCGCGGGCACGAAGAGCCGCGGGCGAGCCGGCAGGCTTTGACCCCGCGGGGAGGCGAAACCCGCCGAACTGGGTTTTTCGGGCACGAACAACCTGGTGGGCCTGCGGGAAACACCCGCAGGACTGTCTGCAGCAATGCGGGAGCGCTATCCGGACATGGGGTCCACGCTATGCGGATTCGATGCGCAGATGGCGCCGTCTGGATAGCGAGGTTTACGGGACATGGCATTGACCCCCAACGAAGCGTATGCGGCCAAGCAGCCGTTTGTGGACAAGGAGACGCTCGAGCATATCGTCGAGCAGTTCCCCACGCCGTTTCATCTATACGACGAGGCGGGCATCCGCCGCAACATGCAAGAGGTGCGCGACGCCTTTGCGTGGAACCCGGGCTTTAAGGAATACTTTGCCGTCAAGGCTAATCCCAACCCGGCGCTCATCTCCATTCTCAACGAATACGGCTGCGGCTGCGATTGCTCGAGTTATACCGAGCTCATGATTGCCCGCTCACTGGGTATCACCGGCCACGACATCATGTTCTCGTCCAACGACACGCCGGCGGCGGATTTTGAGCTCGCCGACAAGCTGGGCGCCATCGTCAACTTTGACGACATCAGCCATATCGAGTTCTTTGAGCGCGTCGCGGGACCCATCCCCAAGACGGTCAGCTGCCGCTTTAATCCGGGCGGCCTGTTCCAGCTCTCCAACGGCATCATGGACAACCCCGGCGACTCCAAGTACGGCATGACCACCGAGCAGCTCTTCGAGGCTTTCCGCATGCTCAAGGCCAAGGGCGCCGAGAATTTTGGCATCCATGCCTTCCTTGCCAGCAATACCGTCACCAACGACTATTATCCCAAGCTCGCACGTATCCTCTTTGAACTTGCCGTGCGCCTGGAGCGTGAAACGGGCGCACATGTCGCCTTTATCAATCTGTCCGGCGGCGTCGGCATCCCCTATCTGCCCGAGCAGCAGGCCAACGACATTCACGCCATCGGCGAGGGAGTGCACGCGGCCTACGACGAAATCCTGGTTCCTTCCGGCATGAGCGATGTGGCCATCTGCACCGAGATGGGCCGCTTTATGATGGGCCCCTATGGCTGCCTGGTCACCAAGGCCATCCACGAGAAGCAGATTTACAAGGACTATATCGGCGTGGACGCAAGCGCCGTCGACCTCATTCGTCCCGCTATGTATGGTGCCTACCACCACATTACGGTAATGGGACAGCCGGGTGGCCCTGACAAGACCGCAGCACCGGTCACGAACACGTATGACATCACGGGCAACTTGTGCGAGAACAACGATAAGTTCGCCATCGACCGTGAGCTACCGCAGATCGACATGGGTGATGTGCTCGTGATCCACGATACCGGCGCGCATGGCTACTCCATGGGCTACAACTACAACGGCCGCCTGCGCTCCGCCGAGGTGCTGCTGCGCCCCGACGGCTCGGCCGACCTTATCCGCCGCGCCGAGCGCCCGGGCGATTATTTTGCCACGCTCGACGTGCTGCCGTGCGGCCGTGAGCTGCTGGCCAAATCGCGTGCCGAAAGCGCTCGTCGTCGCGCCCAGGACGAGAGCCTGGCCGTCGCCGCCCAATGGAACAAACGCATCCAGATCGCGGAAGCGAAGGAGAAGAACATGGATATCCGCAACCTCGAGGGCTCGATCGTCGCCCTCGTCACGCCGTTTAAAAAGGACGGCAGCGTCGACTTTGACGCGCTCGAGTGCCTTATCGATTTCCACCTGCAAAATGGCACCGACGCCATCCTCACCCTGGGCACCACCGGTGAGAGTGCCACGATGACCGATGACGAGGACAACTCCGTCGTCGCCGCCGTGGTCAAGCAGGTTGCAGGACGCGTCCCCGTCATCGCCGGCTCGGGCTCCAACTCCACGCAAACCATGCTCACCAAGTCGCTCACCTACCAGGGTTTGGGAGCCGACGGCCTGCTGCTCATTACCCCCTACTACAACAAGTCCAATGAAGAGGGTATATATCAGCACTTTAAGACCGTCGCCGATGCCGTGGACATCCCCTGCATCCTGTACAACATCCCCGGCCGCTGCGGCTGCGGCATCAGCGAGCGCAACGTAGAACGCCTGGCCGCACATCCCAACATCATGGGTATTAAGGAAGCCTCGGGCAACGTCGCCCACGCGGCCAAGATTGCCCACCTGCTGTCCGACGACTTCCGCATGTACTCGGGTGAGGACGCCCTCACCGTGCCGCTCATGAGCCTGGGCGCCTCGGGCACCATCAGCGTGTGGGCCGACGTTCAGCCGCAGCTCGTGCACGATATGTGCCGCGCCTATCTGGACGGCGACGTGGAGCGCGCCCGCGATATCCAGATTGCCGGTCAGCCGCTCATCAATGCCCTCTTTAGCGAGGTCAACCCCATCCCCGTCAAGGAAGCGCTTGCTCAGATGGGTATGATCGAGGCAAACTACCGCATGCCTCTATGCCCCATGGCAGACGACACGCGCGCTGCACTTACCGATGCTCTGAAGGGAGCTGGTCTGCTTGATTAAGACTGTCATTATGGGAACGGGCCGCATGGGCTCGCTCATCCGCACCACCGCCGAAAGCATTGTCGATGCCGCCGGGCAGCCCGTTTTTGATATCGTGGCCCAGATTGGCTTCGATTTGAGCGAGCTCGAGAACGCACCGGCTGCCGATGTGATTATCGACTTCTCGAACGCCGCGACCTTCGACGCTGTCGTCGCCTATGTCGAGCGCACGGGCGCGGCGTTGGTCTCAGGCACCACAGGCTACACCCCCGAGCAGATGGACCGCCTGCGTGAGCTGGGCCAGAACACCCGCGTTATGCACTCGGGCAATTACTCCATCGGTATCGCAGCCCTGCGCCATCTGGTAGCGCAGGCTACACGCGAGCTGCCCGGCTTTGACTGCGAAATCGTCGAGACGCACCATAACCAAAAGGTCGATGCCCCCAGCGGCACAGCCAAGTTGCTGCTCGATGCCGTCGCCGAAGCCGAGCCCGAGGCAGGCTACCACCCCGTCTATGGCCGCGAGGGCATGTGCGGCGCGCGTGACCCCGAGGAAATCGGCATGCACTCGCTGCGCGGTGGCACTGTCGCCGGCGTGCACGAAGTGAGTTTCTTTGGCCAGGACGAGGAAGTCACGCTCACGCATCGCGCCACGAGCCGTCAGATCTTCGTCAACGGCGCCCTGGCAGCCGCGCAGAAGCTCGTCACCCGTGAGCACGGCTTCTATACGTTTGACCAGGTCATGTTTGCCTAACCAGGTATCAACCGAATCCACCCAAAGGAGAGATAGCAAATGAGCAGCGCAGCCGAGATGGATGCACAGGAGATTATCAACTACATCGCCACCGCGCCCAAAAAGACGCCCGTCAAGCTGTACGTGCGTGAAAAGCCCGGCATGAAGGTCCAGTGGGGCAATGCGCACGTCTACGGCGGTCGTCGCGGCAAGACCGTCTTTGGCGACTGGGATGAGCTCAAAGCCATCCTCGATGCCAATGCCGACTCCATCGACTACTACGACGTCGAAAATGACTGCCGCAATTCCGCCGTCCCCATGCTAGACCTTAAGGGCATCAACGCCCGCATTGAGCCGGGTGCGATCATCCGCGACCGCGTCGAGATCGGCGACCGCGCCGTCATTATGATGGGCGCTATCATCAACATCGGCTCCGTTATCGGCGAGGGCTCTATGATTGATATGGGCGCCGTCCTGGGCGGCCGCGCCACCGTGGGCAGGAACTGCCACATCGGCGCCGGCACCGTACTGGCAGGCGTCGTTGAGCCCGCGAGTGCCACGCCCGTCATCATCGAGGATGATGTCATGATTGGCGCCAACGCCGTGGTCCTGGAGGGCGTGCGCGTGGGCAAGGGCGCCGTCGTGGCTGCCGGTGCCGTGTGCGTCGAGGACGTCCCCGCCGGTGCCGTCGTGGCCGGTGTCCCCGCCCGCGTCATCAAGATGCGCGATGAGAAGACCGACAGCAAGACCGGTCTCGAGGAAGGCCTGCGCCAGCTGTAGGGTTACGCGGTTTTACCAAACCGCGTAACTAGTCGACGCTACAAACGACCCAGAGCGGCAATCTGACGTTCAATCGTCGGTCGCGTACCGAAGTACGCTTCCCTCCTCTTTCACGTCACCTTGCTCGCTTAGGGGCGTTTTCGCTGGCGTATGCTCAACCTACGACGCAATGTCGGCAACCAAGCCGAAAACAAAAAAGGCCGAAGTCCCGAAGGGTTTCGGCCTTTTTGTTTTCCGCAGCGTCCAAGCGCAGTTTATCGATTCTCGATGCTGCCGATATTCTTGAGCTCGATGGAGATGAGGCCGTTGGGTTCGTTGACAAACTCGATGTACTCGGAGTTCGAGCCCATCTCGGCCGGGAAGCTGATTTCGATACCCGTGTCGGTACGGATCTTATGATTGCGCACCGCCGCGCGTTCGACCTGCTTGCGCTCCACGGGCACACGCTCAGGCACTTTCTCCTCGGTCAGTGCCGCGCGCACACTCTCCTTGATAACCGGTTCGTCCTCAAAGACCTCGTCGACGATATCCCAAGGCGGCAGCTCCTCGTCATCCTCGACCTTCTCGGCAACGGCAGCCTTAACCTTGGCGAGCGCTACAGCCGTGTTGGCACCGTGCTCCTCGGCGACTTCCTCGACCACACGCGTCACGGTGTCGATGACCTCCTTGCCCGATACGCCCGTGTCGCACTGCAGCAGGCCATCGGGGATAAGCATACGGTCCTCGCCGGCAATCTTGCGCTTCTTGTCCACGTAGCCGATCTCCATGGTACTCGCACGCACGATGGCATAGCTCGGCACCTTTTGCGAGGGGTTTGGCAGAATGGCGTAGTGGCGCGCGATGTCGTTGCGCACCTCCCCCCCTCGCGGCCCACTTCGTGCATAAAAGCCTGCTTGGAGCCCAGCAGAATCGCGGCAAACCAGCGGGCATCCTCATCGTCGTCAAAATCGGCCACGAGCACGTCGGTGGACTCGGCTTTCTCGGCTTTGGTGAGCTCGGAGGAGATAAACTCCGCAATCTGCTGCGACAGGTCCACGAACTCGCGCTCGCCAAAGAAATAGCCCTTGAGCTCGCCGCCAAACGCAGAGTTCTCGGCAAACGTGGCGCGTTTATTGTCGGCCGAGGTGCGCACGCGGCGCAGATGCGTGGTCACGAAGTTGCGCACGGTGCGGCTCTCGATGTCCAACTCGCGCTGGCTCATAACGTTGACGGCAGAGTCAAAGTCCAGGATATGCAGAATCGCGTGATTGATTTTCATATACGGCATTCCGTTCTAGATCGATTTCGGCACGAACCAGTATAGCGGTCGAGCCCGCCCCAGACGCATCGAAGATTGGTGCATCGGGGACAGGTGCTTTGCACCAATGGCTAGCGCAGGAGCTCGGACTGCCAAGCCTCGAGCTGTTCTGCCAAACTCTTGCCGGCAGCGGGCATGTCGATCTGGGGTCGTTTGGGCAGCAGTGCGCATTTAAGGATTGCCACGATGGTCTGCGAGACAAAACGTCGCGTATCCTTGTCAAAGCCTTGCGCAGCCTGGAGCATCACGGGCAGGCTCTCGCGCAGATTCCCAGCGATATCCGCAAACCGCTCAGCACCCGTAGCCTCAAACACAGAGAACAACGCATCTACAAAACGCTCGCGCTCGCTGGGCGACACTGCAAGCAGCATCTCGCGAATGGAGCCATCAACGTATCGAGCACCGGCAGACAGGCGCTCACAGTACACGAAGTCGTGGCCATCAACCACCCAGCTAAAGGGATTGTGCTGCAGCAGGCTGAACTCGGTGCTCTCAACGATGGCATAGTCCTCCTGTGTCTCGAACATCATGCCAAAGATCGACGACCGAGGTAGCGTCTTGTCGATTCGACCAGAAAGATCGGCAAAGGCGTTTCCGTTCAGAAACTCCTCGACGAAGCCCGGACCATCATGGGAATACGCCCGTTCGATTCGCTCACGGGCGACATCGGAGCACATCGCCGCACCGTACACCGCAAGGTTTCCACCCTTGGAATGACCTCCGCACAAAAGCGGCCCGCCAATCGCATCCGCCGCCTCGTCCACATAACGCGTCGCGGATTCCTGGGCCGGCACAGGACACCGGAACGCCATGTTAAAGTCCTCTTTCCAGCCCACAATCGTGCTGTCGGTCCCCCGGAAGGAAAGATAACTAAACCCCGCCGGAAACCGGAACGCCATGGCTGCAAACTGCTCTGTCGCCACCACATCGCTCACGGCACGATAGCCGCAAACGCGCACGCCACGGTAGCGAGGGCTTGCTGCCACGGCCTCCAACAAGGCCCTGCTCCCCTCTGGGTCCCACAAGTCGTCAATCATGTCCCGGTAGCACTCGGCACGCAGCAGCTCGCGTACGTCTAGGCCCTGCCAGTCCGTCAGCTCCGCCATATCACCCGGCAAACGCAAATAGGACAACCACGCAAAGACCAGGCTATCCACCGCGCAGAACGGCCGCTCCTCAAACGGATCAAACGCCGTCTGGGCATAGGTCAAAAAATTAGGCGAATCCGACATGGCCCTCCCATCAACTATGGTGCATAGGGGTCAGGTTACTTTGCACCAAAAAGGCGCCCGGGCCGTGTGGACCCGGACGCCTTCATTGTAGCTTTTCGCTCTAGCGAGCTTGATTTAGCAGGAGAAATCAACGCTGTCGATGATGTCCTTGAGGGCCTTGGCGGAGGCGGTGAGCTCATGCTTCTCGTCATCGTTCAGCGGAACGGGGACGCGGCAGACAACGCCGTCGCGGCCAACGACGGTCGGCATGGAGATGGCCAGATCGGACAGGCCATACTCGCCCACCATGAGCGAGGAGACGGGCAGAACGGTCTGCTCATCGCGCATGACGGCGGTGCAGATGCGCTTGACGGCCATGGCGACGCCATAGTAGGTGGCGTGCTTCTTCTCGATGATGGTGTAGGCGGAGTTCTTGACGTCCTCGGCGATGCGCTTCTCGGCTGCCTCATGCTCCAGGTGGCCGTGAAGCTCACAGAAGGTGTTCAGCGGCACGCCGGCAACCTGGGCGCTGGACCAAGCGACAAACTCGGAGTCGCCGTGCTCGCCCATGACGTAAGCCTGAACGTCGCGCGGGTCGACCTCGACGTGGGCGCCGAGCATCTGCTGCAGACGGCCAGTGTCGAGCACGGTGCCGGAGCCGATGACGTGGCCCTCGGGCAGGCCGGACATCTTGATGGCGGCGTAGGTCAGAACGTCGACCGGGTTGGAGACGATGAGCAGAATGCCGTCGAAGCCAGACTTCTTAATCTCGGGAATAATGGACTTAAAGATGTTGACGTTCTTGTTGACCAGGTCCAGGCGGGTCTCACCGGGCTTCTGGGCAGCGCCAGCGGTGACGACGATCATGGCGGCGTCGGCGACATCGGAATAATCGCCGGCGTAGATCTTCATCGGCTCGGCAAACGTCATGCCGTGCGCGATATCCAAGGCCTCACCCTCGGCGCGGTTCTTGTCCACGTCGATGAGGACCATCTCGGAGAACAGGCCACTCTGCATCAGCGCGAACGCCGAAGACGAACCAACGAAACCGCAGCCGACAATAGCGACCTTCTTCTCGTTAACCATTAGAAACTCCCATCTCTCTCCACAAACAAACCGCCCGAGAACGACCCCGAGCGGTTTGCCGTAACCCCAATATATCCAATCGGGACTTTGATTATGCTCCTATTCGCAGCCAAATATCGACCGTTTACCGAAATTGTTTGCAGGATTCGTAAAATAACTGCACGAAATCGGTTTCGAGCTATTGACGAGTCGAAATAGGTTTCTAATACAGGCCCGCCTCGCGAATGGCCTCGACAGCCAAAGCGATCTGATCGGGCGGCAGGACCAGCGCCATGCGCACGTGCCCCTCGCCCGAAGGGCCAAAGCTCGCGCCCGGCGTCACCACAACGCCGGCCTTCTCCATAAGCTCCTCGCAAAACGCCATGGAATCGGTGCGATCACCGGGAAGCTTGGCCCACACAAACATGGAGCCATGCGCGTTGGGTCGCTCCCAGCCCAGGCCCTCAAGTCCGTCGCACAGGGCATCGCGGCGCTCCTGGTACTTCAGACGCTGTGCCTCGACCTCATCGCGTGGACCGTTCAGGCAGGCGATGGCGGCCTTCTGGATCGGGAAGAACATGCCAAAGTCGATCTGGCTGCGCAGCTTGGCAAAGGCAGAGACCACGTCCTCTCGGCCGACCAAAAAGCCGATGCGGGCACCGGTGACGTTAAACGACTTGGAGAGCGAGAAGAACTCAACGCCCACCTCGAGCGCGCCGGGATACTGCAAGAAGCTGCCGCCCGGCTCGCCGTCGAACACGATGTCGGAGTATGCGTTGTCGTGAACGATCAGCAGGTCGTGCTCGCGGGCAAAAGCGATGATCTCCTCGTAGATCTCGGGCGTGCCCACCGAGCCCACCGGGTTGGCGGGCAGCGACACGATCATGTACTTGGCACGATCGGCCACCTCGGGATCGATGCCCGCCACATAGGGCAGGTAATTGTGCTCCGCCACCAGCGGATAATACTCGAGTTTGGCGTCGGCGATCTTGGCCCCCGCCTCAAAAACCGGGTAGCACGGATCGGGAACCAAAATGGTGTCACCCGGATCGAGCAGGGCCAGGCCCAAATGGCCCACGCCCTCCTGCGTGCCGTTGCACGACTGCACCATGGACGGCGTAATGCCCGAAACGCCAAAGCGACGCTCATAGTAATCGCACACAGCTTGCTTGAGTTCGGGCAGGTCGCGCAGGGCATACTTCCACATCTCGGGATCTTGGGCTGCCTGCGTGAGCGCCTCGACCACGTGGTCGTACGGCTTAAAGTCGGGCGTGCCCACGCTCATGTTGTAAATGGTCTTGCCCTGAGCCTTCAGCGCAAGCAGTTTGTTGTTGAGCGAGGCGAAGACCTCCGCGCTAAAGCGGTCGAGACGCTGCGATGCCTGCATGGTGCCACCTTTCGATATGAAAAACGCGGCGCTCCGACAAGAGCGCCGCGCGATACGGGCCATCAGATTGCAAAAGTGTAACGCTTGCAACCCCCGTATTGGTTCAATTTAGCCAACCTTAGTCAATCGGATCGAGCGCATCGATCTGCGCAAGCCACAGACGTGAGCTGGCGTCACTCGGCATACGCCAATCGCCGCGCGGACTGAGCGTCACCGAGCCCACCTTGGGACCATCGGGCAGGCAGCTGCGCTTAAACTGCTGGGCAAAGAAGCGACGATAGAACGTACGCAACCACGTGTGGACGGTCTTGACGTCGTAGACGCCCTCGAAGCTCTTGAGCGCCATGCGGTAGATCTTGCCCGGCTCAAAGCCAAAACGCAGCAGGTAGTAGAGGAAGTAGTCGTGCAACTCGTACGGGCCCACCAAATCCTCGGTCTTCTGCGCAATCTCGCCGTCGCCCGTGGGCGGCAGAAGCTCGGGGGACACCGGCGTATCGAGGATATCGAGCAAGACCTCGGCAATGCGCCCGCCAAAGACATCGGCGGCATAGCGTACCAGATGGCGCACAAGCGTCTTGGGCACGCTCGCGTTGACGGCGTACATGCTCATGTGGTCGCCGTTATAGGTAGCCCAGCCGAGCGCCAGCTCCGACAGGTCGCCCGTGCCAATGACAAAACCGCCAGCCTGGTTGGCCAGATCCATCAGAATCTGCGAACGCTCGCGCGCCTGGCTGTTCTCGTAGGTCACGTCCTGCACAGCTGGATCATGCTCAATGTCCTTGAAGTGCTGCTCCACAGCCGCGTGGATCGAAACCTCGCGGAAGCTCACACCCAGGTCGCGGGCGAGCGACTCGGCATTCGACTTGGTGCGATGCGTCGTGCCGAAGCCGGGCATGGACACGGCTGTGATACCAGTGCGCGGCAGCCCCAGTGCATCGAAGGCACGCACGGTCACAAGCAGCGCTAGCGTGGAGTCCAAGCCGCCCGAAAGGCCGATAACCGCAGCCTTGGTACCCGTGTGGGCAAGGCGGGTCTTGAGGCCCGCAGTCTGCAGATCGAGGATCGTCTCGCAGCGCTCGGCCAAGTCGCCGTGGTCGGCCGGCACAAAGGGCGCGCGCGGGAAAACGCGGTCGATATCGCAGGCATCGCGCAGGACGGGCTCTTTGGCCAGCACGCCCTCAAATGAAAACTCAACAGTCGTGGCCTCAGGCGCATCGTCCGCGCGCGTCCACGTCGTCGAGCGACGGCGCTCGGCAACCAGACGGTCGAGGTCAACATCGGCAACCGCCATATCGCAAGTGAGGAGCTTCGTGGCGGCGAGCTTAGATCCGTTTTCGTAGACGAGGTTCTCGCCCGCAAAGACCATGTCGGTCGTGGACTCGCCCTCGCTCGCATCTGCATAGGCATAGGCACAGTACAGGCGCGCGCTCTGGTTGGATATGAGGCTGCGTCGGTAATCTGCCTTGCCGATAATCTCGTCCGAGGCCGACGGGTTGAGGATCACCGTCGCACCGGCAAGCGCCATCTCGGTCGAAGGGGGCGCCGGCACCCACAGGTCCTCGCAGACCTCAACGCCCAGCACCATATCCTCGACACCCTCGTCACAGCAGCGGTAGACAAGCTCCGAACCCAGCGGAACCGGACCCTGACCGGCAAACTCGACCCACACGGGATCTGCGGGCGCCGGAGCAAACCAGCGGCGCTCGTAGAACTCGCCATAGTTGGGCAGATACTTCTTGGCCGTGAGGCCCAAAAGCTCGCCCGCGCAGCACACGGCGGCGCAGTTGTAGATATTCTCGGCAACTGCAACGGGAAGACCGATAGTAAAGACAATCGGCAGCTCACGAGTCTCATCGAGGATATGCACCAAAGCAGCCTCGCAGGCATGCAGTAATGTGCGGTTATGGAACAGATCGGCCGCGGTATAGCCGCACAAGTTGAGCTCGGGCAGTACCAGCGCGCGAACGCCGCGCTCAACAGCCGCGCGAACAGCCGCTAACGCAACCTCGGCATTGCCCTCGACATCGGCCACGCGAATCTGCGGCGACGCCGCCGCCACACGCAAAAAGCCATCGTTCTTATTAGCCGAAACGCAGCATTGCCTTGTTGATCTGGACACTGGAGGCCCCTTCTACCCTGAGATTCAGTCTAACGGACGTTCACATATCTCTAACTAGCCAAAGCAACCTCCCAGTTTACTGAGAGGCCAACCTGTGCTAAAAGCATGTATTTCAAAAATATCTTTAATTAAAAAAGGAGAAATCGATAATCGACTTCTCCTTTAAGCGAGGCGAGTAAATTCCGAAACTAATGGCAGAATTTATCCATGTAGTCCTCAAAGTCGAACACTTCCACCACGACGCCCTCTTCCTGAAACTCTTTCAGTTGCTCCAAGAGATCTTTGTTAATAACGTCCATGCAGAAACCTCCTCTATCTAATCAATTGTAGTATATCTGCTTTCATGCAATTATCAACCAACTTGTTTAATTGCTCCTCGTTTGCCGATAGTCCCTCTTTTTTCAAAATGTCGCGCACCTCGTTCTTAGTAATCGGCTTTTCAAACAACGAAAGCAAAGCGAACGAAAAATCATTAACCGCACACATTCTATGGGTGGCACAACTCAGCAGTACTCTTAACCCCTCTTTTGAGCGTCCGACTTCTTTCACAAACGAACTTTTAACCAATTGAAAACCATTATCGTGCATTACATAATCGGCATCGATATTTGTATTCAGCAATCCATAATGCAACAGTTCTTCTATCGCCCTTGTCAGCTCGAGGTCGCCCTGATCAAGGATAAGAGAAATGCTACAATCGGCCTCCAATAAACGGGCCAACTTAAGGTATACCAACTGGGAAACAGCATAGACATGATGGTATTCAGAATTATAGAAGTAGGCAAATGGCTCAACGAGCACGACAGAGGTCTTGGAATCCAGCCAGATTCGATCAGCTGGATTTAGACTAGTTAGCCGTCGCTTTACTTTGGTCAAATGTCCCTTATACCTGACAGCGTGAATAGAATCTAGGATCCAGGTCACCTCTGAAATATGAAGCCGCTGGGGCAAGTCAATTGTGTCGCTACCGTTTATGACCTCTTGCATATAAAAATCAATATGATGCTCATCAGATAAGGATTTTGCTTCATTTAAAGTTAAACCAGTGCCTGAAACATAATCCACTTCGAGGCGCAAATCCTCATATTGGGACTTCGGCATTACAGAGACACCATACTTATCGGGATGATTCCAAACATCCGACCCCATAACGAGACCAAAATTCGTAAATCCTCTCGTGGAATATGGAACACCACATACCTGTTTTGAATAATTCAAAACATTCTCTGTATAAGCTAAGGTGTTCAGAGCCTCTTCTTTAGTTTCGGTCGGAAAGCCAATCATAAAGAATAGATGAACAGGAATACCCGCATTGAGACAATCATGGATATTGCGATCAATCCAATCAACTCTCGTGTTCTTCTTCATTAGATCAAGAACTCTTTGGTTGTATGACTCGAGGCCAAACTGAATCTGCCTACATCCACTTTGGTATATCTTGTTGAAAACGTCTGTACTTAGGGTTGGAGAGAACCTCGTTTCTCCATGCCAGAAAAACGTTTTTCCCGATGCGTTTATTTCATCCGCGAGTTGCTCCATTCTTTTGCCTTCGAATGTTTCATCCACAAAAGAGAAAACTCTCGTGCCGTATTTTTCATTTAACCGACACATTATTTCAAATACTCTCGATATAGGCATCTTTCGGTAACAACCACCGGTAGCACCGGGAATGGTGCAGAAGGCGCAATGATTAAAACACTGCCTAGAGGAATAAACCGGCAATATTAACTCAGGCATGAAGTATTTAGAAAGGGCGAAGCCATCGAAATCGGGAACTGTATCGTTGATAAATGTTTGCTCAATCCGATGGTTTTTATATATCTTTCCACCTTTAGCATGGCAAAGGTTTGGAACACAGTCGAGATTGTCATCACCGGAGTCAAGAGCCTCAAGAAGACGTGCAAGCGGCTCTTCGCCGTCATACATCATTATCGAATCAATGTATTCAAAAAAGGGATGCCATTCTTTCATGCAGTCATCTGCTAAACGAGTAATGTAATTGCCGCCCAATGAGACGTGTTTAACAGATGGACATTCTTCTTTAATCAGTTTCGCTAACGTAACTGCAGAAATCAATTGGAAACAGCCGCTCACCGAAATCCCAATAAACTCAATTTTTTCCCTCTGAATACGCTTAAGAAAGGCAGTTTCATAGAAGGAAATAAACGGATTATGCAAGGTATCCGCAAGCGATTTCATTATTTCTGGTGTCGAATAATAATCATAGGGCAGATCTATGGAGTTGAACGTGTATTTAACTCCATACGAGACGTGATTTATGATATAGAGTGCATTTCTAAAAATGTTTTCAGCATATTGTCTTTCTTTTAGATTAAAGTATCTCTTCGATCTGAAAATATCTTTTGCCTCGTCAACATTAAGTGCTGACTTTTGTATCAACTCGATTGTTAATTGAACATTCGAACTAAACGAATCCTTTGATTCCCGATACCTTTTACAGCACTCTTCGACATGTCTAAAAGATAGGAGGTCATCGTAAAATTCCACGTTTAAGTCAACAATGTCAACTTTATATTGTTCAACCTCTTGAAGATATGACTTCAAAACAGGCAAGGCAAGATACGGCCCCCCACTGGACTCCATCCTGGGGGAAATACTAAAAGCGTTTTAGGCATATCAACGTCACATCTTTCGCAAATAATTCAATTGAAACGCAGCTACCATCATAATTGAAAATACACCAAGTCCTGTAACGAGAATTGAGAACATCGCGGTGCTCGTGAACAGCGAAACAAGGAGTGTTGAAATAACAACAGCAACCGATTGCAAAGACTCCCTAATTGAAAACAGGCTTATCGATTCAGATTCGTCTCTCGCCAAATCCTGCAGCGATGTTATGAGAAGCACATCTTGAATGGCGTTTCCGGCACCGACGATAAAAAGGATAATAAACGATATCCCAGACGCATAACGATAGCCAAACGCCAGATACGCACCGAGCGCAAGATACGTCACAAAACAATATGATTTAACGCAATCGGAACCACTAATTAAACGACCATATATTGTATTTCCGAACAACAGTCCGATTGTAAGACTACTCTGAAGGAATCCATATTGTATCGATGACGAGTCAAATTGCAATTGCGCTATAGCTGGCAAAAGAGAATTCAGAGAGCCGAATGCCACGCCACTAGAAATATCGATTAATAGGAAACCAATTGCCAAGTGCTTCGCGCTAAGATCACTAAATGCAGTCCTGTTTTTTTCATTTTTGCTTATCCCCTCTTTATCATTAACCTCGATAACCGACGGAACATCTCGCAGCAACCAGAACGACGCGGCAAAAGAAAGCGCGTCTAATGCAAGAACAGCCTCCGCCCCAAATTGAGCGACAACAAAACCGCCGGCAACTGGCCCCAGAACCATCATCAAATTCTGCAGAAACCCAAACGAATTATTAATTACGTCGCGATTGATACTATTCGTATTGGCTCTTAACAACGAGTAAAAGCAGGGCATTTCAACCGTTCGGCAAAGCGATACCGCGCACGTAATAGCAAACATACTCCATTTACTATCAACAAAAATATAGCAAACGAATAATCCCGCGCGAATTAAGTCTGCCAATCTCATGGCCTGCAGTGTCCCGATACCCATCTTCTGAGGCAGCTGCGCGAGCGAAACTGAAAACAGAGAGGGGGCAAATCTGCAGCAGACCATCAAAGCAGTTGCAGAAACATCGTGAGTTACCTCGTAAATCAGCATTGGCAAAGCAATATTCGCACACCAATTGCCTATTTCGCTTATCCCTCTAGCAATATATAGGACCCGAACCGGATGGCTAGCTCTCAATACCGTGAACATCACGATTAACCTCGTATTTCAGGCCTCGTTCATCCCTTAATAGGAATCCATAATCAACCAAGTACCGCCTCAACACGGCATAATCAGGATAGAGCTGTGACAGCACACGATTAACCTGAAGCTCCGTATAACTTGTATTTAATTCAAAGAAAGAGACGGCCCATAGCAGCATGATTCTTTTATAGCTTTCCTTTTTTGGAATTGAAACCAGCTCGCCATTCTTGAGAAATCGTTTTTTAAAGTCTATTAGCTCATCCATTCACATCCTCCATTTCATACGCATCTAATACTAAAAATGCATACGCTTTAGGTCATCGCATTCGGCTTCTTTATTCGAACTAAACTCGAACTAATCTAAATGATTTGCTCAAACACTCTTCGAAAGCTCGTTTTTCACTCTGAGTAAAATGCCCTTCCCAGTCAGTCCACGAACAGGAAGGCAACTCACAGCGAGCGGAGTCGAAGCCCTCTGCCGTCGGTCGTTCAAAATGCACGACAACCTTTTCGATATCCTCATCTGCAATCAGGTCAGAATGAACGACCTCGGTACCGTCTTCGAATGTCATATACGGGTACATCACGTAAACCACCTCGCAATCGTAAATCCAGTTTAGCATCAAGCTATTGCACCAAAGACAGCAAGCCCCCCTTGATGAGTTGATGGTATCTGCTAAATGTCACGTACGATTCACATCTGGTGGGTACCCTGATGGCTGAATGAAACGAAGCAGATTTACGCCGGGAGGACCCCGTATGACAACCAAGTACACCGACGCGCCGCGCACGCGCGTCATGACGCCGGCATCGCTCAACAACGGCGTGCACGAGAACCATTCCATCGGACAGACCATGGCCATCGCGCCCAAAAAGGGCCTGTTCGATGACATTTCCATTCCCCAGATCATCGCCGGCGCCGCAGCTGCTGCCACGAGCGTCGCGCTTGCCTCCAAGATCGGTATCGCCGGATCGGTGATCGGCGCCGCCGTGAGCTCGGTCATCACCGTTGTGTCCTCGCAGGTCTACCGCCACTTTATCTCTGCGAGCGCCGAAGCAATCAAGGGCACGCATGCCGCTGTCGACTACCCTGCCGGCGCCTACGAGCCCGTTGAGCCCGATGTCGAGGAGCACCTAGGTGGCGCCGCGACCACGCAGGAAATGCGCCAGGTTGCGGGACGCGCGACCACAGCGCGCGTCGCCCCTAACAGCCTGCGCGCCAAGGCCGCGGCAGAGCGCAGCCAGACGCAAAAGAAGGTCATCGTCTTCTCGATCGCCATCGCCATTGTCGCGGTCATCGCCTGCGCCGGTGCCATCCTTATCACCACCGCCGGTGAGGGTCTGGGTGAGCGCCCCGAGCCAATCCTTTCGTCGCATACGACCGAGCACGACGCGGATAGCTCCGGTCAATCGCAAGGCCAGCAGGACGACCCGCAGGGCACCTCCACATCCACCGACTCGTCCTCGAACACCCCCGATCAGTCGCAGGACACCGATTCCTCTGTGAACAACAGCGGTACGCAATCCGGCACAACCGACTCAAGCCAAACGACTGACGGCTCTCAACCGAGCACGGGCGACCAGACGAGCGGCAATACATCGGGCACGGGATCTACCGACAACAGCAGCACTAACAGCTCGGGCGGAACCGCGTCCGGCACGGCATCTGACAGCTCGAGCCAAGGCACGACGTCGGGCAACTAAGCGCGTTTGCCTCTCATAGATAACCGACCTGCATAACGGGCGCGAACCGGCAACGGTCGCGCCCGTTTGCCTTGGGCGACGAGATGGCAAGCCCCGTGCGATGGTAAGATGCTTTGGTGTGTAAAGAGGAGATTTGCCATGAGCAAGACAATAGTTAGGCCCACGCTTTCGCTGGGCAACCACATCTATCTGTATCGCCTGCTGCGCGATGCAATCGGATGCGGCAAGCAAACGTTTATGACGCAGGTCGAGGAGGCACTCGCCGCTGGTGACATGGCCGCTTATGACCTGGGCTTCGAGTCCACGCGCGAGCTGCTCGAGGAGCTCGACGACTGCATTAAGCTGACCGTCTTTAAGGGCGGTCGCCTGTATGCCACTGTCATCGCCAACGAGGCCTGGGATGCCGCCCTTGCCAAGGGCGAGGACAAGCCCAAGGCAGCCAAGGGAGCCAAGCAGTCCTACAAAAAGAAAAAACGCGGCGAGAAGGACCTCAAGGCCGTGCGTCCCAAGCACGTTAAGCGTCCCGAGCCCGAGCCCGTGGCCGAAGTCGCTCCGGAGCCCGAGCCCGAGCCCGAGATCGAAGCCGCTATTGAGGTAACAGCAGAAGCCGAAACCGAAATCACTGCCACGACCGATCCCGAAGTCATATCCGAGCAGGAAGCCACTGCGGAGCTCAACGAAGCTCCCAAGTCGACAACCGAAGAAGCCGCTGACCAGCCCGAAACGCCTGCGTTCCAAAACAGCGATGTCTTTGGCGACGAGACCGAGGACGATCAGCCCGACGAGCCCGACGATCAAGGCGCTACCGAGTCGGCGCCGGAGCCCGAGACGCCGCAGCCCGCCATCTCGCTCACGGTCGTCTATGACCCCGAGAACGCAAACGCCGGCATCACCACCATGGCATCCACGCCCATCGAGGCAAAGTCGAGCGTCGAGAACGAGAACGCGACGCAGGTTGAGGTTGAAACCGCAGTTGCAGACGCGCCCGTCACCGTGAAGCCCGCAGATTCCACAACCAAGCCGAAGACGACGCCGGAGCCCGCAGATTCCACGATCAAGCCGGAAGCGACGCCGGAGCCCGCACCCGTCATCGAATCCGTGCCCGCCGCTGTTTGCGACCAAATTCCCGCACCGGCACCGTCTCCGGCCCCCGCTGCAGCACCGGCCCCCGCACCCGCAGCACCGACCATCCCCAAGGACTTCCCCATCGATTTCGCAACCGAGGTCTTCTGCCCCGGCCCGCTTCTGCACGAGCTATCGACCTATCTCCCCTACGGCGCCGACACGCTCGGTATCGTCGGCGAGTACTACTGGATCGCCCGCGAGCGCGGTACCATCGAGGCCGCGCGAAACCGCGCAAGCTTCCCCCTGCACTACACGCAGGCCGGCGAGCGCCACGAAGTCACCGTGCGCATCCGCCGCAACACCACCGGCGGCCTCGGAGCCACCTGGGTCATCGACAAGGTCGAAGCCCCGGTCGAGTAAAAAAGGCCTCGGATAGCCAATTGACCATCCGAGGCCTTTTGAATTCAGGCCTTTTAGTTGTCATCGGTGCATATAGACACCAGAGAAGCAAGCTCATCCTCAAGTTGCGGAGCAAAGTATCTAAAAGAAACCTGCGCTCCAGTCGGTATCGACTCAATCATATTCGCAGCATTATCTGAGACTCGGTACGGTGCAGTTTCACCTGTCTTTAAATCCTCTATTGAGCAGACAGCGTCTTCAGCATCAACCGACCTAAGCACGCCTTTTCCTTGTAACATCACATCGGCATGCCCGCCAGCTATTTCTAATGAACCTGAGTCTGTCGCAGTCACTTCTCCGGAACCTCCGCGCGATATCTCTTCCTTTGTTGAACAGCCCACCAATGAAGCCATCAGCACCAAAGACAGGGCTAGACGAATCGCCCTACTTCGAAAAAGTCGTTCCATAAGTCCACGCATAATAGCTCTGATCATACTTCAGGAAGGATAAAGATGAATTCCAGCCGTCCGCTATGCCAATCATCTGCCTTGTCTCTCCAGTTTTCTTACCAGTAAGTGTGGCGTAAGCCTCCGCTGTTACAGAATGGGCTGATCCGTTGTACAAACTCGCATGTAAAACATTCGGTCTATTAGAGTTAATCTCATTTTGAATGCTCGCGATAGCCGGAGAGGAGACAGTGCGGGCGATAAGAGTACTTCCTCTGCTTGCGCAGTAATTTGTAAACCCCGTTGCACAGGTTGATATCGGCGTTCCACCCAAAACAACGCCGGGAACAGTCTGTTCTTCATCGGAAAGAGCATGGGTATTGGTGTAACTCCATATCTGCATATATTGCGAAGGGTCGCTATATAAATTGGCAATGCCATACAGTTCCGCAACGTTCGAAAAAGCTGTCACCATACAAGCATAGTGGGCGGTAAGCCTCTTAATCTCGCTTTCATCATATGACATAAACTGAGAAATGGAACGAAATCCAGATACTGTGTAATCCTGCATTTGAGTTGCGTAAATTACAACATCGTTCCAGCTTGAAGGTTTATTCGATAAAACGACAGGCCGTCCTTCTATGGAAACAGCCGGGATTGTTCTTCCGCAATTTGTTGTTATTGAACCGTCCAAAGATTGCACGCCGAATTCGAATGGATTGATCATTACGACTGGGTTATTGAAAGAATAAGACTCGACACCAAGATCTCCTCCCCGATCCATAGGGCTGACTAAGCCGTCTCCAAAACGATATCCCGTAAGTATTTCATCATCTGAAGCATCTAAAACCAAATAGCCCGCGGCTCTATTGGATGTCACAACCGGAACAATGTAACCAAGCGGGGACCCATCAACATCTACAAAAGGAATAGGGTCAGAAGGCGTATACGAATAGCCGAGGAGTCCCTTTATATATTTATCGGCAAGCTCTTGCGCAATTTCAGAAGTAAATTGTATCTGCTCACCATCAATATTGCCCGTCGAAGCAAAAACCTCTTTCGGACGTGCGGCTAAGGCGACAATTGAAGACGCGACAAGTTGCAGAAAACGACGACGCGAAAGCATATGTTCTTCTTTCTAGAGAAGCGACTTATAAGGTACTCCTATTCTATAATCTTTTTTGTAACGTTACAGCACTGGTTATATTTCAATTCGATTTGCTTATGTCCTTGCAACCCAATGCGTCTTTACGTTTTAAACGGAATTAGAAAATCGCTCATAGCAAAAACGGGCTTTAATCCCAAAGAGATAACTTTGATTATGAATCAAACCAGCAGCCAGGGCATAGCTGCAGTGCAATTGCTACAAGAAAGGCCGCCCTTGGTGGCGGCCTTTCTACTTGCTACTAGTCGCGCGTCAGCTTACGGTGAATACGATGCGGCTGGGCCGCGTCCTCGCCCAGGCGCTCGATGCGGTTGGCCTGATAGGCCTCGAAATTACCCTCGAACCAATACCAGTTGCCCGGATTCTCGTCGGTGCCCTCCCACGCCAGAATGTGCGTGGCGACGCGGTCCAGGAACATACGGTCGTGGCTAATGACCACCGAGCAGCCCGGGAACTCGAGCAGCGCCGCCTCGAGCGAGGACAGCGTCTCGACGTCGAGGTCGTTCGTGGGCTCGTCGAGGAGCAGCAGGTTGCCGCCCTGCTTGAGCGTGAGTGCCAGGTTCAGACGGTTGCGCTCGCCACCGGAGAGTACGCCAGCGCGCTTCTGCTGGTCCTGGCCCTTAAAGCCAAAGCTCGCCACATAGGCGCGGCTCGGGACCTCGGTCTCGCCGACCATCATGTGGTCCAGGCCGTCCGAGACGACCTCCCACAGGTTCTTGTCGGGGTCGATGCCGGAGCGGTTCTGATCAACGTAGCTAATCTTGACGGTCTCGCCCACCTCGAGCTCGCCCGAAGTCAGCGGCTCCAGACCCACAATCGTCTTGAACAGCGTGGTCTTACCGACACCGTTGGGGCCGATCACGCCCACGATGCCGTTGCGCGGCAGGGTGAACGAAAGGTCATCGATGAGCACGCGGCCATCGAATTCCTTGTGCAGATGATGAGCCTCAAGCACCTTGTTGCCCAGACGCGGTCCAACGGGAATGCGGATGTCGGTCCAGTCGAGCTTCTGGCTTGCGCGGGCCTCGGCCTCCATCTCCTCGTAGCGAGCCAAACGGGCCTTGTTCTTGGCCTGACGAGCCTTGGGCGAGCTGCGCACCCACTCGAGCTCGGCCTCCATGCGCTTGGCGAGCTTGGCGTCACGGTTGCCCTGCGCCTCGATGCGGGCGGCCTTGGTCTCCAGATACGTGGAGTAGTTGCCCTTGTAGGGATAAAGGTGACCGCGGTCGACCTCGCAGATCCACTCGGCAACATTATCCAGGAAGTAGCGATCGTGCGTGACGGCAAGCACGGCACCCTGGTAGTTGTGCAGGAAATGCTCGAGCCACAGGATCGACTCGGCGTCCAGGTGGTTTGTGGGCTCGTCGAGCAGCAGCAGGTCGGGAGCCTCGAGCAACAGCTTGCACAGGGCCACGCGACGGCGCTCGCCGCCGGAAAGCACGTTAACCGGCATGTCGGAATCGGGCAGCTGCAGGGCGTCCATGGCCTGACCGAGCTTGGAATCGATATCCCAGCCGTCGGCGGCGTCGATCTCGTCCTGGAGCTTGCCCATCTCGGCCATGAGGGCATCCATGTCGCAGTCCGGGTCGCACATCTCCTCGCCGATTTTGTTGAAGCGATCGACCTTGGCGATCATGTCGCCAAATGCCATGCGCACGTTCTCGATGACGGTCTTGTCGTCGTCGAGCGGCGGCTCCTGCTGCAGGATGCCCACGGTGTAGCCGGGAGTGAGCTTGGCATCACCGTTGGAGACCTCCTCGATGCCGGCCATGATCTTGAGCAGGGTCGACTTGCCCATACCGTTGGGGCCCACGACGCCGATCTTGGCACCGGGGTAGAAGCTCAGGGTCACGTCGTCAAGGATCACCTTGTCGCCATGGGCCTTACGAGCCTGATACATCTGGTAGATAAACTCCGCCATTTGTCTGTTCTATCCTTTCTACCTGCTGTTTCCCTATTCTTGATTCGCTTTAGTGGAAACGAAATGAGGAAACCAGCTCTGAAACTTAACGAAAAAGGGGCATGGTTGCCCACACCCCCTAATACTACCTGGGAAAAGTCCCCCGGAACATACTATGAACTGCGTACGCTAGTTTTCCGCAACCTTAACGAGCGGCTCGCTGCGATTTGCGCCACAGCAGATACGAGTAGACGTAGACGGCTCCGACCGAACCAAACGCCAGAACCGCAATCACTGCGGCGACGACTTCACTCGAAAGCACGCTGCCCGCCACGCCCATCACAATCAGGCCAACACCCAGCACCATAAAGCAGGCACCGCCAAAGCGCTGCGTACGGCGCCAGTTCTCGGGATCGGCAAGCGCCCAGGGCGTCTTGATACCGAGTGTATAGTTCCGCTTCACACGCGGCAAGTAGTTGCCTACGCCGATGAACAGCAGACCGACAGCACCGGAAATCAGCACGTTGACCGAACCGACCGCCGGCACCACGTCCCAGATCGTAAGCTCACCCAACCAGCTTATGGCGCACATAAACAAGGTGAAGGCGATTACGAAGCCCTGATAGAACTTGCCCGAGGTTCGATACGCCTCGCCCTTGGGGTCAATGCGTGGCACGACGTAGAACATCGCAAGAAGTGCCAGAGGCAGCACGCCGAGCGCGGAGGCCATCCAGCTAGGACCCCAACCGTCGACGGCGCCGTTCGCGCCCCAGTGCGTAGGAATCTGCGCAGGCAAGCTCGGCATCACTATGAGGTGCGCTACGACATTGGCGACGCACAGAGCGATCAGCGCAATCCACACACGCCGCGATACCCCCGTGGCGTGAATGCCCTTGTTTTCGTTATTCATCCTTATCACCTTCCGTGTTTGTAAAGCCCATAAACCAACCGATCAAGTCCTGCATGACGGTGGTGTTTAAGCTGTATACGATGTTTTGGCCATGGCGCTCGTCGGTCACCAATCCGGCGTTTTTGAGCGTCGCCAAGTGATGACTTAGCGACGGCTTACTGATATCGAAATGCTCGGCAAGCTCCCCCGCCGTGCAATTGCCCTCGCGTAGCAACTCCAAAATGCGCCGTCGCGTTGGATCGGCAAGCGCCTTAAAACCCTCTCCCGGCATAAGACCTCCTCTCAGCGCCCCTCATGACGCGCACACTATACTGGATATTTAGATGTTTGTCTAACTATTTAATCGAAATGCTTCAAACCACATCAAAGTAAGCGTCATCGCAACCTATGGGCGATTACCTATAATGGCGATAGCTAAAACACGATTCGCTTCCCCATCGGAGGATGTCTATGACCGAAAACGCTACTGCTCTCGTCGAGACGCGCGATACCAAGCTCGAAATCATCATGGGCCGCGAGGCACTCGACAAGCTCGCCGATGCTACGGTACTGGTGCTCGGCTGCGGAGGCGTGGGCTCCAACTGCTGCGAGGCACTCGCCCGCGGCGGCATCGGACATTTCGTCATTCTGGACAAGGACATCATCGCGCCCAGCAATATCAATCGCCAGGCCATCGCCTTTCACAGCACCATCGGCAAGCGCAAAGTGGACGTGATGGATGCCATGATTCGCGATATCAATCCCGCCGCCACCGTTATCAAGCGCACCGAATACCTGCTGAGCGACAACATCGACGAGTTCTTCGCGAGCGTTTTGGAGCAGACGGGTGGCAAGCTCGACTACGTCGTCGACGCCATCGACACCATCTCGGCCAAGCTTACCATTGCCAAATATGCTCAGGACCACGACATTCGTTTGGTTAGCTCCATGGGCGGGGCCAACAAGCTCCATCCCGAGTGCCTCCGCTTTGCCGACATTTTCGATACGGTACGTGACCCCATGAGCCGCATCATGCGCAAAGAATGTAAGAAGCGCGGAATCAAGAGTCTGCACGTGCTGTTTAGCTGCGAGGAATCGGTTAAGACCCAACCCCGCGACCCGTCCAACATCCACGAGCGTACCGAGTTGGGTACCGCCAGCTTTATGCCGCCCATCATGGGTCAGATGATTGCCGGCGAGGTTATCCGCCGGATCAGCGGGCGCGGCACCGAGCGCGTACGCGCCGACGGCCAACGCCTGGACTAGCAGGATGTCCTGCGATGGAACCGCAATTCTTTGACACGCATTGTCATCTTGATTTGATGCTCGGCCCCGATGCTGCAGCCAGTGAGTCGGCGGCGTCGGGTCTGGGGCTCTTTGACTGCGGGGTCGACCCACGCGACTTTTCGGCCGCAAACGGGCGCGCCCGTCGCCTACCAGGCATCATCGCTGGCGTTGGGCTCCACCCCTGGTGGCTCGCCGACGGCCGCTGCGGTCCTGCCGAAGTCGATCTGCTTTGCGAAGTTGCTGCCCAAGAGCGCTACATCGGCGAGGTGGGACTCGACTTTTCCGCACGCTTTGCCGGAAGTGAGCCGCTACAAATACAGGCATTTGACCGGCTCTGCGATACACTCGTGCAGCATCCTCTTACCGGGCGCGTGATATCAATTCACGCCGTTCGTTCGGCAGGAGCCGTACTGGACGTCCTCGAATCGCATGGACTACTCATCCCAAACCCCGACTCCCCCGTTATCATCTTCCACTGGTTTAGCGGCACTTCGGACGAACTCGTCCGCGCGCGTGATGCGGACTGTTATTTTTCCGTCAACGAACGCATGCTCGCGTCTAAACGAGGACGCGAATACGCACGACAGATTCCACTCGATCGTTTACTGCTCGAGACCGATGCACCAGCGGAGGCAAACACAGAAACAAGCGCGCAGTCGCTCATCAAATCGCTCACAAGGACCTCAGAACGCATCGCCTCGCTCAAAAATTGTGACGCAAAGCGCATCGAGTCGGCAGTTTTAACAAATGCGCACTCTGTTTTTGACCTTCGCTAACCCCTGTGGGCAAAAATGCCAAGGGACATGCGAATCGCACAACGCAGTCCCTATTGGTAGGCAGTACAATTCGGCAGCATTACACCAATTCGTGCATGAGATCACGGTTGCGTGCATACAATTCGTCAAAGATATGACGACGCGATGCATATAACTCGTGGGCAGCCATATCGGGCACGATTGTTTGCGCAACGCCAAGGACTTGGGCGAGCTCATCCCATGATGCATAGGCGCCACCTGCGAGAGCTGCCATGATGGCATCACCGAAGCATGCGCCCACCGTAACCTTGGCAACCGAGACCTCGCGCCCGCATACGTCGGCGATAGCCTGCATCCAAACTGGATTCTTGGTTCCACCTCCGACAAGCATAATGCGCCCAATTGGCAGTCCATGCTCTCGCTCGATAATGTCGACATGGGATGCAACGGTATACGCGACGCCTTCCAAGGCGGCGCGAACCATATGGGCTCGCGTATGCCTTCCGGTCAGGCCAAAGAAGACGCCACGCGCCTCGGGATCGTTGAGCGGAGTACGCTCCCCCGCAAAGTACGGCAGACACAGGAGCCCATCGGCACCCGGCGCCACATCGGCGGCATCATGCGCCATAACCGAATAGGCATCGGGACCACCGTGGCCCTCGGCCTCTACGGCGTCGCGATACAGCTCTTGGCGCAGCCACGATGTGAGTGCGCCCGCCGTATTGGTCCCCGCGCAGATCCCGTAAGTTCCGGGAATGATAAACGTCCCCGGCCACAGGCGGGCATCATCGATCATATGATCAGCTAGGTAGATGAAATACGCCGTACTCCCCAACTGAACCATCATATCGCCGGGACGGAATACACCCGTCGAAATGGCCTCGGCACCAGAATCGCCCGTTCCCACTAAGACAGGTGTCCCTGCCGCGAGCCCCGTCGCCTCAGCCGCACGCCGCGTAATCACCTCGGCAATATCGGTAGCCGACATTACCTCCGCCATCTGGTCAGGCCGGCAGAAACGAGCACATTCCCGAGCATCAACCTTCCAGGTGTAGCGGTCGTATAGGGGAAGAAAATCCTCCGCCAAATAACGGTCCACCGTAAAACGCCCCGTCAACTTTGCGCATAGAAACGATGACGCCGTCAGGAACTTCGCGGCACGTTCGTGCACCTCGGGCATATTCTCCTTAAACCACAAGATCTTGGGAGCAATATCTGACGAACAGAGATCGTGCCCGAAAAGCTCGCGTGCGCGATCTGACCCATATTCGGAAAGAAGCTCGTCAATCTGCGGCTTCGAACGTGCATCGACTCCATACAAAATCGCGGGCGCCAGCGCGTTGCACTCGGTATCGACCGGCACACAGTCGCAACCCAATGCGGAAAGGCCCACGCATCCGATCTGTGCCGCGTTAACCCCCGATCGCGCCACCAGCTCGCGCGACAAGCGGCAAAAATCGCCCCACCAAACTGCCTCCGCATCATGCTGGTACCATCCATCACACGGGTTGTCCGTCTCATGTCCACAAGAGGCTTGGCAAACGATGTTGCATCGATCATCGATTAAAACGCCTTTAGAGGCGCTTGTCCCAATATCAATACCCAGATAGAGCGCCATAGGTGCCTACTCCCCTCGCGCCGTACGAGCGGCAGCCATAAAACGAGCTACCCGCTCAACATCAACCGGGGCATCCAGCTTTCCGTCGCGCTTTAAGCAGGTGCCGACAAACGCGCCATCGTAGTGAGCAAATACGTCAGCCACGGTATTTTCGCGACAACCGGTGCCACATACCACGGGTACTTCGCCAACACGCTCGCGGACTTCATCGGCAAGCTCGCCCGAAGCGCCACGACCGGCAGCCGAACCGCCGATGACCATCGCATCCGGTAGGCAATTAAAGAGAAGTGAATCGGCAATGTCCGCAGTCGTGCGGTCGTTGAGATAAACCTCCCCCTCGCTCGTGATGAAGTGAAAAAGCTTGAGGTCGTCCAGGCGCAGCGCCGCCTTGCGACGCATGGTGTGAGCGAAATCTCGGTTAATCAGCCCAAGATCACCGGCCCAGGCACCGCAAAAATTGCAGCGCGTGAACTGCGCGTCGACGGCAGCGCACAGCTCGATTGTGGCATCACCATCGTAAATAGCCTCAGCTCCCCAAGGAGTCGACAGATCATGGGATAGAGTCCCGATTACATAGCCCATCGATGCAAGGGTTGAGGGAGAAACGTGCTGCTCGTAGGGCATCGAGAGCTCATTGGTAATCAAAATGCCATCGACACCGCCCTGCTGCAACGCCTCGAGATCGCGCTTGGCGGCTTCCACGACCTGCGACACGCTTCCGCCCGGGTAATACAGTGGATCGCCCGGCAGAGGACGCAAGTGCAGCATTCCGATGACCGGCTTTTCGGTCTTGAACATCGAGGTTAGAAACGACATAACGTGCTCCTTCATAGGGTTATCGCGGGGACGTTACTCCCCCAGCACTTCGACGTACACTTTTCGCTTCTGCGGACCGTCAAACTCCGCAAGATAGATGTTCTGGGCACCTCCACACACGATGTGGCCATCTTGGACGGGAAAGAAGCAACTGTTTCCACAAATCATGCTCTTGATATGCCCACAGGAGTTGTTGCCGGTGGCTCCATAGCTCGGCAGGAAGTGTGCATGCGCATAGGGGGCGTCGAGTGGGGCGATGCGATCAAGCGTCTCCATAAGATCCGTCTCCACGCAGGGCAGCCCCTCGTTTACCACGATTCCACAGGTCGTATGCGACAAAATAATCGCTGCCAAGCCATTGGTCACCGAGCTGCGTTCGATGGCAGCGTGCACGTCTTCGGTAATATCGATGAACTGGTCCGGAGCAGTCGATAGATAGCTCAATGTCTCGAGCGTCACCATGTTTACTCATCCCCTTCAAGAAAACGCAGGGCATTACCCCAGTAGAGCCTTTCTCGCGCATCGTCGCGCATGGGCACGGTATCGAGCGCCCGCTTGAGTTTGAATGCACGGAAGCGCGGCGTATTGCTGGCGAACATCACTTGATGCGATAGCGCGCGCTCATACCACAGCGGCCCCATATCGACCGTGAAAAGACGCTGCATCATCTCCTCGGGCGAATCGATGTAAGTGATAGAGGTGTCCGTGTAGCAGTTGGGATACTTGAGCAGCATCGCCACGGTCTCGCGCACCCAGGGCCAGCCAAAGTGGGTCAAACTAAAGCGCACATTTGGATGCGTTGCGATTGTGTGCTCAAATGCAAGCGGGTTACTGCGCGAGAGCTCTGCGCCAGGCTCCCAAGACATACCGGCATGGAAAACCACCGGCTTGTTATAGCGCTCGCACAGCTCGTAAAGCGGCTCGGCCACAGCATCATCGGGGGCAAAACCCTGCTTTGCCGGATGCAGACAAAGCCCCTTTGCCCCCAACTCGGTAAAGGCGCGCTCCAATTCGTCTGCGGCACCGCTCACCTGCGGATCTACGCTCGCAAATCCCCACAGACGATCGGGGTGCGCGGCAACCAGCATGGCAATCTGGTCATTGGTGCCAAAATGCCCTCCGCATGCCGTGGTTACATCGAGCGGCATGAGCACACTCTTCTGCACGTCGCAGACGTCCATCTCGACTTGAAGCTCATCCCAATCCATGGGGCCCATATGCCCCATACCATATTCTCGTGACCAAAAACCGAATCCATCAGGCTCATCACCCGGCGTACAGATCTCGCCGTAGAGCATAGGATGGACCAACATGTCGATAACCATTTCGTACTCCTTTCCAGGCATTTAACCCTAGTACGGCTCAAACGAACCAATCACTCGGGACGACAGCTCAGCGCCCGCCTTCATACACGCCGGAATATCAAGGCCATCGATCACGCCCTTGGTAAACCCGGCAATATACGAGTCGCCGGCACCCACGGTATTAACGACCTTCTCCGCCGGTACGATCCCGCACTCATAGAAGCGCTCACCGTCATAGGCAATGCTTCCCTTCTCGCCAAGCGTGGCAACCGCAACGCGCGGTCCCAATTCCTGCACGTGGCGTACCCAGTCTCGCAGCTCCGGAGTGTCCTCTTCAAACGACATGAACGCATAGTCTACGTAAGGAAAATGAGCCTCGCATGCATATTCGGGATCCTGGCTGAACACCGAGAAGTCCATAACCACCGTCTTGCCCGCATCATGCCATTCGGGCAGGAGGTCCAAACAATTGCCAAACAGGTCGGTGTGAATGATGTCGTGCTCTAGGATAAACGCCCGGTCGTCTTCATTCGGACGATATGTCTCCATTACGCCATCGATTGCCTCGAGATGCACGCGATCGACGCCGTCTTTCAATGCCATGAGCATCACCGAGGTGTCGCCATCCTCCACCCGCAGATGAGAGATATCAAACCCCTCAGCGGCCAGCGCCTCTCTCATCTTGTCTCCGTACTCGTCCTTGCCGACAACCGACACGGCGGATACCGAAACGCCCATTCGTGCAAGATGGATACCCCAGTCAATGCCGTTACCAGTCGGATAGAACACGCCGATGTTTTGATAGACGTCCGCGCAGCAAAAACCAGCCGCACACGCTTTAATACCCATGGTCTTCTCCAATGCTCAAAAGGGGACCCACCACATGGCGAGCCCCCTTTTCGCGTTTCGCTTATTGTTTTGCATCGGCTGTCCAAGGCCTCATAGCCAGACCGCCGTACGCTTTCTTAAGCTATTCGACGATTGGCGCCCCGTGGCCCCAAGAACCTTCCATACCGCACACGGTCGAGGCAAACCCGGCAGCAAAGTCGAGCGCGCGCTCGATGGCCTCGGCGCCATCCTCACCACGCTTGGCGGAATCGAGATAGCACATCAAAAACGAGGTGAGGAACGAGTCGCCCGCCCCCATGGTGTCCTTCATGTCCGTTACCGGTTTAGCCAGCTGGCGGTAATAACGCTCGCCGTCGTAAGCAATGCAGCCCTCGGCGCCCGCCGTAGCCGACACAAAACGCGGACCCAGGCCCTTCACCCATGCCAGACGCTCGCGAATCTCGTCCTCACTCGCGGCATCCGCCGCACTAAAGAAAGCAAAATCGACGTAGGGCGCAATCTGCTCGTAGTACTCGTCGGTGGAGTCGTCCGAAAAGTCAAAAGAGACCGTGACGCCCGCAGCCTTCAGCTTGGGCAGCTCGCGCTCGGTAAAGCAATAGTTGCCCGAATGAACCACATCGAACTGCTTCATGTACGAAAGGTCAAAGCGATCGAGGACATAGCGCGCATCGCCACGGATACCGCCCTCGTTGGAGCCGAGGAAGACACGGTCACCGTCAACGACGGTCACGCGAGCCGCTCCGTTCTCGCCAATCATCTGCTCGCACTTGTCAAGCTCGATACCCTCATCCTCGAGGCTTGCAATGACATGCTCGGCAGCGGCGTCATTGCCAAAAATGCCCATGTATGCAGAGCGTGCGGCACCGCATTTCTTGGCATAAACGGCGAAGTTCACCGCATTGCCGCCAGGATACATGGTGTGGATATGCTCGTAGCGATCGACGACGTTGTCGCCAAATCCGAGCGCGTTAACGTTAAATGCCATGGTATTTACCCTTCTAGTACTCGACGACGCCCATGTAGCGACGGAAATCGGGATCATGGTCAAACACCTTGCCGCGTGCGGCACGCAGCTCGCAGTTCATGGCGTAGAACAGCACCGGGTCCAGATAGGCACGGACGCTCGCCGGCACGGCTTCCATACCGTACTCCTTGGCATCGAGCACCATCAGCGTATCGGTATGCGTCTTAAGGAACGCCAGGGCGCGCTCGTCCATAGCACGGCACTCGCTGGAGCCCATCTGCAGGAAGTAAAAAACGCCATCCTGAGTAGCCTCGAAGGGGCCATGGAAGTACTCGGCAGAGTGAATGTAGCTGCAGTGCTGCCACTGCATCTCCATAAGAGAGCAGATAGCGAAACCGTAGGTCTGGCTAAAGTTGGGACCGCTGCCCAGAATATAGAAGAACTCGTGCTCCTGGCAAAGCTTGGCAAAGCGATCGCCCAGCTCGGCATTTACCTTCTCGCGTGCCGGGGGAAGAATCTTATCCATCTCGGCGATACCGGCATACATATCGGCAAGATCGGCGTAGCCCTCCTGCTGATCGAGCAGCTCTGCCGCAAGCGACAGCGAAATGCCAGCGGGGACCTCGGCCTGCGGCACGCCCTCGCCCCATGGGTAGACCCACGTGGTCCACTTGCCGGAGTCAATCTTGGATCCAGCGTTGTCGGTCTGGGCGATCACCGTAGCGCCAGCAGCAAGGGCAATCTCGCAGCCCTCGACGACCTCGGGGGTATTGCCGCTGTGGCTACAAGCGATGACCAGGGACTTCTCGCCCAGACGACGCGGACGCATGATATCGAACTCGCGAGCCGTATAGATATACGAAGTGAAGGTGGTTGCCTCGCGCTGCAGAAGCTCATGAGCCGGGATCAAATCGATCATGGAGCCACCGCAAGCAATCCAGTAGACGCTGTCGAACTTGCCCTTCTCGGCAATTGCCTCTTTGATCAGATCGTGTGCGTTCATATCCAGTTCCTTTCTTGTTTGGCCCGCAATCAATGACGTTGGTTGTGTGGCCGATGGTTGTTTTAGTCAATCAGATATTTCTCGAATGCGGCCATGTTCTTGGCATCTGCCGCCGCCGGGTCATCGTAGTAACGACCGTCCGTGATTTCCTGGCCCAGCATGCCGTCGAAACCATGGGCGTTGAGCGTGGCGACGAAGGCGTCCATATCGTGCTTGCCATCGCCCCACACCAGATGGCCATACGGGTCACCGTCGATAAAGTGCATCTCGTGAATTGCCCCATCACCAAAGGCGGCAAACCAGTCCTCGAGCGTCTCGCCTGCAACGCCCATCGCGGTTGTATCAACCATGGGCTGTAAGTACGGGCTCGCGACCTCGTCAATCATGCGCTTCGCATCGGAAACCGTCGTCACAAGGTTGCTCTCCTCGGGACGCAGGCTTTCCATCGTAAGCACCAGACCGTGCTCGCCGGCATACTCCGCCAGAATGGACAAGTGCTCGCGGCTGCGCTTCCAGGCTTCCTCGCGGTCCTCGTCCCAGTCGCCCCAGCCCGAGTTGATGGACATACGGTCGCACCCAAGTACCTCGGCAAGCTCAATGCCGTGCTTAAAGTACGCCAGGCTGCGCTGTTCATGCAGCGGTTTGCGTGCGCAGTACTGCCAAGGATAGACAACATTCTCGGGGCACAGAGTACGATACCTAAGCCCACGGTCTGCAGCCTTTTTCGCCAGGACCTCAGCCTCAAAGTAGCCCGTGTGGTCGAGTGTCACATGCGGCTCCGCACACCACAGCTCAATGGACTCAAAGCCCAAACGCTGCTGCACATCAAGGAAGTAATCGAGCGACCACATGATGTAGTGAATATTCATGCCCGCAATCTGCTCGCGGCGCAGCGTCGGTTTGGATTCAGGCATCTTACGCCTCCTTATTTCGATCGAACACGATTTGTCCGTCCGACATCGTCATGTCAACCGCAAGATCACGTGCGTCGCGATAATCGAGGTCGAACACATCCCGATCGAGCACGCAGATATCGGCAAGCTTGCCAACCTCAAGCGTACCCAGCTCGTCTTCGCGCATCAGGTCGTACGCGCCCCCGGCAGTCCAAGCGCACAAGAGCTCGACAAGCGTCAGCGTGTTGACCTCATTCACGGGCAGTCCGTCGTCGAAGTATCCGCCGCACGCACTGTAGATTGACTCGCCCAAGCTCGGAATCAGCAGCGGCAAATCCGTGCCACAGCACACTGTGCATCCGGAATCTACCATGCCGCGGCGATTCCAGCTGTGCAAAAGTCGCGTCTCGCCAATTTGTCGACGCATCATCGACAGGCAATCCTCGCGCCGGTCCAGCGTCAGAATCTGCGGATAGACCTCGCAAATTCCACCCAACTTGCCAAACTCGACAAGATCGGTCGGGTCAGAGTTCTCGAGATCGGTAATCGCATGGCGACGAAGCATCCGTCCATGCTCGTCTCGAGGCAGCGAGGCATAGAGCGCCACGGTGCGACGAACGGCGCCATCGCCCTGGCAATGCAAGGAATATCGGAAGCCGTCAGCATCAATTGCACGCAGCTCGTTCTCAATCAGATCCCACTCTGGCTCCTCGACGACCGTCTTGCCGGCAGCGCCCGCATCGGCCGAGTCCTCATAGGGGTCAATCATCTCGGCAAGCCCCGCCCATACGCCGCGATCGGTCATACGGTTGAAGCCAGAAAAACGAACGAACGATCCCCGGAAGCGCTCTCGTGCCTCGCGGGCATAAGCCAGATTTGCACCGGCGCCCACCGGCTGCGACATCATAGAGACGCGAACCGTCAGCTCACCAGATTCCTCACGGCGAGCCATTTCGTCGGCAAAGCCGTAGTAGTCATCAAACGCCATCTCCTTGATGGCGGTAACGCCGCGCTCGTTAAGCATGCTCATGTAGTCCGAATACCCGGCACGCACCTCGGGCAGCGCGAGGAAATCGCTCATCATGCGCCAGATCTTCTCGGAATAGCACGCCTGGGGCGTAAAACCGTATCGCGCACTGGCGGCAGCGTTGAGAACGCAGGTCTCCGCTCCCGGTGTAAAGCAGACGACGGGGATGTCGCCAAAACAATCGTCAAGCACAGCTGCCGTATTTGCGTTCTCGGCATCCGATGCCAACGTTTCGGGCAGGTTGTGGCCAAAAGCCGCCGCGCAATCCGAATGATCTTCTTTCCATGCACGCAAGAGCGACACGGCCTCTTTGGCATCGGCGATGCCGGACAGATCAGACCCCAACGTCCGCAGCGCCCAACCTGTATAGAAGGTATGCACATCGATCAGGCCAGGCATGATGGTGCGGTCGCCCAGGTCAACTACCTCGTCCGCCTGGGTCAAATACGAAGCCGCCTCGCACTTGGCGCCAACCGCCTCAATTCGATTGCCACGGACCGCTACGAAACCTTCAAACGGCAGGTCCCCCGTACCGGTAAAGACGCTCTTAGACGTCAGTACCGTCAAACGATCAGACATCACAACCACCTACACCGGAAGCATGCCAGAGATTGCCGTTACGATCAGGCCAAAGACGACCATGAAAATGAAGAACTTCCAAATGGTCTTCCACCATTGGCCAAACGAAATCCTAGCCACGGCAAGGCCAGCGACCGTCATGCCCGCCACGGGGCTGATGGTGTTGATGGTCTGGTTGGCAAACTGGAGCGCGGTGACGGCTGCCTCGGGATTGAGGCCCATGAGCTCGGTCAGGGGGCCCATAACGGGCATGGTGAGCGCCGCCAGGCCAGAACTCGAGGGAACCAGCAAAGAGAGCAGGCCAAGGACGATATACATAAACGTGGTGTAGACGGCGGCGGGTGCACCGGCGAGCGCGGTAGCGAGCGCCTGGAGGATGGTGTCGATGATCATGCCGCCCTCGGCGATGACCAGAATACCGCGAGCGATACCGATAACGATGGCAGCGTACGCAAAGTCGGCGAGACCCTTAACGAACTCCTCTGCGATTGTCTGCTGGTCAAGACCGCCCAGGATACCGGCAAGCAAGCCCATGCCAAGGAACACGGCGGAAATCTCATTCATGTACCAGCCCTGGGTAACAAGACCCCAGACGATAATGCCCATACCGCAAGCAAAATCGATAAGCACGAGCTTCTGACGGATAGTGAACTCTTCCTCGATGGAGGCATCGGTCACGGAAAACTCAATACGCTTGAGCTTATCGTCCTCGTACACAATGGACGACTCGGGGTTTTTCTTGACGCGCATGGCGTAGCGCATGGCCCATGCGATACCGACGGCAGTGAAGATAACCCAAGAAACGGCGCGCAGCCACAGTTGCGGATTACCCTCGATGCCAATGATGCCTTGGGCGATCAAAACATTAAACGGGTCGATGGTCGAAGCACAATATCCCAGGTTAGGACCAAGGAAGCAGATGATGAATGCCGTCATCGAGTCATAACCGATACCCATCATGATGGGAATGAAGATGGCATAGAACGGCAGGGCTTCCTCAGACATGCCAAACGTAGTGCCGCAAATGGACAGCAATGTCATCGTGATGGGAATGATGAGGATGTCCTTGTTCTTGAGCTTTTTAATCACACGGCTCATGCCGGCATTCAAAGCGTTGGTCTTGGTGATGATCGCGAACGATCCGCCAATCAATAAGACGAACGCAACGACGTCGGCAGCCTCCTGGATGCCCTTGGTGGGCGCTTGCAGAACCGCGAAGATATCCTGGCCCAGATTGATGGTCTCGCCGGTCTCGGAATCGGTGTAGTTCTTATCGACCTGTTCATAGGTTCCAGCAACGGCGACTTCACGCTCGCCCGCCGCTGTCGAAATCGTCTTGCGCTGATACTGACCAGAGGGAACGATCCAAGTCAGGACCGCAAAGACAACGATCAGCAAGAACATGATCGTATAGACATGCGGTAATTTGAACTTAAAACGTCTGTTTGTCTTCTTCGCCTTCGTATCTGACATAGATACCTCCAAAGAACTCGAGACTGCATCGCATCTCGCTTCAACGTTTGCACAATGCAAACGTTCTATGACGTTCCATAGATTACCATCAGCTTTTTCCTTCATCAAGATAATTTCAAACTGATTGCCGCAACGCGGTTGAACGGTTGCGTTTGCGCCGTGAACGGTATGGAAACGCCCGGTGAGATGATCCACCGGGCGTTTCCATTCGCAATGTCCTAGATGTCAAAAACGTAGCGAGACCCAACGATCCGCTGACGACCGATGATAAACGGCCGCCGCTGCTCATCGAAAAAGAAGGCTTCCATATAAAACAAGGGCTCGCCAACGGGAACTGCCAACAGTCGAGCGACCTCGGGCGACGCGCACGCGATCTCGAGCGTGCACGGGTCGGTAAACGCGGGCGTGCGGCCCGTCCGGTTGCGCACGAACTCAAAAATGGATTGGTTAGATAGAGGTGCCGTTGATAGATAGGCGTTGTCCTCGTAAACATATATGTTGTTCTCGAGCATGACAGGGACGCCATCGGCAGTGCGCACGCGCTCAACGCAAATCAAGTCAGTTCCAACGGGAACACCAAAGAACTGTGCTTCGGTGGAATCCGCCGGCAGTATCTTTCTCGAAATGACACACGCCCCCGGTTCCATTCCGTTAACGCGACATGCGTCCGAAAAACTCTGGACGTCATCCTTCTGGCGAATCTTGCGCTTAAGCTTGGGGGCATTGACAAACGTGCCTTTCCCCTGCCGCTTCGTTAGATAGCCCTGCTGGACGAGCTCCTCAATAGCGCGTCGCACGGTAACGCGGCCAACTTTATAGCTCTCAGCCAATTCGAATTCGTTGGGTATCCGCGCGCCCGCCTTGTAGGCGCCGGAGTTGATTTCGTTTTTGATGATATCAATAACCTGTTGGTACAGCGGTATCGCTGCTTTACCGTCAGTTGGCCCTTCAGTCGGTGGCATATACCCTCTCCCAGCACAATTAATTCTAAAACGGGCTTAAGGGCATTCAACAAGCCCTTAAGCCCGCATTAGCTTAAAGTATGCTAGGTGTCGCACCAAAATGTTGGCTATTTACTCATCAGACCCGAAAAACGCGCAACTACCGCGCTCCTAAGAAAGCGTGAGCAGCTCCGGCAGCTGGTCGATAATCTTGTCCGCGGCATCCTGGCTAAAGCCAAAGCGCTCCTCGCGCTTGGCAATGACTGTCAGGCCGGCTCGCTTGCCGGCAGTGATGCCAGGCACCGAATCCTCGACGCAGCAGCAGCGATTCGCGGGCAGCCCCAGCAGGTCCAGCGCATGCAGGTAGATGTCGGGCTCGGGCTTGCTCTCCTTAAACTGCTCGCCGCTCACCACATACTCAAAGGCATCCGACAGCCCGCATGCGTTGAGCACTTCCTCGATGCTAACCATGGGAGACGAGCTGGCAAGCGCCACGCGAACGCCACGGCGCGGCAGCTCTCGAATCGTATCCACGGCGCCTGGGTTAATCAAAGCCTGATAGTCGCGCGGACGCTTATGAGCCCATTCGTCCCAACGGGCCAACGCTTCATCGCCAGTGAAATGCCCCTTACCGGCGCGCTCAAACCAATCGACCAGCATATGCAGGAAGAACTGATGCGAGGTACCGACCTGCCCATTCAACTCCTCTTGAGTCAGATTAAGCCCAAGCTCCTTGGCAAACGCGGCAGTCTCGCCCAGGTAGTAATACTCGGTATCGACGATGACGCCATCCATGTCAAAGATAACGGCGTCGAACGGAAATGCGGACACGGCACCCTCCCTAACAAAAGGACGCCCGCGAGCAGGCGCCCAAACCATGCATTAATCGGCGATTCTAACCCAGCAGCTTATCCAGCGCCACCGCAATACCATCTTCGTTGTTATTGGCGGTCACCATCTGAGCCACAGCCTTAACCTCATCGACGGCGTTACCCATGGCAACACCGGTGCCGGCCCACTCAATCATGGACTTGTCGTTCTGGCCGTCGCCAAACGATACAACCTCACTGGCATCGATGCCGAGCTTGGGCAGGGCTCCCTCGAGCGCACGAGCCTTGTCGATACCGGGCGCCGTGTACTCAAAGTACCAGTCAGCCGTAAACATGCCCGAAAGCGTCTGCTTAAAGGGCGCATACATCTCCTCGTAATGCGCCTGCAGGTAGGCCGGGTCGCCTGCCGTCAGCAGCTTGTCTACGGGATAAGTGTCCACGACCTCATGCAAGCTCTCGACCTCGCGGATCTTAAGGTCGCAGGCATCGCGCTCGTATTTGACGATGTTTTTCTGCGAGCCATCCGGCAGCGTAATCATGCAGTGGTACGAGTCCTCGACATGCAAGTCGCGACCGAGCGAGATCATGGGGATCACATCATAGTTTTGCAGATGATCAATCAGACGGTGCAGCTCGTCAGCCGGCATGGCCTGGTCAAAAAGAACCTCATCGGTCTGAGCGTCGACCACATGCGCGCCATTGAAAGCGACTAGCAGACCGTCATGGTTTTGAAGGTCGAGCTCCTGCGCCAGAGCATGTAGTCCCCATGCGGGACGGCCCGAAGCCAAAATGAGCTTAATGCCCGACTCCTGTGCCGCGAGCAGCTTTTCGCGCGTGCGCGGGCTGATGACCTTTTGGTCGTTGGTGAGCGTACCGTCGATATCCATCGCGATGGCTTTGATTGCCATATATGCCTCCCTGTCATTGAACAACCTTGTCTGAGCCATCATACAGAACACCCATCGCGACTCCGTTTACAACGGGCAAAAAGTCATATTGTCTCGAACATGAACGGTGCGTAGTCATGAAGCTTTATCGCTCAGGTCAAATACGTCTGCTAGCGACGCTCATCCGTCGGTGCGCCGTCGACGATCGCGATGCCCGCCGAGGCACCCAACGCGCTGGCGCCGGCCTCGATGAACGCGCAAGCCTCTTCGTAATTATGGATACCGCCCGCCGCCTTGATTGCCACGGCATCGCCGAGCACCTCGTGCATCAGCCGCACGTCCTCGAGCTTAGCACCGCCAAAGCTTCTGCCAGTCGATGTCTTAAGGAATCCCGGCTTAGCCTCCAGCGCGATCTCGCATACACGGCGCTTGGCGGCGTCGTCGCCGTCCAGCTTGCACATCTCGACGATTACCTTGTCAGTGATGCCATGCGCGCGACAAAAATCAGCAATGGTAGTCATCTCGCGCTCGATGGCATCAAAATCGCGGTTCTCGATCGACCCCTGATTCAAAACGTAGTCAATCTCGGTAAAGCCACACGCAGCGTATTCCTCAAACCTCGCAAGCTTCTCCTCAAGCGTCATAGTGCCCTGGGGAAAGTCGATGGCGCCGGCAAGGATGATGTCAGAGCCCTCGAGCATGGCGCGGCCCGTCTCGTACTCCTGAAGGTTCGCAAATACGCAGCGAAAGTTGTACTTTAACGCCTTCTCGACATACTGCTCAAACGTGTCCTCGGGGGCATCGATATAGTCGATGTATTTATTGATGGGTTTGGCAAGCGTCATGCTGGGCCTCCTTGTTCAGGACTGACAACCGATTCGTGGTTTCACGCGAAAAACCACGTTCAATGTACGCCCGACATGCAAGGACAGCGTCCGCATTCCGACAAGTGGTATGAAATTAGCTGTAAACGTATATTTACTGACAGCGAATGGCACCGCACGCGGATGCCGAAAGGGGCCCGCATCCCAACGGATACGAGCCCCTTTCGGCATAAGCCAACTCAGCCGTAAAAACTACTTGCGGTGAGCGCGGTAGAACTCGATCGCACTATCTTATCCGAGCCGGGGCACGTTCGCACAGCGCGCGTATGACGGTTGCAAAACCACCCCATTTGAAAACAAGGCCATTTGAAACAAAGGCAAAAAAGTACTTGCAAAGACGCGTTCCGACATATAAGTTGATAAAAGACCGCCGTTGCGGTTTTAAGTAGATCGAGCATATGAAGTTTGAATTTTAGCGTGTAAGAGAAGGAAGATCGGCAAAGTACAGCCCCAAACGCAATGACAACTTAATGAGGTAACTGCCACATGTGAGGCACCCAGGGCATTGCTGTCTCGATTTTGAGCACGATGCCTTCCGCCTTGCATGGGCCGTTCCATCCAGCCCCTGCAGCAACTGCCTCACGGGCTCATTGAAAACCGCATAGCACCCCAACGTCAGCACATCACCCACGGCAAGCACATCACTCACGACAACCAACACATCAACAAACAGCACGAACATCAACCGATTGGAGAAGCTATGACAAACCACCACGCTGAAGACGGCGATAAGAAAAGCAATCTGGATGCCCGCATTGAGCGAGCATATGCAAACGAATATGACGCCGCCTTTGCCGCCGCGACCATCAAGAACTACGCGTCGCTACCACTCGCGACGATCTTGGCCGACCACCCTCAACTGCTAAAGCGCTGCACAAAGATCATGGGCGACCCCGACATTCGCAAGCTGACAGACCCCTATGCCCCAAAACGCGACAACGATTCGTACGTTCTTACCGTAGGCTGCCTAGCCCATATGCTTACGGCGCTCGACACGAAACTCAAGCTCGAATGGGAACCCGACGAGCGTCATGAACTCGAAAGCAAGCGGAACACCCTGCGCACCGCACTGTTCCTTCCGTTGGACGGCCTCAAGCGCTGCAACGTCGAGCTCAATACACAGGCGCGGCAAAAGCCCGGGACCACGGGGCAGAAAACTCCAAGACCCCATGCGGCCATCGTCGACCGCAACCGATATAACCGCATGACCGCGCACTTTTCTGCCGAGGGAGCAGCCATAAGGACGCTGATCGATCTGCTGTGCCTCCTGAGCATCAACGAGCTATTTGAGGGCTATCTCGCCCTTGTTCCCGCGACGGCACCCAAGTCGGTAGCAAAGATCATCGAGACCTGCAGAAGCCAGTTTGAGCGCCATCGCAATGGCAGCGAGATGAACGCCAGCATCGCGCAGTACTACGCGGCTCATTACAAAAATGACGGATGTGCCCCTGTCGAGCATCAGCTGCGGCTCGCCTACACCACGCCCGCCGCAACGCTCCATCGCTTTGGAGCCCTTGGCGCTTGCGAGCCGCACGAACAGGCAGCCTGCCCCACAACCGAGCTCGATCTCAGGCTCGGACGAACCCTGTAGCCCGCCAGCCCCCCCGCGGGCAACAATCCTATTCCACAACACAACCAACAGAAAGGAGTCCCCATGGACACCAATCATTCCCCCATCATCAGCCCCCTCACCATGCGTGAATCCGCCCGAGGTATCACGCTCACCAGCATTTACGATGAGATGCTCGCCCGTCGCGAGCTCTCCGTCATGGGAAACATCGAAACCCCGATGGCCCACGACCTATGCCAGCAGATCCGCCTGCTCGATGCCACCGACCCCAGCCGTCCCATCACCATATTTGTCGCCAGCGCCGGCGGAAGCGTGCGATCGGGTCTTGCGATCTATGACGCCATGCGCCTCGCATCGTGCCCCATCCGCACCGTCTGCCTGGAATTCGCCGCGTCCATGGGCGCTGTGATCTTTATGGGCGGCGACGATCGCCGTATGGCGCCCCATGCAGAGCTCATGATTCACGACCCACTGATCCCCCAGGGGGCAGGCGGCTCGGCACTTGCGCTGCAGGAAACCAGCCGGCGTCTCATGCAGACCCGCAAGACCCTCACGCAAATCCTCTCGGACCGCAGCGGCCTCACGCCCAAGCGCATCCAGTCCCTCACTGCAAAAGACACCTACCTTTCGGCCGAGCGCGCCGTCGAGCTCGGCTTTGCCCACGAAATCCTCTCGACCACCAAGGAGGTCGCCCATGTCTAACCTCGCCAGCCGCCTCGCCGCATCTGAGTCCGCATCGTCCACCATCCTCGCCAAGGATCGAACGCTTTCCTGCGACACCCGCCAAACGGGACTCAACAACAACGCACTTGTGATCGGCCCCTCGGGAGCCGGCAAGACCCGAAACGTCCTCAAGCCCAACCTGCTGCAAATGAACGCAAGCTACATCGTGCTCGACACCAAAGGCACGCTCTGTCGCGAAGTGGGACCCGTGCTGGCAGCCCACGGCTACCGCGTGCAATGCCTCAACTTCGCCGACCTCAACACCGTCCCGGCCTTTGCGCTCGGCATCGAGCGCTGCGGCTACAACCCCCTGAGGCACATTCGCCGCAAGGCGGACGGCAGGCCCAACCAGCAGGACATCCTCTCGGTGGCAAAGGCCATCTGCCCCATCGAGGACAACAACCAGCCTTTTTGGGATCATGCGGCGGCAAACCTGCTGTCGTGTCTTATTGCCTACGTCACCGAACAGCTACCCGCCGACGAGCAGACGATCAGCTCGGTCATCAAGCTGATCGAGCACCTGCAGGACGGTGCCACGGCCCGATTGTTTGACGATCTGATCACGACCGACCCTCAAAGCTATGCCCTCTCGCTATGGCGGCGCTACGCCATTACGCAAAATGCCGAGCGCATGCACGCGAGCATCGTCGGCATCCTTGCCGAAAAGGTCATGTGTCTGGGATTCGACGGTGCGGCACAGCTCTATCGTGAGTGCCATCAGGTGGACTTCGCTTCCATGGGACACACCCCCTGCGCCCTGTTTGTAACCGTGAGCGATATTGACCGCAATCTCGATCCGCTGACCGGCCTCTTTATTACGCAGGCGTTTATGGGCCTCATTCGTGAGGCCGATAGGCAGCCCGACGGCAGCCTGCCCGTGCCCGTGCGCTTTATGCTCGATGACTTCGCAAATCTGCAGATCCCCCAGATCGACAACGTGCTCTCGATTATCCGAAGCCGCAACATCTGGGCAACGCTGCTGCTGCAGTCGACCAACCAGCTCGATGCGCTCTATGGCGAGGCACGCGCACGCTCCATCATGGGCAACTGCGACACGCATCTGGTGCTGGCGTTCCAGGATCCCGAGAGTGCCCGGGTGTTTTCCGACCGCGCCGACGCGCTGCCCAGCACGCTCATGGCGACGCCGATTGATCGCTCGTGGCTCTTTGTACGCGGTCGCACTCCCGAACAGGTCGAGCGCTTTAGGCTCGAAGACCATCCGCTCTACGGGGAGCTGCCCGAGGCGCAGCGAGGCCATGCGGAGGCCGAGATCTAGGCGCAGGGTTCTCGCAGCGCGCGGCGCCCCGGCGATGTTCCACAAAGGCCGTGCGCCCCGGGACCACGGCAAAGCAAAGGGGCCCGCATCCGATAGGATACGGGCCCCTGACTATAAGACGCGATGCGTTAACAGCAGCGACTACTTGCGGTGCGCGCGATAGAACTCGATGAGCGCCTGGGTCGAAGCGTCCTGCTCGGCCTTGGCGGCGTCATCGTGGAAGGCCGGGGTGATCTGCTTGGCAAGCTGCTTGCCCAGCTCGACGCCCCACTGGTCGTAGGAGTCGATGCCCCAGACCGTGCCCTCGACAAACGTGATGTGCTCGTACAGGGCGATGAGCTCGCCGAGTGCGAACGGGGTCAACGTGTCGCCAAAGATCGAGGTCGTCGGACGGTTGCCCTCAAAGCAGCGGGCCGGGACGATCTGCTCGGGCGTGCCCTCGGCGCGCACCTCATCGGCCGTCTTACCAAAGGCGAGCGCCTTGGTCTGGGCCAGGAAGTTGCCCAGGAACAGCTCGTGCACGTCCTGGCCGCTGTCGGTCGCAGGGTTGGCGGTATTGGCGAAGGCAATGAAATCGGCCGGGACCACCACGGTGCCCTGGTGCAGCAGCTGGTAGAAGGCGTGCTGACCGTTGGTGCCGGGCTCGCCCCAGAAGATCTCACCGGTGTCGGAGGTCACGGCGCTGCCGTCCCAGCGGACATGCTTGCCGTTGGACTCCATGGTGAGCTGCTGCAGGTAGGCCGGGAAACGATGCAGGTACTGGCAGTACGGCAGCACGGCGTGGCTCTTGGAACCGAAGAAGTTGACGTACCAGACGTTGAGCAGGCCCATCAGCGCGACGGCATTGTTCTCGAGCGGCGTGTTGCAGAAGTACTCGTCGATGGCGTGGAAGCCCTCGAGGAACTGTTGGAAGCGCTCGGGGCCGAGCACGACGATCAGCGACAGGCCCACGGCGGAGTCAACGGAATAGCGGCCGCCAACCCAGCTCCAGAAACCGAAGGCGTTGGCGGGGTCGATACCGAAGGCCTCGACCTTCTCGAGTGCGGTGGAGACGGCGACGAAGTGCTTTGCCACGGCCTCGGCGTTCTGCTCATCGGAGCCGTCGATGGCGCCCTGAGCCTTGAGCTGCTCGAGCATCCAGGTCTTGACTTCGCGGGCGTTGGTGAGGGTCTCGAGCGTGGTGAAGGTCTTGGAGACGATGATCACGAGCGTGGTCTCGGGATCCAGGCCCTTGAGCTTCTCGGCCTGATCGTTGGGATCGATGTTGGAGATGTAGCGGCAGTCGATACCGGCGTCGGCATAGGGACGCAGGGCCTCGTAGGCCATGACCGGGCCCAGATCGGAGCCGCCGATGCCGATGGACACCAGGTGCTCGATCTTCTTGCCGGTAACGCCCTTCCACTCACCGGAGCGCACGCGCTCGGCGAAGGCATACATGCGATCGAGGACCTGGTGCACGTCGGCGACGACGTCCTGGCCATCGACGATGAGCTGGCCCTTCTCGCTTGCCGGGCGGCGCAGCGCGGTGTGCAGGACAGCGCGGTCCTCGGTGGTGTTGATGTGCTCGCCAGAGAACATGGCGTCGCGGCGCTCCTCGAGCTTCACCTCGCGAGCAAGATCGCACAGCAGCTTGACGGTCTCATCGGTCACCAGGTTCTTCGACAGATCGAAGTGCAGGTCACCGGCGTCAAAGCTCAGCTTGTTCACGCGGTCGGCGTCAGCAGCGAACCAGGCCTTGAGGTCGATACCTTCGGCCTCGAGCTTCTCCTGATGGGCCTCGAGTGCCTTCCAAGCGGCAGTCGACGTAGCATCGATAGGTGCGGCAACAGTTGCCATAGAGTCCTCCTCAGCATACGGGCGCACGCCTCCATGCGCCCGGACATTCAGATGCCACTATTCTAGCGCAGGTCAAGACTACAATCAGCGAGCGTTGCCAATCGGCCCCCAAACGGCAACCGATCAAAAAGAGACAGGCTTATTTTGGCAGGTCAAACGCTTTACCAACCAAAAATAACCCATCCCTTTATGGCAAATATTAGGCCACGGCGCAGACGCTACCGAGCAACTCACGCAGAGGAGACCCGATGCCCTCCAGCAGTTCGGGCGCGATAATGGCAAAAACGGGAACCTCGCCGGTGCCCACGACAGCAGGCACCTTGCCCTCCGAGACAATGCATCCATAAGGGACAAAACCATCTTCGCCGGCATCGAGCGCCGCCATGCGACGCGCGAGTTCGCGCGCAAAGCCGGCAGCATCGGCATCGCCAATCGCCAGGACAAAGTCCACGCCTTCGTCGGTCGCCAGGGCCACGGCTTCGTCGACCAGTTCGTCTCCCCCGTCGCCCTCAAACGAGCCGCAGCGGAAAAGCACACGCTCGAGTAGGGCTCGAGCGCGCGAACCAAGTGCCGCCGAGACAAGCTCATCGCGCGTATGCTTGTCACCGCCCAACACGACCAGTGCCTTGGTGCCAGCGTAGTGGGCAACCAATCGCCCGCACCAGCGAGCCACATCCCCATCCGCAACCAAGCGCGTCGGCATACCAAACCCATAATTGACCATCTTTCCCACAACCCTTCCGTGCGCATAGGCGGTATCAATCGTTAGGCTCATGCTACGAAGCAAGGTTTTCCGAGCTGTTTCGCACTCTTTAGAGCTGCGTTAAAACCCGATGCAGTTGCACGACTATACCTGGCAAAAAGGAACAGGTTTTGACGATGTCCGGACGAGCGGGTATTATCGAACAGATATTCGATAAGAACATGTGTTTGATGGAGGGACACGGATGGCGCACGAGCAGCACACCTATATCTGCATCGACCTCAAGACGTTTTATGCCAGCGTCGAGTGCGTCGACCGTGGGCTCGATCCGCTCACCACCAACCTAGTCGTTGCCGACGAATCGCGCGGACGCACGACCATCTGCCTCGCCATCACGCAGGCCATGAAGGACTTAGGTATTCACAACCGCTGCCGCCTATTCGAGATTCCCGACGGCATCGACTACATCAAGGCCGTACCGCGCATGCAGCACTACATGGAGGTGTCGGCGCAGATCTACGGTATCTACCTGGAATACGTCAGTCCGCAAGACGTTCACGTCTACTCAATTGACGAGTGCTTTATCGACGTGACACCCTATCTGGACCTCTATCACACCGATGCGGAAGGCTTCGCCTGCATGTTGCGCGACGAGGTCCTGGCGCGCACCGGCATCACGGCGACGGTCGGCATCGGCCCCAACCTATTCCAGGCCAAAGTTGCACTCGATATCACCGCCAAGCACGTACCCAGCCGCATCGGCATACTCGACGATGAGACCTTTCGCAAGGAAATCTGGCCCCATCGTCCCATCACCGATATCTGGGGCATCGGCCCCGGCGTGGCAGCACGACTCGAAAAATACGGCGTCTACGATCTGATGGGCGTCGCGGCGCTCGACGAAAACCTGCTTTACGACGAGCTCGGCGTCAATGCCGAGTATCTCATCGACCACGCCTTCGGACGCGAGCCGACAACCATCGCCGATATCCAAGCCTATCGCCCGCAAGCAACTTCGACCACCACAGGACAGGTGCTCTCGAAGGGCTATGCCTACGAGCAGGCCTACACCGTCTTGCGCGAGATGGTCGACAACGCCGTGTTGGACTTGATCGATAAGCACGTGGTCTGCGACAGCATCTCGCTCTTTGTGGGCTACGCGAGCGAGCGCGCCGACATACGCAGGCTTGATGCCAGCGGTACTGCACAATATGTGGACGGATGCGGACACCTGCGCTCGAGTACGTCGAGCATCGAACCCACCGCAACCGCCGGCCCCGAGCTCGCGCCCCGTGCTCCCAAGCCCGTCCAGCGCGATGACGAACGGCGCCGCCTGGTGCGCGAAGCGCAGGCAATCGATGGCATCTTTGTGGGAGAGCATGGTGGCAAACCGCGTGGTGGCTATGCCGCGCTCTTTGCGCACTCCAACGCCTCGCGCAAGCTGCCCGAGCGTACCAATTCGTTTAAGAAGATCATGGGCTATTTCGATGAGCTCTGGGCGCAGACTGTCGATCCCAAACGACCGGTCAAGCGCATCAACCTGGGCTTTAGCAATCTTGTGCCCGAGGAATTTGCCACCATCGATCTGTTCAGCGATATCGAGGCCGATGAGCGCGAGCGCGACCTGGCGCGCGCCGTCCTGGCCGTGAAAGGCAAGTACGGCAAGAACGCGCTCGTCAAGGGATTAAGCTTTACCGCCGGCGCCACCGCGCGCGAGCGCAACGATCAAGTTGGAGGACACCGTGCCTAAACCCAAACAACAGCCCATGCGCCCGCCGACCGCCTTCGAGCGCCTGGCGGACCCCGAGGGCAGACGCCGCGCAGCCGACCCCAACCTCACTGCCAACGGTGCCGTGCGCGCCAACCGCGCCGCACAGTTTATGCCCTTTGCCGCCCTCACGGGATACTACGAACTCGTGCGCAAGCAGGAAATCACCGTCGAGCAAAAACGTGAGCTCACGGAAGAAAAAGCCCTCGAGCTTTCGCAAAAGCTCGAGGGCCTCAAACGCGGCGACTTGGTGCGCGTCACCTATTACGATACGTACGGCTATCGTAGCCGCACGGGCATTCTCGACGAAGCGTTACCCGCATTCAAGCTGCTCAAACTCAGGGATATCGCCATCAACTTCGACGATATCCAGGACATTGAGCTACGCGGACGAGCCTAGCGACGAGAACGCTTGCGCAAGACGAGAGCAATGCCAAGCACTGCGGCAGCTGCAACCAGCAATCCCAAGACCAGCGTGAGGGTCGAGTCGCCAGCGCGAGGCAGCGAGCCGTCCTTCGGAGTCTTCTTAGCGGTCGTCGTGACGGTGGTCGTGGTGCTGCTCGACTGGTCGTTGCCACCCGTCTGGCTGCCGCCAGGCTGATCGCCGCCACCCGGCTGCGAAGGATCGGTGGGTTCCGTCGGATCCGGAGTACCGGGATCAACCGGATTCTCCGAATTCTCCTTGCGCTGGATCCAGACCTGGCAACCATAGAACGGGTTGGCGGTACCAAGGCACAGACCCTGGTTGGTCACCGCAAAGGTGCGCAGACCATGGTTATACGGATCGTTAAAGCCATTGGTCGTCAGCGTCGTAAAGTTCACGCCGTCCTCGGTCACATACATATCAAAGCCGCGCTCGGCATCGCGCAGGTAACACATGCACGTAAGGACACTCTGCAACTTCTTGAGGTTCTCCTCGCTCAGCAGCTTATCGAGCGCATCCTGAATATCGCTCGGCAGCTCGGTGCCATAGGCATCCTCGTACTGCTGCTTAAGGCTCTCATAGCTATCGAGCATGTCCTGATACTGGTCGGCAAAGGACTTGAAGTACGCGATCTCGCCATCGATCTTCTGGACATAAGCGGCGTCGTCCTCAAAGTCCTGGGACATCGTCGCGGCCTGATCGCAAAGACCGCCCGCGGCATCCTCCAGCGCATCGCTCAGATCGCCAAAGCCCTTAGCAACCTCGGTCTTCTCGTCATCGACATCGACGGCCTTGTTTGAATCATCAACCTCAGCAGCTTCGTTCGAATCATCGACCTCGACGGCCTCGTTTGAATCATCGTCCGCAAGCGTGTTCACGGGAACGATGGGGTCGTCAGGCGATTTCTTGTCGAGCAGGTGATTGAGCAGGTCCCTAAGGCGCTGAACCTGAGAGTCCCACTCCTCGGGCGTCATATCGATAATGTCGCCATTGGAGAACTGGCCGATCGGCTCAAGCAGGCTCGCGGTATCAAAGGTACCGATATACAGCTTGCCGTCGAACTTCTGCATGCGCCAAATGTACTGGTTCTCGTTTCGGCCAAAGCCCGAAGTCAGGCCGGAAATACCGCCCTCGGGGAACATGTCGGTGCGATCGCCAACGACGAGCTCCATGTTCTCGTCCTTGTCCATGCGATAGATGTTAACCGACTGCTCAAGATTGGCATTCACAAACGAGCAGTCAACGCCACCCATGCTGCTCTTGCCGCCCTCTTCGGTGTTGGATTTGTTGAACAGGATGCGCTCGAGGGCAATCTCCTCGTCGTTGTATTCACCGATATAGAGGTAGTCGTTGTAGACGATGAGGTTGGCAGCGCCAGAACGGGTACGGGCAGGATCGATGCCAAAGCAGTACTTTGCACCGTCCGTCTTCTGATCGCCGACAATGGGAGTCCACGAATAGCTGCCGTCGGCATTCTTGTCGCCACGGACCATGGCAAACGACTGCATGGAATTATCATCGGGAGCGTTCTCGGGCGTACCGGTGCAGATGGTCGCATAGAGATGGCCATTGTACGAGACCATATCCCAAATGGCGCCGCCGTAGATGCTGTCCTGATAGCGAATCGCCGGATAGCCAAACAGCGTCTCCGAGTTGGCAATCTCGGTGAAGCTGTCCTGGCCCTTCGAGGGGTCAGACGACGTCAGGATTGTCGACACAAAATTACCGTTCGCGTCTTTACCCACATTACTGATGACGAGCTGGCCATCATGGACGCACATGCCGCGGATACCGGTAGAAATGCCCTGCTTGTAGGCAGCACCGTAATCCTGCATGCTCGAAAGGCCCTGATAGACAACTTTGTACTCATCCGTCTTAGGATCGATCTCGTATACAGCAGGCAGGCCGCCTTTGCCGTCATTGGTCCTGACGCTGCCGCAGAAATAGAGCTTACCCTTATAGCTCACGGCATTGCGGAACAAAGGAGCGACGCCGTTGAGCGATTCAGAGAGTAGCAGCTTGGTCTCACCGGTCTTGGTATTGATCTTGACCAAGATGCCGCCGCTGTCCTTGTCGGCCGTGCCGTCCTCCTTCTGCTGTCCATAGAAGAAGGTACCGTTAAACATGGCCTCCAGCGTCAGGCGCATGGTTTCGACATCAAAGGAATCGCCCAGCGTGCTGTTCATGAGCGTCAGCGTGTTGCCCATCGCCGCATAGCAGGTGCCCACATAAAGCCAGTCACCATAGCTCGCAGCCGCCCAAGTGTAGCTCTGGCCGCGATCGCCTTCGTTGTTGGCCGTATTACCATCGGCGCCCGGAACGGCAACGGCACCGTTACCCTGGTAGTCGACGATGCCATCCGGCTGCGACGTTCCTACCGTAGGATGCGAGAGCTTCTCAAAGGAATACCCATTTCCCGCATTGTAGGTAACGGCACCCGATGCGTCTTCGGCGTGCGCCGGCAGCGGCGATACCAAGATAGCGGCAAGCGCTGCCACCAAGCCAAGTGTTCCCACTCGTCTCATAAGGTTATAGCCTCCCCTGTCCTAAAGCCCAGTTTTAGCATTCTTCATTTCTGTCCACGGTTAATTGCAATCTGAGCACAGCAATAATCAGTGTATAAATATACACCTGTAATTTTTTGGACGGGTTCATAGATGCTCGATTGGTAGCGAATTCCGCGCAAACCGTCACCAAACTCCACTTTTGCCGCATCTAAAGGTTATTTTTGCGCAAATTTTTGGATGCCGATAGTCACAATGGGCAGGAGGCTGGTACCCACCGGAGAGGGCAACGCCTACATTTTCATAACGTAATAGCCCGCACCCCTCACTGCCGTCTCGAGTGTGTCGCGATCAACCGGGCGCTTCGAGCGCACGCGTGCCGTGTGGTCCGCGTACGTTACCGTAGCCCACACGCCATCAAGCGCATTGAGGGCATTCGTCACATTCCGGGCGCAGCCGTCGCAACTCATGCCGCCGATAAGGAGTTCCTCACGATAGGGGTAGTGGGACTCGTCGGTGTCTGCCACCACAACCTTTTTGGCCTTCTTGCCGCTCGCACCATCGCTGCAGCAACTCTTCCCGTGTGTCGAAGCGGCAATGCGACGCAGTCCAAAAAACATGCCGACGGCAATGACGGTCAGCACGATGAGATTCGCAGGGTTGAGCAAGTCACTCATGCGTTCCCCTTTCAGTAGCACTATCTAGATACCCCCATGGGGTGTCCCCATCTTAACCCAAAATCATGTCCGTTCGGTCAATTAGTTTTCCTCTTCAAACTTTTTTGTTGACCATGGCTTACTTTCGTGTATAAGTTTTCCTAGGCTAACGGTTTAGATCCGTAAGGAGCGACGTGACTCGAACCATAGACATCCCAACGTTTCAGGCAGCAGTCGTGCGCAACTGCTCCCCCACGCTCGCGGGCATCAAGCCGGCATCGCTCTTTACCTATCCAGGCACCTACGCCCACGGGGACGGCTCGACCGCAACAGAAACCATCGCAGAACGCCGAGCACGCCTGCTCAACGTTATCGCCCAGTGCAACCGCGAGCTTGACCCGCTTGGCATCCACCTGAGTGTTTTGGTCTGGCGGCCCTGCGGAGCGCTCGTGTACGTGTACCGAGCCAAAAGCCTCACCACCTATTTCGCGGACCCTCGCGCCAAAACGGCGCTCGCCTCGGAAGGCTACGACACGAGAGACCTTTCGACATGCCTTGTGCATTTGGCATCACGCATCACGCTCGCGAGTAATAACGTCGCGGAATGCGCCTGTAGCCAGACTCGATGCGCACTACCCCAGCAAGCTAGCTGCAGCAACGACTGCACCTGCGAGTTTCCGCACGAAATAGGCTACTTCCTAGGATATCCCTACGACGACGTGCACGAGTTTATCGTCCAGCGCGGCGAGAACTATAAGGTCTTTGGGGCCTGGAAGGTCTACGCAAATGTCGAGCAGGCACTTGCGACGTTTGATGCCTACCGCGCCTGCACCCAATACTTCACCTTTGTCTATCAGCAGGGCTACAGCTTGGCGCAACTTGCCCAGGCAACCCGATAGAACATAGAAGCCGTGGCAACCTGCCGCACAACTGAAAGGACTCAACATGAGCAAGATCGCCGTCGTCTACTGGAGCGGCACGGGCAACACCGAGGCCATGGCAAACCTCGTTGCCGAAGGTGCAACCGATGCCGGCGCCGAGGCAGAGGTCATCTCCTGCGCCGACTTCTCCGCAGACAAGGCCGCTGGCTATGACGCTATCGCCTTCGGCTGCCCCGCCATGGGTTCCGAGGAGCTTGAATATGATGAGTTCCAGCCCATGTGGGATGAGGTCAAGGAGACCCTCGGCGACAAGAAGGTCGTCCTCTTTGGCTCTTATTCGTGGGCCGAGGGCGAATGGATGGACAACTGGAAGGCGGACGCCGACGAGGAGGGCGTCAACGTCGTCGATTCCGTCATCTGCTACGACGCCCCCGATGATGAGAGCGAAGCGGCCTGCCGCGCCCTTGGAGCCGAGCTCGCCTAGCGGCAATGAGCTCCGCCCGCAACGCGCATTGCAACAAAACACATTCGCGTCCCAACAAAAACGGGAGCCGGATCACATCCGGCTCCCGTTTTCTGCTATGTCAGTCATATAAAGCGGCTACGAGATATTGCCCAAGAACGCCTTGGTGCGCTCGCTCTTGGGGTGGTCGAAGACCTCGCTCGGCGTACCCTCTTCCACAATGACGCCGGCGTCCATAAAGACGACGCGGTCGGCGACATCGCGGGCAAAGCCCATCTCGTGCGTCACGACGATCATGGTCATACCGTCGTGCGCCAGGTCGCGCATGACGCCCAGAACGTCGCGCACGAGCTCAGGGTCGAGCGCCGAGGTGGCCTCGTCAAAGAGCATCACGTGCGGGTTCATCGACAGGGCGCGGGCGATGGCCACGCGCTGCTGCTGGCCGCCCGAGAGCTGGCTCGGCATAAAGTCGATGCGCTCGGCCAGGCCGACCTTGGTCAGCTCCTCGACGGCGATCTTCTCGGCCTCTTCCTTGCTGCGCTTGAGCACCTTTTGCTGCGCAAGCATGACGTTCTTTTTGACCGACAGGTGCGGGAACAGGTTGAACTGCTGAAACACCATGCCCAGGTGCGTGCGCACTTTGTTGAGGTCGACGCCCTTGGCACACACATCCACGCCCTCGACGACAATCGAGCCGCTCGTGGGATGCTCCAGGCGATTGATGCAGCGAAGCATCGTCGACTTGCCCGAGCCTGAGGGGCCCAAGACCACAACGACCTCACCCTTGTGCACATCCAGATCGATATCGCGCAGGACCACGTTGTCCCCAAAGGCCTTCTGGAGGTTCTTGATGCTGACGACGACCTCGTTCGAGTTATTGGTTTCGCTCATGATAGGACCTCCTTACAGACCGGCGATGTGATCGGCGGGCGTCGCGACAACCTGTCCGGCGCTCTTGGCGGGACGCTTCTTCTTGGTCTCGGCCGTGCCCAAAAGCCTCGCCTCAAGACCGCTCACCAAGCGAGCGAGCGGCAGGGTGATGACCAGATAGAACAGGGCGGCAACCACGTACGGTGTAATGGAGCCCGTCGTGGCCACGATGGTACGGGCGTTCATGACGATCTCGACCACACCCACGGCGGCAAGCAGCGACGTATCCTTGTAAAGCAAGATAAACTCGCTGGTCAGCGTAGGCAAAACATTACGGAACGTCTGCGGAATCATGACATAGAGCAGCGTCTGGAACGCGTTCATGCCCAGCGAACGCGCAGCCTCGTTTTGGCCCTTGGGGATCGATTGAATACCGGCACGGAAGATCTCGCATAGGTACGCAGACGAGTTCATGGCCATGACGATAACGCCAAGCACGTAGTCATCAACCTTGACGCCGGCCAACGGCAGACCGAAGAACGCGATATAGATCTGCAGGAACGCCGGCGTACCGCGGATGATATTCACATAGATGCCGGCGAGGCAGCGCAGGATGCGCGACTTGGAGATGCGCATGAGCGACAAGGCAAAGCCAAAGGGAATTGCCAGCGGAAACGCCACAAGCACGATCGAGAGCGACATAAGGAAGCCCTTAAAGACGATCGGCAGGCTTTGGACCAAAATGACTGGGTTTAAGAACAGGCGCAGGAACATATTGGAGTTCCAGGCCTCGACCCACGGCTGCTCCTTAAGATCGGCCAGGAAGTTATCGAATGCCGTCACGCCCTTGATCTCCACCGACGGAATCTTGGAGATCTTCTTGGTCGAGCCATCGGCCAAAGTGCAGGTGCCGCTAAAGGCCTCATCGCCGCCCTCGACGGGGAAGGTCACGCCGTAAACCTCGACACGGAAAAAGCCGCCGGCAGGCGCCGTCTCGCCAAAGTCAATCTTGAGCGTCTGGCCATCAGCCTTGCACGTGGGTTTCATGGGCGTACGATCCATGAGGTCCTCGCCCGAGAGCATCGTCAATCGCGTGTCATCGGTACCAAACGTCGTGCCGTCGACAAACGTCAGCGAAAGACCGCTCAGCTCCTCGTCGGCATCGGCCTGGACCTCCCAGGTAATGCGCGTCTCGGTACCGCCGACCACAGCGCTGCCCGAACCAGTGTTGGGTCGGGCGGTAATCTTTGCGGTCTCAAGCGCCTGGGCGGTCGTGGGCGCATATGCCCCTGCGCACACCAGCGCGAGCGCCACGGCCATGGCGCAGGCTAGCTTTTGGAGCAAGGCGGGCAGTGGAAAACGCTGCTCCGCGGCCCCTTTGTTCAGTCGAGACAAGGTGGCTCCTATCGTAGAAGTTGCCGGCAAAACGAGACGGAAATACTCTCCGTCAAGAGAAGCGCAAAGGCCCTCTCCGCCAAAACGGAAAGGGCCCGCGAGCAATCAAGTAGCTATTTTACTTGATGTTGTACTTAGCCATGAGGGCGTCAATGGTACCGTCGTCGGTCAGGTCCTTGATGGCCTGGTTGATGTCTTCCTTGAGCTTGGTGTTACCCTGGTTGATGGCGATGGCGTACTCCTCGCCGGTGCTGATCTGCTTAATGGTCTGGCAGGTGTTGAACTGCTCGGCGGTCAGCTGGCTGGCAACGGAGCGGTTGGTGACTACGGCGTCGCCCTTATCGGACTGCAGGGCGCTGAAGCACTCGGTAGCGTCCTTGTAGGGGACGATCTTGGCCTTGGGGAAGTTCTCCTGGGCAAAAGACTCGGCGGTCGAGCCAGACTGAACGATGATGGTAGCGTCGGCGTTGTTGAGCTTCTCGCTGTAGTTGTCGGCCGTGATGTCGGTGTTATCGACCTTGGTCACGATAGCCTGATCGTCCATGTAGTAGGAATCGGAGAAAGTGACTTCCTTCTCACGCTCGGGCGTGTCGGTGATAGCCGCGATGGAGACGTCGTACTTGGCGCCCGAAGCGACACCCGGAACCAGCGTGTCAAAGTCATTGTTGACGTACTCGACATCCAGGCCCAGCTTGTCACCGATAGCCTTGATGAGCTCAAGGTCAAAGCCCTGGTAGTCGCCGTTGTCATCCTTGTACTCAAACGGCGCGTACTCGGCAGAGGTGCCGACGGTCAGCGTGCCGTCCTTGACGAGCGCGTACTCCTTGGAGCCGTCGACCTTCTCGACCTTAGCGTCGTCAGAGCTGCTGGAACCGGCATCAGAACCAGAGGTGGCGTTGGACGAACCGCAGCCCGTCAGAGCAAGGGCGAGCGCCATAGCACCCGTGGCGGCAAATGCGCCAAGCTTCTTCAGCTTCATAATCAGTCTCCTTCCGGTGACCTCGTTTGATTCAGAGGTCTGCAAAAACTGTTGGCTATTATGCACCCGGAATTACGAATCTGCAATGAGAAAACTGATTGAAACAAACCCATAACGTGAATGGAATACTCTACTTTGTGACAGTCATTACTGCTGCAATGACCTTAATAGTCTAATTTCAGCTGCATAACCTGCAAGTTCGTTCGGAGTCTCCAAAATAAACGGCAGCGAACGCAAGTGGCCATTCGATACAATATTCTGCATAACCTGCATACCTCCACCAAATTCCTCACTGCCAAGGTATCCCTTGCCGATGCACTCGTGACGATCTTTATGGGCGCCACAAGAGTTCTTCGAATCGTTGCTGTGTACGGCATGCAAGCGATCGATACCCACCACGCGGTCGAACTCGTCGAGTACGCCGTCCAGATCATGGATGATGTCGTAGCCGGCATCGCTCACATGGCAGGTGTCTAGGCAAACGCCCAGCTTGGCCGACAGCTCGGGGCGTTTGCCGGCAACACCCTCAATGATGAGCGCCAGTTCCTCAAAGCTGCGGCCCACCTCGGTGCCCTTGCCCGACATGGTCTCGAGCAGCACCGTCGTCTGCTGGCCCTCAAACATCACCTGACACAGGGCGTCGACAATCATCTGAATGCCGGCGTCGGAGCCCTGCCCCACATGCGCACCGGGATGGAAGTTGTAGTAGTTGCCGGGCAGCGCCTCCATGCGCCGCAGGTCCTCTGCCATAGCCTCCAAGGCGAACTCGCGCGCCCGCTCTTTGGCAGAACAGGGGTTGTAGGTATACGGGGCATGCGCCACCAGCGGTCCAAAGTCGTTTTGCGACATAAGCTCGCGCAGAGCCGCCACGTCATCCATGTCAAGTTCTTTTGCCTTGCCACCGCGCGGGTTGCGCGTAAAGAACGCAAAGGTATTGGCGCCAATGGACAACGCCGTCTCCCCCATTGCCCGATAGCCCTTCGTCGTCGAAAGATGGCACCCGATCGTCAGCATCTCCAGCTCCCTCCTCATCAGTTGCGGTGAAATACGGTCTATTGGTGCCCTATTTTGGCGCAAACAGACCGTATTCCACCGCAAGTTATAAAAGGGGCATCAGGGGCAAAGGCCTCCAAGGCATTCCAGGCGCTGGCGCCATGCCCCCACGCACTAAAGTTTCAAGCGAATCGCATCGATAATGCGCGCGCAGCGCTGCGTGGCGGCAAGGGGCATGACGGGACTCTCGAGTTTCCCCGCCCGGATGAGCTGGGTCGCATGCTGGATTTCGCCGTAGAAATCATCGATCTCAAACGGGGCATTTATTTCGAGCGTTCGACCGTCGGAATACTTCACATGGGCGAGCTCGGGGCGATGGAGACGCTCGATTTCCAACGAGCCTCGCTCACAGACAATCGTTAAGCGGCTTTCATATGTTGCTTTGCCGTCGCACACCATATGAATGGGTATACCGCCGACGCTCATACGGATCTCGTCGGCCCAATCGACGCGGCCGCCTGATACGTCACGCCAGCGAACTTCACGGGATGAAACCTCGCACGCGCCCGCGAGCAAATCCTCAAACCAACCGACCGCATAGCAGCCCATGTCATATAGACAGCCGCCCTGCAACGAATCAAGCAGATAGCCCGAAGGAGGCTCGCCGTAATCGAGCTTTTGCACGCTTTCAATCGAGACAATACGGCCAAGCTCACCCGACGCAAGCAAGTCCTTCACGCGAGTGCGCATCGGGCAAAACCGATTCTTCATCGCCTCCATAAACAGCACGCCGCGCTCACGAGAGGTGGAGGCAATCGAGAGAGCCTCTTCCTCACTCAAAACGGCCGGCTTTTCGCACAGCACGGCCTTTCCCGCGCGCAGTGCCCGACAGACCCAATGCGCATGCATGCCATGTGGAAGAGCCAAGTAGATTGCGTCGACATCGGGGTCGGCAATCAGCGCATCATAAGCCACATCGCCGCTATCGTCAGCCGTGGCATAACTGTGCGCGGCATCAATCGAAAACGCCCTGCAAAACTCCTCAACATGCGAAGGAGTGCGGCCGGCGGCAGCCACAAGCCGTGCCCCGTCCACCTCCTTGAGCGACGATGCAAATCGATGCGAAATGTGTCCAGCGCCCAAAACGCCCCAACAAACCTCACGCAAATCATCACATGAATCCCGATGACCCACGACAGCCCCCTTCAGTTGCGGTGAAATAGTTCCTGTTTGGCCCCTATTCTGCCGCAAACAGGAACTATTCCACCGCAAGTTATAAAAGGGTCATGAGGAGCGCGTTTTGCCGAAGGCCTTAAGCACCGCCGTCACGGGACCAGGCTGGAAACGTCGGCGCACATCGTCGAGACGCTCGGGAATATCGATGTGCTGTGGGCAGTGGCGCGCGCATTTGCCGCACTTGACGCAATTGCTCACGAGCTTGGGCTCGCTCGTGCGCACCGCACTCGCCGTAAAGTATTGCGACAGCCCCGTAAACCAGCTGTGCGCATAGCTCGCGTTGTAGGCGGCAAAGCAGCCGGGAATGTTGATACCCTTGGGGCATGGCATGCAGTAGCCGCATCCCGTGCAGGGCACACGGTTCGATTTCTCAAACTCCATCAACACGCGCGCAATCGTGTCGAGCTGGTTGGCCGTCATCGAATTCGGCAACGCGAGGTCTGCCAGTGACGAATTCTCGTCCACCTGCGCGGTATCGGTCATACCAGAAAGCAACATGGTCACCTGGGGATGATTCCACACCCACGAAAGACCCCAGGCAGCAGGAGTGCGCAAATGCGGGTCGCGGGCACTATCGAGCACAGCGCGGGCCCGTGGCGGCAGCTTGCCCGCTAAACGCCCGCCCAGCAGCGGCTCCATCACAAACACCGCGAGCCCGCGCTCCGCAGCCGCCATGAGTCCTGCCGTTCCCGCTTGGTAACGCTCGCCGGCATAGTTGTACTGTATCTGGCAAAAATCCCAGTCATATGCGTCAAGCATCGTCAGGAAATCCACCGCGCTGCCGTGGTACGAAAAACCAATCTGGCGAATACGCCCCGCCGCCTTTTGACACGCGATCCAGTCCTCAATGCCCAACGCCACCACACGTTCCCACTGGGTGGGCGAGGTAATGTTATGCATGAGGTAATAGTCGATATGGTCGGTCCGCAGGCGCCGCAGTTGCTCATCGAAGAACCGGTCGAAATCCTCCGCGCACTTGCACGAAGCATGCGGCAACTTGGTCGCCAGCAACACCCGGTCACGCAGCCCCAAGCGCTCAAGCGAGGCGCCCACGCACGCCTCGTTACCGGGATAGAGATACGCGGTGTCCAGATAATTAATCCCCTGCTCCACCGCACGGGAGATGATGGCATCGGCCGTCTTCGCATCGGGGTGTCCCGGCGCACCGGGAAACCTCATGCAGCCCAGACCCAACGCCGAGATACGGTTGCCGCTTTTGGGGTCAACGCGATATTGCACGGCCCCTCCCCTCCCATCGAAGCCCTGACGAGGCGAAACAAACCCGTCACGTCATCGAAACACATCGGAATCGCAATTGAGAACGTATCGTAACGCAGCAGAAATCGAGCCGTCACGGCACCGCTTTAACATCAGCAAAAAGCCCGATGAAAGGAGCCGGGCATGACCACGCGCATGTCTTTGCGGTCTGCCCCGCAGCGTAACGTCCAGACAAACGTTTCTTTTTTATAACAGCCGCCCCGCGCACCCACCAATCACCCTGGCAGCATACAATCCATCAGGCGCCCCTTACGCGGGCGCCTTTTACATGGGGAGATGATTCACATGCAGATCAACAAGGTCGCCTTTATCGGCAAGGGCGGCGTCGGCCTGCTCTACGGCAGCATGATCGCCCGGGCGCTCGGCAACGACGCCGTCGAATACGTCATGGATGATGCCCGTTTTGAGCGTCATGCGAACGACGCGCTCACCGTCAACGGCAAGCCCTGCGATCTCACGTCCGTCCGTGCCAGCGAGGCGACGCCCGCCGATCTGGTCATCCTGACAGTCAAGACCACCGGTCTCGACCAAGCACTCAAGACTATGGAGCGCGTCGTGGGACCCAACACGCTCATCGCCTCGCTGTGCAACGGCATTACGAGCGAGCAAAAGATTGCCGAACGCTTTGGCTGGGAGCATACCGTTCTTGGTATCTGCCAGGGCATGGACGCCGTGTTTCTCAACGGCGCGCTCACCTTTACCAATGCGGGCGAAATCCGCTTTGGCGCGGCGGCCGGCACGAACCCCGCAACCATCACCGCGATCGACGAGCTCTATACGCGCTGCGGCATCGCCCATACCGTCGAGGACGACATCGCCCACCGCATGTGGGCCAAACTCATGCTCAACGACGGCATCAACCAGACCTGCATGGCCTACGGCGGGACCTACGGAAGCGCCACGGAGCCGGGCTCCGAGCAGCGTCGCTGCTTTGTTTCCGCCATGCGCGAAACGCTTGCGGTCGCCAACGCCGAGGGCGTTGAACTGACCGAGGCAGACCTGACGCAAATGGTGCACCTCATCGAGGGAATCGACCCCGCCGGTATGCCCTCGATGGCTCAAGACCGCATCGCAAGGCGCAAAACCGAGGTTGATGAGTTCGCGGGCACCATCTGCCGCCTCGCAGCCAAACACGATATCCAGGCACCGCAAAACGAGTGGCTCTATCGGCGCATCCGCGATATCGAGAAAAGCTGGTAGCGCCAACGCGCCGCATTCAACAGCCTTAACAGCAAAACCGCCGCAAGGAGCACTCCCCTTACGGCGGCTTTCATCTTCGTCTATGACCGGCGGTCAATCTCACAACAGCTAGCGTTGCGACTCCGGAACCTCGTCCTCATCGTCGCGACAAAGGACAACACCGGCGCTTCCCAGCAGCGTGGCCGCGATCAGCACGCCGACCACGATAGGAGCAGCCCCGCATGTCCCCTGCATGCCCGCGACGAGCGCGGCCGTGGGACCAAGGCAGCCAAGCATCAACGCGACGGCGGCAACGGTAATATCTCGAGCATTCACAAGACCACTTCCTCCAAGAGAAAGACCTTATTTCTCAAGAACCAGTGTGCTCCGCATCCATTCGCCCAGCGTACCGCCACGGTAAGGGCTCTGTTAACTCAAACGTGCATAAAGAACGGGCGGCTTTACGTTGCCTAAAAGCTCAGTAAAGACGCCCGCCCATCATGTGCCTATTTTGCTTATGGCAGATTACCAACCGGTGTAGTAGTCGGTGGTTCCGGCAGCGCAGCCGGAGTCATAGACCTTGCAATCACCCTTGGAGCCCGTAAAGGTCGAGCCCTGGGCCATATCGCCCGCGGCAACAACGTAATAGCCGTCGGAATCGCGCCAGAAGCCCTCAGAATCCTGAGTCCATTCGCCCGTGCGATAGTGATAAAGCACATTGCTGCTGTAATAGGTCTCGCGGCGCCCGTTGTAGTTATTGACACCCGCAGAGCGCGTCAGGCCCGATCCGTTCGCGTAGGACGCGGCAGACGCGTAGGACGGAGTAAAACCGGCGTTGTAGTACGAAGCCTGGGTGGCCTCGGCAGTCTCCGCCTCGGCGGCGGCCGCCTCGAGCGCTTCGCGCTTGGCATCCTCAAGCGCGGTGCGCAGCTCATCGAGCTCGGTCGACTTGGCGTCGACCTCCCCCATCGTCAACAGGCTGCCCGCACCGTCGATGCAACCCTGCAACACAGCGCGCTCGTCATCGGTAGCATAGTCGCCATACATATTCATAATGATCTGAGCGCGCATCTCCAGGGAATCGCGCTTGGCCTCCATCGAGGCGTTCCACTCCTGCATGGAACCATAACCATCGCCGCGATAGTCAACGGGCTGTACCAGCGTCGTCTCGGACGGCGTAGATCCAACCGTATCGGACAATGTTGCGGCGTGGGCATCAGTTGCACCGGCGCCCGCCAAAAGTGCCACGGTCAGAGCGGCGGAAAGGGCGGCGGCTTTCGGTTTTCGTGAATCGATCCTCATGTAGCTGGAAACCTCCGTAGTGCGTTTTTGCTGCGTTTGATTCGATTGCGCTGCATAGTACCCCGAGCAAATCGCGACCTGCGGTTTTACTCAAAAGGCGCACGTCAATTGCGTAAAACTCACATCCTCTCAACAGGAGTTTTCCACAACTCGAATGCATAAAGCGTGTCAAAAACCCTGTTTTTGCACCCGCTCTATGCAAAAAAGGCGCCTGTGCAACCATTGTTCGCACAGGCGCCTTGAGCAGGCATTTTATGCAGTTATACCTATCGAGTCGCAAGGGGTCCTTGCACAAGTCGCCTTACTCGTCCAGCGCGGCGAAGGCCTGCTTCAGATCCCAAATGATATCCTCGGCGTTCTCGGTACCGATGGAAAGACGGATCGTGGAGGGCGTGATGTTCTGCTCGGCGAGCTCCTCGGCAGAGAGCTGGGAGTGCGTAGTGGTAGCCGGGTGCACGACGAGCGACTTGACGTCGGCCACGTTGGCGAGCAGCGAGAAGACCTGCAGATGGTCGATGAACTTCCAAGCTGCCTCCTGGCCACCCTTAATCTCAAAGGTAAAGATCGAGGCACCGCCGTTGGGGAAGTACTTCTGATAGAGCTCGTGATCGGGGTGCCCAGACAGGCTCGGGTGGTTCACCTTGGCGACATGGCTATCACCAGCCAGGAACTCAACGACCTTCTTGGTGTTCTCGACATGACGGTCAACGCGCAGCGACAGAGTCTCGGTGCCCTGGAGCAGGATCCAAGCGTTGAACGGGCTGATGCAGGCGCCCTCGTCACGCAGCAGGATGGCGCGGACATAGGTTGCGAAGGCGGCGGGACCGGCAGCCTCGGCAAACGAGACGCCATGGTAGGAGGGGTTGGGCTCGGCGATCTGCTCATACTTGCCGCTCGCCTTCCAATCGAAGTTACCGCCGTCGACGATCACACCGCCCAGCGAGGTGCCGTGGCCGCCGATAAACTTGGTTGCGGAATGGACGACGATGTTGGCACCATGCTCCAGCGGACGGAACAGATACGGGGTGCCGAAGGTGTTGTCGACGACAACCGGTAAACCGTGCTTCTTGGCGATCTCGGAGATGGCGTCGATATTGGGGATGTCAGAATTGGGGTTGCCGAGCGTCTCGAGGTAGATGACCGTGGTGTTGTCCTTGATGGCGCCCTCGACCTCGTCCAGGTTGTGGGCATCGACGAAGGTGGTCTCGACGCCAAACTGGGAGAGCGTATGCTCCAGCAGGTTGTAGGAGCCACCGTAGATGGTCTTCTGAGCCACCACGTGGTCACCGGCCTGGGCAAGAGCCTGCAGGGTATAGGTGATGGCAGCAGCACCGGAGGCGACGGCAAGACCTGCCACACCACCCTCGAGTGCGGCGATACGGTCCTCGAAGACGCCCTGGGTGGAGTTGGTCAGACGGCCGTAGATGTTACCGGCGTCGGCAAGACCAAAGCGATCGGCGGCGTGCTGGGAGTTGCGGAACACATAGCTCGTGGTCTGGTAGATAGGCACGGCGCGGGAGTCGGATGCGGGATCGGCGCTCTCCTGGCCAACGTGAAGCTGCAGGGTATCGAAACCAAAGGTGTGCTCGGGGTTGTTGATGAACTGGCTCATGATAATCTCCTTGATCGAACAAAAGTTAATAAATTAGAGAGAAGTAAGTCGCTGTCTCCTGATCACGCCGACGGGCGCAAACAGGAGCCCGGCATTCGTCTTGGTAAGCATTTCATATGCGGGCCTCCTTTCGCATCCCGGTTCCGTGGTCGGTTTAATTACCTACCGCCTTTGTGTGTTTTGAATAGTACGAGCATTGTTTCGCTCGGTCAATCACTTAAAAGCGCTAACCTGTTATCGGTTTTGTAGATAACGCTCGAAAGGACGGCGCCGATGACCCTCCAGCAGCTTCGTTTTCTGATCGCCGTGGCAGAGTCCGGCTCAATCAACGCCGCAGCTCAGCGCCTCTATACCGCTCAGTCCAACATCTCAAACGCCGTCAAAAGCCTGGAGCAGGAACTCCACCTGGAGATCTTCACGCGCTCCAGCCGCGGCGTCACGCTCACCAACGACGGCACCGAGCTTTTGGGCTATGCGCGCCAGGTCGTAGAGCAGGCCGATATGCTCGAGGCCCGCTACGAGGACGGCGGCACCCCGCAAGCCCGCCTCGCCATTTCCGCCCAGCACTACGCCTTTTCGGTCGAGGCCTTTGTCAACGTGGTCGAGCGCTGCCGCGACAGCAAGTTCGAGTTCATCATGCGCGAGACCACCACGTCGCAGATCATCGATGACGTCCGCGCGTTTCGCAGCGACATCGGCATTCTGTATCTGGATGACTTTAATGCCCGCGTTCTGCAGAAGGCTTTTGCCGATGCGCGTGCGAGCTTCCATCCCCTATTCGACGCGACGGTCCACGTCTTCGTTAGCGAGCGCCACCCGCTTGCCCGCCGCCCGCAGCTGTCCCTTGCCGACCTCACACCCTATACGCGCTACAGCTTTGAGCAGGGAACCTCAAACTCCTTCTATTACGCCGAGGAACCTTTTAGCTATATCCCTTGCGACCGCAACATACGAATCTCGGACCGCGGAACACTTACTAACTTACTTATCACGTCGAACGGTTACACCCTGTCGACCGGTGTCCTCTCCAATGAAATGCAATGGGGTATGGCATCGATCCCGTTAGCAGACGCCCCAACGATGCACGTAGGCTATATCATGCACAACGAGCGCAAGCCCTCTTCCCTCTTGCAGCAATACCTCGACGAGCTCAACCGCATCATCCATGCCAACTAACCGTCGGAAGACGGGGTAGAAATCGTAGATTGCTAGCCCCCGGCGGGCATGGCGCTACAATGGTCACTCACACGAAACGTACCCAACGAAAGGAAGCCCGTGAAGGTCATCATCTATACCGACGGCTCGGCCCGATCAAATCCGGGACGCGGCGGCTACGGCGCCGTACTCAAATACACCAACCCCGCCGGCAAGACCTTCACCTCCGAGCTTTCACGCGGCTACGCCAAGACCACCAACAACCGCATGGAACTCATGGCGGTCATCGTGGCGCTCGAGGCGCTCAACCGCCCCTGCGAGGTCGAGGTCCATTCCGATTCGCGGTACGTCGTCAACGCTTTCAATAAACACTGGATCGACGGCTGGAAAAAGCGCGGGTGGAAAACTGCCAACAAGCAGCCCGTTAAGAACCGTGACCTGTGGGAGCGCCTGCTTGCCGCAAGGAGCAGGCATAAGGTGGAGTTCATCTGGGTTAAGGGCCACGCCGGCCACGAGCTCAACGAGCGCTGCGATGAGCTCGCCACCACGGCGGCCGACGGCAGTAACCTCGATATCGACACCGGCTTTAACGAGAGCGACCTGTAACGGCGTTTTCGCACGCTTTTGTGTCCTCCCGCGCTACACTCGTCCTGTAGGCCAAACAACGCAAGGGGGACACATGCTGCGTATCGCAACCATCGGCACGTCCATGATCACCGACGACTTTATTCAGGTCGTCAATGCCAACGGCCAGGCCGTATTCGTGGGCACGCTCTCGCGCAATGCCGAGCGCGGCGCCGCCTTTACTGCCGAGCACGGCGGCGAGCGAAACTTTACGTCACTCGATGAGCTTGCGGCAGCCGCCGGCGTCGATGCCGTCTACATCGGCAGCCCCAATGCGCTCCATTACGAGCAGGCCCTTGCCTGCATCGCCGGTGGCAAGCACGTCATCGTCGAGAAACCCTTCTGCGCCACCGAAGCGCAGGCGCTGGAAGTCTTCCGCGCTGCCGAGGCAGCAGGTGTCGTGGCCCTCGAGGCCATGCGTCCCCTCCACGATCACGCCTTCCACGCCATCGAGGACGCCCTGGGCGAGATCGCCCCCATCCGCCGTGCCTCATTGCGCTTTGGCAAGTATTCCTCGCGCTACAACGAGATTCTCGCGGGACGCGCCACCAATATCTTCGACTGCAATATGGCATCGGGTTCCCTCATGGACATTGGCGTCTACGCCGTCGAGCCCATGGTCGAGATTTTCGGCATGCCCTCCGGCCTTACGAGCATGACTACTCTGCTCGACCCCACCACGCGACAGCTCACGCACGGCCCCATCGACGGCTGCGGTTCCATCCTCGCCAGCTATGGCGGAGGCCGCATCTCCGTCGAGCTCGCGCACTCCAAAATTACGAATGACCTGCTGCCCTCGCAGATCGAAGGCGAGCGTGGCACTATCCAGATCGACCATCTGTCCACGCCCCGCAACGTCCGCATCGACTATCGCGGCGATGTCGTACGCGGCTCGGCGACCGAGGCACCGCGCGAACAGGGCGACAACGGCCGCGTGCTCGACCTGCCCAAATCGAGCAACACTATGGAATACGAACTCACAGACTTTATCACCGCCATCGGCGGCATCGATAACGTTAAGGAAGAGATTTGGGAGACCCCGGCAGGACGCCACGAGCTTGGCCACTACCGCGATGTCACGCTCGTCTCACTGCGCGTCATGGATGCCGTGCGCCAGCAGGCCGGCATTACCTTCCCGGCCGACGCAGACAAGCAGGCATAGCGATGGGCCTCTTCGATACGTTCTTCTCCAGCGTCACCGGCGGCAGTCGAGAGCCTCAAAAACCATCAACCGTCGAGCTCGAGCTGCGCCGCAGGCTTACTGTGCTCGCAAGCGACGAGGCCACTCAAGACACTCCCCTGCGCTATTTCCTGCGCTGGGCGGGGCAAGTCCAAGGCGTTGGTTTTCGCTTTACCAACACCAACCTCGCGCAGGCACGCGCACTCACCGGCTGGGTGCGTAACATGGAAGACGGCTCAGTCGAGATGGAGATACAGGGAGCTCCGGCAAATATCCTATCTCATCTCGAGGCACTTCATGCCTCCTACGAGCGCATGGGAACGCGTTTTCGCCTCGTAGATGCCCAGGCCCGAGCCCCACTTGCCAATGAAGACGGTTTCACTCCTCATTATTAGTATTGTGTGCTAAATACGGTATCATTTACCTACGACCGTTAATAGAAAAGAGGCGAGGCGCATGGCGGTGCAAAGAAGGAATACCAAGCAGCGAAAGCTGGTTCTTGACGCCGTGCGCCAAAGCTATAACCATCCCACCGCCGACGAAATCTACAACGTCGTGCGCGCGCAGGATGACAAAATCAGCCGCGGTACGGTCTACCGCAATCTCAATCTCTTGGCCAACGCCGGCGAAATCCTCTCCATCAAGACGCCGGGCGGCAGCCGCTTCGATCGCACGATCGAGCCGCATGCGCATATCATCTGCACCTCGTGCAGCCGCGTCATCGACGTACCGCTCCCCTTCGATGCCCAGCTCGACGCCAAAGCATCCGAGCAAATCGGCTGGCACGTCACGTCGCACTACACCATCTTCGAGGGTCTCTGCCCCGATTGCCGGTAGACGTTTGGAACATGCCTTAAAATCCACCTTTCCGCACTTTGCAGCAAGAAGTAGATTTCTAGACATGCCCCAAATGTTTACTCAGCAAGTAGACGGCGCAGTTCTTCTTCGACCGTGCGCACGTAACGGACGCGGTCGTTGACGCCACGCATGGTGGGGTTGCAGCTCTCCATCAGATAGGGATGGCCCACGACGTTGAGCATGTCGCGATCGTTCTCATTGTCGCCAAAAGCCATCATCTCATCGGGCGAAATACCCAGGGCACGACCGTAATCGGCAAGCGCGGAGCCCTTGCCCGAACCGAAACCGATCAAGTCCGTCCATGCGGTTCCCGACGTCATCACTTCGACACGATCGCTAAAGAGGCGCTCGAAATACTCCCGGGCTGCCGGATAATCCACCTCGGGCGTCTGGAAGCCAATCTTAATGACATCCTCGTCGATGTCCTCGGGACGGTCGACCACCGCCACATCGCAGTGGACCACATAGCGCAAATGGTCGACGAACGCATCGTTACCGCTCATGGCGTAGATGTGCCCCTCACACGAAAGGGTCACGTCGGTATGGGGATACGCAACCACGGCATTCGCGATAGCCATAGCAAGGCTACGCTCCATAGAGCGCTTGACAACGGCACGCCCCTCGCTCATCACCAGGGTTCCGTTTTCGCATACATAGGTGAGCTCATCGGCCACCGGGGCAAACAGGTAGCGCAAGCTCGCATATTGACGGCCACTCGCCGGCATAAACACGATACCGCGACGATGCAGCTCATCGATAAGCTCAAAGGCCTCGGAACGCAGCTCGCGCTCCCCCGGATGCAGCAACGTGCCGTCCAAATCGCATGCAATCAGTTTGATTCCCTCAAGACCCATATGCTTCCCCAAAGCCTCCTATCAACAGCAAGACGGACCTTGATTGGTCGCCCCTCAAAGCCCATCTTGCGCATACGCGCGCTTAGCCACGCACCTTTTTTACGATGGTAAAGTCTGGAGCCATGCTCACGACGACCTCCGCCGCACTCGACGCAAAGCGCCGGCTGGCATCGAGCTCGCGTGTGACCACCGAGAGCCGAACACCCTCGACACCCCGGAGCATGCGGCCCAAAACAGGCTGCACCGGCGTATACATGCGCACGGTATGCTCGTCCGAGTCGCCTCGGAAGAGCGGCGCATGCATGTTGCCGATCTCCCAGCACGAATGCGCGAGCGCAATCGGGTCCATGCGGTCAACTTCGACCAAATAAACCTCGGCGCTGCGCAAGCGCACGACAACTGCCACGGGCACCATGCCCGAACGGTCGATGGCGAGCACGTCGCCATCGGCAAGACGACCGCCGTCGGCAGTATCCAGCCGAACATCGATCGTGCGCCCCAGCTCCGTCACGCCCGCAAACGCGCATACATCAGCCTGATCCCAATCGAGCAGTAGCTCGTCAACTTCAAAGACGCCGCCCAACTTCCGGCGAAGCAGGAGTTCATAGGACGAATCGTTGAGATTTCCCAAGCATGTCGTCGAAACCAAGCGTTCAGGCATACTCTAACCCTCGACCTCGACGAGCTCGATATCAAAGTTGAGATCCTTGCCGGCAAGCTCGTGGTTGGCATCGAGCGTCACGGCCTCGGGCGTCACGTCAATGACGACGGCGGGGACAGGCATGCCGCTCGGCGTGGACAGGAAGAGCTTCATGCCCTTCTCGATCTGCTCGATGTTGGGAACCTGCTCGGCCGGGAAGGTAATAACCATCTCGGGATTGTGCTCGCCGTAGGCATCGGCAGCCGGGATGTGCACGGTCTTCTTCTCGCCCACCTGCATGTCGACAACAGCGGCGTCGAAGCCCTTGATCATCTGACCGGCGCCGCAGGTGAACTCCAGCGGCTCGCCGCGATCGTAGGAGCTATCGAACTGCGTGCCATCATCGAGCGTGCCGCGATAATGGGTCTTGACCTTCTTGCCCTGGTTGGACATGGTAACCTCCGTAATAAGGGCGGCGCACAACGCGGGCCGCCATGAACATATGGCGCTAACTATACCCTAGTCATACAATTCAATGACAGTTTGCAAAGAAACGCTGCAACCGGAGGAACCATGGCATATCCCGTATTTGACCTTCACTGCGACACCGCTGACCGCATCGGCTGGGCCACACTCGATCTCGACCTGCGCTTTACCGCCGGCACCGACGGTTATTTCCCCGGCGACGAAACACATCCGCAAGATTTCGATCTCATCGAGGGCAACGCCTGCGCCATCTCGCTCGCAAAGATTGGCAACACGCCGTGGGCACAGTGCTTCGCCACGTTTGTCCCCGACGAGATTCCCACCGCCCACGCCGCGCGCTTCCAGGCGCAGATCATGGCGCATATGAGCGGCCAGGCAATGCTCAACCACGACCGCATGGTCAACGTACGCAGCGCCGCAGACATTCGCCCCGCGCTCAAGGACGGCAAGGTCGCTTGCATCCACACCATCGAAAACGCCACGTTCTTTGCCGAGGACCCCGCGCTGATCGAGGTGCTCAAGAGCTTGGGCGTGCTTATGTCGTCACTCAGCTGGAACGCGCAGGGACCGCTCGCGAGCGGGCACGATACCCACGCCGGCCTCACCGCTGCCGGCATCGAGGCACTTACGCAGATGGAGCACGCCGGCATGGTACTCGACGTCTCCCACCTCAACGATGAGTGCTTTGACGAGGTTGTCGCCCACGCCACGCGCCCCTTCGTCGCCAGCCACTCCAACTCCCGCACCGTCTGCGGCGTCAAGCGCAACCTCACCGACGACCAGTTCCGCACCATTCGCGACACGGGTGGCATCGTCGGCCTCAACTACTGCAGCGAGTTCCTTTCCAACGACGCAACCGACAAGACCGCCGCAGACGTCACCTTCGACCAGCTGGCGGCACATATCGAGCACTGGCTCGACCTGGGCGGCGAGGACGTCATCGCGCTCGGCGGCGACTGGGACGGCGCCGCGGTGCCCGCTTTCCTCTCCGACGCCAGCAAGATGCCCGAGTTCCAGAACATGCTCTCCAAGCACTTTGGCAAGACCGTGATGCAAAAGCTCTGCAGCGACAACGCGCTTGCCTTCTTTGAGCGTTATTAATTTCACATCCCTTGAGCGGGCCGGCATGCCGAACGGTCGGCATGCCGGCCCGTCCCCAATCTGAAGGACCGCTTTTGACGCAGCAGTTTACGATTTCCGTATCCCGACCGGATGGGACGCCCATCCCCGTCGTCGTTACCAAAAAGCGCGTCAAGAACTTCAACCTACGCGTCTCATCGAGCGGTGAGGTCCACGCCAGCGCGCCGCTCGGCGCCAGCCGCGAGCGTATCGAAGCGTTTGTGAAGCGCAACAGCGCCTGGATTATCAGCCGACTTGCCCAGCGCGAGCAACGTCAGACGACGGCACAGGAGTCGCTCAGCCCCCACTCGATCATTGCACTTTGGGGCAAGCCCATCACGGTACAGGATGCACTCGACCACAACTTTGAGCCACCCGCACCGCGGCCCAAGCAGGCTACCTTCGCAAGTTTTATGGGTACCGACGAGCCAGACGAACGTCCGCAGGCCAAGTGGAACGCGACCCTCGACGGCTTAACGCCCAGTGAGATCCAAGCCCATATTGACCAGCTCTATACGTCCGAGGTCACATCGGCACTGCGCGATATTGTGCACGCATACGAAATCGCAATGGGTGTCGCCGTTTCCCGCATTTCCGTACGCAGCATGAAAACGCGTTGGGGCTCATGCACACCTAAATCCGGCGCTATTCGCATCGCGCGCGAGCTCGCCGCCTACCCCGTCGAATGCCTCGACATGGTTGTCGCCCACGAGCTCGTCCACTTGCTCGAGCCAAGCCACAATCAGCGGTTTCACGCCCTGCTCGACACGTACTGCCCCAACAATAGAGCCCTGTCGCAGCGGCTCAAGCAGCCACCCTCAACAAGCTCTAGCGTCGACTAGCGCACGCGCTCGATCTCGACGCCGCAGCTTGCCAGGGGAAGACCGACGGGCGCCCACGGCTTATCGAGCTTTATGCGCACACCAAGCAGCAAGGGATAACGACGCAACAGCATCTGGGCCACACCCTCGGCTGCCGCCTCGATAAGTTTAAACGTATGCTCGCGCAGATACCCATCGACATCGTGGCACACCGAGCCGTAGTCAATCGAGGCGTCCAGGTTATCGTGCTCCCCCGCTGCACGCAGGTCGGCATAGAGCACCAAGGACACGATGAACTTCTGGCCCAGCGCGTTCTCTTCGGGATACACGCCGTGGTTGGCAAAGACCTCGAGACCGTCGATAGTAATGCGGTCAGCATGGCGCAGATCGTCATAGCTCACGTGGGGAACCGCCGTTGCGGTGGATATTTCGCCCCTTCCACGGCGGGCGAGCTCGGCGCCTTCAGTCTTGGTTGCATTCTCGGGCAGTTTCTTGTTGCTCATCGCGATCGTCTCCTTCGTTTAGAACCCCGACCGCGTAAACTAACTACACGCGAATCGACAGGTTCTTTTTATCATCGCTCCAGTTGCAAGCATTGCGCGCGGGGCATGCAAAGCAGGCGCGCGACGCTTTGTCGGCTGCATAGAGCAGGCGCTCGAGCGGTTGGCTGTTCACGCGCAGCTTTCGATGGCCCAGAATGGCCGTCTTAATGGCTGCGGCATCGGCCGGCTCAAACGCTACGTCATCGGGCATGCCGCCGAGAATCGCATCAGCGACGCGTTCGCTTGCAACATCATGGGATATACCCGATTCGTACTGTTCATCTTTGCCGATATCGTGAAGAAGTGCCGTGGCGTAGATGACCTCGCGGTCAAATTCGAGATCTTCCTCGAGATTCTTAATCCACATAATACGAGCGACATCCAGCAGGTGGTCAATACCGTGGCGGCAGAAGATGCGCCCCGATTCCAACTGTGCAATGTTGCCCAGGTGCCGCCGGAACAGGCCGTTGGCACAGATGTAATCGATACGAGGCATGACGCCAAAAGGCGCCAGGCCCGAAGCCATAAAACCGCGACGCGGCGTTCCCTCGTCAGTATTCGATGTAAAGTCGTTGACGACTCTCATAGTTAGCGTCCCAGCATCCTAAAGAATCGCTCCTCGAGCGACGGATCGGCCTCAAAGACGCCGCGACGAGCGAGCGTCACGGTCTTGGTGCCAGGCTTTTGCACGCCGCGCATGGTCATGCACATATGCTCGGCTTCCATGAGCACAATCGCTCCCTGGGGAGCGAGATACTCCATGAGGGCATCGGCAACCTGTGCACACAGCTGCTCCTGCAGCTGCAGACGACGGGCATAGACCTCAACCGTGCGGGCAAGCTTAGAAAGCCCTGCGACACGGCCGTTGGGGATATAGCCAATGGCAGCCTTGCCGTAAAACGGCAGCAGATGATGCTCGCACAGCGAGTAAAACGTAATGTCGCGCTCGATAACCAAATCGTTCGAAGCGACGGCAAAGGTTTTAGACAGGTGTTCCTCGGCACTCTGGTCCATACCGCCGGCGATCTCACCATACATACGGGCAACGCGCGCCGGGGTCTCCAGCAGGCCCTCACGAGTTGGATCCTCGCCTATGCCCTCAAGCAATAGCTTAATGGCGGCCTCGACTTTTTCCTGATCGACCATCTGGGCCTCACTTTTCCGATTTTGCGTTCGCGCTATGGTACCACGCCCTCCGGCATCGGCCACAAGCTACATAGTATGGGTCGAATAGACCGGATCGTCCCGCCAAAGCTCCACGGCGTCGCAAAGCGAAACGCCCTCACGTGCAGCACGAGCGCGCGTGGCGTTCATGTCGATCACGCGCTGATTGCTCGAGCCCCTAAAGCGCAACGAGATATCGTACAGATCCTGAACGAACGGGCCGTCCACCAACATGTCGAGGCAGGCCAGGATACGGTCCGTCACCTCGGTATGATGACGGCCACCCGGCATAAGCTCCTCGAGCACGTCACCGGTAAAGCACCAAATGGTCTTGCCCGACCCCGCAGGATAGGCCGCACGCACGCGCTCGATAAAGTCAACAAGCCCCGCCTGATTCTCGGGCTCCATAGGCTCGCCACCCAGAATCGTCAGGCCATCGATAAAGGGATGATCGAGACTCTCGATAATCTTATCCTCGACGGCGCGATCGAACGGCTCACCCGCAGCAAAGTCCCACGCGACAGAGTTAAAGCAATTCTTGCACCCACGACGGCACCCACTCACAAACAGAGAAGTACGAACGCCTTCCCCATCAGCAATGTCGAAATACTTAATGTTCGCGTAGTTCATAGGTAACTCTCCCGGGAGGCCGGGACATATCATCCCGTCCTCAAACATTCTCGGCCTTCGGCCTGCGAAACTGTGGGCGGGACGATATGTCCCGGCCTCATGCAAAGGGTAACTCAATGAACGAAGCGAACATCGAGCATAGGGTTCGAGGTCCAATAAAAACTATGTTGCAGCTCAACCGTCATCACAAGCAAAGCGTTGTTGCAAGTCAACTCATTTCCGCTAAGAACTTCGAGGAGTGAGCAGACCGCATGCTGCATCTCAGCTACATCACCTTGGCTGCCCCGTAGCGAGGCCCCGGACCTTTACTCGATATGAGTTCCGCACGAACAGGAGGCGCCAGTGGCGCCTCCGTCGTGAGCCAGGACTGTCCGAAATAGCGAGTAAAGATCCGGGGCCTCGCTACGGGGCAGCCTGGGATAGTTATTAGAGATGCAGCACGCGGTCGCGGATCTCCTCGGTTCGACCCTGGTTCCAGAACTGGGTACCGATGTAACCACACGTACGGCGGGCGACGTTCATCTTCTCCTGATCGCGGTTGCCGCAGTTGGGGCACTCCCACACCAGCTTGCCGTCATCCTCGACAATCTTGATCTCGCCGTCGTAGCCGCACACCTGACAGTAGTCACTCTTGGTGTTGAGCTCGGCGTACATGATGTTGTCGTAGATGTACTGCATCACGCGAATGACAGCCTTGAGGTTGTCCTGCATGTTGGGAACCTCGACGTAGGAGATAGCGCCGCCCGGCGAAAGCTGCTGGAACATACCCTCGAACTTAAGCTTGTCGAAGGCATCGATCTCCTCGGACACGTGGACGTGATAGCTGTTAGTGATGTAGCCCTTGTCCGTCACGCCCGGGATAATGCCAAAACGACGCTGCAGGCACTTAGCGAACTTGTAGGTCGTCGACTCCAACGGCGTGCCGTACAGCGAGAAATCGATGTCGCTCGCAGCCTTCCACTCCGCGCACTTGTCGTTCATGTGCTGCATGACGGCCATGGCAAACGGCGTGCCCTCCTTCTCGGTGTGGCTGTGACCCGTCATGTACTTGACGCACTCATACAGACCGGCGTAACCCAGGCTGATGGTGGAATAGCCGCCCACGAGCAGTTTGTCGATCGTCTCACCCTTCTTAAGGCGCGCCAGGGCGCCGTACTGCCAAAGGATCGGCGCGGCATCCGAAAGCGTGCCCATCAGGCGCTCATGGCGGCACAGCAGGGCCCGGTGGCACAGCTCAAGGCGCTCATCGAAGATCTTCCAGAACTTGTCCATATCCTGGTGCGAGCTCAACGCGACATCGGGCAGGTTAATGGTTACAACACCCTGGTTAAAGCGACCATAGTACTTAGGCTTGGTCGGGTCATAGTTCAGCGCGTTGGCAACATTGTTAAAGCCGTTGCCCGAGCGATCGGGCGTCAGGAAACTGCGGCAACCCATGCAGGTGTAGCAATCGCCGTTGCCGGCGCTCTCGCCCTTCGACAGCTTGAGCTCGCGCATCTTCTTCTCGGAGATGTAGTCGGGCACCATGCGCTTGGCGGTGCACTTGGCAGCCAGCTGGGTCAGGTAGAAGTACGGGGAATTCTCGTGAACGTTATCGTCCTCGAGTACATAGATAAGCTTGGGGAATGCCGGGGTAATCCACACGCCGGCCTCGTTCTTAACGCCCTCGTAGCGCTGGCGAAGCGTCTCCTCCACAATCATGGCAAGGTCGTGCTTCTCCTGAGGCGTACGGGCCTCGTTAAGATACATAAAGACCGTCACGAACGGCGCCTGGCCATTCGTGGTCATAAGGGTCACGACCTGATACTGAATCGTCTGGACGCCGCGACGGATCTCATCGCGCAGGCGATCCTCAACGACCTCGCGAACCTTCTCGGCAGATGCCGAGACACCGAGCTCCTCAAGCTCGCGAGCGACCTCGCCGCGAATCTTCTGACGGCTCACCTCAACAAAGGGGGCAAGATGGGTCAGCGAGATGGACTGGCCGCCGTACTGGGAAGAAGCAACCTGGGCGATGATCTGCGTCGCGATGTTGCAAGCGGTCGAGAAGCTGTGCGGCTTCTCGATCAGCGTGCCCGAGATAACAGTGCCGTTCTGGAGCATGTCCTCCAGGTTCACCAGATCGCAGTTGTGCATGTGCTGGGCAAAGTAATCCGAATCGTGGAAGTGGATCAGGCCCTCATTATGGGCATCCACGATCTCCTGGGGCAGCAGCACGCGCTGAGTCAGGTCCTTGGAGATCTCGCCGGCCATGTAGTCGCGCTGAACGGAGTTGACGGTCGGGTTCTTGTTGGAGTTCTCCTGCTTGACCTCTTCGTTATTGCACTCAATCAACGACAGGATCTTGTCATCGGTCGTGTTCTTCTGGCGCTTCAGGCTCTGAACATAACGATAGATGATGTAGTGGCGGGCAACCTCGTAGCAGTCGAGACGCATGATCTCGTCCTCGACCAAATCCTGGATCTCCTCGACCGAAACGGTGTGTCCGGCATTCTCACATGCCTCGGCAACGTTTTGTGCCGCATAAACCACCTGACGGTCGGTTAGACGAGAGCTCTCCTCGACCTCCAAGTTTGCGGCGCGGATGGCATTGACGATCTTATCGATGTCAAAGACAACCTCGGTGCCGCTGCGCTTGATGATCTTCATCCTCTTGCCTCTTTCGCCTCGTAGTCTCATTGCGCTTCAGAGCCAAACGATGCCCGGCAGAGCTTGCCCCTGTCTTGCGGCGCCGTCGCGCAATCTGTGTTCTCGATAAACCATAGGCCCTCATGCGGACAATCCTCGCGGCCGATCAAGCGGCTCAAAGGCGTGTCCAAATGGGGCGAATAAGGTCTTCGTTCTCTGTCCGCCATCTATCATACGACAAAGAGGCATCTATATCCTGTATTCTTTTTTTAGGTCAAACACAACATATAGTGTTTCAGCAGGTCAAAGCAATTAGTCATTTTGCAGACGCATTAAAAATGAGGGGCATTTGACAAGTCGGTAAAACGTTACCAACACGGCTACCTGCATGGCAGTTATAAAACCCCCTTAGTCAAGCCGCTGACAAATCCTACCAAAACCAAGCCGCTCACGCCAAAAGAATCCAAAAGATTATGCTTGACCAACATGTTGCGGTCACGGTCGGCCAGAACGTATGCAATCTGCCGGCACCTCTACGGGGACCTTGGATCAATATTTGGTGGCATATTTGACGGCGTGCTTGGTAGCAAAACAAAACAGCCCAGAGGACATAGCCTCTGAGCTGCGAACATTTGGTGGGCGTTAGAAGATTTGAACTTCTGACCTCTTCCGTGTCAGGGAAGCGCTCTCCCCCTGAGCTAAACGCCCAAATGGAGCGGACAACGGGGCTCGAACCCGCGACCCCAACCTTGGCAAGGTTGTGCTCTACCAACTGAGCCATGTCCGCTTACGAGGATTAATCTTACGTGATGCCCGCATCCTATGCAAGAACTTTTTTTAAAAAGTTTTGCAACGCCCTCGCGAACCTCGCGAAGACATCAGCCACCACGGAAGGCGCGGGCAAACGCAATCTCGCCGCAAGAGACCCCTACATCTCACCGAGCATGATCCAGGCAGAGCTGTCCTGCGCGAGCCTGCCGTCTGCAAGCGGTGATGAGGTGAGCAGGACCCTGCCCGCCGGCAGCTCCACGGGTGCTGCACCGAAGTTCGTCACACACGCCCAGCCGTTATCGCGGCGATAGGCGATGACGCCGCCCTCAGCGCCCTCGGCACCATCCGCAAGACCGGTGCGCCCGTCAAGATCGAGCCACGCAAGATCGTTGGCGCACCCGCGCAGCTTGCGCCGCAGCCAGAGGGCGTCACGATAGAGCGCAAGCATCGATGTCGGGTCCACTTCTTCCCTATCGGCAGCATAATCGGAAAACCATGCAGGCTGCGGCAGATGGGGCGCCGCATCGGCGTCTGCCGGCGAAAACCCAAACGATCCGCCATGCGCGGGATCGTCCGCCGCCACCCACGGCAGGGGCACACGACAGCCGTCGCGCCCCTTCTCACGCTTCGGTCCGTGCGTATTGGTCGCAGTAGGGTCTTCGAGTGCAGCCCACGGGATATCAGCCACCTCAAAAAGGCCGAGCTCCTCACCCTGATACACGTATGCCGAGCCCGGAAGCGCCAGTTCAAGCAAAAGGGCCGCCCGCGCGCGGCGCTCGCCGAGTTCACGGTCCTCGTCATAAGACGACCCGTCGCGTAAGAGCCAGTCGAGCGCAATCTGATGGTAGCGCGTCGCCTTGATTTGCGGCAGGGCATAGCGTGTCGCCACGCGCGGCACGTCGTGGTTGGAGAGTACCCAGGTCGAGGCGGAATCGGATTCGACGGCTGCCTTCAAGCCCTTCTCGATTGCAGTGTGCATGTCATCATAGGTCCAAGTGGCCTTGGCAAACTCAAAGTTGAATGTCTGGCCAAGCTCGCTGGGACGCGCGTAGAGATACTGGCGCTCGGGCAGCACCCACGCCTCGGCAACGGCACTGCGCGGCGGATTATAGCGGTCGAACACGCGGCGCCACTCGCGATAGATCTCGTGGACCTCATTGCGGTCCCACAGCGGATGGGTGCCGTCGTCAACCATGTCATCGCCCTCGGCGAGATGCCACCGGTCGAGGTCATCGCGGTCGAGATCCTTGGCGAGACCCTGCGCCACATCAATGCGAAAGCCGTCGACGCCTCGATCGCTCCAAAACGCCAGGACGTCGCAAAAGAGCGCGTGAACCTCAGGGCATGACCAGTCAAAGTCCGGCTGCTCGGGCGTAAACATGTGCAGATACCACTGACCGTCCGCAACACGCGTCCATGCGGGGCCGCCAAAGTTGGCATTCCAATTGGTGGGAGGCAGCTCGCCATGCTCGCCGCGACCATCGCGGAAGATATAACGGGCGCGTTCGGGCGATCCGGGGCCGGCGGCAAGAGCGGCTTTGAACCAGGGGTGCTGGTTGGATGAATGGTTGGGCACGATGTCGACGATGACCTTGATGCCGCGCGCGTGAGCCGCAGCGATCATGTCATCGAAGTCGTCAAGCGAGCCGAGACGTGGGTCGACATCGCAGTAGTCCGCCACATCATAGCCGCCATCGACAAGAGGCGAAGGGTAAAACGGGCTCAGCCAGATGGCCTCGATACCCAGCCGCTCAAGATAGTCCATCTGCTGGGTAATGCCCGCGATATCGCCCAGACCCGAACCAGTCGAATCCTTAAACGAGCGCGGGTAGATCTGATAGATCGCGGCATCGGACATCCATGAGCGCGAAGAAGACTTTTCTGTAGCCATGGGGCGTATCTCCCTTGCAACGAGGTTATGCGAGATGCCCACGATGATACGCCCAAAGCGGACATTCGCGGCAAACAACGCCACAGCCACGACCCAAAACGCTCGCCCCCTCTCGGGTTCGAGCCTAGGAGATAGGTACAAAAAAAGCCCGGCTACCGTAGTAGTCGGGCTGTTGCGTTTGGAGCGGACAACGGGGCTCGAACCCGCGACCCCAACCTTGGCAAGGTTGTGCTCTACCAACTGAGCCATGTCCGCATATGTAAAACAAAACGGGCGCCGGAGCGCCCGGATGTTGCCTGGAGGCGAAGCCCGGATTCGAACCGGGGGTAAAGGCTTTGCAGGCCTCTGCCTTACCACTTGGCCACTTCGCCGAAAAAGGACCGCCTAAACGGTCCGGAAATGCAATGGAGCGGACAACGGGGCTCGAACCCGCGACCCCAACCTTGGCAAGGTTGTGCTCTACCAACTGAGCCATGTCCGCTTGCGGGTTATTAATTTACGCGAGTTGTCCAAAAGACGCAAGTACTTTTTTCAAAAAACTTGTCTGCCGCATGTTCTTAGTAGCTAAACGCGCTAAAGCGATTGGCTAGGCACACGATTCCAGCGCTCCGCTAAACAGCTTCACCATCTGCACGCGCGTGCCGGCGCCGTCCGTACGACGAGCAACCTCCACGTTATCGACGAGCATACGCATAAGCTTGATGCCACGGCCGCGTTCCTCGGATGCGACCGGTTCGCTCGTTTCATCGATAGAATAGCCGGCACCTCGATCAAGCACCTCAACCACAACGCGATCGCCATAGGCCTGAACCGTCAGGACGCACCCGATACCGCCCGCATGGTCATAGGCATTACCCAGCGCCTCCCCCGACGCCAATGCGACATCGTAGCGCTCGTCACGGCGCAACGGAAGCGATTCAAGGAGTTCGGCGATGCGATGTCGGTAGTATGGAAGATTCTCGATACCCTGACGGACCTCGACGCTCTTACTCCAGCGAGGCAGCTCCCCCACCGGAATGGCGGGAATAGACTCCCGTGCCGGCCCCGCGACATGAAGGATATCGACAAGACGAGCAATCTCCAAAAAGCGAACAACTTCACCTGATGCATTGACGAGCGAAAGCAGGCCTTCTCGCCTCATGAGCTCACGAGCGCGCGTAAGCAGGAATGCCAAGCCCGTCGAATCGATAAAGCTAACAGCCTGACAGTTGATGACAACACGACGCACGCCGCGGCCAATCAAAGCATCCAACCGCCGACGCAGCGCAGGCACCGTGGCGATGTCGATATCGCCTGGTGGCGTCAAAACCGCTATGTCATTCCACTCATTCATACGACCATGGTTCCCCAAAAAAGCCCACTCGATGCATTCGTTTCCCCAACCATGCGGATTCAGCCCGCTCAGCGTCGTCTATGAACGACCCCGTAAAAACTCAAGGGACACCAATGCAATGTCATCGTCCAGCGCCGATTCGGTAAATCGGTCAAGCTCGCCCAAGACCTTGCCGCAAATGCCCGACACGCCCTCCCCCGAAACAGAAAGCAGAAGATCGCGCAAGCGCTGCTCGCCAAAGAACGCTCCGGTGCGGTCGCGGGCCTCAATCGTTCCATCCGTATACATGAAGAGCATGTCGCCAGGAGCGAACGTAAACACGCCTGTCTCGTACACCATGCTCTCAAAGGCACCGATTACACCCGATTGACATCCAAGCAGCTCGACCTCTCCCCCACGTGCCTCGCCGCCACCCAGCGGCATCGACTCTGGCCTAATGACCATGGTCGGAGGATGGCCCGCCGAACAATACGTTGCGCGTCCGGCCTTAAGGTCAATCTTGGCGATAAAGGCCGTCACGAACGTCTCGACCCTCGAAAAGCCCATGAGCATGCTGTTAAGGGAGCGTGCCATGCGGGCCGGTCCAGCGCCCTCCCAAGCATATGCCGTCAGGGCCGTCTTGACGAGCGCGGACATCGATGCGGCCTCAATGCCTTTGCCAGACACATCACCCAGAATCATGACGGCGCAGTCGTCGGGAAGACGGATGAGCGTATAGAAATCGCCGCCGACCAACGCCGAGTTCGTGGCCGACAGGTACACCGAATCGGTTGCGATACCCGGAACATCCCCCAGGGAATTTCTCATGCCAATCTGAAGGGTCTGAGCGATATGGCGCTCCTCGCGCTTTTGAGATTCCCCTTCGTAGATCAGTTCAAAGTCATGCGCCAAGTGCACCAAGTAGTCATATTCAAGGTCATCAATCGGCTCTTGGCTACCATCACGAAGCAGCAGCGCGCGCGTCGTCGGGCTCTTCGCAACAGAAGCAGGAACAATCGCGTCGTTACTGTGCTTGCCATCACCCTCAGAGCGCGGGCGCCCCGCCTCGATGCCGGAGTCGACGTAGAGACCCTGACAAGGCAGACCATGCGCCCTAAGCCAGCCTCCCATAGGCATCGATTCGTCAACGCGAGTTATACGGACGTGTTTAAGGTCCTCGGCACTCGCACCTCCCAAAACAGATGCCTCAAAGCCATCAGGGCCAGCCCCCAGACGTGCCGCTGGCGCCGTCGTGGAAAAGAAAAGCTTCTCGGGATCGTCCGGCAAGGCAACGCGACTGCCGCCTTCAAAATCTATGACGTAGGAATCCAGACTGGCGTCATACTCAACAGGGCAAAAATGGCAGTTAAGCATATTGCAGATCTCGGACGATACCGCCTGGGTAGCCGCGGCGGAATCGTCTAGAAAGGTAAACAACTCATCACGCAAGACATTGAGCGAGCGGCCAAGCTCGGCCGTGCGACGGGAGCGAAGGCTCGATGCCATGCCGACCAGCTGGATAGATAGGTAATCGCAAATGACCTCAAGCACATTAACGTCATAGGCGAGCGGTGCCTGAGGGCGTTTCCAACCAACTTCCAGCACGCCAAGGATCTGCGTACCGTAAAAAACGGGAAGACAGATCTCGCTGCGGTACGGAGGCATATCCTGCATGCGCAACAGGTGCTTAGAACGATTGTCCAAGTCCATGAACATACCGGAGGCGGCCTTATCACCCTCAAGGTCCTGTTGAATCGATAAGCGACAGGCACGCGACTCACGAAGAACATACGTCGGAATGCCAGCGCCATACGGCAAAAACTCAGGCAGGTAGCTGTCGTACAGCTCCTTGGAAACACCGCGAAGTTTAAAACCGCCGCTCTCAGAAAAATAGATAGCGGCACCCGAAGCATCGAGCGTTCCTACAAGCTGGTTCAAAACGGTATCAAGTAGGCTGGGCAGCTCATCGGAGCCCACGGTACTCATAATGACCGAGAGCGTGCCAGAGAGGCGCTTGTTCGTCACTCTAAGCTCCGAAAGCGCACGCTTGAGCTGACGGTCGTGCGAAAACTGTTCTTCGATGCTATGGAGCGCCACCAGGACACGTGGCGCGCGGCGCCCAAAGATGCGTGGAGGCGTTACGGAGCCTGCACGAACCAAGACGGGGATAAAGGAGCCGTCACTCAGCTTGAGCATCAGTTCGTTCTCAGAGCCATCAGTTTCAAATGGCAGACGATGTTCCGTCGCACGTTCAAAAGCGGACGAGTACAGGACGTCTTTAACATCTCCACCGATGACGTCGGCGCGTTCCTCGCACATCAAACCAAGTAAGCGATTATTCACATGCAGAATGGTTCCGTCGAGCTCGCAGATGATGACAGCATCGCTCGTGATCTCGACTAGCTGGGCAACGTCTGCCCACTCGTTGCGTTCAAGCGTTTCCATCGTGGACCCCACCGTCTATCGGTAACAAAAAAGCCTCCGAAGAGGCTTCTCAAATGCGATGGTGTCGGAGGCGGGACTTGAACCCGCATGACCAAAAAGCGGTCACTAGCACCTCAAGCTAGCGCGTCTGCCAATTCCGCCACTCCGACATGCTATGTTGTTGATTCACGGTTCGTTTTGTTGGACCCGCGCGTTCAACTAGGAAGATAATAACCTATGATTCGAGAACTGTGCAAGCACTTTTTTCAAAAAAGTTTACGAATTTGTAAATGCGCTGGTAGATCTATATGTTCGGCCCCGAATCGGTGTTGCCTCCCGGCGCGTCCTCGGGCATGAGCGATATTTTGTTGCGCACTTCGTGCTGCAAAATATCGCTCCCCCTGCGGAATGCGCCGGGAGGCAACACCGATTCGGGGCCTGCAAATACATACTTCAGGCACAGTTCTCAAACATGTTCTGGGGGCTGATGTAAATTTGGTGGCTCGGCAAAGCCGAGCCCTTATATAAGGAGGCCGGAGCCAAAGCTCCGGCCTCACTCAATTTCTCATCAGATTAAGTGAGCGATTAAGGAATCGCACTCCACCTGCCGAGTTACCGCAGGGCCCGCCCTGGTGTTACTTTTCAGAACACTCCGCAGGACGCAAGAAACCCCCGCCGCACGAAGTGCGCAGCGGGGGTTACTTGCATGTCCGAGGACGTTCTGAAAAGTAACACCAGAGCGGGCCCGGACAAACAACCGACTACAGGTCGATGTGCGATTCCTTGATCGGGAACGGCTCCGCGAAGTGGCACGCGCAGCAGTGACCCGGTGCGACTTCCTTAAACTCGGGAAGCTTCTCAGAGCAAATACCCTGCGCGATCGGGCAGCGGGTGTGGAAACGGCAACCGGTCGGCGGATCCAACGGTGACGGCGGATCGCCGGCGAGGATGATGCGCTTGCGGGTCTTCTGGATATCAGGATCGGGCACCGGCACGGCAGACAGCAGCGACTGCGTGTACGGATGGTGAGGCTCGCTGTAGAGCGTCTTCCAGTCCGAAACCTCAACCATCTTACCCAGGTACATAACGGCAACGCGATCGGAGATGTGCTGCACGACGGAGAGGTCGTGAGCAATGAAGAGATAAGCAGTACCGAACTTATCCTGAAGCTCCTTCAGCAGGTTCAAAACCTGGGCCTGAATGGAAACGTCAAGTGCAGAGACAGGCTCGTCGCAGATGATCAGCTTGGGCTTCAGAGCGAACGCGCGGGCAATGCCGACACGCTGACGCTGACCGCCGGAGAACTCATGAGGATAGCGGTTAATGTGCTCGGGGTTCAGACCGACGACGTCCAGCAGCTCGCGGACACGCTCAATGCGCTCTTCCTTGGTGCCCACGCCGTGAATGGTCATGGGCTCGGAGACAATCTCGCCGATGGTCATACGGGGATTCAGCGAAGCATAAGGATCCTGGAAGATAAACTGCATCTCGCGACGCATGTCCTTGATCTCATGCTTGCTCATCTCGGCAACATCTTTACCCTGGAAGAACACCTTACCGGCGGTCGGCTTGGTCAGGCGCATGATGGTGCGGCCCGTGGTGGACTTACCGCAACCAGACTCGCCGACCAGGCCAAAGGTCTCGCCCGGATAAATCTCGAACGAAATGTCATTCACAGCAGAGACGACACGCTTAGAGAAGCGCTTGGCGAACATGCCGGACTCAGCGGGAAACTCCTTAGAGAGGTGCTCGACCTTCAGCAGCGGAGTACGCTCGTTGGTATCTGCCATTACGCCTCGCCTCCCTTCTTGGAATCCTTGCGTGTACGGGACGTCTCAGGAGCGTTCTTGAGGAACTCGGGGTCACCGGAGTAGTGGCACGCAGAGTAGTGACCAGACTCGGTGACAACGCGCTCGGGGCGCTGCTTGCGGCACTTGTCCGTCGCATAGGGACAACGAGGAGAGAAGACGCAGCCCTCAGGCAGGTTCATGAGCGAAGGCGGGTTGCCGTGAATCGGCGTAAGCGGCTTCTTCTCTTCGATGGCCTGCTCCGGGATGGAGCGGATAAGGCCCCAGGTGTAGGGGTGGCGGCTCTCGTAGAAGATTTCCTCAGCAGTACCGAACTCAACGGGGCGGCCGGCGTACATAACCATGATCTTATCGGCCATATCGGCGACAACACCCAGGTCATGGGTAATCATGATGATGGCGTTGCCGTTCTTCTCCTGCATCTCCTGCATGAGCTCGATAATCTGAGCCTGGATGGTAACGTCCAGGGCAGTCGTGGGCTCGTCGGCAATCAGAATATCGGGATCGCAGGCAAGGGCCATGGCAATCATGACTCGCTGACGCATACCGCCAGAGAACTGGTGCGGATACTCATTGACGCGCTTCTCGGGCTCGGGGATACCCACGAGGTCCAAAAGCTCGGTGGCACGCTTGAGCGCCTCCTGCTTGGAGTAGCCACGGTGCAGACGAAGACCCTCGCCCACCTGCCTGCCGATCTTATAGACCGGGTTCAAGGAGGTCATAGGATCCTGGAAGATCATCGCGATATCGTTGCCGCGAATGTGCTGCATCTCTTCCTCGGTCATTTCGAGGATGGAGCGGCCGCGATAGCGAACGTCACCGCCCTCGATCTTTCCCGGAGGCATCGAGATGAGGCCCATGATGGTCATGGCGGTCACGGACTTACCGGAGCCGGACTCACCGACGACGCCAAGGGTCTCGCCGCGATCGAGCGTGTAGGACACACCGTCGACAGCGCGAACGACGCCATCCTCGGTATGGAAATACATCTTAAGGTCATCGACCTCGAGCAGATGCTGGCCCTCGGGAACCGGCTGGTCCTTCAGGTCCACATAGTTCTTGTTCTTCTTCATCCTTATGCGTCCTTCATCTTGACGTCGAGGGCGTCGCGCAGACCGTCACCCAGCAGGGTGAAGGCGAGCACCGTCGAGAGAATTGCCAGACCGGGCATGATCATCATCCAGGGAGCGGTCAGAAGATACTGCTGACCGTCCTGAATCATGGAGCCCCACGAAGGCGTAGGCGGAATAACGCCCATGCCGAGGAAGGACAGAGCGGACTCGGTCAGAATGGCGCCACCAATGTTCATGGTTGCGTAGACCACGATAGAGGCGACGGAGTTCGGGAAGATGTGACGCACGACGATACGAGCATCGGATGCACCCATCGCGCGCGCAGCGTCAACATAGTCGTTTTCCTTGACCGTCAAGATTGCAGAGCGGAAGACGCGCGCAATCGAAGGCCAGCCGAGAATACCGATGGCGATAAAGACGTTCTGAAGGCCACGGCCGATAACGGCGATCATGGCGACAACGAACAGCACGTACGGGAACGCCAGGAAAATGTCCGCACAGCGCATGATGATCGTATCCCAGATGCCGCCGTAGAAACCCGCCAGAGCACCCATGACCAGACCGATCAGCGTGGAGATCGCGGTGGCCATAATGCCGACGGACAGCGAAACACGTGCACCGTAGATAACGCGGACGAGAATGTCACGACCTAGGGCGTCGGTGCCAAACGGGTGCTCGGCACACGGAGCCAGCAGCGACGTCTGAGCCATGGTGGTCGAGTCGGAAGCCGTCGGCGAACCGAGCCAGGGCTTAGCCCACAGATCTGCGGTCAGGGCAACCACAACGACGATGATGATCCAGCAAACACCGATAACGGCGAGCTTGTTCTTACGAAGACGCTTAAAAGCGTCGCCCCACAGCGTGCGGGACTTGGCGGGAGCAGATGCGGCCTTGGTGGCGGTAGCCTGCTCCTGAGACTGAGAATCAGTTTCCTGCATGAGACGTACCTCCCTTAGGCCTTATCCGACGGACCGCCAAGGCGGATGCGCGGGTCGAGGAATGCATAGCTAATGTCGACGAGCAGGTTGATCACCATAACGACGACGACGATGAGCGTAACGCCGCCCATAACGATGGGCCAGTCACGCATGCTAATGGCGCGATAGACCTCATAGCCGATACCGGGCCAGTTAAAGACCGTCTCGGTCAGGATGGCGCCCGAAAGCATGCCACCAAAGTCGACACCAATATAGGTAACGACGGGGATGAGTGCATTCTTAAGCGCATGCTTGACGATGATCGCGCGATTGGAGAGACCCTTCGCCTTTGCCGTACGGATGTAATCCTGGTTCATGACGTCAAGCAGCTGCGAGCGCATAATGCGGGCGGCATAAGCGGTCGAAACCGAAGCCAGCGTAATGGTCGGAAGCACATAGTGCATCCAATCCTGATACTGAGAGCTGGAACCGCCGGCACCCGAAATCGGCATGGAGAATGCACCGCCCGTGGCGTCCTTGAGAATGACGCCAAAGAACAGCTGCAGCAACATACCGAGCCAGAAAGCCGGGACGGCAACGAGAATCGACGTGGTGAGCGTTACCAAAATATCCCAGAAGGAATAACGCTTAACCGCCGAAATGATACCCGCACCGATACCCATGATTGCCTCGAGCACGATGGCGCACGCGGCAAGTTTGACCGTATACGGATACTTCTGGGCAAAGATTTCCGTAACCGGCAGCTTGCGCTGATACGAATTGCCCAGATCGCCATGAAGCAGGCCGTTCATGTAATACAAGTAACGGTCCACGAGCGACGTTTGAACGGGGTCGCCGTTCTCGTCAAGGATCGCGTTGCCGTCCTCGTCCGACTGGACCAGGTGATAGCGGACGCGAAGCTGAAGCTCCACCTCGGGGGACAGAGCCTTGTCTCCACCGATCAGCTTGATCGGATCTCCCGGCACGATATTCTGGAGGGCGAACAGAATCAGCGTAACGCCCAAAAACACCGGGATGAACTGAAGCACACGTTTAACGATGTACTTACCCATACCACTCCCCTATCTAGGGATTAACCTAAATGGGATGCCGATCGCCAGACCGGCATCCCAAAATTACCATCAGCCAGTTTACCCCAGGTTAGGGAGAACTGTATGTTTCCCATGAGGTCTACGTAAATACTTGACCCTCACGGAAGCTGCAAACTCTTAGGCGAGCTCAGCGGTACCCAGCTCGGCATGCTTCTGCGGATCGACATAGAGGTGCTTGATGCGATCGGAGCCGACGATGGTGTGCGTGTAGAACATAATCGGGATGACCGGGCAGTCGGCAGCGACCATTGCGTCGGCCTCCTGCATCTTAGCGACGCGCTCCTCGTCGTCAACAATAGTACGAGCCTCGTCGACCTTGGCGTCGAACTCGGGGTTGTTGTAACCGGAGCGGTTATCGCCACCGAGGGAGTCGGAGTGGAACAGCGGATACAGGAAGTTGTCCATGATCGGGTAGTCGGCAATCCAACCCAGACGACCGAACTGATAGTTAAAGTTCTGATACTGCTCGAGCAGGGCAGACCACTCAGGGGTATCGGAGACAGCGGTAACGCCAACCTTGGCGAGGTCGCCGATGATGGACTCCATGATCTCCTTGTGACCGCCGTCCTGGTTGTAGGAAAGGGTCACGCTAATGCCACGATCCCCGTTAGCGCCAGCGGGAGCAACCTTGTCGAGGTACTCGTTAGCCTTGTCGACATCGTAGGCGCAGAACTCCCATGCGCCCTCCTTGTAGCCATCGATGCCCGGAGGAACAATGCCGTCGGCAGGGGTACGGGTACCCTTATAGATGGTCTTGCAGATGGCCTCACGGTTGATGGCCAGGGAGATGCCCCTGCGCAGGTCGGCGTTGTTGAACGGCTCGGCCGTGGTGTTGCAGGTCAGATAGTACGTGGAAGGCTCGGCGCCGAGCAGCATGCGCTCGCCGTCACCCATGGTGTAGCCGTCCTTGGACACGCCGCGATCCTTCTTGGCGGCATCGATCTGAGCGACGGGAACGTCGCAGACATCGAGGTTACCGGCCTGGAACTCCTTGTAAGCAGTCTCCATGTCCTTGATGACCTGGAAGTGGATGCCATCGATCTTGGCCTTGTCGCCATAGTAATCGTCGAACTTCTTGAGGTTGATCTCCTGGCCATCCTCCCACTTGCCGTCCATCATGAACGGGCCGTTACCGACCGGTGCAAGATAGAAGCTCTTGGCATCGGACTCGGCGCACTCGGGAACCGGGGCCAGAGCCGGGTGAGAGGCGACGAAGGGGAAGTCGGCGTAAGCGGAAGACAGCTTGACGACGAGGGTCTCATCGTCGGGGCAGGTAACACCGCTGAGCTCGGTAGCGTTACCGGCAAGCAGATCGTCATAGCCCTCGACCATGGAAAGGTGATAGGAGACCTCGGAAGGGCCATACTCGGTAGCGATGGCCGACTTGGTGTTGACCAGACGCTCCCAACCGAGCTTGAAGGACTTGGAGGTAACGTCGTCACCGTTGTGGAACTTGGCCTTCTTGATCTTGAAGGTAAACTCGGTGGCGTCGTCGTTGGCCTCAAAGGACTCGCAAGCCAGCGGAACGATCTCGCCCTTCTCGGCGTCATAAGAGGTCAGAGCGTCAAAGAGCTGGTACTCGACCTGAGTGCCCTGGTCCTCCTGGACATTGTAGGGGTCGATGCAGACCGGGTTGTTGATGTAGAAGTTCAGCGTCGAACCGGACTCAGAACCGGAAGCGTCGCCACCCTTCTTGCCGCATGCGGCAAGAAAAGCCATGGAGCTCGCAGCAAGGGTGCCGCCAACAAAGGCGCGACGACCCATAACGGGCTGGTGGAACATAGAATCAGCCATGCCATCCTCCTTATGAGATAGGACAAAGAAATGTTCAGTCGGACACATGTCGAAACAATCCGATCCGAACCATCAAAACGCCGCCCGCTGCTATGGCTGGTTATGCACAACGGACCAACGTTTTGCAATACAGTAGCGCATTTTATACACGATTTGGGGCTAATTCCGGTTAACGGTCGAGAATTTCTTTAGTTGGGCGAAGTATGTGAGGATATTTTGACTCTGTTACAAATATGTAAACAAAAAGGGTCCCGCACTTGCGGAACCCTTTTCAAGTATTTATACGGCTCGTGCTTAGTAGCCGACGATACCCTGCGGGAAGAAGAACATGCACAGGACGACACACACGGCAAAAACGACGGCCATAATTACCGTCAGGCGATCGAGGTTCTGCTCCATGACGCCCGTGGCAGAGCTGGAGTTATACAGCGAGCTGGCGATCATATCCGAAACGCCGGTGCCCTTACCGGAATGCATCAGGACGAGAATCGTCAGCGCCACGGCAGAGACAGCCCAAACGACAAACAGAAGAATCTGGAACGGACCCATAGATAAGCTCCTTAATAGAACAATTCAAACTCCTGTACTGTACCACAACCCCCAGCACTCCCCCATCAGCCATTTGGTGACGAGGTAGAAATAGCGCAAAAAAGAGGGTTGTCCGGTTGTGGACAACCCCCTTACTAGAAAACGGTATTTGTTTTCTATTAGGCCTCGGTGGCGAGTACGCGACCCGTCATCTCGGCGGAAGGCTCAATACCAGCCATGGTGAGCATGGTCGGAGCGATATCGGAAAGACGGCCGTCCTCGATACCGGTGAGCTGTGCCTTCTCATCAACGATGATGAACGGCACGCGGTTGGTGGTGTGAGCCGTGAACGGATGCTTGGAACCGTCGGAAGCAACGTCAAACATGTGATCGGCGTTGCCGTGATCGGCGGTAATCAGCGCAAAGCCGCCCTTAGCGAGAATCGCTGGGACAACCTTGGACAGGGCATCGTCAACAGCCTCGACGGCCTTAACGGCAGCGTCGAAGACACCGGTGTGACCAACCATGTCGCAGTTTGCGAAGTTCACGATGTAGAAATCAGCGCGATCCTCGTTGATGGCGGCGACAAGCTTCTCGGTAACCTCGGGAGCGCTCATCTCAGGTTGCAGGTCGTAGGTAGCGACCTTGGGAGAAGCGACGAGCACGCGCTCCTCGCCCTCCTTGGGCTCCTCGATGCCGCCGTTGAGGAAGAACGTCACGTGGGCGTACTTCTCGGTCTCGGCGGTGTGCAGCTGCTTCAGGCCATTGGCGGCGATAACGTCGGCCAGAACGTTCTCGGGGAACGTCTTGGGGAAGGCGACCTCGACGTCAAACGTCGGGTCGTACTCGGTCATCGTCACAAAGTGCGAAAGCTTGATCTGCTCGCGCTCAAAGCCGTCGAACTCCTTGTCCGTGAACACGCGAGTCATCTGACGAGCGCGGTCGGGACGGAAGTTGAAGAAGATGGCCGCGTCGCCCTCGTGGATGCCCTCGTTGTGGGCAGCGAAGGGCTCGACGAACTCGTCGCCGCGCGGATCCTTCTCGTAGTAGGCCTTGATACCGGCAACAGGGTCGGTATCGGCATCGGATGCGTTGACCATGACGTCGTAGGCGCGCTGGATGCGCTCCCAACGGTTGTCGCGGTCCATGGCCCAATAACGGCCCGAGACGGTGGCAACGCGAGCGTCGCAACCGGTCTCCTCGGAGATCTTAGCCAGGAAGGCGCAGAACTCACTCATGTAACCGGCACCGGACTGCGGGTCAACGTCGCGACCATCCATGAAGGCGTGGACGCGAACGGTCTTGACACCGTGCTCGGCAGCCATCTTGACCAGAGCCTCGACGTGGCTCATATGAGAATGAACACCGCCAGGGCTCATAAGGCCCATGAGGTGGAGAGTCTTGCCGTCAGCCTTGACGTCGTCCATAGCCTTGACGAAGACCTCGTTCTTGGCGATGGAGCCGTCCTTGATGGCATTGTTGATGCGCGAAAGCTCCTGGAACACGATGCGACCGGCACCGATGTTGAGGTGACCCACCTCGGAGTTGCCCATCTGGCCATCGGGAAGACCCACGTCCTCGCCCGAAGCGCCGAGCGTGGTGTGGGGGTACTTCTCGTACAGGCTATCGAGGAAGGGCGTCTTGGCAGCGGCGACGGCGTTCTCGCCATCGGCCGGAGCCAGGCCGCAACCATCCATGATGATCAGGAGTGCAGGAAGATGACGCTGTGCCATATGTCCTACTCGCCTGCCTTGACGACCATAGAGGCGAAGTCGGCAGCCTTGAGCGAAGCGCCGCCCACGAGGGCGCCGTCAACGTCGGGCTTGGCGACGAGCTCGGCAATGTTGCCGGGCTTAGCGGAGCCACCGTACAGGACACGGATGCCGTCGGCGAGCTCCTCACCGAACATCTCCTTGAGGGTCTCACGGATAGCGCCGCAGACCTCCTGAGCGTCCTCGGCGGTAGCGGTCTTGCCGGTGCCGATGGCCCAGATGGGCTCGTAGGCGACGACGACCTGCTTGGGGCAAGTGATCTCGAGACCCTCGAGACCAGCCTTGACCTGGTTCACGACGTGCTCGACATAGGTGCCGGCCTCGCGGACCTCAAGGGACTCGCCGCAGCAGAAGACAGGAACAAGACCGGCGGCAACGAGGGCCTTGGCCTTCTTGTTCTGATCCTCGTCGGTCTCGTGGAAGTAATCACGACGCTCGGAGTGACCGATGATGCAGTAGGTGCAGCCAGCGGACTTGAGCATGTCGCAAGAAGACTCACCGGTGAAGGCACCCTTGGCCTCCCAGTACACGTTCTGTGCACCGAGGGCGATGGGGGCAGCCTGAATACGGTCATGAACCGTGGTGATGTCGATGGTCGGAGGGCAGACGAGCACCTCGACGCCAGCCGGAACCTCGGGCAGAGCCTGAGCCAGCTCGTCGGCGAGCTTGGCGGCCTCGGCGACGTCGTTGTTCATCTTCCAGTTACCAGCGATAAGAAGGGTGCGATTAGGCATCGAGAAGCGCCTCCACTCCGGGCAGGGCCTTACCCTCGACGAGCTCCATGGAAGCGCCACCACCGGTAGAGATCCAGCTCATCTTGTCGGCCAGGTTGAACTTGTTGACGGCTGCGACAGAGTCGCCACCACCGATGATCGAGGTGCAGTCGGCCTCGGCGACAGCCTCGGCGATAGCCTGGGTGCCGTGAGCGAAGTTATCGAACTCGAAGACGCCCATGGGGCCATTCCAGAACACAGTCTTGGCACCCTTGACAGCCTCGGCGTAGAGCTCCTCGGTCTTGGGGCCGATGTCCATACCCTCACGGTCGTCGGGGATAGCGTCGGAAGCGACAACCTCGGGGACAGCGTCCTCACCAAAGTGATCAGCAACGCGGTTGTCGATGGGGAGCAGGATCTTGACGCCCTTCTCCTCGGCCTTCTTGAGCATCTCGCCGGCGCGCTCGACCCAGTCCTCTTCCTTGAGGGACTGACCGACGGACAGGCCCTGAGCCAGGAAGAAGGTGTAGGCCATGCCGCCACCGATGATCAGGGTGTCAGCGGAGTCGATGAGGTGATCGAGAACGCCGATCTTGGAGGAAACCTTGGAACCGCCGACGATAGCGACGAAGGGGCGCTCGGGCTCGGCGAAGATGCCGGTCAGCGTGTCGACCTCCTTCTCGAGCAGGAAGCCAGCGACGGCAGGCAGGTAAGCGGCGGGGCCCACGACGGAACCCTGGGCGCGGTGGGCGGTGCCGAAGGCATCGAGAACGAAGACGTCACCATAGGAAGCGAGCTTCTTGGCGATCTCGGGATCGTTCTTCTTCTCACGCTTGTCGAAACGGACGTTCTCGAGAACGAGGACCTTGCCCGGCTCGACGGCGGCAACGGCCTCGGCGGCCTTCTCACCATACGTGTCGGCAACAAAAGCAACGTCAAGGCCAGAGAGCTCGGCGAGTTTCTTGGCGACGGGCTCGAGGGAGAGCTCGGGCTGGAAGCCGGTGCCCTCGGGACGGCCGAGGTGGCTCATGAGGATGACGCGAGCGTTGTGCTCAACGAGGTAGTTGATGGTGGGCAGGGCAGCCTTGATGCGGGTGGTGTCGCCAACGACGCCATCCTTGATAGGCACGTTGAAGTCAACGCGGACGAGAACGCGCTTGCCGTCGACATCGATGTCGCGGACGGTCTTCTTGGTAAAGGCCATGTTTGCTTCTACCTTTCGTACGTGTCTGCCTCCCATTACGGCAGACGATTTCTTATAAAAAGGGCGCGACCCTAGGGTGTAAGCCCTATGAGGCCGCGCCCTTCTTTAGACGCTCAACGAGCTATTCGCTAAAAGCTAAATTAAGCAACGAACTTCTCGAAGTACTTGATGGTGCGGACCATCTGAGAGGTGTAGGAGTTCTCGTTGTCGTACCAAGAGGTGACCTGAACGAGGGTCTGGCCGTTGCCGAGGTCAGAGCACATGGTCTGAGTGGCGTCGAAGATGGAGCCGTGGGTCTCGCCGATGATGTCGGTGGAGACGATGTCGTCCTCGTTGTAACCGAAGGTCTCGGAGATGGTGGCAGCGTAGGCCTTCATAGCGGCGTTGACCTCGTCGACGGTGACCTTCTTGTCAACGACAGCGTAGAGGTTGGTGATGGAGCCGGTCGGCGTCGGGACGCGCTGGGCGGCACCGATGAGCTTACCGTTGAGCTCGGGCAGAACCAGGCCGATAGCCTTGGCAGCACCGGTGGTGTTGGGGACGATGTTGACGGCGCAGGCGCGGCTACGACGCTTGTTGCCCTTGCGCTGCGGGCCGTCGAGCGGCATCTGATCGCCAGTCCAGGCGTGAATGGTGGTCATGATGCCGGACACGATGGGAGCGAAGTCGTTCAGACCCTTGGCCATCGGGGCGAGGCAGTTGGTGGTGCAGGAAGCAGCGGAGATGATGTTGTCCTCAGCGGTCAGCGTCTCATGGTTGACGTTGTACACGATGGTGGGCAGATCGCTGCCGGCCGGAGCGGAAATGACGACCTTCTTGGCGCCAGCGTTGATGTGGGCCTGAGCCTTAGCCTTGCTGGTGTAGAAGCCGGTGCACTCGAGAACGACGTCGACGTCGAGGTCGCCCCAAGGCAGGTTGTTGGCGTCGGCCTCCTTGTAGATCTTGATCTCCTTGCCGTCAACGGTGATGGAATCCTCGCCAGCGACGACCTCGTGATCGCGAGCATAGTTGCCCTGCGTGGAGTCGTACTTCAGCAGGTAAGCGAGCATATCGGGAGAGGTGAGGTCGTTGATAGCGACGATCTCGGAGCCCTCATGACCGAACATCTGACGGAAGGCCAGACGACCGATGCGACCGAAGCCGTTAATAGCAACCTTTACTGCCATTGTGTCTCCTTTCGTAAGGCCCCCGCAAGCTACAGCGCCCGCCGTTGAGGCCCACAAACTAACCACTCGCCTAATATACCTTTTTTTTGACTTGAATTTCACGAGAATGCTCGAAATTGAAAATCAAATTTGCGTTAAAACGCTTTAACGTATAAAACAGCAGTTCAACCACCATAAAAGCTATTGCGTTAAACTACCTGCTTGCTTCAATGAGCTTTTCAAGGCGCAAAACGCGGTGATACAAGGCCGACTTCGACAAAGGAGGGTCGGCCATTTCCCCCAAATCTCGCAGCGAGAGATCGGGGTAACGCTCGCGTAAGTCACAAAAGACTGCCAGAGCGTCCGGCAGCGTTTCACGCAAACCGCGCCGATCAAGCTCGTCGATGAGCGCAAGCTGATGTTGGGCGGCACCGGCACTTCTGGTCTGGTTGGCAAGCTCTGCGTTCACGCGACGATTCACGTCGTTCTTCACCAGCTTGACTGCGCGGGCCTCTTCAATCTCGGCAACGCTGCGCTTGGCGCCAATCAGCTGTAACAGACGTTTAATCTCCTCGGCACTCTTGATGTACACGGCATACGAGCCGCGACGCGCATTGACGCGGGCGTGAACTCCAATCTGCTCCAGAAGATCGCAAAGTCCCTTTGCATACTCCTCGCCCTGAACCGCGATCTCCAAATGAAAATCGCCACGCGGGTCGGCAACAAAGCCTCCGGCAATCAGCGCACCGCGAATATAGGCGAGCCTACAGCAAGGACGGGCAACGATGTGGCGCGGCACACCCGCGACGAGCCCTCCCCTACGGTCGAGAATGCCCAGCAGCACCAGAGCCTTATCCAAATCGGGCTGATCGGGCAAGGTGATGAGGTAGTTTCGCACCTTGTGCAGGACCGACTTACGAACCGTGAATTCGGTCTTGAGCTTAAGAATGCGATGCGTCAGCGCAATCATCGTGCGCGCCACAGCACCCGTCTCGGTCGCGACCGTCAAGCGGTACCGTCCCGAGCCCGCCAACGAAAGCGTGCCGCTCACACGCGTGAGCGCAGCAAGCGTCGACAAATCGCAGTATTCGCATTCTGGTTCGCAGCGCGCAAGCTCGTCACGCACCTCAGCGGTAAACGACATGTAAACCTATGCCTTCGTGTTGGCACGCGACAGATCACGATGGGAGATGCTCACATGATACTGAGCACCCTCCAGGTAGCGGGCCGTGGCCTCGGCAATGGCGACGCTACGGTGCTGTCCGCCCGTGCAGCCGATGGCAATGGAAAGCTGCGGCTTGCCCTCTGCGATATAACCCGGCATGACCGTATCGAGCAACTGTGTCCAGGCCTTCCAAAACTCCTGGGTCTTGGGGTGGTCCAAGACAAAATCGGAGACCTTCTTATCGAGACCGGTCATGGTGCGCATCTCGGGATCGTAGAAAGGATTGGGCAAGAAGCGAACATCGATCATGATGTCCGCCTCGACGGGCATGCCGTGCTTAAAACCAAACGAGAACACGTGGACATCCATAAGCTGCTGGTCGGACAGCTCGGAAAAAGCCATGCGCAGCTTGTTGCGCAAGGCAGAAGTGCGCAAGCGGCTCGTGTCGATAATCATATCGGCTCGATCACGAACGCCCTGCAGCTGCAGACGTTCACGCTGAATAGCGTCGGCCGTGGTCTCCCCCGGCTTTGCAATGGGATGGCGGCGACGATTTTCGCTATACCGGCGAATCAGCACCTCGTCAGATGCCTCGAGAAACACAATGTCGCAGCTCATCTCGCGTTCTTCCAGTGCGGCGACAGCATCGAGCAGTTCATCGAACAAGCCCTGGCTACGTAGGTCGCAGGTAACGGCAAGGTGCCTGCCCACGCCCGTATTGATGCCAACGAGCTCAGCAAGCTGGGCAATCAGGCGTGGGGGCAGGTTGTCGATACAAAAATAGCCCATGTCCTCAAACACATGCATGGCTTGCGTTCGGCCCGAGCCGGACATTCCGGTGATGATAACGATATCGGGGATACGCTCCGAGCGCTCCGCCGCATCCATGGCATCTCCCTTTTGCATGTGTGCCTCCTAAAATAAGCGCGGGACCCGGCCAGCGGATCCCGCGCGATCAATTGCCTTTATTGAGTATACCGCCCCAAGCGGATACGAGGCCCGTCTTACGCCTCAAGCGCAGCCTTGAACCAACTTGTAATACTCGTAGGGTGCGTAATGGCGGTGCCGACGACAACGGCCCACGCGCCGGCGTCGATTGCAGCGCGAGCCTCTTCGGGCGTATGTACGCGACCCTCGCAAATGATGGGAAGGCCGGGGAATTCCTCGGTCGCCTGACGCAGGAGCGGCAGGTCGGGACCATCGGCCATGGTGCAGTCGATGGCGGCAACACCGTGAGAAAGCGTAGTGGATACCAGGTCAAAGCCCATATCAACCGCACGGCGAATGTCCTCGATGGTGGCACAATCCGCCATCAGGAGCACACCCTCCTCGTGCAGTGGGCGGAAGGTATCCTCGACCGACTTGCCATCGGGACGCGGACGATCGGTGGCGTCAATCGCCACGATATCGGCACCCGCAGCAACGCAGGCGCGAGCGTGGCGCAGCGTCGGCGTGATGTAAACGCCCTCGTGCCCATCCTTCCACAGGCCGATAACAGGAACCTCACAGCGGCCCTTAATGGCGGCGATGTCGGCAAGGCCCTGGCAGCGAATGGCGGCGGCGCCGCCGAGCTCGCAAGCGCGAGACATTTGAGCCATGGTCTCGGGCGTACGAAGCGGCTCGCCCATATACGCCTGAACGCTCACGACGAGCTTGCCCTTCAGGGATTGAATCAAAGGATCAACGGTCATGTTCGACTCAACCTTTCTCAAAACAGCCTTCTGAGACACCGCACCTTGACGTTCAAACCGTCGCTCGCGTACCGAAGTACGCTTCGCTCCTCTTTCACGTCAATCTGCGGCACCTCAGAAGGCGCACTTGGTAGTTATGTTTACTTCAACGACGCAAGAAGGTGTTCGGCGGCACCGATAAGCGGCGCGTCGCCCTCCAGAGAACCGATGAGAATCGGCGTGTCCTGAAGCGGGTCGAGCGCCTGGCTGGCATAGCCCTCGTGCACCGAGTCCTTCCACGTCTGCGAGCGCCAATCGGGACCCTGGTGAATCACACCTCCCGAAAGCACGATGACCTCGGGATCCAAGATGTTGGCAAGCGAGCCCAAGCTGGCGCCCAGCGCAAAGCCGGCGTCATAGATGACCTCGGTCGCCTTTTCGTCGCCAGCACGGCACAGGTCGTTCACATCGCGACCGACCGAAGGACGGCTGGGGTCGACACGGCCAAAGCGCTCATCGTACATACGACCAATGGAAGTGCCCGAAGCAACCGACTCAAGATGGCCGGAACGCCCGCAGGCGCAGGGAATGCCGGCGGCAGCCGAGCACTCGATGTGACCCATATGGCCGGCAGCACCATGGAAGCCCTGCATCACGCGGCCGTTCTCGACATATGCGCCGCCGATGCCCGTGCCGATGCCCAGGCACAAGACGGAGAACTTGCCCTTGCCGACGCCCCAGTGGGCCTCGCCCAGAGCATGAGCCTGCACGTCGCCCACAACGGCAACGGGAAGACCAAGGTCCTCGCGCAGACGCGGCCCCAACTGAACGCCGGACCAGCCGGGCATAATCTCGTTGGCATACGCGATGGCGCCCGTCTTGGGATCGACGACGCCTGCGGCACCGATACCGACACCGAGGACCTCGACATCGGGATTCGCCTCAAGAGCAGCCTTGATGGACGCCTCGATACGTTGGAAGACGGCCTCGCCGCCCTCCTGGGCCTCGGTGGGAACCTCAGCTTCAAAGACCGGATGGGGCACGCTGCCATCAGCCGGATACTCCATAATGGCAGTCGCAATCTTGGTGCCGCCGATATCGACGGAGCAAACGTACTTGTTCTCCATGTCGCTCTCCTTCGGAGACAAAACAACTACAGGAAATGAAGGCGGTGTTATCGCCGCAACTTGGTAAAGGTTTCCCAGGTGCCCGAGGTTGGGGTGAAAGTGGTCGGGCGTTGACCTAATGGGTCACGCCCGACCACTTGAGCCCCAAGATCGGGTGCCTGGGAAAGCTTTAAAGGAGACCGTTGTCCTGGAGGACCTTCTTAATCGCCTCGACGTTCTCGCCGGTCATGGCCTTCACCGGGCGCGGCATGGTCGGGCTGTCGAAGATGCCCATGAGGTTCATAGCGGTCTTGAAGGCGCCGACACCACCGGCATAGCCCTGGACGCCCGAGGTGACATCCCAAATGTGGGAGATCTCGTTGAGGCGATCCTGCTCGGCCTTGACGGTAGCCCAGTCGCCGGCCTGAGCGGCCTTCCACTGGCGCACGTAGCCCTCGGGCTCAACGTTGGCGAGACCCGGAACGGAGCCGTCGGCGCCACCGAGATAGGCACCGTCAACGACGACCTCGTGGCCGGTAAGGATGCTCATCGGATGGCCGTTCTTCTCGTTCTCCTGAACGAGGTAGCGGAACGAGATGTCATCACCCGAGGAATCCTTGACGCCGGCCAGGACGCCCTCGGCGCCGAGCTTGGCAAGGAGCTTCCAGGGGAGCTTGGTGTGGACGCACACGGGGATGTCGTAGGCGAAGATGGGCAGGTCGAGCTCCTCGTGCAGGATGCGGAAGTGCTCCTCGACCTCGGTCATGCCCTGCAGGGCATAGAACGGGCAGGTGGCGACGAGCGCATCGGCGCCCAGCTCCTGAGCGACCTTACCATGCTCGATCATGCGCTCGGTCTCGGTATCGATGATGCCGACCAGAACGGGAACGCGGTGGTCGACGATGCGCACGGCCTCGGCGACAATCTGGCGACGGCGCTCGTCGGTGGAGAAGACGACCTCGCCCGAGGAGCCCAGGAAGAACAGGCCATCGACGCCGGCATCGATCATGCGGTTGATGCTGCGCTCAAAGGAGGCAACATCAAGCTGGTGGTCTTCGGTATCGGGAACAACGACGGGAGGGATAACGCCGGTGAATTTCTGAGTTGCCACAAGAATCTCCTTAGTTGTCTGGCGGGCGGCCCTATGCCACCCACTCTTGTTGGCAGTGTCCAGGCCGTCTAGGCCAAAGAACACGGGTAGAACGTTTGGTTAGAGAAGTCGACGACTTCGTTTTCGAACGCATTGATGCGCTCGTGAGCGTATTTGGCATAAATGATATGCCTTCGGTCACACTCAAGACCGTTGAATACGGCAAACTGACCCTTGGGATCGCTCACGGCGTCCATAAGCGATGTGCCCATGAGCACCGATCCGCGCACCCGAGACGACAACGCCTCGAGGCCACCGGGAATTGGATTGGCAACCGCCGTGCAGGCAAGACCCTGCTCGTCCAGAGCAGAAACCGCCAGCGCGACTCCGCCGCCAAGGCCCTCGCCCCATGCAAAGATGCGGTCGGGGTCCATGCCATCAAGATTGCGCGCGACCTTCGCCAACGCGCAGCCCCAACGGACGCGCTCGACAAAAGCGGGCGAAGCAATTCCCCGCTGCAGGTCGTCCGCACCAGCAACATCGTCATCCAGTGCAAGCACGGCATATCCCATGGCGGCAAATCTCGTCATGTGATGCCAACCGCGCACAGGCCGATCGATGTCGTGGAACATCAGGCACAGCGGCACGCGTTCAGATACTCGGGCACGACCGACAGGCTCAATCAAACGAGCGTGAATCGTATCGTCACCGAGCTCAAAGGAGACCTCCGAGTAACGGGCGCAGGGGTTAGCAAAGTCAATCGCCGTAATGGCCAGGCCTTGAATCTCAAGATTCGAAGCGCATGCCTCCAAATCAGAAACATCTGCTTGGACGTCACCGCGCCAGCCCCGATATTCTGCGAGCCTTGACGAAACCGTTCCAGGAATTCCCACGAGCCCGGGGACTATCAGCTCGTCAACATTGCTCTCGCACTTAGACATGAGCCTCCCCTCCTTCGCAGAAAAACGGAATGATCATGTCGTCAAAGTCCTGAATCTCCTCGTGGCCAAAGCCCTCAAAGAACTCGTGTCGCTTCTCGCAGGCCAGGTTGTTGTAGACCGCAAACTGCGTCGCCGGCGGACAGACGATATCGGCTGTGCCCGTGCCAAACAGCACGGGGCATTTGACCATGGGGGCAAAGTTCTTGGAATCGAAGTACGCCAGCTTGGCATAGGCCTCCTCAATACGAGTCGAGTCCTCGTCAAACCAACGCGACCAATAACGCAGGCCCTCGTAGGCAATGTCGTCGGCATCCAAATCCCAGACCAGGCGGAAATCCGACAGGAAGGGATAGAGGATGGCGGCGCGATTGATAAGCTCGCTGTTAAGCGCGCAGGTCGCAATGCCCAAACCGCCGCCCTGCGATGCGCCGTTCACAAATACGCGGGCAAGATCGATGCCCTCGAGCTCGCGAACAATACGGCACAGGATGCGGATATCCTGGTGCAAGCGGACATAGTAGAGGTTGGCCGGGTCGCCATCGATACCGGCGACAATATGGCCCGCGACCGTTGTGCCTTCAAATCCACCAATATCCTCGGAGGGGCCACCCTGGCCGGGGCAGTCGAGGGCGATGAGTGCCATGCCCATGCCCGCAAACGACGCCTGCTCGAACCAGCTGCGGCTTGCACCCGGATAGCCGTGGAACTGTAACACCAGCGGCACGGGATCGTCCGAAACCGGCTTGAGATACTTGGCATGCAGGCGGGCGCCACACATGCCGGTATACCAGAGGTCGAAAAACCGACAGGTCGCGGAATCCGCAACCGAAGCCGCCTCGATCTCGTAGTCGAGCTCGACAGCGTCGGCCTCGGCCATGCGGTCCTTCCAAAAGAGATCGAAATCCGATGGACGGGGCATAGCGCCTCGATATTCACCAAATTGCTGTTGTAGCTCCTGAGCACTTGGCATGGCTCGTGAACCCAACCTTTCGAAATCGCAACGGAGGTGCGCCCGGCAAGGGAACCGGGCGCACGGGAGGGAAAGCGAGGCTACTCGCCGAGCTTGGGATGCAGCAGCGACGGCGCAGCGCCGAGCAGCATCTTGGTGTAGGGGTCCTGAGGGTGCTGGAAGACCTGCTTGGCCTCGCCCTGCTCGACGATCTTGCCGCCATTCATAACGATGATGTCGTCAGAGATATAGCGGACCGTCTGGATGTCATGGCTGATGAACACCATGGCCAGGCCGAGCTCCTTCTTAAGGTCGGTCAGCAGGTTCAGAATCTGCGCGCGGACCGAAACGTCCAGAGCCGAGGTGGGCTCGTCGGCGATGATGGCATCGGGGTTCAGCGACAGGGCACGGGCAATTGCGACGCGCTGTCGCTGGCCGCCCGAAAGCTGGCCGGGAAGAACCTCCGCGGCGGAGCTGGGCAGACCGGTGAGCTCCAAGAGCTCCTTGACGCGCTTCTCCTGCTCGGCCTCGGTACCCAAGTTGTGGACGCGCATGGGGTCGAGCAGTTGCTCGCGAACGACCATGCGGGGGTTGAGCGCCGTGGCCGGGTTCTGGAACACGACCGAGATGACGCGGCCCATGTGGCGACGGTCCTCGGCGGTACGCTTGGTAACGTCCTTGCCCTTAAAGTAGACCTTGCCGCTCGTGGGGGCCTGCAGGCCGCACATGACGTTAGCGGTGGTGGACTTTCCGCAACCGGACTCGCCGACGATGCCGATGGTCTGTCCGGGCATGAGCTTAATCGTTACACCCTGGACGGCGTGAACCAGGTTGGGGTGCAGAATCGAGCCGGTACGGGTCCTAAAGGTGACGTGGACGTCATCAAGGAAGATGATCGGCTCGACGCCGTTGACTGCGGTCTCGCTCATCTACATCACCTCCGCGTGAGGGGTCAAACCATTTGCCTTGAGCACCTCATCGGGGAGCTCGGAATAGAAGTGCTCGGTGCCGGGCACGCGCTTGAAGACCGGACGGGTGTCCAGGCCAATGCGCGGATGGCTCGAGCGGGGCGCGAAGCGATCGCCCTTGGGGAAATCGCGCGGGCTCGGAACGGCGCCGGGCACCTGGTGCAGGCGGCCCGAACCGCTCTCGATGGACAGGACGGAACCCAGAAGGCCGCGGGTGTACTCGTGAATCGGGTTGGTGAGCAGCTCCTTGGTGGGCGCCTGCTCGATAACCTGACCGGCGTACATAACCGTGATGTTATGGGCAACCTCGGCGACCAGCGCCAGGTCATGCGAAACGAAGATCATGGCAAAGCCGAGCTTGGCCTGAAGGTCGTTAAGCAGCTTGATGACCTGCTTCTGGACGGTAACGTCCAGAGCGGTCGTGGGCTCGTCGCAGATGACCAGCTTGGGGTCGCGGGTAAGGGCCATAGCGATCAGAACGCGCTGACGCTGACCACCGGAAAGCTCATGCGGATAGCTCTCGAGCGTACGCTTGGGGTCGAGGCCCACGAGCTCCAGGAGCTCCTCGGCGCTACGGGTGCCGCCACGCTTGGTGAGCTGCTTCATCTGGGCGGAAATGAGCATGGAGGGGTTGAGCGAGGACAGGGCGTCCTGATAGACCATGGCGATATCGGTACCGCGCAGGCCGAACCACTCCTTCTTGCTCATCTTGAGCAGGTCGCGGCCCTCCCAGAGAACCTCACCGGAAAGATGCTCGTCATCGTCGGTCAGGCCCATGATGGCCAGCGTGGTGATGGACTTACCGCAGCCGGACTCGCCTACCAGGCCCATGGTCTGGCCGGGACGGACGTCAAAGTTAACGTGGTCGACGACGTTGATGTCACCGTGGTGCTCAAACTGGATGCAGAAATCGCGGACCGAAAGGATCGGCTCAACGGACTCATCGGGCACATGGCGGTCGTTACGCTTGAGTTCGACATCACGCAGGGCGCCAAGACGGGCGGACAGGGACTGAGCCTGCTCCTTGTAGGCGCGAACGGGGTCGGAGACCAGCAGGTCGGCCTCGCGGCGCTTGGAGGAGTCGGTCGGATCCAGGGCGGCGGAGGGAGCAGCGGCCATGGCGTCGGTAATGCCCTCGGAGAGGATGTTGAGTGCCAGGCAGGTGATCATGATGGCCAGGCCCGGGAACAGCGCCTGCCACCAACGGCCAGCGAGCACGCCACCGCGAGCGTCGGCGAGGATGTTGCCCCAGGTAGCGGTGGGCTCCTGGATACCAGCGCCGATGAAGGTCAGCGAGGCCTCGAAGATGATGGCGTCGGCGACCAGGGTAACGGTGAAAACCATGATCGGGGCGATGCAGTTGCGCAGGACGTGCTTGATCAAAATCCACGGAGCCTTGGCGCCGGAAACGATGACCGCGCGGACATAGTCCTCGCCGTACTCGGACACGATGTTGGCGCGCACGATACGGGCAATCTGCGGAGTGTACATAAAGCCGATGGCGAAGATGATCGACGGCACGGAATTGCCCAGGATGGAGACGAAGACGGCAGCGAGGGCAATGCCCGGGATGGACATGATGATGTCCAGGATGCGCATGATCGCCTCGGAAACGGACTTGCGCGAAACCGCCGCGAGGGCGCCCACGACCGAGCCGCAGACCAGAGCCATGGCAGTGGCGCCAAAGCCGATGATCAGCGAGTAACGGCCACCGTAGAGCATACGCGACAGAATGTCGCGGCCCTTATCGTCGGTACCGAAGATAAATCCATTGCCGGGAGCCTGGCGAGCCGTAAAGATCTCGACCGGGCTATAGGGGGCAAGAAGGGGCGCCAGAATCGCGGTCAAGGCGACCAGCACCAGCACGACGGCGGCAATCTTAGAAGACAGCGTCATCTTCTTCCAGCCACCGAGCTTGAGCCCCTTGGAGGCAGCTTTCTCGAGCTGCTCGGTTTGCTTCTCTCGAATCTTTACCATAATCTACACCGTCCTGATGCGCGGGTTGATGAGCAGGTAGAGCATGTCAACCACGATGTTGATGATGATGAAGGCAAGAGCAACGACGATGACGACGCCCTGAACCAGGTTCGCCTCGTTGCCCTGAACGCCCTGCAGAATCGCAGTACCCATGCCGGGGAGGTTGAAGATGACCTCGATGACGACGGCGCCGCCCATAAGGTAACCGATCTTAAGACCGAGGGTGGTGACCGGGGTGATCAGTGCGTTGCGCAAAACGTTGATGCCGACGACGACCTTCTCGGGAACGCCGGCGCCACGGGCCATACGGACATAGTCCTTATCGAGCTCCTCGACCATGGCCGTACGCACGATACGAGTCATCTGGCCCGTCAGCGGGAATGCCAGAGCGATAGCGGGCATGATCATACGTCCCAGATAGCCAGCCGGGTTGGTGGTGAAGTGAGGCAGAGCACCGGACGCCGGGAGCACCTTAAGGTAGGAAGAGAACAGCAGAATCAACAGAACGGCAAGCCAGAACGACGGGGTTGCCAAGCCGGCGATGGAGAAGACGCGGATCACTTGGTCCGGCCATTTATCGCGATACAGTGCCGCGATGACGCCGAGCAAAAACGAGACGACCGCGCCGATGGCAAGACCGATAAAGGTCAGCTGCATCGTGACGGGCAGGGCCGTGGAGATGCGCTTGGCAACGGAGTTGCGAGCAGCACCATAGGTGCCCATGTCACCATGGATCAAATCGCCCATGTAGCGCACGTAGCGCACGGGCCAGGGGTCGTCCAGACCATACTTCTCATGGTACTCGGCAACCGCCTCGGGCGAGGCACCGTCACCCAACGCCGTATAGGCGGGGTCGGTCTTGGAGAACGACATAAGGAAGAACACCAGGACGGTGACGCCCAATGCCATGATCGGCAGCGCCACGAGACGCCTTCCAATCAAACGTAGAAAGTTGTTCACGTTCTCTCCCCTTTCTTTTGTCGGTAGGACCAACTGGTATATGAGTATGGATACTCATTACAAGACCCGAGCGACATCGAGGCCGCCCGGGTCTTTGTTTCAACTATGAGGACGTTGCCTTACGACCGACGCCCCACATATGACTCAAGCGAGTCTTAGGCCTTGACGGTCGCGACGCCCCTGAAGGACATGCTCGTCGTGCCGATGCCCTTGAAGCCATCGAGGGCCTCGCCGTTGGGCGCGGTGGACGGATCGTCCCAGGAAGCGGAGACGGTCTTGACGTGGACAACGGGGTACAGAACGGCGTTGTCGGCGATGATGTCGAAGCACTCGTTCCACTTCTTCTGCTGCTCGTCGCCCTCGGCGGCAAGAGCCTCGTCCATGAGACCGTGGAGCTTCGCCCACTCAGCGGACTCCTTCCACGGGCAACGGGTCTGCATCCAGACGTTGTCGCCGTACCACCAGTTGAGCAGCAGGTCGGGGTCAGCGCCGAAGCAGGAAGGATCGCCAGGGGCAAGAAGGATATCGTAGGCCTCGCCGCCGTCGATGGCAGCGTAGGTGGCCGGCGAGGTATCGGTCTGGATGGTCACCTCGAAGCCGAGAGCGTCGAGGTCGTTCTTGACCTGGGCGGCCATGCCCTTAATCTGCTCGTTGTCGGTGGTGCGCAGGGTGATGGCACCCGGGGTGATGCCGGACTCCTCGATGAGCTTCTTGGCCTTCTTGGCGTCGGTCTTGTACACCGTGGAAGCCTCATGATAGTTGGTGAAGCTCTTGGGCAGGTAGCAGCTGGCAGCGGTGGCAAGGCCGGCGAAGGTGTTGGTGATCATCTTCTCGGTGTCGAGCGCGTACATGACGGCCTGACGGACCTTGACGTTGTTCCAAGGCTCCTTGGCGACGTTGAACATGATGAAGCGGGTGCCGAAGCCCTGGACGTTGTCGATCTTGCAGCCAGCGCTCTCGAGCTGGTCGACGGCGTCAGCGGTGACGAGCTCCATAACGAGCGTGGAGCCTTCCTGCTGGGCGGTAACGCGAGCGGTGGGGTCGGTCAGGATGCTGTACTGGATCTTCTTATCCTCGGCAGCATACTCACCATTGTACTCGGGGTTGGGAACCAGGGTGATCTCGGTATCGGAGATAGAGTCGTACATCCAGGGGCCGGAACCGATCGGCTGCTTGGCGCGATCCTCCTCGGACTGAGTAGCCGGGGTAACACGGATGATGGCCAGACGATCCTTGAGCAGGGAGAAGTTGGGGACCTTGGTCTTGACCGTTACAGTGCTGGCGTCCTTGGCCTCGATGGACTCGAAGGGCTGGAAGAACGGAGCATAGGTAGCAGAAGCGGCACAAGCGGTGTAGGAGGCAACGACGTCGTCAGCGGTGACCTCGGTACCATCGGAGAACTTGGCACCCTTGCGGATGGTGACCTCGAAGGTAGTGTCGTCCACGGACTTGGGATCGTCGGTGGCGAGCTCGTTGAAGGTGCTGTAGTCGTGGTAATCGATGCCGTAGAGGCCCTCGATGACGTGCCAGTTAGCACCCAGGCCCACAGCAGAGCCGGTGCTGGCGGGGTCGAAGCTGGACGGAGCGTAAGCGGAACCAGCGGTGATCACGCCGCCGCCACGGTTGGCGGAATCGGTGGAACCGGAAGCGGAACCCTCGTCGCTAGAGCTGCCACCGCAGCCGGTGAGACCAAGCCCTGCGACAGCAGCGACGCTGCCGGTGAGGCCGAGGAACGAACGCCTGGACATACCCTTGTTGATGATGGCCATGTCTTCTCCTATCAATAGAAAATCTTACCCGGGAGCACCTAGACTTGCCCCCGCGCAACTTGCGGACGATATATACCTTACCTACCGACGAACCCAACTGAGGTGCCGCGCTCGGCGACCGATACATACATACGCTTGAACGGTATTTACTACCGTTCACCGAATTCATTGACAAATGATTCGACAGACAGTATGTATCGACGAGGTGAGATATCAGTCTTCGTCAACCCGCAGGATAGCAGTGTTGTTCACCATGGCTAGTCAAACGTTTTAGCGTTAATAAAACCCGAAATCGGCAGGTAATCACCGCGAAACAAATGATTGAAAATTGGCCAATCATGTATATCAGTTGTTTAGAAGCGCGTTTAGTTTTCGGATCGGCTGGCCGATGCCTGGGCGCGCTCGGCATTCCATGCAACAAGTGCCTCGTGGACCGCTTTGGCGACATCGGCCGGAACGCCTCGAACTTCTGCAATCTCCTGCTCGCTTGCTGCGCGCAAACGCTTCATCGAGCCAAAATGGCGCATAATGGCACGTTTTCTGGTGGGTCCCACGCCCGGAACGTCGTCAAGCACCGAAACCGTCATAGCCTTATCGCGCAACTCGCGGTGGAACGTAATCGCAAATCGGTGGGATTCATCGCGAACCTGCTTGATCAGATAAAGCGATGCGGAGCCGGTCGGCAGCACGACGGGAGTCTCGTCCCACGGCACGAAAACCTCCTCATCGGCCTTTGCCAAGCCACAAACTGGTATATCGAGGCCGAGTGCCTCAAGTTGCTTAATTGCAGCGGTCAATTGCGGCTTGCCGCCATCGACAACGAGCAAATCGGGGCGCGAGCCAAAGCGCTCGTCCGCCATGCGCTCGGGAGCATAGCGACGCCCCAGAACCTCGGACATCGATACGAAGTCGTTCGCCTCGTCCAATTCAGCCTGAATTTTAAAGCGACGATACTGGCCCTTGTCGGCACGACCGTTGGTAAATACCACCATCGAAGCGACGGTAAAGGTGCCGTGCAACGTCGAGATATCGAAGCACTCGATGCGCAACGGCGGCGCAGGCAGCGCCAGCGCGCTTTCGAGCTCCAAGAGCGCCTGATTGGTGCGATCGTCAGCATACCCCGTGCGCATCATGTAGCGCATGAGGGCATGGCGCGCATTTTTGGAAGCCATATCGAGCAGGCGGTGCTTTTCGCCGCGCTGCGGCCTATGGAGATGGCAAGAGCGTTCGCGCTTGCCCGCAAGCCACTCCCCCAACGCTTCGGCATCCTCAAGCTCGACAGAGAGATTGATCTCGGCTGGAATATCAGCCGTCTCGTCGTAATAGCGCTTAAGAAAGCCCGATTGAAGCTCTTCCTCGTCGACATCCAGGCCTTTATCGAGGATGAACTCACAAGTTCGAACCGTTCGGCCCTCGCGAACGACAAAGACACAGGCGGCAGAGATAGTCTCTTCGCGATAGAAGCCGATGACGTCGATATCGACGCTTGATGGAAAAACGACCTGTTGGCGATCGTCCAGGCCCCTAATGACTTCCAGGCGACGCTTGACGCGCGCCGCACGCTCAAAATCGAGCGTCTCGGCTGCCTCCGTCATCTCGAACGTAAGCTCGTCGACGACATCCTTGCGATGCCCCGACAAGAAACGTTCGACGCGCTTGACGTTCTTGACATAGTCGGCAGGCGAAATCGCGCCGACGCATGCGCCCGGCCCGCGCCCGACATGGTAGTCAAAGCAGGGACGCCCGTTTTGCGCACAAATCATATTGACGATGTCTTCTTCGCCCTTATGAGATTCGACGATGCGGCGGCAGCGGCGCCATTCCGCACAGGATGCCGAGCAAATAGGAATAACCTTGCGTAGCGTATCGATGGTCTCACGCGCCGCACGGCTATCGGTATAGGGGCCAAAATAGCGCGTTCCAGGTTTATGACGCTCTCGCGTGTATTTAATAGCCGGGAACAAGTCGCTCTTGGTAATGGCGATAAAGGGATAGCTTTTATCGTCTTTGAGATCGACGTTAAAGTACGGATGGTACTGGCCAATCAGATTGCGCTCGAGCACCAATGCCTCGTGCTCGGTCTCCACCACGATATAGTCGAAGCTCGCCACCAGCTGCATCATGAGCGGAATCTTTTGACGCTCGTCCTGCAGCGTCACGTATTGACGCATGCGGGCACGCAAGTTTTTTGCCTTGCCCACATAGATGACATCGCCCTTGGCATCTTTCCAAAGGTAGCAGCCGGGTTGCGTGGGAACGCGCGAAACCTGTTCGGCAAGCGTTGGGATGTTATCGTGACCTGCCACGCGCACCTACTTGCGACGAAGCAGCGCCGAGACCTCGGGCATCTTAAAGACAAAGGCAAGGCCAAAAGTCACAGCGAGCGAGACGACGCCTGCAACACAAACGTAGCCCAGGGTAATGAGGATCGAGCTGCCAAGCATTCCGACAAAGTGCTCAAGTGTCCACATGACGCCGGCGCCCGCGGCAGCGCCCAAGCCACCGAACAACAGGCCGAAGAAACCGCCATGCAAGATAGACTTGACCTGAAGGCCATGCAGACGACGGCGCAGCCACCACAGTGAGCATCCGACCAAGACCACGTAGTCAACGACGTACGAAAGCGCAATTGCCGGCATACCGTAGCCCAGCACCACGCCAAACAGCAGCACCGAACCGGCCTGACCGATAGCGGAGTACAAGCAATAGCGGCTATAAGGTTTCATATCGAGCAGGGCCGAGAAGCTCTTCTGCATCAGCACGACCACGCCGTAGAGCGGCAGGGAAAGTGCCAGATAGATAAGGAACTCCGACACCAGCGCCACACCGGATTCATCGAACTTGCCGGCGCAGTAGATCATGTTGAGCGGACGGGCGAAGACGATCAGGTACATCGCAAACGGAATCAGGAAAAAGAGCATCTGGGCGACACCGCGCGAAATGCCCGTGCGGACGCTGTCGTAATCCTTCTCCTGCGCATCGTGAGAGAGTTCGGTATAGAGTGCCGTCGAAAGCGAGGCGGCGATCAGCGCATAGGGCAGCGTGTACCACAGGCGCGCATATGCGATGACGGAAGGGCCGGTCTCGGGCTGCACCACCAACGCGGCGGCATTGGTAATAGAGGTCGAGACAAACATGCACACCGTGGCGAGCAGCGTCGGAATACCAAGCGCGATCGTCTGTCGCAGCGCGGGATCCTTAAAGTCGATATGGATATGAGGATGCACGCCATGCTTGCCAAGCGCGGGAATCTGGCAGGCCATCTGGACAAAGACGCCGAGGGTCGTACCAGCTGCGATCAAGATAATACCGGCCTGCCCGCCAAATTGTGCAGACACGGGAGCAAAACCCATAAAGCTGGCGATGACGATGACATTGTTGAGAACCGGGGCAAACGTCGACCAGAAGTAGTCGCGGTGTGCGTTGAGAACGCCCGAGAACACCGAACCCAAGCCATAAAACAGAATTTGGATAGCAAAAAAGCGGAACATGAACGCAGCGATATCCATGCTGCCGCCATCGCCCGAAAGGAACGACTGCGTCCAAATAAAGCCGGGAGCAAACACGGTGCCCAGCAGCGAGATACCGCCCAGTAGCAGAAGCAGAATACCGAGCAAGTTACCGACATACTCGTTCGATGCCTCGCGGCCCTGCTCGCGCCTCACGCCCATATACACCGGCAAAAACGCCGTAACGAGCATGCCGCCCATCACGAGCTCGTAGAGCATGTTGGGCAGGCTGTTGGCAACCTGATAGGAGGACGAGAGCAGCGACATGCCGATGGCGGCCGCCATGGCCCACGTGCGGATAAACCCGGTGACGCGCGACACGATGGTCAGCACGGTCATGAGGCCAGCAGAACGACCAACCGTGGAGTAGTCCGACGAACCCATATCGTCTACGTCGTCCTGAGAGTCCTCATGAACCTCATCTTGTTGCAGTAAATCGTCCACGACGGCAAAGGAGCCGGTCATCGCAAAGGGATCGTCAACCAAAACGGCGTCATCAGCAGGTGCGACGTCATCGCTGTTCGGCATGTTGTTTCCGGATACGGCATCATCATCGAATATGGCATGGTCGCCAAACACCGTGTCAACTTCTTTGGCGGCGACGGTTCGGGCAGAAAACGACAGAGGGTCCCAGTCGTCATCACCGTCGATGGCCACGCCCTCGACGGGATCGGTCGAACCAAGCGGCGACCATTCGTCATCCGAAAGAAGCGGTTCGCCATCATCATGAGCCGCGGGCTTGGCGGAACGAGCGGCAGGAGCGCTCTGCGGTGTGCTCTTTCCCTGGGCTGCCATCAAAAACACCGCCGTCTCATCGGGACGCGGCGCACGAGGAGCCTCGGAGGCGATCGGCTTCACGCTGGCGCTCGATTGAGCGGCGGCCAAAAAGACAGCCGTCTCATCGGGACGAGCCGAAGAAAGAACCGTACGGGGAAGCGCCGTGCCGGCACCGGCGGCACGCAAGTACACGGCCGTCTCGCCCGGGTCAGCGGCAGCGGACCAAGCGTTTCGAATCTCGTTATCGAACGAAGTGGCCTCGGGCGCGGGCGCCTGAGGAGCCGACCCTTTTGCAAAGTGAGCTCCGCGCTTTGATTCTTCCTGCGGCATCGCTCAGTCCTCTCTCGTGATCGGGGCAACCGTCGCCCCGCAAAATGCAACTAAGTCATCTGGAGCAAGCTCAAGCTGATAGCCGCGCTTGCCACCCGAGATAAAAATGGTATCCCAAAGGACGCATGTCTCATCGATCAGCGTCCGGAAGCGTTTTTTCATACCGACCGGGCTGCAACCGCCGCGGACATACCCCGTCGCGGCAAGCAAATCTTTGACATGCATCATGGTCAGCGACTTTTCGCCTGCGGCGCGCGCGGCGGCCTTGAGGTCGAGCTCGTCGGCAACGGGAATGCAGCACACGACATGGTCGTTGGACGGCGTCGTGCAGACCAGGGTCTTAAATCCCTGACCGGGCTCCTCGCCAAGCTGCTCGGAAATCGCGACGCCCAGCCCCGACGATTCGTCGCCATCGTCTTCGTACGTATGGAGAACATAGGAGATGCCGGCGCTTTCCAGCTCGCGCATCGCATTGGTTTTTGGCGTCTTAACAGCCTTTGCCATGGCACATCCTTTCCCTCGCAGAGCGACGCAAGGATTAAGTATAGGGCCAATTCCGTCGCATATGCCATCTCGACACACAGAAGCGCCACCGAATCAGGAGGAATCGGTGGCGCGTCGGTACTACAACGTCTCTTTACTGCGCGTCGAGCTGCGCCTGACGCTCACGGTCGCGCTTGAGCAACGGCGCCAAGAACTTGCCCGTGTAGCTCTGCGAACATGCCGCGACTTGCTCCGGCGTGCCTGAGACCACGACGGTTCCGCCGCCATTGCCGCCCTCGGGACCCATATCGATCAGGCGGTCGGCAACCTTGATGACATCAAGGTTGTGCTCGATCACCAGAACTGTGTTGCCCGCATCGACCAGGCGTTGCAACACGTCGAGCAGCTGGCGAACATCCTCAAAATGAAGGCCGGTTGTGGGCTCGTCCAAAATGTAGAACGTCTTGCCTGTCTGACGGCGATGAAGCTCCTTGGCGAGCTTCACGCGCTGCGCCTCGCCACCCGAAAGCGTCGTTGCCGGCTGGCCCAAGCTCACGTAGCCCAGACCCACGTCATATAGGGTCTGCAGTTTGCGCTTAATCTGCGGGATATTCCCAAAGAAAGCCAGTGCTTCGGTGACACTCATGTCGAGCACGTCCGAGATTGTCTTGCCGCGGTAGGTAACCTCGAGTGTCTCGCGGTTATAACGCTTGCCGCCACATACCTCACAGGGGACATAGATATCGGGAAGGAAGTGCATCTCGATCTTGATCTGGCCATCGCCTTTGCACGCCTCGCAGCGACCGCCGCTTACGTTAAAGGAGAAACGTCCCGGCGAGTAGCCGCGCGCCTTCGACTCCGGCGTGCTTGCAAACAGCGCACGCAGATCATCCCACAGGCCAATATAGGTCGCAGGGTTCGAACGCGGCGTGCGACCGATCGGTGACTGGTCGATATCGATTACCTTATCGATGCACTCAATGCCCTCAATCTTCTTGTACGGCCCCACGGGACGCGTCGAACGATGGATGGCATTCGTAAGCGCGGGCGCAATCGTATCGGTGACCAGGGAGCTCTTGCCCGATCCCGAAACACCGGTAACGACCGTAAGCGTACCGAACTCAATCTTGGCGGTAACGTTTTTGAGGTTGTTAGCGCGAGCGCCCGTAATCTTAAGACAGCCGCGGCCGGGCTTGCGGCGCTCTTCGGGCACGCGGATCATCCGCTTGCCGGTCAAATAAGCACCCGTCATGGAATCGGGGCACGCCATGATATCGGCAGGCGTTCCTGCAGCGACCACGTGTCCGCCGTTAACGCCCGCACCGGGACCCATATCGACCACGTAGTCGGCAGCGCGAATTGTATCTTCGTCGTGCTCGACGACGATAACGGTATTACCGATATCGCGCAAGCGCTCGAGCGTCTTGATCAGGCGCTCGTTATCGCGTTGGTGGAGACCGATCGACGGCTCGTCCAGAATGTACAGAACGCCCATGAGGCCGGCGCCGATCTGCGTTGCCAGGCGAATGCGCTGGGCCTCACCGCCGGAAAGCGTCGCCGAGGCGCGATCGAGCGTCAGATAGTCGAGTCCGACATCGACCAGAAAACGCAGGCGCTCCAGGATTTCCTTGACGATGCGCCCGCCGATAAACTGCTGACGCTCGGTAAGCTCCAGGCCCTCAAAAAACTCGAGCGACTCGCGACACGACAGGCAGCAGACATCGTAAATGGACTTGCCGCCCACGGTGACGGCAAGCATCTCGGGACGCAGGCGAGCACCGTGACAGCTCGAGCATGGCTCTTCGCGAATGTATTTCTCCAAGCGAGCCCTGGTGTTCTCGTTCGTCGTCTCGCTGTAGCGCTCGTACAGGATGTTGCGCACGCCCGAGAACTTAGTGTCCCACTGGCTGCGACGCCCATCGAGCTTTTGATAGTCGACCGAAATCTTCGTGTCGCCCATGCCATCCAAAAACGCACGACGCACCCGCGGGGGCAGGTCCTCCCATGGCGTATCGGCACTCACCTTAAAGTGTTTGCAGACCGCAGCAAAAATCTGCGGATAATAGTTGGAATTGCCGAACAGGCTGCCAAAGACTCCATCGGCAATCGACTTTGAGGGGTCTTCAATCAGCGCCTCGGCATCGACCGTCTTTTTAAAGCCCAGGCCATCGCACTCGGGACATGCACCATAGGGCGCGTTGAACGAGAAATCGCGCGGCTGCAGGTCGTCGATGGAATGCCCATGTTCCGGGCACGCCAGTGCCAGCGAATACTCCAGCAGCTCGCCCTCGGTTCCCTCGGGAGCGTCGCGGTCGGGCAGCATATACACGTTCACGTTACCGTGCGCCAGTGCCGTCGCCTGCTCAACGGACTCGGCAATGCGACCCAGGGAGTTCTCTCGAATCACGATACGGTCGACCACGACCTCAATGTCGTGTTTGAACTTCTTGTCCAGGTCGATAGGGTCGTCAAGCGAGCGCACCTCGCCGTCGACGCGCACACGGCTAAAGCCCTCCGCACGCAGGTCCTCAAACAGCTTGGCATATTCGCCCTTGCGTCCACGAACCACCGGCGCCAACACAAACGCGCGACGGCCCTCCCCCGCCGCCAGCACCTTATCGGCGACCTGATCGGTCGTCTGACGCTCAATGACACGACCGCACTCAGGACAGTGCGGCGTTCCCACGCGAGCAAACAGCAGACGCAGATAGTCGTAAATCTCGGTTACGGTGCCCACCGTCGAGCGTGGGTTTTTGGACGTCGTCTTCTGATCGATCGACACAGCCGGCGACAGGCCGTCAATCGAGTCCAGATCGGGCTTGTCCATCTGGCCCAAAAACTGACGCGCATAGCTCGAAAGGCTCTCGACATAACGGCGCTGGCCCTCGGCATAGATGGTATCGAACGCCAGTGAGCTCTTGCCCGATCCGGAAAGACCGGTTATGACCACGAGCTGGTCACGCGGAATGGAAACATCGATATCGCGCAGGTTATGCTCGCGCGCGCCGCGAATAACGATAGAAGAATCAGACATGGAAGCTCCTTGCCTCCTACAACTTCAAATCACACTGACGATGAGTTTAGCGCACTCGACGCGCACAGATGTTCGTGATACAAGATTCGCAGACCTTTTGCGCTGTCTGACGCCGCAGACCGCACGCTCGGTCCGTACTTTCGAATACCGCCGATCGCCTGCCACGCATCATGAATGACTCCCGCTCGCAAACGAGGGTACAATGACGCTCGTGTCACACCGCGGGGCTCCGGCCCCAACATATACAAAGGAGTCAAACATGGGTTGCGAGCACGCACAGGCAGCCGGCGGGCAAACGTCGCCGTCGCAATTTGAGGAGAATACGCTGTCCGAAGTCAAGCGCGTTATCGCCGTGCTTTCCGGTAAGGGCGGCGTCGGCAAGTCATTCGTCACCGGCGCCATCGCCACGGAGCTTTCCCGCCACGGTCACAAGGTCGGCGTCCTCGATGCCGATATTACCGGCCCCTCTATCCCTAAGATGTTCGGCATGAGCGGACGTCACGTCCACGCCCTCGGCAACCTTATGCTGCCCGAAATCTCCGAGCACGGCGTCAAGATTATGAGCTCTAACCTGCTGCTCCAAAACGAAACCGACCCCGTCCTCTGGCGCGGTCCGGTTATCGCGGGTGCCATCAGGCAGTTCTGGAGCGAAACCTCATGGGGCCCCATCGACTACCTGATGGTCGACATGCCTCCGGGAACGGGCGACGTCGCCCTCACCGTCTTCCAGTCGCTGCCCGTCGATGGCATCGTCATCGTCACGAGCCCGCAGGATCTGGTCTCGATGATCGTCGCCAAGGCGGTCAACATGGCCGAGAAGATGAACGTCCCCATTCTGGGAATCGTCGAAAACATGAGCTATATCGAGTGCCCCGATTGCGGCAAGAAGATCGAGGTCTTTGGCAAGAGCAAGCTCCCCGAGGTCGCCGAGCGTTACAACCTCGAGATCCTAGGGCAGCTTCCCATCAATCCGGCACTCGCCGAGGCTTGCGACAAGGGCGAGGTTGAGACCGCACTGCCCGACGGTATGCTGCCCCAAGCCGTCTCCGCTGTCGAGGCCATTGCCCCGCACGAGACCGCCGAGGCCTAAGTGAACACAAACGCCTCCTATGACGTCTTGGTAATCGGCGGCGGGGCCTCGGGTCTCGCCGCCGCCATTACGGCCGCACGCACAGGCAAAAGCGTCTGCATCGTTGAGCGCGATGTTGCCTGCGGCCTTAAACTCCTTGCGACCGGCAACGGCCGCTGCAACCTTTCCAACGAATCAATTGATTTCCAGCGGTACAACCGCCCCGCATTCGTCGAATCCGTCATGGGTCGCCAGCCTGAGCAAGAACTCGGCAGTTTCTTCTCCTCGCTGGGCATCATGACGACCTCCGAGGAGGGCCGGCTGTATCCGCGCTCCCTTCGTGCCGAATCGGTGCGCGATGCGCTTCTCAACGCTTGCAATCACCTGGGTATCACCTTGATCTGTGGAGCAAACGTTGCCTCGGCATTCAAAGCCCCCGAGGGCTGGACACTCCAAATAGACCGTCCTGCGCGAGCACTCAAGGCAAAAAAGCACGACGACCGAAAAACGGAGGTCCGCTCACTTCGGAAGGCGCTCGCCGACACCCCTCGCAAGAACGAGACGCTGCAGGCAAAGGCCGTAATTATCGCTACGGGCGGCAGCCCCGCCGACATCGCGAAGACGTTCAATCTTTCCCTCACACCGCAGCGCCCCGTCCTCTGCCCCGTGTCGGCATCGGTCTTCGGCGACCAGACTGCGCTCAAGACGCTGGATGGCCTGCGCGTCCGCGCCCGTTTGACGCTCACCCGCAATCACGAGGAGCTCTGGTGCGAAGACGGAGAAGCGCTCTTCCGAACCTTTGGCATCTCGGGCGTTGCCGCCTTTAACCTCTCCCGTCGCGTCCAGCGCGGCGACACGATTCTGCTCGACGTTTTCCCCGACCTCTCCAAAGACGAGTTGCTCGATATGCTCAGCCAGCGAGTTGCGTTGCTCGGAAGCTTTTCACCCCGCGACCCCCGCTGGCTCGACGGCATGCTCGCCCCGCAGCTCTCTCACGTTGTCTGCACCGCATTCGAACAGTGCCACCCCGGGTCGCACGACGTCATCCATCTGGTCTCAATCCTCAAGCACTTTAAGATGCTCGTCGAGGGAACGACAGAGGAGCGTTCGGCCCAGGTCACGCGCGGCGGCGTGCCCATCGAGAGCGTCTCAGCTCCCAACCTCTGCGTGAGCAACGCGGCAGACGCCCCACTTTACATCTGTGGCGAGGCGCTCGACATCGATGCCGATTGCGGCGGTTTCAACCTTGCATGGGCTTGGATCTCGGGTATTCGCGCTGCAAGCAGCCTATAGCCGCGCAGTCTATAATCAAAACGCATTCGGGCCGTCTGGGACACCGGGCGGCCTCTTTCTTGCATCTAAGGAGACCTCGATGATCGAAATCACCCAAGTCCACGCGTCACTCGATGAGGCCGGCGACGAAGCCGCCTGCCTTGCTATTGGTAGACGCGCCGTCAAACGAACCCTGCGATGCGAGGATTCCCAGATTAAAGCCATTGAGCTCCATCGCAAGTCAATCGACGCCCGTAAAAAGCGAGATGTCCATTTTTTTTTGAGCTTTCGAGTCGAGCTGACAAGCTCCCGACTCGAGCAGGAGGTGGTCGACCGCGTCGCCGAGCGCGACCGCTCGCGCATCCGCATGGTAGACGGCGAGGCTCCTTCATTCCCCAACCCTGTCCCGAATGCACCCAAGGGGCGTCCCGTCGTTGTCGGCGCCGGTTGCGCCGGTCTCTTCGCCGCCCTGACCCTTGCCGAAGCGGGCCTTAAACCCCTGCTCATCGAGCGCGGCGACCCCGCACTTCGCCGCTCGCAAGCGATTGATCTCTTTCTTAAGGAGCGTATCCTCGATCCCGAAAGCAATATCCAATTTGGCCTGGGCGGCGCAGGGACCTTCTCGGACGGCAAGCTCAACACGGGAACCAAGAATCCTGCCCATCGACTGATTCTTGAGACCTTCGTCGAAGCGGGCTCACCTCGCGACATCCTGTGGGACGCCAAGCCGCACATTGGATCCGACATCCTCCCCACCGTCGTCACCAACATTTCTCAGCGCATCGAGCAGCTCGGTGGAACCGTCCGCTATCGAACAAAGCTCGTCGATATTCAAACCGATGGATCTGGCGCCATCACCGGCGTCGATGTCCAACCGCCCCAAGAAACCACAAGCGAGACAATCGCCACAAAGCACCTCATTCTCGCCTGCGGCCATTCCGCCCGCGACGTATTCGAGCTTCTCAAAGAACATGACGTTGCCCTCGCGCAAAAGACCTTTGCCATGGGCGTGCGCATCGAGCATCCACAGCGCGACATTGACCGTGCCCAATATGGCCCTTCGGCGGGACACCCGGCACTCGGAGCAGCCCCCTATAAGCTTGTCGCCCATCTCCCCAACGGCCGCAGCGTGTTCTCGTTTTGTATGTGCCCCGGCGGACAGGTTGTCGCGGCTTCTTCCGAGCAGAGCCATCTGTGCGTCAACGGCGCCAGCCTCAATGCTCGCAACGGACGCAACGCAAATGCCGCCCTACTCGTTAACGTCACACCTGACGATCTTCCCGGCGATGATCCGCTCGCAGGCATTGAGCTCCAGCGCGTCTGCGAGCGAGCCGCCTATCGCCTGGGTGGCTCCAACTGGAACGCGCCGGCACAGCTCGTCGGAGATTTCCTTGCGGGGCGCGCCAGCACGGCGCCCGGAAAGGTAAAACCAACCTATCCACTTGGCGTGACCTGGACGGCGATCGACGATGCCCTCCCGCAGCATATCGTCGAATCGCTCCGTTTGGGAATTCCCCTGCTCGGTAAGAAACTGCGTGGCTATGACCGCCCCGATGCGGTCCTCACTGGCGTGGAGACGCGTTCGAGCTCCCCGGTTACGGTCATCCGCGATCGAACATGCCACGCCGTGTCGAACCCGGGCCTTTACCCTTGCGGCGAGGGTGCCGGATATGCCGGCGGCATCATGAGTGCCGCCACCGACGGCATCCGTTGCGCTGAGGCGCTGATAGCAGACCTCTAGTGCACGAACTCTCGCGTCCGAACGACACGGGCCCCGAGCTCCACAGGGAACTCGGGGCCCGTTCACTACTTCCTGAATCGTGCACCCTGGCGTTTTCTGCCCGAAGCAAAGGTAGAGCCCTTGCGAGCCTGCGAACGCAAACGCTCGATCGTTTCGTCCTCAGATGCGCCCTCAAGCATCGCCCGAATCTGAACGACGGCATCGCGCAGACGCGCCGCCTCCTCAAAGTCCATGGCGGCGGAAGCGTTACGCATGTCTTCCTCCATGGTCTCGACGATCCGCACGAGCTCGTCATGCGGTAGCCCTTCTAGCTGCTCGGCAAGCGTCTGCTCGGGTGCCGCCGTCTCCGGCGCGGCGCCCTCGCCGTTTTCGTCGGGTGTATAGAACGCACCGTGACCCAGCGAATCGCCTCTCGAGCGCCCCTTCGAACCCACAGTCTTTTCGGCCTCGGCAATAAAGCTCGAAATGTCGTTAATGGCCTTGCGGACCGTCTTGGGCACAATGCCATGCTCTTCGTTATATGCCATCTGAATCTCGCGACGGCGCTGTGTCTCCTCGATGGCTTCTTTCATCGAATCGGTCACAACGTCTGCATACATGATGACCTCGCCGTCGGCATTGCGGGCCGCACGGCCAATCGTCTGAATCAGCGAACGGCGGTTGCGCAAGAAGCCTTCCTTGTCGGCGTCGAGAATTGCCACCAGCGAGACCTCGGGAAGGTCTAGACCCTCGCGAAGCAGGTTGATGCCAACGAGAACATCAATCTTTCCCTCGCGCAGCGTTCGCAGGATCTCGACGCGGTCCATCGTCGCTGTATCGGAGTGCATGTAATTGACCTTAATGCCGGCATCAAGCAGATGGTCGGTCAGGTCCTCGGCCATGCGCTTGGTGAGCGTGGTCACCAGCACGCGCTCCTTGCGGGCAACGCGCTCGCGAATCTCGTCCTCAAGATCGTCAATCTGCCCACGAACCGGACGCACATCGATCTTGGGGTCGAGCAGACCGGTCGGACGAATAATCTGCTCAACGTCGTTCTGGCTAACCCGCAGCTCATAGTCGCCCGGCGTGGCCGAAACGTAGATGAACTGGGGAATCCTCGCCTCAAACTCATCGAAACGAAGCGGGCGGTTATCGAGTGCCGAAGGCAGACGAAAACCATGCTCAACCAGCGTCACCTTACGCGAGCGGTCGCCTTCGTGCATGCCGCGGATCTGCGGCACCGTTACATGGCTCTCGTCGATGATGCAGAGCATATCCTTAGGAAAGTAATCGATCAGGGTAAACGGCGGCTCGCCCGGTTTTCGGCCGTCCAGATGACGCGAGTAGTTCTCGATACCGTTACAGAAACCCATGGTCTCGAGCATCTCGAGATCATAGTCGGTGCGCTGCTGCAGACGCTGCGCCTCGAGCAGCTTATCAGTCGCCTTGAGCTCGGCCACACGCTTCTCGCACTCTTCACTGATTGATTTCAGAGCCGCTTTGACCTTAGGCTTCTCAGTCACGTAGTGCGATGCCGGCCACACGGGAATGGCCTCGTACTCACGTAGCATCTCGCCGGTGACCTCGTCGATCTCGGCAATCAGCTCAACCTCGTCGCCAAAGAACTCAAACCGCAACGGATGCTCGGCATAGGGTGGATACACGTCGACGACATCGCCGCGCACGCGGAAGGTGCCACGTGCCAAATCATAGTCATTGCGATCGTACTGGATATCGATAAGCGCATGGATAAAGTCATCGCGCTCGAGCGGCACCTTCTTGTCGACGTTCGGAGCTAGGCCCGCATAGTCCTCGGGAGAGCCAATGCCATAGATACACGAGACCGATGCGACGACGATCACATCGCGTCGAGATAGCAGCGATGCGGTCGCCTGATGTCGCAGCATCTCAACTTCTTCGTTAATCGAGGAATCCTTCTCGATATACGTATCGCTTTGCGGCACATACGCTTCGGGTTGATAGTAATCGTAGTACGACACAAAATAGACCACGGCGTTGTCAGGGAAGAATTCCTTGAGCTCGCTCGCAAGCTGAGCGGCAAGCGTTTTATTGGGAGCCATAACCAGCGTCGGCTTCCCCAGGGCCTCAATAGTCTTAGCCATCGTGAAGGTCTTGCCCGAACCAGTCACGCCCAGCAAAACCTGATAGCGATCTCCGTCCCTCACGCCCTGCACAAGCGACTCAATGGCCTTAGGCTGGGAGCCAGCGGGCTCGTATGGAGACACGACCTTAAACGGTACCTCAGAGCCCTCAACGCCAAAACGTTTAAGCTCTCCTCCAACACGCTCAACTTCAAATTCCGCCATGGATACTCCTAACTCATATATCTGCAGTATACGCAGGCGGCAGGCATAGTCCTATACGAACCGATCGGGATAGAGGGTCTTGTAGCGAACCCAGGCATTATTGACACGAATCAGATACGCCTGCGTCTCGGGAAAAGTGATTGCATTATGAAGCGAAGTGCTCTGCTGCGCCCATCCGTCGACATTGCCCATGCCGGCGTTATAGGCGGCAATGGCACTGTCAGTCGACCCGTTAAAATACGTTAGAAGATACGAAAGATACGCACAGCCAAACTCGATGTTCGTAGCGGGATCGTTAAGGTTGTCGGCTGAATACTCGCTACCATCGACAAGACCCTTAGCAATCATATCCTGGGCAGTCTCGGGCATCAGCTGCATCAATCCCTGAGCGCCTTGATTCGACTCAGCCTTGGAATCCCAATTCGATTCCGACTTTATGACAGCACACACCAGATACGGATCAAGATTGTGCGAAATGCTCGATTGCTTTACGTACGCCTCGTAGTCAATTGGATACAAAGGCTTAAAGAAGACGGCAGGGGCATACGAGTAGACGAGCGAAATAAGACCGAAGACGAGCATAACGGCAAGTGGCGCCAAGCGATACCACGTAAAGAAACGTGTCTTAGGCATCGGCCTCCTCCTTATCCGCTACATCCCCGAAGCCATGGCGCGCAAGCCATGCGTCCAGTTGTTCATAGAGCGAGTTATCGCCAGCCGCATTATCGATTACCGTCGTAGCGAGATTACAAAGCGAAGCCTCATCAGGTTGGCATGCAGAGCGCGCATCAAAATCAGAGGACTCCATACCACGATGAATGGCACGCTCGCGACGAACTGCTAAAGGAGCGCTGATAACCAGAATTTCATCAGCCAGGCCAAAAGCATCCTCAAAACCAGTCGGGGCAGAAACCTCGACAACCGCAAAGGGATAACGGGGGGACGAAACCGTGCAGCAAACCGGATCAAGAATCCTCAGTGACAGCTGTTCGATGAGAACCGGATGAACGATGCCATTGAGCCGCGCAACTGTATCAGGAGAGGCGAAAGCTCGAGCAGCGAGGACATTGCGGCGAATGCCGCCCTCCCCGTCCAGAATGTCCCAACCGAATTCTTCCGCGAGGGCGTTGACGATATCGGAGCCTGGCACATACAGCGATTTGGCAAGCTCATCCAGATCGATAAGCATGGCGCCATGAGATTCGAGATAGCGGCAGGCAGTCGATTTACCCGAAGCAATATTGCCTAAGACAAAAACGGTAAACATCAAGTCCTCCCTAACGCCAATGGGAGTTATTATCGCGCAAATACAAACGAAGGACTCAAAATACAGCCAAACAGTAAGACAAGCTAAACGAAGGCGAGTTCTTGTATTACAACTCTCTATTAAACGCAAAAAAAGGGGGAGGCCGCGAGGCCTCCCCCTTCTTCAAGTCGATCGACGGCTCGGTGCCGTCCACCGGTCAGCGGCGCCCTGGCCTCCCACGGGCTGACCCCGCAGTACTCTCGGCGCGATGGGGCTTAGCTTCCGGGTTCGGAACGGGACCGGGCGTGCCCCCCATGCTCTGGCCGCTGACCGGTGGGCGGCGCCCACCGTATCTTCGGTGTCCGGTGTCTCACTCACGTGCCCTGGGGGCCGCATGGCGCATAGGAAAGGTCTGACTCGGGGGCATCCTCGTGCCCGGACCGCGCATGAGCGCTCAGTCCCGCGGGCCGCGAGGTGCGGTTCCGGAAGAGCTCGGGCGATTAGTGCGGCTCGGCTGAGGACGTCGCCGTCCTTGCACCTGCCGTCTATCGACCAGGTAGTCTACCTGGGCCCTTACCGGAAGGAGAACTAATCCCTGGAACGGCTTCCCGCTTAGATGCCTTCAGCGGTTATCCGCGCCGCACGCGGCTACCCGGCCGTGCCGTTGGTCGACAACCGGTTCACCGGAGGTGCGTCCACCCCGGTCCTCTCGTACTGGGGGCAGCCTCCATCGATTCTCCTGCGCCCACGGAGGATAGGGACCGAACTGTCTCACGACGTTCTGAACCCAGCTCGCGTACCGCTTTAAACGGCGAACAGCCGTACCCTTGGGACCTGCTCCAGCCCCAGGATGCGATGAGCCGACATCGAGGTGCCAAACCTTGCCGTCGATGTGGACTCTTGGGCAAGATCAGCCTGTTATCCCCGGAGTACCTTTTATCCGTTGAGCGACGGCCCACCCACTCGGGGCCGCCGGATCACTAGAGCCTGCTTTCGCACCTGCTCGGCTTGTGGGCCTCGCAGTCAAGCCCGCTTGTACTCTTGCATTCAAAAGGACGGTTGCCGACCGTCCCGAGCGGACCTTCGCGCGCCTCCGTTACCCTTTAGGAGGCGACCGCCCCAGTCAAACTGCCCGCCTGGCACGGTCCCCGAGCCGGTTGACGGCCTCGGGTTAGGACGCCGGTCGCGCGAGGGCAGTATTCCAAGGGCGGCTCCCCGGGGGCTGGCGCCTCCGGATCTGTGCCTCCTGCCTATCCTCTACACGCGGGACCAGCGGCCAATGCCAAGCTGCAGTGAAGGTTCACGGGGTCTTTCCGTCCTTCCGCGGGTAAGTCGCATCTTCACGACCAGTGCAATTTCACCGGGTCCATGGTCGAGACAGCGCCCAAGTCGTTGCGCCTTTCGTGCAGGTCGGAACTTACCCGACAAGGAATTTCGCTACCTTAGGACCGTTATAGTTACGGCCGCCGTTTACCGGGGCTTGGCTTCGGGGCTTCGCGCGATGCGCTAACTCCTCCGCGTGACCTTCCGGCACCGGGCAGGCGTCAGACCCTATACGTCGCCTTGCGGCTTCTGCAGAGTCCTGTGTTTTTGGTAAACAGTCGCTTGGGCCTCTCCACTGCGGCCCGCCTCCGCTCCCCGGGCAAGCCGGCTCACGTACGCGCGGGCACCCCTTCTCCCGAAGTTACGGGGCCATTGTGCCGAGTTCCTTGACCATGGTTGACCCGATCGCCTCGGTATGTTCTACCCACCCACCTGTGTCGGTTTGCGGTACGGGCGCGCACGCGCCTGCCTAGGGGTTTTTCTAGGGACCTCGGGCTCACTCGCTTCGCTCAGTCGCTTCGTCCGGAGCCTCGCCCTTCTGCGGACCGGATTTCCCTGGTCCGCGGGCCGCGCTCCATCACGGGGACGTCCAGAACCCCGCCGAGCCACCCCCATCCGTCGCCCCGTCGGTCGTAGCGCCGCGTGCGCGGTGCAGGAATGTCTGCCTGCTGCGCGTCGGCTACGCCTACCGGCCTCGCCTTAGCCCCCGACTGACCCTGGGAGGATTAGCCTTGCCCAGGAAACCTCGGGTTCACGGCGGACGAGTTACTCTCTCGTCTCTCGCTACTCATGCCAGCATTCTCACTCCCATGCGCTCCACCGTCGGTCGCCCTCCGGCTTCTCCGCCCATGGGAAGCTCCCCTACCGATTCTAATGAATTAAAATCCCGCCGCTTCGGTGTCCAGCTTAGCCCCGTGTATTGTCGGCGCATGTCCACTCGACCAGTGAGCTGTTACGCACTCTTTGAATGGATGGCTGCTTCTAAGCCAACATCCTGGTTGTCTGGGCGGACGCACATCCTTTGCCACTCGGCTGGAACTTGGGGACCTTAGCGGGCGGTCCGGGCTGTTTCCCTCTCGAGCACACAGCTTAGCCCACATGCTCTGACTGCCGCGCTCTGGGCCGCCGGCATTCGGAGTTCGGTTGGATTCGGTAGGCGGCGAAGCCCCCTCGTCCATCCGGTGCTCTACCTCCGGCGGTGAACGCGCGACGCTAGCCCTAAAGCTATTTCGGGGAGAACGAGATATCTCCGGGTTTGATTGGCCTTTCACCCCTATCCGCAGGTCATCGCCGCCGTTTTCAACCGACGTGCGTTCGGCCCTCCACGGGGTCTTACCCCCGCTTCAGCCTGCCCACGGATAGCTCACCCGGCTTCGCGTCCGCGGCGCGGGACTCAAGTCGCCCTGTTAAGGCTCGCTTTCGCTCCGGCTCCCTTTCGGTTAACCTCGCCCCGCGCCAGCGACTCGCTGGCTCATTCTACAAAAGGCACGCCGTCACACCATAAAGGTGCTCCGACTGCTCGTGGGCGCACGGTTTCAGGTACTGTTTCACTCCCCTCCCGGGGTGCTTTTCACCTTTCCCTCACGGTACTGGTGCGCTATCGGTCACAGGGTAGTACTCAGGCTTGGATGGTGGTCCACCCAGGTTCGGACCGGGTTTCACGTGCCCGGCCCTACTCAGGGACCGCGTCGCGCCGTCCGGTCTGGGTTCGCGTACGGGGCTGTCACCCGCTGCGGCCGGCCCTCCCATGCCGTTCCGCTCCCCAGCCGGACCTGCGCCCGGGGGCGGCAGCCCCCGGATGCGCGGCCCTGCAACCCCGTCGGCGGAACCCCTGCCGGGTATGCCCGCTCGACGGTTTGGCCATCGGTCCCCTTTCGCTCGCCGCTACTCGGGGAGTCTCGAGATTGATTTCCTCTCCTCCGGGTACTTAGATGTTTCAGTTCCCCGGGTTGTCCTCCCCCCGCCTATGTGTTCAGCGGGGGGATATGCACACTGCTGTGCATGGGTTCGCCCATTCGGAGACCCCCGGGTCGAAGGATGTGTGCTCCTCGCCGGGGATTATCGCAGCTTGCCGCGTCCTTCATCGGCTCCCTGTGCCAAGGCATCCGCCGTGCGCCCGTGGTATCTTGCGGGACCGCATCGGGCCCGCGGGATATCCACGTGTCGCTAAAATTAATTAATCGATATCATGAATAGCGCTCGTATGTCGCAATTCGGGTATCTCATACCGCGGCACAGTAGTTGACTGTGCTCGCGATCAGATGCTCCTCACTCATATATAAGTGAATTCTTCTTGTTTGGATCGGATGAATGATTGCTATCATTCTTGATTTAATCGCAGAAAAGAATCGAGTCTGGAAGAATTGGATCTTCCATCTCTCTCCTATCGCTATGCGGCTCTCAAGGTACGCGGGTGCGACCCCGGGGACCGGGTGCTGCGGGGAATCATCCAGGCGACATCCACCGGACGGGCTCCTGCCCTCAATTCGAGTTAAAGTGTTTTCTCTCTAAGAATGTATCTCCCTAGAAAGGAGGTGATCCAGCCGCACCTTCCGGTACGGCTACCTTGTTACGACTTCACCCCCCTCACCCTCCACACCTTCGGCGCCTCCCCCCTCGAAAGGTTGGGCCGGCGACTTCGGGTGCAGACGACTCGGGTGGTGTGACGGGCGGTGTGTACAAGGCCCGGGAACGCATTCACCGCGGCATGCTGATCCGCGATTACTAGCAACTCCGACTTCATGGGGGCGGGTTGCAGCCCCCAATCCGAACTGGGGCCGGCTTTCCGGGATCCGCTCCCCCTCGCGGGGTGGCATCCCTCTGTACCGGCCATTGTAGCACGTGTGCAGCCCAGGGCATAAGGGGCATGATGACTTGACGTCGTCCCCGCCCTCCTCCGCCTTGACGGCGGCGGTCCCGCGTGGGTTCCCGGCATCACCCGATGGCAACACGCGGCGGGGGTTGCGCTCGTTGCGGGACTTAACCCAACATCTCACGACACGAGCTGACGACAGCCATGCACCACCTGTATGGGCTCCTCTCGGCCACGGGGTCTCCCCCGCTTCACCCATATGTCAAGCCCTGGTAAGGTTCTTCGCGTTGCTTCGAATTAAGCCACATGCTCCGCTGCTTGTGCGGGCCCCCGTCAATTCCTTTGAGTTTTAGCCTTGCGGCCGTACTCCCCAGGCGGGACGCTTAATGCGTTGGCTGCGGCACGGGGGGATCGTCCCCCCACACCTAGCGTCCATCGTTTACGGCTGGGACTACCAGGGTATCTAATCCTGTTCGCTCCCCCAGCTTTCGCGCCTCAGCGTCGGTCTCGGCCCAGAGGGCCGCCTTCGCCACCGGTGTTCCACCCGATATCTGCGCATTCCACCGCTACACCGGGTGTTCCACCCTCCCCTACCGGACCCAAGCCGCGGAGGTTCCGGGGGCTTCGGGGGGTTGAGCCCCCCGCTTCGACCCCCGGCCTGCCGGGCCGCCTACGCGCGCTTTACGCCCAATGAATCCGGATAACGCTCGCCCCCTACGTATTACCGCGGCTGCTGGCACGTAGTTAGCCGGGGCTTCTTCTGCAGGTACAGTCTTGACTCTTCCCTGCTGAAAGCGGTTTACGACCCGAAGGCCTCCGTCCCGCACGCGGCGTCGCTGCGTCAGGGTTCCCCCCATTGCGCAAGATTCCCCACTGCTGCCTCCCGTAGGAGTCTGGGCCGTGTCTCAGTCCCAATCTGGCCGGTCGGTCTCTCAACCCGGCTACCCGTTGTCGGCACGGTGGGCCGTCACCCCGCCGTCTACCTGATGGGCCGCGGAGCCATCCCCTCCCGTCGGGGCTTTAGCCGGGGTGCCATGCGGCACCCCGGGGTATCCGGTATTACCCGTCCTTTCGGGCGGCTATCCCGGGGGAGGGGGCAGGTTCTCCACGTGTTACTCAGCCGTTCGCCACTCGCTTCTGCCCGAGGGCAGGTGCCGTTCGACTTGCATGTGTTAGGCGCGCCGCCAGCGTTCATCCTGAGCCAGGATCGAACTCTCCGTCCAAAATATTTGGGCTTCGAGCCCGTCCGGTCCTCTCAGTCCATCGCTGATCGGTTCCGTTCGATTCATATGGTTCTATTTGATAGGAAAAGGAATTTCTCGGGGCCGCCTCTCGGCGGCCTTGCGAAAAACAAATCCAAGTTAGACCATTTCAAATGGTTCGATGTCTGCCCGGATGCGACACTCGGAAGTGTCCATCCTCGCAGTATCCGGTTCTCAAGGTGCACGCCTGCGCTGGTTCCCGGTCCGACCGGGCCGCGCGGCAAGGAGATATATTGCCAGACCGCGAAGCGATGTGGGACGTCAATTCCACTCTTCACAAGTCCTACACAACTTATCGCTTCCTATATAAGTAATAGAAAGGCTGGTGCAGAAATACTGCGCGTATCAGATGATGACCCTTCGGTTAAGAGATATATAAAGATCGGTCACCTGTAAGTGTCTATCTACCCGCGCTTTTGCTATATAAACCAGCGCTTTCGATAAAAAAGATGGAGTGCCGCGCACAGTGCGACACTCCCCTAGCGATTCAACAGAATCTATTAGGCCTCGAGAGCCTTCTTGGCAATGGCAGCCAGCTCGTTGAAGGACTCGATGTCCTCATAAGCCATCTGGGCCAGGACCTTGCGGTCGAGCTCAATGCCAGCAACCTTCAGGCCGTGCATGAACTGAGAGTAAGAGATGTCGTTCAGGCGAGCAGCAGCGTTGATACGGGTGATCCAGAGAGAGCGGATCTCGCGCTTCTTGTTGCGGCGATCACGATACTGATACTGCAGGGAGTGCTGGACCTGCTCTTTAGCATGCTTGTAAGTACGCGAAGCGGCACCGTAGTAACCCTTCGCACGGTGCATAACGGTACGGCGCTTCTTCTTGGCGGCAACAGCGCGCTTAATACGTGCCATGTTCTATCAACTCCTAGACGGTAAAACGAAAAACGGGAACGCGAACTTAGGCGAGACGCGACTTGATGACCTTGCGGTCGGCAGCGGCGATCTCGGTCTCCTGACGGAAGCCACGCTTACGCTTGGTGGACTTCTTGCTCAGGATGTGGCTCTTGAAAGCCTTGGCGCGCATAAGCTTGCCGGTACCAGTCTTGCGGAAACGCTTCTTGGTGCCGCTGTGGGACTTCATCTTAGGCATGAAATACTCCTTAATCGGTTACAGAACACTAGTTACTTGGTATCGCTTGCCGCTTTATCCTCATCGAAGGCGCCCTTAATCGGGGCGAGCAGCATAAGCATGTTACGGCCTTCCATCTTAGGCTTGGACTCGACCGTAGCGTAAGGCTTGAGATCCTCGGCGAGACGCTCGAGAACGTTAAGACCCTGCTCCGGGTGAGCCATCTCACGGCCGCGGAACATGATGGTGATCTTAACGCGTGCGCCCTTCTTGAGGAAACGCAGAACGTGGCCCTTCTTGGTCTCGTAGTCGCCAACGTCGATCTTGGGTCGGAACTTCATTTCCTTGACCTCGACCTTGGACTGGTTCTTACGAGCGGCCTTGGCCTTCATGGCCTGCTGGTACTTGAACTTACCGTAGTCCATGACCTTGCAGACCGGCGGCTCCGCGTTGGGAGCGATCTCGACCAGGTCGAGACCCTGATCGTCGGCGACGCGCTGGGCATCGCGGATGGCGAACAGGCCGAGCTGAGAGCCATCGACGCCAATCAAACGGCACGAAGATGCAGTGATCTCGTCGTTGATGCGGGTGTCATCAGACTTAGCTATTTTCCCTACCTCCATTCATAAAAAAAATAACCCGGCGCTTCTTTGCAACCAGGTCGTACACATAGACATCCTCGGTATGAGGAAGGGAATCTAAGTTGTATGACCAGTCAGCTGCTCATTGGCGCCAAAAGGTGGGAACCCTCGGGTTCCTCTTTAGGGCATTGCGGGAACAACGCCTTGCGAATAATAACACGTGCCGCGCGTTATCACATTACGTACACGAAAAAGGGGGCCTTGACCCCCTTGAAGCGCAGGTGCATGTATGGTGCCCGAGGCGAGACTCGAAGGGCCTTCGCTTCGCGAAGCCCCGGGCTTCGGGCGCATGGCGCCCTCGCCACGCTCCGCTACAAACAGGCCACGGGCCTATTTGCTTAACGCTCCGCGCGCTCACGCGAGTTCGGCACGAAAAAGGGGGTCTTGACCCCCTTGAACGCTCACTTGCATGTATGGTGCCCGAGGCGAGACTCGAACTCGCACGTTGTTGCCAACGGTGGATTTTGAGTCCACTGCGTCTGCCAATTCCGCCACTCGGGCACGTAATGCGTGAGTTAGTTTATCACAGCTTTCTGTTGATTAGTCCGAAAATGGAACTTCGAGCATTTCGATAAGCTCAACCTTGCGCAACATCTCCCGCTTACGACATCCACGTCCGTCAACCGAGGCCTCGCCCATCTGGTTGTCATAGGGATCCTCGCGCATACCATCGAAAGCAGGCACAAATTCAGCCTGGAATCGGTTGTTGGCCACCATACGCCACGGGTCGAGATTGCCAAAGTAGTGACGACGACGCCATTCCTCCCCCATCCTGCGTGCCGAGGAACCAAACGATACGTCGGCGTTAAGCCAACCGGTCTGTGGCGTATAGAACTCAGCCCAATCGTGCGGCCCCACCGAATCGGGAGCAACATACAGGCCGCTCTGCCAACGGGCAGGAACGCCCGCAATGCGGCACATGGTGATAAACGTGAGCGCCATAACGCCGCAATCGCCGCGGAGCGAGTGTGCACAGTCGTCGGCAATAGATTCCAAAAGCAGGTACGGTGGCTGATAGCGATAGTCGATATGCTGTGTCAGGTAATCATAGATTGCACGAGCGCGATCGAGCGGATCCTCGAGCCCGTCAATGACACGCTCCGTCAACTGTCGCAGATACGGCGTAAACGCAATATGCGGACGGTCCTCGGAAGTGTCCTCGGGCAGCGGCGTGTCCATGCACGCATGCGATGGGAGCGCGCCACCATAGATATCGCAATAGGCAGCATCGATGTGATAGCGATAGGTCACCGAGAATGAATGTTCAGTCGAAGATATCCAAGAGGCAGTACGAGCCGAAACGTTTTCAGAGGCAACGGTACCCTCCGACGTCATATCGAGAACCTCGATTTGAGACTGTTGACGACAGGCGGCGGCAACGGGAAGCCACGCGCGAACGGCCTCTCCCTCCAGAGCCCCGGGGACAGACACGGATGCCTTAAGCGTGATGACGCGAGTCAACCCGTTTTGCGACTCCATCTCCCTGAGCATCTGGTTACGCAGCGCAATGCCGTCCGTAGAATCGGGACGCAGGCCCGGAACCTCCTTAGGGTACACGCGAAGCGAATCGAGGAAGTTGTCGAGAACGAACAGCTCGCCATCGATAAAGCGCCAGTCAATACGCTTACGATTAATCAGGTCATCAAACTGCTCTTCGGTAAACTTTGGCCACTCCTCGCGAATCATCGCAATAGCCTGATCGCGCGACACCGAAAAATGAAGCGGCGTCTCGAGCATGCGATACCGCTCGGCACGAATACAAGCAGCCAGCGAAGGCTCAGGACTCTGCTCCAGAAGGCGATCGCAGGCAGCAACAGCCTGCGTCAAATACCCGGCATCCTTAAGACGAAGAATCTCAGGCGGCAGTCCAATATCGAGATGACGAAAGTCATCACAGCAAACATCAACAGAGCAACCAACAGGACCTTCGTCAATAACCTTCCCATCCGAAGGCAAAACATCAACAACAGCCATAACCACTCCCGCGTCGAACGATAGACAACCCCCATTGTACCGAGATAAAAAAGAAAGCCCCCAACAAAGGAGCTCTCAACGCCGATAAACGGTACCTATAAAAATGAATTCAGACTTGTAACCCTGCGGCGTTAAACAAAGGAAGCCCCGTCCCCCGGAACTGTTTCCTTGGCGCGACTTCTGGCGAAGCCAGGGCAATTTATTCAGCCCAGTAACCCAGTAGCGAGTTAACAAAGGAGGCCCCGTTTCCCCGGAGCTGATTCCGTCGCGCGACTTCTGGCAAAGCCAGGTGAGCGCGAGGGAAACAGCGTAGGGGAAACGGGGCCTCCGACGGGAAGTTAAACCGCTACTTACGCCTTGTTGACGGAGCCAAACTCCTCCATGAGCTCCTTGGTGCGGGCAACGATGTTGTCGCGACCAGGCTTGAGGAGCTTGCGGGGGTCAAAGCCCTTGCCCTGCTGATCCTTGCCAGCCTCGATGTACTCGCGGACGCCCTTGGCGAAGACGAGCTGCAGGTCGGTGTTGACGTTGATCTTGGAGATGCCCAGGGAGATGGCCTTCTTGATCTGATCCTCGGGGATGCCGGTACCACCGTGCAGAACGAGGGGCAGGTCGCCGGTCTGAGCCTTGATCTCGCCCAGACGCTCGAAGGAAAGGCCAGCCCAGTCGGCGGGATACACGCCGTGGATGTTGCCGATGCCGCAGGCGAGGAAGTCGACGCCCAGGTCAGCAATCTGCTTGCACTCAGCGGGGTCAGCGAGCTCGCCGTTGGAGGTCACGCCGTCCTCGGTGCCGCCGATGCCGCCGACCTCGGCCTCGATGGACATGCCCTTGGAGTGGGCAAGCTCAACGAGCTCCTTGGTGCGGTCGAGGTTAAGCTGGAAGGTCTCCTCGTGAGAGCCGTCATACATGATGGACGTGAAGCCGGCCTCGATGCACTTGAAGCAGTCCTCGTAAGAACCGTGATCGAGGTGAAGGGCGACGGGAACGGTAACGCCCGTGGCCTCGACGGCAGCCTTGACCATGTCGGCGCAGACCTTGAAACCGCCCATCCACTTAGCGGCACCAGCGGTGCACTGAAGGATCAGCGGAGACTTGGCCTCCTCGGCGGCCTGGAGAATAGCCAGGGTCCACTCGAGGTTGTTGGTGTTGAAGGCACCGAGAGCGTACTTGCCGGCCTCGGCCTTCTTGAGCATGTCTGCTGCGTTGACGAGCATAAAAGAAACCTCCTGTAAGGTTGCTCCGATAACGCCTCTGATTTTACCACGGCGCACCCGAGCATAAACGTTCGTTTGTTCACGAATATCGTCCAAACAGACTTTTTTGACCGTTTGCCCTACGAAATTGACCCGTTGGGGAAAAATAGCTTGACGTTTGGACGCTTCTCGTGCTTTAGAAGCTGACTATAAAGCTACACCTGCATGAAAGGGTTCTGCATGAGCTCGCGTGCCATGGTGGTCGAATCGCCATGGCCGGTTAGGCAAACGGTATCGGGCGGAAGAAGCCGGGCGAGCTTGGAGAGCGAGCGCAGAATCGCCGCCTCGTCGCCACCGGCAAGATCGGTGCGGCCGTGCCCACCCGGAAACAGGGTGTCGCCCACAAAGGCAATGTTCCCCTGCTCGGTGGCAGCAAACAAGACGATCCCGCCCGGCGTATGCCCTGGCGTCTCGATCACCTGCAGGCAGATATCGCCCACCTTGAGAGTATCGCCCTCGGCGAGCAGACGCGTCGGCTCCCCAGGGTCGGACGTCTCAATGCCCCACATAGCTCGCTGTTCCTCGATGTTCGCATGCGGCACCGCCACATCCTTAGAACACAGCTCATACTGACAGCCCTCGCCAACGGTGGTTCGCACGCCGGCAACACCACCAACATGATCGGCATGGCCATGAGTGCACACGACGCCAAGCATGCGTACGCCGGGATGCTTGGCTCGAATATGCTCTACCAAGCGCTCGCCTTCCCATGCGGGGTCGATAATCACACACTCATTGTCCGAAATAACAGCATAGCTATTGGTCTGAATGGGACCGTTTACGAGCGTCTCGATCTCGACCGACCCCTTGGGAGTTACATCCAAGGACATAGCACTCATGTCCCTCTCCTCTCTATAGAACTCGAGGCATCAAACGATGCCTCGAGTGTAGCGAATATTGATAATGTGGCACGTTCGTCGCGACTAAACGCGGCGCTTAAGCTGGGCTCCACCCTCGCCGGGCATCAGGCGGCGTGCGTCGTAGACCGAGTCAACGCCGCTGATAGAGGCCAGCAGCGGATCCAGACCACTCGCGTCCGAGATCTCGACCATAAAGCGCAGGGTTGCAATACCCTCGCGGTTGGTCGACGTGGCGGCAGAAAGGATATTGCCGCCCGCATCGCCAATGGCAATGGTGACATCCTTGAGCAGGCCCATGCGGTCCAGGCACTCGACCACGATCTCGACCTGGAAGAGAGTGTCGGCAGCACCGTCCCACTCCACATCGATCATGCGCTCGGGATGCTCCATAAGACCCTTGACGTTGGGGCAGTTGGCGCGATGCACCGAAACGCCACGACCGCGCGTGATGAAGCCGACGATGTCGTCGCCCGTCACGGGATTGCAGCAATGGGCCAGACGAACCAGCAGGCCGCTGTTGCTCTCGCCCTTGACGATAATGCCGTTGCTGGCGCTCTTGCCGCGCTTTTGCGGCTTGCGGTTGGAGCCTCGGGCCGGCTGCTTCACGACCTCGGCGATAGCATCGGCCTTGGTGAGCTGCTCCTCGGGCTTGGGGTCCAAAATCTGCTCGACCTTGTTACCCACAGCGCGCGGGGCAACTTTGCCGGCGCCGACGGCGGCAAACAAGTCCTCGAGCTGCTTGTAGTTAAACTGCTCCGCCACGGCGTTGAGCGCACGCGTCGAACGCGGTGTAGAAATGCCATAGCCACGCTTGCGCAGGTCCTTGGCCAGTATATCGCGACCGGCGGCAGCGTCGTCGTCCTTGGTCGCGGCGGCAAAATAGCGGCGGATCTTTGACTTGGCGGAAGGCGTCTTAACGATCTTGAGCCAATCACGCGACGGCTTGGAACTCTTGTTGGTCAGGATTTCAACGCGGTCGCCCGTCTTGATCTCGTGCGTGAGCGGGGCCACCGCACCGTTGATTTTAGCGCCGACGCAGTGGTTTCCCACCTCGGTATGAACGGCGTAGGCAAAGTCGAGCGGCGTGGAGCCGGCACGGAGCGCCATGACCTCGCCCTTGGGCGTAAAGACGAAGATCTCCTGATCGAAGAGGTCGACCTTCAGCGAATGCAGGTATTCCTTGGCGTCGGTGATCTCATCAGACGCAGCCCAATCGAGCGAATGTTTGAGCCAGTTAATCTGGTCGTCCAGACGCTGGGCATCATTGGTCTTAGACGCAGACGAACCGCCCGACTTCTTATAGAGCCAGTGGGCGGCAATGCCGTACTCGGCCTGCTCATGCATCTCATAGGTTCGAATCTGAATCTCGAGCGGGCGGGCTGTGGGGCCGATAACCGTCGTATGGAGCGACTGGTAGTTATTGACCTTGGGCATGGCGATATAGTCTTTAAAGCGACCAGGCATGGGGTGCCACAGCGTATGCACCGCGCCGAGCGTGGAGTAGCAATCGCGCACCGAATGCGTGATGACGCGCAGTGCCACCAGGTCGTAGATCTCGGAGAACTCCTTGCCCTTGCGCTTCATCTTTTGGTAGATGGACCAGTAGTGCTTGGAACGGCCGTTGATCTGAAAGTCCTCCAGGCCAATGCGGTTGAGCTCGTCGGTGAGTGTCTTGATGGTCTCGGCCAGATAGCGCTCACGGACCTCGCGTGACTCCGCCACCATGCGCGCGATGCGCTGGTAGGCGTCGGGCTCAAGGTAGAAGAAGGACAGGTCCTCGAGCTCCCATTTAATGGAGCTCATGCCCAGACGGTCGGCCAGGGGCGCATACACGTCCATGGTCTCGCGAGCCTTAAACAGGCGACGGTCCTCGCGCAGGGCTGCAAGGGTGCGCATGTTGTGCAGACGGTCGGCAAGCTTAACGATGATGACGCGGATGTCCTTGGACATGGCGAGGAACATCTTGCGCAGCGTGAGGGCCTGCTTCTCGTCCATGCTGTCGACTTCGATGTTGGTGAGCTTGGTCACGCCATCGACGAGCTCGGCCACTGTATCGCCAAACAGGCCGGAAACATCGGCAAGCGAGGTCTCGGTATCCTCGACGGTATCGTGCAGCAGTGCGGCGCACACCACATCGCAGTCCATCTTGAGATCGGCCAAAATGATGGCAACCTCGACGGGATGGTTAATGTACATCTCGCCCGAACGGCGCTTTTGGTTGCAGTGCTTCTCGGCGGCAAAGCAGTAGGCCTGCTCCACCTTAGAGAAGTCGTCCTCATTCATATATTTGAGGCACAGGCGCTCCAGCTTGTCGTAGCTGTCCGCCATAATCTCGGGCGGCAGCTCATCGGCATGCTTATAGTGCTCCATCTCCGAAAAAGGCTGGAGGGTGGAATCATGGGCGGTACGGGCTGCGGCATCCATCGAGGTCCCCTTCCCCTAGGCCCGCGGAACGATCGGGCGGTTAACTTTGGCTAGCATATCAGAAGCGCACGAATCGAGCGCCCAGCTCCGAAAAGCCGAGAACTCCATGCGCGAGCGTAAGCCCTCCAAATAGCGAATCGACCTGCTCAATTGCACGCGGCCGGGGTTTTCGGCCATCGCGATACGACGGGTGTCGTCAAACCCCGAAACGCGACAGAAACCAAGCTCTTCGAAGATTCCCAAGCCGCTTTCCACCGAGCGCTCGTCGACCGGCGTGCGCGCATCGATGGCAAGGCACATCTGCGCGATGTCGATATCGCTCGCGCTAAAGGAATCGTCCCCGGTCTTGCCGCGGTTGGAGCGCCACATGGTCTGCAGCGCGCGATAGAGCGTGACAAGTTCGTCGCGCTCGGGCGCATAGCAGTCGAGCAGGCGCTCGTTAATGCGGGCGTCGCGCGACGAATAGAGCAGATGAATCACGGCGGGCTGGCCATCGCGACCGGCGCGGCCGCTCATCTGGTTAAACTCAATGCCGCCAAACGGCATGTGATAGAGCACGACATGGCGAATATCGGGAAGGTTGACGCCCTCGCCAAAGGCAGATGTCGAGACGATGCAGCTGAGGCTGCCGTCTCGAAACGCCTCCTCTACGCGATGGCGGTCGGTGCGCGTAAGGCCCGCGTTGTAGAACGCAATACGGGTCGCACAGTCGGGAACGCGTTTGCGCAGCGTCTTGGCAAGCGCCACGGACTGATCACGCGAGTTGACGTAGATGACGGTCTTCTCCCCCGTCGCGACGATGGACACCAAGCGGTTTTCGCGGCTCGCAAGGTCTCGGTCGTCCTCGAGCTGCAAGTTCTCGCGCACGGTCTCGTCGACCACCGTACGGGTAATCGGCAGCACGCGGGCAAGCTCCGCCACGACCGGAGCCGTCGCGGTGGCCGTCGCCGCCATAACGACCGGATCGCCCAGGGCCTTGAGGATATCGGGCATGTCGAGATAGGCGCTTCGGTCGCCGCCCTTGGCAAGACCGGCATGATGCGCCTCGTCAATGACGACAAACCCGATACGCCCCGAGCGCGCAAAGCGGTCGCGGTGAATGGACAGGAACTCTGGCGTCGTGAGCACGATACCGGTGCGGCCCGAAGCCAGGCCGGCAAACACGTCATCGCGCGCTGCCTCCACGGTCTCGCCGGTCAACACGCCCACGCCAATGCCGAGCGCAGCCATCGTCGACGAGAGGTGATAAGCCTGGTCGGCAACGAGCGCGCGCAGCGGATAGACAAAGATGCTCGCACGCCCGCGAAGGACCGCCTCGCGCGCGGCATGCACATGGAAGATAAGAGACTTGCCGCGCCCCGTTCCCATAACGGCCAGAACACTTTGGTGATCGGCCAAGGCGTCGAGCGCCTCGACCTGCGCGCGGTGCGGCTGGTTCGATCCGATAAAGCTATGGATAAGCGAGCGCGTCAGCTCGGTATAGGAAAGCTGGGCGAGCGTTTGGCGCTTGCGGGACTCCAGACGAAGACCGGCGTCCGCAGGCTCCACGCCGCGGCGAAGCTCACATGCCGGGTCGTCAACGCTGGGCGCCGTGGTATCGCGGACCAAGACATCCTTGATCATGAGCTTGGGCTTTACGCGACCTTGCCAATGCTCGGCCACGGCCTCGAACACCAAATCGACGGCGCTATCGCAATTGATGAGCTTATCGATCTGCGGCACGCGGAACATAATGGCCGGCACACTCGCGGCGCCATCGGTCGCCACAAAGCGCATGTGCTCGCCGGTTTTGCCCACCACGGCGCGATCGCACATCGTCACGCCCTCGGCGGCCAGAAGCGGCACCTTATTGCCCTGGCCAAACGGCTCAAGACGGGAAATCTGCTCGATGGTCTCGATATTTAGCTCGGAGAGGTCAACGATGGCGGCGACCTCGTCAGTGTCCTCAAAGTCCTCGGCGGGAAGCTCCGATAGCACGGCCGAAAGGCGACGGCGGAACTCATCGAGCTTGGACGCCTCGATGGTCACGCCCACCGCACCGGCATGCCCGCCGCGACGAATCAGCAGGTCGGAGCAGCGTTCTACGGCGTCGAACAGGTTGACTTTGCCCACCGAACGACCCGAACCGCGAGCGATACCGTCTTCGATCGAGAACAGCAGCGCCGGCACGTGATAACGGTTGGTCAGACGGCTCGCCACGATGCCCTTGACGCCCTCGTGCCAGCCCTCGCCACCCACGACGATTGCGCGCCCACCGTCATAAGTCTCCTCGACCTTTGCCATGGCATCGCGCGTAAGCTCGGCCTCAATCTCGCGGCGTTGGCGATTGATTTCCTCGAGCTCGGCGGCAAGCGCGCTCGCTTCGATGGGGTCGCGGGCAAGCAGCAGGTCGAGCGCCAGCTTGGGATCGGCCATGCGGCCGGCAGCATTCAGACGAGGGATGAGCGAAAACGACAGGCCGTCGGCCGTAATGGTAGAAAGGTCGGCCTTGGCAAGTGCGGCAAGCGCGATATAGCCGGGGCGGGCCGTCACGCGCATCTGCTGGATGCCCTCGGCGACCAGTGCGCGATTCTCGGGCGTGAGCGGCATCATGTCGGACACGGTGCCCAACGCCGCGACCTCTATCAGCGAACGCCAATACGACGGCTTGCCCAAACGCTCGCCCAGGACTTGCACCAGCTTGAGCGCCACGCCGGCACCGGCAAGCTCGCGCGAGGGACCCTCGTCCTCGAGCTTGGGGTCGGTCAGGGGCACGCCCTGCGGCACCTGGTCGGACGGCTCGTGATGGTCCGTGACCACCAAATCGATCCCCAGGCTCTCCAGATAGGAGACCTCTTCCTTGGCGGCAATACCGTTATCGACGGTCACGATCAGGTTGGGTTGGGCGAGCTCGTTGACGCGGTCGAGCGCCGCACGCGACAGGCCGTAGCCCTCGTCAAAGCGATGCGGAATAAACGGTGTGACATCGGCGCCAAACGAACGTAGCGCCTCGGTCAACAGACAAGTCGACGTAATGCCGTCGACGTCAAAATCGCCAAAGACGGCGATGCGCTCGTGGCTGCGAATAGCACGCTCAACGCGGTCGGCGACGGCCGCCATGCCCGGAATAACGAGCGGGTCCGCCCAGTCGCGATCGAGCGAAGGCGTCAAAAACAGCTGGCCTTCCTCGATGGATGTAATGCCGTGCGCAACCATAATGCGCGCCACCAGCCCGGGTATGCCCAGGTCAGCCGAAAGCTCCTTTTCGAGCTCGGGGTTTTGCTGAGCGACCGCCCAGCGATGCGTCGTCTTAAGCGATGACATAGGCGCCCACCCCCGATAGGGGCAGGTCGCCGCGATACCTCTCACGGTTCATAGCGATGAGTCCTCTGTGTATGCCCGCTTCGGCAGGCAGATCTGTTGAACGGATTTATTATACCGTGCGGCACGGACGCAAATCGCCGCAGCACGCCGCGGTTTCGGTAAACGATACCGGTAATAGCCTCGAAATATTCGAGCGTTTCTGACGCACGGACGCATGCGAGCGTCTAGCATATCCATTCAAACCGGATTCACGAGCAAAGGGAGTCACAAGAGCATATGAAGCAATGGGTTGGACTGGGCAAGTTTCTCGCGGGGCACATGCAGATCATCGTTCCGATTTGCGTGGCGCTCGGCGTGCTCTTTCCCCAGCAGATCGGCGTGCTCAAGCCCATCGTTCCCACCTTGTTTGCTTTTATGACGTTCCAAGGTGCGCTCAGCAACACCTTCCACCAGGTGGCTGAGGTGCTCCGCCGTCCCCTGCATCTGATTTTGGCGTTATTTGTCTCGGCAGTGCTCATCCCCATCGCGGCGTATGCCATGGGCTCACTGTTCTTTGGCTCCAACCCCAACCTTGTCTGCGGCATCGTGCTCGAGTACAGCGTGCCCGTGGCAGTCACCGCCTTTATGTGGATCAGCATGTTCGGCGGCAACGGCCCGCTCGCACTCACCATCATCCTGACGTCTTCGGTTATATCGCCCGTGACGATTCCGCTCACGCTCAAGCTCCTGCTGGGCGCCACCGTCGCAATCGATGTTCCGGGCATGATGCAGAACATGGCCTTTATGATTGCCATCCCTGCCATCCTCGGCATCGTGATCAACGAACTTACGTGCGGATGGGGGCACGAGAAACTCTCCCCCGCGCTCTCGCCCGCCTGCAAGTTCATGATGATGGGTGTCATCGCGTCCAACTCCACCGCCATGAGCGAGTACGTGCTGCACATGAATGTTGAGCGCTTGGAAGTCGCCCTCTTTATCCTGGCGTTCGCCATCAGTGGCTTTATCATCGGCATCCTGGTCGCACGTGCCCTGCATCTGCCGTATAGCGAGACGACTACCATGTGCTTTACCTGCGGCATGCGCAATATCTCTTCGGGCGCCGTCATCGCCACGCAGTATTTTCCCGGCGAGGTCGTATTCCCCGTCATGTGCGGTACGCTGTTTCAACAGGTGTTGGCCTCGATTATCGGACATCTCTTTGAGCGCCTGACCGGCGAGGAGCGCGCCAAACAGCGCAAGCGGGTCAAGGCCGGGCGCGACGCGATGGCACGCTAGACTGTCCGCATTACGCGGGTGTTAACCTTGCTATACGAGCGTTTCCAGATGCGCGCGTAGGCGCTCAGCATCGATATCGAGCGTGGTCTCGGCATTGACCTGGGCCAAACGATAGCCCACAAAGTAGGGCGAAACCACCCAACGTGGCAGCGCCTTGGCAATGGTCCGGCCGTCCATGTGGTAGAAGAACAAGTTGTACGACTCCGCGCGACCGCCGTGGTGTTCGTGCAGGATATAGCGCAGGGCCACCTGGGTCGCATCGGCAAACAGGTCTGCTTCGACTTGGTCGCGGGCGTCGTCGCTGGCGGCGATTCCCTGTGGAGCCGAGATGTTGACCTCAAAGAATCCCATGATCGGCTCAGTTGAGATGTTGACCGAGATTCTCCCCCGCCGCCAAACATCGATGCCTTCAAAGTTTGCTGAGGTCAGCGCCGCATAGCCGTCCTCCTGTTCCAAGCCCACAATCTGCATGTGTGGATGGACGAGGCTGCCGCCCGAAAGCGGGCCTTTGTTCTTGTACATGAGCACACTGCGGTACTGTTGGGAATCGACCATCTGCTGCCAACAGCCCAGGGCAAACCTCATCACATGATGCAGCTCATCCGGTTCATAGGTCACCAGGTCGGCGTCGTGATTGGCCGACTCGATCAATACGGTCTGACGGGTGGCCCGCAAGGTCTTGAACTTATTCTCGAGCCAGATGCAGTCACCATCGCGCTGGATGATGTTGGCGAGCCCCTCCGTGTCGCAAAAAGGGCACGCGGTGCCAGGGCGACGATTATCGTCGGGCTTGCCGCTCGCCTGCTGAACGTCAAATACCAGCGCCACGGGTTATACCCCCAGCGGCACGATCTTGGTGCCATGGAGCTCGGAGACGCCTAGCGCCGCCGTGACCGCGTCGCGATTTGCCGTAGTGATGCCGCCGCCGGGAAGGATGGTCAAACGATCGCCCGCATACTCGATTAAACGAGCCAGGTGATCGAAATTATCCTCGATCGACGTACCGGCAGCGCCGCCATGCGTGAGGATGCGCGTAACGCCGCAGTCGGCAAGTGTATCAATCGCATCGAGCTGAGCCTCGGGCGAGAGCTGGTCAAATGCCATGTGGAAGGTGATGTCAAGGGACTCGCGCTTGCACTCCTCGGTCGCGCAGCCCGTAGCTATAACGAGGGCGCCGAGGGTGAGTTCGTCGAGCGCCCAGCCGCCGGCACAGGGCTTGCAGCAGCCAAAGACCAGGCCGTCAACGCCGGCACTCACAGCAAGGCCCAGGTCCATCTCCATCATGCGCAGCTCGTCCTGGTTGTAATGAAAGTCGCCACCACGCGGGCGAATCATGCACATCACTCGCGCGTCATGCTCGTGAGCGTAGCTGACTGTAGCGCTGATAACGCCGGCGGAAGGCGTGGTGCCACCGACGGCGAGGTTGTCACACAGTTCAATGCGCCCCGCACCGGCCTCGATGGCCGCCGGCACTCGCTCAAAGTTCTCGGCACAAAACTCGCACAGCATAGATAGACCCCCAAAGACAGCAGATGTTTTCCGACGGGCATTGTCACACATCCCCATGAAGTTGCGGTGGAATAGGGACTATTTTGGCCTCTGGAGCCCGTATTCAGTCCCTATTTCACCGCAACTCAGAATGATCTCTTGGGGACGGCACAGCTGGCCGAAAAATGTTGCCGATGGCGAATGTTGCGCAACAAGATTTCGGAATCCCGATTAACCATGGCAGTATCGCATTCGTATTTAGAGGAAAGGATTGCCATGTTTAAGAGCATCCAGAAGAGCGGAAGGATCGCAGCGGTCGCCATCGGCCTGATCGCAGCCCTGTCTCCGCTCGCAGCCCCTCCTGCAGCATTAGCCGGCGGTAGCGTACCGACGCCTGAACTGGAGAAGTCGTATAGCTTTAAGGTCAGCAGCGACGTCTCGCATATCAGCACGGGCGACGATTCGAAGTTCGGCTATTTATACGATTACGATTACGATGAGGATGACGGTTACAACTTAAAGAGCGTATCTCTCATCAATTTTAATGACGGTAGCGCATGCCCAATTGCCATCCCGGATAAAGGCCTTGAGTCAGGATGTCCCACATCCAACAATCAACTCTACTGGCGAGACGGCAATAATTTGGTCGCATTCTCGCCAGACAACCAAAGTCAAACAGTCCATCCCATCATTTCGACCAAATATGCCTACACCGAAGAAACCGTCTCTTACGACGGAAAAAGAGCCGCCGTGGAACATTATGATTATGAATACGAGCCCAAAAAGGTCGAAATCTATGATCTAAAATCCGACAAACTGATCCAGACATATCAATCAAATAAAGATGACTCTTCGTACCGCTACTCAAAAGACATGAGCCGTCTGTATGCCCTACAGGACAATAGCAAAGACGGCGTTGTCGCGCTTAGGGTTTTCAATTGCGATACAGGGTCAACGGAATTAAAAACGGTTAACGTGAAAAAAGATGATAGGTCTTCGGATATCGACGATATCGTCACCAGCTCTTACTCGGACGATATTTATCTTCAGAGCGACACCGCATTAATAAAAGCGGACCGCGATGGAAATATGAGCGTTGTTTTCAACGATGACGACCACGCACCCGATTGGCCTTGTTCATACCCTTCGGCGGAGTTTTATGCCCTCTACACAAAGAAGGGATCGAACGATCTTTTTGAAGAGGATGACGGGGATTACTATCTCAATGAAGAGGATGCGAATCTTAGTATTTATGACCTGAAAAGTGACAAGATCATCAGCTCAATTGCTTTTCCCTTCGGCGATGGATATCTCGGCGACATCTCGCATGATGGCGGAATCATGCTTGGGACGTACTCAGACGATGACAAGTCTTCGGCATGCCTAGTCGATGCAAAAACCGGGCCAAGAGCGAGTTTGATTCTCATTGGTGCGGCCCTACTTTCATGAATGGCGATCGCGAGATTTGGACTGATTATTACGATGAAGACTCATCAACGCTTCACGTAAACATTTATAAATCGAATATCCCCCATTCGCTGCCTGAGGATGTTCTCTACTTTGTCCAGACTCACTTGCCGTTTGTTATTGGCGGGGGCGTGGCGATCGTCCTCATCATTGGTGGCGCGATTGTTGTCCTTTGCATCCGTAAGAAGCGCGCAAAGACCGCGAACGGTGCGACAGCCGCAGTGCCCAAGCCTCAGCGCAAGCAGCGTCGTCGTCAGAAGCGCGCCCAGCAGAACGCCGTTCCACCTGCAGCACCTGCGATGCCGACGGCACCAGCAGCCCCGACTGAGCCTGCCCGCTTCTGCCGTCACTGCGGAACCCCGCTCGTACCCGAAGCCCAGTTCTGCCCCACATGCGGACAAAAAGTAGACTAGCGAACAAAACCCAATAGCCCTCAACCACCAAGGCCCCGTTCCGAAACACTCCAGAACGGGGCCTTGTTTTGGTGCAAGGGGGTGGCGACCTAGTCGTTGGGGACGTTCTTAAACGACTAGTCATTCAAGAACGTCCCCAACGACTACCTGAAGTTGCGGTGGAATAGGGACTGTTTTGGCGTCTGGAACCCCCAATTAGTCCCTATTTCACCGCAACTTAAAAGGGGCGCTGACCGGGATAGTCAGCGCCCCTTTGTTGAATGGATTAACCACCAAGATAGGCCTTGCGGACGTTGTCGTCGTGCAGAAGCTCTTGGCCCGTGCCGGTCATGGTAATCTTGCCGGTCTCGAGCACGTAGCCGCGTGTGGCGATGGAAAGCGCCATCTGCGCGTTCTGCTCAACCAGGAGCACCGTGGTGCCGGCCTTGTGCAGGTCCTCGACAATCTGGAAGATCTGCTCAATCAGAATCGGCGCCAGGCCCATGGAAGGCTCGTCGAGCATGAGCAGCTTGGGGTTGCTCATAAGGGCGCGGCCCATAACGAGCATCTGCTGCTCGCCGCCCGAAAGGGTGCCGGCGACCTGGCGACGGCGCTCCTTAAGGCGCGGGAACTGCTCGTAGACACGCTCAAGGCCCGGAGCGACCGTGGACTTGGGCTGTGTATAGGCGCCCATCTCCAGGTTCTCCTCGACCGTCATCTGCAAAAAGGCGCGACGGCCCTCGGGGACCTGAGCCAGGCCCTTACCCACCAGCTTATCGGCGGGCGTATGGGTAATGTCCTCGCCCATAAACTTGATGGAGCCGGTCTTGGAACGCAGCAGGCCCGAGACGGTTTTAAGCGTCGTAGACTTACCAGCACCGTTCGCACCGATCAGAGCAACGATCTCGCCCTCGTTGACGTTAAAGGAGATGTCCTTGATGGCGTGGATGGCGCCGTACCAGACGTTGATGTTGTAGACGGAAAGCATCGGCTCTGCCATTTAGTTCTCCCCCTTATCCTGCTTGCCCAGATACGCCTCGATAACGGCGTCGTTGTTCTGGATTTCCTCGGCCGTGCCCTTGGCGATGACCTTACCAAAGTTGAGCACGCAGATGCCCTCGCAGATGTTCATGACGAGCGACATATCATGCTCGATAAGCATGATGGCAATGCCGAAGGTGTCGCGAATCTTGACGATGTTCTCCATGAGCTCTGCGGTCTCGGACGGATTCATGCCGGCGGCAGGCTCGTCGAGCAGCAGCAGCTTGGGATTGGTGGCAAGTGCACGGACGATCTCCAGGCGGCGCTGAGCGCCGTAAGGCAGCGAGCCGGCCTGTTCGTTTGCCAGATGTTCCATATCAAAGATGGACAGCAGCTCCATGGCACGCTCGTGAGCAGCCTTCTCGTGCTTCCAATACGTCGGCAGGCGCAGCACGCCCTCAAAGCCGGAGTAACGCTCCTGGTTATGCAGGCCGACCTTAACGTTATCCTCCACCGTCATGGTGTTGAACAGGCGAATGTTCTGGAACGTACGGGCAATACCCATGCGGTTGACCTGATAGACCGACTTGCCCGAGGTGTCCTCGCCGTCGAGCAGGATGGTGCCGTGCGTGGGCTGGTACACCTTGGTGAGCAGGTTGAAGACCGTGGTCTTGCCGGCGCCGTTGGGACCGATCAGACCGGCAATCTCGGTCTTGCCGATAGTCAGGCTAAAGTCGTCGACTGCCTTAAGGCCACCGAACTCAATGCCCAGGTGGATGCACTCGAGTGCAGGGCGCTCGCCCAGGTCGCGGTCGGGAACGATGGCGCCAGAAGGATACGGGACCATCTTGCCCTTCTTGAACTCAAATTTACTGGGCATCGGCTGCCACCTCCTTCTTGGAAGCAAAGCGATCCTTGACGCGACCGAAGAACGCCTTGAGCTGCGGGTTGTTGGTAAAAATCATGACCAGGATCAGCACGATGGCGTAGATGAGCATGCGGTAGTCCGAGAACTGACGGAGCAGCTCGGGAAGCACCGTGAGCAGCGCCGCCGCGATGACGGAGCCGCGCATATTGCCCAGACCGCCCAGGACCACGAACACCAGAATGAGGATCGACGTGTTGAAGTCGAACTTGGTGGCGGAGAGCTGCGAGAAGTTACCGCCGAAGAGGGCTCCGGCAGCACCGGCGAGGGCAGCGGAAACCACGAAGGCGATCATGCGGTACTCGGTGACGGAGATGCCTACGGACTCGGCTGCAATCTTGTTATCGCGCACGGCCATAATGGCACGGCCGGTACGGCTGCGAACCAGGTTGAGCACGATCACGAGTGCGACCATGACCAGGATGGCACCGGCGAGGAAGGTCGAGTACGTCGACACGCCCGAGGCGCCCTGGGCGCCCTTGATGATGGCGGTGCCGTCCTCGAGCAGGTGCAGGTCGTCGATCGTGGAGTTGCCCGTGATGTTAAAGATCACGTGCAGGCCGCGGGAGTCGACGCCCACAATGAGGCAGGTGACGATCTCTTTGATGATCTCGCCAAAAGCCAGGGTCACGATAGCCAGATAGTCGCCGCTCAGGCGCAGGACCGGGATGCCGATCAAGAAGCCCAGGATGGCGGCAGCGATGGCGCCGACCACGATGCTGATGATAAGGCGCACCGGATCGGAGGGAACGGCGCTCTCAAGGGCGACCGCGGTGACGATGCCCGTGTAGGCGCCGACGCTCATAAAGCCCGCATGGCCCAGCGACAGATCGCCCGCGATGCCGACGACAAGGTTGAGGGAAATGGCCATGACGATGTAGGCCGTGATGGGAACCAACTGACCGGCGATCATGCGCGGAATCATGTGGTTCGACTGCATAAAGAACACGATGGCGAAGGCCACGATGCACATGGCGTACGTAACAAAGTCGTGACGCGTCTGCTTATCTTTAAGAAACTTCATACCGCTCACCTACACCTTCTCGGGGACGTACTTGCCCAAGAGTCCGGCAGGCTTGACGAGCAGGACGATGATCAAAACACCAAAGACGATGGAGTTGGCAAGGCTCGTGGAAATGTAGGCCTGCGCCATCGCCTCGATGATGCCGATGAGAATGCCGCCGACAAAGGCGCCGGGGATGGAACCGATGCCACCGAAGACGGCGGCGTCGAAGGCCTTGATGCCAGGCATGGCGCCCGTCGTAGGCTGCAGCACCGGCGAGTAGGAGCACAGCAGCACGCCGGCGATGGCGGCAAGGGCAGAGCCTATGGCAAACGTCATCGAGATGGTGCGGTTGACGTTGATGCCCATGAGCTGAGCGGCGGCCTTGTCCTCGGACACGGCACGCATGGCTTTGCCCATCTTGGTCTTTCCTGTAAAGAACATCAGGCCGGCCATGATAACCAGGCAGGCGACGATGGTGACGAGCGAGACGGCGCTTACGTTGAACTTGGCCAAGAACTCCGGCACCTGGAAGGTGACGAGCGAAGTGAAGTTCTTGGGCGTGGCGCCCCACAGAAGCTGCGCGGCGTTCTGCAGGAAGTAAGACACGCCGATAGCCGTGATCAGAACGGCCAGCGGGCCCGCCTGACGCAGCGGCTTATAGGCCAGACCCTCGATGAGAACACCGAGAACGGTACAGACCACACAAGAGAGAACTACAGATGCCCAGCCCGGGAGGCCGAGATACGACGTGGCGCAGAACGAGACATAGGCACCGACCATGATGACATCGCCGTGAGCGAAGTTGAGCATCTTGGCGATACCGTAGACCATGGTGTAGCCCAACGCGATGATGGCGTAGACGCTGCCCATGGACAGGCCGTTGACCAGGTATTGGATAAAGACCGTCATGTTCCACATCCCCCTTTCGAATAGGTTTCCAGTTAATGTATGAAACAGGGACGTTACATCGTCCCTAGATACCAAGCAAGCAGGGAAGGCCAAAACCTCCCCTGCTTGGGATCAAAACCGCTCTATGTAAGGCGGCCTATTAGGCCTGTACGTACTTGCCATCGGTGATGACGTACGCCGTGGGCTCCTTCTGAACCTGGCCCTTATCGTTCCAGGTGAGCTTGCCGGTCAGACCGTCAACGGTAATCTTGAGCATAGCCTTGGACAGCTTCTCGGCGGCCTCGGTCGGATCGGCGTCGACTCCAAGACCGGCCTCCCTGACGGCCTCGGCCAACGCGTGCACGCCGTCGTAGGCGTCGGCGGCAAACTGGTCGGGGGTATCGCCGTACTTATCCTTGTAAGCGTTGACGAAGTCGGCGTTCTTCTCGTCGTCGGCAGAGAACGGGGTCATGAGCAGCAGACCCTCGGCAAGAGAGGTATCGAAGCCCTCAACGCCCAGGATGCCGTCCATGCCGTCGCAGCCCATCATCTTGACGTCGTAGCCCATGTCCTTGGCGTTCTTGAGCAAAACGGACGCCGGCGTGTAGTAGATCGGCGCAAAGATCATGGTGGCGCCGGCCTGCTTGGCCTTGGTCAGCTGGTTGGTAAAGCTCGTGGCGGAGTCGTCCTTAAAGGTCTCCTCGTCGACAATCTCGAGCTTGGACTCAGCGGCCTGGGCCTTAAAGGAATCTGCGATGCCCGAAGAATAGGCGTCGCCGGAGTTATAGAACAGCACGAACTTCTCGTCCGCATACTTCTGCGCCAGGAACTTGGCAGCGTTGACACCCTGGTTGGGGTCGGTGAAGCAAACCTGGAAGACGCAATCCTTGCCGTCGGTGACGTCCTCGGAGGACGCGGACGGGGTGATCATGAACGTCTTGGGGTCGTTACCGCACTCTGCGGCAACGGCAACCGACGCACCCGTGGTGGTCGGACCGACGAGGGCCTGCATGCCCCAGTCGAGCAGGGTGTTGAAGGCGTTGACGGCCTTCTCGCCATCGGCCTGGTCATCCTCGGCCTTGCTGGCAAGCGGCAGCTCCTTGGTCGAGAAATCCTTGCAGCCAAGCTCGACACCCTGGGTAACGGACTTGCCGTAGGACGCGTTGGCGCCAGTCAGCGGGCCGATGGTGCCGATCTTAAACGAAGCGTCGCCCGAAGCGGAACCGCTGTCGCCGCCGTTGGAGGAGCAGCCAGCTAGAATGGACATCGCCCCCAGACCTGCTGCGCTCGCGATAACGCTCCTGCGATTCATAACAGGGTTCAATGACTTACCGGTGAGGCTCGACATGCGGCTCTCCTCTCAAATCTCGTCGGGTTTCGGTAACCCGACAGGCCATCCTTCGCCGTGTTCGGCGTTCGCAAAATAGTAGACGCTTTAGTTGAGAAAAGTGGCGATTATTTCAACTTTTCTTTTGTTTTGTCCATTTATCCGAGATTATGCGTATTTCTGTCGGTTTATGCAGTTTAGCCACTTTATTGTGTGAAAGTATTGTTTCCGTTCTGTTACAAGCGTCCCTGCCCTGATTAAAACGGCCTCACCGGTCGCGTTTTGTGCGCACCTAGGCAGCGATGTACTTGCCGTCCTGAATCACATAGGCTGTAGGTCGTATGTAGTGAGCATGTTTCCAATGTTTCCGCAGCGTTTCGGGGGTGCCGTTTTGTGCGACTCCTGTTGCCTGGCGAGCACGCGCCCTCGGTTCACGCTAGAATGCACTCAACCTTTAAGCGGTTAATCCATCCATGAGATGCACGAAGGAGCTATCTATGAGCGAACCCCTGCGCACCGTGAACGTCGGTCTGATCGGTCTGGGAACCGTCGGCGGCGGCGTGGCCCGTCTGATCAAGAGCCACCACGATGAGTACCTGGCAGCCTACGGCATCGACCTTAAGCTGACCCGCGCCTGCGCGCTTGCCTGGGAGCAGGCCGAGGCGGCAGGCATTGAGCGCGAGGCCTTTACGAGTGACTGGCACGACGTCGTCACCGACCCCGCCGTCGACATCGTCGTCGAGCTGATCGGCGGCGAGCATCCCGCAACCGAGATCTTCACCACTGCCTTTGAGCACGGCAAGCACGTCGTCTCTGCCAACAAGGCCCTGCTGGGCCGTCATGTCGAGACGCTCGCCGAGAAGGCGCGCGCGTGCGGCGTGCAGATTAAGTGCGAGGCCAGCTGCGGCGGTGGCATCCCCATCGTGAGCACGCTCGAGCACGACCTGGTGGGCAACAAGATCCTGACCATCGCCGGCATTCTCAACGGCACCACCAACTACATCCTGTCGCGCATGGACGCCGAGGGCGCCGATTACGCCGACGTGCTCGCCGACGCCCAGGCCAAGGGCTACGCCGAGGCCGACCCGTCCGCCGACGTCGACGGCTTCGACGCCGCCAGCAAGACGGCCATCCTCGCCTCCATCGGCTTTGGCACCCGCGTGACCACCGATGATGTGTACCAGCAGGGTATCCGTACCATCGGCGCCGAGGACATCGCCCAGGCCCGCGAGCTCGGCTACACCATTAAGCTGCTCGGCATCGCCCGCAACACCGACGCCGGCGTCGACGTCCGCGTGCATCCCACGCTGATCCCCGCCGACCACATGCTTGCCAAGGTCAACGGCGCCATGAACGCTGTCTACGTGGTAGGCGACGCCGTGGGCGAGACCATGTTCTACGGTGCCGGCGCAGGCTCCTTCCCCACCGCGAGCGCCGTCGTTGGCGATATCCTATCGCTCTCCGAGCAGATCAGCCGCGGCGTGGCTCCGCTGCCCGAAATTGAGCCCTATGGCCACAACCTCGCCTTTAAGCCCATGGACGAGCTCCAGACCAAGTACTATGTGCGCCTGAAGGTCGCCGATCGCGTGGGTGCCCTGTCCGAGACGGTCGACATCTTTGCCAGGCACAACATCTCGATCTCGCTCATCAACCAGGTCGAGGACGGCAAGTCGGGCGTCAGCGATACCTGCTCGGTCATCTTCCTGACGCACTGCGCGCTCGAGAAGGACGTCCAGGCTGCCGCCGCCGAGCTTGCCAGCGTCGACTGCGTGGCCGAAGTCGCCAACGTCCTGCGCATCGAGGACGTCGAGGCCTGGACCGAAGGCGTCATGGCGAACTAGTCCATCAATCGCCTAGCAATACGCGCTTTGAGGGCTCCCGTCCGATGTGGGACGGGAGCCCTTTTGTCTCCTGCCCTAAGCACAACGGCAGAGCACATTTGCGCGAGCCGCTCATCGGTAACGCGGGCTACCGTTCACCGATATGCAAACGCGGCCGATTCCGGCTACCGCTACGCTGTGCTGCGTATGTCCAACCCCCGAAGAATGGAGGCACCATGTTGCTCGAGGGCAAGAAAGCAATCATCACCGGAGGCACGCGCGGTATCGGCTATGCCATCGCCTGTCGCTTTATCGAGGAGGGCGCCGCCGTCACGGTCTTTGGCTCGCGTCAGGAGACTGCCGACGCCGCCGTTGAAAAGCTAGCCGCAGCCTATCCCGAGGCCAAGGTCTGGGGCCGCACCTGCAACCTCACCTCGCTCGAGGCCGTAACCGAGGCCTTTACCGAGGCAGCCGCCGACATGGGTGGCCTGAACACGGTCGTTAACAACGCCGGCATCTCCCAGCGCTCGCCCCTTTTGGACTACACGGCCGAGGAGTTCGCCAAAGTCATGGACCTCAACGTCGTCGCCGTCTTTAACGGCCACCAGGCTGCCGCCAAGATCATGACCGAGGCCGGCCACGGCGGCACCATCACCACCACGAGCTCGATGGTCGCCAAGTACGGTCAGCCCTCTGGCGTCGGCTACCCCACGTCCAAGTTTGCCGTCAACGGCATGGTCCAGTCGCTCTCGCGCGAGCTCGCCCCCATGAGTATTCGCGTCAACGCCGTCGCCCCAGGCGTAACCAAGACCGACATGGTCGCCAACCTGCCCGAAGAGGTCATCAAGCCCATCATCGCCACCATCCCGCTCGGCCGCATGGGCGAGCCCGAGGACGTCGCCAACGCCTTCGTTTTCCTAGCGAGCGACATGTCATCCTATGTCACGGGCGCCGTGCTCCCCGTCGACGGAGCCGCCCGCTCCTAAAGGTCGCAAGCCACGACTTCGAACCTCAACGAGGCCCAACGCAAAAGGCGCGCTGCCTGCATCAACCGCAGGCAGCGCGCCTTCTATTATTTGGACGGAACCCGTATCCCGGCATTCCTTACTACTTACCGTCGTCGTCTTCGGCTTCTTCGCGCGCATAGAGTTCCAGCATGCGGCGGCGGTATTCGCGCACGGCGAGCTTGGCGCGCTCCAGGCGGCGGCGCTCACGCGGAGTCAGCTCGGACGGGTCAAGCTCATCACCATAGGTCTTATCGGCAAGCAGGTGCGCCGCATCCACGATGCGGGCATCGATGTGGCCGCTCGCTGCCTCGGCGGAAAGACGCTCGGCAATCGTATCGAGCGTAGGCAGGCCCTCGAATACGCGACCGTGACCATGCGAGGTCAGCAGCTCGTGCTCGCGTGCGAGCAGGCTCGCCAAATCGTGATGGGCGCGTAGAATGTCGAGCGCATCGGATGGATGCTCGGCAACCTCTGCCACGGCAGCGACCGGTGCGGCGTCGACCACGCGGTAGAAGAGCTGCGCGAGCAATGGCATCAAGAACACCGTGATGGCACCGGCGGCAACCATGACCGACGCAATATCTTGCGACAGTGCGCCCGCGTTGACGGCCACGCTCGTTACGGCAACGATGATCGGCAGCGCCGTGGTGCAGTACAGGGCCACGGTAATGCGACCATACGCCGACACATCTCGCGTCGCAGGGCAAATGCTCATAGAGACGAGGATGGGCACGGCGCGAATAATCAACAACGCCACGATAAAGCCCGCGAGCAAGCCCGGGCGCGATGCCACGGCCGTCAGGTCGATCTTTGCGCCCGATACGGTAAAGAACACCGGAATCAAAAAGCCGTAGGCCAGGCCGTCGAGCTTGGTCTCCAGCGTATGGTTGCCCTCGGGGATGATGTAGCGCAAGACAAAGCCGGCGGCAAAAGAACCCAACACGATGTCGAGATCAAAGACGGCCGAGAATGCCACGAGCGTGACCAGGATGAGCACCGTCAGGCGCACGAAGGTCTGCGACGTGGTATCGGCGCGCTCCTCGACAAACGCAAAGAAGCGGCTGCCGACGCGCTTGGAGCGGCTTGGGACCACGGCCAGCAGCACGCAGACTACAGCAAACAAGCCAAGGATTACGAGCGTTTGGATGCCAGTGCGAGCAGACAGCAGCACCGACATGGCGAGCACGGGACCGAGCTCGCCCCAAGTGCCATACGCGAGAATCGAGTCGCCCACACGCGTGCCGGTGAGCGAGCGCTCGCGCATGATGGGCACGAGCGTGCCGAGCGCCGTAGAAGTGAGGGCAAGCGTCACGGCGATACCGTCGAAATGACTGACCGAGAACCACGGGGTAAAGCGCACGGCAAGCCAGGCGATACCAAACGTGACGACCCACGTCGCCAAGCCGTAGCGCCCCTCGACACCCGTGATGCTCTTGGGGTCGATCTCAAAGCCGGCGAGCAGGAACAAAAAGGCCAGACCGAGCTCGGACACAAGCGAGACCTCGGCATCTACATGGATGACGCCGAGCATATGGGGTCCCAGCACCGCACCGAACACGAGCAAAAAGACCGTCTCGGGAACGGGCTTTCCGGGAATCGCCGAGGCAATGAAGGGGCTTGCAAAGGCCACGAGCGCGATGATGGCGAGCGAAACGAATGCCATGTGATGCCTTTCTCTTGTTTGCGCTTCACTGTAGCACCCTCGCCGTCCTCAACGCGCCGCGAGCTGTCGTATCATAGTGAGGTTTACAAACATGTGGCTCAAGGCGACCGCGAGGCTTGCCCCGTAAACCGACCGCTGCCGCATACCGTACCGTACGCCCAACCGATCAGGAAGGCAGGAACCAATGGTCTCTCGTATCTACGTGGAGAAGAAACCCGGGTTCGACGTCGAGGCTCAGCAGCTCAAGGGCGAGCTGACCGAAATTCTCGGCATCAAGGGCATCGAGGCCCTGAGGATCATCAACCGCTACGACGTCGAGGGCATCGACGAGGAGCTTTTCCGCTCCTGCGTGCCGACCGTCTTTAGCGAGCCCCAGGTCGATGTGACCTACGACGAGCTCCCCGCAAGCGATGGCGCCGTCTTTGCCGTCGAATTCCTGCCTGGCCAGTTTGACCAGCGCGCCGACTCCGCCAGCGAGTGCGTGCAGCTCATCAGCCAGGGCGAGCGCCCCGCCGTGCGCTCCGCCAAGGTCTATATGATCTCGGGCGCTCTGGACGAAGCCGCCATCGAGTCCATCAAGCACTACGTGGTGAACCCCGTCGAGGCGCGCATCGCCTCGCTCGACCTGCCCGAGACGCTGTACATGGAGACTCCCGAGCCCCAGCCCGTCGAGGTGCTCGACGGCTTCCGCGAGCTCGACGAGGCCGGCCTTGCCGCCTTTATTTCCGATCGCGGCCTTGCCATGGACGAAGCGGATATCGCCTTCTGCCAGCAGTACTTCCGCGATGAGGATCGCGACCCCACCATCACCGAAATCCGCGTGATCGACACCTACTGGTCCGACCACTGCCGCCACACCACCTTCGGCACCGTCCTGGACGACGTGACGATCGATGATGCCGTGGTGCAGCAGGCCTTCGACCGCTACATGGAGATGCGCCACGAACTCGGTCGCGACGCCAAGCCCGTCTGCCTCATGGACATGGGCACCATCGGCGCCAAGTACCTTAAGAAGACCGGCGTCATGACCGATGTCGACGAATCCGAGGAGATCAACGCCTGCACCGTCAAGGTGAAGGTCGATGTCGATGGCGAGGACCAGGACTGGCTGTTCCTGTTTAAGAACGAGACCCACAACCACCCGACCGAGATCGAGCCCTTCGGCGGTGCCGCCACCTGCGTGGGCGGCGCCATCCGCGACCCGCTCTCGGGCCGCAGCTACGTGTACCAGGCCATGCGTGTCACCGGCGCCGGCGACCCCACCGTCCCCGTGTCCGAGACGCTCGAGGGCAAGCTGCCGCAGCGTAAGCTCGTAACCACCGCTGCCGCCGGCTACTCCAGCTACGGCAACCAGATCGGCCTTGCCACCGGTCAGGTCAACGAGCTCTATCACCCCGGCTACGTGGCCAAGCGCATGGAGGTCGGCGCCGTCGTGGGCGCTACCCCGGCAAACCACGTGCGCCGCGAGTGCCCCGCCCCCACCGACAAGATCATCCTGCTGGGCGGCCGCACCGGCCGTGACGGCATCGGCGGTGCCACCGGCTCCTCCAAGACCCAGAACACCGAGTCCATCGAGACCTCGGGTGCTGAGGTCCAGAAGGGCAACGCCCCGGTCGAGCGCAAGCTGCAGCGTCTGTTCCGCCGCGGCGACGCCTGCCGTCTGATCAAGCGCTGCAACGACTTTGGCGCCGGCGGCGTCTCGGTTGCCGTGGGCGAACTTGCCGACGGCCTGTATGTCGACCTTGATACCGTGACCAAGAAGTACGACGGCCTGGACGGCACCGAGCTCGCCATCTCCGAGTCCCAGGAGCGTATGGCCTGCGCCGTCGCCGACGGTGACGTCGAGGAGTTCATGGGCTACGCCGCCGAGGAGAACCTCGAGGCGACCGTTATCGCCGAGGTTACCGCCGAGCCGCGCATGCGCATGGCCTGGAACGGTGTCGCCATCGTCGACCTATCCCGCGAGTTCCTCAACTCTAACGGCGCGCCCAAGCACCAGGTCGCCCACGTGTGCGCCCGCAGCGTGTGGCAGCCCAGCTGGGCCGGCACCACGCTTGCCGAGCGCATGACCTCGCTTGTCACCGACCTCAACGTTGCCTCCAACAAGGGCCTTTCCGAGCGCTTCGACTCCACCATCGGTGCCGCAACCGTGCTTATGCCCTTTGGCGGCAAGACGCAGCTCACCCCGAGCTCGGCCATGGTCGCCAAGTTCCCCGTGGACGGCGAGACCACCACGGCAAGCGCCATGGCATGGGGCTTTAACCCCTATCTGATGGAGGCCGACCAGTTTGCGGGCGCCTACCTGTCCGTGGTCGAGTCCATCGCCAAGCTCGTGGCTGCCGGCTTTGAGCACAAGCGCGCCTACCTCTCCTTCCAGGAGTACTTCGAGCGCCTGCGCACCGAGGCAGAGCGCTGGGGCAAGCCCACGGCAGCCGTCCTGGGCGCCCTCATGGCCCAGGTCGACCTGGGTGCCGGAGCCATCGGCGGCAAGGATTCCATGAGCGGCTCGTTTGAGGACGAGGCCGGCGAGCTCAACGTTCCGCCCACCCTGATCAGCTTCGCTGTGGCCGTGGGCCACGCGGCGCGCGCCGTCTCCCCTGAGTTCAAGGGTCTGACGCACCGCGTCGTCCGCATCGCCCCCGCCACCTACGGCGAGGACTACCGCCCCGACGCCCAGCAGCTGCTCGCCGCGTTTGACGCCGTCGAGGCGCTCACTGCTACCGGCGACGCCCTGGCCGTCTCCACGCCCGGCTACGGCTGCGGCGCCGAGAGCCTCTTTAAGATGTGCGTCGGCAACCAGATCGGCATCGAGCTTGCCGAGGACGTGGACGTGGAGAGCCTCTTCACCCCGCTCTACGGCAGCTTTATCGTCGAGCTCGCCGAGAACGCCGAGCTACCCGAGGTCGCCGACGGCGTTGTCGTCGAGCCCCTGGGCACCACCGTCGAGGGCTATGTCATCGACACCGGCTCCGAGGTCATCGAGCTCGCCGAGCTCCAGGAAGCCTGGGAAAGCGGCATCGAGGGCGTCTTTGCCTACCGCAGCGCCGGCGAGACCCCCGAGGTCGAGACCATCGACTTCCGCGCCAAGGACATTCACGTGTACGGCGGCGCCAAGATCGCCCGCCCGCGCGTGATCATCCCCGTGTTCCCCGGCAACAACTGCGAGTACGACAGCGCGCGCGCCTTCCGTGCCGCCGGTGCCGAGGCCGACACCTTCGTGATCAACAACCTCACGCCCGAGGCCGTCGCCGAGAGCACCCACGAGCTTGCCCGCCGCATCCGTGCAAGCCAGATCGTCATGATCCCCGGCGGCTTCTCGGGCGGTGACGAGCCCGACGGCTCCGCCAAGTTCATCACGGCGTTCTTCCGCGCTCCCGAGGTCACCGAGGCAGTCCGCGACCTGCTCCAGGCCCGCGATGGCCTGATGCTGGGCATCTGCAACGGCTTCCAGGCTCTGGTCAAGCTCGGCCTGGTGCCCTACGGTGACATCGTCGACGCCACGCCCGATGCGCCCACGCTGACGTTCAACACCATCGGTCGCCATCAGAGCCGCCTGGTGCGCACCCGCATCTCGTCCAACCTGTCCCCATGGCTGTCGCAGTGCAGCCTGGACGACCCCTACACCGTCGCCATCAGCCACGGCGAGGGCCGCTTTGTCGCCAATGACGAAGTACTCGCCCAGCTGATCGCCAACGGCCAGGTCGCCACGCAGTACGTGGGCGAGGACGGCAAGCCCAGCATGGATCTTTCCGTCAACCCCAACGGCTCCGCACTCGCCATCGAGGGCATCACGAGCCCCGACGGCCGCGTCCTGGGCAAGATGGGCCATGCCGAGCGTCGCGGCGACAACCTGTACCGCAACGTGCCCGAGCATGTCCCGGGCGACAAGTTCATGCCGATCTTTGAGAGCGGCGTAGCCTACTTCGCCTAATACGTTCCCATCGGGTACAATCCCCTCGGGTAACAACACCCGCCACCGACGCATCCGGTGGCGGGTTCTTTTTTGCTTCGCGCATGTAGAAAGGACATCATGAAAAGCCGCAAGCCGTATCTCGCCACCCTGCCCGGACTCATCCTGGGCTGTCTCGTTTGCTGCGCGCTCTGGGGCTCTGCCTTCCCCTGCATCAAAATCGGCTACGGCCTCTTTGGCATTCCCGCGCACGACAGCGCCTCGCAGCTGCTCTTCGCGGGTCTGCGCTTCACCCTTGCCGGCATGCTGGTCATTGTTGGCATGAGCGTGGCCCAGCGCCGACCGCTCGTTCCGCAAGCGCGTGATATCAAGCCCATCTGCATCTTGTCGCTCTTCCAGACCATCGGCCAGTACTTCTTTTTCTACCTTGGTCTCTCCCGTGCAAGCGCTATGTCAAGCTCCATCATCGAGGCCAGCGCCAACTTCTTGGCTATCCTCTTTGCCGCCCTGGCGTTTCGCACCGAAAAGCTCGATGCGGCCAAGGTGCTCGGCTGCGTACTGGGCTTTGCCGGCGTCGCGCTCGTCAACCTTTCGGGCGCGGACGGCACCTTTGGCTTTACGCTCGACGGCGAGGGCTTCATCCTGGCCTCCACCGTCGCGGGCGCCCTTTCGACCTGCCTGATCGGCATCTTCTCGCGCGAGCACGACGGCGTCTTGCTTGCCGGGTGGCAGTTCTTGGTCGGCGGCCTGGCCCTCACCGCCATCGGCTTTATGATGGGTGGCGCGCTCTCCCCCACGGCGATTGCCCCCGCCATCGCGCTCATCATCTACATGGCGCTTATCTCCGCGGTCGCCTACTCGCTGTGGTCGCGCCTGCTTGCCGTCAACCCCGTCAGCCGCGTCTCGGTCTTTGGGTTTATGAACCCCGTCTTTGGTGTGCTGCTGAGCGCGCTGCTGCTCGGCGAGGGTGCTGGCACTAGCCCCGTTACCGTCATCGTTGCCCTGCTGTTGGTCTGCAGCGGCATCATCATCGTCAACAAACCCAAAAAAGCTTAACGAACTGCCCTTATTTAGCAGAGGGGATTCATGTACTTTAGCTTAATGGAGTACATCGGTGAGCTGAGGGCCGCCACGCACGCAAGCGTGCACCCCTTTTCCTAGCGTATCTGGACGCCGGCTTTCTTTTTCTCGGCCTTGACGCGGTAGAGCTCCGCATCGGCAGCGCGAAGTAAGTCTTGCCAGGTATCAACACTATCGCCGACCCGCGCGTAACCGATGGACATCCGCAATGCATACGGCACCTCGGCACGAGCGAGCTCGTCGTTAATCGCCGAACACAGGTCTATGATGTCCTGTTCCGCCGTCGCCTTCTGGAGCACCACGAACTCATCGCCACCATAGCGTGCGATAAAACCACCAGACGCCGAGCAGACCTCTTTGAGCGTAGCAGATATGACCTGGAGGGCATGATCGCCCTCAACATGTCCATACCGGTCGTTAATTTGCTTAAAGCCGTCGGCATCCATCATAAGCAGATACACATCATCGGCCTGGTCAGCACCCGAGAACAGCGACAGCATATAGGTCTCAAAACGGTTGCGATTGTTAAGGCCAGTCAACGGGTCGGTCGAGATCAGCTGCTCCTGACAAACAATGTAGAGCTGCAACATACTTAACATGATGCCGACACTAAGGCAGGGACCCGAATAAAAGACCTGAAAGACACCGGCCACCAAGGCCGGAATGGCGAAAAATGCCAAGGTTTGATAGATGGCCTTCTTTTGTAGGCTCTCGACCTTGCAAGATTGTATAAACGCATGCAGGGACGTATATATAACGTAGCAGTAGCTGACGATGGGCTGGATCATATAGACAAAACCGCGACGATACGCGCCCTGCGCATCGATATAGAACAGGGCGTGCGTCCAGTAGCTAGTAAACGCCAGTACGACTACCAGCACCGCAGGCAGCGTTACAAACGCCATCCTATAGCGCGCGGTCAAAAGGCGAGAACCCTGCACCGTCTCGGAATAGATAAACCAAATGAGGCACGCGGCGGCAAAGAGCGAAAACGAAACCGCGTTGGAAATCCAGTTGGCAGCAATGCCCAGCGTGCCGCCCACACCGTCCGAAAGCGTCCAGATTATATCGAATAGCATGTACGCGGCAGAGGTGTAACCGAGCGTACTAAACAATAACTGCTGGGTACTCGAGAACAAGGAGTGGCGACTTCGCGCGGCAAGCCCGATAAGAACAATCATGCATAGCAGGAATAGCTCAATCTTGAGTGCCTTAACCACTAGACGCCATCCCTTCAATATCCAAGTGGTCAGAATCGCCCGATTCGTGTCTGGGCAATAAACACCCCTACTCCGCAGGGGTAAGGGGAATAATAGCAGAGCGCCCGAACGTCACTGCAAGACAGCTTTCGTTCGGGCGCTCAAACGGCGCGAATTGCACGCCGGCTTGATTGACTCGCGTCGACGATTACTCGCCATCGATGTCGGTCGCGACGGCCTCCTCGATGGCCTCGACACCGGCAGGCGACAGATCCTCTTTGCCGTGGCAGGACTTCTTATCGACCCAGCCGGTCAGAATCGGAGCCATGATTGCCGTGATGATGACGGCAGTGGCGATCTGCGCATACGCAGTGGGCGCAAGCTCGGCATAGCGCGGGGCGACCTCGGCGAGGGCGACCGGCGTGGTCATAGCCGTGCCGGCGATAGTGGAGCAGGCAACGGCCGCCTTGCCGTTACCACCGCACAGGCGCTCGAACGCAAAGGTAATGGGACCGACGATAAAGAGCGTGATGAGGCCCAGCAGGATGCCCGAAATACCGCCGGTGATAAAGCTCGAAAGGCTCATGGACGCACCGAGCTGAAAGCCGATAACGGCAATCGCGGGATTGGCGCCGGGGACCAGCAGGTTCTTGATGAACGGGAAGAGGTTGCCCAGAACCATGCCGATGACAAGCGGCAGGATGGAGCCGACGATGGTGCCGACGGGGATGTTGGCGAGACCCGAGACACCGAGGATGATCATCGTGACGGCGGGGCCGGCCGTAAAGAACAGGATACCGACGGCGCCCTGCTCGGACTCATCGCCGAACTCGCCCATGATGCCCGTATAGAGCGCCATGTTGCAAAACGTGATGCCGCCGATGATAGACACGGAGCTCAAGCCCAGGAAGTTGTCGTTAAAGAAATATGCCACACCCAAGCCAAGGGCCGCCGCAACAACAAGCTTGGGGATCAGTACGACGATGCCGGTCTTGATAGCGCCCGGCGTGGACTTAAAGCTGATGCCGGCACCCACAAAAAGCAGAATTGCGGCGACGATGGTGTTGGAACCACCGCGACAGGCGGCGGTAAAGAAGCCGCCGATCTCGAAGACCTGCGGGCAGAAGGTATTGAGCAAAAGACCGACGATCATCGGGTAGATCATGATGTCACCCGGGATGCGCGGTACTTTGAATTTCTTTTGCTCGTTGGCGGTCGCTTCCTGTGCCATGAAACCCCCATTTCCGCTGACGCAGAACAAAAGCCCACGTCGCGCTTTGCTACAGTAAAGTTTGACCATGGTACCAGAAGAAGCAGACCGGCTCGGTGAGAAATTCGATTCGTTGGGTCAGGCAACGACATGGCAGAATCATCGCCCGGTGGCAACCGAGTTCACCTACAATTGCCACCGGATCGAAAGACACAGCTTTTTAGGAAGTCATTATGACAGCTATCGATCGGGGCCGGGCGACCGCGGCCTTCAAACGCTATACCGATGCTTACGATGCCGCCAATCCACGTATCGCGCTCAAAATCGAGCATACGTACCACGTTGCCGAGGCATGCGATGCCGTGGCGCGCGAGCAGGGCTGGTCGACAGAGGATATTGACCTGGCCTGGCTTTGCGGCCTGTTACACGATATGGGACGCTTTGAACAGTTGCGGCGCTGGAACACCTTTAAAGACGCCGAGAGTATGAGCCACGCAGCGTTGGGCGTCGGGGTCCTCTTTGGCGAGAACCCCGCCGATGCGCCCGCCGTAACGAGCATCCGCGACTTTATCGATGACCCGGCAGAAGATGAGCTCATCCGCGCGAGCATCGCCTATCACAGCGACTTTCGCCTGCCGGCACAACTCGACGAGCGTACACGGCGCTTCTGCGATATCGTGCGCGATGGCGACAAGATCGACATTATGCGCACCATCGCCGACAGCACCGTCGACACTATCCTCAAGGTGGACGAGGACGCATTTCTTGCCAGCCACTTCTCGGCACCGACGCTGGCTGCCTTTGACGAGCGCCGCTGCGTCGCACGCGATGAACGCGACGAGCCCGCAGACTACCTGGTGGGGCTCATCTGCTTTATGTTTGAGCTCGTCTATCCAGCGAGCCGCACGCTGGCGCGCGAGCAGGGCGATATCTACCGCCTGCTCGACGCGCCCTTTGGCATTACGTGCCCCTTTACCGATCCCGCCACGCAAGCGACCTGGGAACGCCTAAAGGACGAGATGCGCTACTGGCTGGCGCGCGCCTAGCGCTCAAGCTGGGCCAGCAGCTCCTCGGCGACCTCGACGGCATCGCCGACAACCTTATACTGGGCAGCACCAAAGATGGGGGCATCCGGGTCCTCGTTGATGGCGATAATGCACTCCGCCCCACCGATGCCGGCAAGATGCTGGATGGCGCCCGAAACACCGATACTCACGAGAAGCTTGGGCGAAACCGATACGCCCGTCTGGCCAATCTGGTGGCGATACTCCAACCAGCCGGCCTCCACGACAGGTCGCGTGCAGCCAAGCTCGGCACCCAGAGCCTCGGCGAGCCTTCGCATCAGCGGCAGGTTTTTCTTGGAACCAATACCGCGACCCACCACGACCAGGCGCTCGGCATCGGCAATTGATGCCTGCTGCCCCCACTCCTCGGCGGGAATCGAGATCTCGACACGAGCCTTAGCATCATCCGCAAGCGATATCTGGGTGATCGTGCCGGAGCGGCCGTAGTCAAAGTCGGGCGCCTTAAAGATGCCGGGACGCACCGTTGCCATCTGAGGACGATGATTGGGGCAGACGATGGTGGCCATCAGGTTGCCGCCAAACGCCGGACGCGTTTGTTGCAGCAGCCCCGTCTCCGTATCCATCGAAAGTACGGTGCAGTCAGCCGTAAGGCCCGTCTGCAAACGCACGGCAACGCCGGGTGCCAATTCGCGGCCAAAGGCGGTCGCACCGTACAGAATGGCCTCGGGCTTGCGCTCTGCCACCAAATCGCAGATCAGCCGGGCGTAAACCTCCGCATCGTTCTGGCGCAGGCGCTCGTCGCGACAGACCAGGACCTCGTCTGCACCGGCGCAAACCAGATGCTCCAGGTCACCGAGAGAGCTCTCGGGGCTCATGCCGACCAATGCCACCAGACGGCAACCACGAGCATCGGCAAGCTCGCGGCCCTTGCCCATGAGCTCATAGGCAACGGGAGTCACCGTATCGTGCTCGTCGGTCTGCACGAATACCCAAATGTCTCGATATGCATCAAGGTCCACCGCGCCAGCGGCCTCGTCACGCTCAATCGAGATGGCGTTGACGGGGCAGGCGTCGACGCACCCACCGCATAGGATGCAGCCGTCGGTTACGCGGGCGCAACGGTTGGGCCGCTCGCCTTCCACTACAATGCCGCCCGAGGCACAGGCGCGAACGCAGCGACCGCAGCCGATACAGGCTTCGCTATCGATAATCAGTCCGCTCACCTATGCCATCCCCTCGATAATCTTGGCAAGTTTTGCCGCCTGCTCGGACGCCGTTCCGTCAACGGTCTCGCACGTTTGGTCGCGGTCGGGCACAAACGATCGCACGACCTGTGTCGGCGAGCCGGCAAGGCCGCAGCGCGCGGGGTCGGCGTTCACGTCGGCAGCGTTGACCACGCGCACGTCCGCCTCCTCGGCCGCACGAATACCGGCAATACTCGGCATGCGCAGTTGGCCAATCTCCTTGGCGGTCGTCATCGCGCACGGCATCTCAAGATAGACCGTCTCCTCGCCGGCATCGCAGCCGTGAACAAGCGCCAGTGAACCACAGGTCGTAAAGCCCGCGCTCTGCACGCAGCTCACGTCGGTCACACAGGGAATCTCAAAGGCACCGGCAAGCTCGGGACCAATCTGGGCCGTATCGCCGTCCACCGCCATCTTGCCGCAGATGAGCAGGTCGAAGTCCTCGTCGAGCGCCTCGATGCCGCACTTGAGGGCATAGGTGGTTGCCAGGGTATCGGCACCTGCAAAGGCGCGGTCGGTCAGCAGCAGTGCGTCATCGGCGCCTCGGGCGATGCAGTCGCGCAATAGCGATTCGGTCGCGGGGATGCCCATCGACACCACCGTTACGCGCACGTCCATGCCAAAGCCGATAAAGTCGTCCTTCAGTGCCAGCGCGCATTCCAAAGCGCTCGCGTCAAAGGGATTAATGACCGCCTGTTTGCCATCGCGCACGATGGTATTGGTCTTGGGGTCCATCTTGACCTCGGTGCTGCCCGGCACTGCCTTGACGCACACCACCATATGGAAATCGCTCATCTTCACGCGCCCCCTTTCTGGACGAGCTCATCCAAGAGCTTCTCCGAGAACAGGTTACCGCGACCCAGCTGCCCGGCAGGATCGAGCTGGAGCTTGAGCCGCGCCGACTCGACCATGGCCTCGTGACCGTACATCGTCTCCAAGAAGCCCGCCTTGATCTTGCCGACACCGTGTTCGGCGGAGACGGCGCCGCCCATAGCCGTGACCTCGGAAGCCCACTGGGCAAAGAGTTCTCCGCCGCGGCGGTGATCCTGCGCATCGCGCGGCAGAATATTCACATGCAGATGGTTGTTACCGATGTGCCCCCAGGCGGCAGATTCAAGCCCGCTTTCGGCCAACGTGCGGCGATAAAGGGCGATGACATCGGCCAAGTGTGCGTTGGGCACCGACATGTCCGAGCCCAGTTTGGTGATGGTGGGATCCGTGCGGCGACGCTCGTCGATGAGCATGTTGACGCTCTCGGGCACCGCATGGCGGAAGAATCGCTGGCACTCGCGATCGGCCTCGGTGCGCGCGACCCATGTCGCATCGTCGCTGCCGCCCGCAAGCTCTAGTACCCACCCCAAGTGATACAGCTCCTCTGTCGCTTGGGCCTCGTCATCGCAGTCGAGCTCCACGTAGACACAGACCTTGGCGTCTTTGTCGAGCGCCGGCAGCGAGGCGAACGCGGTCGACTGCTCACGCTGACGACGCAGGATATCCAGGGCGCCCGCATCAAAATATTCGATGGCAGCCGCGTGGGACAGGACGGGGCGCACAGAATCGGTGAAGGACACGGCCTTGTCTTCGCTGTCAAAGAAGCAGCTCACGCCCCAAACGACCGCAGGCGCCGCCTGCAGGGCAATCTCGAGCTCGGTGATAACGCCGAGTGTGCCACACGCACCGATAAACAGATCGATGGCATCCATATCGTCAGCAACGAAATAGCCCGAAGCATTTTTGGTCTTGGGCATGGTGTAGTCGGGAAGGTCGAGCTCGAGCGTGCGGCCCCGCACCGTAACGAGCGAAAGGCGGCGACCCCGTGCAAAAACCTCGCCACGGTGAAGCTCGAGCAGGTCGCCATCGGTCAGCGCGACATGAAGGCCCGCGACGTGAGGGCGCATGGGGCCGTAAGCGTAGCTACGGGCGCCGGAGGCGTTACATGCCGCCATGCCGCCCAGACAGGCAGATGCCTCGGTGGGATCGGTGGGAAAAAACTGCTCGGGGGCCTCTTGGAACTCCTCGTAGGCCTCAAGCGATGCCTGGTCCCAACCAGCGGTCGGCAGCACCTTCTTGCTCAGCTGCTTGCGCAGCTCCGAGAGCACAATGCCCGGCTCCACGCGCAGCAGAAATTGGCCTTGTTCATCGCGACGAAGGCCCAAGTAGCGATTCATGCGGGAAGTATTGAGAATGTGACCGCCATGAGGCACGGCGCCGGCGGCAAGACCGGTCCGGGCGCCCTGAACCGTCACCGGGACACGCTCGGCATGGAGCTTTTTCAAAATGGCGCACACCTCGTCCTCCGTTGTCGGAAACGAGATGCTCGAGGCCTCGCCCGATGTGCGAGACTCATCGCGGCCATACTCTTCGAACTCGTCGGTGAAGGGTTTGATGGTTGCCGACACGCGAACTCCCCCTTTAGCTAACTACAGTGTTTGCAGGGAGATGTTACCGCATCGTTTCGTCGACGTGTTCGAGACCGTCTCCATAATTGGCGATTTTTACGTTCGTGCAATTCGGCGAGCGGCAAGGTTTCCTCGGCAGACGATGCTTTTGACACATGTCGCTTTACCGCCAGCGACCACGCAATTGTCGCTCGAAAAAAGTTGAAGTAATTTTTACCACCTTTTACCTGCGGAGATGTCAATCCGTCAAGCATTTGGTCAGAAATTGGTCAAGTAGTGACTGATACGGTCGGCATCGACAGCCAAAACCAATGGAAGTTTTGGCCCAAAAGCAGGGAGGTTCCCATGGCATACTACTGGCCCCAGTACGGCGTCGCCATCGAGGTCGACGACGATCCCTATCTCCTGCCTTTCGACGAAGAGGCGTTCCCCGATACGGCGGTATACCACGTCACCACCGATGTTATCTGCGACCCCGAGTCGTTCTCGGCGCTCGCCCATCACATCGCGCGTATCCACAACATCGAGCTCCCTCACGACTTCGACGAGCTCATCTACTCGCGCCGCCTGATGCTTCACATGCTCTTTGGAGCGGACCCGTCCACGTTCGCACGTGTCTACACCACCAAGGACGCCGCATGAGTGCGAAGAAGCCGTCCCGCCTTGCAGGACTGGGGTGTCGCAAGAAACTCGTCGTTGTCTGCCTGGCTATCGTCTGCGCCCTCATCGCCGTAGGGCTATACGCCTGGCAGTCGCAGCCCGTGCCCGAAGCGGGCGCCTCGGTCACGACGGCAGAGGGTAAATCGCGCCAAGAAATCCAGAATGAGCTCGACGCCATCGTCCGCGACAACATGATGACGATCTCGGTCGCGCCGGTCGCACAGTTGCAGGAAGGCGGCAAGTTGCGCGTCAACGTGCAAAACGTCCAAGACAACAAGTTTCCCCAGCGCTTCCGCGTGATCCAAAACGACGAGACCATCTATGAGTCCGGTGTGGTCGAAGCCGGCAAGACGGTTGAGACCTGCCCCGCCGGCGATATCCAAGAAGGCGAGGCATATATCGAGATTCAGGCACTCGATGCCAAGACCTACGACACCCACGGCAATCCGACGCGCGTCAAAGTGCGGGTGGCCCAGGCAGAAGGCTAGTGGCCGACGCACACGCAGGGGCAGCACCCTGTCCCCATTCGTCCAACCATCACGGAAACAGTCCGTGACGAGCAGAAAGGATCGATTATGAACACACCCATGAACCTGAGCGGAGCCAGGGCACTCGCCGTGGGCGCAGGACTTGCGCTCGCACTTGCGATGGGCGCCGCGCCAACGGCGGCCATGGCAGAGGTGCGTGTTGGAACCACCGATGTGACGGTGAAGGCCGACATTAGCAATGTTTCGTTTAAGGCGCCAACGGTCATCCCCTTTGCCGCCCAAGCCGACGGAAAGCTTGTAGGACCCTCCGACAAGACGATTACCATCGACAACCTCTCGGCATATGGCATCCACGTCACCAACATGAAGGTCACGGCCAAGAACGACTGGACAATCGTTGCAGACGCAAAGACGGGCTCGGCCCAGAACTCCATCGATTTTAAGGTTGGCCCCGATAAGGCAGAAAAGGATGCCAGCTCGGCGACTCAGACTACAGGCCTCGATCTTTCCAAGGACGTAAGCTTCGACATGAAGTACCAGGGCATTGCCGATGGAACGGACAAAATCAAGCTCAATGTGAGCGGCCACGTCGCCCGCGTCACGCGTGACATCCACCACGCCACCGGCACGGGAGATCAAGTGGCAAGCATCACCTGGACGGTCGAGCCCGGTGCGCACGCCACGTCCTAAGGCGCTTGCACTGGCCGCCATCGTCGGCATCTTAGCGTCCGCACCTGCCATGGCCTTTGCTCAACAAGAGCAAGCGCAGGCGGCCACAGAAGTGACCGTCGACCTTTCGGGCCTTAATCGCGGCAGCCGTCACGAGCCGCTCGCTCAGACGAGCGACACCCGGCAACTCATCGCGGTGGGCGCCGCCACGGTGGGAGCAGGACTGGCGTGCCTTGGCCTGCACATCAAACGCAACCAATAGCCAAGCATAACCGGAGTACGCGGAATAGATAGGAGAACCATGGCACCCAAAAACCTTTTGCCCGTTGCCGCGCTCTGCAGCGCACTGGCGAGCGGTATGCCTCTCGCCGCTTGGGCGACGCCCGCCACGGCAAACTCCTTACCGCAAGCTCTGAACCCCGTGACGGATTCGTCGGGTATCGTCGCCTGCCAACGTTTTTCGCTCGCGCACGCCACGATCCGAACCTCGGGATGCCTTCGCCGCAATACGGTCGACGCGATAGTCGTGGATATCAAGCGACCGAACAAGGAGAACGGCCCCCAGACAGGTTATGCCATCTGCACATGGAAATCGGCTGCAGTCGACGCCGATGGCGACCCATGCGACCTCGAGCTGCGCATCGATATTGACTCGGTCGATGACTCGGCGAACGGGGCGAAGGTCGCCTTCGACAGCGCGGCCTATGAAGAAGAAGGAGGAGGTGTATGCCTGGGCTGCGTTCCCTCGAATGTCGATGGCACGCAGCCCATCATCTCCTTTACGGCGTCGCTGCGACTGACCAAGGCGGACACCGAAGCCATCGCAACGGGAGATGTGCCTTTGCTGTTCTACGCTGGCGACGCGGACGACCAAGAGGCTCAAAGCAATGGACAGAAGGGTTCGCTTAACCTCGCGCGCGGATCAGAACCCGCCCCCATCAATATCGATACCCAGGAGCCGGGCGTGCAGCGCATTCTCGCCGATCCGGCGCTGCTCCAAATGACATGGCACGGAGTGGGGTCCGTCGGGATTGCTGCTCCCATATCGAGCGATAATGACAAATCCCCCAAAGACGAGATCGCAGACGCACCGGCGCATGTTGACGATGCAGACGACGCGCCATCAGAAGACAACGCTACGGCTCCTCTCGAGAAGCCAGGCGGCACCGCCACCGAACTAGGCAATCCCCAACCGAAAGACGGCCTGGACTTTGCCGCTCCCCCAGATGTCGACGAAGGCAACTGTTGCATGATGGTCGCGCTCGACCACACGGAAACCGTCGATGCCGCAAGCATTGAGCCAGTCGCTGCCAATGCGCCCCGCCGCAAAAATATCCTCATCGCATTCCCCAATACCATCGAGCTCGTCTTTTTGCCTTCGGGTGAAGTCGTCGCGCCTACGGCACTTACAGCAGTGGGAGCAAGGAGCGCATCGAACGATATCCAAGCTATCTCGGCACTTGATGCCACAACGACCGCCAAGCTACACCTTTATTCCGTTGCAGCAGACGGAACGCGAACCGAAGAATTCGACGGAACCAAGCTTTTGGTTCCGCGTCGCATCGGTATCCAAGAAGACTTCCCCTATCAAATGGAACTTGAAGGGTTCGATCGTGCACGAGATGCCGACATCATTGCCGCAGCCATCGCATCCCCGCAGCACATTATGACGCTGCGCTTCGACTTTAGCCCCGTCCTGTCCTAGACCGCTAACCGCCGCTTGGCTCGGATACTGAGCACTCCCCTCCCCGTTCTGCTACGATTGCCGCGTTGGCATCAATTACAGGAGGGTTCATGCCGGGTTTAGGAACGATCATCAACGTCGCGCTTTTGATCGCGGGCGGTCTGCTGGGCCTCATGGGTGGGCGCTTCATTACGCCCCGCATCCAAGACACGCTCATGAAGGCGTCGGGGTTGTGCGTTCTGTTTATCGGCCTGGGCGGCACCATGCAAAAGATGCTCGTTATCGATGGAGAGACGTTGGCGACCACCGGCACCACCATGCTTATCGTCTCATTTGCCCTCGGTTCGCTCATCGGCGAGGCCATCAACCTGGAGGCCGCCATCGAGAACCTCGGCGAATGGCTCAAGCGCAAAACCGGCAGCGAGGGTGACAACGAGTTCACCAACGCCTTTGTCTCGGCATCGCTCACCGTGTGTATCGGCGCCATGGCCATCGTAGGATCGATTCAGGACGGCCTGCTCGGCGACTGGTCCACGCTTGCCCTGAAGGGCGCGCTGGACTGCATCATCGTCTGCACCATGACGGCCTCGCTTGGCCGCGGCTGCATCTTCTCGGCCCTGCCCGTTGCCGTATTCCAGGGCACGATCACGCTTTTTGCCGGCGCACTCTCCCCCATCATGACCACCGCAGCCCTCGACAGCCTTTCGCTTGTGGGCTCCATGCTCATCTTCTGTGTTGGCGTTAACCTTATTCGACCTCAGACCTTCCGCACGGCCAATATGCTCCCCTCCGTCGTCGTGGCGGTCATCTACGCCCTCTTGTTCTAAATCTATCTACATAGCGGTATCTCGAACACCTGTTTGATGCTGTGTTATGATATGAGGTCACCGACACCATATAGGGAGAGGAGAGGGCGGTGGCCGACCAGGACGTCAAGATGCTCATCGAGCGCATTATGGCCGAGGCCCGGACCCATCAGTCCGCCCGCTTCTCAAACGAAATCTATGCTGACGAGCCGATTCTCAAGACCGGTCGTCAGATGCAGAACTTCCTCCCCGACCAGTACCGCAAGATGCGCGAGATATCACGCTGGCAATGGGATCCCAAAGGCGGCGCGGGACGTTGGCTATCGGAGGCGGAGCTCTTTTACCGCCAAGGCCTGCTGATGGCCGACTTCGAGGACGATTGCCCCTACAACGGCACCTTTAAGTCGTACTTTCCCACCTACAATGCCATGAGCGATCGACAGTTGCGCGGCTACTTTACCTGGCGTGCCCAAGTGCGCCGCGGAACCGTCGAGGAAACGTCTACGTCCTTTGCCTTTCTGTATCTCTATGAGCTGATTTGCGGCATTGGCGTAGATAATCCGCTCGATGGCTTTAGCAAGATTAAGGCATTTTGGGATGCCTATCGCGCCTTTGAACCTGGCATCGACCGGTTCGCACGCGTGTGGCTGCAGGACTACGCCGTGTTCCATGAGCTCGACCCCAAGCTGCTTCGCGACTCTAAAGCCGTCGCATTCGACAACGCCCTCATCGAGCTGCGCCGCGCAGCACGAGACCTTGTACCCGCGCCGGCGCCGTCGGACCTGCCCCCCAAACGTCGCAAGACCTCCGAGCCCACGCTTCCCCTTCCGCCCGATGAGGCGCATGAGGAGCGGCTCATGGCTGCCATCGACGCACTCTCGACGTACAACCTGAATAACTCACGGCTCGACCGTTCCCACCATCGTGACCTGCGCCACGTGGCATGCGCCGTGTATGTCCGTATGGCGCGCTACTATGACACGCACCGAAAGACCGGCATCGTAGCGAGCTTGTTTGGGGAGGAGACGGCCATGCCCTACACCATGTTTGCCTCGGCCGTGTTCTTTGCGCCCGAGCGCCACGAGGACTGCGAATATCGCCTGGACCCCATTCACATCTACCGCTGCCAAAATGGCTTTTGGGAATGCATGCGTATCCACGGCAGCAGACAAAAAAGTAGCAAGCTCGGTGAGATGATGCGCGCTTGTGATCAGCGCCTGCGCTTGGCACTGGATCCCGGCCATCCCCTTAAGGAAGAGAAGGTCCCCAAATATCTGGCTAAGATTATCGATGACGAGATCACGGCATGGCTTTCATGGGATGCCGCTCATCAGCCCGTCAAGATCGATATCGACCTGAGCCAGCTGGGACACATTCGGAGCGCCGCCGCGCAAACGCGCGAGGCGCTTTTGATCGACGAGGAGCGCGAGGACGGCACGCTTGCGGATGCCGAGACGGCAGTTGCCGAACGACGGGAAGCCAAGCCCGTGGCCGACACGATCGCCGAACCAGTCGCGACGACCATGCAGCGGGACGAGGCTGGCGAGCCGACCATCTCCACCGAGCAGTTTGGCGTCGTAGCCCCGCTCCTCGCACCAGCGCCCACGCCCGCCGACACCGCGTCCGTACTCGATTCCGCCGCAGACGCCTATCTTCGAGCGCTCCTCGAGCAAAACGCAGCGCAGACGGCATCGGCGGTGGCACAGTCGGGCAAGAGTGAGGACATGCTCGTCGATAGCATCAACGAAGCGCTCTTTGACCTGGTGGGCGACACCGTTATTGAATTTGGCTCAGCAGGACCGCAAATTATCGAGGACTACGAAGCAGACGTGAGAGGATACCTAGACCATGAGTGATACCGCATCCGCAGCACCCCGTGTGCCCAAGCGCGTCGCCGCCGTCATTCTCAACTCGCTCAAGGGCGGCGTTGTCCCGCGCATTGGCCTTCCCTATATCACCGTGGGGCGAGAGGTCGAGATCCGTGCTCTGCTCACCGACCTGAGCCTCATCGCCGATGGCGGCGCAAGCTTCCGTTTCCTAGTTGGTCGTTACGGCGCCGGCAAGAGCTTTTTGCTCCAGACCATCCGAACGCATGCCATGGGCAAAGGTTTTGTGGTCGCCGATGCCGACCTTTCCCCTGAGCGCCGCCTACAGGGTGGCCAGGGCCAGGGCCTCGCCACCTATCGCGAGCTCATCCGCAACATATCGACCAAGACGCGCCCCGAGGGCGGCGCGCTCAACCTTATCCTGGATCGCTGGGTCGCCTCGTGTGCCGACGCCGACGAGTCTGCCGTTAATGCCCAACTGGCCCCGCTCGAGGAAATGGTCCACGGCTTCGACTTCGCCCGTATGCTCCGCCGTTATCGCGCGGCCGTCTCGGAGGGTGACGAAGAAGCTATGAGTCGCGTGACCAAATGGATTCGCGGCGAGTACCGCACCAAGAGTGAGGCACGCGCCGAGTTGGGCTCCTCGACCATCATCAGCGACGACGACTGGTACGACTACGTCAAGCTCATCGCACGTTTTTTGGTCTGCAGCGGCTACAAGGGCATGCTGGTGCTCATCGACGAGCTCGTGAATCTATACAAGATTCCCAACGCGATTACGCGCCAATATAACTACGAGAAGATCCTGACCATGTACAACGACACGCTCCAAGGCAAAGCGCAGTACCTGGGCGTGATCATGGGCGGCACGCCGACCTCTATCGAGGACCGCCGCCGCGGCGTCTTTTCCTACGAGGCCCTTCGGAGCCGACTCGCCCAGGGCCGCTTTGCGCGCGATGACCTCAAAGACATGCTCGCGCCCATCATCCGCCTGCAGCCGCTCACCTACGAGGAGCTGCTGGTGCTCATCGAAAAGCTCATGCAGATCCATGCCGGCTACTTTGGCTGGACGCCCACGCTTACCGAGAACGACTTGGTGGACTTCCTCAAGATCGAGTTTGGCCGCGTGGGGGCCGACACGCATCTGACGCCTCGCGAGGTCATCCGCGACTTTATCGAGCTGCTCGATATCCTGTGTCAAAACCCCGATGCTAACGTGGCCGAGTTGCTGCAAAGCGTCGGCGGCGACGCGCTGGCGCCGGCAGCCGCAACAGACGACACCGGCACCGCAGACGACGACCACAACTTCGCCGAATTCACCATCTAACCTGCCAAAAAGGGACAGGTTTATTTTGGCGGGTTTTATCTGGGTAAACACCGATGTTGCAATTCGACAACCTGTTGCCCGCTGCGTTTGATAACCCGTTGTTGAAAGGAGGCCCATGAACGCTTTTGACCGCTATGCCCCGTTTATCCAGGATTTCATCTACTCCCACGATTGGGAGAGCCTGCGCTCTATCCAGGTTGCGGCAGCAGATGCAATCTTTAACACGCAAGACAATGTGCTCCTGACGGCATCCACGGCATCCGGCAAAACCGAGGCGGCCTTCTTTCCCATCCTGACCGAGTTTTGGGAGAACCCGCCCGCGAGCGTAGGCGCCCTCTACATTGGTCCTCTCAAAGCGCTCATCAACGACCAGTTTGTACGCCTCAACGATCTGTGCGAAGAGGCCGATATCCCCGTCTGGCACTGGCACGGCGATGTCTCGCAATCGCACAAGGCCAAGCTCATCAAAAAGCCAAGCGGCATTTTGCAGATTACGCCCGAATCACTCGAGGCGCTCCTGATCCACAAGCACATGGCCATCCCACGCATGTTCTGTGACCTGCGCTATGTGGTCATCGACGAAGTCCACTCGCTCATGCGCGGCGACCGCGGCGGGCAGACGCTCTGCCTTATCGAGCGCCTTTCGCGCATGGCGGGCGTGCAGCCCCGGCGCATTGGCCTTTCGGCCACCATCGGAGACCCGGAACGCACGGGTGCCTTTCTGTCGCAGGGAACAGGGCGCGACTGCGTCATTCCCCGCTTTGAGGAGCCGCGCCGCGTGTGGCGCATCTCCATGGAGCACTTCTACAACTCGGGCCCCCAGGCGCAGCAGCGAGGATTTATGAGCACAGGTCCGCAGGAAGCCGAGGTGCTCGCATGCGAGCGCATTGAGATGGCGCCACCCACGGCACTGCCTGCATCCGGACAAGACATGCGCCATAGTGGACAGCTTACACAGGAGGAGCGCCGTCAACGTCGCGAGCAGGCACGGGGCAAGGCCGTTCCTAAGGACCGTCACGCCTCCTCGGCCCCCGAGGGAGAAGTCGACATCCCGCGAGCGACCGAACAGGCGCTGCTCAGCCCCACCGACACCGCACCCGACAACGCCGACCCCGGCATGGGCTACATCTTTGAACATACCCGCGGCCGCAAGTGCCTGGTCTTTGCCAACTCGCGCGAGGAGGCAGAGGCCGTGTGCTCCATGTTGCGCAGCTACTGTGAAAGCCGGCACGAGCCCGACCGTTTCCTCATCCATCACGGTAATCTTTCGGCATCGTTGCGCGAGACGGCAGAAGAGCTTATGCGCGACGAGGAACAGGCACAGACGACCGTCACCACCTCCACGTTGGAGCTCGGCATTGATATCGGCCGTCTGGAGCGCGCGTTCCAGATCGATGCACCGTTTACCGTCAGCTCCTTTTTGCAGCGCATGGGGCGCACAGGCCGCCGCGATCTTCCGCCCGAGATGTGGTTTGTCATGCGCGAAGAGGAGCCCGAGCCGCGCACGATGATGCCCGAGACCATTCCGTGGAAGCTCCTGCAAGGCATCGCGCTTGTACAACTCTATCGCGAGGAAAAATGGGTTGAGCCGCCCGAGCTCGATCGGCTCCCCTACAGCCTGCTCTATCACCAGACCATGTCGACGCTTGCCAGCACCGGCGAGCTCACACCGGCCGAACTTGCCCAGCGCGTGCTCACGCTCAGTTATTTCCATCGCGTCTCGACCGATGACTATCGCGTGTTGCTGCGCCACCTCATCAAGATCGACCATATCCAGGCCACCGAAGGCGGTGGGCTCATCGTGGGCCTCGCGGGCGAGCGCATCATCAACAACTTTAAGTTCTACGCTGTATTCCAGGAAAACGAGGAGTTTACCGTTCGTAGCGAATCGGCCGAACTGGGCACGATTGTCAACCCGCCACCACCTGGCGAGCGCATCGCCATCGCGGGCCATTGCTGGATCGTCGAGGAAGTGGACTGGAAGCGTCATACCGTCTTTGCCACGCAGGTCAAGGGCCGCGTGCCGGCCTACTTTGGCGACTGCCCCGGTGACATCAATACACACGTACTCGAGCGCATGCGAAAGGCGCTCAACGAGCACGCGGCATATCCGTACCTCATGGGCAACGCACGGGCACGCCTTGCACAGGCTCGTCATACCGCCGAGATTTCGGGCGCGGGAACTAAACCGCTTATCAACCTGGGCGGCGACACCTGGGTACTCTTCCCCTGGCTGGGCAGCTACGCCTTTCTGGCGCTCGAACGTATGCTCAAGATTAAATGCGCCACGGAGCTTGGCCTTCGCGGACTCGACCCATCACGCCCGTACTTTATGCAGTTTAAGATGAAGGCCGACGAGGAGACGTTCTTTGAGGTGCTCGCCGCCGAGGCCGAGAAGGACTTCGATCCCATCGAGCTCGTCTATCCCGGCGAGGTGCCTTACTTTGATCGTTACGATGAGTTCGTTCCCGAAGAGCTCGTGCGCAAAGGCTTCGCCGAAGGCGTGCTCGACATCGAGGGTATGAAGCAGCGTGTCCGCAGCTGGCATGACCACGCCTAAGACCAGTCTTTCTGGGACGGGGGGACTTACTTGTCGTGAAGGGCGGTGCCGAGGAAGTCGGCGTCGAAGGGCACAGCTTCGGCAAAGGCGTAGTCGCCGTCGCTGGCGATGAGCAGGTAGTTCTCCTCGCCGCCGAACTCCGCATCGCCACATGGGACCACCCAGGCGTGGGCGAATACCTCGACTGCCGTGGCAGCGCAGTCGCGCAGGAACGTCACGTCGCTCCCCTCGTTTGCGCTCACGATATTGGCAATGTAGATGCCGCCGACATTTAGGCTGCCCCGCACCAAACGCAACGCCTCAACCGTCGCCAGCTCGCGTACGGGCTCGGCACCGCCAAAGCAATCGCTCACGACCACGTCGTAGCGACGATGGCCCACGCTCGTCACGCCCAGATACGAACGCGCCTCGGCGGTAATCACCCTCAGGCGATCGCCCGCCGCGCGCTCCAGCTCGTCTAGGTAGAACCAGCGGCGCGCCAGACGCGTAATCTCTCCGTCATACTCGATAACGTCCATGCGCAAGCCCTCGTGCGACATCAGCGCAAATTTGGGATAGGCAAACCCACCGCCGCCCAGCATAAGCATACGGTCGATGCCGTGGCCATAAGCGTCGCGCATCGCATCCTCGGACTCAAACACGTCGTCAAACGCACGATAGTACGCAAAGACGGGCTCCGCCCAACGATCGCCGACATAGCTCGCGCTTTGGTAGACGCCGCCTTGCACCAACACGCGAATCTCATCGCCGCCCTCATCGTGCACGCGTTTCACACGCGCCAACCCATTGCGGGTTCGCGCAACCTGCAGACAGGCAGCGCGAACAGCGACGGCGGCCGCACCAAGCGCCGCGGCTCCCAGAGCAACGCCGGCAACGACGCCGGCAGAAACACTTGGCTTGTTCATCTAGAGCTCCTTTTGCAGATAGAGTCCATGGTCGTAAAAACCCAAATGGCGATAGTACTCGCGTGTGCCAATCGCGCTGATCACGTTGATGCGCGCATAGCCCGCGTCCCGAGCAATATGGCACGCACGCTCTACGAGCAAACGCCCCAATCCATGGTGCTGGGCTGCCTGGCCTTGATCTCCCACGCGCGCCGCCATGCCATACACGTGCACCTCGCGAATCATCGCCTCGTCCGGTGTCGTCGGCAACTCATCCGCATGCGCGGCAACAAAAGCACGATCGGGCAGAGACAGACGCAAAAAGCCCGCGATCTTGCCCTGCGGCGTCACCCACTGCAAAAAGCGCTCGTGCGTCACCGGCGTCTCGTACGCCACTTCCTCGTCAAGGGTCAGCTCATGCAAGTCGGCGCCCGCCGTGCTAATCTCGCGATAGCGAATCTCACGCACTGTCGCGCCTTCCCCACGAGCCGACAAGCGGTTTTCAACGAGCTGACGCAGGTTGGGCTTCTTGTTGCCCACCATGATGTCGTCGGAGCTAAAGTCGCGGATCATGCGACTGATGCGGCAGAACGCCGGCGTCACCACGATGTCGTCGGCCAACACATCGAGCAGCTCTTCCTCGGTATAGGGACGCCACTCGCCGCGCTCATAGCAGCCCACCAGACGCGAGCCCTCGATGAGCGCGCACGGGTAGACCTTGACCTCGTCGGGCATAAAGGCCCCTTCGGTCATAAAGCGCTCGTAGTCGCGCTTGTCCCCCTCGGGTGTGGCGCCCAATAAGTTGAGCATAAAATGCGCATGGATCTTAAAGCCAAAGAGGCGCGCAAGCGAAAACGCCTGCTCGATCTGAGCCACCGAAATGCGACGCTCGTTGATATCGAGCAAATGCTGGTCGAGGCTCTGGATGCCCATCTGAATCTTGGTGCAGCCCAGACGACGAATGAGCGTGAGCGCCTGTGGCGTCACGGCATCGGGGCGGGTCTCGATAACGAGCCCCACCACGCGATGCTTCACCGTCTCGTTGATGCGCTGCTGACGCTCAAGCTCCTCCATCGTTTCCGTCTGCCACTCGGCAGCCTCGCCCCATGGCGTACCGGGGCCGTACAGACGACGCACTGCGCGGTTATAGCCACCAACGACAGCATCCACACGCCCCTGCTCGTCGGCAACGCCGCTCGCAAGCTCGGCCTCGTCGGTCGCAATGCCGGCAGCCCGATAGCGCTCGCGGCGCTCTGTTACCACCGGCGGCAGGGCATCGGCGGGAGCGTCATCGAGCAGGCGCCCTGCCTCGGCACGGCTGATGCCCGGACGCGCCAACATGGGGTTTGCCGCCACACCGGCGACGGCATCGTCATTGAGCGCACGGAAAAGCTCCGACATAAACCACGTCTGATAGCCTTCCGGATAGTCGCTCCAGGTACCGCCGAGCACAATGAGCTCTATCTTGTCGGTCGCATGTCCCATCTGCGAAAGCGCAGTCAGACGAGCGCTCACCTGCAGATACGGGTCGAAGCAGTTTTGCTCCGCACGGGCGCACGCCGGCTCGGCGTGCAGATAGCTTTTGGGCATGCGCAGATCGTTGGGGCAAAACAGGCAATCGCCCGAGCATGGCCAGGGCTTGGTAATGACGGTAATGGTCGCCACGCCCGAGGCCGTTCGGCGCGGCTTCATACGCAGGACCTGCAGCAGTTGACGCTCCAGATCGGAATCGACATTCCACGCAGCCCACCGAACCGGCTCCTCACGTTTAACCCGCTGGTAGAACGGCAGCAGACGGCGCTTGGCCAAATCGCGTTTGTCGGCACCCTCACGGCGCGCCTCGGCATGTATCAGTTTGACGAGCGCTTTGTCGTCCACGGTCTCGCCGCGACGCAGAGCCTCGAGTATGTTCAAGATAATCTGTTCCATGTCCCCATTGTAAAGGCAAAGGCGCCGAAGCCCGTCACGGCTCCGGCGCCTCCATCAAAGAGCATGCCTATATGTACCGATCTCCGAAAACCGCATGTCACTCCGGATCAAACGACATGTCGCCCGAACCGACCTCAAAACGATACGTAGCAGACTTATCGCCGTTATCGAATTCAAGATTCAAAATGGTCTCGCCGTCGTAGCCAAGCGGAAGGAAATCGCTCTCAAAGTCGCCGCTGCCCAAGGTGAGGCTCGCCTTAAAGCCCGTCGAGTTCGGAACCGTCATCTCCACATCGCCCGAGCCCACACTCACGTCCATCGACTTCGCGGGGGCCTGGTAGAGCTCGAACGTCACATCGCCCGAACCGACCTCGGCATTCAGGGTATCGGTCACGGTGCCCGTAAACTCAACGTCTCCAGAGTCCAAAGTCAGGTTGAGGTCATGACACGCAATGCCCGCGACCGTCAGGTCACCCGATCCTACATTCGCTGTAATGCCCACCATGTTATCGGCAACTTCGCGCGGCAGTTCGACGGTAACCGTGCGGTCAATGGCGCGCTCGTCATCGCAATCGAACTGGCGAATCTTGAGCATAGAGCCCTTGATTTCGGCCAGGTTCTGGGTTGCCGCATCGAAGGCAACGGTCCCCGTTGCCACGCGACCGCTTTCAATTACGCGCACTGGCCCGCTGGAGACGTGTTTGACCTCGACCGTGCCCGACGTCACGTCCAAGTCAAGCGATGTGAACGCGTCGGCATCAAAGGTTTCGCTCGAAAGCTGCTGAGGCTGAGCGGAATAGTTACCGCCATCCAAAAGATCGTCCTCGTCAACCGCATCGTCCATACCAGAGAAGCCGGATACAACATCGTCGAGATCCCACGGGCCATCAAAATGAATCAAAGTCCGCGAAGTGCCAAAGACAAGCCCGATGATGAGCACAAACGCTCCGATGCCAACGCCCAAGCGTACCTTGGATTCATGCGAAAGCTTCATCATTCATCACCCTCTTTGGCAATCGGGTCAGCGGTAGTCACGGTAGCCACGTCAGTATCAACCGGAGCGGAAACATCCTGAGCCCTAGCGACCACCGGCGCCGAACCAACCTGAATATCTCCGCGCGCCCAATCGCCATCGAGTGCACGCGCCACCCAGTGATAGATGGGAATCGTAAAGAAGATCAGCGCAGCAAAGGGGCCGGCACCAAACAGGAACATCAGCAAAAAGAACAGCAGCCAACACACGGCCCAATACGGGAACGACTGGAACGGGCCCTTCACCGGAGTCGAGCCAACTGCGCCGCCACTCGTCGCCTGCGCCGTAGCGGCATTAGCGGCCTGTGCACTCCAGCTTGCCGCTTGCGCCGCCTTGGCGGCGGCGTCACTCGCCTGTGTTGCCGCCTCGGTAGCTCGTGCCGCCGCCTCATGGGTGCGTGCGCGCTCTGCCGCCTCGGCCTCGCGCTGACGAGCGCGGTCCTCATTCTCAAACTCGATATCGTCCTCAATCTCATCGCTCGGATTGAGCAGCTCGTCCAGGCTCACGCCATAGAGCCTGGCGAGCGAGATCAGGTTCTCGGTATCGGGCGAGCTCTCCGCACGCTCCCATTTACTGACCGCCTGGCGCGACAGCCCTAGCTTTCGCGCCAGCCCTTCTTGGCTAAAACCCTTGCTGCGACGAAGGTCGGCGAGCCGCTGCGCAGTTTCTACATTCATGGTTCCTCCTATGTGATGCCAGCCGTGCCGCCGGACCGTTTTTGTTCTTAAGGCGCCTTGCACAGTTAAAAATCTATCCGCCACCGCCAAAAGCATGCCACCTATTCTAGTGAGATTTTTGACAACCGGCGGTTGCGGGCACATATGAGCTGCGGAAATGTGTCCAAACAAAGCAATGACCCACGGCTCGGTTGTCCCCGTTGCGGCGTTAACGGTAGTATGGTCGTACTGTTTATTCCGCACCGCCAACGGAGGGAGTTCCGCGCCGTGAACCGCGATTTCGCCTCATCGCTCATCCAGCTCAACAATACGTTCTATCGCGAGCACTCCGCTTCCTTTTCCGATACGCGCCAGGCCCCGTGGCCCGGCTGGGTGCGCACCATGGACATCGCGCTCGGGCAGCTCAACGCCGCCACGATCGAGCATCCCGTCCGCGTCTTCGATCTTGCCTGCGGCAATATGCGATTCGAGAACTTTGCCGCCGGCGGCGCACTTGCCGCCAAGGGCGTCGACGGCGCAAACCCCTCGGCAGATGCCAGCTGCCCGTTTGAGTTCTATGGTGTCGACTCGTGCCAAGACCTGGCTATCGATGCACATGGCCACGCGCTTCGCATTCCCAACCTGCACTTCCAGGAACTCGACGTGCTCGACGCCCTCATGAAGCTCAACCCCGCCGAGACGCCCGACGTGCTTTTCGACGCCCCGCTCGCCGACATCTCGGTCTGCTTTGGCTTTATGCACCACGTGCCGTCGTGCGAGTACCGCGTACGCGTACTCGACGCCTTGGTGCGGCAGACGCGCCCGGGCGGCATCATCGCCATCAGCTTTTGGGAGTTTATGAACGACGAGCGCATGGCGCGCAAGGCCGTTCGAGCCGAAGCCCGCGCCGAGCTCACCCCGCCGTTTGAGGGTTACGATTCCGCGCAGTTTGAAGCCGGCGACCACCTCATCGGCTGGCAAAACGACCGCCACGCCTACCGCTATTGCCATCACTTTGACGATCAGCAGATCACCGACCTGGTGCGCGGCGTCCGTACGTTCTACAAGAGCGGCGAGGTCCCCGTGCGCGAGCTTGAGCGCTTCCATGCCGACGGTCGTAGCGGCGAGCTCAACCGCTATGTGATTCTCAAGCGCCTGTAGGCACCGACGACTCGCCGCCGAGCCGCACCACATCTTTCGGGCAATCTATGCCCGCCCTTTTCAACCCATTGACGGAACGCGCGGCCATGCGTTTCGCATTTATGACCAAGGAGCCTCATGGGAGCCGTCCACGTTCGCACGCCTAAGAACTTTGTGCTCGAGGAGCGCCTGGAGCGCTACGCCGATGCGATCGAGACGAACCCCGAGGCTTATGCCGGAGATTGGCGCGAGGCTTGCGCGCCAGCTGGCAGCAAGCCCTTCGAACACCTTCACCTGGATCTTGGCTGTGGCAAGGGAACCTATCTGGTCGAGCGCGCCCACCGCGAGCCCGACACCCTCTTTATCGGCATGGACCAGGAGCCCATCTGCATCGCCTATGCCGCGCAGAAAATCTGCGAACAGGGGCTATCCAACGCACTCGTCCTGCCCCGAGGCGCCGCATCGCTGCCACAGCTGTTTGCCGCAGGCGAGCTCGATGCCATCACCATTATCTTTCCCACGCCGCAGCCCAAGGCCAAGTACGCTAAAAAACGACTCGTCCATGTCGACCATCTGATGCTCTACCGCCCGCTCTTTTCAGCCGGCGCTACCGTCACGCTGCGCACCGATAGCAAGCCGTTGCGCGATTACGCCCTGGGACAGTTTGCCGCGGCCGGCTACGATACGCTTTGGGTAAGCGACGACGTCCGCCGCGACCATCCCGAGCACCCCGAGACCGAATATGAATGCCGCACGCGCGAGATGGGTGCCGCCGTCTATGGCATTTGCGCCACACCCGGCGCGCAGCCCAGCGATGAACAGCTCGCGGCGGGCCGCGCGCAGGAGCAAAGCCTTGCCTGCTACCTGCCCGAAAACCTCGATGCGCTCACCTATGTACCTCTGGGCATGGAAGAGGCCGTCGAGAACTTTAGAAACCGCGCCCGCAAAAGCAAGAAGCGCCTGCCGCAGGAGTCCTAGGGGCTTCTGATGGTCGCGGCGTCGGCAAACAAGTGAAAATAGGCGTCAGCGAACGACCCTCAAACCTAAGTGAGTAGACTTTTTTGCAATAGCCAAGCACAACCCGCATAACGAAAACTAAAACCGCAGGTAGAGCTCTTGCGCAAAAGCCATGTGCTCGCGATATTGCAAAAAGTCTACTCACTTAGCTGGCAACTGCACCAAACGGCTGGGCAGAACGCCCATTTCCTGCATTTTCTCGCGCGCTGGCACCCCGCGCCGCTGCTACGCCATAATAGTTGGCGGACAAACGGCGAGAGAAAGCAACCACATGGCACAGACCACGACAGATACTTCCGCCAGCACCGTTTCTGGCGCCGGCGCCGCCAGCTCGTTCTCGGGCGGCACGGGAACCGAAGCCGAATTCGGCTCGCTCGGCGCGCTCTCCCCCACCTGGTGGGAGCCCGAGGATGGTAGCGAGCCCGAACCATGGCTCACGCCCGATCAGGCCTTCGAACGCTTCTTTGAATGGACAAGCGACCGCGGTATTGAGCTGTGGGACCACCAGGAAGAGGCCCTCATGGATCTAGCCGCCGGTGACCATGTCATTTTGGGAACACCGACCGGATCGGGCAAGTCGCTTGTCGCGCTAGGCATGCTCTTTATGGGCATGGCACAGGGCAAGCGCTGTTATTACACGGCCCCCATCAAGGCTCTGGTCAGCGAAAAGTTTTTCGACCTTGTGCAGGTGCTCGGCCGCGATAACGTCGGCATGATCACCGGCGACACGCATATCAACACCAAGGCGCCCGTCATCTGCTGCACGGCAGAAATCCTTGCCAACGATGCACTGCGCGAGGGCGAGGGCGCCGACGTGGGCTGCGTCGCCATGGACGAGTTCCACTATTTTGCCGACCCCGACCGCGGCTGGGCCTGGCAGGTGCCACTGCTCACCCTGCCTCACACGCAATTCATGCTCATGAGCGCCACGCTCGGCGATGTCACTGCCATCGCCGCCTCACTCGAGGAACACACCGGCGCTACCTGCGACTTGGTCGTCGATGCCCCACGCCCCGTGCCGCTGAGCTACGACTACGTGACGACCTCCCTCGAGGGCACCGTCGAGCTCGCGATGCGCGGCGGAGAGGCCCCGCTCTATATCGTGCACTTTAGCCAGGATGCCGCCCTTGCGACGGCACAGTCGCTCGCCAACTTTGGCATTGCCAGCAAGGAGCAGCGCGAGGCCATCAAGGAGGCGGCCAAGGGCACGAGCTTCTCGACGGCCTTCGGCAAGATCCTCAAGCGTTTGCTTGGCTGCGGCGTCGGCGTGCACCACGCCGGTATGCTGCCGCGTTATCGTCTGCTGGTCGAGCGTTTGGCGCAGCAGGGCCTGCTGCCCGTCATCTGCGGCACCGATACGCTCGGCGTCGGCATCAACGTACCCATCCACACCGTGGTGCTCACCGCGCTCACCAAGTTCGACGGCTACAAGATGCGTCGCCTGCGCGCCCGCGAGTTCCATCAGATTGCCGGTCGCGCCGGCCGCTCGGGCTTCGATACCGAGGGCATGGTCATCGCCGAGGCCCCGGAGCACGAGATCGAGAACGCCAAACTCATGGCCAAGGCGGGCGACGACCCCAAGAAGCTCCGCAAGATTAAAAAGAAGAAGGCCCCCGAGGGCTTTGTCACCTGGAACAAGCAGACCTTTGAGCGCCTGATCGAGACGCAGCCCGAGACGCTCAAGCCGCGCCTTCGCATCACGCACTCCATGGTGATTAGCGTGGTCGAGCAGGGCGGCGATGCCCGAGCCCGCGTACACGACCTCATCGAAACAAGCCTGCAGACCCCTGAGGAAAAGGCAAAGCTCGAGGTTCGTGCCGACGAGATCTTCGCCACGCTCATCGATTCCGGCGTCGTCGTTCGCACCGAGGTGCCGCCCGCGCCCGACGCCCCGACTGACGCCGCGCCAGACATCGACTATGCACTGACGGTCGATCTGCCCGAGGACTTTGCGCTCGACCAGCCGCTCTCGCCGTTTTTGCTTGCCGCGCTGGAGCTGCTCGACCCCGAGAGTGAGACCTATACCATGGATCTGATCTCGATGGTCGAGGCAACGCTCGAGGACCCCAAGCAGGTATTGCGCGCGCAGGAGCGCGCCGCGCGCGACCGCGCGATGGCCGAAATGAAGGCTGACGGCGTCGAATATGAGGAACGCCTGGAGCGCATCCAGGATGTCACCTACGAAAAGCCGCTCGAGGACTTGCTCGATGCCGCCTTCGACAAGTACTGCCAAGAAGTACCTTGGGCCAACGACTACCAGCTCTCGCCCAAGAGCGTCCTGCGCGACATGCTGGAGAGCGCGAGCGACTTTAAGGGCTATATCCAAAAGCTCGGCATCGCCCGCTCCGAGGGCATTTTGCTGCGTTACCTGGCAGAGGCCTACCGTTCACTCGACCGCACCGTGCCCATCGAGAAGCGCGACGAGCGCCTGCGCGACATTATCTCGTGGCTGGGCTTTGTGGTGCGCTCGGTGGACTCGAGCCTGGTGGATGAGTGGGAGAACGCCGGCAACCCGGCAGCCCTCGATGCTGCGCCGCCGCAGGGCATCGACGAGGTCGTGGCGGACCGTCGCGGCTGCACGCTATTGGTGCGCAACGCGCTCTTCCGCCGCGTGACCCTTGCCGCCCGCGAGCACGTTCGCGACCTGGGCGAGCTCGACGACGACTGGGGCATGAGCGAGATCCGCTGGCAAAAAGCACTCGACGCTTACCACGAGCAGCACGAGGAAATCCTCACCGACGGAGATGCCCGCAGCGCCGCGATGTTTTCCATTGACGAGTCCGACGAGAAGACCGCGCACGTATGGCACGTGCACCAGATCTTTGCCGACGAGGATGGCGACCACGATTTTGGCATCATGGGCGATGTCGATCTGGACGCCACGCAAGACGGCGGCGAGGTCATCTTCAAAAACTACCGCGTCGGCTTTATCGAGGACCTGCTCGAGGACTAGCCGAACATACTGGAACGAAACGAAGCGGGGCCGCTGGCAATATAGCCAGCGGCCCCGCTTTTGCGCTATACGCTATGCCTTACTCGGCACCCTCGACCTCATACGAATCCGCCTCGGCTGGCTCATCGTTTGTCTCTGTCGCAGCCCCGCGCGCCTCGTCAAACGCGGCCTTCATGGTCTTGTTGCCCCACGTGAGCTTGCGAATGGTAAGATCGTCCGCCTTCTTGTTGGCTAGGCGCAGATTGTTCTCGGAGGACAGCAACGCCTCCTTGGTTTTCTGCAGGTGGCTAATCGTCTTATCGATCTCATCGATCGCCGTTTGGAACTTGCGGCTCGCGATCTCGTAGTTGCGGCCGAAATCATTCTTGAACTTTTCCATCTTGGCTTCGAAGTTCGTGACGTCGATATTCTGCTGCTTGTACTCCGCCAGCTCCTGCTTATAGCGCAGCGAACCCATGGCGGCGTTGCGCAGCAGCGTGATCATGGGAATGAAGAACTGCGGGCGGATCACGTACATCTTCTCATAGCGGTAACTCACGTCGACTATCCCTGCGTTATAGAGCTCGCTTTCGGGCTCGAGCAGTGTGCAGAGCACCGCGTACTCACAGCCTTTCTGGCGACGATCGTGATCGAGTTTCTTAAAGAAGTCCTCGTTTTTGTGCTTGGTCGCGGTCTCGTCGTTCTCGTTTTTCATCTCGAACATAATCGAAATGACCTCGTTACCGCTTGCGTCGCACTCGCGGAAGATAAAGTCGCCCTTGGTGCCCTCGGACGCATCGTTATCCTTCTCGAAGTACGCGTTAGGAAACGCCGTCATGCGCAGACGGTTGAACTCGGTCTCGCAGTGCTGCTCGAGCGACTCGCCCACCATCTTGGTGGACAGGCGGACCTTCATGTCCTTAAGGCGCTCAATCTCTTCGTCCTTGTAGCGAATCAGGTCATCGCTCGCGCGCTTGGCCTGCGCAAGCTCGAGCTCGTGTGCCGCCTTGACCTGTTCCTCGCGAGAATCGCGCACCGCCAGCTCGCTCGTCAGTTTGGCACGCGCCTCATCGCGCTCTCGCTCCGCCGCGGCGACCGCCTCTGACAGGTTCATTTTTGCCATCAGTTCCTGCTCGCGCAGCTGGGCACGCAGGCCCTCGGCCTCTTGCTCGGACTGAGCCTTTGCGGCGGAAAACTTCTCTTGCACCTTCGCGCGATAGTCAGCAAGCGCGCGCTCGGCCTCGCTGCGAGCGGCATCGAGCTCACGCTGCGACTCTGCCGCGGCAGCGGCAAGCGCCATCTCCTGGGCCTTGTCCGCCGCGGCAAGCCTGGCCTGCAGCTCGGCAATCTGAGCGTCGCGTGCAGCTAAATCGTTTTGAGCAGCGTTGCGCGCCGCCGACTCGGCAAGCTTTGCTTCGTCATCTTTGCGCCCAAGCTGCGCACGCAGGCTATCAATCTCACGCTGGAGTTCGGCATTCTCTTTTTGAGCATTGGCTCGTGCCTCAACCGCCGCGCGCTGGCTTGCACTCTCGCGCTCTGCGGCAGCGCCCTCGAGCTTAGCGCGCAGCTCGGCAAGCTCAGCATCGCGCTTGGCAACCTCTTGCGCCAGTTTCTGATCCGCAGTGTTCTTCTGCTCGACAAGCTGGGCATTGCGCTGAGACTTTGCCTGTTGCAAGGCAGCCGTCGAACGCGAGCGCTCAAGCTCCAGCGCCTGCTCACCCTCACGCTGGACTGCCTTCACACGCTCATCCAGGTCGCGCGAGAACTCGGCATCGCGCACCTGCTTGACGATATCCGCATAGCCGGATGCATCGACCTTAAAAACTTCGCCGCAATGCGGGCACTTGATCTCGTTCATAGCAGCTCCTCGATGGACGCAAATATCAACCGGCTACACTCTACCGCGCCGCGCGGACAAAAAAGGCGCCGCCGCCATAATGGCAACGGCGCCAGAACCACCACAAAGGTGCCTGTCCCCTTTGTGGTGGCTCTGGCGCCCTATAACCCAAAGAAGCTAAGAATCTGATCGCGGCTTACGGGCTTGTACTCGTTGGCATCGAGACCGACATCGTAGCGAAAGATAGGGCGCTCGCGATCGCGGTTGCGTGCGTTGGCGCGGTCACCTCTGCTGTGGATATGCCCATGCAGCATAATGGCGCCACGTGCCTTGCCGTTCCAGCTGAGCATGGGGTAGTGGCTCATAACCAGACGATGGCCCTTGGCATAGCCGGGAGCAATCTCCAGGTAATCGCGCACGTCTTCCCAAATCCGCGGTACGTCGGAATCTTCCCAGTCGCCGTCATGGTTACCGCGGATGAGCGTCACGTTCTGGCATTCGATACGCTCGCGCAGGCGCACCGCCTCCGCCAGGGGCAAACGATAGGTAAAGTCACCCAGAATATAGAGGCGGTCGTCCGCAGCCACGCACTCATTGATGGCATCGATGACCTTGCGGTTCATCTCCTCGACCGAGCCAAACGGCCGGTCCATGTCGTGCAAGATATTCGTATCGCCCAGGTGCAAGTCGGCGGTAAACCACATCATCGTCTGTGTCCTCATTTCGCAACGTGTTCAACTCGTGCTAAGTATACAGACGCAGCGATGCGGCGGTTATCCAAAGAGCCCGCCGAACAGTCCGCGGCGGCGCTTGTCTTGCTTTTTCGAAGCGTCACCCTAAGTTTTCTTGTCCCGCCGTTTCTTACGGTCCTGTTCCAGATCATCGTCGTCGAGCAGCAGATCCCACTCAAACGGATCATCCGTCAAATCGAACAGGTCATCGTCGTCAAACATGGCCGCCTCCATTGCCGACTAGCGGGCATCCACCACATAGAGGCCAACGCGCACCTGGTGCCACGGGCTGCGCTCGGGGGCAACCTGTTGCACGCGGGCCTCAAATACGTCCTCGTGGCCGTAATACATCATCAAGGACAGCGGGCCGACCTCGTTTCCCGGAACGTAGCCAAGTTTGGTCTTGCCATAGTAGATCGCAACTGCCTCGGGGTCATGGGGATTATCGCGCTCGGCACACAGCGTCAGCTTATCGCCCGCTTTAAGATCGCCCAGGACCAAGGCGCCATCGGCATACTGAAATCCTGCAATGTGAAATGACAGAAGAACACGTGAAGGCTCGTACATAGCAGCTCCTCTAACGGCCGGATAAACCGGTGTGTAACCTTATTGAGAAGTCTACGGTCCCGCGCGGACACAAATACATCCTGTCTGCGTCCTTCAATCGTTTGCCTCAACGCTTGCGCGACAGAACGCTTGCAGATAAGATAGGAACACGGATGGCACCCGTTGCCGCGGGTCTTGCCAACTCCGATACACGTTTTCATCGTGAGAAGTGGCCGTCTTCGCTTACGCGGGGGCGGCTATTTCATTCGGCCGATAAACAGACCGAGTTCGATAGCCGCAATCAACAACGCCAATAACGAAATAACATCGCTTACGTTCATACCAAATCCCTTCTAAAGGGAGTTGGCCCATCCGTGCTCCATAACAGTAGTCTAACGCAAAATGCAGGTAATAGGAACACTTGTTCGTATTACCTGCGCCCTTTTCTAATGCACAAACATGCGCACGAACTTGTGCTTCCAGCTTGCGTAGGGCGCATACCGAAACGGCACGTCCAGCCAAGTTGCCTTGTTCACGATGCTCTTCTTGTGGCTAAACGTATCGAAGCTCTCGCGTCCATGGTACTGCCCCATACCGCTCGCGCCCATGCCGCCAAAGCCCATATGGCTCGTAGCCAAGTGCATGATCGTGTCGTTGACACAGCCGCCGCCAAAGGGCACGTAGCGCACAAAGCGTTGCTGAACCGAACGGTCCTGGCTAAAGATATACAGGGCCAGCGGCGTCGGACGATCCGTAATAAACGTCTCGGCCTCGTCTAGGCTCTCAAACGTCAGCACCGGCAAGATGGGACCGAAGATCTCCTCCTGCATCACGGCGTCATCGGGGGTCACGCCGTCTAGGATCGTCGGCTCAATCTTGAGCGACGACTCGCGCGCCGTGCCTCCCAGCACGACCTTATCGGGATCGATCAGCCCGCGCACACGCGCAAAATGCTTGGCGTTGACGATATGCCCGTAGTCCTCGTTATCGAGCGGATGCTCGCCAAACATACGGCGGGCCTCTTCCCTGATGAGGTCCAGCAGCTCGTCGTGCACGCGCGCATCGACCAGCAGGTAGTCGGGCGCCACGCAGGTCTGCCCCACGTTGAGCCATTTACCAAAGGCGATACGCCGCGCCGCAACCTTCAAGTTTGCCGTCGCATCCACGATGCAGGGGCTCTTGCCGCCCAGCTCAAGCGTCACGGGCGTGAGGTTTTTACTCGCGCGCTCCATGACGAGCTTGCCGACCGGAACGCTACCGGTAAAGAAGATCTTGTCCCAGCACTCATCGAGCAACGCTTCGTTCTCGGCGCGCCCGCCCTCGACAACCGTCACCAGGCGCGGATCAAATGCCTCTTCACAGATTTGCTTGAGCACCGCGCTCGATGCCGGAGCATAGGCACTCGGCTTGATGACCACGGTATTGCCCGCGGCAAGGGCGCCGGCGAGCGGCTCGAGTGTTAGCAAAAACGGGTAGTTCCACGGAGCCATGATGAGCGTGACGCCATAGGGCACGGCTTGCGTTTTGCACGCGCTCACGGCGTTGGCAAGGTCACACGGACGCAGGCGCGGACGACTCCATCGAGCCACGTGAGCGATCTGATGACGAATCTCGGAAAGCGACGTGCCGATCTCGCACATATATGCCTCGTCATGCGACTTTCCCAAATCGGTCTTGAGTGCATGGGCAATATCGGCCTCGTGCGCCCGTACCGCATCGCGTAAACTCACGAGCGCGCGACGTCGGGCATCAACATCAAACGTAGCGTGCGTTTTAAAGTAAGTGCGCTGATCGCCGACGATGCGCGCAATTTCCTCGGTGTTCATGGCACCCTCCTAGTTCTCGTCCTCAAACATACCACCCGCGACGACCTCGTACATACGCTCGAGCTCCAAGCGGTCCATCAAAAGCGGAACGGGGTACAGCGGATTGGCCTCGGCATCGGCATGCGCCGCCATCTCGGGAATGTCGGAGCGGCGAATGCCCGAGACATATTTGGGGATTCCCAGGATCTCGTTCATGCGGTCGACCCAATCGAAAAAGGCCTCGGCCGCAAGACTATCCTGCGCGGTAGCCGGCGCAATGCCCGCCATGCGAGCAAGATCGGCAAGCTTGGGGGCGGCGGCGTCACCATAAGCGCGAAGCATGTGCGGCAGGATGATCGCGTTGGCCAAACCGTGCGGAATTCCGTATCGGCCGCCCAGACTGTGCGCGATGGCATGCACATATCCGACATAGGAGCGGGTAAACGCAACGCCCGCCTTATACGCCGCCGAAAGCATATTGCGACGAGCGCGCATGTCGTCACCATGCTCATAGGCCTCGAGCAAATTGTCGTGGATAAGCTGCACCGCCTGTCGCGCCATCTTGCGCGTATAGGGCGTGGTGCTTCGCCCGATAAAGGCCTCAACGGCATGCGTCAGGGCGTCCATGCCCGTCTGCCCCGTAATGGAAGCGGGCAAGCCGCACGTAAACTCGGGGTCGTGGACTGCAAAACGCGGGATGAGCACAAAGTCGTTAATGGGGTATTTGTAGTGCGTCTCGTCATCGGTGATAACCGCCGCGAGCGTGACTTCGCTTCCCGTACCGGCGGTAGTGGGAACCGCAATAAGCAGCGGCAGGAGACGATGAATCCGCAGTAGGCCGCGCATCTTGTTGATGGGCTTGTTTGGCTGCGCAATGCGTGCGCCCACGCCCTTGGCACAGTCCATGGCCGAGCCACCGCCAAAGCCGATAATGGCCTGGCAGGCGCTCTCTCGATACAGGGACGCCGCTTCTTCCACGTTTGAAACCGTGGGGTTTGCACGCGTTTCGGCATAGACCGTAACGCCAATCCCCCTGCATGCGAGCGCCGTCTCGAGCGGTGCCGTGAGCCCCAGACGGGCAATGCCGGGATCCGTCACGATAAGGACCTTCTGGATCGAGCGCTTTTGAAGCACCGCGGGCACATCCTCGGCATGCTCTAAAATGCGCGGCTCGGTATAGGGCAGGATCGGCAATGCAATGCGAAAAACCGTCTGATATGTTCGGCACCAGGCACGACGGGCTAGATGCATAAAGGAAACTCCTTCATTTGTTGATAGGTCAACATTTGCTCGCCCGATTGTACTCAGCGGCGGTCAAAGACGGCCTGCCAATCGTTAATCAATCAACATCTTCATATCTCAAAATTGTTTTATTAAAAATCATTCCTAATAGGCTTCACATTTGGTTGCATTTATGGATAATAGAACTCGTCAAGACGCACGTCCGGAGAGGGCCCTTACGGGACCGGACGAGCGCACAATCGCCATAGATCGAAAGGATCGAATCATGAAGTTTGTTTGCCCCGTTTGCGGTTATGTGGAAGAGTTCGACGGCGACCAGCTGCCCGAGGACTTCAAGTGCCCCCAGTGCGGCGTTCCCGGTTCTCGCTTCCTGAAGCAGGAGGAGGGTCAGCTCGAGTGGGCTGCCGAGCACGTCGTGGGCGTCGCCAAGATGGAGGGCGTCTCCGAGGACATCGTTGCCGACCTGCGCGCCAACTTTGAGGGCGAGTGCTCCGAGGTCGGTATGTACCTGGCCATGGCGCGCGTCGCTCATCGCGAGGGCTATCCCGAGATCGGCCTGTACTGGGAGAAGGCTGCCCACGAGGAGGCCGAGCACGCTGCCAAGTTCGCTGAGCTCCTGGGCGAGGTCGTGACCGACTCCACCAAGAAGAACCTCGAGATGCGCGTTGAGGCCGAGAACGGCGCCACCGCCGGCAAGACCGATCTTGCTAAGCGCGCCAAGGCCGCTGGCCTCGATGCCATCCACGACACCGTGCACGAGATGGCTCGCGACGAGGCTCGCCACGGCAAGGCTTTCGCCGGCCTGCTCAAGCGCTACTTCGGCTAAGCCAGCAACCTGAGACATAACCTCTAGCTCGATGAGGCCCGGACCGCATGGTTCGGGCCTTTTTCGTGCCTCACAAACTTGTTAACTACCTGAAATAGGACCGCCTTCGGCATCGGCTTCTCGTCAAAAACTAAGTGAGTAGACTTTTTGGAACTTGCCGAGCAGACCATCCATATCACTTTATAAAGCCGCAGGTAAATGCCTTGTTGCAAAACGACCTAGTCGCCAAAGTGCCAAAAGTCTACTCACTTAGATTCGCAGCCGTCCACGATCGAGCCATTTTGTGTCTAGCGGGCATCTTTCCGTCGATTACTCCCAATTTTGTCCAGTCAACGAATAGTTCAGACCTGAGTAATGTCTCAGCCCTTTGCTCATCTGAGCTTTTATCACGATATTCAGCATCGAGCATCCTGCATATGGCCTTAACGATCGCGCGGAATCTATCCTCATCCGATATCTGTCTGTGTGTAAGGAGAAGCACATCGTAGCCCATGGCCTGAAGGGCCGTCATGCGGTCAGCGTCACGCAAGCCATCCCCTGCGCGTCCGTGCGAGGCCTTTCCCTGACATTCAATGGCCACCTGTCGCCTACCGTCCGGCGAAGAAAGAAGTAGGTCGATATATACACGGGACTTTCCCACAATCGCTCGAGCACTTGTGCTTAACGTCACTTCGACATTGAGCTCTATGCCGCAAAACCCTTCGCCTCCCAGGGCTCGCGGCAGTCCAAGCAACAAAAACGCCTCGACCTCAAAAGGCGACGCGGCACCCAATGGAACGAGTTGCGATACCGCCATAAATCTATTGCCGTAACGCATCCCGCAAACATCTGAACAAAAACGGTCAAGGTCTCCGCCCAAAACCAAAGCGTCTCGACGCCATAAATTTGAGGCGATGCCGTCCTCGGACGGGCAGCGCACCCAACCGAACGTTGTCGAAATCGCGCCCGAATCAATTGCACGCGAAAGATCCGCCTCAAGTGCCGCCGGCAGGGCACACACCGCAAACAAGCCACACATCTCCGCCAATACCAAAAGAAGCTGAAGATCCGTCAGATGCCGCGACATGATGAATGTCGTCAGTAGAGGAGATGTAACCAAAAACCCATGCTCCGTTTCCAGCACGGATTCCCTGGGGAGCTCACCAAGAAACAGCCGCTGCCTGATACTGGCAGGACAAGTCCGCTTGTTTCTCGTCCGGACCAATGTATACAACGGAAAGCCGAGCACAACCGCAGCCGTCGGGTTACGGGCAAGGTCATATCGCTGCCGGTCTTCTTCCGGCCGTGGAAGCGGCGGACACAAAGCGCGGACTTGAGGAGGCAAACGCCAGTACCTAAAAGCCGATATGTCACAAAGTAGATCCTTCATAGGCACAGGAAAACACGAATTTCAACCCAGTCAGTCACGTATTGGCGCGAACGCACCAAAAATGGCGCCGAACGGACTGCCAAGTTTTCAACAGCACTCCCCAACTGGCCAAAAGCTTGCCGAGAGCTGGACGAAGCCCTGTTGAAAACCCCATTTTTTCTCATGCAGGAGCTTTGCGCGGCAAGTGAGTAGACTTTTTTGAACATCCCGAGCAGGCCGGTCATCCTGCTTTTCAAAACCGCAGGTAGATAGCTTGTTACAAAACTGCCTGGTCGCCAAAGTGCTAAAAGTCTACTCACTTAGGTTGCAGAGTGCCCCCCCATTAGCTGCAATTCCAAGCTAGTTAGCACTTTTGGACTCAGATCGTCATACTGAACAAGAATTTGAGTTGAGTTTTCAGGGACAGATGCGCCATCGGCACACCAAAAACAGTCACCAATATCGATAAAAGGGATGCTCGAGCGCGTGAGGGCCCGTGCAAAAGTGCTTCCGCCCGTTCCACGCTCCGCAACCACGATACAGTAAAGGCCCGCGTCTGCATGCTCGATCGAGACTTCCCCTGCCGGAAACGCCTTCCGCACAAGCGCCGCCAGGCCATCGCGCGCCTCGCGAGCGCGCACGCGCACGCGGTTCACATGTCGCTCGTAATCACCCGATTCCAGCAAACGAGCCAAAGCGACCTGGTCAACAGAGCTAACCGACGAGGCGTAAAAACCAAGGTTGCGCCTAAACCGCTCCATTAGCTCATCGGGCAACACCATGTACGCTAGACGCAACGCCGATGACAGGCTCTTCGAAAACGTGTTGGTGTAAATAACCGACTGGGCGGCATCGATCGATGCGAGCGCAGGAATCGGCTTGCCAGCAAGGCGAAACTCACAATCAAAGTCATCTTCGATGAGATACCGACCTGGTCGCTCGGCGGCCCAGCTCAGAAGCGCATAGCGACGCGCAATGCTCGTCACAAGGCCGGTCGGATACTGATGGGACGGCATCAGGTGAAGGACATCGGTCCCGCTTTTCTGCAGAGTGCTCAAGTCCACGCCCTCATCATCCAACGGGATATGTCGAACTTGGCAGCCCATAGCCTGATAGATACGCGTCAGACGCAAATAGCCCGGATCCTCAACCGCATACACCTTGTCCGCGCCAAGCAACTGAACCAACATGGTATCGAGCAGCTGGGCGCCCGCACCGATAACGATGTTGTTGGGGTCGACATTCATACCCCTTGTCCCGTGCAGATGGTGAGCAATTGCGCGTCGCAGCCGAGCAGTGCCCTGCGCCGGTGCGGGCGAAAAGATTTCGCGCTCGTCTTCGGATGCCAGCGTCGCCCGTAGCGCGCTTTGCCAAAGCCGCGCCGCCTCCAAAGCAGAAGGAGAAAGCGCATCGAATCGCTCGACCTGTCCGTTGACATCATGCACGCTGGGGCCCACAGAGACGGCATCTCGGTCGATGCCCTCCGCAGCCGAAGCCAAAACCGGTGCATCCGGAAGCTCGCAAGCGTAGTAGCCACGACGTGGTATTGAGCAAATATAGCCCTCAGCGAGTAACTGGCTATATGCATTCTCGATGGTAATAACACTGATTCCCAGATGACTGGCAAAGGCGCGCTTAGACGGCAAATGCTCCCCCGCCACAATGCGTCCAGCTACGATATCATCTCGAATTTGCTGGTAAACATACTCATAGAGCGATGCTTCGCCGCGTTTTTCCAAATTGTAGTCAAGCATGAGCCTATCACCTGACCTTATTAAGTCATTCAATCTGGTATTAGTCTGACCTTGTAATTATCTCGAAAACTGAGTATTTTGTCATACCCAGCTCCCCGATAGGATGTTCCGTCAAGCAATGCACATGCCAACCAAGGGAGCAACCATGGCAGAACAGAACAGCAAGGCCGACCGCGTCAAACTCAATCGCGAGCTCGCGCAGATGCTCAAGGGCGGCGTCATCATGGACGTTACCACGCCCGAGCAGGCACGCATCGCCGAGGAGGCAGGCGCCTGCGCCGTCATGGCCCTCGAGCGCATCCCGGCCGACATCCGTGCCGCAGGCGGCGTCTCGCGCATGAGCGACCCCAGGATGATCAAGGGCATCCAGGAGGCCGTCTCCATCCCCGTCATGGCCAAGTGCCGCATCGGTCACATCGTCGAGGCGCAGGTCCTGCAGGCCATCGAGATCGACTACATCGATGAGTCCGAGGTTCTCTCCCCTGCCGATGACGTCTATCACATCGACAAGACCCAGTTTGACGTGCCGTTTGTCTGCGGCGCCCGTGATCTGGGCGAGGCGCTGCGCCGTGTTGCCGAAGGCGCCACGATGATTCGCACCAAGGGTGAGCCGGGTACGGGCGACGTCGTTCAGGCCGTGCGTCACATGCGCAAGATCCAAAAGCAGATCCGTGACGTTGTTGCCCTGCGCAACGACGAGCTCTTTGAGGCAGCCAAGCAACTGCAGGTTCCGGTCGAGCTGGTGCGCGAGGTCCATGCCACGGGTAAGCTTCCCGTCGTGAACTTTGCCGCCGGCGGCGTAGCGACCCCCGCCGACGCCGCGCTGATGATGCAGCTGGGCGCCGAAGGCGTGTTTGTCGGCTCGGGCATCTTTAAGAGCGGCGACCCCGCCAAGCGCGCAGCCGCCATCGTCAAGGCCGTGGCAAACTTCACCGATGCCAAGCTCATTGCCGAGCTTTCAGAGGACCTGGGCGAGGCCATGGTGGGCATCAACGCCGACGAGATCGAGATTATCATGGAAGAGCGCGGGCGCTAGTCCAGCAGAAAGGATCGCACATGAGCGATTATGCAGACCAAACGGTCGCCGTGCTGGCGGTCCAAGGCGCATTTGCCGAGCACGAGGCAAGACTATCCGAGCTGGGCGCGCGCTGTATTGAGCTGAGGCAGGCGGCTGATTTAAAGCAGGACTTTGACCGTCTGGTACTTCCCGGCGGCGAGTCTACCGTTCAAGGGAAGCTGCTAGATGAGTTGGGCATGCTCGAGGAGCTTCGCACCCGCATTGTTGAAGGCATGCCCGTCCTGGGCACCTGCGCCGGCCTGATTCTGCTGGCTCACGACCTTGCCGCCCATGACGATAAGGGCACGCCGCGCCTGGCAACCATGGATGTGCTCGTTGAGCGCAATGCCTACGGCAGGCAGCTCGGCAGTTTTCGAACCAAGGGGCAGGTAGCTGGCATCGACGGTGAAGTGCCGCTGACGTTTATCCGCGCGCCCCGCATCGTCGAGGTCCACGGCGACGCAAAGGCCTTAGCGAAAGTCGACGGCCGTATCGTCGCCGCGCGCCAGGGCAACCAGCTCGGCGTAACCTTCCACCCCGAACTCGACGAAGACACCCGCCTCCACGAAATGTTTCTACAAATGTAGGCATCGAAATCAACAAACAAAATGAGAGTGGATAATCTCCCACTTTGAGCTTGAATGCAGACTCAAACCGGGAGATTATCCACTCTCATGCTATGCAATCGTTGGGTGTTCCTATAGTTTTGTCAACCGTCGGGGCTACTCCCGGTAGGGCACCCGGTCGCGCATCACGGCGTATATCGCCCTGAGCCGCTTCCTCGCGACGGCCTTGAGCGCCCGCCCGTGCCCCATGCCCCGCGCCCTGCAGGCCCGGTAGTACTCGCCGTAGCGCCCCGAGGACCTCACCGACGTTCCGGAGCTCCTCACCCTCGGGGCTATGCCGCAGTACGAGGCCAGGTGGTCGTGGTCCGGGAACCTCCCGATGTCGACCGACACCGCGAGCTGCGCCGCGGTCCTCGGGCCGATGCCGGGCACGGTGAGCAGGCACGCGTAGGTCTCGTCGCCCTCGAGCAGCGCCGCCGTCTCGGCCTCGAGGGCCCCGGCCTCGTCGAGGGCCTCCGATATCCGGGCGGCCAGGAACCTGACCTGCCTGTTCTCGGCCTCGATGAGCGCCGGCGGGGGCGCAGTCGAGGCGGCCGCGGCCTCCCCGGCGGCCTCGGCCTGCGGCCCCTCGGCCCCCGAGCGGGCGATCCCCCACGCCCCGCCGAACCCGGCGAGCAGCTCCAGCCACCGGCGGTCCGACAGGTCGACGGCGGCCTCGAGGGCCGGGCAGGACTCGAGCATGTTAGCGCTAATCTAAAATTGACCACTTTCGCAAACGCATCTCGCCGAATGCGCTAACGCGCTTTCGCCGACCCCGCTAACGTACTTTCACCAACTGCGCTAACGGAACTATGCTCCGATCGGGTATCCGACCCGGGAGGAGCGGGATATGGAGCGAAACGTAATGGGAGAGCTGAACGTCTACAGGGGGTCCGGCGCGAAGCCGAACTTCAGCGAGATCGCGAGGAGGCACGGCATGGACCGGCACACGGTCGCCAAGTACTGGCGGGAGGGCGAGTCCGCCGCCGACGGGAGGTCCGCGAGGGGCAGCGCCTTCGACCCGCTCGAGGAGGTGATCCGCGCGAAGGCCCAGCTGCCCGGGATGACCAAGATGGCAGTCTACGCGTTCCTGCGCGAGGGCCGCGGGGAGGGGCTGCCCGGGTACGGCGCCTTCACCGCGTGGTGCCGGGCCCGCGACGTGCCCTTCGGGGGCGCGGGCGGCCGCGAGCCGCACCCGTGTTAGCGTCAATATAATTTTCACCATTTCCACCAACGCATTTTCGCCAATCGCGCCAACGCGGATACGCCGGATTCGCCAACGCGGATGTGCCGCTTTCGGCGCCTAGGCGCCCTCCTCCTTCCCGTCCTCACCGCCGATGGACACGTCCTTCAGGCGGTACGACCGGCCCGTTATCTTGATCATCGCGCAGTGGTGGCACAGCCTGTCGGCGACCGCCGAGGCCGTGACGTTGCTGCCGAACACGTCGCCCCACCTGCCGACCGGCACGTTGGTCGTGACGATCGTCGACCGCTTGAGCGCGTAGCGCCTGTTCACCAGCTGGAACAGAAGGTCGGCGCCCTCCTTCCCGATATCGAGGTAGCCCAGCTCGTCTATTATCAGCAGGCTGCAGTGCTCGTAGAACCGCATCCTGCGCGCCAGCGCCTCCTTCGCCGAGGCGTGCTTGAGGTCCTCGACCAGCCTCGAGCAGTCGGCGAAGTACACCTGCTTGCGGGCCATCACCGCCTCGTGGCCTATGGCTATCGACAGGTGGGTCTTGCCGACGCCCGGGCTGCCGACGAGCACGACGTTGTCGCCGCGGTCGACGAACTCGAGCGTGGCCAGCTGCTCGACCAGCCCGCGGGGCACGCTCGGCTGGAAACCCCAGTCGAAGTCGGCCAGCGTCTTTATGTAGGGGAAGTTGGCCATCCTCGTGCGGCGCTCGTCGTCGGCGCGCCGCTTGAGGGCTATCTGGGCGTCGGTGAGCTCGAGCATGGCGTCGACCAGGCTCTTCCTCCCGTCGGCGACGAGCCTGACGTACTCGGGCACCGACGACGCCATGCCCTCGAGCCCCAGCTCCTCGAGATTGGCCGCCAGGCGGTTGAGCGGGCTGGCCTGCACCGCGGCGCTCACAGCGAGCCCCCTATCGAGTCGAGCAGCCCGAGGTTGGCGGCGGCGGCCGCCTCGATGTCGCCGGCGGCGTCGCCGAACCAGCGCTTCCCGGCCATGGCCTCGGCGTAGTGCGCCGGGTCGTAGGCCGGCCCGCCCGCCACGTGCGTCGCCACCAGCTCGCCGCCGACGTAGCAGTCCATCGCGCCGCCGGGCATGCAGACGATGCGGGCGGGCCTGCCGATGCAGCGCCTGGGCACCGACATGGGCTCGCCGTGCGCGCTGACCAGCATCGTGGCCGGCACCCTGGCCACGCGCACCACGTCGCCCATCGCCTCCTCGAGGGCGCGGAGGTTGCCGACGGGCAGCAGCGCGTCCTTCTCCTCCATGAACAGCGCGGAGGGCGGCAGCCCCGTGGTCTCGTTGGGCTCGGAGTTGCTGGCGTCCTCGATCCGCGCGATGATCTCGTCGATGTCGTCCCAGCCGTCGAAGTCGCCCTGGTAGGCCGCGAGCCGCGACAGGAAGCGGTTCGACGACTCGACCTTGCCCTTGGTCTGGGGGCTGCGCGGGCGGCACAGCTTCAGCTCGAAGCCGGCGGCCTTGGCGAACTCGTATGCGCGCTGGACCTTGAGGCGCCTGCCGCCCTTGACCGTCACCAGGGCGGACATGTTGTCCGTGACCCACTCGCGGGGCACGCCGCCGAGCCTCGCGATCGTGGCGTACATGCACCTGACCAGGTCGTCGGTCGTCCTGGTCCCCGACCGGATGAATATGTGCCTGCGGGAATGGCCCAGCGTCGCCGCGAACACGTTGAACTCGAACAGCTCGCCGTCGCGGTTCGCCATCCTGACCGACTCCTTCCAGTCGAACTGCAGCTGCAGCCCGGGCGGCGTCTCGAAGCGCGGGTGCGGTTCCGGGCCGACGGAGGCCCCGACGGCGATACCGTTCTTGCGCATGAACTGGGTGAAGGCGTTGTAGCCGGCCAGGTTCTCGCCGGGATACCTGTGCAGCAGCCACTCGTGGATGCCCTTCTTGGTGACCCCCGGCAGCTGCGCCTTGGCGGCCACCTCCTCGATGTGCGCGTCGAAGGAGCCCGCCCTGTCGGCGCGCCCGTCGCGGGGCCGGCCGCCCTCGGCCCTCCAGTACGCCGCCACGGTGTGCCTGTCCTTGCCGTAGCGCTTCGCTATGTCGCTGAAGTTGGGCTTTATGCCCGCTTCCCTGTACATGTCCAACTCTCCGATCAGGTTCTTCTCCGCCACGGTCGCTCCTCCCGAAAGCATCGTCCGCTTGTCGGTCGAAGCGTAAGCCCCGGCGTTGGTGGAAATGGTGAAAATGCGTTGGCGCGATTGGGGAAATTGCGTTGGCGGAATCGGCTAAAGTGCGATGGCGAAATTGGTTGTTTTTACAGTAGCGCTAACAACCCGCGGTTCGAGACGCCCCCGGGCAGGCAGCTGCAGTTCGACTGGAAGGAGGGCATGAGGCTCGTCGACTCGGAGGGCGAGGTCTTCGAGTTCAGCGTGTTCACCGCGACGCTCGGCTACTCCCGGAAGCACCGCTTCATACCGGTCAGGAGCCGCACGCTCGACGACCTGCTGTCCTGCCTGCTCGCCACCTTCACCCGCCTCGGCGGCGTCCCGGAGGAGTGCATCACGGACAACATGTCGTGCCTGGTGACCGTCTCGGGCCGCAGGAGGACCAGGCAGGAGAGGGCGTGGCGGTTCGCGCGGGAGGCCGGCTTCGAGCTCAGACTCTGCGCGCCGCGCTCGCCGCAGACCAAGGGCAAGGACGAGTCGGCCAACCGCTTCCTGAACCGCCTGCTCGCCTACGGCGGCGAGTTCACCGGGTGGAGCGGCCTCGCCGAGGCGGTGGCCCGGGTCGAGGCCCAGGCCAACTCGGAGCCGAACCGCACCACCGGCCTGCCGCCCGACGCGCTGTTCATGCGGGAGAAGGAGAGCCTGCGGCCCATCGGGAACCTCCGGCTCCTCGAGTCGATGGTGGGCGACGTGAGCGTCCAGACCGTCCCGCCGACCATGCTCGTCAGGGCCGCCGGCAGGGAGTGGTCCGTGCCCAGGCGCTGCATCGGCCGGCGCGTGAGCGTCATAGCGATGCCCGGCGGCCAGGTCGTTGTGAGGATGGCCGGCGAGGAGGTCGCCGTCCACGACGCCGCGTCCGGGCCGTCGAGGCCCATCAACTACGACCCCGACCACTATGGGCAGGCCCTCGAGGGGAAGCGGGGCCTGGCCGACGCGGACATCGCCGAGGCCGCGCGCGCCAACCTCGCGCTGCTCGACTCGCTCGGAGGGGCGTGATGGGCGCCGTCGCGGAGGGCAGCCCCTCGATCAGGGCGCAGGCGAACCTCTCCGCGCTCGGGCTGCACGAGATGGCGGCGTCCCTGCCCGACTACGTGAGGATGGTCGCCGCGGGCGAGCGGGGCTTCGCCTCCGCCCTCGAGGAGATGACGCGCGTCGAGGTCGCCGCCCGGGAGGTCAGGATCACCAACCAGCGCATACGTTCGTCGGGGTTCCCCTACGTCAAGGGGCTGGCGGACTTCGACTGGGACTTCCAGCCGTCGGTCCCGCGCGCAGAGATCGAGGAGCTCGCGACCCTGAGGTTCGTCGAGCGGGCCGAGAACGTCCTGTTCGTGGGGAGCCCCGGCGTGGGCAAGACGCACCTCGCCGTCGCGCTGGGCATCGAGGCCGTCAGGGCGGGGCGCGAGGTCAGGTTCGTGGACTGCGCCCGGCTCGTCGAGGACCTGGAGGACGCCTCGTCGCGCGGCATCCTCAAGAAGAGGCTCAAGTACTACGCCCACTCGAGGCTGCTGATCATCGACGAGCTCGGCTACCTCGACGTCGGCAGCGCGGGCGCGGACCTGCTGTTCCAGCTGATATCGACGCGCTACGAGCAGCGCTCGACGATCATCACCACCAACGTGGGGATCAGCGGCTGGGGCAGGGTGTTCGGGGACGACGTGGCGGCGAGCGCGATCGCGGACAGGGTGTGCCACCACTGCCACCTGGTCAAGATAACCGGCAGGTCCTACAGGCTGAAGGACCTGCCGAGGGACGGCCCCGTCAAGCCGTGACCGGAATCGGTGAAAATACGTTAGCGCAACCGGTGAAACCGCCTTTGCGCGAACGGCGCGCCTGTTTAGCGAAACTGGTGAAAAATAGATTGACGCTAACAGAGCAGCACGGCGCGCAGGCGGTTCTTGTCCCTGGTCGCGCAGGCGACGACGTGGTCGCGCTGCGACGAGAGGGCGCGCGCGGCCTCGAGGGCCTCGCCGCGGCCCGGGACCCCCGACAGGGAGTCCGGCACACCCAGGGCGGTCCGCGCGATCACCGCGGCGTCGCGCTCGTCGGTCTTGGCCTCGCCGGCGAACAGCCCGGCGGCGCGGCTGGCGGCGAGGCCGGGCAGGTGGGCGACCCCCAGACCCGCGGCGCGGGCGCGCCTCACGGCGAGGGACCCTATGTTGCGGAACTGGTCGACCACGACGAGCGTGCCGGCGGGCACGGAGGCGAACAGCGCGTCGAGCTCGGCCTCCCTGTTGCGGACGGGGGCGCTGGACAGCACCTCCCCGTCGCGGTCGATCAGGCAGGCCCAGTGGGAGGACTTGCCGACGTCTAGGCCGAGCACGGCCGCGGGCCTGGTCGATGGCGCTTTCACGGTGGTATCCTTCCGGTAGTCGTTCGACCGGATGGCCTCCCCCTCGGCACTCACATTACCAGCCGCGGCGCCTGCCCGGCACTTTCCTATCAGCCGTCGGGGGCGGCGCGTCCCGCGCCGGCAGCACCCAACAGGCCCTCTCGGGGGCAGGGACATTCGGCCGTGCGCGGGCGCCCGGTCGGCGGCCCGTTCTGGGCGCGCCTCAATCGTAGCCCGAGACGGGCCCGGGCTGACAATTTCGACTGTAATGGACGTTCTTAAACGACTAGTCAAACAAGAACGTCCCCAACGACTATCTTTTAGCAGGTCTGGATCATGGCAATGCCGATGTTTTGGCACCGACAGCGAGCGCCTACCAGAGCGAACAAATTGGCATGAAAAGAGGACGGCATAGACCTTCTGGTCATGCCGTCCTCTTTGAATGACAAGTTGTCGCTCTGGTGGGCGCGCAGCGTCAACTAGTTACGCGGTTTGGTAAAACCGCGTAACCCAACTAGAAGCGGTTACCGCGGAAGCCGCCACCGTTGCGGCCGCCACGGTCGCCACCGCGACCGCCGCGGTCGTTACCACGGTTGCCGCCGAAGCCGCCACGGTTGCCGCCGCGGTCGCCATAGCCACCACGGTTGCCACCAAAGCCGCCGCGACCGCCACGGTCGCCGCCACGGTCACCAAAGCCGCCACGGCCGCCACGGTCGCCACCGCGACCGCCGCGGTCGCCACCACGGCCACCACGATCGCCAAAGCCGCCGCGGCCGCCACGGTCGCCGCCACGGCCACCACGGTCGTCACGGCCGCCGCGAGGACCGCGATCCTCGTCCAGGCCCATGGCGACGAGCGGAGCGATAACCTTATCGAGAGCGGCCATCAGCTCGGTGGCCTCCTCGTAAGAAAGCTCGGGCAGGAGCTTCTCCTTCTTGTTGGCAAGCTCGACCAGGCCCTCAGCGGCATCCTCGGCGGCGAAGACAACAATCTTGCGCATATCGCCCTCGGCGTCGTCGATGCGGCCGACCAGATCGGCAGCCTCGGCCTCGGCCATCAGGCCATCGAGCTCACGAAGGCGCATGCCCAGCAGGTCGGACATTTCCTTCTGCTCCATCTTGGGCTTGAGGTCAAGAAGCTTGATGGCGCGCTCGATGTTCGCCATGCGCTCGGCCTTGGCCTCCTCCTCCTTGGAAATAGCAAAGCGACGGCTACGCAGCAGGCGGGCGGCCTTCTGCATCTTGTCCATCAGCTCTTCGTCATCGTAATCAACGGCGGCCTCGACAACCTCGGCCTCCTCCTCGGCGGAAACCTCGTCAGCAGCCTCAACCTCGGCAGCTTCGGTCTCCACGGTCTCGACTGCCTCGACCTCGGCAGCCATGGTCTCGTTCTCGGTCTCGTTCATGATCTCTTCGTTCTCGGACATGAGACTCCTTCTTGGCCCTCTCGGGCATCATCGCCCCATTCGCGGGGCCCGTCGCGCACTCTTTGCGCTTTAAACAATCATGCCTCTCGGCAAAACGTCCATTAGTTTATGGTGTCGCCATCCAATCTAGCTGCAGAATCTATGTGCACACATTAATGCGACATGTGTGACTCGCGACGAGCGTACACCAGCGACGCCACGAACCCGACCGCGGCAATTACAGCCGCCACACGCACGGCAGCTGCAAATCCAATCGCCTGGGCAACGTCCGTCGCAACGCCAGCGGCGCCGGCAGTCGCCGCAGAACTCGAGAGCAGGCCGATAAACAGCGACGGGCCAAACGATGCGGCAATCATGTTCCACGTATTGAGCAATGCCGTTCCGTGAGGATGCTCGGCGGCAGGCAGCGTCTCCAAGCCGGCCGTCTGCGAGGGGCTCAGCACCAAACCGACTCCGGCATACACCACAACGGTCAGTGCCACGACGACGCCGATGTTCATACTCGCCGCCGTCATCGAGATTGCAGTCTGCCCCACGGCAATCAGGGCAAAGCCGACCGGCAGCAGCGGCCATGCGCCACGGGCGTCCATCACGCGTCCGCCCACAATCGAGGTCACGGCGTTGCAGGCAATCGCCGGCAAAATGAGCAAGCCCGCAGCAAGTGCGGTCATGCCGTATGCGCCCTCAAAATAGAGCGGCAACAAAACGCTCGTCGAGAACGTCGTCATCATCGACACCACCACAAGCAGACACGCAGGCCAATAACGAACGCTCGCCATGGGACGCACGTTAAGCACCGGATGCTCGAGCTTGAGCTGGCGGGCCGCAAACAGGCCGAGCAGCACAATGGCGGCGAAAAGCGTCACGATACCGGCAATCAGATTGGTCGAGAACTCGCCTACGGAATACACAAATGCCGTAATGCCGGCGGCGAGCAAAACAACCGACAGAATATCAAGCGTGGTGTTCGAGCGCTCTCCAACATTCTGAACAAGCTTTACGCCCGCCGCAGCGACCGCAATGCCGCCCACCAGCGGTACTACGAACACCGCCCTCCAGCCAAACAACGTGCACATAAGACCGCTGATCACGGGTCCAAACGCCGGCCCTAGCGTAATGCAGGCACCGCCCAGGCTCAGATACAGACCAAGCTTCTCGCGCGGGGCGCAAGACAGCACCACGTTCATCATGAGCGGGAACAAGATGCCCGATCCCGCAGCCTGCAAAATACGGCTTGGCAGCAAAACGCTAAACGACGGAGCGAACAGGCACAGGACTTCGCCGGCGACCATGCATCCGCATGCGAAAAACAGCAGCTTGCGCGTCGAGAAACGGCCGGACAGGAAGGCCATGATGGCCGTAAAGATCGACGTCACGATCATGTAGCCCGAAACGAGCCACTGCGCCGTGGTGGCACTCACCGAAAAGGCCGCCATAATGTCGTGCAACGCCACATTAATGATGTTCTCGTTAAACGCGGCAACAAAGGCTGCGATATACATTACGACGAGAGACGCCGCAGTGGCCGATGGCGTTTCTTGAACTTGTTGCTGAGATTTGCTCCCCATGCATTTCCTTCCTCTTGGAACGACAGTCGCATCGCCCCAGAGGAACAGTCCAGGGCGAAAATGAGCCCTAGACTTACGCCAGACGCCGTACACGACGAGTCTGGCAACATGGTCCAACGTCGAAAAATTGTAACGCGAACGCGCAGCTTTCCTTCCGCGCTATTATTAAAAGTCCACGAAAGCATGAGACATGAGGAGCCCGCCATGATTAAGCCCATCATGAAATCCGAGTTCTTTTTGCGCCTGCCTTCCGAAGACGCGGGACCCGACGATGCCGCGACCGGGCAGGATCTCCTGGATACGCTCCACGAGCATGAGCACGAGTGCGTGGGCCTCGCCGCCAACATGATCGGCGTGCGCAAACGCATCATCTGCATAAAGGACGGCAACAGGACGCTCCTGATGTACAACCCTCAAATTCTTGAGCAGGTCAATGCCTATCAGACGAGCGAAGGATGCCTCTCGCTGATCGGCGAGCGTCCCTGCACCCGCTATCGCCGCATTAAGGTGGAGTATTTGGACGAGAACTTCGTCCACCGCATCAAAAACTTCTCGGGCTACACCGCCGAGATCATCCAGCACGAAATCGACCACTGCAACGGGATCGTTATTTAGTTCCGCCGATTCAAGAAAGCTCCCTGCAGCAAAGCAACTGCAGGGAGCTTTTCATAGTGCGGAACTTCTATCCCACTAGCTCTGGCGGTAATGGTCAAAGAAGTCGGCGAGGTCTTCGAGCGACTCTTTGAGCACTTCCATGCGCGGCAGGTACACGATGCGGAAGTGATCGGGCTCGGCCCAGTTAAAGCCGCCGCCGCGCGTGATCAGAATCTTCTTCTCGTGCAGCAGGTCGAGGGCAAACTGCTCGTCATCGGTGATGTTGAACTTCTTAACATCCATCTTGGGGAAGATGTAGAACGCCGCACGCGGCTTAACCACCGAGATGCCGTCAATCTTGCTGAGTGCCTCATACACAAAGTTGCGCTGCTCGTAGACACGGCCGCCGGGACGGATGTAGTCGTTAACGGACTGATGGCCACCGAGTGCCGTCTGAACGATCGACTGAGCCGGCACGTTGGAGCACAGGCGCATGTTGGAGAGCATGTTGATGCCCATGATGAAGTCGCTCATGCAGCGCTGGTTGCCCGAAAGCACCATCCAGCCTATACGATAGCCCGCAATCATGTGCGACTTGGAAAGGCCACTAAAGGTAACGCAGGGCAGGTCGGGGGCGAGCGAGGCAATCGAGACGTGCTCGTAGCCGTCCATGCACAGGCGGTCGTAGATCTCATCGGCAAAAATCATCAGCTGATGCCTGCGTGCAACCTCGACGATGCCCTCGAGCACCTCGCGCGGATAGACGGAACCCGTGGGGTTGTTGGGGTTGATGATGACGAGGGCTTTGGTCGCGCTCGTGATCTTGGACTCCATATCCTCCAGGTCGGGATACCAATCCGCCTGCTCATCGCACAGATAGTGCACGGGATGACCACCGGCAAGTGTTGCGCACGCCGTCCAGAGCGGATAGTCGGGGCTGGGGATCAGAATCTCGTCGCCATTGTCGAGCAGCGCGTTCATCGAAAGCTGAATGAGCTCGGACACGCCGTTGCCTGTGTAGATATGCTCCATCTGAACGTTGGGCAGACCCTTGATCTGCGAATACTGCATAATCGCCTTGCGCGCGGAGAACAGGCCGCGCGAGTTGGAATAGCCTTCGCAGTCGGGCAGCTGCTGGCGCATGTCCTTGATAACCTCGTCGGGCGTGCGGAAACCGAAGGGCGCCGGGTTGCCGATATTGAGCTTGAGGATGCGCTCGCCTTCGTCCTCCATACGGGCAGCCTCGTCGACGACGGGGCCGCGCACGTCATACAGAACGTTCTCGAGTTTGGTGGATTTGGAAAAAGTACGCATGGTGGTGCTCCTTGGAATTTGAGCTGAGGGATGGGGTTCGGGCTTGGAAACGTTGCGGGACGATGATGCCTCGCCCTGATCGGCGTCACCGGCGAGCAGCCAGGTAACATCGACCTCCAAGATGCGGGCGAGCAGCTCTGCCACGTCGCGCCGCGGAATCGTCTTGCCGCTCACATATTGGCTCATCTGACTCTTGCCGAGTTTTTTGCCGAGCATCTCCGATGCGCGGATTACGTCCGACTGGCGAACGTCGCGATCGGACATAGCCTGTCGCAGGCGATTACTAAACGTCTCTTGGGCCACAGGAACCTCCTTGCTGGCAAAGTTCAATTTATAGAACACGAATTGAACCAAGGTTCAATTTAGCAAGCAGTATAGCGCCGTACCTCATTCGAAAGTTCAATTTCATAAGAAAACGTACCGAACTTCGAGATTTGCCCAAAGCGGACAATGACGTGCACGCGTTTAGAGGTATTCAAGGAATCGAGCGGCGGCAAGCGAAACGTCGGCCGTGCGATATATCGCATTGATCTGCCGATGGGGATGCCCCTCGAGCGGACGCACGGCAACATCGAACTGACAGCGGCGCAAGATGAGCGCAGGAAGAACGCTCACGCCCAGGCCATCCTCCACCATAGCCATAATCGCATAGTCATCCCAGGTCGACAGCTTGGAGCGCACCGTCAGCCCCGCCCGACGAAACAGCGGCGTAATCTCATCATCGGTGCCGCGTTCCAGCAGAATAAACTGCTCGTTGGCCAAATCGGCAAGAGAGACGACCTCTTCAGTGGCAAGCAAAGAGTCTGCCGGCACTACCGCCATCAACTCGTCGCGCACCAAAGACCGCGACGTCATGCCATTTTCTCGGGGCTCATGCGGGATAAAGCCCAGATCGCAGCGGCCCTCTGCCACCCATTGTTCAATCTCTGAATAGTCGCCCATCAGCAGCTCGTAATCAATGTCTGGATAATCGGCACGAAAACGAGCAATCACCGGCGGCAGCACGTGGGTCGCCACGCTCGAAAACGTACCGATGCAGATTTTGCCGCGCATGAGCCCACGCATCTCATCCACGCGTCGCTGCAAGCGAACGAATTCCTCGCAGAGCGCCTCGACAGCCGGCATGACCTGTCGCCCGTCAGCAGAAAGAGCCACGCCCTCGCGACTGCGGTCGAGCACCTTAAAGCCCCAATCGGCCTCAAGATCGGCCACCATACGGCTCACGCCCGATTGCGAATAGCTCAGGCGCTCGGCGGCGCGCGTAAAGCTTCCGGCGCGCACTGTCTCGAGCAGCACCTGCATCTTTTGAATATTCGTTTCCACGGCAGTCCTCCATCCTTGCATGAGCTTTTGTCATGTCAGCCATGCATTATATTCGCTTTTCTTCTAAAGCCAGTTCACCCATAGTGAAGTTGCTCGGATATAGAGGGGATGTCAGCGCATGAACAACGGTCTGTTTACGTACTTAGCAGCATTGCTATTGTTTGGCTCCAACGGCATCATCGCCGCTGCCATCGCACTGCCGAGCTCCGATATCGTGCTACTACGCACGTTTTTGGGCGCACTCTCGCTTGTCACCATCCTCGCCATCACCCAACGCCATAAGTTGCAGGCGCCATCTCGCCCCCGCGAAGCCGCAGCCCTCCTCCTCTCGGGAGCCGCGCTGGGCGCCAGCTGGATTTTTCTGTTCCGCGCCTACCAGACGATCGGCGTCGGCGTATCCTCGCTGCTGTACTACTGCGGCCCCATCATTGTCATGGCGCTCTCCCCGCTCATCTTTGGCGAAAAGCTGACCGGAGGCAAAATCGCCAGCTTTATCGCCGTTGCTTGCGGTGCTTTTCTCATTGCAGCGCAAGGTCTAGGCGGCAATATGCCCATTGCGGGTATCGCCTGCGGCATCGCCTCGGCATTTTGCTATGCGCTGATGGTCATCGCTAGCAAGGGTGCGCCACACATCGAAGGCCTCGAGAACTCCACGCTCCAGGTGAGCGCCGCCTTTGTGACCGCACTGGTCCTCACGCTCATCACGCAGGGCGCTCCCTCGTTCCTGTCCGCCGGCGTCGCCGCCAGTATTGATTGGCACGCCGTCGCTATGCTCGGCGTCGTCAACACCGGCATTGGTTGCCTGCTCTACTTTAGCGCCGTCGCCAAGCTGCCCGTCCAGACCGTCGCCGTCGTCGGCTACCTCGAGCCGCTTTCGGCGGTCGTGTTCTCGGCCGCCCTTTTGGGTGAAGCCATAACACCGGTCCGCCTGCTGGGCGCCGCGCTTATCATCGGCGGCGCGATTTTTTGCGAACTCGCCGGCAAACGCGCAAACGCCAAGGCTGGCATCGCCCAGACAGTACGTGCTTAAAAAGCCCCTGCTTTGAAATGCTACCTGCGTAGATAAATAATCCCCAGCTGAGGATTATTGTCTAAAATAACCCGATGTGCCAAACTGCTCTTGTATGTATAAAGACGGCATAAAGATTATCTGTCCTAGACAGATAACCGGATGTCAAAGGGAGTCCACGTGGCACACAACAAACTGGAGGCAAGCCCCCAAGACCAGCGTGGTCAAGGCGGGCACGGAGCCATCCCCCTCTCCGCTGGCATGCTGCTCGTAACGCTCGGCGTCGTCTATGGCGACATCGGCACGAGCCCCATGTACACCATGAAATCAATCGTCGCCAACAACGGCGGCATCGGTACCGTCAGCGAAGACATGATCTTGGGAGCGCTTTCGCTTGTCATCTGGACCATGACGCTCGTGACCACGGTCAAGTACGTGGTTATCGCCATGAAGGCCGATAACCACAACGAGGGCGGCATCTTCGCCCTGTTTAGCTTGGTGCGCAAAGTGGCGCCGTGGCTGATCCTTCCCGCCATGATCGGCGGCGCGGCGCTGCTCGCCGACGGCATCCTCACCCCCGCCGTCACGGTTACCACGGCCATCGAGGGCTTGCGCACTATCGAGTGGGGCCACGCGCTTTTGGGTGACGGCCAGACCAACGTAATCATCATCACCATCATCATTATCTGCGGCCTGTTTGCCATGCAGCGCGCCGGTACCTCGTCGATCGGCAAGCTGTTCGGCCCGCTCATGACGCTGTGGTTCCTGTTCCTGGCAGGCGCCGGCCTGTTCAACATGCTCGGCAACCTGTCCATCTTGCGTGCGCTCAACCCCATCCGCGGCATCATGTTCCTGTTCTCGCCCATCAACCACTCGGGCATTATGGTGCTCGGCTTTGTCTTTCTGTCGACGACCGGCGCCGAGGCCCTCTACTCGGACATGGGCCACGTTGGCAAGGCAAACATCTATGCATCCTGGCCGTTTGTTAAGGCGGCCCTTATCCTCAACTACCTGGGTCAGGGCGCTTGGCTGCTCGCCAATAACTCCAACCCCCAGATGCTCGCGATGGATATCGTCAACCCGTTCTACATGATGCTTCCCGAGCCCCTGCGCCCCTTTGCCATCGTGCTTTCGGCCGTAGCGGCCATCATCGCCTCGCAGGCGCTCATCACCGGCTCGTTCTCGCTGGTATCCGAGGCAACGCGCCTCAACCTTATGCCGCACCTGCGCATCCACTACCCCAGCGACACCAAGGGCCAGCTCTATATTCCGCTCGTCAACAACATCATGTGGGTCGGCTGCATCTTCATCGTGCTGCTGTTCCAGAACTCCGAGCGCATGGAGAGCGCCTACGGCCTCGCCATCACCGTGACCATGCTCATGACCACGACGCTTTTGACGAGCTATATCGCCGGCATCCTCAAGCACAAACTGGGTGCCTGCGTCTTCGCACTGCTCTTTGGCGCCATTGAGCTGTGCTTCTTTGCCTCGTGCCTCACCATGTTCTTTGACGGCGGCTATGTCATGATCTTCTTGGCCGCGCTGCTGTTTGGCCTTATGTACGTGTGGCGCCGCGGCACCGCCATCGAGCGCACGCAGACCATCCTGCTGCCCGTCTCCAAGTACATTGACCAGCTCGACCGCCTGCGCAACGACGAGACCTATCCCGTGCTTGCCGACAACCTGGTGTTCCTCACCAACAGCCCCGACCCGCTCACGCTCGACCGCGATGTGCTCTATTCCATCTTGGATAAGCATCCCAAGCGCGCCAAGGCATACTGGTTCATCAACGTGTACGTTACCGATGAGCCCTATACGCACGAGTATTCCGTCGAGACCTTTGGCACGGACTTCCTGTTCCGCGTGCGCCTGGACCTGGGCTTTAAGGTCAACCAGCGCATCAATGCCTACCTGCGCCAGATCGTTGGCGACCTGATGGCATCGGGTGAGCTGCCGCCGCAGCATCACACCTACTCCATCTACGAGACACGCGGCAACGTGGGCGACTTCCGTTTTTGCATGCTGCGCAAGATGCTCGCCCCCGAAACGGACATCAACCGCAACGACCACCGCGTGATGGCCATCAAGTACGCCGTCCGCCGCGCCTGCGGAAGCCCGGCACGCTGGTACGGTCTAGAGAACTCGGCCATCATCATCGAGTACGTGCCCCTCTTTGCCCGCATGCGCCCGGCAGTCAAACTCGTGCGCACCCAGGTGCCGCTCGAAGTTCAGATCGAGGAAGCCGAGGAAATGGAAGTCGACATCTTCTCGGACGACTTGGTCAACGGCAACGAGGCCGGTAGAAACATGAACGTCGATCCCACCGAGCTGCTCGAGAGCGTCGCCGATACGCCCGAACAGCAACAGCTCGACGGCCTCGAGAGCGAACAACTCAACGACGTCAACTTCTAGTGACGTCACAAATCAACGACAGCGGCCCTGCACCTCACGAGAGACGCAGGGCCGCTTTGCATTGCAGTAAAGCTAGCGGCTACGAACGGCGTGGCTCGGGAACCACGAGCCTATCGGAGCTCGCGCCCTCGGCATCCATCAGGCTCACGTAGCGAATCGACGGATCCCCATACATCGCGTAGTAATAATTGCCCGTGCGCGCGCTAAAGCATCCGGTGTAGATAGTCTTCTCGAACTTGCCATCGCCCATCCTGGACGCTCCCTCGATCATCACCACGCCCTCGAGCGAGCGGAACATGCGAACGACGTTTTCGGTCTCGCTCTCCTTTTGTGGGTAATTGGCATTGAGGTACGCCGCCTTTACAAAACGGCTCGGCGAATAGCAATCGCCCGGAATGCCGCGCATGCCGGCACCGGCTCCATAGGGCTTAAGCTCGGCGCCACGCCATGTCGCCGTCTGCGGAAAATCGCTTGTGGCGGTGATATAGGTGCGGAGGTTTTCCATGTGCCACGGGAAGGTGGGCTGATTGGCGAGGGTGTCGACCGGATCGCCGTATACATGCAGGCCGTCAGCCATCATCTCGACCACGATGCTACGCTGGCTGTCGCCGATAATCCAATGGAGCAGCGACACGCCCAGCCCCTCTCCGGCAGATTTGGCGACAATCACCGTATCGCGCAGCGCAGCCTCGACCTCATCGACCGTCGAGAACGTCGCTGCCACCCACAGGGGAAACTCATAGGCCGCGATATTGGTCTTGCCGTCGACAGGGTCCTCGGCATACTCGGCATAACCCGGGAAATTGAGACCCGCCACGGCAAGGCCTGCATCGTTGCCGCAATCGAAGAACATAGGGTAGTTCTTGTAATCGATGCACATACCGATCACCGCGTGTGCCGCTGTCGCGTCGTCGATAAACGAATACGGAATGTGAAACCCGCGCGGCATCACGCGAACCTGTTGGCCGTAGTCAAAGCTCCAGTCGAGATTGCGGCCCAGATACATGTGGCCAGAATTATCGGTAAATCGAATACTCGTACACATAGCGCCTCCTAGCTTTACGTTCTTGCTAATTTCATTGTCTCCAAACAAAAAGGCGCTAAACACAAAAGCCCGGACATGACAACAATGTCATGCCCGGGCCAAAAGAGACGAAGTGCGGTGCTTTGGTCCCCTTAGACCAACTTTCCAAGACAGTGGTCAATCATGTGTTGAATCATCTGCGCCTCGAAGCCCACAAAGTCCTGCTTGCGCTCGCGCATCTTGCCGTCGACGATCACGTCATAAGCGACCTTGCACTTGATATAGCGCGTGGACTTGGTGACCTCCTCGTGCGTCAGGCAGCTCTCCTCCATCTTGCTGGCACCCAGGCCAAACACCAGACGGGGGTTGTAGAGCACGTGGGGCTCGCCGGCGTCGTCCAGGTAGACGCAGACCTTCTTGGTAACGCCAATCTGGTTAGCGGCAAGGCAGCCGGCATCGTCGAGCGACTTGATGGTATCGATCAGGTCCTGTGCCACCGACTCGTCCTCGACGGTCGCAACCTCGCAACGCTGGGACAGAATAGCCTCGTCGTGGCAGAGCTCTTTAATCATACGTTCCTCCATAGGGGTCGTTGTAACTGCTTAAGTATACGGTACCCACACATTTTCATGCGAAAAATACCGTCTGTCTGCTACAAAGCGCCGAACATCAACATGCGAGGAACATCAGCCTTTCAAAGGCGATATAGTAGTTGAGTTCGTGTCAATCGGCCTAAACTCGGGGCCGAGCAAGGAAAGGGTATGCATGGACGAACTATTTCACGTCAGCGAGCGCAAGTCCACAATCGGGACCGAACTCCGCGCTGGACTGACAACATTCCTGGCGATGGCCTACATCATCGCCGTCAACCCCGCGGTGCTCTCGGGCGCTGGCATCGATGCGGGAGCGCTCGCCTGCGCCACCTGCCTGGGCGCCGGCATCATGACCATCTGCATGGGCATCTTCGCCAACCGCCCGCTCGCCTGCGCGTCGGGCTTAGGCGTCAACGCGATGATCGCTGGAATCACCACCACCGTCTGCGGCGGTGACTGGCACGTGGCCATGAGCGTCATCTTCCTCGAGGGTATCGTCATCTTGCTGCTCGTGCTTTGTGGCCTGCGCGAGGCCATCATGGACGCCATCCCGGTTGTCCTGCGTCACGCCATCTCGGTGGGTCTGGGCCTGTTCATCGCCATGATTGGCCTGTGCGATGCCGGCATTATCACCGCTGGCGCCGGTACACTCGTCGGTCTGGGCGACATCACCTCCCCCACCTTCATCGTCGGCATCATCTCCATCCTGGTGACAGTCGCCCTCGCCTGCCGCAACGTCCCCGGCTCGCTGCTCATCGGCATCGTCGTCGCCGTCATCGCCGGTATCCCCCTAGGTGTGACCCATGCTCCGACCGGTATCATCGCCCCGCTCGACTTCTCGAGCATCGGTGGCCCCATCGCCGACGCCGGCGGCGTGCCCGCCATCGTCAAGGTCCTTACCGACCCCGCGCTCCTCGTCATCTCGTTCTCGCTGCTCATGAGTGACTTCTTCGACACCATGGGCACCGCGATGGCCGTGGCCAAGCAGGGCGAGTTCCTCACCGACGACGGCAACGTCGAGAATATCAAGGAGATCCTGATCGTCGACTCCGCCGCCGCTGCTGTGGGCGGTTTCATGGGTGTCTCCTCCATCACCACCTTCGTCGAGTCCACTTCCGGCGCCGCCGACGGTGGCCGCACGGGCCTCACCTCCGTCACCACCGGCGTGCTGTTCATTCTCGCCGCGTTCTTCTCCCCCATCGTCACCATCGTTTCCAGCGCCGCCACCTGCGGTGCTCTGGTCTACGTCGGCTACCTCATGATGAGCGAGGCCTCCGAGATCGACTGGTCCGACGTGTCGCAGGGTTTCCCGGCGTTCATGATTGTCGCCGGCGTGCCCTTCACCTACTCCATCTCTGCCGGCATTGGCCTAGGCTTTATCGCCTACGTGATCGTCGCGCTCTTTAAGGGCGAGGCCTCCAAGATCAAGCCGCTCATGTGGATCGCAGCTCTCGCCTTCCTCGTCTACTTCTTCGTAGCGTAACGGCATAGTCTGCTAAAACAGAACACCAAAGCGCGGAGTCGCATCGAGCGGCTCCGCGCTTTTCTTTTAAAGCCAGGCAACGCACAGACGCGCGATGTTTTGCTTCCCAAGTTTTGGACATTTTGCCCTCCAAACGGCACTACCGCCGGCTACATCCTGCAGATATGCTGGGCTTAATCGCATAGGCCCTATGAGGATGGGAGTAACCATGGCCGCCTTGTTCACGACCCCCAATCGCAATGACAAAACCTCTGGAGCCCATTTTGTCGAGCCCGACGTGTGCCGTCGCACGCTGCTCGCACACGGCAGCTGGCGCCGCGTGACGCGCCGCATCGTCTGCGGCCTGGCCTGCGCGCTCACGGTGAGCTCGCTGCTCATGCCGAGCGTCTCGCTCGCGGCCGAGTGGGTGGACGTCGGCGGCGTCCGCCACGAAGCGGCCGCGGGGCCCGCGGGAGACGCCGCCGGCACCTGGAGCTGGGACGGCGCCGATGACATGAAGCTCAACGGCTATAACGGCGGCGCGATCGAGGCAGCGGGCAAGCTCAACGTGAGCTACGAGGGCGACAACATCGTCACTAACGGCGACGGCCGCGGCATCAAGGTTAAGGATGGCGCGAACGAGAACGCCGAGCTTAATATTCAGGGCGACGCGTCCAGCACGCTCAACGTGACATCTTCTCGTGACGCCATCACTTCCGTCGGCAGCATCAACATCGACGGCGCTGGCACTGTCAACGCCACGAGCACCGAGCACGATGCCATCGATGCCGGGGGCGATGTCACCATCAAGGGCTCGGGAAACGTTAACGCCACGGGCGATTCGGATGGCATCAGGGCCGACGGCAACATCACGATCGACAACAGCGGAACCGTCACCGCCAAGGCCACCGAGGATCAGGGTATCGATGCTAACGAGAACCTCATCATAAAGGGCGGCGGCAAGGTAGAGGCAAGCTCTATCAAAGACAATGCGATTTGGGCCGACGGCAACATCGAGATCTCGGGTGGCAGCCAGGTCAAGGCAAGCTCCGAGGAAGACGCCACCATCGACGGTAAAAACAGCCTCACGGTCACGAACGCTTCCCTCAACGCAAGTGGCGTTGGGTATGGCATCTATGTCTACAAGGGCATCACGTTCGATGGCGCAACCGTAACGGTCCGTGCAAGTGCAGGGAACGATGAAGCCAGCGCCCTCTTCACCGACGAGGACGACATCGTCATCAAGAACGGCTCGATCGTGGATGCGTTCGCAGAAGGCCAGTTCTCGACCGCAATCTTCACCAGAAACTACTACCCCAACGAAGCGGGTGGTCACATCTACATTAGTGACTCCGTTGTCAAGGCTATAGCCCGCTATGTCGAGTCCGGTAGCGACGGCCCCGATCACTACAGCAACGACCAAAGTGGCGCGGTCATTCCCGAGCATAGGGGCATGAACATCGGCATCTTTGCCCGGACCAAGGAGGGCATCACGCCCGCGACCATCTCGATTGTCCGCAGTAAGGTCACAGCTGAGGGAGACACGGCGGCAATCTTCGCCCTTGCCGTGAGCGCGGACGGCGAGACAATCGGCACCATCGAGATCGAAGGCGCTCCCATACAGACGCCCACAGGCGGCAAGATCATTGGCTATCGCAACAAGGAAGAACTCGATGACGGCATCTTCTACGTGGTGGGTCAAACCATCGGCACGGGCGACGCTGTGATCGACTCCCCCTATAACGAAGCTGTCGCCAAGAGCACGGTCATCGCGCCTCCCGAGGAGATCAAACCCGAGGAGAAGCCAGGCGAGACCAAGCCCGAGGGTTCCAAGTCCGAGGGCACGAAGACGACCAAGACCGTTGCAGTTGCAGCCACGGGAGCAAAGATCGCCGGCAAACTCGCAGCAACCGGCGACGCCTCGAGCGCAGCCATCGTGGCAGCCGCCCTTGCGGGAACAGCCGCCATCGCCGCGGGCGCCGTGGTGAGCCGCAAGCGCTCGTAAACACTTTTTCGCACGGGACGGGTGGATCGCGGCCCTTGCCTTCCTCGTCTACTTCTTCGTAGCGTAAGGGCAAGGCTGCAAAAGCTGAACAATAAAGCGCGGAGTCGCCATGCGGCCCCGCGCTTTTCTTTTAGCGCCGGTCCCTGCGCCGGCGTGCGGCCTATTTCTCCCCCATTTTGGCCATTTTGCCCTCCAAACGGCACTACCGCCGGCAACATCCAGCAGATACGCTGAATCTAGTCGTATAGGCCCTATGAGAACGGGAGCAACCATGGCAGCCTTGTTCACGACCCCCAAACGCAATGACACTACCGCCGGAACCCATGTTGCCGAACCCGACGTTCGCCGTCGCATAGGACTCGCGCACGGCAGCTGGCGCCGCGTGACGCGCCGCATCGTCTGCGGCCTGGCCTGCGCGCTCACGGTGAGCTCGCTGCTCATGCCGAGCGTCTCGCTCGCAGCGGAATGGGTCAAGGTCGGCGGCAACAAGTACAACACCGCGGCGAGCGACGAGGCCGGTACCTGGTCGTGGGACGGCGCCGACGACTTGAAGCTCAACAACTATAACGGCGGCGAGATCCAGGCCGCAGGCAAGCTCAACGTGAATTACTCGGGAACCAACATCGTCACTGCCGAATGGATCGAAAGCATCAACGTTTCTCATGGCACTAACGAGAATGCCGAGCTCAATATCCAAGGCGACGAGGGCGGCACGCTCAGCGTGACATCTACTGAGGACGCTATCCTCACCACGGGTAATATCAACATCGACGGAGCCGGATCCGTCAACGCCACGAGCACTGGGTTTGATGCCATCAATGCCGGAGGTGATCTCGCTATCAAAGGTTCGGGCAACGTCAACGCCACGGGTGCATCGGATGGCATCAGGGCAAACGGCAATATCACGATTGACGACAGCGGAGCCGTCACCGCCAGGGCTACCAAGGACAAGGGTATTGGAGCCGACAAGAACCTCACCATCAAGGGTGGCGGGACGGTCGAGGCAAGCTCAGCCGATGGTGAGGCCCTTTGGAGCGGCGACAATATCAACATCTCGGACGGCAGCCAGGTCAAGGCAAGCTCCGAGGAAGACGCTGCCGTCGAGGCCAAGGGCAGCCTCGCAGCCACAAACGCCTCCCTCAACGTAAACGGTGTTGAATATGGCGTCTATGCCCACAAGGGCATCACCCTCGATCATGCAAACGTGACGGTCCGTGCAAGTAAAGGCAGATACGGTGGCGCCAACGCCCTCTTCACCTACCAGGACGACATCGTCGTCAAGAACGGCTCCACCGTGGACGCGTTTGCGGAAGGCGAGGTTTCGGCTGCATTCTCCACCAGAAACGATCGACCCAACGAGAAGGGCGGCCACATCTACATCAGCGACTCCGTTGTCAAGGCCATAGCCCGCTATGTCGAGAACGGCGACGGCCCCATCCCCTACAGCGAAAACCAAGATGGCGAGACGAGGCGCGAACCCCAAGGCGAGAACATCGGCATCATCGCCCAGACCAGCGAGGGCGTCACACCCGCAGTCATCTCGATCATCCGCAGCAAGGTAACGGCCGAAGGAGATACAGCGGCAATCTTTGCCCGTGCCATGAGCGCTGACGGCAAGACAATCGGCACCATCAAGATTGAGAACGCCGCCATCCAGACGCCCGAAGGCGGCAAGGTCATTGACTATCGCAAGCTCCGTGACGGCATCTACGAGGCAGGCCAAGCCATCGGCACGGGCGACGCCACGGTCGACTCCCTCTATATCAAAGCAGTCGCCAAAAGTACGACCATCGCACCTCCCGAGGTAGCCAAGCCGGAAGACCCCAAGCCCGACGAGACCAAGCCCGCAGAAAGCAAGCCCGCGGAGTCCAAGCAGAACCCCAAGCCTGAGGGCTCAAAGCCGACCAAGGCCGTTGCGGCTTCAACCACGAAAGCCAAGACTACCGGCGTGCTCGCGGCAACCGGCGACACCTCAGGTGCGGCCATCGTGGCAACCGTCCTTGCGGGAACAGCCGCTATCGCCGCAGGCACCATGGCGAGCCGTAAGCGTTCTTAGACGCCTCTGCGCACATGGCAGCTCCCGCGAAGGCCCCGAGCCCCAGCACCGTTTAACAACGCCACCGCCGAGCTCCCCTCCGGCGGTGGCGTTTTCCATATGCGTCCGCAGGGGATGCACGAGATTGTCTTTGGTCTAGCCCAACCGGCATACGCTGGCGTGCGACAATTGGGGCTGCCGATATCACAACACTGAGAGAAGCCCGTCATGGAAGCGCATCAAAAGCAGATAACCGTTTATTCGAATCATACGGAAAGCGCGCCTGTCATCTACCTTCCTGTGGTCGTGGGCGACGGCAGCGAGGTTTATAAGTGTTGCCGAGAGCTCGACTGTCCGCCTTTCGCCCTCGTCACCATTGGCGGGCTCGATTGGAATCGCGAGCTGAGCCCCTGGGCATGCGACGGGACCGTACGCGATGCCGAGCCTTTCGGCGGCCAAGCTGCCGATTTTCTTGATGAGCTGCTGAATCAGATAATCCCCCAGGTCGAGTCGTCGCTTCCTCAGCCGCCCACCTGGCGCGGCATTGCCGGCTACTCGCTCGCGGGCCTCTTCGCACTCTGGTCCCTCTGGCAAACCGACGCCTTTGACCGCGCCGCGAGCGCATCGGGGTCGCTATGGTTTCCCGACTTTGTCGACCGTGCCAGCACGGCCCCTTTTGCCGGCAGCCCGCAAGCCGTCTACCTGTCACTCGGCAAAAAGGAAACCAAGACGCCCAACCGCATGATGCGGCATGTACTCGACGACACACGCGCGATGGAAGCGTTGCTCGTCGAGCGCGGCATTCCAACAACGCTGGAGCTCAACCCCGGCAATCACTTTGCCCAAACCGACTTACGCATGGCCCGCGGCATCCACTGGATACTGACGCATTAAAAATGGTGCCCACACGCATATACGCATGGGCACCATATCTTGTTTTAGCTGAACGCAGCTGCTACTCAGCAGCCTCCTCAAGCTCGGAGACATCAAACTCAAAGTCGTTACCCGGCAGGATGGCGTTGAGCACGATGCCCACCAGTGAGCCCACGGCAATGCCGGACAGCGAAATGGTCACGCCGCCCAGCTCCAACACGATGGCGCCGGCGGTGCTGTACGCGATGCCGAGCGAAAGCACGAGCACCAGCGCGGCAACCAGCACGTTGCGGTTGTTCTGGAAATCGACCTGGTTCTCGATGAGGTTGCGGACGCCCACAGCGCTGATCATGCCGTAGAGCACGAGCGACACACCGCCGATAACGCATGCCGGCATGGCGGCGATGACCGCGGCGAACTTGGGGCAGAACGAAAGCACGATGGCGCAACACGCGGCAATTCGAATTACGCGCGGGTCGAACACGCGCGTCAGGGCGAGCACGCCGGTGTTCTCGCCATACGTAGTGTTGGCCGGAGCGCCAAAGAGCGAAGCCAGAATCGTGGCAAGGCCGTCGCCGAGCAGCGTGCGATGCAGACCGGGATCGGCAATGTAGTTGCGCTCGCAAGTCGAACCGATAGCAGAGATATCGCCGATATGCTCGATCATGGTCGCGAAGGCCAGCGGCATGATGGTGATGATGGCCGTCGTGGCAAGACCGTTATCGAACTGCGGCCCAAAGAGTGCAAACACGGTGTTGTCCCACACGATGGGCAGACCGACCCACGGAGCGGCGGCAACGCCCGAGAAATCAACCTCGCCGAGCGCAGCCGCAACGGCATAGCTCACCACAACGCCCAGCAAAATCGGCACGATCTTGACCATGCCACGGCCCCAGATGTTGCAGATGACGATAACGGCAACGCCAATGACAGCCACAAGCCAGTTGGTCTGGCAGTTAGCAATAGCGGAGCTCGCCAGGATCAGACCGATCGAAATGACGATGGGGCCAGTCACCACCGGCGGGAAGAAACGCATGACACGCTTGGCGCCAAAGGCGCGGAAGAGCGCCGCAAGCACCGGATAAAGCAGGCCGGCGCAAGCAACGCCCAGACAAGCGTAGGGCAAAAGCTCGGTCTCGCCGTTGGGCGCGATTGCGGCATAACCGGCAATAAAGGCAAACGATGAGCCCAAAAATGCCGGCACCTTACCGCGCGACAGGAAGTGGAACAGCAGCGTGCCCAAACCGGCAAACAAAAGCGTTGCCGAAACCGAGAGACCGGTGAGCACGGGCACCAGCACGGTGGCGCCAAACATGGCAAACAGGTGCTGCAGACCGAGCAAAAACATGCGCGGGCGGCCGAGCGACGATGCGTCGTAGATGGCATCGCTGGCGGCGGGCGTCGAGGACTGGGACATGAGAGTCCTTTCAAAATGGAAGGGCGCTCGAGCATAGCGGATTACCTGCCCGAACGATACGATCCGAACCATTGTACGCGATGCGCCATGTCTCGCACGCGCCGTCACCTGCGAACGTTACCGCTATTTCCAAACGCGCTCGGCAATACGCTTGACCAGCGCGATCTTTGCCCATTGCTCGTCCTCGGTCAGCTTGTTGCCAATCTCGCAGCTGGCAAAGCCGCACTGCGGAGACAGATACAGGTTCTCGAGCGGAACATACTTTGCAGCCTCGTGAATACGCTCGACGATGGCATCCTCGTCCTCAAGCTCAGCGGCCTTGGTGGTCACCAGGCCCAACACGACCTTCTTGCCAGGGGCAACGTACCTCAACGGCTCAAAACCGCCGGCGCGCGGCGTATCGAACTCCAGGTAAAATGCGTCAACATCCTCGTTTGCGAACAGGTATGGCGCGATGGGGTCATAGCCACCCTCGAAGGCATAGGTAGAGTGGTAGTTACCGCGGCACACATGCGTGTTAATGACCAGGTCGTCGGGCTTGCCCTCGATAGCGGCGTTGTTGAGCGCCACGCCCAGCTCACTCACCTTTTGCAGATCAACCGGGCTCATGCCGGTCTTGGACACAAAGTCGGTATCGCAATAGATGCCCCAGGTGCAGTCATCAAACTGGATGTTGCGGCAGCCTGCAGCGTACAGGTCGGCGATCACCGTACGATAAGCGGCTGCGATGGCGTCGGCAAGTTCCTCATCGGTCTTATAGACAGCGCGCAGGCTCTCCTGCTGGCCATCGCAGCGGTCGAGCGTGACCTCAGAGAACGTCTGGATAGGCGCCGGGATGGTCTGGCGTGCAACGTGGTCCTCGCCCTCAAGTGCCTTGACAAACTTAAAGTGCTCGACGAAGGGGTGGTTCTCGCCGCTGATGGAGCCAGTCACCACGGCGGTATCGGCCGTGGTCTCCTCGTCGTGGAACATATATCCCGTACGCGAGGTGCGACGCTCGACGCCGTTCAGCCCCCACATAAAATCGAGGTGCCAGTAGCTGCGGCGAAACTCGCCATCGGTGATGACCTGCAGGCCGGCGGCCTTCTGCTTTGCCACCAAATCGCGAATAGCATCGTCCTCGACGGCCTTAAGGCCGGAAGCGTCAAGTTTACCCGCGACATAGGCGGCACGGGCATCCTTTACAGCCTGCGGACGAAGAAAACTGCCGACGATATCGGCGCGAAACGGCGCGTTCGGTTGAATCGAAGTGCTCATAGATATCTCCCTTTGCATTGGTTGCTTTACTGGGACAGAGTATGAGCGCTCATATGGCCATCGTAAAATATACGTTTATAACAGTTTGATATAGATGCTTCCTATATCAGTCTGGACTGTCATAAAGAGACTTGAACCGTGCGGAGCACAGCAGCCTAGATATGCTGACGAATCGCGTCGATATAGGCCCGACCGTAGCGCGTGAGCGTCGTGTTCTTGCGCGTAATAATGCCGATCTCCATGTACTCGTCCACGTCGAGCGGAATCGAGATAATGCCGGGGCCGTTGAGCTCGTGGCTGATCACGCCCGAGCATACCGTGTAGCCGTTGAGGCCCATGGCCAAATTGAACAGCGTCGCACGGTCACGCACGCGGATATTCTTGCGACGCTCAAAGGTCGAGGTCAGCTCCTCGGAATAATAAAACGAGTTATAGCTGCCCTGCTCGTAGGACAGGAACGGGTAGTCTTCCAGATCCTCGAGCGTCACGCTGGAGCGGCCCGCCAGCGGATGGTCGGCGCAGACGAAGACATGCGGCGTGGCGCAGAAGAGCCCTTCGAACACGAGCTCGTTGGCCACCAGCATGCGCTCGATGACCTCGCGATTGTGCTCCGACAGATACAGGATGCCCAGCTCGCTTTTCATATGCGCGACATCCTCGATAATCTCGTGGGTCTGCTCCTCGCGCAGGGTAAAGTCGTAGCGCGCGGCATCGAACTCGCGGATCACATCGACAAACGCATTAACGGCAAAGGAATAATGCTGGCAGCTCACACTAAAGTGCGGCACCTGCTCGGACGTACCTTTGTACTTGCCCTCGAGCAGGTCGGCCTGGTCGAGCACCTGGCGCGCGTACCCCAAGAAGGTCTCGCCCTCCTCGGACACAATGACACCCTTGTTGGTGCGCTCAAAGATATGCACACCCATCTCGTTTTCGAGATCGCGGATCGACGCGGTAATCGAAGGCTGCGACACAAAGAGCCGGCGCGAGGCCTCGGTGATGCTGCCGCATTCGGCAACTTTGACGACATATCTGAGTTGCTGGAGCTTCATGGCTTTCTCCCTAGACGTTCGTGACGTCAAAACCCGCCGTGTCCATTTGGCTCATAAACGACGGCATCTCCCCCGTCGCGGCGCAGGCGGCAATCTGATGCAGAGCCCCGGCAACCGCATCATCTGCCGCAGCGCCAATATGCCAGCGTGCGGCAGCCGTGACGGCCTCGTTGGCATTGGCGACTGCAACGGAGTTAGGAACGGCATCGATCATGGGCAAATCGTTATCGGAATCGCCAAATACGGCCACCTCGTCGGGCGTCAGGCCCAAAGCGCGCGCCAGCTCCAGCGCAGCGCAGCCCTTGTCCCAGCCGGTCGGAAGAACGTCGAACAGGCGCACGCGGTTGTTGGGAAACACGAGTGAGAGCTCCGGCACCTCAGCGGCAACACGCTCGCGCAGCTCGGCGAGCTCCTCGCGCGAACGGGCACTCCAGATATTCGCCTTGTATACCGGGGCATCGTCAACGACAGGACGACAGGGAGCCTCTTCGCCCTTGAGCCACGCGTTGCCGCCTGACTTCATGGCGCGACGCACACGCTCGGGATCGCTTGTCACGCAATAGGCATCGTTATTCCAAAAGTCATCACCCAGACGGTAGACCTTCAAATACGTATCGTCGGTCTCCTGTTCAAAATAATCGGCTAAGCGCATAAGGACATCGTTATCGATTGCGCGCGAAGCGACTACTTCGCCATCGACAAACATCACCTGGCCGTTGCAAAACGCACCGGTCGAGAAGCACTCGGAGCGATTGCGGAACATCCAGCCCATCGCGGACGGCTGACGACCCGAAACCGGCCCAAAGTGCAAACCCGCCGCCTGCATGGCATGAATACCCTCAATGGCGTAGTCGCTGGCGCCGTCATGCCCGGCTGGAATCAGTGTATCGTCCATATCGGTCAGCACAAGTTTGATCATAAGGTCCCCTCGGTCATTCTTAATCCCATCTATTGTACCGACCTGCCAAAAAGGGACAGGTTTATTTCGGCAGGTTTCATCTGGGAAAACGCAAAGTCCCAGTTGTTACCTGCCAAAATAAACCTGTCCCTTTTTGGCAGGTGCGCTAGTATAGGGAACAACAGATTCGATGCGGGAGTGCCGGCGGTGCAAACCACAAGGCTGAGAGGGCAATGGGCCCAATCCTTTGAACCTGTCAGTTAATGCTGGCGTAGGGAGCATGCCGCCTTTACAGGGGCGCTGTCTATGCACAGCGCCCCTTTTCTATGCCAAGGAGGCATGTGCAGTGATTGATTCGGAACAGCTTAAGCAACATATGGTCAAGGCCGTGGAGGAGATTCGCGCTACCAATCCGATGGCCGGTTCCATCACCAACACGGTGACGATCGACTTTGTCGCCAACGCGCAGCTCGCCGTGGGCGGATCGGCCGCCATGGTCTATCTGCCCGACGAGGGCGAGGCACTCGTTGCCGGCGGCGGCGCCATCTATCTCAACATGGGCACGCTCTTCCCCATTTACGAGCAAACGATTCCCCGCGCGGCCAAGGCGGCACACGACGCCGGTAAGCCCTGGGTGCTCGATCCGGTGGGCCTGGGTATCGGTAGCCTGCGCACCCAGCTGGTCAACGAGCTCAAGCAGTACAAGCCCGCCATCGTGCGCGGCAACGCCTCCGAGATTATCGCGCTCGCCGGCCTGTGGGGTCTTGAGGGCGAGGCGGCCGATCTGAGCCGCGTGCGCGGTGTCGATACCACCGACACGGTCGACGCCGCCCGTGGTGCCGCCGTGGCGCTCGCTCGCCACACCGGTGGCGCCGTTGTGGTCTCGGGCGAAGTCGACCTGATCACCGACGGCACGACGGTGGCCAAGTCTCACGGCGGCAGCCCGCTCATGTCCAAGATCACCGGCTGCGGCTGCTCGCAGGGCGGCGTGCTGGCCGTGTACGCCTGCGCCGCCGACCCGTTTACGGCAGCCGTCTGCGGCACCGCCGTCTACAACGTGGCCGGCACGCGTGCCGCCGCTGTCGCCGACGCCCCGGCAAGCTTTAAGGTCGCCTTTATCGACGAGCTCTACCGCGCAACCGCCCAAGACATCGCCGATAACCGACTCGAGCTCGAGGAGGCATAGGCCATGTCCGAGCCCGCAACCAATGCCGGCATGAACACGCTCGTCGCCGTGGCCATCGCCCCGTGCGGCACCGGCGATGAGCTATCCGCCGAGGTCGCCGAGGTCGTGCGTGTCATTCGCGAGAGCGGCCTGCCCAACCGCACCACCTCCATGTTCACCGAGATCGAGGGCGACTGGGACGAGGTCATGCAGGTCGTGCGCGACGCAACCTTTGTGTTGGCGAGCAAGGGCATCCGCACCGAAGTCGTGCTCAAAGCCGATATTCGACCCGGATTTACCGACACCATGACCGGCAAGCTCGAACGCATGGAAGCGCAGATCAAAAAGCAGGAGGAAGCACGATGAGCATCCGCGACAACCTTGATATCTCGGCCTATCTGGTACTCGGCCCCGAAAACACGCTCGGGCGTCCCGTGGGCGATGTGGTGGCCCAGGCGCTCGACGCCGGCTTTACCTGCATCCAGGTGCGCTCCAAGGTGGCAAGCGCCCGCGAGATCATTGCGCTGACGGGCGACGCCGCGCAGGCAATCGCACAGGCCGGCAAAACCGGTCAGGTTGCCCTGCTGATCGACGACCGCCTGGACTGCGTACTCGCCGCGCGCGAGCAGGGTATTGCTGTCGACGGCGTGCACGTGGGCCAGAGCGACATTCCCGTCGAGGTCTGTCGCAAGCTGCTGGGGCCCAACGCCATCGTGGGCCTTTCCGCCCGTTGCGAGGAGATGCTCGAGTACGTCAAGACCGCCGACATGAGCCTAGTCGACTACCTGGGCATCGGCCCACTCCACGAGACCGAGACCAAGCGCGACTGCGGACGCGCGGCCGACGGCTCTATCATCACCAAGAGCTTTGAGGACCTGGCCGCCCTCCACGCGGCAAGCCCCGTGCCCATCGTGGTGGGCGGCGGCGTCAAGACGGCCGACCTGCCACAGCTCAAGGCCACCGGCGTCGACGGCTTCTTTGTGGTGAGTGCCGTCTGCAGCGCCGATGACCCCTACGCCGCGGCCAAGGAGCTCGTCGACACCTGGCAGCAGGCGTAAGTCTAGGCCGAGCAGCTGATTCGCAGCCTCATATCTTCAGCAATGGAAAGCGCATCCCAGTTTGAGCCTCCATTCCGGGATGCGCTTTCCGCATGCGACCCTTACCCCGCCAGATACGCTTTCAACGCCGGCAAAGTCGCCTCCGCATCTCGACGACCGATCTGATAGATGCGCTCGAGCTCATCCGGTTCGCGGCACAGCGACGGCACCTTCACCGATTCGCTCGGCCGCACCATAAAGACCTCGCCGGCAGCCTCGCGACGCGCCAGGTCATCGAGCGTGGCATTGTAGACCTCATGCCGATGCTCAAGCGCCGCGACAAACTCCGGGTAGTGACGGAACACGCGCCGCAGCATGGGCATAACGCTGTTGGGCTGCTTTACAAAGCCCGCCGGTTGCGTCAGCACCACCACGTTGCGGTCGTAGCCCTGCGCAAACAGCCATGCACTGGGAATAGAATCAGCCACGCCACCATCCAGATATTTGTGTCCCTCAATGACAACAGGACGCGTCGCCACGGGAATAGCCGACGACGCCCGGATCCACTCGATATCGCGCTCATCGCCATAGGGCAGGTCGTGGTAGACAGCCTTGCCCGTCTCGATATCGGTACACACGCACGTAAACCGCATGGGACAGGCGCGATATGTCTCCAGGTCGATGGGATCGCGCTCGATAGGCACCTCGTGATAGGCAAAATCGGCATTGAACATATCGCCGGTCCGCAGCCAGCTTGCTACACCCGCATAGCGCTTATCGGCACAATAGGCCTTGTTATAGCGAATGGCGCGGCCGATCTGGCGCGATTTAAAGTTGTAGCCAAACGCCGCACCCGCCGAGACACCCACCATATGGTCGCAGGTCAAACCGTGCTCCATCCAAACGTCGAGCACGCCCGCCGTATACATACCGCGGTAGCCGCCTCCCTCGAGCGCAAGCCCCACCGTGTGTGATGTCTCCGGCTGTGTCATGCAACCATCTCCGTTCCCATGCTTTTGAACTCAACAAGTATATCTGTCAACGTATGCCGTCAAAAACGTGTTTATAAGCATTTATCGAACGTTTCCCAATGCATTCCCCATGCCGTACCGCAATGCCCCTAGATGGCCTTAGGCATGAACGCCCTTAAGAACGTTGCGGGATAAACATCGCCCGCACCATGCCGACGTCATCGCACGCAACGTGAGATAATTCTCAGCAGAAGTCACCAAAAGCAGAGGGAGTTTATGATGAAGGTTCTTTTGGTCAATGGCAGCCCCAAGGCAAACGGCAACACCGCCCGCGCACTCGCCGAGATCGCCGAGCAACTCAATGCGGAAGGCATTGATACCGAGGTGTTTCAGCTGGGCGCCAAGCCCATTCGCGACTGCATCGGCTGCGGTCAGTGCGGCAAGCTTGGCGGTCGCTGCACCTTTGACGATGACGTGGTGAACGAGCTCATCGCTGCCGCCGAGCAGGCAGACGGCTTTGTCTTTGGCTCGCCCGTCTACTATGCGCATCCCAGCGGACGCATCCTCTCGGCTCTCGACCGCGCATTCTATGCCGGCGGGCATGCCTTTGAGCACAAACCCGGCGCCGCGGTCGCCGTCGCCCGTCGCGGCGGCACGTCGACCACCTTCGATGTGCTCAACAAGTACTTCACCATTAAGCAGATGCCCGTAGTTGCTTCCACCTACTGGAACAACGTGTTTGGCCGCGTGCCCGGCGACGCCGATGGGGATGCCGAGGGCCTTGCCACCATGCGAAACATCGGTAAGAACATGGCTTGGCTTCTACGTTGCATCGAGGCCGGACAGGCCGCCGGTATCAACGCACCCGAGGCAGATCGAGCAACGACCAACTTCATCAGGTAGAACGGCGGAACATACTATGAACGTGCAAATCTTCGGCACCAAGAAGTCCTTCGATACCAAGAAGGCACAGCGTTATTTTAAAGAGCGCCGCATTAAGGTGCAGTTTATCGACCTTAAGGAAAAGGAGATGAGCAAGGGCGAGCTCACGAGCGTGATGCAGGCGGTCGGCGGTATCGACAAGCTGCTCAACCCCAAAGCCAAGGACGAGGAGACGCTCGCGCTCATTCAGCATCTCACCCCCAGTCAGCGCTTCGACAAGCTGCTCGAGAACCAGCAGGTTCTAGCCGAGCCCATCGTGCGCAACGGCAAAAAGGCCACCGTCGGTTATTGCCCCGATGTATGGGGAGCCTGGGAGTAGCTTGTGTTATTTGCCGGCGCGTGGGTATAAGAGCAGGCGTTTGGCATAAGATTCAACTGTAAGCCATGTCTAACAAAGGAGGGCACATGCCCAACAAACCCGTGAAGATCATCATGCTTACCGGATACCTCGGTGCCGGCAAGACCACGCTGCTCAACCACATCCTCGCTAACGACGGCGGCATCCGCGCCGCCGTGATCGTCAACGATATCGGCGAGATCAACGTCGACGCCAGCCTTATCGCCGACGGCGGCCTTTCCGAGACCGATGACCTCATCCCGCTCACCAACGGCTGCATCTGCTGCACGCTTTCGGACGACCTGGCCAACCAGCTGCAGGGCATCGCCGATTCGGGCAACTTCGATTACATCATCATCGAGGCCTCGGGCATTTGCGAGCCCATCCCCATCGCCTACACCATCTCGAGCTTCTGCGACGAGGCCAAGGTGGGAGGCGAGCCCAAGCTCGCGCTCGACAACATCGTGGCCGTGGTCGACTGCGCCCGCATGTACGACGAGTTCAACGGCGGTCGCGACCTGCTGGCAGAGGATATCGACGAGGACGACATCGAGAGTCTGCTCATCCAGCAGATCGAGTTCTGCTCCACGCTGATCCTCAACAAGACCGATACCGTGAGCCCTGAGCAGATCGCCGAGCTTAAGGCCATCGTGCGCAGCCTGCAGAAAGACGCCGTGATCGTCGAGGCCCAAAACGGCGAGGTCCCCATGGAGGAGCTGCTCGACACCGACCGCTTCGACTTTATGCGCGCCTACAACTCCGCCGCCTGGATCGAGGCCATGGAGCATCCCGAGGAGCACGACGACCCCGAGGTGCTCGAGTACGACATCGAGACCTTTGTGTACTCGCGCCGCAAGCCGGTTGACCTGCAAAAGTTCACCGATTTTGTTGAGCAGGAGTGGCCCGACGAGGTCATTCGCGTCAAGGGCCCGCTGTGGCAGACCGGCGATCCGGACATGTGCTACATGTTTGAGCAGGCCGGCCACCAGATGCGCCTGATGGAGAACGGCCTGTTTGTCGACTCGGCGCCCGAGGGCGAGAAGCAGAAGATCATCGACGAGAACCCCGAGATCATGCAGATTTGGGACGACGAGACGGGCGACCGCATGACGAGCCTGTGCATCATCGGCCGTCACATGGACAAGGATGCGCTCATCGCCTCCCTCGATGCCTGCCTGACCGACTGGCACCGCGCCTAGGTTTATCCAAGCGGACATTTTTCCGCTACGTAACCGCCAAACCACCACGAAGGTGCCTGTCCCCTTCGTGGTGGTTTTTCGTTCTGAGCCAAGGAGATTCATGTTCAACATTGTGCTGTATGCGCCCGAGATTCCGGCCAATACGGGCAATATCGGCCGCACCTGCGTGGTTACCGGCGCCCGCCTGCATCTGGTGGAGCCGCTGGGCTTCTCGCTCGACGACAAAACGGCACGTCGCGCCGGCCTGGGCTACTGGCAAAACTTGGACGTGACCACCTATGCCAGCTGGGAGGATTTCCTTGCGCGCAATGGCCTCTCCCCTGCCGACGAACGCCTGCATCTGCTGACCAAAAAGGCACGCCGCACCTATGCGCAGAGCACCTACCGCGACGGCGACTACTTGGTCTTTGGCAGCGAGAGCTCGGGCATTCCCGAGCCGCTGCTCGCCGCGGCGCCCGAGCGCTGCGAGCGCATCCCTATGCTGCGCGATTGCGACTCGCTCGATAACGCCGAGGCCTGGGAAGCCCACGAGGAATCGCTCGGGCATACCGAGGACGGCCACGAAGCCATCCTTCGGCAGGACATCTGCGGCAACTTCGTCAATCCGGACGACTACCGCATCAGCGCACTCAACCTCTCCAACAGCGCCGCCATCGTCCTCTACGAAGCCCTGCGCCAAACAGGCTTTCCGGGAATGTGACAAAGGAACTGTCCCTTTGTCACATTCAAGCGCCGCGCCGATGGCGCACACGCCTAATTGATGCTCTAGATAAAGAGCCTCACTTTTAATCAGAATTAACTAAAGTAAAATGAAGTTAAACGGCGGTGTGAAAGGAGAGCCTTGTGGAATATCTCGAGAACCCGTTTACCCCCAGTTTTGGTGAGGTTCCCGCCCATCTCGCTGGCAGACAACAGATTATTCGGGATTTGGACCGTGCCTTCTTGAGCCAGCGCAGGCGCCCAGAATTGACCTCGATCTTCTCAGGCGCGCGTGGAACCGGTAAAACCGCTCTCATGTCGTCGCTCGCGACAAGGGCGGAATCCCACGGCTGGATAGCCGTAAAGACGACCGCGCTCCCGGGAATGCTTGAGGAACTCGAGTTCGGGGCGAAACGCGCCGCAGCCCATCTCATCGACCCGTCCAACCACTTCGAAGTCACCGGCCTCGGAATTGCACCGCTCGGCAGCATCGAGGTCAATCGTGTCCACGATGCCTCAACCTGGCGTTATCGCATGAGCGACATCATCGACCAGCTCAACGAGGCGGGCACCGGTCTGCTCGTCACGGTTGACGAGGTGGACCCGACACTCGACGAGATGATTCAGCTCGCAGCGACGTATCAGCACTTTGTGACCGATGGGAAACGCGTCGCCCTGCTCATGGCGGGACTTCCCAACAACGTCTCGACGTTGCTGAACCACAAGACGGTCTCGTTCCTTCGCCGCGCCCAACAATATCATCTGGGTCGCATTGCCGACTATGACGTACGCGAGGCCTTGATTCGCACGATCCAGGAAAACGATCGCTTGGCAGATGCTGAGGGAATCGATAGAGCCGTTCGCTCGATCTCTGGTTTTCCCTTCCTATTGCAACTCGTAGGCTACCGTGCCTGGGATCTCACAAGCGATTCGAAGGAGATCTCGTCACGCGACTTTGACCTGGGAATCAAAATCGCGCGCGACGAGATGGACAACCGAATCCTCGCGGCAACCTATCGGGAACTCACTGCAGAGGACAAGCGATTCCTCATCGCCATGCTCGATGACGAGGAAGAGTCCACCACCGCTGACCTTGTCGAGCGCCTTAGGCGTTCGCCGCAGCAGGTCTCCCGCTACCGACGCCGCATGATAGACGCCGGCATCATCGGGGAGCGAGGACGAGGGCTCGTCGCATTTGAATTGCCATTCTTCCGCGACTATCTCTCCGCTCAGTGCGTGAAATAGGCATCAATGAGGCAAAGGGACTGTCCCTTTGCCTCATTGTCTATAGGTAGCGGCCAGTAACGCTCTTGGGACAGGCAGCGATATCCGCCGGCGTGCCGGCGCAGACGATTTGCCCGCCGGCGTCGCCACCGCCCGGGCCCATGTCGATCACATAATCGGCGTTACGGATAAGGTCGAGATCGTGTTCGATCACGATAACCGTGGCGCCCTTGGAAACAAGGCCGTCGAACACACTCAGCAACACCTGAACATCGAGCGGATGTAGTCCGATCGTGGGCTCGTCGAATACGAACACGGCATCGTCCTGCACGCGGCCCATCTCGCTCGCGAGCTTAAGGCGTTGTGCCTCGCCGCCCGAGAGCGCCGGCGTGGGCTCACCGAGCGTGAGATAGCCCAAGCCTAGGTCATGCAAGGTCTGCAAGCGCGCCTGGACTTTCTTGAGTCCCACCGTGGCGTCGAGGGCCTCGTCCACACTCATGTCCATGAGCTGCGGCAACGTAAGCAAGCTCCCGTCCTTGCCCTCGCGATGGATATGCGAGGCGGCCTCGGCGTAGCGCGAACCACGGCATGCCGGGCAGATGATCTCGACGTCGGGCAAAAACTGCACGTCGAGCGATATCGAGCCCGTGCCGTCACACGTAGGGCAGCGCAAGGCGCCGGTGTTGTAGCTAAAGGCGCCCGCCTTGTAGCCGGCTGCCTTAGCCTCGGGCGTACGGGCGAAGGCGCGGCGCAGCTCGTCATGAATGTCGGCATAGGTCGCTACCGTCGAGCGTACGTTGGCGCCGATGGGCGTAGCGTCAATCAGATTTGCGCGGCCAATGCCCTCGGCATCGACCCAACGCACGTGCCCCGGCAAGCGCTCGCCAGCTGCCTGCGCCTTAAGTGCAGGAATGAGCGTCTCGAGCACGAGCGTCGTCTTACCCGAACCCGAAACGCCCGTTACCGCGACAAGGCGGCCGCGCGGGATATCAACCTCGAGCGGCTTGACGGTATGGATGGCATCGGTTGCCATGCGGATATGTCCCTGGTCGAACATTTCGTCGTCAGTCACCTGCGGACGCAAGCGCTTGAGCTCGGCGCGCAAAAACGGCGCGATACGGCTGCCCTGCGATTGCTCGACCTCGTCTACCGTACCAGCGGCGATTACACTGCCGCCGCCTGCTCCGGCAACGGGGCCCATCTCGACCAGATAGTCGGCTTCCGCCAGTACGCGCGTATCGTGGTCGACAACAACCACGGTGTTGCCGTCATCCACCAGATCGCGCATCACGCCCACCAAGCCGTCGACATTGGCGGGATGTAAGCCGATCGAAGGCTCGTCCAGCACATAGAGCACGCCCGTCGATCGGTTGCGCACCACGCGGGCGAGCTGAACGCGCTGGCGCTCACCCGTGGAGAGCGTGGCACCAGCGCGGTCGAGTGAAAGGTAATCGAGACCCAGGTCGACCAGACGACGGGCCACGCTCAAAAACGAATCGCAGATATCCGTCGCCATGGGCCGCATCTCGGGCGGCAAGGATGCGGGCACCCCGCGCACCCACTCAACCGCATCGCCAAGCGTCATGGCCGCGGCCTGCGCCAGATTGATACCGCACACCTGGGGCTGGCGCGCAGCCTCGGAGAGACGCGTGCCGCCGCAATCGCGGCATGCTCCCTCGCGCAAAAAGCGCGCAACGCGTTTGAGGCCCTTGTCGTCCTTAACCTTGGCGAGCGCATTCTCGACGGTATAGACGGCGTTGTAATAGGTGAAGTCGAGCGGCGTGGCACCCTCGCCGTTTTTGGGAACGTAGAGAATGTGCTTCTTAACCGCCGGGCCGTGGAACACGATGTCGCGTTCTTCAGGCGTGAGCTGGTTAAACGGCACATCGGTGCGCACGCCCATCTCGCCAGCCACTTGCTTCATCAGATCCCACATGAGCGTACCCCAGGGAAGCACCGCGCCCTCGTTGATAGTCTTTGACTCATCGGGCACCAGGCTCGCTTCGTCCACCTCGCGCATGACACCGGTGCCGCCGCAGGTGGGACAGGCACCGCCGCTGTTAAAGGCAAGGTCCTCGGCGCTCGGCGCGTAGAACTCGCGACCGCATGCAGGGCACGTGAGCGACAGGCCCGCAGCCACGTTAAGGCTCGGCTCCACGCGCGCCCCGCAGTGCGGACACACGTGATGGGCGCAACGGCTAAAGAGCAGGCGCAGGCTGTTGTTGAGCTCGGTCATGGTACCAAAGGTCGAGCGCACGCCCGGCACGCTGGGGCGCTGATGCAATGCGAGCGCCGCCGGTACGTGCAATACCTCATCCACCTGGGCGTGTTCGGCCTGCGTCAGGCGACGTCGAGTATAGGTGCTGAGCGCTTCCAAGTAGCGGCGCGAACCCTCGGCATAAAGAACCCCCAGTGCCAGCGAACTCTTGCCCGAACCCGATACGCCGGCAATACCCACCAGCTTTCCCAGCGGAATATCGATATCGATGTCTTTGAGGTTATGGACGCGCGCGCCGCGTACCTCGATAGCCTGCGGGCTCATCTTCTGTTCCGTCACCTTTATCACCCTACTCATGCCATAAAACTCGATCGCGAACGTACGCGCCCAGCATGGGCACGGTAAATCGGACGAGGCCGTATCCGGCAGCCTCGATGACACGCTCGCGAATCAGGCTTGCGCGATATTTGCTCGCCCAGCTCTGGGTGCGATCGCAGCGCTCAATGATATCCGCCATGCGAGTCGGTTTGCCCTCGTCAACCGCCATGGCCTCGATAAAAAGGCGCTGTGGACTGCGCAGCCCGTAATATAGAGGCGCGTCAACCGCTTCGTAGAACTCGGAGACGGCATCCGCATGGCCATCCTCGACATCGTGCCTTTCGATGACTTGCGAGCCACGCCGGACAGCAGAGCGCCACATGTAATAGCCCACCAGCTGAACCATATAGGGATGCCCCATGCTCTTGTGTGCCGCAAGATCCGCCGTCCCCGCGTCAACGTAAAGACCAGCGTTTTTGACCGTCTGGATATATGAATCGCGCACCTTGGGCAAAGAAATCGCCCCCAGCGTACGCTGCTGGGCACGCCGCAAAAACGTCACGCTCGGCTCTTCGAGCAGATCGTCAACCATACTGGGTAAGCCGGCAAACACCAGCGCAAGACCGCGCTGGTCGCTATCGGACAAGCCCGTGGCATCCTGGTCTCCGAGCACCTGCTGATAGAGAACGGCAAGGGCCGCCAGCTCCTCGATAGACGCCGATTGTGCCTCGTCAATCGCAAACAGCATGCCTTTGCCTGGATCGAGCTTCTTAAGGCGCTCGTTGACCAGCCCGCGCAGCGTTTCACCCTTTGCACGCGCCGCCTCGACCGACATGCGCCCGAATGATGGACTGAGTTCCATTGACGTCACAACGGGTTTATTCGAGCGAAGTGCATCGGCCAAGCGGTCGCATAAGCCAAGCGAAGCGGAATCGGAGACAACCGCCCATCCGCGCTCATTGGCTAGACGTTGCAGCTCCCGCAGGAGAACCGTCTTGCCGCAACCGCGGTTTCCCGTAATGAGTATGAGCCTGCCCGGCGCTCCGGCGCCGTTATCGAGCCCTTCCTCGAAATCTTCGATGACCGACTCGCGACCGATGAGTATCGGAGGCCGCTTGCCAGCCGTGGGCTTAAAGGGATTTGGATTCATGTCGGCCTCCTCGGATTGGCAAACCTTGGCAATAGTTATACCAACTTGTACCGAGTTATACCAATAGCATGTGACAAAGGAACTGTCCCTTTGTCACATGTGGCCGAAAAACTCGGCGTCTGCTGCTCGCCAGGGGCGAAAGGTGGCGGGATCGACCTTTACGTGCGCCGTGGCGGGGACGTCGTGCCACTTGACGGTGTAGCCGGCGCCATGAGAGCAGAAGACCGAGTCGGGCGTATTGGGCAGATCGGCCTCGGGCTTATAGGCGGCCGCCTCAATTACGCGCTCAGCATCATGACAGGGCGCGTGGCCGGCAAACTCCAGGTACAGATGCCCGCGGCCACTCGTATAGGCAGCCACCTCCAGCGCGTAATCCTGCACTTCGGATGCCGGCACGCGGCCCATGAGCTTGGCGCGGTCTCCCGCCATCGTCGGCGGCTCGTACTCGGCACCCATACGCGTAGCATCCGAAAGCGCCCGGCCCACACACTCCCCCGGCACCTCGAGCTCAAAGTGGTACCACGGCTCCAACAGCACCGCCGCGCCCGCCTCACGCGCCTGCATGAACCCCTGGCGAATCGCGCGGTACGTGGCCTGGCGAAAATCGCCGCCCTCGGTGTGTTTGGCATGCGCACGGCCGCCCGTGAGCGTAATGCGCACATCGGTGACGGGCGAGCCAGTCAGCACGCCCAGGTGATCGCGCTCCATGGCGTTGGTGAGCGCCAGACGCTGCCAGTTCAAGTCGAGCTCGTCAGTCGAGGTCACGGTGCCAAATTGCACGCCCGAGCCCGCCGGTAACGGCTCCAAACGCAGATGTACCTCGGCATAGTGGCGCAGCGGCTCAAAGTGGCCCACGCCCTCGACCGGCTGCGAAATAGTCTCCTTATAGAGAATGCCGCCGGGCTCAAACGCAATCGAAAGGCCAAAACGATCTGCCAACACCCGCTGCACGACCTCGAGTTGCACGGCGCCCATCAGCTGCAGGTGAATCTGCTCCAGATGAGTATTCCAGCTTACGCCGAGCATAGGATCTTCGTCCGCTAACTCTGTCAGTGCTTTGAACACCGCGTGGACATCGTGTTCGCCCGGAAGCACCGTATAGGTGAGAACCGGCGCAATGACAGGCGCATCGCCCGCGGGCTCCGCACCCAGGGCGTCCCCTGGGCGAACGTGCGCAAGACCCGTCACGGCACAAATACCGCCAGCGGCAACTTCTTGGGCAAGCTCATACTTCTCGCCGTTATAGATGCGCACCTGATCGACCTTCTGCTCCCATGCCTCGGCACCGGAACGTCCGCTAATCATCTGCTTGGCATGCAGCATGCCGCCCGTCACCTTGACCCAGGCAAGACGCTCGCCACGCTCTCCACGACTCACGCGGTAGACACGCGCGGCGAACTCCTGGGGCCATGTTCGCTCGCGCATCAGAGCACATATGCCGTCGAGCAGCTCTGCCACACCCTGGTCCTTGAGCGCCGATCCCGCAAAGCAGGGAAACAATTTGCGCTCGGCAACCATGCGTGACAGCATTGCGACAGAAAGCTCACCCGCCTCAAGAAACTCCTCGAGCGCCGCCTCGTCCAACGCAGCAGCGTCCTCCTGAACGGAGCCGCCCGCCAGCAGTTCGCTGGCATCCAGGCAGCCCTCGGAAAGACGTTGCCCAAGTTGTGCCAGCAAAACATCGCGGCCGGGATTCTCCAAATCGATTTTGTTGATATAGATGAACGTCGGGATGTCATAGCGTGCAAGCAGGCGCCACAGGGTTTCGGTGTGCCCCTGCACGCCGTCGTTGGCGCCCACAACTAAAATCGCGTAGTCCAGCGCGCGCAATGTGCGCTCCGCCTCGGCCGAAAAATCGACATGCCCCGGTGCATCCACGAGCATGACGTGGGTATCGCCATGGTCGAGTACGGCCTGCGACGAGAAAATCGTGATGCCACGCTCGCGCTCGATCGCGTCAGTGTCCAGATGCGAATCACCATCGTCCACGCGGCCGCGCTTGCGAATGCGACCCGCGTTGAACAGCATGGCCTCGGCCAGCGTGGTCTTGCCGGCATCGACATGCGCCACAATTCCAACGACCGCTTGCTTCGACATGGCTCTCCTCTTATTGCAAGCCCATCGCACGCGGCAACGGGCATCCTCGTTCCACACTGGATGATACAATTTACGGGCCGGCGGGCGAAGCGGGCCCTATCCCCCGACCGAGCTCATCGCCCCGCGTTGCCGCGCGGCGATTTTCGTAGGTTCGCGCCTTGCGAAAGCCGGCACCTCCCTTTTTTGTCTGCCCGGGGTCATCTGGGACGGTAGCAACGCGAGCCCCACAACAACGCGTTTTACCAAAAATGGCCCCACTCGGGGCCATTTTCATTTCGGTGAAACGCTGGTATGTGACTCGGCCTTTATGCCTCGCGCAGCCAATCAAACGCGACGCGCGGCGTACCGTCCGACACATATACGATACCGGCGCGCTTAAACCCGGCCTTGGCGATGGCTCCCTGCATGGGCAGGTTGTCCTGATGCGTGTCGATGCGCAGGTGATCGGCACGCTCCTTGGCAAAGGCAAACATCGCAGCCGCGATACCGTGCACGGTGCCATCGGACGCCACACGGTGCAGCACGGCGTACGGAGTGTCGCTGCGCCATTGACCATCCTCAATTACGTCATAGCACTCGTCCGGGCCGGGCAAAAAGGCAAACGTCGCCACCACGCGGCCATCGACTTCGCACACATAGCTGCCACCGGCGGCGATATCGGCAGCCAGTTGCTCGGCAGAAGGCGTGCCCTCGGGCCACTGTGTGGCGTTGCCATGCGCGCGCATAAAGGCGCGGGCCGCGTCATAGATAGCCATGACAGCGGGAATGTCGGTATCGAGGGTTTTTCTGATCATCACGCGGCGACCTCACGTTTATTGGTATCACTTTGATTGAGCAATGATACCAACGTTTGGAGAGGGGCGCGATGCAGATGGGGAGCAAAAAGCGAGCCGCCTGGTCAAAAGCAAAAAGCGAGTTTTTGAGCACTGCCACCGGCGGCGATATGAGCGACCTGTTTGCACGCGAGGACGAGCGCCGCGACGCCCTGGACGCCGAGCGCGATGAGGCCTGGCGCTACAAGTCGTGCGAGCGCAAAAACCGTTACGACACGCGCGCCGAGGCCGAGGCCGTTATGGCCGACTGCGAAAACCGCGGGCGGCGCGGTTTGGCCTGCTACAAATGCGAATACTGCGGCGGATGGCACCTGACGTCGCACCCTTGGAAATAGGCGCCGCATCGGCACGGCATTGACGGAGCGCCAGCCATCGCACGCAAGCTACGGGCGCGGCGGCACCAAAACATCGTAACGAACGGCCTTGCCCGCAAGTTGATAGCTCGGCTTAACGCCGGCAAGCAGTGGCCCCTTCACCGGCCGCTTGATAACGACCTTGCGCGGATGCACAGCAAGCGCCGCCTCGACCAGCGATTCCTCATCGGTACATGGCTGTTCCAGATGGTGCAAGAGTTGGAACTTCTTTTTGACCGCCGCACTTTTGGTGCGCTCGGGAAACATGGGGTCCAGATACACCACGTCGGGGGCGGCAAGCTCGCCCCGCCCGATCAACTCAGCTACATGGCGAAGACCGGCAATGCTGTCCTCGCCCGCATGTAAGCGCATGCGCGCCACGGCTGTCGCAAGCGCCGGATCATCTGCCGCGCGATCCAAGGCATCCTTGAGGAGCGCCGCGATCACGCAATCCTGCTCATACAGATCGACGGCAAAACCCGCAGCCGCCAGCAGCAGCGAATCCTCGCCAAAGCCTGCCGTGGCGTCAATCGCCCATGGGCTCTCGATGCCTTTTGTGCGCGCGGCCTTTACCAACAGCTCTTGCTGCAGACGGCCCTGCTTGAGTCGCGGCAGCATGCGGCCAAAATCCGCGCGCAGCTCCATCGTGCCGTCGGTGAGCGTGAGGCCCTCGGGCTTCCCGATCAGCTCAAGCCCCGCGGCCCGAGCAACAGATAAGGGATCGACGACGCCCATGGACACTCCTTAACAAGCAAAACGAATACGCGGGGCACCGTTTATGTCAGCACCCAACCGTTCGCTATTGTCCCACATGCGACATGGCCCACAGCATCCCAATGCAAAGCACCGTCATCAATCCCGTGCACACGGCAGCGATCGCAGAATCACTCATGCGCCTTCCCAACGACCGCGGCTCATGCACTTGCCCTGCTCCGTACATCATGGCTCCTCCTTGAGACCAGCTCTTACCATGGACCCATCATCGCAGCGCCGCGCATACGCTGCCATCGATTTGACTTACGCCCAGCCTTCCTTTTTGAAAGGTTGGGCTTGGCTGCGCGGGCTCAATGCGCTTTCAAACGCATGCATCGCCGCGTTGAACTACAATGTGCTTCACCATATGTGCAGTACATTGGGTGCGCCAAGTTGGCGTACTCGTATCGAAAGGACCAGCCATGAGCTTCACTCGCAAGACTCTCAAAATCCTTGCTCTCATCTACTTTGTTTTGGGCATCGCCAGCCTCGTCACCGCCGGCGTCGGTATTGCCACGGGCGGTCTCGATTCCACGTACGGTTCGTACGCCACACTCGCAGCGGTCGTGCTTATCGCCAAGGGTCTCGTCGACCTTGCCGCAGGCGTCGCCGGTATCAAGGGCGCCAACAAGCCTTCGCAGGTGGACGGCGCGTTTAAGCTCGGTATTGTTGCCGCGGTCGCCACGCTTGCCCAAGCGGTGCTCACGCTTCCCGCGTTTGGCGGCGACGCCATCAACTTTGGCGCCTTTGTCATCGTGGTGTACGACCTGTTCTTTGTTCAGCAGGCACACGCCGTTAAGGCCGAGAACAAGGACCGCCTATAAGCGCTCGCTTCTCATAACCCCTGCAGCCAGGCAACTAAAAAGGGCCGATCGCGCATCTCCGCGGTCGGCCCTTTACGTTTGCCCAGATAAAACCTACCAAAATAAACCTGTCCCTTTTTGGCAGGTTGTTAGCTGTGGCGGTACTCGGCGATGATGAAGTCGATATCGGTCTGGAGCGTTTCCAGGTTTGCCAGGCGCTCTTTGTCGGCAGGGCGCGTGCGGTAGTAGTACGGCGTCATCTGGAACACCGCCTCGATATCGGCCTGGGTCTGGAGCGTAATATTCGCAGACACCCGCTGCGTTCCGACCAACTCGAGCTCGGTGGTCTTCGGCAGCTTCTCATCGTTAAGGTACGGCGTGTCGTAGAGCACCTCCTTGAGCCCAAAGAGATGACGGGCACCCGGCACCACGGTGTAGAGCGAGCCCTCGGGTGCCAGCACGCGGGCAAACTCGCGCTCGTTAAAGGGGGCAAAGAGCTCGGTCACCATATCGAAGGCGCCATCGGCCACGGGGACGTCCTTCATGTTGGCCACGAAATAGGTCGCATCGCCGCGCTTGGCGGCAAGGCGTACCATCTCTTTGCCCAGGTCGAAACCGTAAGCATCCACACCCGGCACCGCGCCCATGGCGCTGGTGTAGTAGCCCTCGCCGCAGCAAATATCGAGCAACGTCATGGGGCCGTTCGTAGACGCAGCGCACCCAGCCGCCCGCTCACGCACCAGCTCGACCATTGCATCGCGCAACGGCGCATAGTAGCCACGGTTTAGAAAGTCACGACGGCTGCGTGCCTGCGACTTGGGATCGCCCATGGAGTCGCCGCTCTTGGACGAGCGCAGTAGATATAGATAACCCTCGCGCGCACGGTCAAACCGGTGTCCGCCCGCACATGCGGCCCCACGCTCATCGTCCACCAACGGTTCATGGCAAACGGGACACAACAACATGGCAACTCCTTAGCGCGAACAACACAACGCCCACCATTGTCTCACGCCTTCCCCACCTAGTCATTGGGGACGTTCTTGAATGACTAGTTAGAAGAGATAAGGAGTGTCCCCAGCTGCCGACAGAAAAGGAACGTCCCCAAGTGCCGACTGGTTGCATTAGGAGTATCATCATCTGCGCAAATAAGCACGAAAGAGCATGTTAGAGATTGAGAGCGTATGGCTGACACCGTATCTAAGCACATTGACATGACCACCGGCTCGCTGTGGCGCAATATTCCCCTGTTCGCCTTCCCCGTGGCCGCCACGAGCATCTTGGAGCAGCTGTCGAACCTCATCGCCACGGTCATTATCGGTAACTTCTCGGGCGACCAGGGAACCCTCGCCATGGCGGCGGTCGGCTCCAATGTTCCGCTTACCAGTCTTATGCTCAACCTGTTTATTGGCATGTCGCTTGGCTCCAACGTGGTCATCGCCAACGCTATCGGCCGCAACGATCAGAACATGGTCAAACGCGCCGTCCATACCTCGATTTTAATGGCACTCGTGGGCTTTGTCGTCATCGCTCTGGGCGAGATCTTTGCCGAGCCCATGCTCGCCGCGCTCAACGTTCCCGCCGAGACCATGCCGCTCGCCTCACTCTATCTACGCGTCTTTTTGCTGAGCATGCCCTCGATTTTGCTCTACAACTTTGAGGCCGCGATCTTCCGCTCCGTCGGCATCACCCGCATGCCGCTGCAGGCGCTTGCCGTGTCCACCGTCCTCAACATTGGCCTGGACCTCATCTTTGTCCCCGTACTTCACTGGGGCGTCGCGGGCGTCGCCATCGCCACCGCCATCGCCTACACCGTCAGCGCCGCTACGCTCTTTATCCGCCTGCTCAAGACCGACTCTGTCGTCCGCGTCACCCCGCGTGACTTGGCTATCGACCCCGTCGCCCTCAAGCGCATCGTCAAGATCGGCCTGCCAGCCGGCATCCAAAGCGCCGTCTTTGCCGTAGCCAACATCATCATCCAGTCCGCCATCAACAGCCTGGGCACCGAGGTCATGGCGGCATCGAGCGCCGCCATGAGCTTGGAGTACGTATGCTACAACCTGCTCAACAGCTTTAGCCAGGCGTGCACCACCTTTGTGGGACAAAACCACGGTGCCCGCCAGATCGACCGCTGCACCAAAACGCTCAAGGCCTGCCTGGTCGAAGGCGGTATCGTCGCGCTCACCACGATCATCGTTATTGTCGGCCTGGGGCGCGAGATCTTGTCGCTGTTCAACAGCGATCCCAACATCGTCTCGATCGGCTATATCCGCGTGTGCTCGATCTTCCCGGCGTACGCCTTTAGCATGTTCTACGAAAACATGTCAGGCTACCTGCGCGGCTTTGGCATCTCGCTCACACCCGCCCTCATCACCATGATCTGCGTCTGCGGCATCCGCTTCTACTGGGTGTTCTGCGTGTTCCCGCACTTCCGCACCTTTGCGAACATCATGATGGTCTACCCCATCAGCCTGGGCACCACGGCGTTCTTTATGGTCGTGGCGGTACTACTTTGCCACCCGGCACGCACCTATCGCGCCACCCAAGCCAAAGCGACAGCCCGCTAAACACCGCACTCAACGCCACGACAGTCATTAATTGACAATATGCGAGCTCATATAGTCGATAAAGCGCCTCGTGGCGATAGGCATGGTGTCCCAGCTGCGCCAGGCGGCCACCACGTCGCGCGAGGGGGCATGCACGATGGGCCGCACACGAATATCGGCTCGCATGCCCTCCACAGTACGACGGTAGAGCATGCTCACGCCTAGGCCCTCCTCCACCATCGCCATGATGGTGTAGTCGTCAGTCACCTCGCTCGTCACGTGCGGCGACAGCCCATGCGCCGCAAATGCATCGAGCACCAGGCTCTGTTCGCCCTCATCCAGCAGTACAAACGGCTCGGACGCCAGGTCGGCGAGTGTCACCTTTTCCTTTGCCGTCAGCGGATGCGCGGCCGGCAACAATGCCACCAACTCGTCGTGATAGACCACGCGCTTCTCGAGCCCAGCGGTAAATCCGCGTGCCGTAAAGCAAAAATCAACCACGCCATCGTGCACCCACTGGGCGTTGCGCGTGTAATCGCCCTGCTTGAGGGTAAAGCGAACGCCCGGGTGCAGGGCTCCAAAATCGCGGATCACGCGCGGCAACACGGTTCGACTCACGTTGGTAAACGTCGCGATGCGAATATCAGTCGACGAAAGCCCCAGCAGCTCCTGCCGCTTGCCCTCGAGCTCGAGCTCGGCGGTCACAATCTGGCGCAGGTACGGCAGATATTGTTTACCGTCGCGCGTAAGCGAAACGCCCTGCTTTCCGCGCTCGATAAGCGTGGTGCCCAGCTCGCGCTCGAGCGCCTTGACGGCCTGGCTCACCGCACTTTGCGTATAGCCCAACTCGTCCGCCGCGCCTTTAAGGCTGCCGCGGTCGACCACCATACAAACAATCTGATACCGCGATGCCATCGTGCCTCCACATCAATGCAGCCGTAAAACGTTTTGCCAGCGCTTTTCGCGCCTACTTTAGCGTTTCTTAATCATACTGAAGATACATTCGCTTTACTACATCAACATCTGAGAGCAGAATCCTTTGTGCGAAACCGTTCTGTAACAAAAGGAGTCCCATGGATCGCAAAAAAGCAATCGCGCTCTCATTTTCCGTTCCCGTCGCATGGGGCTTTTCGTATCCCCTCATGAAGATCGGCATGGACAGCATGAACGCCACGAGCATCGTCGCGTTGCGCTGCATCATCGCCTTTGTGGCCTGTCTGCTGCTCTTCCACAAGCGCGCGTTCCGCATCAACCGCGACCTTATGGTTCGTGCCGCTATCATCGGCGCCATTATGGCAACCGAGCTCACCTGCATGTGCTTGGGCTCCAGCCTCACTTCTGCCTCCACTGCCGGCTTTTTGCAGAGCCTGACGGTCGTGATCGTGCCGTTTGCCAACGCCGCCCTGCTGCGCCGCGCCCCCGAGCGCAAGGTGCTCATCGGCACGGCTATCGTCACCTGCGGCATGCTGCTGCTCTCGGGCGCCGACTTTACCAGCCTGAATCCCGGCGCGATCATCATGCTGCTCTCGGCCTTTATCTATGCCAGCCACATTATCGTGGCCAAGCGCTTTGTCGAAGAAGTCGATCCGCTGTCCCTGGGCGTTTGGCAGCTGGGCTTTGGCGGCCTGTTCTCGGGCATTGCCGCATGCGTCTTTGGCGGTTTCGCACTTCCCAGTACGCCCAGCGAGATCGTGGTCGTCGTTGCCCTCGCGCTCATCTGCTCTGCCTACGGCTTTATCACCCAGACGCTCGTGCAGCCCCACGTGCCCGCCGAGACCACCGGTTTCGCCTTCTCGCTCGAGCCGGTCTGCTCCGCCGTCTTTTCGTTCTTCCTGGTCGGCGAGGTCCTGAGCCCCATCGCCTTCTTTGGCGCCGCCCTCATCCTCACCGGCGTCATGGTAGCAACCGTCGAGCTTCCGCGCCTCCGCGCACATGGACAGGCTCGCATGGCAGGAGCGCCCGAGCACGTCTCGTAGACCCCACTCTTCATACAGCCGCGGCATAAAGGCAACCGGTGCGCCTTTACAATAGATGCCAGCAGAGCATCTGACGTAAAGGAGCCCCATGGACGCCGCGACCCGCGACCGCAACATAGCAACTTGGTTGGGCGATGCACCGCAGCCGGTACGTGACACTACGAACCAGCTGCTCGAGCGCATCGCCCTTTTGCGTGCCGAGCAGACTATCTACCCAGCACAAGACGACATCCTCAATGCCCTCGCCTACACGCCGGCCGACCAGGTCAAGGTTGTCATCTTGGGTCAAGACCCCTATCACGGACCCAACCAGGCAATGGGGCTGTCGTTCTCGGTCCCCGCGACGCAAACCAAGTTGCCACCGAGCCTGCGCAACATTTACAAGGAACTCAAAGCCGATCTGGGTTGTCCCATTCCCGCCACGGGAGACCTAACCCCATGGGCACAACAGGGCGTCCTGCTCCTCAACACTACGCTCACCGTGCGCGAGCATGCCGCCAATTCGCACGCCAAACTAGGCTGGAGCGCGCTCACCGACTACGTTATCGAGCGCTGCTGTCAGCTGCCCCAACCGGTAGTCTTTTTGGCATGGGGTCGCTTTGCCCAGCAGATGGTCGAAGGTAAGCTCGTCGCAACCGGTGCGGGCAAGGCAACCGGCAAGTTCTGCCTGGCCTCCACGCACCCCTCGCCGCTTTCGGCCAACCGTGCCACGGCAGAACTCCCCGCCTTTATGGGATCGCGTCCCTTCTCGGCAGCCAATCGGCTACTCGAACAGCACGGCTCGACCCCCGTCAACTGGACTTGCCTCGGCTAAAAATCGATACATCAAAAACGCGCCCGACGGCTTTCCATCGGGCGCGTTTCCTATTCGGGCCAAATAAATTGTGTGCGGCCGGCCTCGCCGCCATCGATCAGCAGACTCTGCCCGGTCATAAACCGGTTGGTCACGCCCACAAAGTAGATCCACTCGGCGATCTCTTGGGCAGTGGCCCAGCGCTTAAGCGGCGTGAGCTCCATAATCTGGTTCCATAGGTGTTCGTCTTCCATCACGCAACGGTTGAGCGGCGTGATAACGCCACCCGGGTCCACACTGTTGGCGATAGCCTGCGGCGCCAGACGGTTTGCAAGGTTCTTGGTGTAGGCGATAACGCCGCCCTTGCTGGCGGCATAGTCGGGAAACTCCGATCCCGTATGCCCGCTCGCCGACCCCACATTGACCACGGATTTGATAGCCGGCGCCGGCTTGGCGGCAAGCCCCTCCCCCGCAAAGGCGTAGCGCTCGGTCACGTTGATGGTGCCATACAGGTTGGCGGCGATGTCGTCAGCCGAATCCTGCGTACCGGCAACGTTCACGATCACCTGGGGTTCAAGATCGTCTGGAAACGCGTCCGGCTTGCGAACATCAACGATCAGATGGCGGTAGCGCTCGTGTTTGATCGCCGCCGGTAGCAAATCAAAGCCCACGACCTCGTGGCCCTCGTCCAAAAATCGTTGCACGCATGCGGCTCCGATACCGCCCGAAGCACCCGTGATCAAAACCCGCATACTTGCTCCTTAGGCGGTTGCGTGGCGCTCGAGGTACTCGGAGCCCACATTCTCGCGCTCCCAGCCGCGCACGACCTTGTAGCCCACGGGGCTCAGGAAAACCTCGCACAGCAGCTCGGCAACAGCGCCGGTCAGCGAGCACATAAGGACCTGCACCCAGGTCCAACCAAAGAACGTGTGGCTCACCACAATGGCAAAGACCAAGTTGTCGATAAACTGGCCAACACCCGTGGACACATAGGAGCGGAAGGCAAAGCTCGCAAAGTTATTCTTTTTGAGCATGCGGCCGAGCGACTGGTTGAGCGTGGAGTTAACCACGGCAGAAACGAGCATTGCCAGCGAAGAGCCCAGCACCACGTACCAGGTGCCGCCGATGGTGGCGTTAAGGGCAGTGTTGACCTCGATCATGCCCGTGTCGTAGTAGGCGCCCCACATGCCGGGCGTGAGCGAGCATGCCCAAAAGCACAGACTCACGGCCAGGTTGACCAGCAGCGCGAGGATAGAGATTTTGATGGATGCCTTGGCGCCAAAGCGCTTGCAGATCATGTCCTGGCACAAAAACGAAACCCAGCTCACCACAAAGCCACAGTCGAGCGCCAGATATGGCAGGCTGATGAGCTCTTTGTTGGCCAGCAGGTTCATCATGATGACGCTCACGAAAAACAGCGAAACCGTTGCCGCGGGAATGCTCCGCAGCAGGACCTTGTAGTCCTCCATGACCTTCTTGATCATTATGTACTCCTTTGGTTTTAGGTTTAACGAGCAGGATATCGGACCCGAACTGCTCGGACGCCCCGGTCTTGAGACGACGGTGGGTATGATAGCCGCTCGCGCGGCATCAGGCAAGCAATCGGCGCGGCAGCCCCGCAGGGCCACCGCGCCGATGCGTTAAAACGCTACGTTGCCAAACTCCGACAGGATAAGGTCGGGGTTGTGGTCGGTTGCCCAATCCACGTTCCACGGGCTCGTGAACAGCAGCAGCTTACCGCCGCGCATGTCCTCGACACGCAGGGTGTCGCGCGTGAGCGAAAGGCCCGGGATATCAATAGTGTCGGGGTCGTTCTGGATCCAGCGGATATCGGTATAGGGCAACGGCTGGCGACGAACCTCAACACGGTATTCGGCCTTGAGGCGGCGCTCGAGCACCTCAAACTGCAGCACGCCGACCACGCCCACGATGACGCTTTCCATGCCGGCACCCAGTTCGCGGAAGATCTGGATAGCACCCTCTTGGGCAAGCTCCTCCATGCCCTTGACGAACTGCTTGCGCTTGAGCGTGTCGACCTGCGTAATGCGAGCGAACATCTCGGGGGCAAACGTCGGGATCTGCGGATACTGCACGTGGCGCTTGCCAGAGCACACAGTGTCGCCGATGCTAAAGATACCCGGATCGAACAGGCCCACGATATCGCCCGCGTACGCCTCGTCAACAATCGCACGGTCATCGGCCATCATCGAGGTGCCAGTAGCAAGCTTAAGCTTGCGGTTGCCCTGCACGTGGAAGGCGTCCATGCCGCGCTCGAACTTGCCCGAGCAAATGCGCACAAAGGCGATGCGGTCGCGGTGGTTCTTGTCCATGTTGGCCTGGATCTTAAACACAAAGCCGCTAAAGTCGTCGCGGCAGGGATCGACCGGCTCGCTGGTGAGCGTATCGGTATAGGCGCGCGGCGTCGGGGCCAGACGCAGGAACTCCTTGAGGAAGGGCTCCACGCCAAAGTTGGTGAGCGCCGAGCCAAAGAACGCCGGGCTCAGCTTGCCGCAGGCCACAGCATCCAAGTCGAGCTCGTCGCCAGCGCCATCGAGCAGCTCGATGTCGTCCATCAGGTTCTTATGGTTCTCCTCGCCGATGAGCTCATCCATGGCAGGGTCGCCCAGCTCGGCCTCGACCTCGGCGACCTTCTTGGTGGCGTTGGCGTGGCCGTCGCCCTCGAAGGCAATGACGCGACGGGTCTGACGATCGAACACGCCGCGGAAGTTGCGGCCGCTGCCGATCGGCCAGTTCATGGGATACGTATTGATGCCCAGGACGTTCTCGATCTCTTCCATGAGCTCAAACGGATCGCGAGCCTCGTGGTCGAGCTTGTTCACAAAGGTGAAGATGGGAATGTGGCGCAGCGTACAGACCTTAAAGAGCTTTTTGGTCTGGGCCTCGACGCCCTTGGCGCCGTCGATGACCATAACAGCAGCGTCGGCGGCCATAAGGGTACGGTAGGTATCCTCCGAGAAGTCCTGGTGGCCGGGGGTATCGAGGATGTTGACGCAGGCGCCGTTGTAGGTGAACTGCAGCACCGAGGAAGTAACGGAAATACCGCGCTCCTTCTCGATGTCCATCCAGTCCGAGACGGCATGCTTGGCCGAGCTCTTGCCCTTGACCGAGCCGGCAGTCTGGATGCTGCCGGTATAGAGCAGCAGCTTCTCGGTAAGTGTGGTCTTACCGGCGTCCGGGTGGCTGATGATCGCGAATGTGCGGCGCGACGAGATTTCATCCGACAGGCTTGCCATGCGGATCCTTTCTTGCATTGAGTGCATTACGTCGTTGTAACCGCACTATTGTAGCCGCGAAATCTCGCTCTAGGGCGCCTATCAGGACAAATTCATCAGTCAGAACGTGAACGGCTAGTTATCGAAAGTATTCTGCAGCAGACTGTCTCAATCTGTAACAGCAGGCGACCCAAAACGGACCCAGGCGTTACAGATTGAGAAAAACAAACTTGCCCGCCGACACAATCTCAATCTGTAACATCTGGCCGCCCAAATTGGGTCTAGCTGTTACAAATCGAGATAAACGGAAAGGCAGGCAGCCAATGTCTCGTTCTGTAACATCTAGCCGCGCAAATCGACTCTTACTGTTACAGATTGAGACAAATAGGCAGGCGGGAAAATAACATCTCAATCTGTAACAGCTGGCGACCAAAAACGGATCCAGATGTTACAGATTGAGATTGTTTTGGAGCAAGCGCGGCGCCGATGGTCTATTCCACATTTAGCTCTTGCATAACTGTGCATAGTGTATATATACTGTGCTTACCGGTTATATACACGTGTAGCCCAACAGCTAAGGAGCCGCTGTGGACATCATCCTATCCAATTCGAGCGATAAGCCCATCTACGAGCAGATAACCTCGCAGGTCAAAGCTCAGATCTTATCGGGCACGCTCGCTGCGGGAGCCAAACTCCCCAGCATCCGTGCACTCGCGAGCGATCTTGGCGTGAGCGTCATCACCACCAAGCGCGCCTACGCCGACCTGGAGCAGCTCGGGTTTATCTGCACCGTGCAGGGCAAGGGCTGCTTTGTCGCCGAGGGCAACCAAGAACTCTTGCGCGAAAACCAGCTCTGCCATATCGAAGAGCTACTTGCGAAAGCGGCGAGCCAAGCCGAAACCCTGGGCGTCACGCGCGACAAGCTGCACGAGATGCTCGACCTGGTAGCCCCCGAAACCATGCAGTATCCATCTGCAAGAAAGGCTATACCATGCAAAACCTTTTAGAACTCAAAGGCATCTCACGCCGTGTAAGCGACCGTTTTTCGCTGCGTGATGTCACACTCGCTGTGGAGCCAGGTCAGATCGTCGGCTTTGTTGGTGCCAACGGTGCTGGCAAAACAACGACGATTCGAGCTGCCCTCGGGCTTATAAAGCTCGATGCCGGCGAGGTGCACCTATTTGGGCAGCGCTGTGGCGCCGACGCGCCCGATGAGACGCAGCGCCATCTACGCTCCCGCGTCGGTCTTGTCCTGGACACGTGCCCCTTCCCCTCCACGCTCAAGGTGGGCCAGATCGAGTCGCTCGTAGGCCCGGCGTACCCCACGTGGGACCGCGAAACGTTCGCCGGATTCATCAACCGATTTGGCCTCGATCCTAAGACAAAAGTCAAGGACCTCTCCCGCGGCATGGGCATGAAACTGCAGCTTGCCTGTGCACTCAGTCACAATGCCAAACTGCTCGTTTTGGACGAAGCCACCGCAGGCCTCGATCCCATGGCACGCGAGGAACTGCTCGATGAGCTGCTTGCCTTTGTCGCCGACGGTCAGCACAGCGTGCTGCTCTCGAGCCACATTACGTCCGACCTCGATCGCGCCGCCGACCGCGTCATCTGCATCGATAACGGCTCGATTATTTTTGACCTGCCGCGCGAGGACATTACCGACCGAGCCGGCATCGCCCACTGCACCCAAGCACAGGCCGCCGAGCTTATGGCTTGCGTCGAAGGCGCCCGTGCCGTCCACCACGCCTATAGCGTGGACGTGCTCGTACCCAACCGTCGCGAAACGCTCGAGGCCTTCCCCGAGATTCCCAGCGATCGGGCAACCATTGATGACTATCTTCGCCTCATGCTGAAAGGAGCTTCGAAATGAAACGCGCCTTTATGTCCGAGCTCGCCATCGCTCGCTCGCTTATCCCGAGCATTGCAGGCGTCGGCCTGTTCATGTTTGTCGTGCTGACCCTTGCCAACGCGTCGGATGTCGATTCCGGCATGAGCGCCGGCGCCTGTGCGGTCAGCGCAATGTCGCCCATCATAATCATGAACTCGCTAGCTGGCTACGATAACCAAAACGGCTGGGAGCGTTATCGAGCAACGTTGCCCTTCTCGCGCAAAGACATCATCTGCGCACGCTACCTGTGCATCGTTGTCTTCTCGGCCATCATGGCCTGCGCCGCCGCGCTTCTGAGCATCGTCTCCATCCCGCTTTTCAACAGTGCGGGCATCCCCTCGACGGGACAGGCCGTCTTTGAGACCGCAATGGCCTCGGCGGCATCGATGCTCATCTCCCTCATGATGGTGTTTTTGGCGCAGCCGCTGTTCTTTCGATTTGGACACATGGAGGCGCTGCGCCTATCCGTTGGCCTGTTTGCCCTGCTTGGTTGCGGCACAATGGCCACGCTGAGCTCCTCCAACCCCATCAGCAACTGGCTCATGTCGATTGCCGGAGCAAATCCCGATCCCGCCGTTCTGGGCTGTCTGTGCGCAGGAATTGCCGTGCTGGCCCTCGCGCTATGTGCAATCAGCTGCACCGTCAGCACCAAGGTTTATCGAGTACGCGACCTGTAATCGACAGCTAAAAAAGCTTAGGTGGTACCCCGCTTATTTTTTCAATGAAACAAGGCGGCATAGCGTCACCACCGCCCCTCACAGCAGGCCGTCTAGTTCTTGGCAACCAAAAAGACACCGTCAGCATATCGAAGGTGAATACTTTTCCGAGAAGTGAACGAGTAAAAACAGTGCCCTGTAGCATCGACATTTTTAAGGACTCAATTCCTGCGGTTTTTGTCTAAGAATCCTGCAGTTTTGTTCGAAAAAAGCGTGCATGTTCCAGGGGTCCAGATTTACTCGTTCACTTCGCGGAAAACCATTCACCTTCGATTCGAGCCTTAACCAAATGCCCTCTCGAACTATGGCCCCTGTCTCACCACAGCGATATCAAAGCTTCATGGCGGGACGGTATCATCGGACGAGCGCCGTAAATCTGGCGCGGTCGTTCTTTGGGGAGGCATTTCACCCGTGTCGTGGGTCGCAGCAGCATTTGTGTCGGCTTTCTTTGCCGGCATCACATCTATCCTGGCCAAATGCGGCATCAAGCAGACCGACTCCGATGTCGCGACGGCCATTCGCACCTGCGTGGTGCTCGTTTTCGCCTGGGCAATGGCGGGCATTTCTGGATCCATTGGAACCATCGGCAGCATCGAACCCAGATCCTGGCTCTTTCTCGTCCTCTCGGGACTCGCTACCGGTGCTTCGTGGATCTGTTACTTTAAGGCGTTGGGCATCGGAGACGTCAATAAGGTCGTACCGGTCGACAAGATGAGCACCGTACTCGCCGCACTGATCGCCATCGTACTTTTTGGCGAGACGAGCAACCTTGCGGTTAAGCTCGTGGGAACCGCTGTCATCACCCTCGGCACGTTTTTATTGATCGAGAAGAAGCAGTCTGCCGGACCCGAGCAGCAGCAAGACCGGACCTGGCTCGCTTACGCCCTCGGCGCCGCCGTATTCGCGGCGCTCACGTCCATCCTTGCCAAGGCTGGCATCGAAGGCGTCGAATCCAGCCTGGCCACGGCAATCCGTACCTGTGTGGTACTGGTTATGGCATGGGCAATCGTGGCAGCTAAAGGCAAGATGGGCCAAGCCGTGCACGTAGACCGCTATGAACTCGTATTTCTCGCGGCATCGGGCATTGCGACTGGCGCATCGTGGCTGCTATACTACTACGCCATCGCCACAGGCCAGGTGAGCGTCGTGGTGCAGATCGACAAACTATCGATTGTCGTATCGGTACTATTTGCGCGCCTGGCATTCAACGAAAAAGTCTCGCGACGCAGCGCTATCGGTCTCGCCCTCATCGTACTGGGCACCGCCGCGCTCGCGGTTTGGAAATAGCGCCGATTCCGAGCGAGATCTAGGCGCTCGCAAATCCATGACACAGCGCCACACCGGGCCTAGGGTGCTTGTATCGACCGTGCGCCACCGTGCTACTTGCGCAGCGACTTGGGCAGCGGAATGCCGGCGGCGATGACGGCGGCGATGATCATACAGATGATGCCTTTGAGCGGGAAGCACATGAGCAACAAGCCCACGACCATAACGGGTTGGCGCATGACCGCACCCATCGTCGATGCCGTGCAGACGGCGACGCAAAAGACCGGATCGGCGCCGGTAAGGATGGCAAGGCCGTAGCCCAGGCTTACGCCCGAGAAGATAACCGGGAAGAAGTGACCGCCGCGCCAACCAAGGTTGATGAGGGCGGGGGTCAGCATGGCCTTGACCAGACCGGTCGCGATAAGCACGCCGGTGGGAATGGTCAAGTAGGTTTCCATGAGCACGTCGGCCTGGGTCTCGCCGGCAAACATGGTGTAGGGCAGGACCGTGCCGCAAATGGCGAGCGCCAGACCGGCTAGCATGGCCTTAACGACAGGACGCTCCCCTATTGCATGGGCAAGCGCTTCGCTCGCGTGCTCAGAGACAAAGTACAGCCAGCCGCAGATTGTTCCGATCAACGACAGAGGGACGAGCCAGGTAAGCTCTAGGTTGCCCACCTCGGCGGACTCGAACCTGGGCATGCCCATGCCGCCGCCCACAAGCTGGCCAAGCAGCAGGTAGGTACCCAGACCGCCGGCAATCGCAATACCGTAGACCACCGTCTTTTGCGCCTTGGGCAGCTTGATCGTGATCTCGCCGGACGCGGAGCCCTCGTCGCCGTCGGCACTACCGGCAAGCGGCGCCACAAAGCCAAAGACGGGCGCGGTAAAGAGCGCCGTCAGGGCAGCCTGGGTACCCAGCAGCGTGAGCTCCCTAAACTCGGCGCCAAAGCGACGCATGCGGTCGCCGACCCAGCTGCACAGACCAGCGATAACGCCGGTCAGGCCGGCCTCCGGTCCAATGCTTCCGCCAAACAGCAGCGGCAGCAATGCCGCGAGCGAAAGCTTGCCCAGGTTGTCGTACGGGTAGCGCCCGTCTTGCTTAACCTTAGCCATCACCTGGTTGAGGTCATCGGTCTTGGTGCCTGTCATCTTTTCGTACAGACCGATTAACAGGCCGCCCAGCAGACAGACAAAAAACGGGTACGGCAAAAAGCCAAACGGGCCGCTGGCAAGCTCGGGCGAAGCGACGCCCAGCGCGTGCGGAATCTCGGTCCATAGATAGTCGATACCGTGCTCCATCGCAAAAAAGAACAGCCAGACCGCGGCACCTGCGAACGCACCGGTCACGGCAACGCTAAGTAAAAACAGCGCGCGGTTTTTGGGTTTGGCAAGGTTATCCATCGGGTCCTCCCGCGGTCAAAGTCGACATAGTTACGTTTTATTGTAGAGCGAGCGTTGCCCGAACGAGCCAACCGTCTGCGCCGCGAACGGCACCATTGGGAGCTATAGTGGGGCAAGCTCAAGACTTATCCGTTGATAATCGAGGCAATCTCGCGCAAATCGTCGGCAAAGTAGATGCCTTGCTGGCGCCTCGGGCTCGAAAGCCCCTTATCAATCATGTGCCCGAGCAGCGCCTTAAGGTCGTTGTAGTAACCGTCCAGGTTATACAGGATGCACGGCGCACTCAGGTGCCCCAACGACACCGCGGACATGACCTCGGCAATCTCCTCGAGCGTGCCCGTCCCGCCGGGAAAGGCAATGAACGCATCGCCGAGCTCAATCATCTTGGCCTTGCGCTCCGCCATATCGCTCGTCACGATGAGGTCATCGATACCGTCATGTTGAAACTCGGCCTCGATAAAAAAGCTCGGCTCCACACCCGTCACGTGTCCACCCGCCTCGAGTACACTATCGGCAAGCGCACCCATCAGGCCCGATTTTGACCCGCCGTATACCAGCGCGTGTCCGTTGGCGCCAATCCAGTTGCCCAGCTCCTGCACCGCGGGCAGAAACGCCGGGGCATTGCCAGTGTTGGCACCCAGGTACACGGTGATGTTCATATTCAGTCCCCCTTATCGTGACGCGCGGCGCCCGTTTTAGCGCTGGCGTCGACGATACTCGCGCACGCGACGCGAAAGATCGGCAAGCTCGACGCGATCGAGCTCTTCCAAATGCTCCAAATCATCCATAAAGCGCGCCATGGTGTCCTTTTGACGTATCTTGATAAGCGTATTGCAGTAGTTCACCGCCACGCCCGTGAGCATGGCGATGTAGAAGATGCTGATGACGCTCAGAATGACGGTAATGGCGCGGGCAACCGGTGTCTCGGCCGGAATGTCACCAAAGCCGATGGTCGAGACCGTCTCAAAGCTAAACCACAGGCCATCGCCAAACGTGAGGGTCGTGGGCTCGGACAGCCAAACGGCCGTCGAGCACAGCAGATAGAAGATAAGAAACAGGCCCGTGATGCGCGCAAAGCCAGCCTGGCGCAACACGTCGGTAAGCGTCGTCAACTTGTTCATCGCGACCCCTTTTCCCAGACGCCCAATCACGTTCGCTCGGTATTGTCCCACGCCTCCCCCGCAAACGAAACTAGTCATTGGGGACGTTCTTAAATGACTAGTCAAACAAGAACGTCCCCGATGACTAGTCGTTTAAGAACGTCCCCAATGACTGCCGGGCGGGAGCGTTTAGCGGTGCAGCTGCCGACTGGGCAGGTTGAGCTGGTATCCTTATGCGGTAATGTCTCGATTCGTTAGGATTGCATGTGAGAGCCGCCACTGTCCTTCGTTCAGTTATATATCGCGCCCTGGCCGTTGTGCTTGCCGCGCTTGTCGTGCTGAGTTCTATCGCGCCTGCCCAGGCTTTTGCCGATGACTCTAGTCAGCCAGTCAAGACGGTCCGCGTTGGTTGGCTCGTCAACAGCGAAGGCTTCCAGAACGGCACCCCCGGGGAGCGTCTTTCGGGATGGGGCTACGAGTACCTCCAGACCCTGTCGTACTACACGCCCGGCTGGCGGTACGAATACGTCTCCGGCACCTTCACCGAGCTTATGGACATGCTCGAGGCGGGCGAAATCGACCTCATGCCCAACATCTCCTATTCCGAGGAACGCGCCCAAAAGCTGCTCTTTTCCTCGAACCCCGAGGGCACCGAGCGCTACTACATCTACGCCAAGCCCGATCGCGACGACCTGACCAAGGGTGACCCCCAAGCGCTCCAAGGCCTTACCATCGGCTACAACCCCGACGTTATGCAAACCTTCGTTGGCCAGCAGTGGCTCGCCAACGAAGGCATTACCTGCACATACAGGGAGTATGACGGGGGATCCATGCTCTTTGACGCACTCGCAAACGACGAAGTCGATGCCGTCATCATGAACGACACCATTTCGTCGCCCGATGCCTCCCCCATGTTCTACGTTGGCTCGAGTGATTACTATTTTGCCGTCCCCAAAAGCCGCCCCGACCTGATGGACGACATCAATGCCGCCATGTCGGCAATCGCCCGCGTCAACCCACGCTATATCGACGAAGTCAAATCTAACTACTCGGCCCAAAACAGCGGTTCATCATCGCTCAACGGCCCCGAACGTTCCTGGCTCAAAGCAAATGACAACACCATCACGCTTGGCTACATTACGGGCAAACTCCCCTACTGCAACGAAGACGAAGACGGCAAAATGGAAGGCTCGCTCGCATCGCTTGCGACGACGTTGCACGATAAATTTGGCATTACGGTCAAAACCGTCGCCTTTGATAGCTACAAGATGATGTCAAAGGCCCTGTCAAAGGGAAGCATCGACGCTGCGCTGCCGGTATACCGAGATTACTGGTTTGCCGAGCAATCTGGCGTTGTGCAGTCGGTATCGTTGGGAACCGTGTCCCTCACCGCCATCCACACCGGCGGCAACCTGAACAAAGACCTTCAGAACATCGCCTGCACCAAATCATCGTTTATCAACCAAAATGTACTTGAAAGTCTGTTCCCCACAGCGACCGTGACCGAATACCGATCCGACGATGAAGCGTTCGACGCCCTCAGGAAGGGAACGGTGCACTGCATCCTCGCCCCCAGTTCACGCGTAAAAACCATCGGCGACCGTTATGATCTCGAGGACTGCGAGACGGCCGAGCTCCCTGACACCTGTGAGCTCTCGTGCTGGATTTCGCGCGGAAGGCCCGAGCTGCTGGGAATCATCAACAAGGGCATCATCAATGCCGGAGAATCGCTCTCCGCAAGCAATTACTCATCCACGTCGTACACGGCCCAGGAATCCAACACGCTTCAATTCCTTTATCGCAACCGCGCCGCCGTTGCAGCTGTCCTCATCGGTGTGTTGTCGGTCGGCATCGTCCTGCTCATCTGGGCGCTCGTACGCGCTCGGACCGAGCGCAAAAAAGCCGATGCCGCCAACGCCGCTAAGACGGCATTCCTCACGCGCATGAGCCACGACATCCGTACGCCGCTCAACGGCATCCTGGGCCTTATCGAGATCGAGGAATTGAAGGAAGGCGATATCCAGGTCGCCCGCGAGAGCCGTGCCAAGGCGCGCGTTGCCGCCAATCACCTGCTCTCGCTGATCAACGACATCCTCGAGATGGGCAAAATCGAAGACCGCAAGCTAACACTGGAGCATGCGCCTTTTAACCTCAAAGAGCTCTGTGACGATACGCTGGTTCTGTGCAAGCTCCGCGCGTCCAGTAACGGCATCACAATGCAGGACAATAGTCTGCCGTACGCCACGGGGCCATACATGATCGGCAGTCCTACCCATATCCGACAGATCATGATCAACCTGTTAGACAACAGCATTAAGTACAACAAGCACGGCGGCTCCGTCACCTTTAGCTCAAAGACCAAGCCACTCGATAACGGGCGCGCGCTCTTTTGCTTTAGCGTTTCGGATACCGGCATTGGTATGACTCCCAAGTTTTTAAAGCATATCTACGAGCCGTTTGCCCAAGAAGGTGACGATGCGCGCAGCAAGTTCCAAGGAACCGGCATGGGCATGCCAATCGTCAAGTCGCTTATTGAACTGATGGGCGGCACGATTGAGATTTCGAGTGAGGTTGGCGTGGGGAGTACGTTCAACGTCCAGATTCCGCTCGATATCGACAAAGACCCTCAGGCAAGAGAGCGCGCGGACGAGCAAGCAGACAGCTGCTCGCTTGCCGGCATGAACGTTCTTTTGGCAGAAGATAACGAGCTCAATGCCGAGATTGCCCAGGCGCTGCTCGAAAGCGAAGGCATTGTCGTAACTCGCGCCGCCGATGGCAACGAAGCGGTCGACCTATACGTTGGCCGTCCCGCCGGCAGCTTCGATGCGATCCTGATGGACATTATGATGCCGGACATGGACGGTTACGAGGCAACCCGCGCGATTCGCCTGAGCGAGAAGGTCGATGCAGCCGATATCCCCATCATCGCGCTCACCGCCAACGCCTTTGCCGAAGACGCCAAGGCGGCACACGACACCGGCATGAACGCCCATCTGTCCAAACCGCTCGACTTTAATAAGCTCAAAAACATACTCGCCCGCATCAAGAAAAACGGAGCTGTTTCGCTATAGTTTGTGCTCAACAACCACGCACGACCAGAAAGGAAGCCAACGATGTTTAGGCCCTTACGTCGAAAGAAACGCGCCATCACTGACGAGGAAGCGCGCGAACTGCTCGCCACCTGCAAGCGCGGCGTCTTTGCCGTCAACGGCGACGATGGCTACCCGTACGCCATTCCCGTCAACTACTTCTTTGACGCCGAGCACAACAAGATTTATTTCCATGGCGCCAAGGCTGGCCACAAGGTCGACGCACTCAAGCGCGATGACAAGGTCTGCTTTACCGTTTACGGAAACGAGTGGTACCAGGACGGCGACTGGGCTCCCTACGTTATGAGCACCGTCGTCTTTGGCCGTTGTCGCCTGGCGAATGACACCCCCGCGTTTATCGAGGACAAAGTCCGCCAGCTCGCCCTTAAGTACTACCCTTCTGCCGAGGAAGTCGAAGAGGAAATCGCCAAGGACATTAAGGGCGTCCAGCTCTACGAGATTACGATTGAGCATCTTTGCGGCAAGCAGATTCAAGAAAAGTAAGCCCCTCAGCAGGCCTCATCAATAACAATATGGCCCGGTTCCAACCCACCTTGGAACCGGGCCATATTGTTATAAAGCGTCGGCGGCGATGTGCGCCAGCGCCTCGACGAGCTCTTGCGAGCTCACAGGCTTGCTCAGGTGCGCGTCCATGCCTGCCTCACGCGAAAGTCTGCGGTCGTCGGCAAAGGCGTTGGCGCTCACAGCGATAATCGGCGTGGTCACGGCATCCTCGCGATCGAGTGCTCGAATCCGACGCGTGGCCTCAAGGCCATCGATACCAGGCATCATGATGTCCATCAACACCACGTCGTACTCGTGCGGCACGCTCGCGGCAAATGCCTCAACGGCAGACTCGCCATCCTTAGCATGCGTCACGACGGCACCGGCACGGCTGAGCGTAAACTGCGCGATCTCGGCATTCAGATCGTTATCCTCTACGAGCAAAACGCGCAGGCCCTGGAGCGCATCGCCGTCGCCCGCATCTACGCGAACTGCCTGAGGAATCTCGGAGCGGTCGCACTTCTCGAACGGCAGGCGGATGATAAACGTCGTCCCCTGCCCCAAGACGCTCGTAAAGCTCATGGTTCCGCCCATAAGCTCGACCAACTGTTTGGCAATAGGCGCGCCCAGGCCAGTTCCCGATGAAGCGCCCTCCACTTGCTGCTCCTCGCGGCAAAACGGCTCGTAGAGGTGTTGTTGGAACTCCTCGCTCATGCCAATGCCGTTGTCGGCGATCGTGTATTCATAGACGGGGACGCCATCCACCGACTCCACCTCGCAACACACCAGACGAACATAGCCGCCCCGGCGGTTGTACTTGACGGCATTACCGGCAATATTGACCAATAAGCGCTTGAGATGCGTCACGCTCACCCGTGCATAGGGATGATTAAGCGTCTGCTGGTCGCAGATAATTGTCACCAGACGTTCCTCGGCCTGGCGCTCCAGAATATCGCACACTTCGCGGGTGAGGGTCACCAAGTTTGTGGGAACAAGTTCCAGATTGACCTGGCCGCTCTCCAGGCGACTCATATCGAGCGCCTCGTTGGCAAGGTCGAGCAGCAGTCCCGATGCCGTCCAGATTTTTGAGCGGCACTCGGTCTGCTTTTGCAGATCGTCCGCATTGGCATCGCCGACCTCGACCATGCCGCGAATGCCGTTGATGGGCGTGTGCAGATCGTGGCTCATGCGACGTAGAAACTCCGTCTTTGCCGAGTTGGCAGACGAGGCCTCACGCGCTGCCTTAGCCAGCCTGTCACCATAGTCGCGCTCCTGCTGCAGCAAGTCCGTCAAACGTCGACGATCAGCGCGGCGGCGCGCCATCACAACAACGGCTATAACACCGCCGTAGAGCACCAGCACGCCGGCAGCAACAGCCGCGACGACCTCAAAGTAGCGCCGCGCCGAGGCATAGGTGTACACGTAGAACCCGCGCGCTTTTCCAAATGTGCCCAAATACCACTCGCCGTTGGCGTTGACCAGTCGGACTTTGCCGGGCAGGCATCGATCCTTAATACCGTCGACAATAAAGACATCCGTTGCAGGCAGATCGAATACGCCCAATATGGTGGGTTCAACGACATTGGTCGCAACGACCTTGCCATCGCTTTCGATCACGATATTGCCACTGTCGATGGTCTCATAACCACCGAGCAGGCTCTGCAGTTTGAGCGTATTGCTTGCAACTGCCTTCGCGCTCTGATGCCTTACCGCAACAACGATGCCCTCGTCATCCCGCCGGGTTACGCAGCCAATGTCTGCGACCGAATCATCCGCAAGCGTGATGCGGGCGGTATAGGACTTAAGCGGATGGGCTGCCACCTCCAGCACGGGTGCTTCCTTGAGATACGTAGCGAGCGACTCGTAGCCCACGCCATCCGTCGAGGACTCGGACACCAAATTGCCCGATGCGTCCGTCACGATCAGTGCGCTCACGTTGAACTGGTCGGCATATTGCTCCAGCATGGCGTTATCCACCGAACCGTCGCGCTCCATATCGCGCGCTGTCTCTCCGGCGATCTCCATAACGCGAATCAGGTTTTTGGTCGTATAGGCGCTATTGAATGCATCGTAGGAAAGGCTCTGCGTCGCCACGTAATCGACAACGTCGGCAAAGCGCTGCTCGGCCTGAGCTGTCGTGTAGCCGTAGCTCATCATACCGGCAACAACCGAGAGCGCTATCCCCAGCAGGGCGACAAGGAACCATGCCCCTGCCGAACGATTGCCCCGCTTCTCTACGGCGTGGTCGGGTGCACCGATCATGACAGGCCCTCTATATTCAAAAAGGGCGAAGGGTCATCAAAGTACTTTGACACCAGGCGTTTCATGGTGCCGTCGGCTAGCATTTCCTGGTAGGCATGGGTGAGCTTAACGTCGATGCCGCGCGTATCGTTGATATCGAAAGCGGTACCCAAACCAACCTCAAGCAGCGGCTCATCTAAAATTCGATACGTCACACCATAGTCTTTTTCGTAGGTGAGCAGCGAAGACTCATGCGCGGCGATGGCGTCGACCAGACCCTCGACGAGCGCCGGGTTCAGGTATGAGCGGTCCGAAAAGCAGTAGAGCTCTTTGATCTGCGGAACGTTTTCATTTGTACGATTGAGCAAAATGTCCTCGGGCTTGGTGGTGGACTGGACCGCCACGACCTTATCCTCAAGATCGGCAAGCGTGTAGATATCGCTCTGGGGATCGACCGCGACCACCTGGCGGCTCGCAAGGTACGGGCCGGCCCAACGATACTCGTCTTCGCGACCCGTCATGCTAAAGCTGCCCATGACGCAATCGAGCTCGCCGCTCGCCAGTAGCTCGTTCTTCTTTTCCCAATCGATCAGCTGGTACTTTGGCTTGTAACCAATGCGGGCCAAAGCCTCGGTCAATATCTCGACATCCAGGCCAACGATATCGCCGTACTCGTCGGTATACACAAACGGCGGATAGAGGTCGCTGCCGACGTTAAGCGTCTTAAGATTGTCGTCCTTGACCTGCGAGGCATCCAGACCTTCTAATGCAGACGTCGAGGCTTCGTCATTACGCCCTGAACAGCCAGCTATCGCTACGACAAAGGCGCTCGCCACTGCAAGCGCGACAAACAACGAAATGGCAACCGAGCGACGGGGTCTTTTCATCGAGCTCCAGACGATCCTGTTTACAGACTGAAATGGTAAAAAATAATAGCAAACAAAACCACACGAGCGCCCAATGGTTACAGGCGTTTTACCATGCGGGGCCTTCCAGCCGACTTGGCAGAAGGCCCCACATGCAGTGCTCACTTACCGCGCATTAAAAACGTAGCGGTCCAGGCGGTCGCACGCTTCCCTTACGCGCGAAAGCGGCAGCGCCAGATTCACGCGAATGTGGCAGGGCCCGTGGAACGGGCGGCCGTCCTGATACCCCACGCCCACGCGCGCCCCCTCGTCGAGCAGCCACTGAATATCGCGGCCATGTTCGCGACACCACTCGGTGCAGTCCAGAAACACCATGTACGTGCCCTGAGGACGTGAATAGGACACGCCCTCAAAATGCTCATCCACGTAATCGCAGAAGTACTCGATATTACCGGCAAGCACCTGGTTGAGCTCGTCCACCCACTCGTAGCCCTGCGGCTGGTAGGCACCGATAAGCGCATGCATGGAGAGGACGTTCATCTCGTTGTAGTGGGTCTTGTTGGACACGGCGCACACGCGGTCGCGCAGCGTCTCGTTGTAGACGATGTGGTAGCTGCCGACCAGACCTGCCAGGTTAAACGTCTTGCTCGGCGCATAGAGGGCAACCGTGCGCATGCGGGCATCCTCGCTCACCGACTGCGTCGGGATATGCTTGTGTCCCGGCAGGATGATATCGGACCAAATCTCGTCCGAGATCACCACGCAATCGTGCTGGCGATAGATGTCCATGGCGCGCTCGATCTCGTCGCGCTCCCATACGCGGCCGCAGGGATTGTGCGGCGAGCAGAACACCGCAGCATGAACGTGGTTTTGGGCGAGTTTGCACTCCATGTCCTCAAAGTCCATGCGCCACACGCCCTGGTCGTCGAGTTTAAGCGGGCTGTGGACAATACGATAGCCCGCGGCTTCGATAGACTTGGTAAAACCAATGTAGGTGGGGCTGTGGACCAGCACCGCATCGCCCGGCTGGACATACGCGCGCAACGTCGACACGACGCCGCCCAGCACGCCGTTTTCGTAGCCGATATGCTCCGGCGCCAGACCCTCGACGCCGTTGCGGCGGCTCTGCCATTCGATGATGCGGTCGAAATACTCGGGGCGCGGGTTAAAGTAGCCAAACATGGGATGCTGAGCGCGCTGAATGATGTGCTCCTAGACCGTGGGCACCGTGGCGAAATTCATATCGGCCACCCACATGGGAATGCGGTCGAAGCCCTCGTCGGGTGCGTTCGGAGCCATACCGGGGATCTCGCCCCAGGAGTCAACGGCGATGGAGTCCATGCCGTGGCGGTCGATAAGCGAGCTAAAGTCGTATTTCATACTGAACTCCCGTGCGAAGTGGATTGTTTTGGTAGGCGTTATTGTCCACCAGCACGGGCGATTTTGGCATGGGGTTTGGCGCTTAATTTGACGGGTGCGGACGAACGGCTGGTTAGTCTTGCGCGTCGTTGACGGCGACTACGGTTAGCTGGGTTTTATCGACCGTAAAAGATATGTCGAGCCCGGCAAAGGCCAGGTGATAGACGCGGTTTGGCTCGTACTTGCTGCCTGCGCGGCGCGGGTCTTGGCGAAGGACCTCGACCAGACCGGGAAGCTTTGCAGGCGGGACCATGTCTTGAAGAGCTTGCGGGAACTCAACATCGAGCTCTTGCCACGGAGCATCCTCAATCCAGCCGCCGGTCGCATCCGGGTGGCAGTCCGCAAACGGGACGTAGGGCTTGATATCGTAGATGGGCGTGCCGTCACGCAGGTCGGCCCCCAGCACATGAATGATGGGGCCATCGTCGGTGAGCTCGACACGATCGAGCTTGACGCAGGTAAGCCCAATGGGATTCGGGCGAAACGGACTGCGCGTGGCAAACACGCCCACGCGCTCGGCTCCACCCAGACGAGGCGGGCGCACGGTTTTCGACCATTTTGCGTTGGTGCCGGACCTGTCCTGCGACTTGGCATCGGCAGCTATGTCGTTTGCCGTGCCGCCGGGCGTTCCGTTTTCGAAGCGCCACAGCAGCCATAGGTGAGAGAAGGGGTCCAGGCCCTCAACTGCTGCATTGGAGGCAAATTCCGGCTCAAAAACGATGTGCCCCTGCAGATGGGGCGCCAAAAAGCTGTTGCGCGGAATGCCGAACTTCTGCGGCAGGTCGGTATGTATGTGTGCGATAGGTTCCATGCCGGTCATTGTACGGCATGGAGGCGTGGGGCGTTGCGCGCAATTCTTCGCCGCGGTCTCCCGTCGTGCAACCAACGGTTGCTTGGAAGGGCGCCTGCCGCCGCGTATGCTTAAGCCATCAACCAGCAGAAAGGAGCCGTTATGGCCTTTGCAGAAAAGCTCATTGCCATCCGTCGCGCCCATCACCTTACCCAAGAGCAGCTCGCCGCCAAGCTCTTCGTCACACGCCAAGCCGTCAGCCGTTGGGAGCGCGACGAGGTCACGCCGGGCATCGACATGATGAAGCTCATCGCCGCCGTAACCGGCGAGCCTCTGTCTCATCTGCTCGAGATGCCCGAGCACTATTGCCAGAGCTGCGGCATGATACTCACGCCCGATGACTGCGGCACCGATGCCACGGGCGCCACGACCGACCATTACTGCAAGTGGTGCTACGACCACGGTAAGTACACCTACGACACCACGATGGAGGCGATGATCGAGGATTGTGCCCCGCGGTTGGCGCAAAACACCGGCATGTCGCTCGACGAAGCCGTCTCGCTCATGGGCGCCGTCCTGCCGCAACTGGAGCGCTGGCGCACCGTGCAGGAAAACGAGGAGCGCTACGGTGCCGAGGCGCGGGCGCGCTATGGCGATGAGGCTATCGATGCAGCAAACGAAGCGCTGCTGGACATGGACCCCGAGACATGGAACGACATGAAGGAACTTGAACGCGCTGTTCTGGGCCAGCTATCGATCGCCATGGGCGATGGCGATGCGGACGGAAGCGAGGCTCGCAAGCTTGTCGCGATGCATCGTCGCTGGATTGCTCTCAACTGGGGATGCGAGCCCCAGAACGAAGCGTATCTCGGCCTCGCCCACGGCTATCTTGCCGACCAGCGCTTTGTTGACTACTACGACAAGCCCTGCGGCACCGGAGCCACGGCGTTTCTGGTACAGGCCATCGAGTCGTCGTTGACGCGCGCATAGACCGCGGCGGCTTTGGGTATTTCAATCAAAACTTCAACCGATTGGAGACCCATGGCTACTGATCACGAGCTCGCGCTATTCGTTATGACCGGCTGCCCGTATTGCTTAAAGGTCAAGCGTTTCCTTGCCGATAACGGCGCGACCATCCCCGAGCGCAATATCTCGACCGATTCCGATGCCGAACAGACACTCATCGCCGTCGGCGGAAAGCGCCAGGTTCCCTGCCTATTCATCGACGGCAAGCCACTCTACGAATCGAGCGACATCATCGCATGGGTACAGAAGAACCTGCTCTAGTACGCGCATCCCGTCCGTCCAAGGCCCCACCCCATACGGCCTAAACATGTACACCAACATCCAAAGTCGACATTTTTCGACATCTTTGGATGCTGGTGTACAGTTTTTTGCAGAGGTAGTCATTGGGTGTTCCTATAGTTTTGTCAACCGTCGGGGCTACTCCCGGTAGGGCACCCGGTCGCGCATCACGGCGTATATCGCCCTGAGCCGCTTCCTCGCGACGGCCTTGAGCGCCCGCCCGTGCCCCATGCCCCGCGCCCTGCAGGCCCGGTAGTACTCGCCGTAGCGCCCCGAGGACCTCACCAGGCTGTTGCACGAGAAGATCAGCAGGGACTTGAGCCTCGCGTCGCCGCGCCTGGACGCCCTGACCGACCTCACCGACGTTCCGGAGCTCCTCACCCTCGGGGCTATGCCGCAGTACGAGGCCAGGTGGTCGTGGTCCGGGAACCTCCCGATGTCGACCGACACCGCGAGCTGCGCCGCGGTCCTCGGGCCGATGCCGGGCACGGTGAGCAGGCACGCGTAGGTCTCGTCGCCCTCGAGCAGCGCCGCCGTCTCGGCCTCGAGGGCCCCGGCCTCGTCGAGGGCCTCCGATATCCGGGCGGCCAGGAACCTGACCTGCCTGTTCTCGGCCTCGATGAGCGCCGGCGGGGGCGCAGTCGAGGCGGCCGCGGCCTCCCCGGCGGCCTCGGCCTGCGGCCCCTCGGCCCCCGAGCGGGCGATCCCCCACGCCCCGCCGAACCCGGCGAGCAGCTCCAGCCACCGGCGGTCCGACAGGTCGACGGCGGCCTCGAGGGCCGGGCAGGACTCGAGCAGCACGGCGCGCAGGCGGTTCTTGTCCCTGGTCGCGCAGGCGACGACGTGGTCGCGCTGCGACGAGAGGGCGCGCGCGGCCTCGAGGGCCTCGCCGCGGCCCGGGACCCCCGACAGGGAGTCCGGCACACCCAGGGCGGTCCGCGCGATCACCGCGGCGTCGCGCTCGTCGGTCTTGGCCTCGCCGGCGAACAGCCCGGCGGCGCGGCTGGCGGCGAGGCCGGGCAGGTGGGCGACCCCCAGACCCGCGGCGCGGGCGCGCCTCACGGCGAGGGACCCTATGTTGCGGAACTGGTCGACCACGACGAGCGTGCCGGCGGGCACGGAGGCGAACAGCGCGTCGAGCTCGGCCTCCCTGTTGCGGACGGGGGCGCTGGACAGCACCTCCCCGTCGCGGTCGATCAGGCAGGCCCAGTGGGAGGACTTGCCGACGTCTAGGCCGAGCACGGCCGCGGGCCTGGTCGATGGCGCTTTCACGGTGGTATCCTTCCGGTAGTCGTTCGACCGGATGGCCTCCCCCTCGGCACTCACATTACCAGCCGCGGCGCCTGCCCGGCACTTTCCTATCAGCCGTCGGGGGCGGCGCGTCCCGCGCCGGCAGCACCCAACAGGCCCTCTCGGGGGCAGGGACATTCGGCCGTGCGCGGGCGCCCGGTCGGCGGCCCGTTCTGGGCGCGCCTCAATCGTAGCCCGAGACGGGCCCGGGCTGACAATTTCGACTGTAATGGACGTTCTTAAATGACTAGTTGTTTGAGATGGCCTTTGGATTATGGTTGTTTGAGGCCGTCTGACGTCTCTGGGACGTACTCATTGGGGACGCACTTAAATGAGTAGGTAGGGATTCAGTTTCTCAAATTTATAGAACATATGTTTGCTCTCTGTGTTATACTCATCCCAAGGCATGAGACTGGTCGAGAGCTCCTGCGGAGGTCCCCAATGACACGCTAGAGCATGCTCGGTAAGTAAGATCGGTGGTTACCGCACTCGCCCATCTCAGACAGGCTGCGCTCCTGTTCGCCGTCGCCATCAAAGAACGGCGCTCACAACCAAACGTTTCCGTTGTCCGTGAGTCACACAGGAGTGCATCGCTATGGCAAAAAAGATTCCAACCCTTTCACCCGACATTATTTCAAACACCTGCTCGGATATCAGCAGGATTGTCGAGGCCAAACACCTCGGCCAGAAAGGCACCGACCATGAGGCCTCTTCGGAAGGGGCTCTGCTCATCGGGCGCCGTCTCGAGCAAGAGATTGCCGGATACCCCATTTCCAATCTAAATGGCCTACTCTCGCCCATCGCTTGCCACCTCAAGCAGCACTTTAGCCCAAGCCTGGGCCCGACCTATCTCAAGCGTTGTATAAAGCTCGCACGAACTGTTCCGGAAGACATGAGTTTTCGACCGGAGCTTGATCTAGAACACTATCAGTCGCTCGCTCGCATCGCCGACAAAGATCTGCGCTTGGATCTGATGAACGTTGCCGCTGATAACCGTTGGAGCGCATCGCGCATCGATCGTCATGCCCGCTATCGAAGTCCGCAGGACGTTTTGGATGCTTGGGAGCGCCGTGCGCTTGAATCAAATCAAGAAGTACGGCGCTTCGCCCGCGCCTACACAGATGTCTGTGGAATCATTTCGCTCGATGAACTTATTGAGCTCTACAACTCCTGTGCCCCCAATCCAGTCTCGAGATTTGAGATAAATGAAACTATTTGGCAAATCAGGAACGAATCGGGGCAAATCGACAATCCCTGCGTCATATCCAGAGATGGAAAACTCTATCTCATAGCGCCTGAGCTCGATGACGCTGTCGATGAAGCCCCTTATTACTACGATGACTACGGATACTCCTATCGAAAATATGAACGACGCAGCGAATACACCGGTGAGATGCGCGCGCTGCGCGAACGGCGCGTTGGCATCAGAGTGGCAGCCATCTTCGCCGGTCACGAACGTCTTCCAATCAAAAGGCTCAGCTATGACGAAGTCATCTGCGGGCATATAAAGTGCAGTCGATCTGTCGAACGACTCAAGCAGTACGTCCTGAGAGACCCTGAGATTAAGGCATCCGATCTCCATGCAAGAGAAGATGAGTTCGATTTCATCATGACAAAGCTTTTGCGTTCCGTTGGACTCAACGGTATGCCGACAGCACAGCAAATTACCGAAGACGCAGCTTTCTTATTGATTGTCGTACGGCCCGAGTTTTACGAACGCAAGAAAACAGCCGAAGTCTCCAAGCTCCTCTCGATAATCTATGAAGACGCTCCCCTCTGGGAGTTCAACGGACGTTCACATACCGAGCTAAAAAGCGAAGGAGTAGTGGAGCCTCCGACGTCGGCTTTACATCGAGAAGTCCAATCAAAAGGGGGTGCGGACAGAAAGTTGGACCGCGGGGCGGTCCGGACTGGAGGTTCGCATGTACAGCAGGGAGAAGGTCGAGCTCTTCCTCCTGGCGGCGGAGGACGGCATGGGGCCCACCGCCGCCGCGAAGTTCGCGGGGGTCACGGTGGGCGCGGCCAAGAAGTGGGCGACGGGGCACCTCCCGCGCAGCTACACCGGCGGGGGCTGTAGAATCGTGGCGAGGAAACCGCCACGGAAGGAGGCCAGCTTGGGCCCCGACAAGTCGACCTACGCCCCGCCCGCGACCGGCCCGCTCGCCGGGCTCAACGAGGACCAGATAGAGAACCTGCTGCTCAGGGCGGTGTTGGCCGACCTAAAAGCGGAAGGGTGGGACCCGGCTTCGATCTCGAACAGGAGCAAGTGCGAGCTCGGCGAGAGATTGAGGCGGGCGACCGCCCTGCCCCTCCGCTCGATCACAGGTTTCTTGAGGATATCGAAGAGCTCCTATGAGTACTGGAGGCCCCGCGTCGCCGCGCCGCGCGACCGCGACGCCGACATACGCGACCGCGTGGTGCGCATCTTCCGCGAGGGCTCGGGGTGCTGGGGGTACCGCACCGTCTGGGCGCGCCTGCGCCGCGAGGGCGTCCGGGCCAGCGAGAAGCGCGTGGCCCGCGTGATGCGCGAGGAGGGCCTCGAGGTCGTCTACAACAAGAGGCGCGCCCGGGGCTACAGCTCCTACGTCGGCGAGGTCTCCAAGGCGCCGGAGAACCTCGTGAACAGGAGGTTCCGCGCCGACGAGCCCAACCGGCTGTGGCTCACCGACATCACCGAGTTCAGGCTCCCGGGCGGCGAGAAGGTCTACCTGAGCCCGATCGTCGACTGCTTCGACGGGATGCCCGTCGCCTGGTCGATCGGGCTGCACCCCGACAAGCGCCTCGCGAACTCGAGCCTGCTCAAGGCCTGCGCGGCGAGGCCGGCGGGGGCGCGCACGACGATCCACTCGGACCGGGGCGGCCACTACCGCTGGCCGGAGTGGATCGGGATCTGCGAGGAGAACGGCCTGGTCAGGAGCATGTCCGCGAAGGGCTGCAGCCCGGACAACTCGGCCTGCGAGGGCTTCTTCGGGCGCCTCAAGAACGAGTTCTTCCGCTACAGGGACTGGGAGGGCGTGACGGCCGAGGAGTTCATGGGGAGGCTCGAGGCCTACCTCGTGTACTATCGGGATGGGCGCATCAAGAAGTCCCTCGGGTGGCTGAGCCCGATGGAATACCGCAGGAAGCTTGGATACGCCTAGGCGCGGTCCAAGAAATCGTCCGCACCCCCAAACAAGCCGCTTAAGCCTATTAACTGCTTGCATTTTTGTCTACAAAACTGTATACAAAAAGAGAGTCACTTATGGAGCTCATCGCAATCCACCCCCACGCCCTCAAACACGGGCTGACGGAGACGGATATCACCTGCGCCTGGAACTCCGCTTTTGCATGGTTCAGGCGTGATCTTGAAAACGGAGGTATCGATTACGTTCTCGTTGGACTTGATGGAAGAAGCCGTCTCATGGAGCTCATCGCTCGATATTGCCCCAATCGAGATGGCTACATCATTTACCACGCCCTTGTCCCTCCTACGCGCAAGGTGCTCAGGGAAATCGGGATCGATCGATAGGAGGCGCTATGGACGCTAAGCAACTCGAAAAGATGATCGGATTTGCCCCTGGAGAGTTGGAAAAGGCCGCGGAGGCATACGAAAAAGATGAGTGGCCGAAGGGTCGCACCATCAAGCTGGGAAGGCCGCCGATTTCTGACGAGCCAAGCGTTGTTTTATCCGCACGTGTGGGTGAATCGGTCCTTGAAGCCTTTGACGCAAAAGCAAAGCGCCATGGGCAAACACGCACGGAGCGACTCAGGGAGCTCATCACGCTTGATGCAATGATTGCCTAGTTACCCACCACACCCAAACATGTACACCAGCATCCAAAGTCGACATTTTTCGACATCTTTGGATGCTGACGTACAGCTTTTGCAACATAGTCATTGGGTGTTCCTATAGTTTTGTCAACCGTCGGGGCTACTCCCGGTAGGGCACCCGGTCGCGCATCACGGCGTATATCGCCCTGAGCCGCTTCCTCGCGACGGCCTTGAGCGCCCGCCCGTGCCCCATGCCCCGCGCCCTGCAGGCCCGGTAGTACTCGCCGTAGCGCCCCGAGGACCTCACCAGGCTGTTGCACGAGAAGATCAGCAGGGACTTGAGCCTCGCGTCGCCGCGCCTGGACGCCCTGACCGACCTCACCGACGTTCCGGAGCTCCTCACCCTCGGGGCTATGCCGCAGTACGAGGCCAGGTGGTCGTGGTCCGGGAACCTCCCGATGTCGACCGACACCGCGAGCTGCGCCGCGGTCCTCGGGCCGATGCCGGGCACGGTGAGCAGGCACGCGTAGGTCTCGTCGCCCTCGAGCAGCGCCGCCGTCTCGGCCTCGAGGGCCTCGGCCTGCGGCCCCTCGGCCCCCGAGCGGGCGATCCCCCACGCCCCGCCGAACCCGGCGAGCAGCTCCAGCCACCGGCGGTCCGACAGGTCGACGGCGGCCTCGAGGGCCGGGCAGGACTCGAGCAGCACGGCGCGCAGGCGGTTCTTGTCCCTGGTCGCGCAGGCGACGACGTGGTCGCGCTGCGACGAGAGGGCGCGCGCGGCCTCGAGGGCCTCGCCGCGGCCCGGGACCCCCGACAGGGAGTCCGGCACACCCAGGGCGGTCCGCGCGATCACCGCGGCGTCGCGCTCGTCGGTCTTGGCCTCGCCGGCGAACAGCCCGGCGGCGCGGCTGGCGGCGAGGCCGGGCAGGTGGGCGACCCCCAGACCCGCGGCGCGGGCGCGCCTCACGGCGAGGGACCCTATGTTGCGGAACTGGTCGACCACGACGAGCGTGCCGGCGGGCACGGAGGCGAACAGCGCGTCGAGCTCGGCCTCCCTGTTGCGGACGGGGGCGCTGGACAGCACCTCCCCGTCGCGGTCGATCAGGCAGGCCCAGTGGGAGGACTTGCCGACGTCTAGGCCGAGCACGGCCGCGGGCCTGGTCGATGGCGCTTTCACGGTGGTATCCTTCCGGTAGTCGTTCGACCGGATGGCCTCCCCCTCGGCACTCACATTACCAGCCGCGGCGCCTGCCCGGCACTTTCCTATCAGCCGTCGGGGGCGGCGCGTCCCGCGCCGGCAGCACCCAACAGGCCCTCTCGGGGGCAGGGACATTCGGCCGTGCGCGGGCGCCCGGTCGGCGGCCCGTTCTGGGCGCGCCTCAATCGTAGCCCGAGACGGGCCCGGGCTGACAATTTCGACTGTAATGGACGTTCTTAAATGACTAGTCGTTAAAGAACGTCCCCAATGACTAGCTAGCCGTGGAAGCGGGCTATGGGCGCAAGTGGCTGCTCGCGGAAGACGCGCTCGACGGCGGCGCGGTATTCGTCGACCTTTTTGGTCTTACGTACGAGCTTGTGAACGGTAGTGGGGTCGGCGAAAGCGCACTTGGCGTAGAACCACCACTCCTTCATACGAAAGACCGCGTTACCGCCAATCTCTTCTGCATAGGCCGCAAACAGCGTGTCGTGGAAACGCTGCAGTTCGGCTGCCGTGGCAGCAAGGCCGCCGTTGACCATGCGAGCCAGAGCGGGATTCGCGAGCAGGCCACGCCCCAACATCACATGGCGCGTGCCGGGATAGGCCTCCACCAGCGCGTCCATATCCTCAAGATCAAAAATATCGCCGTTGTAGGCGACCGGGAACGGCGCACGATCCAGCGTCTCGCCATAAAACTCTTTGCGCGGCGAGCCCGCATAACGGTCCTTCTGCACGCGCGGATGCACGATCAGCTCTGCCAGCGGCATGCGGCAATATAGATCGAGCACGCGCTCGTATTCGTCGTCGCTCTCCAACCCCAACCTGGTCTTGACCGATACCGGCAGCGGAGAGCGCTCACACACGTCACTCAAGAACACCTCAAGCTCGTCCAAGTTGCGCAAAAAGCCCGATCCTTTGCCCTTGGCAACAACCGTCCCCGAGGGGCAGCCAAGGTTGAGATTGACCTCGCGGTAGCCCATGTCGGCAAGCACTTGCGCCGCCCACACAAACTCGTCCGCATTCTTGGACATCAGCTGAGGCACTACGTTGAGCCCCTGGTTGTTGGCAGGATCGATCTCCTTAAGCGCCTTGCCGCCAAAGCGGTTTCCCACCCGCGGCGGCGGCAAAAACGGCGTGTAATAACAATCGAGCGCGCCAAAGCACTCCGCATGCACGCGACGGAACACATGCCCGGTAATCCCCTCCATGGGGGCCAACGATAGAATCATCAACATCTACTCTCAGATCAATGCGGCAAAGGGACTGCCCCTTTGTCACATCCTATTCAAGCGGTTCAGAAACTCTTCACAGGCGCGGGAACGCAGGCGATATTTTTTCCACACCAGATACGACGCAATGGTAAGTGGCGGCTCAAATGGGATAAAACGCAGGTCGCTGCATTCATCTACCTGCAGTAAGCTTCCAATGCCAACTGCACACGCGGCGCCCGAGCGCACCAAATGTGATGCATTGCCGATAAGATCGAAATGCCCCACGATATTGAGCTCGTCAACGCTGAGGACGCCGCTCGACCACGCTTCCAGGTCCAGCGCTCGATTCGAGGTTCGCGAACTCACCAGCAGTGGCATATTCGCCACGTCCGCAGGCGTCAACACATCCCGGCCACCCCATGGACCGCTCGCAGCGACAACGGCACCGACTCGGTCCGCCTCGGGCATGCGAATCCATTCGTATTTCTCGACGTTAACGGGTTCCAGCAACAACGCAAAGTCGAGCAGGCCACGCTCCAAGCGTTCCTCCACCGCATCGGCGTTACCGGTATAGAGCTCAATCGTCACTCCGGGATAACTCCGATGCAGCTCCGCAAAAACATCGAGCACCAGCCGTATCGATTTGGTTTCGCCGGCGCCAATGCGGATAACGCCCGCAATGCCGAGCTCCCGATCCGCCAACTCTTGCTCGGTCTGTTCCATCAGCAAGACGATCTCCTCGGCGCGCTGGCGCAGGCGCATGCCATCGCTCGTGAGCACACATGATCGATTGGTGCGCTCGAACAGCTCCACGCCCAGCTCGCGCTCAAGATCGGCTATCTGGCGCGAAAGCGTGGGCTGCGTCACATGTAGCACGTTAGCAGCTTCGGTCATGTTTTCCTCGCGGGCCACAGCAAGAAAATAACGCAGCGTTCGCAGCTCCATGCTTGCTCCTTCGTGCACAACGGAGAACCCCATTCGGTCCGTTTCGTTTCACATATGTATTCCGTATACCTAGCTAGTTGATATAGGCAATATACATTATCAACCTATCAACGTACGCTATAGCCATCCCCTCAAGAACAAGGAGAATGGCATGCAGTACACAACCCTTGGCCATTCCGGCATCAAAGTTTCTAAACTCTGCCTGGGAGGCATGAGCTTTGGCGAACCCAGCCCCGACTTTCATCAGTGGACCATCGGACCCGACGACACACGCGCCGTCATCAAACGCGCACTCGACACCGGAATCAACTTTATCGATACCGCGAACTGCTACAGCTTTGGCACGAGCGAAGAGTACATAGGCGCCGCCCTGCGCAATCTGGGTATCGCTCGCGAGAGCGTCGTGCTAGCCAGCAAGGTTCACTTCAACGAAGGCGGCCTTTCCGCCGACGCCATCAAACGCGAGATCGAAGGCTCGCTCAAGCGCTTGGGCACCGATTACCTAGACCTCTACATCATCCACCGCTTTGATTACGACGTTCCCATGGAAGAGACCATGGAGGCGCTCAACGACTTGGTGCGCGAGGGCAAGGTTCGCGCACTCGGCGCCAGCGCCATGTATGCCTATCAGCTGCACAACCTGCAGATCGTCGCACGCGACCATGGATGGACGCCCTTTACGAGCATGCAGTGCCACTACAATCTGCTGTACCGAGAGGACGAGCGGGAGATGATTCCGGTATGCCGCCAGTTTGGCATGGCCCTTACGCCATACAGCCCCATGGCGTCGGGACACCTCTGCCGCCCCACGTGGGAAAGCTCGAGCACACGTGGCACCACCGACACGACCATGGCCAACAAGTATGACCATGACCGCGCCATTGACATGCCCGTCGTTGAGCGCGTGGCCAAGGTTGCTGCCGATCACGACGTGCCAATGCCGCAGATTGCGCTGGCGTGGCACTGGGCGCGTGGCGTTGAGGCACCCATCGTAGGTTGTTCCAAGCCCGAGCGAGTCGACGACGCCGTAGCTGCGCTCGACATAACGCTCTCCCCCGCCGAGATCGACTTCCTCGAAGAGCTCTATCAACCGCATGCGCTCGTTGGTCCCAAGGCCCGTCCCGGCGAAAAGCCACTTGCCGGCACCACCAAAGTCAAAACCGCAAAGTGACGACATGGACGACAACATCATCAACGGCCTACACGACGCCGGCTGCAGCAAAGAGCTCATTGAGCTGTACGGCTCGGCCGCCAGCGACTGCGCGCGCATTTGCCTGCTAAAACGACATCGCCGCGAGTTGCTCGATGATATTCACTCGGGGCAGCAGAAGCTCGAACGCCTTGACTATCTTATCTACCGGCTACGCAACGCTTCAACCGAATGCAGGACAAACCGCACGGCATCGCGGTCAAGAGAAAGCGCCAAATGCACCTCAGCATAAGGTCCAAACCACAGCAACGAAAGGAACTCCATTGGCTAAGACACTTGTAACATATTTCAGCGCAACGGGTACCACAAAGGACGTTGCATGTCGCCTGGCTCGTGTAGCGGACAGCGACCTGTTCGCCATTGTGCCCGCCAATCCATACACAAGCGCCGACCTCGACTGGCGCGACAAACGGAGCCGCAGCACACTCGAAGTCGCCAATCCCTCCTGCCGCCCCGTCATAACCTCCAGAGTCGAGCACATCGAAGACTACGACACCATCTTTTTGGGATTTCCCATCTGGTGGTACGTGGCGCCGGCGATTGTCAATACATTCCTCGAGTCTTACGACCTGACAGGCAAAACAATCGTCCTGTTTGCCACCTCGGGCGGGAGCGGAATGGGCAAGACAGCGTCGATCCTTAGAGCAAGCGCTCCAGGCGCAAAGATCGTTGACGGCGGCGTCCTCAACAACGTAAGCGACACCGAACTCAAAAATTTCGCGGCAAGATACCTCTAACGCGGCAAAGACCGACAAATCGACGGGAAAATGCCATGGAAAAATGAAGCCCACGAGAACGGCATCACCGCCAACGGTTGATTTAGTCATGTGACCTTCGACTGCCTCGGCAAGGATGCGAGCAACGGACAGCTCGAGCCCATGGACGACGAGCGGCACGGTGCCTCGGGGATCCAAGTCGACAATCCACCCAAAACAGAGGCGGCCACCCGGCACCAACCGCCCCTCCAACCGTCCCAGCAAAACGGGGTGAATGGTTTCCCGAGAAGTGAACGAGTAAAATTGGACCCCCGAAGCATCGACACTTTTGGAAGGCCAATTCCTGCGGTTTTATCACTCAAATCCTGCGGTTTTAGCGTCGAAAAACGTGGGTACTTCGCGGGTTCAAATTAGGTCGTTCACTTCTCGGGAAACCATTCACCTTCGATTTGCCGATGCCCACAAACAGCAAAGGGGGCCGCCCCATGGCGGCCCCCTTTGCTCGTTATTCGTCCCTCGGCAGCGGCTTCATGCTCCAAAAGACGACGTTCGCGATCAAGCGAGCACCAACAGCATGCTGTTGACCGCTATGTCTGAACAACAGACACCCTCCACTCATCTATACTCAAGAGCGTGTGCGCATCGCCCAAAAACGATGAGAGTCGAGGCCCCCATGCAGCAGCTCACCGAACAAGAAAAGAAACGCATCCAGCGGTACTGCACATACCCCAAGATCGCAGCGACCGCACTCGTCATGTCGTTCGCAGCATGCCTGTTGATGTTGCCGCTCCAAATGATCAACGATATCGCGTTCCACCAAAAGGAATTCCAACCCGCGGGCATATATACCGCCATCGCACTCACCGTAATCGAACTCGCCATCTTTTGCTATTGTGCTCTTGCGCCGCGCTTTGGAATGCAGGGCAAACAGTGGAAGGAGCTGCAGAGCAAGCTTGCGGTAGCCCAAACCAACAAAGACCGCTCCGCGGAGGTCGCCGGCGTACTTGCCACGCAAGCTGCCGGCCGCCTGCTCAAGAACAGCGACAACGATCTCGCGCGCAATCTGGGCGGTGCCGCCGAGGTCGCCAGCGCCGTGGGGGCAGTCACCACGGCGGCAGACGTGCTGGCCGAGACCTCGAGCAATGCCGAGGCCATGGCAAACGCATACGGTGTGACGATTCCAAGCGTCAAGAAGCAGATCATAGCTCTCGCGGTGTTGCCCGCCATTGCGCTGCTTGGCGTCTACATCCCTCAGTTTGTCCAGGGAAATAACGAGCTTCAGGTAAGAAAGGCTGCAGCCGCCGAGCAGCTCGCCATCGCGCAGGATGCCTTGGAGCCCGTGTGCGAACGCGTCGCCGCAGACGACCCGTACGAGTCGTATCACGACTACGGCTACCGCATTATCGGCTATCTGCGCGATAATGACCTCGGCGCTCAAGCAGTCTATGTCTACCTTTCTTTTGATGCAGACGGCATGCTCACGGACGTCGATTACACCAGTCAGATCGACCCCGAGGCAAGCCCTGCAGACAACCTCGCCCGCGCCGAGCAGGATATCGCGACGCTCTGCGCCCCGCTCAACGGGTTGGACATTTCCGTTGCCACACCGGACCTCCTCACGCCATGCAGCCTGTCGGATGAATTTAAACAGGCATTTTTAGCCGGATCCCTATATGAAGAAATCAGCATCAAGACGGAGGACGAATCTATCAAGTCGTACTACACCTTTGACACCGAGCCCAAGGAAGAGTTCGACGAATACACCCACCCGGAAATTAGGCTCATGCTCTCTGCAAAGAAGAACTAAAGGCTTACGCTCTAATTGCCGCTCGCAAACATCGTCTATATCTCGAGGTCTAATACTTTTCCGAGAAGTGAACGGCTGTATTTGGACCCCCGAAGCATCGACATTCTCTGACGCCAAAACCGCAGGATTCAACAATCAAAACCGCTGGAAATTGCATCTCAAAAGTGTCGACGCTTCGGGGGTCCATTTTGACTCGTTCACTTCTCGGAAAAGTATTAGACCTCGAATTCACAAGCCGCTCAATGTGACAAAGGGACCGTCCCTTGTCACATTATTCAGAGCGCAGGGCCTCCACGGGATCCTTCCTGGATGCGCTGCGGGCCGGCAGCAGGCCAGCGACAACCGTCAGCAGTACCGAAATTGCAATGAGCACCAGCGCATCCTGCACGGGCAGGCTCATCAGATTGGGCACCTGTTTGGCAGCAAGCGCCCAGGCATTAACCGGAAAGCTCACGGCCATCACAACGACAATGGCAAAGACGCCGGCGATGAGGCCCTCGATAAAGGTCTCGGCATTGAATACGTTGGCCACGTTGCGCTTCGACGCGCCGATCGCACGCAGGATGCCAATCTCCTTTTTGCGTTCCAGCACGCTGATGTAGGTGATGATGCCGATCATGATGGAGCTCACCACCAGGCTGATACTCACGAATGCGATGAGCACCAAGCTGATGGTGTTCACGATGTCGGTCACCGAGCCCATGATGATGCCCATGTAGTCGGTGTACGAAATTGCCTGCTCATCATGGCCAGCGGCTTTGACCTGCTTGTTGTACGCATCGATGTGATCGAGCACACGCTCCTTAGCCTCAAAGTCACGCGGGAAAATCTTGACCGAGATGGGGTCTGCCTCGTCTGCATAGCCCAGCGTGGTCAGGTTGTTGTCGTAGGTGAGTTTCGATGCCTTCGCATAGCTCATCATGAGCGAGCTCAGGTCCTCGGCGTCCATGTTGAAGTGAATGGCATGAGCAAAGGCACTCGCATCCACGCGCATGGCGCTCGCCAGGCTAGCAAAACTCGAAGACATCTGCGTCGCCATCTGACCCATGAGCCCTGCCGCGCCTGCTTTAAGCTGGGACGATACCGTTGTCGCTATCTGGTCGCTGATTGTCTTGGTCACCTGGTCCATTGCCTGTTGCAGATACGGAGCCAGCTGCTTTTGCACATAGTCGGTCATCGCCTGCTGCAGGCGCTCGGCCAGGGCATCGCCGCCGAGCGCTTTGAGCTGGGCCAGGATTTGCTGGGCTGCCGCATCATTCTCAAGATACGCCGAGAACGCGGCGGCAAGCTTTGACGCGTCCTTAAGATCATCGGGTGTCAGCGCCTTAAACTGATCAGACTGCAAAAAGCCCTCAAACAGCTGGTTGGCTAGCGTTCCCACCTGCTGCATTTGCTCGGGCGTGAGTTCCAGACCGTCAAAGATACCCGAGAAATCTGGGGCCGGCGCTTTGGCCATGATGTCGCTGAAGTCGATGTCCTTACCAACGCCCGAAAGGTCAATATCCAGCCCGGACAAATCAAGACCCGACAGGTCCATACCGCCGGCAACACCCGAGAGCGCAGACGCATCGAACGAGAACGCGCTCTTGAGCGCCGCCTCGTCCACACTAAACATGCTGCCCAGATCCACGCCTTGCTTGGCCTCGCCCTGCAGTTCATCGAAAGACTTGCCCGTAAAGACATCCGTCTCGGGATGCGCAAGCTGCTCTTGCACAATCTGCGAATCGGCGGCGCGCTCCATAAGCCGGCGAGTCAGCGCATGCGTATAGGCAATGCCCGGAGACAACGCGCTCGCATTGGCCGTCTCGTTAGGTCGCACCACGCCCACAATGTGCACGTCGATACCGTCGGCAACCTTGGCAGCCATAAAGTCGGCGTCGCCAGACATGTCGGTCCATATGCCGGTCTCTTCGTTTTTGCGATACGCATCGGCCGGCGACAACACCTTAAACGTCGTGGACAGCGCATCGTCGTAGGTAAAGTCGGTACCGGTCTCGGGCGCTTCAACCCCACCGTCAGCCGTCATAGCGCTGTTAACCAGATTGTTAAGCTCATTGATATCCAGCGCACCGATGCTGTAGAGCGTGTAGTCGCCCACCGTACCGCGGCTCGAAAGCACCATCACGGCTTCGTTGGCAGACGTGGGCCAATGACCGGCGACGACATCGTACTGGCTGTCGAGCAGGCTCTGGTCGTCAATCATCTCGTTAAAGACCGAGGTTCCCATGGATTCCATGCTCACCGTTGCCGCCGAACTCGCACCTCCGCTCATGGCCTCGGTCATGGCGTTGGGCACCAGCCGGACAGGCTTCTCATCGCCCTTGCCGGCACGATAGACAACCGGCGATACACCGTAGCCGTACTGGATGGCGTTGACTTCTTTATCGATGCCGTCGCCACCGGCATCGAGCCACGCCTTAAAGCTCGTCATGTCGTTGGACTTAACGCTTGCAAACATATCCTTTACGGCCGTGACCACGGGAATCTTATCGGTTCCCTTAGCCTTGCCGCCGGCACTGTCGTCGGACGAATCCACGTTTTCAGGCGAGTCATCATCCGCAGCCCCCTGTCCGCCCATCATGGACGACAGGTCGTAATCCTGCTTGGAAATGGTGAGCGGGTAGCTCGAGAGCGTATCCTCCTCGACCTTTTTGATGTAGCCGTTTACGCCGTTGGACAGCGCCAGAATCGCCGCGATACCGATAATGCCAATCGAGCCCGCAAAGGCAGTCATGGCCGTACGGCCTTTTTTGGTCATAAGGTTTCGGGCAGAAAGCCCCAGCGCCGTCACAAAGCTCATCGAGGTTTTGCGCGTAGGCTTGGCTTCGCGGCGCGTGGCGTCAGCGACATCGAAAGGATCGGAATCGTCGGTGATCTTGCCGTCCGCCAGGTTAACGATGCGCGTGGCGTACTGGTACGCCAGCTCGGGATTGTGCGTGACCATAATAACCAGACGGTCGCGTGCCACGTCCTTGAGCAAATCCATGACCTGCACGGATGTCGTTGAATCCAAAGCGCCGGTCGGCTCGTCTGCCAGCACAATCTCGGGATCGTTGATCAGCGCACGGGCGATGGCCACACGCTGCATCTGTCCGCCCGATAGCTGGCTCGGGCGCTTGTTAACATGCTCGCCCAGGCCAACTTTCTCCAACGCCTCGCGCGCACGCTCGCGGCGCTCGGTATGCCCCACACCCGTGAGCGTAAGCGCCAGCTCCACGTTTTCCAAAATGGTCTGATGCGGGATGAGGTTATAGCTTTGGAACACAAAGCCGATGCGGTTGTTGCGGTAGGCATCCCAATCGCGATCGTGAAAGTCCTTGGTCGAGATGCCGTCGATGAGCAGGTCGCCGGAATCGAAATGATCAAGCCCACCGATAACGTTGAGCATCGTGGTTTTACCCGAGCCCGAGGGACCCAGAATGGCCACGAACTCGTTATCGCGAAAAGCCAGGCTTACGCTGTCGAGCGCCACCTGCGTAAACGACTGGGTAACGTACCTTTTGCAAATACCTTTGAGCTCCAACATGGACGGCAACCTCTCCTGCGCAGGCACCCTGCCCGCTCTCCCCCGCCGTTCGTATTCGACGCGTTTGTCCTACTCTATCCCCATTTTTTACCGGTGCAAGTGAGGAATGTAGGGAACCGCATCAAAAAAACGAACGGGACGACGTCCAAAAGAAGAGGTCCCGAGCGGGACCTCTAAATGGTGGAGATTATCTTAAAAGGCAGCGGACTACTCCGCACAGCGGCGCACGATCCTCGCCATGCTTTACGCGTTTTTTACTGCTCGCTATTCGCAATCGCCTGGTCGATAAGCTTGTCGAGTGCTGCGCGCTGCTCGGCGGAGCTGATGGCTCCCACGATTGGATCCCCTACGATGTTGCCATTCTGATCGATGACATACGTTGTCGGGAACGAGAACAAATTTGACGTAAACTTACCGGCCTCGCTATCCGGCTTGAACCAGATGTTCTTATACGTCACGCCCTTCTTGCTCAGCACGTCCTTGGCATCTGCAATCTCGCCCTTGTTGCCATCGAGCGTAAAGGAATTGACGCCCACGACCTGGCCGCCCTTCTCGGCAAGCTCCTGATTCAGTTTCTCAAGATCGCCCAGCTCGCCCACGCACGGCTTGCAAGTAGTGAACCAGAAGTTCATGACGGTGACCTTGTTCTTAGAGAACAGCTCGTCGCTGTTCACGTCGTTGCCATCCAGGTCCTTGCCCGTAAAGCTGGGGAACTTCGTCGCCTCGCTCGAAGCATTGGCACCAGCCGTCATGCCAGCGGTCGAAGCGTCGACGCTCTCGCCTGCACTCGGCGTGCTTCCACAGCCGGGGAACTCCTTCTCCAGGCTCTCGAGCTTGTCCTCGATCTCCTTGATCTGCTGTGCACCGGCCTTGAGTGTCTTAAGCTCATCCGCCGTGAACTCATCCTTGGCGCCGTCGATGGTCTTGAGCAGAAAATCGCCGTAATTGCTGCCATCCTCAATCATTGCCGAGTCTTTATTTGCCGCATTGAATACCTTTTCCCACAGCGCGTTATCACTCGAAAAGATCTCGTTCTCCTTCTGCATGAGCTTCGCATACAGCTCGGCGGCCTCGTCGGCATTGGTCGGCTTCTGCGCAGTGAGTTCTGCAATCTTAGGATCGGAGCCCGCAGATTCACTCGCATTGCCACCGGGTGCCGAGCACGCCACAAGGCACAAGGCCAATACCGGCACCATAAACAGGGCCGCAATCTTAGAAAGCTTCATGGTCATTCCTCCGTTTTGTCGAAGCTTGTTTACTTTTTATCGGCGGTCAAGGGGAGCTTTTCCGCCGACACATCCAGGCCATAGCGATAGCTGATGGCATCGACGGGACAGGCCCCGATGCACTTTCCGCACCGGATGCATTCGGCATGATTGGGCGCGCGGACCACATCAACGTCCATCTGACAAGCCTTTGAGCACTTGCCGCACGAGACACATTTGCATGCATCGACCCGAATCCCCAGCAGGGATACCTTATTCATGAGCGCATAGAATGCGCCGAGTGGACAAATCCATTTGCAGAAGGGGCGGTAGAACAAAACGCTCAGCACTACCACGGCAATGAGAACGGCAAGTTTCCAAGTAAAGAGATGTCCCAACGCAGATCGAATGCCGGCATTGGCAATGGCCAGCGGAATGGCACCCTCGAGCACACCCTGCGGACAGATGTACTTACAAAAGAACGGGTCGCCCATGCCCACGTCGTTAACCACCAAGACGGGCAGCAGCACCACGGCAAACAGCAGCACGACGTACTTGATGTACGTGAGCGGCTTAAGCTTTTTCGTGGAGAACTTTTTGCCGGGGATCTTGTGAAGCAGCTCCTGCAGCCAGCCAAACGGGCACAAAAACCCGCATACAAATCGCCCCAGCAGCACGCCGAGCAAAATGAGCGTACCGGTAACGTAGTAGGAGAAGTTGAACTTGGATGAACCTACCACCGACTGGAACGACCCGATGGGGCACGCACCCGATGCCGCGGGGCACGAATAGCAATTAAGTCCAGGTACGCAGACTGTTTTTCCCGCGCCCTGATAGATGCCGCCTTTGGCAAAGTTTGGCAGGTGAATGTTGGTGATGAGCGTCGCCGCCGCCTGAATGAATCCGCGAAATCGGGCCAAAACATGCGGCGCAGTGTTTTCTCTTTTATCCAATTCCGATACACTCCAAGCACAGCCTAATCGCTTTGGCCAGCACGGCATTCGCCTCGCCACGCATAACGCCAAAGCACACCATGGCAATTCCGACGATCAGCAACGCAACCTGCATTACAGGTTTTATCGCTTTGAACAACTTGACCACTCCTTTCGTCACGCGACCTATTGGACCATATCGACTATAAAATCCGTGTTAAGCGCGATTTGGAATGTGCAAGGAGACTGTTATGCGAATTTTGATCGTCGAAGACGAGCGGGCACTGTGTGATGCAATCGCGCGCAGCTTGCGAAACTTGGCGTACAGCGTCGACTGCTGTCACGACGGACAGGAGGCGCTCGACCTACTGGACGTTGAGGCCTTCGACCTCGTGGTACTCGACCTCAACCTTCCCCGCATCGACGGCATGACCGTACTCAGGGAACTTAGGAAAACTGACTGCGAGACTAAGGTACTGATTCTGTCCGCACGCGGCGAAGTATCCGATAAAGTCGCCGGACTCGATGCCGGCGCCAACGATTACCTCACCAAGCCGTTTCATCTGGACGAGCTTGCGGCAAGGATTCGCAGCCTTACCCTCAGACGCTTTACACAAAGCGACATAGTTTTAACCTGCGGAAAGCTCAGCTTTGACACCAAGGCGCGCATCGCTTCCGTGGACAGCGAGGCTTTATCTCTTACGCGCAAGGAAACGGGGATCTTGGAATACCTGATGTTTAATCAGGGGCGTCCGGTAAGTCAGGAGGAGCTTATCGAGCACGTTTGGGATAGCAGCGTGAACAGCTTTAGCAACGCAACCCGCGTTCATATCTCGTCACTCCGCAAAAAGCTACGCAGCGCTTTGGGATACGACCCGATTCGCAATCGGATTGGAGAGGGCTACGTTATGGAGGATAGCGAATGAAAAGGCTTTCGCTGCAATGGCGCATAACGATTATGACGGCACTGCTCACGTGTGCGGCGTGCGTGCTGACGAACTGCCTGGTCGGCTATACGGGCATGCGCTACATGGATGCCATCGGCAGTGACATCTCGGCCTTTAACGCAACCGGCGAAGATTCGCCCCAGGCGTTCGACCCGACGAAAGCGGTCCCCGATGACAAGGTCACGATCGTCGTAAACGACGCACAGGAGTCTTTTGGCACGACAACCTGGTACATCACGGCTGGAGTCACACTCCTTGGCGGCGCGCTAGCATACTTTGCGAGCGGCCGTGCACTCAAACCGCTACGGGCTTTTGCAGCCCAGGTTGAGCGTGTGCAGCCTGACAACCTAAGCGAAATCAGACTCAGTGAAGATGTGCCCACCGAGCTACAGAGATGCAGCGCCTCTTTCAACGACATGATCGCCCGTCTTGGCGAAGGGTTCTCTGCGCAGCGTCAGTTTACCGGCAACGCCGCACACGAGCTGCGCACCCCGCTCGCCCTTATGCAAGCACAGATTGAACTATTCATCTCCGAACACTCCGGTTTGCAACCCGAAACAGCCGAGCTGCTCGACCTGCTACAAGAACAAACCGAGCGCATGTCTCGAATGACCAAGGTATTGCTCGAGATGAGTGAGCTCCGCAGCGTTCCTTGCGAAGACGATGTTGAACTTGGCCCCTTGTCCGAAGAGGTCCTCACCGACCTTGCGCCACTTGCCGATAATAAGGGCATAGCCCTCAATTGTGCTGGAGACGCTTTAGTAATCGGGAGCGACACGCTCCTCTATCGGCTGGTGTTTAATCTGGTCGAAAACGCCATCCGTTACAGCCGCTCCGGCTCGACTGTCAACGTCTCCATCAGCGACAGCGACAGCCACGTGTTCCTGCGAGTCGAGGACCAGGGCCCGGGAATACCCAAGCAGTACCGTGAGAGCATCTTCCAACCGTTCTTTCGCCTGGATAAATCCCGCAGCAGGGCATACGGCGGCGCAGGACTCGGGCTAGCGCTTGTTTGGGAGATTGCAGCGCTTCACGGTGGCACGGTAGAGGTCGAAGCAAATTCCGAGAACGGAACCGTGATGCTCGTGACCCTCTCAAAGGGGGCCACCACGTGATCCGACTGTCCAGGAGTCCCACTCGACATTGTGAAACGCGTCCCAAAACTTGGACATGAGAAATGGGAGACAGTTCGCATCTATGCCGAGGACGAAGTCCTGGCGGGGATTCAGGATGCGCAGAGGAAGCTTGCGGCAGAAAACCCCGACAGAGTCGTGACCGTCGGCGGCAACTGTATGGTGTCGCCTGCCCTCTTCGATTACCTGCACGGGAAATACGAGAACGTTGGAATCGTCTGGATCTATGCGCATCCGGATGTATCCACGCTGAATGATGGCTACCCCAACGCTCACGCCATGGTACTTGGCAGCCTTTTGGAACAGGGTGCACCGCAACTCGTTTCGCGGATGCGGCATCCGGTGTTTAAGCCGAGCGATGTCCTGCATGTCGGGCTACAGCAGCTCCACGACTATCAGGAAGTTTGCTTAAACAAGCATAGGTGTTGCGGTTTTAGCCGATGTCCTCATGGAGGAAAACGGCATGCTGGGTCTGTCTGATTAAAGTCCAACAGTTTCCATGAGGCATCTAGCACGGTAAAAGCTAAAGACCCGGGAGACCCCAAACTGTCAACCATCTTTACGGGTGCAAGGGAAACGGGCAAGACAGCCCCCTCTCGCTCCTATCCGAAACGGCGCTTGAACACGGCTGGATTGCAGCGAATGTCTCCGCCATGCCCGGCATGCTCGAAGATATCATCGAGCACACAAAGGAGGCCGCAGGCCGTTACCTCTCGCAGCCCCATACACGCGTGAGCGGAGTTCAAGTTGGGCAGCGGGGCGGTTTAGCGCGCCAATATAATCAAATCGTGCACTTCCATAGCCTCTCGTCTACGTGGTGTACCGTCGTCTCCCCTTTTATCAGAGTTGGGCGATTTTCAGGCACCCGAGCTGAACTCAAATTGAACTCAACGATGCCTTATCGGTCGAGGGCGTCCTAGCGAGAATATACAGAGGCGCACATTTCGCAGGGAACCTCCCATTCGTTATCATATCGGGATGCTGTCAAGGCAGCGTCAATGCGTTCGACCTACACCTTCTCGCTTTTCGAGGCCTCGTCTGCAGGACCATCGGAATCGATACGGAATCGATCGGCATACCATTCATCCGAAGCAATCACCTTATGGAGCATCTGGAGATGCAGGTCGACATAGTGGCAGAACGCCTTGCCGCATTCCACGAGAGGCGCATTGTTTCTCTCGTTGGGCTCGGCTCCAAAATTAAACTCGACCTCATAGCCCTCCCCAGGCACACCCATGCTCGGCAGAATATCAATGGAGAAGTGGACGAATCCAGACGTCACCTTGTATACATCTTTTACCTTTGGATCGAACTTCTCGAGTAAGTCTTGAAGTCTTCCATCGGACATCTTCTCACCCGAGAAATCTTTCAGCTTGTTCACAGGCACACCTTGAAACACCTGCTTGAGAAAGTCATCCTGGTCTTCGGCGGCGAATAATGCGAATGTCCGCAGGCAGACTCCAACCTGTGCGCGGAGAAGCTGGGCGACGCAAACAAGATTCCTCGACTCGAGCATGGAGATGAATCCGTCTATCAGTCTCATCGCATACTCAGAGGAGGATGCCAGATATAGATCCCATTGGGTAAAGTCGACGTTCATGAAGGGAATCACTGCATTGCGCTCGGCGACTCTCAAGGCACTCAGTCTTTGTTCTATTTTCTCAGCTTCTTGTTTGAACTGTTCGCTATCCAAAATGCCCCCAAATGCCGGCTTCTCAACAAATCAAAAAAGCAAGAGAGACAGAGATTAGGTTCCTGCTCCACTGAACCCGCGCTTCCAGTCGAGACACTCCTCCTCGAAGATCTCCCCAGAGTCCCGCCTCTCGCGCCCCTCACGGAACTGTCCATATCAGTGTAGCCAATCCAAGCACAGCCCCACCGCACGGCCCAGTCGCTTCCGGTCCTGCGTGGCCCCGTGAAGGCGGAAGGGCGTGGTTGTCGTCATCGCGTTCCTTTCTCCTCGTACCTTTTTGGGCATGCGTCACGGGCCCCCGCGCGGCGCTGAGAGCGAATCGGCGCAGGCTTGGGGCCAGTTGCGTAGAGGTTGAGGTTCGGGTTTCGCCGGCTTACGCAGCTTGGCGGGCAGAACGCCCGGGCTCGCTGCGCCTAGGGCGCGGCGGGATCCGCGACGCCGGAGGTGTCGATCTCGCCCAGATTGGCGAGCTGCTCGATGAGGGGGAGGCCCATCGGGTCGTCCACCTCGACGCCGCCGAGCACGATGGTGCTGTCGCGTGTGTCTATTTGGGTTGTGAACACGGCCGGGTCGAAACCCGAAGCGATAAAGCCAATACCCGCGAGGACAACACCCGCGGCAACGAGCCCGCCCGCCACGGCGAGGTAGATCTTCTTCGCACTGGTCATGGTACTCACTCCTTTCTACGCCGCGAGATGCGCGGCAGCGCCGCCCTTCTCGCCCTTACCCTTCCAGAAGGGCGAGGCGGCCTTCCTCGCCCAGAGCGCCGAGAGGCGCGCAATTTGTTTTGAGGCTGCCCAAGCGCCAGCACCAACGAAGAGCGCCACGCCGACGAGGCCGAGCCCCACGCCCGCCGAGGCGAGGGCGTACGGGAAGTGGCCGATGATGACGCCGCTTACGGCAAGCAGGAGCTCAACTACGCCCACGCCCCCGAGTGCCACCGCGACGATCCACACGCAGAGCGCCAGCACCCAGATGCAGATATAGACCGTGACGGCCACGGCGGCGAAGGCGGCGAGCAGCGGCACCCACACCGGGGAGCCCACGATGGCCAGCACCCACAGCAGCGCGGTGCTGCGCCGGCGCGTCCTCGCGATCGCGCGCGGCACGGCGGGCAGGTCGTCGAGCGTGGCCTCCGCCACCTCGCCGGGCGTGCCCATGGCGGCCACGGCCTCCTCCTCGCTCATACCGTCCTCCATGCGGTCGGCGATGGCCTCCGCATAGAACGCCTTGGTCTCCTCCACCTGCTCGGCCGGCAGGCAGGCGAGCAGCTCGCCCAACCGGCCCAGAAACTCATCGCGCGTCATGGTGCGCCTCCTCAACGTATGCGTAAATCTCCCGTACGGACGGCCACTCGGCCAGGAACTCCTCGATGCGCGCTCGCCCGTCGTCCGTGATGCGGTAGTACCGGCGCAGCCGCCCGTTGTGCTCGGCGGAGCGCGCCGTGATGCACCCGGCCTTCTCCAGGCGCTTGAGCAGCGGGTAGAGCGTCGACTCCGTGAGCCCCATGCTCGCCGGTACGTCCTTCACGATCTGGTAGCCGTAGGACTCCTCGCCGGAGACGGCCGCGAGCACGCAGGCCTCCAGGAAGCCGCGCTTCATCTGTGCCTCCATCCGCACACCTCCTCTCGTCATATACTATGCTATACACACTATACGATGCAAGGTATTAGACGTCAACTCTCATCGCGAAGATTCTCCGGCCCCTGCGCGCTGCGAACGTGATATCGCGGGGCGGTTGGCATTATGCATGAAACGTCAAGTAACGCTCTTTTGATCCACTTCCACTCGGCCCCATATGCCTTGTACAACACCCCCCTTCAACCTTGGGTTCAAGGGAGCCGCTAGGCTGGGCGTGCCGGACGGTAAGGTCCTGGACGCGATGGTGGACTTCTCCGATGCCATAGGGGTCATGGGTCTACGCCGATGGAGGCCCACGCACGCGGCAGGGCTCGCCCGTCACCGCTGGTCGCCGGACGGTCCCCACGCCCCGCTCGCCAACGCGCAGGCGACAGCAGCAGTCCAGCGCTAGCTGGAGACGCCGGAATGCCCAGAAGATGCGTTTCCCATCACTGCGACAGAGCTTTTTGCAGGGGTGGCAATTTTTCCTAATATCGAGGTCAGCTTGGCTTCGGTAGCCACCTTGAGAGCATCGCCAATAGACTCTTCCTTTATGCGTTCGGCATAATCGTAGGCAATACCCAAAAATTCCAGTCCCGAGTAACAGGAGTACAATTGCTGCCAGTGTTGCCAGCTGTTGGGAGATGGAAGATGGACTGCGATGGCTACCCATGCGTTCCCATGCCGTTGATGTGCACCGCCTTTGTGCCGGGGCAGATTGACGCTGCGGTTGCAGGCATTTCCGACCCCGATTCGCGCGCCATTGCCACGGCAGAAGCGCTGTACTTTCGCGGACAGGCCACCCTCGCTGCCAAGACAGCGCGCCCCTATCTTGACGCCACCGACCCCGCACTGCGCTATTCCGCATGCTTTATCTGCGGATACGCCAGTCTGTCGCTCAACCGTATCGCCGATGCCCGCCGGTGCCTTGCTGGCATCCTCGATACGCCAGCCGACAAGGAATCGCCTGCCGTCCACGCCATGCACATCCTGTTCGCCTCGGCCGCGAGCGTCCTGCTGCACTTGCCTTCCCCGTATTCCGCCGAAGAGTTTTATCCGCTTGCGGCGCATCTGCCCGAAGGCCTGCGCCTGTTCGCCAGCTATGTGATGGCGCACGCCTTGTATCTGCGCGGCGAATATGGCCGCAGCCTGGGCATGGTGGAAAATGCCCTGATCATGAAACAGGGAAGCTATCCCATCTCGGAGCTGTTCCTGCACCTGGCAGCTTCCATGGCATGCATGAGCCTCAAGGACATCGACGCCGCAAAAACGCACTTCGGAGCTGCTTGGAACGTTGCGCGCCCCGACGGCCTTGTCGAACTTATCGGCGAGCACCACGGCCTTTTGCAGGGGCTTATCGAGGCGTGTCTAAAAACGCAATACCCTGACGACTTCGCACGCATCATCGAGATTACGTATCGATTCAGCTACGGCTGGCGGCGCATCCACAACCCCGATTCGGGCGAGGACGTGGCTGACGACCTGACGACCACGGAATTCACCATGGCCATGCTCGCCTGTCGCGGGTGGACCAACGCCGAAATCGCACGCCATATGGGAGTATCGCCGGGCACCGTCAAAAACCGCCTATCAGGAGTGTATGCCAAGCTTGGTATCGGAACTCGCGCCGAGCTGGTTGCCCACATGTTGCGCTAGCGGCCAGACTGCCCGGCGTATCGAAAGCACTCCGGGGGCCTAGCGCTTTCGCGCGCTCAAATTGGACATTTTGACCCTCGAACGGCACTACCGCCACGGGGCACCTTCTCGCAAAATTGGATTATTTCCACCGAAATTTGCGGGATGGGAGCCCAAAATGCTTGATCGCCGTTCGCTACTTATCGCCGGAACATCCTCGCTAGCGAGCATTATGTTGCCTCGCGTGCCGGGAAGCGAAAATGCCTTCCTGCTGCCGTTCGCGCCCACCGCGGCCTATGCCGACGAAGAAGACCCCTTCAAGGTCCTGGTGCTCTCGCGCACCATGTTTGGTGTGGTTGTGATCGACGTCGCCAACAAGAATATGCCCATCAAGGGAGCCCAGGTCACGCTCGCGTCGCGTTATGCCGCGGGCAAGCAGCTCTCCGCCACTACCGACGACGAGGGCACGGCCATCTTTGAGGTCGCGCCTCTTTCGGAAGGCTACGTGGACGAGGCAACGCTTCTCGACGCGTACGACTTTAACGGCGGCATCTCCATTAGCATGGCGGGCTACCGTGATGTCGAGATTCCCCTTGCGCGTATCCAGGGCGGCACCGCCATAACCGCGCCCACGCGTCCGCTTTCCGACGGCGAGCCGTACTTCCGCCAGCTCACATTCGACGAATGGGACATCCAGTACGCTGAAGCCACGTTCATGACATTGCCGAAGGACGACACGGCAAACGAGCAGCCCGATACGCACGCCTTTACCGTGCAGGCACATCTGCCACAGGGTGGACAGGCAACGCTGCGCATCAACAAAGTGACGCCTGCCGCGGGCAGCTCACCCGAAACCTTCACGCAGATTGGCCAAGTCAAGGCCAGCGCATCGGGTGCGGATAATCTGGCAACGTTCACGCTTGAAGACACGTTCCTTGATGCAGCTTCGGGCCTTCTGGAAGAAGGGTGCAAGCTGCGCTTTGTCCTCGACTACCAGGGCAAAACCTACACGCTCTCATCCCCTATGGCCGTTGTTACCGCGCCGGCGGCAAAGGCGGAATCCGGATCGACCACTATCGTCCCCACTACCATGGACCAAGAGATCACTCCGTTTGATTTCCCCGCGGCGTTTCCCGGCATCGGCGGCAATAAGTTCACGTGTTGGATGCCCTCGTTCCCCATTTTGTTCGATTTCTCGTTTGCCGGGTACGTACTGTTTGGCGGAGGATACAAACCAGCCAGCTATATGAACGATTCGGGCAACCCTGATCCTGAATACTGGAAGAAGTCACCGCGTGAGTCGGGCGCCAAGCAGGCAAACCGCTACCTCGACGAGATGGAGGGGAAGTGGAATCAGTACAAGAGCATGAGTGCCGGTTCGGGCACCGATCCAAGAAACACCAAGCTCCTTCGCCACCATTGCACGCTGCTATTCACGATGGATATCGCAACACAGGTGTACGGCTCGCTCGCCTACGATTGGGTGGGCAAAACCTGGGGTAACAACAACGACCCCGCATACGGCAATATTAAGGCCCTCTTCCAGGTAAGAACCGACCTCAATTGGACAGAACAGTTTACCCTAGGACCGGTGCCGTTTTTCCTAAACGTCAACCCCTGGGTGCTGGCGAAGCTGGCGCTCGCCGTGGGTGCCCACACGCACGGCAGCGGCGCGGCGTTTTTCAAGAACATTTCGCTCGACTATTCAAACACCTCGGGCTCATTCACTATCCAGATCGGGCTTGCCGTCACCTTTGGCGCCGGCGTTGCAGGCGTCGCCTCGTCTGCCGTGCGTGGCGCCGCATCCCTCACCCTGTTCATTGGGTACGAGAAGGCGGACGGGCACCAGCTTCCGCGGCTGCGCGTGGGTGCAGACGTCGATGTCGATGTGATACTCCAGTTCGTAATGTTCAAGTGGACCACCAAGGCTTGGTCGGGGTCGTGGCCCACACTCCTCGATTCGTGGAATATGTCGGTGAACAATGGCAACCAGTATGTGCTCCAGCGCTCTGAGCTCGCATTGGGTGGAGATACGCCTTACACGCTGGATGCCCGCTTCGGCTCGGCCGGCAACATCGAGGCGGGCGGCGTGCCGCAATTTATCGCATCGGCCACCATCGTCACCAACGCCGAGCTGCTCGCACGCGCCGAGGTTAAGGCCGCTGTCGTAAACGTCGCGCCCGTCGTGCGCGATTGGGATCAAGCGGTCACGCGCATTGAGCTCGAGGCGGATGCAGAAAGCGACGACACAGGACAGATCGAGCATTTCGTCCATGCACTGATAGAGAACGACGAAAACGCCGCGACGATGTATAAGTACACCTATATCGGGCAGGCGAAGGACGCCGCTGCGGACCCCAACGCCAATTCTGCTGGTGTATCGGAAGACGAGCGTGGCGGCATCAAGCCCTCGAGCGACAACGTGCTGTTTGCTGGCGTGCTCAGCGAAGCCCACATGAAGCTGGCAATGATTGCCGGCGTAGAATGCCTGTTCCGTATCGCCTCGGTGCGCTACGGCGACAATGGTCGCTCGCGCCTGGTGGTACACACAAAGGCAAACGGAACGTGGTCCGCTCCCACGCCTGTGGACTTTCCCCTTGGGTTTGGCGAGGGCGACGTGGAGCGCGACAGCATATACGATTACGACTTCGACGTAGTGGAATATACGGACGGAAGAGGAAACCAGGACGCCTACGTGCTGCTGGTCTCGGGCGAGCGCCCCGCCGGCGACAACACCCTTTTCGATACGGCGAGCACATCCGGCATACTGTCCGTTGTGCGCCTGCGCATAAGCAACGACGGAGTTCGCGTGATATCGCACACGTCGTGGCGCAGCATCTCGCGCGGCCGCCTTCAGGAGGATGGCTACCATTGCCTGCAGTGCCCACGCATCACGGTGGGCAAGACACTTGTCGACGGGCGCCTGTCGGGCGCCTACCTCCACCGCCGCGGAACCACCGCAGAAAAGACGCTCGGCAGCGAGGCTGAGGTTGCGCTGGAGTGCTTTACCCTATGGTCGGACGTTTCGGGCGACAGCCTGACGTTCCGCCAAGTTCTCCGCTTTCCGCAAGCACCGTCGAGCATCGAGCTGGGTGAGCCCGAGAATATCAACGGCAAAATGGTGGTGCCCGTTGCATACGAGACCGCAGACGGTTGCGGCTGCGCATCGTACGCCGTGATCGGCCAGTCCATCGCGGGCTGGGGCGTTATGTCGCCAGATGCCACAGTACCCCACGCGGTGCCGTGGCCGCAGCACACGGGCTTTTTGGCAACTGTCAACGAGCAGCTGCAGCATGTTACGTGGACGCGAGGCGCATCGGCATTTGCAACGCAGCCCGTGGGTGCCGCAGGCTGTGGCCCGGCATCGTTTAGCGTAAGCAACAACGGCAGGTGCGTGCTCTATGTAGAGAACACCGATGGCAAGGTGGGACAAACCTACGACGAAGAAGGCAACCCGGTTGCAGTGATGGGCAAGCACTTCCGCATCTTCGCCAGCACCTTGGCGGGCGATCTGTTCACGGAGCCGTTTGTGATGTGCGAGCTGGACCATCCCGTCGATCAGATAACGACATTTTTGACGTCGGGAGGCATGCTCTCCGCGCTCGCCACGCACATTGTGAGCGCGGAGAAGAGCGAGGCAGAGCTGCACGACATCGAAGTGCCCTTGGTGGCGTGTGCCACTCCGACGGGCGCCGTTGCTACCTCGGGCGCGGTGGTGCCCGGAGCAGCAGGCGAATCCTTCATGGTCACGGTGCGAAACGACGGCAACACCTTACTGACCGCCGGCACGATCGATCTGTACCGAGAGGGCTCCAGCCAGCCGTTCTCCAGCGCATCCATCGGATTCGGAGTGAACGCACGCATGGCTTCGATCTACGATCCAGAGCTTGCCGAGGACGCTTCGGCCAACGATATGGCACACGTGAAGTACGCGCTCGAGACGCTGGGCGCACGTTTTGCAACGCACCCGCTGGTAGCCGACAACGGCAACGCCGTGCTGGCACCGGGTTGCACGGCACAGTTCCGTATGAGCTTCGCCATCCCCGAGAGTTGGAGCGACGAAGTGGGCAAACGCGTAACGCTGTATGCGAAGGCGCGTAATCTGGTGGCGCTCGATCCCGTAACGCTCGAAGAAATTCGACCGGGCGCGAACTCGGCGCTGGGTGCTGTACTGCATGAGCTCCACGTGCCCGACGCGGCATGCGAACGCTCAGAAGTTCAGGTCGGCGTATGCGACAGCGCGGACGCCACAGGGCTTCACGACGCCCCGATGACGGCGGACGGCGATGGTGGCTCAAGTGGCGGCGGTACTGACGAGGGCGGCGGCTCCGGCGGAAGCAGCTCCGGCAGTGGCAAGGACCACGGCAATAACAAGCGCTCCGGAAAAGCGGGCGCGCTTGCGGGCACGGGCGATGCCAACGTTCCCCTCACGGCAGCCGCTGCAGCACTCGCCGCGGCAGGCGCCGGCCTCGTCGCCTACAGTGCCCGCCGCACGGCGCTCGAGATCGACACCGCCAATGAGGCCAATTCGGATAGGCCTCGCTAGCTCCTAGTTACTTTTGTGAGAGACGTCGACTCGGCTCATCGAACATCAAATGGGCTGGTTCTGGATACCCAGAGCCAGCCCATTACGCATTAGATATCGTCAGAGGAGTCGAGTTCTGCCTCGAGCTTGGCACGGCGTCTTTTCGCCGTGAAAAACGTTGCGCACAGGCCAGCAAACGTGGCCGCGAAAATCGTCGCACCGCAGAACACGCCCGTGGCCAGGTTCGCCAACCAAAAGACGCTTTCGAGCGGTACGATCTGCGCCTCAGCGATACAGCGCATTGCGGCAATAACAAGCGCGAACGCGGCGCCGCTAAGACCGCTGAGAAGTAGGAAATATCCAACAGGAAGATGCTCGGTTTGCCCAAAACGATTGGTATCGACATAGCCCTTCCGCGTTTGCAGTCCTGCGCAAATCAACATCACGAGAACGAGCCACAAATACATGGCTGCCTCGAACGGCGTTGCAAAACCATGCGGCATTTCACTGGCGTCGCTGTGAACCCACGCAACCTGTCGAGCTATAAACTGGTAGAAAAATATCATCAACATGCCAAACGAAAGCAGCACGAAACCAATCTTGTAGATCTTCGCGCTCTCAGCCTCCAGGCGCTCATCCTTTGGGCCGGCATATTCACGCCACTTTTGCACGAGTTTTAAATCTTCAAATTTCATAGCGAACTCCTAAAGAGCGTTAGGGTCGACGTCGATCCCGTCTTCCCAAAACAGATCGTTCAACGTAACGCGTAGCGCTTTGCAGATCGCCACGCACAAATTGAGCGTGGGGTTGTAGCCGCCCGCCTCGATCAGGCCGATGGTCTGGCGCGTAACGCCCACGGCCTCGGCCAAGTCAGCTTGCGAAAGGCCAACCGCCGCGCGCGCCGCCTTCATGCGTAGGTTCTTTTTGCCCGGCATGGATTTCCTTTCGTAGTAATGGACAGATATCCGTTGCAACATGACAGAAATATATTGCATCCATCAGAAGATGTCAACTATATCTGTCATTATGAAAACCATATTCGTCATCGCCATGCGGACATTACAACTTCGGTTCACTATTCAAACTTACTCGGACAGAACCGACTCGGTTTTGTCCGAGTAAACTCGAGCATAAACTGATTCATGCGATACAATTAACTCGGACAAAACCGAGTCGGAAGGAACCGAGTAAGTGGAATTCATTGGCAGGGAGCGTGAACTCGCCCGTATTAAGAAAACGCTCAAAGCACCCGAGCAGCGCAATGTTCTCATTTACGGCAGGCGTCGCGTCGGAAAAAGTGAGCTCATCAAGCAGGCGCTAACGGATTTGTCAGACGTCGCAACGGTCTATTACGAGTGCCGCCAAACCTCCGAGGCAGACAACCTCGAGAGTCTGTCCGTCCTTGTTGCTGAAGCGCTGAGCTTTCCTCCGCTCGCCTTCACAGGCATCCGCGAGCTCATCGAATTTCTGTTTGCCCAAGCCAAAGACAAGAACACTACCCTCGTTCTCGACGAATACCCCTACTTGAGAGATGCGGTTAAAGGCTTAGACAGCATTCTTCAGACCTCAATCGACGCCCACAGGGAAGACTCACGTTTAAACATTGTCCTGTGCGGCTCCTACGTTGAGATTATGAAATCCCTCATCGAGCATGAAAGCCCCCTCTACGGGCGAATTGATCTCGCACTTGAGCTTAAGCCCATGGATTACTTTGACGCTGCGAAGTTCTATCCCGCGTTCTCGCCCGAGGACAAGGTGCGGCTCTATAGCGTTTTTGGCGGCATCCCCTTTTACAATCGCCTCATCGATCAATCCCAAAGCGTACGCGACAACATCATCGAGCTCGTCACGGAACCTGGCGCCCGCTTAGAAAGCGAGGTGCCGTCCTATCTCAACGCCGAGATCTCGAAGATGACCAACGCCAACGAAGTTTTCGGGGCTCTCGCACAAGGTTACTCCCGTTGGGGGGACGTGCTGGCACAGTCGCACGTCTCGAGCGGTCCGGCCATGGCAGACGTGCTCGACAAGCTCATGTCACTCGAAATCGTCCAAAAGCGTGCACCCATCAACGACCCTACGAACAAGCGCAAGTCTGGCTACTTTGTAGTGGATCCGCTTTCGCTCTTTTACTATCGCTATGTTTTCCGCAATGCCTCAGCACGTCAGCTGCTCGACCCGGAAGTCTTCTATGATCGTCACGTCTCCCAAGACTTCGAGGAAAACTACGTTCCTCATATGTTCGAGGAGATCTGCCGTCAATACCTCGTGCGGCAGAACAGGACCGGCAAGATCGAACCGGCTTTCGACGCCATAGGCAAGTACTGGTACGACGATCCCGCAAACAAAACGAGCGGCGAATTCGATGTGGTAACGCAAGACCCCGAGGGCTACGCATTCTACGAAGCAAAGTTCCGCAAATCCCCCGTCACGCAAAAAATGGTCGACGAGGAAATCACCCAAGTCGAGGCAACGGGGCTCAAGTGCCATCGCTATGGATTCTTCTCCCGTTCGGGCTTCGAAGCTGGCGAAAGCGATCGAACCGTCTTCATCGACCTGCCGCAGATGTTTGGATAGGACAGGACAGGTCCCTCCCGCATTCCAAGCATTCATTATCTAATCGAACGATTGTTCGATGGATTTCGTGTTGGTTGGAATCGTCTGTGGGCTGGGCTATGCTACCTTGACTATCTATATGACTTAAACGCAGCAAAGGAGCACCGAGAGAGCGAGTATGGCAAAAAACACCGCAAACTATGGTAACGACAGTATCCGCCAGCTCAAGGACGAGGAGCGCGTACGCCTGCGCCCCGCCGTCATCTTTGGCTCGGACGGGCTCGACGGCTGCGCACATGCCGCCTTCGAGATCCTGTCCAACGCCGTTGACGAGGCGCGCCAGGGCTACGGCAAGCTCATCACCCTTACCGCCTTTCGCGATGGCTCCATTCAGGTAGAGGACAATGGCCGTGGCTGCCCGCTCGACTGGAACCCTTCCGAGAAGCGTTTTAACTGGGAGCTCGTCTTTTGCGAACTCTACGCCGGCGGCAAGTATAACAACAACCAGGGCGGCGACTACGATTTCTCGCTCGGCACCAACGGCCTGGGCTCCTGTGCGACTCAGTACGCCTCCGAGTACATGGACGTCACGGTTTGGCGCGACGGCAACAAGTACTCCCTGCACTTTAAGAAGGGCAAGGTCGTCGGCGCCAAAAAGAAGGCGCTCGAGATTGAGCCCAGCGACGAGAACCGCACCGGTACCACCATCAAGTGGCGTCCCGATCTTGAGGTCTTTACCTCCATCAGTATCCCCCACGATTGGTATCGCGAGACCATGCGCCGTCAGGCCGTGGTCAACGCCAACGTGACCTTCCGCCTGCACATCGAGGGCGACGATGGTGAGTTTTCCGAAGAGGATTTTTGCTATCCCAAGGGCATCGAGGACTACGTGCTCGAGAAGGTCGGTACCGACTACCTTACCGAGCCCTTCTTTATCGAGGCCGACCGTCGCGGTCGCGATCGCGAGGACCTGCCCGATTACAACGTAAAAATCACCGCATGCATGTGCTTCTCGCGCACCTTCATGATGCAGGAGTACTACCACAACTCATCGTGGCTCGAGAACGGCGGTTCGCCCGAGAAGGCCGCCCGCAGCGCTTTGACCAGCGCCATCGATGCCTACATTAAGCAACAGGGCAAATACAACAAAAACGAGAGCGGCATTAAGTGGCAGGACGTCCAGGACTGTCTGGTACTAGTGACCAACTGCTTCTCCACCCAGACGTCTTACGAAAACCAGACTAAGAAGGCCATCAACAACCGCTTTATCCAGCAGGCCATGACTGCCTTCTTTAAGGAGCGCCTCTCGACCTACTTGATCGAGAACAAGGACGCCGCCAATAAGATTATGGAGCAGGTGCTCATCAACAAGCGTTCACGCGAGAATGCCGAGAAGACGCGCCAGAGCATCAAGACCAACCTGCAGCAGAAGACCGATATGGCCAACCGCGTGCAGAAGTTCATCGACTGCCGCTCCAAGGACAAGAACCGTCGCGAGATCTACATCGTAGAGGGCGACTCGGCAGCAGGCGCCATTCGCACCTCGCGCGATGCCGAGTTCCAGGGCGTCATGCCCGTCCGAGGTAAGATCCTCAACTGCCTGAAGGAGGATTATCCGCGCATCTTTAAGTCCGACATCATCATGGACCTTATGCGCGTGCTGGGCTGCGGTGTGGAGATCAAGGACAAGCGCATCAAGAACCTGGGCGCCTTTGACCTGGACAACCTCAACTGGAACAAGGTCATCATCTGTACGGACGCCGACGTCGACGGTTATCACATCCGCACGCTCGTGCTCACCATGCTCTATCGCCTGGTGCCCACGCTTATCGACGAGGGCTACGTGTATATCGCCGAGTCGCCGCTCTACGAGATCAACTGCAAAGAGAAGACCTACTTTGCCTACACCGAGCTCGAGAAGAACGGCATCCTTAAGGAGATCGGCGACCAAAAGTGCTCGATCAACCGCTCCAAGGGTCTTGGTGAGAACGATCCGGACATGATGTGGCTCACCACCATGAACCCCGAGACGCGCCGCCTGATCAAGGTGGAGCCCGAGGACGTCACCAAGATGGAAACCATGTTCAACCTTTTGCTTGGCAACGACGAGGCAGGCCGCAAGCGCCATATCTCCGAGCACGGCAAGGAATACCTGGACCAGCTGGACCTGCAGTAGCAGCAAATCGATAACGACGGCCCATAAGAAGTTCAAGAGGAAATCGTGGCAAAGAAGAAGACGAAGAACCAGCCAAAGAAAAAGCAGGTCAACGCCGAAAACGTCATCGGCCTGCACTCCGAGGTCACCGACCAGCCGATCACGCAGACGCTCGAGGTCAACTACATGCCCTACGCCATGAGCGTCAACGTCTCGCGTGCGTTCCCCGAGATCGACGGCTTTAAGCCCTCGCACCGCAAGCTGCTCTACACCATGTACAAGATGGGTCTGCTCAAGGGCGAGCGCCAGAAGAGCGCCAACATCGTGGGGCAAACCATGAAGCTCAACCCGCACGGCGATGCCGCGATCTACGAGACGATGGTGCGCCTGGCGACGGGCAACGAGGCACTGCTTGCGCCCTTCGTGGAGTCGAAGGGCAACTTTGGCAAGTACTATTCGGGCGATCTGAGCTACGCCGCCTCGCGTTATACCGAGGCCAAGCTCTCCCCCATCAGCGCCGAGATCTTCAAGGACATCGACAAGGACCCGGTCGACTTTGTCGACAGCTACGACGGCGCCATGAAGGAGCCGCGTTTGCTGCCCACCACGTTCCCCAACATCCTTGTCTCGGCCAACAAGGGCATCGGCGTCGCCATGGCGTCCGACATCTGCGGTTTCAACCTCAACGAGGTCTGCACCGCCACCATGCACTACCTGCAGGATCCCGACTGCGACCTGCTCGAGTACATGCCCATGCCCGACTTCTCGACCGGCGGCGAAATTATCTACCGCCGCGAGGAGATGGAAAAGATTATCGAGACCGGCCTTGGCAGCTTCCAGATCCGCTCCCGCTGGCGCTGGATTCCCGAAGAGCGCATCATCGAGGTCTACGAGATCCCCTACACCACCAAGACCGATGTCATCATCGAACGCATCGTCAAGCTCTCCAAAGAGGGCAAGGTCAAGGAGATCGCCGATATCCGCGATGAGACCGACCTCTCGGGTCTGCGTATCGCCATCGACCTTAAGCGCGGCGTCGACCCCGACAAGCTCATGGCCAAGCTCTATCGCTCGACCACGCTGCAGGATTCGTTCTCGTGCAACTTCAACGTGCTCGTCGACGGCTATCCCCGTGTTATGGGCGTGCGCCAGATTCTGCACGAGTGGGTCAAGTGGCGTATTGAGTCCACGCGCCGCCGCATTAACTTTGACCTGGGCAAAAAGTCCGAGCGCCTGCACCTGCTGCACGGCCTTGAGGCAATTCTGCTCGACATCGACAAGGCCATCGCCATCATCCGCGGCACCAAGCTCGAAGCCGAGGTCGTGCCCAATCTTATGAAGGGTTTCGACATCGACGAGACCCAGGCCGAGTTTGTTGCCGAGCTCAAGCTTCGCAACATCAACGAGGAGTACATCCTCAACCGCACCAAGGACATTGCAAAGCTTGAGGGCGAAATTGCCGAGCTGGAGGAGATTCTCTCGAGCGAAGACAACATCAAGAAGGTCATCAGCGACGAGTTGGCCGCGGTCAACAAGAAATATGTGATGCCGCGTCGCACGGGCAGGATCGAGCCCCATGAGGTCATCGAGGTGAGCTTGGAACCCGAGGTCGAGGAGTACCCGGTCACCATCATGCTCTCGCGCGATGGCTACCTTAAGAAGATGACGGACCGCGTACTCAAGAAGGCGACCACGCTCAAGTACAAGGACGGCGACAAACCCTTTATCGAGTTCCCGTCCTCCAACACCCACGAGCTGCTGGTCTTTACCAACAAGAGCCAGGTGTACAAGTGCAAGGTTGCGGCGTTTGAGGACACCAAGTCGGCCCAGCTGGGCTCGTACCTGCCGACCGATCTTGAGATGGAACCCGACGAGGGTGTCATCTGGGTCATCGACCCCGAGGACTACAAGGCCGACGTGCTGTTTGTCTTTGAGAACGGTCGTGTGGTGCGCGTCGCACTTGCCGGATACGTTACCAAGACCAACCGCAAGCGCCTTAAGAACGCCATCTACGGCGGCAGCAAACTGCTGTATGCCCAGGTGCTCAAGGAAGATCGCGATATTGCACTGGTCTCGAGCGACTATCGCCTGATGAACTTCAACACGTCGTTGCTCAAGACCAAGACGACCACCAACACGCAGGGCGTCCAGGCCTTTACGGCTAAGAAGGGCCGCTCGGTCACCACCGTCGGCACAACCGAGGAGATTCTTGGCGCCGGCGTCTCGGCCGAGAAGTTCACCGCACAGAGCCTGCCTTCTGCCGGTGCCCTCATGAAGGAAAACGACATGCCGAGCCTGTTTGACTAGGTGCCACGGCAACGAGACCGTTAGATACTTCTCAAAGCGACGAGGCCCGGAACGCAACGGCATTGCGCCCGGGACTCGTCGTTTTTCTTCTCAACTATTTTTTAACGCAGATAAATTGATTTCTGCTTATTTTTCTGCGTAAAAAATGTCAGCGTCACTGCTTCGATGCCCTTTGGTCAGCTGTTAGCAAAACTTGCAAAAATTAGCAAAACTTGCAAAAATTAGCAAAACTTGCAAAGGAGTCACCATGGAGTACAGCAAGAACCCCTTTACCCCGACGTTCGGAAGCGTCCCTCCCTTTCTAGCGGGTCGCGAGCATATTCTGCGTGACATCAACCGTGGTTTTATCAACGGCCCGGGAGATCCAAACCTGTCGACTATTTTTACGGGCGCAAGGGGAACGGGCAAGACGGCGCTTCTCTCGCTCCTTTCAGAAACGGCGCTTGAACACGGTTGGATCGCAGCAAATGTCTCCGCCATGCCAGGCATGCTCGAAGATATTATCGAGCGAACCAAAGAAGCCGCAGATAGCTACCTCTCACAGCCTCATGCGCGCATAAACGGCGTTCAAATTGGTCCAGTGGGCATCGATTGGACATATGCTCAAGAGGCTCAGGGCAACTGGCGCACGCGCATGAATGGCATCTTTAAGCAACTCGAAAAACATGACATCGGACTTCTCATTACCATCGATGAAGTCACCGTCGATCTCGAAGAAATGCTTCAATTTGCCTCTGTTTACCAGCACTTTGTACGCGAAGGTAAAAAAGTTGCCCTACTCATGGCAGGACTGCCCTACAAAGTATCGGCGTTGCTGCGTAACGATTCCGTCTCGTTCCTCAGGCGTTCCCAATATCATCAGTTAGGACGAATCACTGACGTTGAAATTGCAAACGCGTTTCGCAAAACCGTTGAGGCCGGAGGACGTTCAATCACACCAGAAGCGCTCGAGAATGCTGTGAAGGCCGTCGACGGATTCCCCTACATGATGCAGCTCGTCGGATATCGCACTTGGGATGTTTCGGAGAACTCGCCCCAAATCAGTGCATCCGATGTCCAGCAGGGTTCCCTACTCGCACGCATGGAGCTGCGTGATCGCATTCTCGAAACGACCTATCGAGAGCTTTCCGATAAAGACATTGAGTTTTTACTCGCGATGCTGCCCGATTCTGGCCCCAGCAGGGTCTCGGAGATAGCCAAACGCATGGGCGTCGCCAGCAACTACGCAAGCCAATACAAACGCCGCCTTCTCGAGGACGGCGTCATCGGGGAACGTGGGCGTGGTCTCGTTGGCTTTGACATCCCCGCATTCAGGGAGTTCCTGAGCGAGAAAGTCTCCTAGCACGCGGAGATTGTCCATAAGGACATCAACGCATGGCAATCAGTAATCCTCTTGGTAAGGGAAGTAGGCTTTCCGCCAACGCTGATTGCCATGCGTTCTTCTTGTCCTTAGGCGAGTTTGCGAGCGAGCTCTCGCACCTCTTCCAACTTGGGCGAGGAGACCATGCTGTCACGCTCGGTCATACCGCTGATGGTGACAATGCCCTGGTCCTCCCACTTGCAGTACGCACAGGTTGACTTGTACATAGCGATCGCCGCATCATAGACGCCCTCGCTATGGCTATCGAGCAAAAGGGCCGTCTTGGTGAACGGGAAGCCCGTAGCACCGAAGGCATACAGGCGGTCGATGGCGGCCTTCTCCTGCGCAGTGATATCAAACCAGTAGATAGGCGAAGCGAAGACAACCATATCGGCGCCTTTCAGTGTCTCGAGCACACCGGCCATGTCGTCCTTCTGCACGCAGGCACCCTCATGGGCAAAGCAGTACTGACACCCCAGGCAACCAGCAATCTTCTTGCCGGCAACGCGGATGACCTCGACCGTATGGCCGGCCTCGCGCGCGGTCTCGGCAAACGCCTCGACCATGGTGTCGGTATTGGCGCCCTTGCGCGGGCTACCGCTCAATACAACGATATTCATAAGAATCTCCCTTCTTCATGCCGCAGGCGCGCGGCATACATTTCGTTGTAACCAAAACGGATAGAGCTATTCAGTCGTCTGTAGATCGCATCTCTCGTTCGTGTTCTCTAGACACAATCTCATTGCCTGATAACTCCTCGGCCACCTTGATTTTCTCTCCGAGAATTGAACAGCAAATCGTTGCTCGCAAAGTATCGACTGTGAGAAAATTAGCTTGAGCTTTCTCCCTGCTCGCATAAGCGTTCGCGTGAAAGAGCCTAGCCGCATCGGCCAGGCGCAATATAGATCCGCGGAAACCGGCCTACGAACAAGGAGTGTCTTATGTATGGACAGCATGTTGCACCGCAGACCCATAACAAACGGACTGGCCTGTCTATCCGCGACGTCAAGCGTCATGCAGACGCCAGAATCGCCGCCTTCGGAGTAAGCATTCTTGTGGCAGGACTGCTTTTGCTACCCTGCGCAGCACTGGCGACAGAAATGCCCGAAACCGATGTCGCAGCACCCATTACCTGCGACGAAGCCAACGCGGAAGGCAGCCTCACAGCTACCACCGTTGTCGACCATAACTATGACCTGGAGCTCCCTCCTGCCTTTATGTTGGTCCAGAATGAGGCGTTTGTATACGATTTCCCCGACAAACCCGAAGACTTCATCTACGGGCTTAACGACACCGTCCTTCTCTTCAAGATCGACACCGATACCGAAGGCCTTATAAAAACCGAGAACCCCAAAGAGGCCAGCGTCTCTATTGCCCTGACCATGATCGACAATCACGTTAGAGCAACCGTAGTCTTTACAGGCAGTTACGCCGACGACCAAATCCCTTACAGGCTGAACCTCAACAGCTCAGCCCACCTTGGCACACACGTTGACCGTGACTTCGACAGCGGGCAAGGGATTATGCACGAGACGCGGCACGATTACTACATCCGTTACATCTTCGACAGTGACGTGCACTTGATTGCAACCGATACGAGCGGTTCCAAACCCGATCCAAGTGTTAAGCCGATCCCAGAGGTCAAACCCGAACCGGAAACCAAGCCCGAGCCCACACCGCAGCCCAAGACAGAAAAGCCCGCGGCAAATCCCGTTTCCACCAAGGCAGTAACGGCAGCTAAACCAGCCAGGACCACCCTACCCGCTACGGGCGACAACGGCGCGATAGCAGTCGCCCTGAGTGTTGCCGGTGGCGTAGTTGCATCAGTTAGCATTTCCGCAACAAGGCGTCGCAACCGCTAGCTAAAGCAAATACGCCATTCACACAGGCAAACAACCAAGCTCCAACGAAAACGGTCCAGTCATCCGACTGTGCCGCACTCCAGTAGTTCGTGGAAGATATCAAAGAGGTATCCCAGGCTCCCTTGAGCTGTGCGACAGACAGATCAGGTTTGGGAAGTAGAACGGCCCTTGCGCGAAGCGTGAATCGGGCAAGTCTGACGTTTATTCCCAGGGCCAAGCAGGGCCGGAGGTTTTATTGGCGGCTCTTACGGGCGTCGCGAGTTTTGGCGAGGACGTAGGCATCGGGGTCGTCTTTGAACCAGGGGCAACGGCGCTCGCCGGAGACCATATGGCGGTGGGGGCAGCCGCCCATGCACATGGGCAGAATGTGGTGCACGGATGATTGGGCGTCCGCAGGCTGAGTGAAGCCATAACAACACTTCGCGCATCGAGCAGTTTGAGCCGGCGTGCGCATGTCGGCGCCATACCGGGAAGAGAGGGCCTTCTTGTGGGGCGGACGACCCCATTGCAGTCTCCTTCCGCTCTAATCCTGCGGGAACGACAGCGGCCGTAGGAGTACCGCTACCGTACTCGTAGCGGTTCTCCGCCCCCTAAGCAGCGTGTCCGCTACGAAACGACCGTCTTGTAATAAGCGCCGAAGTCTGCGAGCGAGTCCATGATGGGCATCATCTGGCGGCCGAGCTCGGTAAGGCCATACTCAACGCGGGGAGGATTCTCGCCATAGTCATGGCGAAAGACCAGCCCATCATCCTCCATCTGCCGCAGGCTGTCGGTAAGCACCTTCTGAGAGATCCCCTCGAGGTCGCGGCGCAACTCGTTGAAACGCCAAGGGCGTACGCGCAAGTTACGGATAATGAGCAGCTTCCACTTGCCGCCAATGAGCGTTACCGCCGTTGCGACCGGACACTCCGGAAGCTCCTCTTTCGCCATCACGGGAGACCCAACCTCCTTGACCATACCGGTTTCACAAAAAAGTACGCAGTTACAAATATGTGCGTACTCGTATTTGCATTCGCCTTCGCGTTGAATATAACTCACGCAGGAGATGCCTGCAAGGTACATCAACCCCAAGAGAGGAACCATTATGGCTAATTATGCAAGGACCCACATCGGTAATGAGAGCCGTGTCGAGCTGCACGAAGTGCTCGGGCTTACCGGGGCAGAGGTGAGTGTCAACAATCTTCCCGCCGGCGCTGGCGTTCCGTTCGTCCATGCACACAAGGAAAACGAGGAAATCTATGGCGTGCTCGAAGGCGCCGGCTCGGTCACGATCGACGGTGAGGAAATCGAGCTTGCAGCCGGCGACTGGCTGCGCATTTCCCCCGCCGCACACCGTCAGTTCCGCGCCGCATCCGACTCGGGCATCACATACGTCTGCATTCAGGTCAAGCAGGGATCCCTTGATGCCTTCACGGCCGACGACGCTATCATGTTCTAATTCGCGATCGGTGTGCAAGGGGCCGATACCGCCCGCATGCCCCCTTCGGAATAGGCGCTGAGCAGCTCCTGGGCGTGGGCGAACTCGGGCCCTCGCCTCCAACCGAGTAGGCGGTTGACCGCGAGATTTCCCTGGACGTTGTGAACGAAGAGCAGATAGGCGTCCTCGCGCGAGAGCCCGGTCTCCTCCATGATCGAGGGAACCATCTGCTCAGCGCCGCGCTCGACGACGCGCTGTGCCACCCGGGCGTATGCATCGTCATCCGAGTAGAGCAGATAATAGTCATCGTTTGCCGGCGGGCGCTGGCAGAGAGCCTCCGCCTCCGTTCCCTCAAGCGGGGGCGCCGCCGCCAGGGCCTCGTCGATAAGTGCATCAAGCAGCGCGAACTTGTCCTCGTAGTGCAAATAGAACGTGCCGCGGTTGATATCGGCACAGCGGCAAATATCCGCCACCGTCATCTTCGCGAAGCCGACCTCGGCCAGCAGCGCAAAGAACGCCTCCCGTATGACCGAAAGCGTATAGCGTCGGCGACGATCGATCTTCCCCGATTCCATGGCCCCTCCAATTGCAGCGCTCAACAATATCCAGAAGCCGCTCGTTTATCGACAGCAGCTCGGAACTGTTCATTGCTCTGACGCAAATCAACACTGATACTTTTTATAGACACCTGTTCATTGTAGTTGAAAGAGAGTATCAAGTGACTCTATACGAGCGGCTCGTTATCGAACTCACCAACCAATCGTTTTCCCATCAGGCCGCCTACCGCACCGGCGGCACGCCCTATGAACTGAGTGCCCGCGAGCCCGAGCGCTACGACCAGCAAATCGAAACGTTTGCCCGCATGATCGATGAAGCCGATTGCGTGCTTGTAGGCGGGGCCTCTGGGCTCTCCGCGGCGGGCGGCGGCGACTTCTACTACGAAGACAACGCGACCTATCGCAGGCATTTCGGCAAATTCGCCGAGCGCTACGGTTTCAGGGGCGCTTTTGAAGGGTCGTCCTACCGCTGGCCCACCGCCGAGTCGCGCTGGGGCTACCTTGCCACCTTCCTCGACACCACGCTCAACGCCCCGCTGCGCGAGCCCTACAAAGATCTCGACGCCATTCTTACCGAGAAAGACTTCTTCGTTCTCACCACCAACCAGGACACGCAGTTCATGAAAATCTACCCTTGGGAGAAGGTAGCAGAGATCCAAGGCGATCACCGCTTCTTCCAGTGCTCCCACTGTTGCACCGGCGAGGTGTGGGACGCGGTCGAGCCGGTCTCCCGCATGGTAGAGGCCATGGGAGACGGCCTTGAGGTTCCGACAGAATTCGTGCCACGCTGCCCGCACTGCGGGGCAGAGGCGTTCCCTTGGGTTCGCGGCTACGGCAACTTCCTGCAGGGCGAGCTCTACGAGGAGCAGTACCGCAAGGTGTCCGACTGGCTCGACGCGCACGCGCGGCAGAGGATCCTTTTCCTCGAGCTGGGCGTGGGCCGCATGACGCCTGCGTTTATCCAGGAGCCGTTCTGGGCCCTCACGGCGCAGTTGCCGCAGGCTGGCTACATCGCCGTGAACAACAGGACGCAGTTTCTCCCCCGTGCAATCGAGGATCGGGGGCTCGCCGTTCGTGCCGATATCGCCGACGTGCTCGCCGACGTGCGCAAGACGCTGGGTAGGTAGCGCATGGAAACGATAAAAGCGGTTCGTATCGGCCAGGCACTTGCCGAGGCGGATCTTATCATCATCGGCGCCAGCAACGGGCTCGACATGGCAGAGGGGCTCAACCTCTTCTACGCCGATGCTCATTTCCAAGAAGCGTACGGAGACCTCGCCCAGGCTGATGGCATCGGCTGCATACTGCAGGGGCTCACCTCTCCGGATGCAAACGTGCGACGCCGATGGGCCGATCGATTCCATCAAAAGGAGTATGTCGAGTATGAGCCCGGCCCAATCATGAACGGGCTGCGGCATCTTACGGAGCACGCTGATACCTTCGTGATCACATGCAATATTGACGGGCACTTCGCACGCGCAGGGTTCAACGAGAACCACGTGCTCGAGACGGAGGGGAGTACGTGCACGTCGATTGACGAGCAGCGTCTCGCCCACCCAGATGCCCTCGCCATGGCGCAGCTCGAAGATCTCGCGCACCTTGTGCAAGCGCATCGCAACCACAAGGTTGCCATCCTCGAACTTGGCGTGGGGCTGCGCAACGGCGTCATAAAGCGCATGCTCGCTCGGGTCGCGAACGCCTGCGAACACGCCACCTACATCGTGTTCAACTACAGTCAGGCTCTGACGCCCGACGCTTCGTGCGAGACAATTCTCGTTGACGGCGATATGACCCCGGCTTTCGAGGAGATCGTTCGATGCCACCTCTAGAAAGAGAAGCGATGAGGCTTCGAAGCCTCATCGACGATGCCGACGCCATCATCGTCGGCATCGGCTCGGGTATGTCGAGCGCCGCCGGGTTCAACCATTACAACCATGCGGGCATGACGTGTGCCGGAATGGCGGACTGGCAGAAAGCCTTTGGCTTCAAGAGCCTTTTCGACGGCTTCTATCACCTCTACCCCAGCCTCGAGCAGCAATGGGCCTACTACGCGCGATACATCGATTTCATGCTGCGCGAGCCGGCCTCACAACCCTATCTCGACCTGCGGTCCCTCATCGGCCATAAGGATTACTTCATCCTGAGCACCAATGTGGACACCCAGGTTGAGAAGACGTTTCCTGCCGAGAGGACCTGCAACTATCAGGGAAGCTTCGCACACCTTCAGTGCAAGCAACCATGCTGCGACGAGATCTTCGATGCGAGTCCCTACGTCGAGCGCATGCTCGCAGGCATGGCGGGGTTCGAGATCCGCAGCGAGAATGTCCCCCGATGCCCGCACTGCGGTTGGCAGCTTGTGCCGTGGGTGCGCGACGACACGTTTTTGCAGGGCACGGCATGGCGCAAGGGCCTCGAACGATATGAGCACTTCGCGCGCGAGCGTGGTAGTAGCCGCGTGCTGTTGCTGGAGCTCGGCGTGGGCGAGATGACCCCCGGCATCATCACGCTCCCGTTCTGGAGCATGACCGCAAAGCTACCGGATGCGCACCTACTGAGCGTAAACATCTCGGGCGACTCGGCCCCGTTGCAGCTCGGAAACAAGGCGGAGGCGATTCGGGCCGATTTGCGCACGCTGCTCGCGGCGGCGCGGGTGACGAAGGTATTTAAGCCTCCTTGTCAGTCGCTGTAAGGTATTCCTCGTCGTCCACGGGCTCCAACCACTCGTTGGAGGTCTCCTCACCCGGAACCTCCAGCGCGAGATGGGAGAACCAGCTGTCGGGCGCGGCTCCGTGCCAATGCTTTACGCCCGCGGGAATATTTACTACATCGCCAGGGCGCAGCTCCTGTGCCGGTTTGCCCCATTCCTGATAAAACCCTCGACCAGCCACGCAGACGAGGATCTGTCCGCCACCGCTTTTGGCGTGATGGATGTGCCAGTTGTTGCGGCAGCCGGGCTCGAACGTAACGTTGTAAATGCCGACCTGCTCGGTGGAAAGGGGCACGAGGTAGCTTTGCCCGATAAAGTACTTCGCAAATGCGTCGTTGGGGGCACCGATGGGAAAGGCCATCTCGTTTTGGTGTCGGGCCTTTGCGTCGGCGCCGTCATCTTCGTCCGCCCAGACCTCCTTCGCCATGCGAAAGGCCGCCCACGCCTTGGGCCATCCCGCGTAAAACGCCGCATGCGTAAGGATTTCCGCTATCTCAGCCCTGGTCACCCCGTTGCTCTTTGCGGACATCAGATGATATTGGAACGAAGAGTCCGTCAGCCCCTGCGCCATTAGGGCCACCACCGTCACCACGCTGCGGTCTCGAAGGGAAAGCCCATCTTCTCGGCTCCACACCTCGCCGAACAGCACATCGTCATTGAGCTGAGCGAATTTGGGGGCAAAATCCCCCAGGGCGTCTCTGCCCGCCGTCTGTTTAATTGCCATGATCGATTTCCTCCTATCGATGGTTCTGGACACGAATCTGTTTACGCATGGCCAAGTGGCCCGCCTAGATTCCCATGCCCATTCGTCGCGCCTGCTCAAGAGCAGGGTGCCCAGCGATTTCGCCCACGCCGTTCACGCCGCCGGCGAAAACCGTTTTGCCCATTACGGACCACCCCTTGCGCTACCGATTTGTATTGACGAGAATGAAGGTAATACCTAAACCTAACTTTAGGTCAAGGAATGAATTCGAGATTTATTCGGAGGGGCCATGTACACAATCGGACAGGTGGCGGAAATGTTCGGCTTGCCCGCCTCAACGCTGCGGTATTACGACAAGCAGGGATTGTTCCCGGGGCTGGAGCGGACGTCCGGCATTCGCCAATTTGGCGATACGGAACTCGAGGCGCTTCGGGTCATCGAATGTCTGAAGAAAGCGGGGATGGAGATCAAGGACATCCGTCTGTTCATGGAATGGTGTGCGGAGGGCCCGTCCACTTACCCCCAGCGCAAGGCCATGTTCGAGGAGCGGAAGGCCCACATGGAGTCGGAAATCGCGAACATGAACCGTGCGCTGGATATGCTGAGATTCAAATGCTGGTACTACGAGCAGGCGATTCAAGATGGCAGCGAGGATAGGCTGGAAGCGCTGATTCCCGACAATTTGCCGGAAGAAATCAAAGGCGCCTACGAGAACGCGCACGCTCGATAATGCCGACCGATCTCAAGGGAATTCGGTGAGGAGTCCTCTTCGGTTAGTGATGTACTTCTTTCCCTTGATGTCGTAGCGCTTCGCCTCATAGAAGACGAAGGCGTCACGGAGGTAGGAGATGTAGCGCCCGACGATGACGTGGTTGGTGGGAACCTTGTTGGCGTCGAGGACGTTGGCGATGTTGTTGGGCGAGTTGAGGTTGCCGGAGTTGTCCATCATGTACTCGGCCAGCCTCTCCAACACGGTGGAGTCGGTACGTATTGCGGTCTACCCAAGCCATAATCCACTCCTTCTCGGTTTCGAAACTCGATTATTTCTAAAGTTTCGAAACCGAGAAGGCAATGTACACAAGGATGCATCGAGGAGCGAATCCCAGTAGCGCCATGTCAGCAGCGATGCCGGGCGCATTCGCACGTGCCACAATCCAACCACCAGAGATGAAAACACAGTCCCCGTCGGGTAGTCGTGGGCGTGCGCTAGTCCGCATCAGTAACCTGCCTCCTTGGTTGTCCCTTCTCTGCATGGTCATCTACATAAAGGAGGAACCAACCATGCAGATCAGCGTGTCGTCCACCCTGACCGTATATCACGACGGTCAATTCTGGGTCGGGCTGGCGGAGCACGTCGAGAGCGGAAGGTATGGCGTCGCCCGCATCGTCTTCGGCGCGGAGCCGTCCGATGAGGAGATTCTGCGATTCGTTACAAGCGAATGGGAGAAGCTCTCGTTCTTCGGCGACAAGGCCACCGAAACAAGCAAGCCCGCGAAGAACCCCAAGCGGCGCGCTCGCGAGGCAGCGAAAGCCCTTAAACGGCCCGCGGTGAGCACCAAGGCGCAACAGGCGCTCGCGGCACAGCGGGAAGCAATGAAGCGGGAGTCGGCTCAAGCAAGAAGTCAGCGTCGCGCGGATGAGGCGGAGACGCGCTTCGAGCAGCGAAAGTTGAAGCGCAAGCAGAAGCATCGCGGGCATTGATCGCCATTTGCAGCAAGGCAAACCATATACAGCAGCGGCGCCAGTTCCACTTGAAGCCGACGCCGCGTAGACGCTGATGGTGACGGCTATGCACGGGCACGGGCGCGCCACCGCACTTCACAGCTTGTTTCTCAAGTATTTGGGACGCACACGCGGCGTTCAAAAATGCGGAGCGACTCCGCATGGCTCGAGACTGAGCCGAGATGCCCTACTTCTCGCCCTCCAGCAGCCCCACGATGCGGTCGATGTCGACGGCAAAGCGAGGCCTTCCCTCGCGCTCGTAGCGGTCAAGGTATGCCTGGCACTCGGAGACAATGCGCTTGGTGTTGCCATCGATGATGCGCTGGAGCGTCTCGTAGTAGGCCGAGCCCTCGGTCCTGAAGCGGCGCTGGTGGGCCTTGGTTATGGGGAACATCTTGATGTAGTGGATGCCGTGGCGGCAGCCGGGGCGCGTCGTGGGGCGGGGTGGCAACGCAAAGTACTGGTCTTTGGGCACGTTAGGGGCGATGTTGGAACGCAGCGGCACAGCGAAGTCCCTGCGCTTTCCGCGGAAACGCAGCCTCACCACCACGATGCAGGGGCGATTGTGCTTAAGCATGAGCTCGCGGTCGCCATCGACGAGGTCGAAGAAGTCCTGGGAGATGGATACGATCTTCATCGGTTGCGCCCCCCCCTTCATACGAAGCGGGGCCCGCATCGCTGCAGGCCCCTACAGGTGGGCGATATTCTACGCCTTGCGGCACCCCGTCGCCCACGGAGGTTAAACGTACACGTAAGCCGTACTCTGAAAGCCGCGGCTTCCGGCAAGTAGTTTATACCACGAAAGGTCGCTTTCGATGCGCCTAGCTCGCAAAATAACACTCGCTGGGCCGTCACCCCTGATCTTCTCGACCGTCTCCTCCGGGTACTTATTGCGTGCCACGGGCACCTCCGTCCTTGTTATCGCGATAAACATACCATGAGTGGCGTACGGGTCGAAAAGGGCTGGCGCCAAAAGAGCCCAACGGCCGTTACAGCTTCGTTAGAAACGCGCCCCACCATGGATGGTGAACCCGAAAGGTAAGGCGCACGGGCACGGCGACTCGGCCCGCGCACCCGGAAGAGAAAGGACGAACCCATGGGTTACATGCTCGAGACGCGCGGGCTCACCAAGCGCTTCGGCAGTGGCGACCAGGCGCAGGACGCCGTAGCCGACGTGAGCCTTCATATCCGCGAGGGCGAGGTGTACGGGCTGCTCGGCCCCAACGGCGCCGGCAAGTCGACAACGCTCAAGATGATCTGCGGGATGCTGCGGCCGACGGTCGGGGAGATCCTCTTTGCCGGGCACGCCTGGCGCCGCGAGGACCTCTACGCAATCGGCAGCCTCATCGAGGAGGCGCCGCTCTACCCCAACCTCACCGCGCGCGAGAACCTGCGCGTGCGCACCACGCTGCTGGGCCTTCCCGAGAGCCGCGTAGATGAGGTGCTCGCCGCCGTGGACCTCGCGGACACCGGGAAGAAGCGCGCCGGGCGCTTCTCGATGGGCATGCGGCAGCGCCTGGGGCTCGCGCTGGCGCTGATCGCCCGGCCGCGCCTGCTCGTGCTCGACGAGCCCACCAACGGCCTCGACCCCATCGGCATCGAGGAGCTGCGCGACCAGATCCGCGGCTTCGCGGCGGCGGGCACGACGGTGATCGTCTCGAGCCACATCCTCTCCGAGGTGCAGCAGATGGCGGACACCATCGGCATCATCTGCGGGGGGCGCCTCGCCTACGAGGATGCGCTTCGGCCCGGGCAGGACCTTGAGGAGCTCTTCATGAGCGTCTGCCGGGAGGGGCGTCGAGCGCGCGGGGAGGTGGCGGCATGACGGGTGAGAAAGGCGGCCTGCTCGCGGGCCTGCGCGCCGAGGCCCTGAAGTCGCGCCACGCGGCACCGGTTCGTCTGGCCGTGCTCATGGCGCTGCCGATGCCGCTGCTCGGCTCGATGCCCTACCGGGGCGTGCAGATCTTCAGCGCGTGGAACTACTGGTACGCGCTCTTCCTGCCCGTGGCTCTCTCGCTCGTGGTGGCGTGCGTCGCGCGGGCGGACGCGCGCACGCGGATGCGGGGGCTTCTGGGCCTGGGCTTCCCGCTCGGGCGCGCCTGGTGGGCCAAGGCGCTCTGGTGCCTCGCGCTCTGCACGCTCTCGAACCTCGTGGTCTTCGGCATCTACCTCGCGGGATCGGCGTTCTCCTCGCAGGGCCTCACGGCCGCGGGCACGCTCGCGATGCTCCTCTGCGCGCTCGCCAACACGGTGACCGCGGCGTGGATGATCCCCGCAGGGCTCTTCCTCACGGCGCGGCTCGGCATGCTCGCGGGCATCTTCTGCCCGCTCGCCGCGCAGCTCGTGGGTGGGTTCGCCTGGTCGCTGGTGCCGCTGCCGCAGCTCTTTCCGCCGTCGGCGAGCATGGTCATCCCCACGAGCTTCATCCCCGTGCTGCCGAGCGGCGAGCCACTCGCGGCGGACATGGCGCTCGGCGGGGCGCTCGCGGCGGACGGCATGCTCACACTGGCGGGCCTTGCGGTCTGCGCGCTCGCGTTCGCCGCGCTCACGGCGGCGGGCGCGGCCTGGTTCGCGCGCTCCGAGGAGAGGTGATGGCCGTGACACGACTCCCCGACCCGACGCCGCGCATGACTCTCCCGCGGGCCCTGCTCTCCGAGGCCCTGCGCCTGGCGCGCTCCCCGCTCGCAGCTGTGCACCTCGTCTGCGGCCTGGCAGCCGGTCTTGCCTGCGGCGAGTACTTCTCCGTAACCCGATGGGACCCGGCGCTGGGCGCGGACGCCTACGCCCAGTTCCTCGGCGCCCTCATGCCGCTCATGTCCGCCATCGTCTGCGGGCTCGCCGTGGACGAGGAGCGCGCTGCCGGGCGCCTCGCCAACCTCACGGCGGTCCCCTCGCGCGGGCGCGCCGTCGCGGCGAAGCTGCTCGCCCTTGCGGTGCTCGGCGCGGGCGCGCTGGCCGTGGCGCTCGGCGTGTTCGGGGCCGTGCTCGCCGTCGCCGGGCGCCTGCCGCTCGGGCCCGCTCCGCTTGCGGCCGCCTGGGCGGGCATCGTGCTGGGCAGCCTGCCCCTCTACGCGCTGGGGCTCGGCGTGGCCCTTCGCCTCGGCCGCAACGCCGCCATCGGCGCCGGCGCGGCGGGGATGCTCCTCGCGTTCTTCTCGGTGGGCGGACTTGCGCACGGCCTCATGACCGGCGAGCTCACCGGTGCCCTGGCGACGCCCCTGGGCTGGGTGCCGCTCGCCTGGCCCGCGCGCCTGGGGTCGCTCGGGGTGGAGGCCTTCATCGACGCCGCACGCGCGGCGGGCCCTCTCCTCACGACTGCGCTCGCCAGCCTCGTGCTCACCCTGGCAACCGACGCCGTCCTTCTCGCCTGGTTCTGCCGCTTCGAGGACGGGAGGGCAGATGCGTAGGAGGCCGCTCGCCGCCGCGCTCGCCCTCCTCTCCGCAGCGCTCGTCCTGGGCGGGAATGCCCTGCTCGACGCCGGCTGGGGGTCGGCGCCGCGCTCGATCGCCGACCGCGTGCTGCCCAACCCTGAGATCGCCATGTTGGCGCCCGCAGCTGCGCGCGGGGCTCTGGACCGCTGAATGCGGCGCTAGTACAATTCCGACGAGAGTTTCAGGAGGTCTAACATGGCGAGGATACTGGCAGTGGATGATGAACGGGCGATCCTCGACGCTCTCGCGCGCGTCCTCGGCCGCGACGGCCATGAGGTCGTCAGGGAGGCGGACCCGACGGCGGTCCCGGGGACGGACCTCTCGCGCTTCGACCTCGTGCTCTGCGACGTCATGATGCCGGGGCTCGACGGCTTCGAGCTCGTGCGGCAGATCCGCCCGGACTTCGACGGGCCCATCATCTTCCTGACCGCGCGCGTGGCCGAGGAGGACGCCGTGGCCGGCTACGGCCTGGGCGCCGACGACTACGTCCGCAAGCCCTTCGGGGCCGCGGAGCTGCGCGCCAAGGTCGCGGCCCATCTACGCCGTGAGCGCCGGCCGCGCTCGCACGCCCTCTCCTTCGGGGAGGTGCGGATCGACCTCGGGGCGCGCGGCCTCGCCGTGGGCGACGAGGCCGTGCCGCTCACGCCCACCGAGTACGCCATCTGCGAGTACCTCGCCCGCCACCCCGGGCAGGTCATGAGCCGCGCGCAGATCCGCGAGGCGGTGCTCGGCTGGGAGAGCGACGCCGACGACGCGGCCATATCCATGCAGGTCAGCCGCGCCCGGAGGAAACTCTCCGAGGCCGGCGCCGATCCGATCGCGACCGTCTGGGGGATGGGGTACAAGTGGCAGCTTTGAGGACCGGGGCGCGAGGTCGCGGGGGCATGCCGCTCTCCTTCGTCATCGCGCGCTACTTCGCCTACGCGTTCGCGGCGGTCGCCACGGCGTGGCTCGCCTCGTTCATGGCGCTCTCCGCGGCGATCAACGCGGGCTTCGTCTACGAGGCAAGCTGGGGGCCGGCCAATGCGCGCGAGGTCGCGGAGGGCCTGGCACGCGACGGCGTCTGCGGGCAGCAGGACGTGCCGACGGCGTACCGCTACCTCATCCTGAATAAGGACGGATACGTGCTGATGACAGACCTCGAGGGCACGCGGCTCGAGGGCGCGGCGGAAATGGCCCGTGCGGCACTCGCCGCGGATCCGGGCACAGTGGAGATCGAGGGCGGAGGCTCGGGCCTCACCTACGCCGCGTTCCCGCTCAAGGGCGGCGGGGCCTGCGCACTCGTCAGCGAGTACCTGCCGCAGTGGGTCTCGCGCGGGCTCGCCGGCCTGCTTCCCAACCCACAGAACCTCATGCTCGTCGGCGCCGCTGCGGGAAGCGCGCTCGCGCTCGCGCTCGTGGCGCGCCGCGCGAGCCGCGTGATCTCGCGCAAGATGGCGCCGCTCGCGGAGGCAGCGGGGCGCGTCGGCGCGGGGGATCTCGACTTCGCGGTCGGCAGCACTAACGTGCGCGAGGTGAACGACGTCCTCGCCGCGATGGACGCCATGCGGACCTCCCTCGCCGAGTCGCTCGAGGCCCGCTGGGCCGCGGAGCGGGGGCAGCGCGAGCAGGTGGCGTCGCTCGCCCACGACCTCAAGACGCCGCTCACCGTGCTGCGCGCCAACGTCGACTTCGTGGCGGAGGAGCTGGAAGACGAGAAAGACGCCGACCTCGCGGCCGCCGCGCGCGACATAGCCGGCAGTGTCGAAAGGCTCGACGGCTACGTGCGCCTGCTCATCGAGGCCTCGCGCGGGTCCGGCGGGGCGGAGAGGGCCCCCATGCGGCCGGCCGAGCTCTGCGAGCAGGTCCTCGCCGAGGCCGCCCAGATCACCCGGGCGCGAGGCGTGACGCTCGACGCGACCACGGGCCCTGCTGTCGCGGGCGCGCCCGAGGCCCCGCTCGACCGAACCGCCCTGGCGCGAGCCGCCGCGAACCTCGTGGCCAACGCCGCCGAGCACGCGCGCTCGCGCGTGGCGGTCTCCTGCGACGTCGAGGGCGGCCACCTCGTCATCGAGGTGGCCGACGACGGACCGGGCTTCTCTCCCGCCGCCCTCGAACGCGGCTGTGAGCGCCTCTTCACAGACGACTCCTCCCGCTCCTCGCGCGACGGAGGCCGCCACTACGGGCTCGGCCTCCACGCCGCCGCCGAGGCCGCCACTACGGGCTCGGCCTCCACGCCGCCGCCGAGGCCGCGAGCGCCCACGGGGGCTCCGTCTCGCTCGCCAACAGCCCCTCGGGCGGCGCGGTGGCCACCATCGCGGTCCCCCTGTGCGGGGCCTGACGACTCAGGCCCTCACACCGGAGCGCCTCGCAACCAAACGCTTCCATCTTGAAACACGGGGAGTAAATCGCGAAATCGCAGGTAAAAGGGGGGGGAGTAAAAAGGCAAAGAAAAAGCCTCCGTTCCGACGCGGAAACAGAGGCTAGATTATCGTATTTACTCACCATTATCGCTGGTGGCTTTGCCGTAACTCTCGTACGAAACGAAACTCAGGAGCACAGTGCGGCACTCAAAAGTGCAGGTCAGAACCCTGTCAGCCTACTCCCATTCGATGGCGTCGGTTCTGCCGTCCCGTCACTCCAGTTACACCCAGTTTTCGGCATCGACACGGAACGCGTGCCGCCGAATGGCGCGATGTCGCGTTTCGTCGGCTTCGGGGACAAAAGCTGGGACAACCTCAAAAACTTTTTTCAAACTCAGGGCTTTGAGTTTTTGTTTTTGTCCCAAAGTGCGCGGCGGGTCGCCTTTGGAGGCTCGATAGCGCCGAAAACGCCCGTTTTGAAACTCAACCGCCCTTTTGCCCGCAAGCCGCCAGCTGCAATCGCAAGTGAATTAACGCGGGTGGCTTGCGCGCCATTTGCAAAACCCCAGGTCGCAGGTCTTCGCCATTCGTGAACAAAGTGAGTAGTCTCAGGTGGCTTGCTTATGAGTTGGCGAACGGGCCTTCAGGATTCAGGGCAAACATGCTGGTAGAATAGGATTCTCAAATCAATGACAGGAGACCGAGCATGGCCGAACCCCACGATAGGAAGCCGATCCTCACGATCGAGCAGCAGATAGAGCACCTCAAGCAGAAGGGCGTAGCCTTCGAACTGTGTTCCGAGGAAGAGGCCGCGGACTACCTGCGCGACAAGTGCAACTTCTTCAAGCTCGCATCCTACCGCAAACTCTTCTCGAAATACGAGGGAGGCCCGCGCGACGGCCGCTACGTAGACCTCGACTTCGGCCAGCTGCGCCTGCTCGCGGCGCTCGACCAGGAGCTGCGCCACGCCCTGCTCGGCATGACGCTCGACATCGAGCATTTCCAGAAGGTGACACTGCTTCGCGAGATGGAGGACCGTGGAGAGGACGGCTACGCCATCGTGGCCGACTACATGGCATCGCTTACCAGTGCAAACAGGGAGTACCGCCTGCGCGAGCTCAAGATGAGCGGCCGCAGCCCCTACAGCTCGAGCCTCTACGCGAAGTACTCCGGCGACATGCCTGCCTGGGCCTTCCTTGAGCTCACCTCGTTCGGCACCCTCATCGACTTCGTGCGCTTCTGCGCCAGGCGATGGGGCGACAGGCGCCTCGAGGCCTCCCACTACGACCTCAAGCGCGTGAAGTCCGTCCGCAACTGCGCCGCGCACGGCTCGTGCCTGATCAACTGCTTCGCCGAGAGGGGCGCCGCCCGGGGCTCGGCGTCCAGCGGCGTCTCCCGAAGGGTCGCCGCCGTGGGGATTCCCAAGGCGACCAGGAGGAAGTGGATGGGGAATACGGCCATGCAGGAGGTCGCGACCGTGCTCGTGGCGCACTCCGGCTTGGTACCCGAGGGCTCCTCGCGCTCGCGCGCCGCATCCGAGCTCGCCGAGATGTTCGCCAGGGCCGACGGCGAAACCGAGGCGCTGCCCGACAAGGGGCCCGACGCCGCAGCTCGCTCCGCGCTCGAGTTCCTTCGCAGGTTGACAGAATCGCTCGGGTTGGTAGAATAGCCTGCAGATAGCAAAACCTTCACGGTTTTAGGGGCGGACTTGCGCAAGCGACTCTGCCCTATTTTTATATTCACTCGCTATAGGAGACGGATGATACCTGGGTCAATGACAGAACTGAGAAGCCCGGAATAATGGAGCCAGTTAGAAACCCTCGGGTTTGCGGGGCGGGATCATGAGAGCGATTCTGCCCTATTTTTTTCCTCCGTCTGCCCCAACCAAGTAGTTCGAAGATAGCCTGTAGGTGTCCTCGTGGGCGCCTTTTATAATATGAGCAGGACATTGTCAATAGGCAATGAAGGGCCAAGGGCGATTTCGTTCGCCCTTGGCCCAATCTATCTCCTCCGCAATCCCCGTTGACAGCGCGTGTCGGATCGACGCCCGTCTGGCAGTTTAATATTCGCCCATCGCGCAGAATGCGCCGGTGCATCTCGTTGCTACGGCCGGCCCCTCCGTCTCGTCTGTCTTTTGGCGTGCGTGGCGGCTTCGCCGCCGCACGAAAAAAATCCGAGGATGGAGGCCGACGCCCGTCGAGCCCGGGAATTCCGGGAAAGACCCGGATATGTGCGCGGCGCTCCCGCTAGGCGCCTTCCGCCATTCGGCCCACGGCCCAGCACCAGCAGGCCAGCTCGCGCGCCACCGCGACGTTGGCCACGCTGCTCTGCTTGCCCGCATCGTCCATGGAGCGGCGCCTGTCGACGAGCCGCCTCACGCCCGCGTTGGCGTGTCGCCTGGTCGCTGCGTCGACTACCTGCCCCTTGGCCAGGTCTTTCGGCGACCTCGACGCTCCCTTGTAGTGCCAGGCGGCCTCGACGAGCAGCTTTCTCAGGTGCTTGTTGCCGGCCTTGGTTATCCCGCCGCGGAATCGGGACTCGCCGCTGGAGTGCTCGGAGGGCACCAGGCCCACCCACGCCGCGAAGCCCGACGCCGTGGCGAACCTCGCGAAGCCGTCGGCCTCGCACGCGATCGAAGCCGCGGTGACCGCGTCTATACCCTTGAGGCATTTGAGCGCGTCGCAGGTCGGCTTCCATCTAGGCTGCTGGGCCAGCGACTTGACCTTCGCCTCGAGCGCGGCCTTGGCGGCGTCGGCCTCGCGCACGCGCTCGCAGTAGTGGTCCAGCGTCGCCATGGCGGCGGCGTCCCCGAGGTCGATGCGGCCCACCCACGCCCAGAAATCCCCGGTCCAGCGGTTGCGCCTCTGGCCGGCGGCGTTCCTCTCGTCGTAGACGAGCCCGTGCCTGAGCAGGAACTTCGAAAGCCTCTGCTTGGCGCGCACGGCGTCGTCGCGCGCGTCGGCCAGCGCCCGCGCCAAATCCCGCGCGCCCTCGCACTCGGCATCGGGCACGTGCACCTCGGTGACCACGCCCAGCGCCAGCTGCACCGCGAGGAACTGCGCGTCGCGCCTGTCGGTCTTGCGGCCGCGGTCCGCGGCGGGCTTGTGCATCTTGGAAACGGCTCCGATCACGCAGGCGGCGCCCATCGCGTTCAGCTCGCGGCAAAGGTGGAAGCCCGTCACTCCCGACTCGTAGACGCATCTGGCGGGCTGGGGCAGCGAGGACACCCATGAGGCGATCTCGCCGGGCTCGTAGCCGAACGATTTCCTGATCGTCTCGCCCGTTTCCGGGACGAACGCGGGTTGATTTCCGATCTCAGCCGAACACATTGAGCAAATAGGCCATTCCCGCAGTTAGCCGAACGCCCCCGCGGCCCCTCCTGGGGTCCGGGGGCGCCGTTTTCCCAGTTGAAGGAACGGTGGAGATGTGTTTCGATGGGTCCGGTGGCCATGCTCCGCCCGCCGCCCGGCACCTCTTCCTAGACTCAGCCGGACGGTCGGTCCGTCTATTCCGTTTTCTTCCAGGCTAGGCCAGCGGGGCATCGCCCCTCTCGGCGCGCGCCCTCTCGATGAGCCCCGGCGTCAGGTCGAGATCGCCGAGCGCCACGTCCTCCACGCCGTAGGCGTCCAGCAGCGCCGCCGCGTCCTCCCCGAGCATCGCCCTGAAGGCGCGCGCGGGCGTCGAGAAGCCGAGCGCGCCGCGGGGCTCGGAGTTCACGTGCGACATGGCCAGCGCCAGGTCCGCCGGGGCGAGCCGGTCGAACCTGAGTCCGGAGCCCTTGGGCAGCAGCTTCCTTATCTCGACGTGGTTTCGCTCGCAGGCGCCCTTCTGGTCGCTGCGGCGCGGGTCGCAGTAGAACAGCCTCGTCTCGCCCGGCCCCTCGCCGAGCAGCGCCGCGATCGCCCGCTCGTCGGAGAACTCCGTGCCGTTGTCGGTGAGCACGGCGCGGAACACGCGGCGCGTCCCGTCGGCGCCGAGGACCTCCCTGATATCGCCCAGGGCGGCCGCGACGCGCCCGGCGGTCTTCTCCGCCAGCGGCAGCGCGAGCTGCAGCCTGCTGGGGCGGTGCAGCAGCGTGAGCAGGCAGGCGGAGTCCTCCCGGGCGCCCTCGACGGTGTCCATCTCCCAGGCCGCGGCGCACGCGTCCTCCCCGAGGGCGAGGAACGCGGCGTACGACCTGCGGGCGGAGTGGCGGGTCGCCGCCCGGCCGGCGGCGCGCTTCCTCGGCCTGTAGCCGACCTTGCGCCTGAGCTCCATGTTGGTCATGCCGTCGTAGCCCGCCGAGACCCAGCGGTAGATGGTCGACGGCGACAGGTCCACCGGGCCGCCGTTGCGCGCCGCCATCTGCTCGGGCGACAGCCCCCGGCGCAGGCAGTCCCTGATGGCCTCCAGCCTGGCCGCCGCGGCGGGCTCGTCGGCGTCTATCCCGCGCCTGGACGAGACGAGGACCGAGTCGGCGCACAGCTGCGCGGCCCGGGCCTCGTAGAAGACGTGGGGGCGGCGCTTGCAGCCGATCGCGCGGTACCGCCCGCACCCGTTGCAGCATCGCGGCCACGCCGCCAGGCGCGGGCAGGCCGCCGACAGGTCGGCGGAGGCGTCCACGCGCTCGCCGCGCCTGGCCTTCGGCGCCGTCACGAACCTGTGCGACGCCACCTCGGCGCTCACCGTCGAGGGCGACCTGCCCAGCTCCCTCGCGATCTCCCTGCACGACGCCCTGCGCTCCAGCATCCTCTGGACCGTGTCCCGCTCGTGCCTCGTGAGCCTTCCGTAGGCCCTCGGAACCGCCCTCGCGGAGCCACTCTTCTTCTTTCCGGACATGCCGTCCTCCGATCTCCCGGGGCCGACCGATCCGGCCCTCAGGGTATCGGGTTCCCACATTCATCCGTACATGTGCGGATGAATGTGGGAGGTGTTCGGATAAAGTCGATAATCAAGGCCGACAAAATATATTGCTCTCCACCTACGATTTTGATTGCGGATTTGTATGCGTCGGTGTAAAATTGTTTTGCGAAGTCATAGCCGCCGTGATTGTAGAAGTAGGCGGAGTTCACATCAAAGACCAACTCACCGTATCGAAATGCGTCCGCCTTAATGCCACGGGTGGAGATCACACCATCGGCCTCCATTTGGGAGAACATCTCCTGATACCCTGCGGATGGGACCTTGAAATGGACATTGAGCGACGTCCGCTCTGGTACAATGTCCTGGTTGACATAGGAATCCTTCTCGCGTTCGTTGTGCTGCTGGGTGTTGCCGATTTTAGCAGCGGTCAGCCTCATATTTCTTGCGTTGGTGCGGTCAATGCCGTCGCCTCTCGCCATAGGCAAAAATCCTCCCATTTCAGATGTTTGGTTGTTGAAAATGGACGGGGGTTCGGGGAAGGCACTTCCTGCGGGAAGTGTAATAACCCACTATGACACTTTCGCCCCGTTGGTGCGAAAGTGCCGTGGGCTCTCCGAGGGGGTGCGGGGGCTTTGCCCCCGGCAACTGCGGTTGCCTCCCCCAGCGGGGCCGCCCTTTGAAAAGGGCGCCCTGCACCCCGCCTAAACTTTTCCACTTGCCGGGTGGTGGAAAGGCACAGCCTTTCCACCACCCGGCAAGTGTCCTCCGTGGGCCAAATATCAAGGGGTTCGGGTTGTATTGCCTTGCGGCAATCTCCACCCACAGGTATGCCCCCTTGACATTTGACCCCGCTCCCCGTGACAGCCGTGACGACCGTGACGATGTTTTGGACACCGCCCCCGCTCTCAAAAAAGCCGTCACAGCCGTCACGGTCGTCACGCTTGGGGAGGATCCAGGGTCAGGCTGATACTTCTCCCGGCGTGGGTGCGGGTGTTCTCATAGCGGATATGATAGTCCGTTGCCAGTTTCCCGGCCCGGACGTTCAGCCGCATCGCCAGGGCATTGGGCTTCATATCCACTTGCAGGGCTGCCGCCAACTCCGTGGCCGTACCGCCCCAGGACGGCCTCTCCGCCGTGATAAAGGCGGCTACGGCCTCCAGCACCGGGTCGGGGGGGTTCTACCCACAACTCCGTTTCCATCCGCTCCAGTGTCCATGTCAGGTGTTCCTTGTCCTTAATGAGATAGAGCCGCTGGTCTTGCTGGTCACGTCCTACCACATCCAAGGTGGCGGTGCCGTCCGTCCGCTTCTCCTTCTGAAGAAGAAAGGCCCCGTCTGCTGCCCCCGACAGGCCGTTGGTGCCGGAGATCATATCAAACTTGTCGTCGGCCTGCTGCTTCCGAGTGTGATGTACCAGTAGGAGGCAGACGCCGCAAGCGTCAGCAAGGCGTTTCAGCTTTCCTACCACCTCATAATCGTTGGCGTAGCTGTACTTATCCCCGCCAGCCTCCCGAATCTTCTGAAGGGTGTCAATGATAATCAGTTTGGTGTCTGGGTGTTCCTGCACGAATCGCTTTAGCTGTTCCTCCAGCCCGTTGCCGACCTGCTTTGCGCAGATGGAAAAGAGGAGGTCGTTGGTGCCGTCCATGCCGAACATCCGGTAAAGCCGCTCCTGCAAGCGACGGTGATCGTCCTCCAGCGCCAGATAGAGGACAGTCCCCTTGTGAACGGGATAGTCCCACAGGGGGAGGCCCATGCTGACGTGGTAGGCAAGCTGGGCCATCAGAAACGACTTGCCTACCTTGGGCGCTCCCGCAAAGAGGTACGTCCCCGGATAGAGCAGACCGTCAATGACGGGCGGTCTGCTCTGATAGACGTTCTCGTACAACTCGTTCATGGAAATCGTGGGGAGATACGCCGGGTCGTTCATGCGCTGCATTTTCCGCAGCAGTTCCGCATAATTTTTTTCAGGGGGATTGTTTTCTGTCGTTTCCTCTGTTATACTTGCGGTAGGTGTTTGTGAAATGGGCTGTTCCCCGTCTGCGCCAACAGACGGAACCGGGACAGTCCTTTTCGTTTCTCTGGAATCCATCAATCTATCAATCCTCCTTCATGCCGCCCATGATAGCGGCGATCATCTGAATGGTGTCCAGCAGTTCATCGTCCACGCCAGCCCCGTCCTCGGCCCGCCGCAGTTCGTCCAGAACGGCGGCAAGCTGGTCACGCAGGGCTTTGTAGACCTTGGGATTACCCTGTACCACTACGTCCCGGCACAGGAGGCGTCTTGTGATGTAGTCCTGCTTTGTCAGGCCGGAGAGCCGCACAGCGGCCTCGATCTGTTCATCTTCCTCCGGGGACACCCGGAAGGCCACGGTCTTGTTCCTCCAGCGATTTTTGTTGTCTCGGTTTTTCAGTGACATGGTTACGTTCCCATCCTTTCAAAGTCCAGTTTGTCCGCCATCTCCGTCTGCCTTGTAGGAAACAGATGGGCGTAGCGGTAGGTGATATCGATACTCTCATGCCCCACCCGGTCAGCGATTGCCAGGGCGGTGAAGCCCATATCAATCAGCAGGGAAATGTGTGAATGTCGGAGGTCGTGAATTCTGATCCGCTTCACTCCCGCCGCTTTCGCACCTCTGTCCATTTCATGGTGGAGATAGTGCTTGCTGACAGGGAAAATCCGTTCATTTGCCCCGGTGCTGTAAAACATCTTTAAGTAGTCCTCCATCTCTCCACAGAGGAATTTGGGCATCTTAATGACACGGTTGCTCTTTTTCGTCTTAGGAGTGGTAATCACGTCCTTGCCCTTGAGCCGCTGATAGGATTTGCTGATGGACAAGCCCGAGCTGCTCGAGTCCATCGCCGCAGCGCTCGGCGTGTCCGTCAACGCCCTCAAGGATTACGGCGTCGAGACCGCAGGCGACCTCATGTCGCTGCTCGTGCGGCTCGAAGACTCCTTCGGCATAGTTCCCTCAGCCGACGGTTCGGGCCTCTCCCTGAACCCCAAGGCGCCGCACGCGCCCAAAGCCGCGATGGCGATCGAGTTGTGGGCAGAGAAGCGCGCACGGCTCGAGAACGGCGAGATCGACGCCGACGAGTACGAGGACTGGAAAGCCTTGCTGTAACGGCTCCCCGCATTTCGCAATCAACGCAACCGAATCAGGACGCCAGGCTAGGCGGTGAGCTCCGCTCGCTCCTGCGTAAGCTGAGTTTTTACTCCCCATTGCATGCAAAGGCATTTCAAGCGTAAATGGGGAGTAAATGACGCGGTGGCTTACATGGCGGCACACGGCAGTACACTGCGGCATTTCCCCTGATTACTCCCGTTTTCATTGAGGCGGCGAGATTCTTTACTCCCCATTAACCACCTGGGGAAACGCCGTACGGAGACCGTAAAAACGCCCGTTGAGTTCGATTTGAGTTTCACGGGCCCCGAAACGGCCTCGTTTCGTTCTCGGGGACAAAAATCGCGCGTCTACTCATTCGGGATAAATCTTTACTCCCGTTCCTCCGAATACCGCCCCGTGCCTTGTCGTCTTGAAATACGGGGAGTAAATCGCGAAATCGCAGGTGAAAGGGAGTAAAACGGCAAAGAAAAAGCCTCCGTCCCAACGCGGGAACGGAGGCCAGATTACCGTATTTACTCACCGCCGTCGCTGGCGGCTTTGCCATGACTCTCGTACGAAACGAAACTCAGCAGCACAGTGCGGCACTCAAAAATACAGGTCAGAACCCTGTCAGCCTACTCCCATTCGATCGTCGCGGGCGGCTTAGACGTGATGTCGTAGCACACGCGGTTGGCGCCGGGGACCTCAGCAACGATGCGGCCGGAGATGCGGGCCAGGACGTCGTAAGGCAGTTTGGCCCAGTCGGCGGTCATGGCATCGCTGGACTCGACGGCACGCAGGATGATCGGGCGCTGGTAGGTGCGCTCGTCACCCATAACGCCGACGGACTTGATGTCGGGCAGAACCGCAAAATACTGCCAGCAGCTGTGCTCGGAGTTACGCTCGCCGGTCTGCTCATACAGGCGCTGGTTGTAGGCGTCGAGCTCCTCGCGCACGATAGCGTCGGCGTTCTTGAGGATCTCGAGCTTCTCCTTGTCGACCGCGCCGATGATGCGGATGGCCAGACCCGGACCCGGGAAAGGCTGACGGAACACGATGTGACCCGGCAGGCCCAGCGCCAGACCAAGTGCACGGACCTCGTCCTTAAAGAAGTGATCGAGCGGCTCAATAAGGTCGAAGTGCACGCCCTCGGGGAACGGGATCAGGTTGTGATGGCTCTTGATGGTGGCCGTCTTGCCGCCCGTCTTGCGAGCGCCGGACTCGATGATGTCGGGGTAGATGGTGCCCTGAGCCAGGTACTTGACCGGCTTGCCATCGGTCTCGAGCTGCTGGGCCACGGCGAAGAACTCTTTCCAGAACTGCGTACCGATGATGCGGCGTTTCTCTTCGGGCTCGGTCACGCCGGCCAGAAGCTCGGCATAACGGTCCTCGGCGTGAACGTGAATAAAGTCGACGTCGAACTGCTTGGTGAAGACTTCCTCAACCTGCTCGGGCTCGCCCTTGCGCAGCAGACCGTGGTTGATGAACACGCAGGTCATCTGCTTGCCCACGGCGCGGGCGCCCAGCGCAGCCACGACGGAGGAGTCGACGCCGCCGGACAGGGCCAGAATCACGCGGTCGTCGCCGACCTTCTCGCGGAACTCGGCCGTCATGGTCTCGACCAGGTTGTCCATGCTCCAGTTGGGCTCCAGGCCGCAGATCTCAAACAGGAAGTTGCTCAGCAGCTGCTGACCGTACTCGGAGTGCTTGACCTCGGGGTGGAACTGCGTGGTGAAGATCTTGCGCTCGACGCACTCCATGGCAGCGACCGGGCACACGTCGGTGCTGGCGGTAACAGTAAAGCCCTCGGGCACCTCGGAAACGGCGTCGCGATGGCTCATCCACACGGTCTGCTCCATGGGCGTGGAGTTAAAGAGCTTGGCGCCGGCCGTGCGCGTGATGGTGGCGCGGCCGTACTCGCCCACCTCGGAGTGGCCGACCTTGCCGCCGAGCGTCACGGCTGTGATCTGATGGCCGTAGCAAAAGCCCAGGACGGGAAGGCCCAGGTCAAAGATGGCAGGATCGATGGACGGAGCGTCCTCGGCATACACAGAAGCCGGACCGCCGGAAAGGATGAGCGCAGAGGCGTTCATCTCGCGAATCTCGTCGGCCGAGATGTCGCAGGGAACAATCTCGGAATACACATTGAGGTCGCGGACGCGACGGGCAATGAGCTGACCGTACTGCGCACCAAAGTCGAGTACGAGGACCTTTGCGGAAGCATTTTGATCCATGGTATCCCTCTCTTGTTGGCGGGGAGCCGGTGCCCGCCCGCGCGAATGAACAAAAATAACTTCCATAGTGTACACGTTATATGGGGTTTCTCATCCCTCGCAGCCATCAGTGCACGGCAAACGCACGACCTGGGCCCTATTTGACGGCAATTGAAGTGTTACCAAACGTTACAGATGATGTAATACGTTTGAACATTCCTCGCCCTGTGCCACAATACTGCCGAACGACTCCGCCTCTGCGGCGGCAAATACGATAGGAATACCAGCATGAAGCGCATCCTTCTCATCGCCACGGGCGGCACCATCGCATCAACCGAGGACGGCAACGGCCTCTCCCCCGCCCTGACCGGTGAGGAGCTCGCCCAGAGCGTCCCCGAGACCTCGGGCCTCTGCGAGCTCGACGTGATGCAGCCCATGAACATCGACAGCACCAATATGCGCCCCAGTGACTGGATGCAGATCCGCGACGTCATCGTCGAGGGTTATGCCGACCACGACGGCTTCGTGATTCTGCACGGCACCGACACCATGAGCTACACCGCAGCAGCGCTTTCCTACCTGATTCAAGACAGCCCCAAGCCCATCGTGCTCACCGGCTCGCAAAAGCCCATGGGCAACCCCTTTACCGATGCCAAACTCAATCTGTACCAGAGCCTGCTCTATGCGCTCGACGAGCACTCGCACGACGTTTCGATCGTGTTTGGCGGCGTTGCCATTGCCGGCACGCGCGCCCGCAAGCAGCGCACCATGAGCTTTAACGCGTTCATTAGCGTCAACTATCCGCCCATTGCCTACATCCGCAATGACCGCATCGTGCGCAATGGACTTCACGGCACGCATCAGGGCGAAAACCCGGTGCGTTTCTACGACAGCATCGACCCGCGCGTATTTGTACTCAAGCTTACGCCCGGCGTAAACCCGGGCATCCTCGACGCCCTTGCCGATAGCTACGATGCTGTAATCCTGGAGACTTTTGGCATTGGCGGTATTCCCGAGTTTGGTGAGTCGGGCGAGTCGTTCCAAGAGGCAATTTTTCGCTGGGTCGATTCGGGCCGCACCGTCGTTATGACCACGCAGGTCCCCGAAGAGGGCCTCGATCTGGGCGTTTATGAGGTCGGCCGCGCTTACGCCGATCATCCGGGTATTCTGCGCGGCGACGACATGACCACCGAGACGCTCGTGGCCAAGACCATGTGGGCACTCGGCCAGTCACGCGATGCCGCCGAAATCCAGCGCCTGTTCTACAGCCAAGTCAACCACGACCGCGTCCCGATGGCATAATCCCTAAGGCAGCTCCACTTATCGCAGCCTTAAACGACAGGTGGTCCCCCTCAGGCCGTGCAAAAATCGGAGTATTCTGCAATTTCTCCTCCGGAGGCATAGAATCGGCCGATTGTTAGACGAACTTTTAGGACGAAGGGTCCGTCTAGTAAATATTTATTCCTCATTTTTATTTAGCGTGTGGATTATCTACTGTCAAAAAGGCAAAGCCAGCCGCTCGAGCTACCATCTACGGCCGAACTGGTGCTGAATACTCGCGATTTTGCACATCGCAACCAGGGGGACCCGCCCAAAGAGCGTCAAATACAGCGGGGGAACGCCCTATTCGATGCCCTCGAGAAGTTCTGACACCGTCATGCCGAGTGCGGGCGCGATCTTAAATAGAACCTTGAGCGTGAAATTTGCCGTCCCATCTTCGATTCGGTCGAGGTAGGGGCGGCTGATTCCTGTCGCCACACAAAAATCAACCTTGGAGATACCAAGGTCCCTGCGTGTCTCTTCGACCCGCCTGCCAAGAATCTGTTTCGCACGTTCGTCCATGCAGCCGAGTTTGAAATGGAGCCGAACATAAACGTAAACTATAGTTTACGTTTTGCCGAATACACAGGAGTTTTCTATGTCGGGTTCTTCGGTCCGCATGTACCGAGCCACGCTTCGCACAAACAGCGCACCGCCCAAGCTCGTCGTCGTTGAAGCAGAATGCCTTTCGCCCGATGAGCGCACAGCATTTGCATTGCTATCAAGTCGCGTCGCCGCTGTTCTGATCCCTTGCCCGGCGCAAGGTGAACTTGCCATCCAATGCCAAGCGCACAGCTGCTCGCTCAATCAGGCTGCCGTAATCGCAACCAGCCAACGCGGTCTGCCCCTTCTCCTGGAAGCCGGCATCGCACTCGCCCTTCGCGGTGCCGGATACGAAAACGAGGCCGCCGCCGACATGGTCTTTAAACCACGATCGAGCGGCGGCCTCGCAGCAGCCATTGAATATGCATGCAGGCTCGTTGCCTAAAAGGACAAGCTAGAAACCAAAGCCAAAGCCCGTTCCAGTAATCGCCGAATACATAAAGTAGACGTTGATTACGTTGAGGAACACGCCCGTGATGCAGCCGTTACGCAGGTAGCGCTCGCACGTAAGACGTGCCATCACAGCGGAGCCCTCGTTGTTTTTTGCCTGGCGTCCCGCCGTAAAGTACGTCGCCACGCTCAGCAGCAGGTTGAGCACCGGCAGTGCCAGCAGCTCGTAGCTCTTGCCCCAGCGCGTCACCTCGCCGGCGGCGTTAAACTTCGTTGCCACCTCGGGGCCAATGTTGGGGATAACACACGCTGCAACCACCAGCGGAATCACCGCAAGTACGAGCAGCGCAATACCCATGTAGCCAGCTTTTTTGCCATATTTAAACATGCGCGTCGTCCTTACACGTTAAAGCGGAAGTGCACGACGTCGCCATCGGCCATGACATAGTCCTTGCCCTCAATACGCAGCTTGCCGGCGGCCTTGGCGCCCTGCTCGCCGCCGAGCTCGATGTAGTCGTCATAGCCAATAACCTCGGCCTTAATAAAGCCGCGCTCAAAGTCGGTGTGGATGACGCCGGCGGCCTGCGGGGCGGTCGCGCCCTGACGAACCGTCCAGGCCTTGACCTCCATCTCGCCAGCCGTAAAGAACGACTGCAGTCCGAGCAGCTTGTAGGCTGCCTGCGCGAGCACGTCCAGGCCGGGCTGCTCCAAGCCCAGGCTCTCCAGGTAGTCGGCGGCGTCCTCGGGATCGAGCTCGGAAAGCTCGGCCTCAATCTTGGCGCAGATGGGTAGCGGCTTGACACCGTCGATGGGCGCCAAATCGTCGTTGAGCATATCCTCGTCCACGTTGGCCACATACAGGATGGGCTTCATAGTAAGCAGGAACAAGCCCTTGGCAGCAGCGCGCTCCTCGTCGGTCATCTCCATGGATGCGGCGCGCTTGCCCTCGTTGAGCCAGGCAAGCAGGCGCTTGGCCACCTCGAACTTAGGCATGAGCTCCTTGTCGCGCTTGGCCTCCTTCTCGAGCTTGGGCAGTTGTTTCTCGAGCGTGCCCATGTCGGCCAGGATGAGCTCGGTCATGATGGTGTCGGCATCGCCGGCGGGATCGACGAACTCGCCCGTGCGGCCCACCTCGCGCATGACGTTGGGGTCCTTAAAGTAGCGCACGACCTCGCAGATGGCATCGGTCTCGCGGATGTTTGCCAAGAACTGGTTGCCCAGGCCCTCGCCCTCGTTGGCACCCTTCACCAGGCCAGCGATGTCGACGAACTCGACCGTAGCCGGCACAATACGGCCGGGGTTAACGATGTCGGCGAGCTTTTGCAGGCGGCTATCGGGCACATCGACGATACCCACGTTGGGGTCAATCGTGGCAAACGGGTAGTTGGCGGCAAGGCCGGTCTTTTTGGTAAGCGCGGTGAACAGCGTCGACTTGCCCACGTTGGGCAGGCCCACGATACCGATGGAAAGGGACACGACAGCTCCTTTTGGTACAGGTACTTCAAACCGTATAAGTATAGCGCCGCCGCAGCATCCGGGCGAATCCGGACACCGCAGCGGCGCAAATGAAGCAGAGATGCGTGAGAGTTCGAGACAGCAGTCCTTACTTAAGCTCGGGCCAGAAATCCTTGTTGGCCTCGATGAGCTCGTCCAGGATCTGCTTGGCAACGCTTGCCGAAGGAATGGTCTTGGAGAGCGTGAGCGCCTGCCAGAGCTTCTGATAGCTGCCCTCGACCCAAGCCTGGACAACGAGCTTCTCGACGGAAACCTGCTGCTCCATCAGGCCCTTCTGGAACTGCGGGATCGGGCCCTGGCAGATCTTCTCAAAGCCGTTGGAGCCAACGATGCAAGGCACCTCGACCATGGCCGTCGGGTCGAAGTTGGGCACAGCACCATCGTTGGGGACAATCAGCAGGAAGCGCTCGAGCGTGTTCTCGGCCAGCGCGCAGGCAAGGTCGACGATGTAGTTAGCGTGTACGTCGGGCTCAAAGCCGCCGTCCTTGGCAGTACCCTTGGCGATGATGTCGCGGCAAGCGCCAAAGACCTTCTTCTCGCGGCCGTCCATAACCTCATTGGCGCGAGTGTAGTTGGGGTCAGACGTCTCGACAACATAGTCCGGGTACAGGTAGTACTTGAGGTAGGTGTTGGGAATCGTCTCGGGATCGACAGCATAGACATCCTTGGCCTTGCCGAAGGTGTGAATCCAGCTCTCCTCGACGTGCTGCTCCTTACCGGCCTCGTGCTCAATGCCGTCCAAGTAGCCGTTCTTTGCCATGTGCTCCTTGATCTGCGGCATGAGGTCGTTACCCTCCTTGTCGTAGATCTTGCTCCACCAACCAAAGTGGTTGAGGCCGTAGTAGCTATACTGCAGCTCGCGACGATCCTTGATGCCGCACATACGGCTCATCTTATCCATGAGGTCGATCGGCATGTCGCAGATGTTGATGATGCGGCTGTTGGGGCGCAGCACGCGGCAGGCCTCGGCGACGATGGCCGCGGGGTTGGAGTAGTTGAGCATCCAGGCGTTGGGGCTGTACTTCTCCATGTAGTCGAGGATCTCGATGACACCACCGATGGAGCGCATGCCGTAGGCGATACCGCCGGCACCACAGGTCTCTTGGCCAACGCAGCCGTACTTGAGAGGAATCTTCTCGTCGAGCTCACGCATGGCGTACAGGCCGACGCGGATGTGAGCAAGGACGAAATCGGTCCCGGTGAATGCGGTCTCGGGGTCGGTGGTGTAGCTAAACTCAACCTCGGGGGCGTTCTCGTGGAAGTAGATCTCGCAGGCCTTGGCCACGGTCTCCTGGCGCTCGGCGTTGTTATCGTAGAAGGTCACCTTGTTGACCGGAAAGCGGTCGCGCTCCTCAAGCAGCATCAGAGCGATGCCCGGGGTGAAGGTAGAGCCACCGCCGGCAATGGTCACGGCATAGTTTTTCTTGGACATGATGTCCTCCTCATTCTGGCCGCTTGCTCAATCCATCCCCGTACGCGGCCTGCACGGTTTGGAATTGTTACCTAGAAGTGGAGTTTTTTATCTCTAGAATCGGCCTTGCGGTGCATACCGGCTCTGCAAGGCCGATTGTTTCGATGGACGATGGTTTACAGAAGAGTCTCGAACTTCAGAAGACTCTCGAACTTCTCGCGAACCTGCGGGACGCTAAGGCCGACGATGACCTGGATTGACTGACCTTGGACCACCAAGCCATGCGTACCGATCGCCTTGAAGGAAGCCTCGGGTGCAACGACGCTCTTGTCCTTGACGTTAACGCGCAGACGGGTAGCGCAGTTCGTTACATCGATGATGTTATCCGTGCCACCGAGCAGATCGAGGATGTTCTCGGCAAGCACCAAGCGCTCATCATCTTTACTCTGGGCGACCGATTTGCCAGCAGCACCGCCCTGCTTTTGCTTGTAGTCGGCCTTGGACTTGAGCTCGACCTCAACATCGTCATCCTCGCGACCGGGGGTCTTAAAGTCGAACTTGACGATCAGGAAACGGAAGACCACGACCCAAAGAGCGGTAAAGCACAGACCGACAAGGATGGAGATGGCGTACTGCAGACCATGTGCGGCCCAAAGGGGCAGCCAGTCCCACGAGAGCATCGAGATGATGCCGCCGTCGAAGATGCCCACGACGCCAAGGAGGTTTTGAGCCATGCAGCCAAGCGCTCCGAGCACGCAGTGGACGACGAACAGGCCAGGCGCGATGAACAGGAAGGTGAAGTCAAGCGGCTCGGTAATACCGCAAAGCATAGCGGTAAGGGTGACCGGGATCAGCAGAGCCTTGACGCGCTGCTTGCGCTCGGGTTTGGCGGTCATATAAAACGCAATGGCGACGCCAAGCGAGCCGAAGACCTTAGTCCAACCAGGGCAGGTATAGGCAGCCCAGGGTGCGGCATCCTTAAGAGCAATGCTCGGATCGGCAGCCAGTTGGGGCAGGATGTTAGCCCAAGCGGCAAAAATGCCGCCATTGACCGCCGCGTTGTCGTAATAGAACGGCGTATAGATAAAGTGGTGAAGGCCTGTAGGAATCAGCACGCGCTCGAAGAAAGCAAAGACGCCAACGCCGAACGTACCGGCGGAAAGGATGAATCCCTGGAAGGCGGAGATAGCAGCCTGAACATGCGGCCACACCAGGCAGGCGATAAGAGCGACCGGAACCATAACGAAGAAACCGATCATATAGATGAACACGGAGCCCGAGAACACGCCCAGCCACTCAGGAAGTTCGGTGTCGAAGAACTTGTTATGCAGCATCGTGGCGATACCAGAGATAATGAGCGCGCCCATGATGCCCATATCAAGCGTTTTGATGCTTGCGATAGTGGCAAGACCAGTACCGCTGCCCGCCTCGACAGAGTAGTCAACACCAAAGACAGGGCCCCACTGCCCCAAGATTGTGCTTACAAAGTAGTTGAAGGTAAGGTAGATGGCCAAAGCCTCCATGCAGCAGCGAGCGTTCTGCTTGTTCGCGAGCGAGATTGGCAACGCTACGCAAAACAGCAACGGCATCTGGTTAAAGAGCGTCCAACCACCCTGGAGCAGCACATTCCAGCAATCAAACCAAAGATGACCCGCTGTGGCCATCTCGCCAAAGATCGCCTCGGTGGTAAACAACGTACCCAGGCCGACGACGATTCCGGAAAATGCGAAAAGAATTGCAGGCGTGTACATTGCACCGCCGAAACGTTGTATCTTTTGCATCATGACGGGGAATCCCCCTCTCTTCATTCGGAGCGACTGCGGTTTTGGCTTCACTCGAGACCGCAGACGCGCCGTTTGCGTGTACCTCGTGCAATAGGACGGGTGGGCCCGCTTCCCTGACTTCTTGCGCTTCTATTTTTATCATATCACTTATCTAGACAAGTTAGCATAAATACTACGGTCGGTAAACGGTTGATTATTGGCCGTAAACGGTATGAGTCCAGTGTTTTGCCTGCTAAATCTGACATACCTTATGGCTGCATTTAAAATTTCTTTTCTACTTGTCTAGATGTGCTTGTCTATATCTATAGACATACCTATACTTCATTACAACATTCACCGCCACGTTAAGGAGTCACCATGAAAAGCGCGGTCTTCTATGGAAAGCACGACCTCAGAGTCGAGGAATCGGCAAAGCCGGCCGTGGGCAGGCGCGACGTTCTGATCAACGTCAAAGCTTGCGGCGTCTGCGGTACCGACGTTCATATCTATGAAGGCGACAAGGGTGCAGCCGACGTTACCCCGCCCACGATCCTTGGTCATGAGTTTGCGGGCGTTGTCGAGGCCGTGGGCAGCGACGTCGCTGGCTTTAAACCGGGCGATCGCGTGTGCATCGACCCAAACCATCCCTGCGGCTGCTGCGAACCCTGCCGCGACGGAATCAACCACTACTGCGAGCATATGACCGGTTACGGCACCACTGTTAACGGCGGCTTTGCCGAGTACTGCTCCGTCGATATGCAGCAAGTTTACAAGTTGGGCGATCACACCAGCTTTGAGCAGGGTGCTATGACCGAGCCCGTCGCCTGCTGCCTGCACGGCATCGATATGTGCAACATCAAGCCCGGCAGCACAGTTGTCGTTATCGGCGGTGGCATGATCGGTCTGCTCATGATGCAGCTTGCTAAAAACGCCGGCGCCACCAAGGTTGTCTTGCTCGAGCCTGTCGAAGGCAAGCGCGAGGTTGCGCTCAAACTCGGCGCCGACCTGGCAATTGATTCCATCCACGAGGACGTCCCGGCCCGCCTGAAGCAGGAGGGCGTCGGCAACGTCGATGTCGTTATCGAGTGTGTTGGCAAGCCCGTCACCATCGAGCAGGCCATCCAGATCGCCGGCCATAAGGCTACGGTCATGATGTTCGGCCTCACCAAGCCCGATGAGACAATCACCGTCAAGCCCTTCGAGGTCTTCCAGAAGGAGCTTGTGCTTACCTCGTCCTACATCAACCCTTATACGCAGCGTCGCGCGCTCGAGCTCATCGACTCTGGCAGGCTCGACGTATCCTCGATGGTCGCCAAGGTGGCTTCCCTCGACGAACTCGGCGCCATCCTGTCAGACCCAGCTCTGCGTGCCATGGGTAAATATATAATCGACCCCAGCAAGTAAATCGATCGACACCTGCGCGAGCAGTCCTCATCCACCGCTCGCGCACTCAGCTCTAGGAGACCGTCATGGCGCGAGCCATCTTCCAAACCATTTATGACAACGTGAAGCAGTCGATTGACGACGGCACATACGCCTATCTAAGCTATCTGCCTTCGGAGACTGAACTCACGCAGCTGTTTGGCTGTTCGCGCATGACGGTCCGTCGCGCCATCTCGATGCTTGCGGCAGATGGCTACGTGCTCCCCCAGCAAGGCAAAGGCATGCGCGTCATTCGCAACATCAGTGACGAGACGAATCGTGGTGGCGGCGGACTCGAGACCTTTAAGGAAATCGCAGCCAGCCGAGGCTTTGAGCTCAAAACGGTTACCACTGTCTTTGAGCTCCTCGTCTGCAACAAGGCGCTCTCCAAGATTACCGGGTTTCCTGAAGGCTGTGAGCTCACGCGTGCCAAACGCATCCGTTATGCAGACGGACGGGCCGTGTGCTCCGACGACTCCTATTACCTAAGCTCACAGGTACCGGGGCTGACACCCGAGATTGTCAACGACTCGATCTATCGTTACCTCGAAGAAGACCTTGGCATTAAGATTGCCACGGGCAAACGCGATGTAACGATTGAGCATCCCACGCCCGAGGATGCACGCGTGCTCGATCTCGACGACTTTAACGCACTCGCCGTTGTACGCGGGCAGACCTACAACGCCGACGGTATCCTTATGGAATACACCGAGACAAAGCAGGTTCCCAGCTTCTTTTTACTCCACGAAACGGTCACCCGCCGCAATAACGGCAGCGAGACCCATCAGAGCAGTATGAGCTAACCATCTATTAGTTGCGGTGGAATAGTTCCTAGAATGGCCAGCTTAAGGGCAAAACAGGAACTATTCCACCCCAACTTTTTTGGCCGGCGGGGCAGCACCTGTCCCACCGGCCATCATTTACGCTCTTTCAGCTAGTCCGCGAGCTTTTCTACCTGGTCGAGCATCTTGTCGAGCTTGGCCTTTGCTTCGGCCTTGACCTTCTCAGCTTCTTCGTGAGCCTTCGCCTTCTGGGCGGCCTTTTCCTCGGCTTCGGGATCGACGACGACCAGATTGGACGCGTCGTGCTCAACAAGCTTGAGCGCATGCTCGGGACAAACCTTGACACAGGCGCCGCAGCCTAAACAATACGTGGACTCCAACGCAAAGCGGCCGCTTCCCACCAAATCGCAGGCGAACGTGGGGCACACGTTGACGCACTCGCCGCACGACGTGCACTTGTCAAAATCGCACTCCGGCGTGCTCACCTGCATATTCTGGGCAAGCTCGGGATGGTTCTGCAGTGTCGAGAGCACCAGCTGCCGCCCATGGGTGAGCGAACGGCGACGCTTGGTCGTCGTGGTGCCGCACATGGTGTTGAGCGTACGCTCCAGCTGGGTAATCTGATGGCGATGGGCCTTGAGCTTTTGCGTCACCGAAGCCAGCGCCGCCGTCGCCGGATTGAGCTTGGTCACCGTCAGGCCCGTGGTGCGGGCAATTTTTTCCATGTACTCTTTGCGCTCGTACTCGCGGCGCTTATGGCATTTGAGGCTCTTGGGGTCGACCTCCAAGCCCATACCCGTGCCGGACCACTCCTCGGCCTTCGCAATCGCCTCGCCCAGAATGTCCTCGCCGCCGGTGTTGCGGCATTTATCGCACACGCCCAACGGCAGGTACACACTCACGTTGGGATAGTCGGCCAGTACCGAAAACCAAGTCTCTGCCGTAATATCGCCCACGCAGGCAACGACGACCTCGTTTTCACGCGGCATGCGTTTGAGGGCACGCGTGCAGGTGACGTAGGCGGTCTCGTGGCTCGTAGCAGCAGAGACGATATCGTCATACAGGTTTTTAGGCGCCAGGCGCGGCGAGATGATCGCCTCGGTCGGGCAGGCAGCGGCGCACAGACCGCACTTGCGGCAGGAGTCGAGAATCTCGATGGAGTCTTCCTCGACCTCGATAGCGTTGACCGGGCACACGTCCATGCACGCGGTGCAACCGCTCTTTTCGTTTTTGCAGGTCAGGCACGGAATGGTGTTGCCGCGCGGACGCTCCTTGTAGTCAGCAGGATTCCACTGCGGCGCCGACGGATCGAGTGCATCGGTCACGCCGCCAAGCGGGTTTTTAAGAAAATCGAAACCCTTGCTGATCTCGATAATGTCATCAAACAGATCGTGTTCCTGCGCCATGCGCGGCCCCTCCCTGAGCAGTGCAAACAAGCAAGAGATAATGATACGCTATCGGCCCACGCCTCGGGCAAATTACACGCGGAGCATCTTTGCGGCAAATAGCCCATGGCCTATCGCCGCCTCGATTGCACAAGGTCAATCAAGTGCCAAGCTATGCCTCGCACATGAGCTGCACGAGTTTTTGTTTGGTCACCTTGGCCTGCTCGTTGGCCATATTGCGCTCGTTTCTAAAGACCGCATTTGCAACACCCTGCAGATCGCCATCGGAAATCACGCTGCACGGACCGTCCATCGACGCCGCCGTGGGGCATACGCACAACGGCAACTCGGCATAAAACGCAACGGCCTTGGCGATATCGAGCATCTTGCCGCCGCCAATACCCACCACCATGTCGCAATACTCGGCCTGGGCTTCCTTAGCCATTTCGACAACGGCCTCTTCCGTACACGGACCGTCATAAATCTTAAAGAACGGCTCGCTTAGATCTTCGTCCAGAAATCCATCGACGATCTGCCTGCACAGCCGATCCTCGGTGCCCTGGTCAAACAAGACATAGGCAGCGCAGCCCAACCATGACAAATACCTGCCTTGACGCGACAGTTCGCCCGGCCCCTGAACATACCGGCCGGGACCGCCGTAAACCATAGGAAGCGCCATACGAGAATCCGCCCTTCATCAAACAACGATTGGTGCAAAGTAACCTTGCCCCTTTGCACCATAGCAAAAAGGGGCAAAGCCATCTGCTGGCTTTGCCCCTTCCTTAGCTTGATTTACTCATCCATGAGATAGTAGTGGCCCAGTGCGTCGGCACCCAGGATGGCGTTGGCGACCATCTCGGGCGTCACCTCAAACGGCATATTGCACATGGTGTCATCGGGCGCGCAGGCGGCCTCGGCAACAATCATGGCTTGCTCGCGCGTAAGCTCAGCAACGCCAAGTTCCTTCATCGTGACCGGCAGACCCAGCTCAATGCAGAAGCCCAAGACTTCCTCGAGTTTCTCAGTCGGGGCATCCTCGAGTACCAGCTGGACGATGGTGCCGAAGGCGACCTTCTCGCCGTGATACATGCTGTGGCACTCGGGCAGCATCGTCAAGCCATTATGGATGGCATGGGCCGCAGCGAGACCCGAGCTCTCAAAGCCAATGCCCGAAAGCAGCGTATTGGCCTCAATGATGTGCTCGACGGCAGGCGTGAGCGCGCCCTTCTCCAGCGCGACCTTGGCCTTGACGCCATCGGCCATAAGCGTCTCGTAGCAGAGCTTGGCGAGCGCCAGACCGGCCATTCCGCCCTTGCCGCCGGCGCAGGTGCCGCCGTCGGCATCGTGCGTCGCCTGAGCCTCGAAATAGGTTGCGAGCGCATCGCCCATACCGGAAACCGTCAGGCGCACCGGGCTCGCCGCGATAACCGTCGTATCCATAAGGACGATATTGGGGTTTGCCTTAAGGAAGAGGTATTTGTCGAACTGGCCGTCATCGGTATAGAGCACCGAAAGCGCCGAACACGGGGCATCGGTCGAAGCAATGGTGGGGCAAATGATAACCGGGGACTCCAGGTAATAGGCGACGGCCTTCGCGGTGTCGAGGATCTTGCCGCCACCGACGCCGACGATGATGTCGCAACCGTTGTCGCGAGCGAGCGCAACCAGGCGATCGACCTCGCCCTTGGAGCACTCGCCGTTAAAGTCCTCAAACAGCAGCTCGGCCTTAGCCTCGGTAAAACCGCCCTCGATCTTGGCACCGACGCGCTTCTTGCCCGAAGGCGTCACGATGACGAGGGCCTTAGCGCCGAGCGGCTCAACGTAAGAGCCGAGCTTGGCGAGCTCGTCCGGACCCTGGATGTACTTGCTGGGGCTATTGAAAATTGCAGCCATAACTATCCCATTCTCTAAAAGAAAAAAGAAAGGGGCTCCGTACAGATACGTGCGGAGCCCCTCGTTACGATAACAAGAGTCGATTAGAAATCGATGTCGGTGTCGTAGTAGCAGGCCTTGAGGATCTTCTCGAAGTCGGCAGCCTTGGTCTCACGCGGGTTCTCGGGCGTGCAAGCGTCCTGCTCGGCGTTCGCGGCGATCTCGGGCAGCTTGGCGAGGAACTCCTCCTCGGAAACCATCTGCGGGTTCTCGGCGTCGACCTTCACGCCACCATTCGCGTAATCCTTGATGGACTGCGGAATGTTGAGCTGGTCGTTGAGGTCGCGAATCTTCTGGACGAGTGCAGCGATGAGCTCCTCGTTGGTCTCGCCGGGAAGGTGCAGGATCTCCTTGGCCACGTAAGCGTAACGCTCGGCAGCACGGGGATCCTTGGAGTTCCACTGGATGACCTTGCCCAGGTACATGGCGTTAGCAGCACCGTGGATGATGTGGCCGTTCTCGAAGGCAGCACCGGTCTTGTGAGCCATGGAGTGAACGATGCCGAGCAGGCCCGAGGAGAAGGCGATACCGGCGATGCACTGAGCCTCGTGCATGTGCTGACGGGCCTCATGGTCGCCAGCATAGGACTTGGGCAGCCACTCGACGATCTCGCGGATGCCGTGCAGAGCGTTGGCATCGGTGAACATAGAGGCGCAGGTGGAAACGTAGGCCTCCATGCAGTGGGTCAGAGCGTCCATGCCGGTGTGAGCGCACAGCTTGGCGGGCATGGTGTAGGTGAGCTCGGGGTCGACGATGGCGACATCAGGGGTGATGTTGAAGTCGGCCAGCGGGTACTTGATGCCCTTGGCGTAGTCGGTGATGACGGAGAAGGCAGTGACCTCGGTAGCGGTACCGGAGGTAGAGGAGATGGCGCAGAAGTGAGCCTTCTGACGCAGCTCGGGGAAGCTGAACGGCTGGATGATGTTATCGAAGGACTCCTCGGGATACTCGTAGAAGACCCACATGGCCTTAGCGGCATCGATGGGCGAGCCGCCGCCGATGGCGATAATCCAGTCGGGCTCGAACTCGCGCATGGCCTCGGCGCCCTTCATGACCGTCTCGATGGACGGATCGGACTCGACGCCCTCGAACAGCTTGACCTCGAAGCCGCCCTCTTTGAGGTCGGCCTCGACGTCCTGCAGGAACCCGCCGCGACGCATAGAGCTGCCGCCAGAAACGATGATGGCCTTCTTGCCCTTGAGGTTCTTCACCTCGTGGCGAGCGCCCTCACCAAAGTACAGATCGCGAGGATTGGTAAAACGTCCCATACTGTGCCTCCTAAACAAGCCCCTCTTAGACTTGCGTATATAACGGAGCACCCAATTGGCTCCGTTAGGACCGGTTTGCGCGTTGCCGGCGATGACAATGCGCGATGTCTAAACGTCTCAACGCTCAGACAAACACTATTTTACCGTTCTGGTTGGTCAGTTATTCACCTAAAGCCGCCAATGATGAAACGTTTTTTCTATCCCTGAAGACCCTCGTGCGGCATCCATACTCCCAAGCTGGGCAAACGTTTTATCAAGGTTGACTACATATCCCGGGCAGGACGGTGCCCCTCCAAAATATGCACCGTTCGCCGCCAAAAATCGACCGTTTGCGGCACCGTGATACCACTCGGTCGTCCAAGGTGCCGACATTTGTGCGACATCCGTCTTCGTGGTGCAAAGGTGCAAGTCCAAGTGCGGCACCCCCGGTGTGCCACATGCGGGTAAACTAGAACCTTATATAGAAACATTTGAACCCTAACCGCAGCAAAGGAGGCCCCATGGCATTCGATCCCATTCAAGAGGATTGCCATCGCCTCGTTCTTGAGGCCTTGCGCCGCGACAATATCCCGCTCACCGACGCTGCCGCCGTAGAGCGTCTGATGGAACAATTCACCCGCAACCCCGCACCGCTCATCGTGCACGACCGCGACCGCGCCGGGCACCTCATTGCCAAGGTGGTCGAGGCTGTCGACTACCGCATTCCCTTTATCCCTGACGATACCCAGGCAGAGCAAGAAGAGACAGCTGCCGAGAACATGCTCCGCGAGGCGGCCGCACTCGATCCGGCCAACTGGGACGCTCAGCGCATGCTGACGGCACTCACCGCCGAATCCAACGAGGAATACGTACAGTACCTGGTGTCCAAGTGCGATGAGGTCGAGCACGACCTAGCGCTCAAAATCGCCTCGGCCCAGGACCCCTACGAGCGCGAGGCCGCAGGCGACCTTACGCGCCGCCCCTATCTGCGCTGGCTTGCCGCCTTGGCATCGCGCGCCCTCATTAGCGGCCGCTATCGCATGTCGCTCGAAGCCGCGAATCGCAGCTTGGACTTTGCGCCCAACGACCCCGCTGGTGTCCGCCACACCGCGATGCTCGCCATGGCAAAGCTCGAATACCCCGCCGAGGAGCTCAAGCGCTTTCGCTCCGCACACTCCGTGCCGTACCTCGCGAATACCCCACTGCGCCGCCGCCCCAAAGATGCGGAGCGCGACTTGGACCCGTGGACGCTCATCGCGCTGATGAGCACGGCTTGGCGCGAACTGGACTACGAGGGCGCCGAGCACTACCTGCGTATCCTTGTGCGCTCGTGTCCGCACGCAGCCGAGGCACTCTACTTCCAAACCGAGTTTCCCGATGGCGTCTATGCCCGCGTCAACGTGGGTGTGGGCTCCACCGACGAGCTTGTCCTTGCGCTGTCCGAGGCGACGCCGGTACTGCAGGAGGGCCTGGGCGCCCCCGACAACGCCAGCTTTGCCGCCTGGGTCGCCACCAACGACATCGTGCGCTCCCAAATCGACGAGCGCATCCTGCGCGCAGCCGAGCAGGGGCTTCCATTTAAGGGAGGAGACCTCTAATGGATCCGAGCGTCTACATCCCCGCCTACCTGGAGCGCACCTATCTGGCGTCGCACCCCGAGCTCACCGATGCAGCACGCGAGCTTGTCCATAACGACATTAGTGCGAATCCCCAAAAGTACGCGCAGTCCGAGCATGCCCAGGCGCTGTTGTCCTATGCCGGCGTCCACCGCCACCTGCTCGACGAGCTCCATCGGATCGAGGACATGGGCAGCGACGAGGAGTTCGAGCAGACGCGCAATCGCCTGTTCGACGACATGCGAGACGAGCTGCTCAAGATTGTCCGCGTCGATGCGTATGTCCTCGATGCCCAGCTGCTCGCCATCATCCTGGCCGACACGCCCGTTGACGCCTGCCTGGGCGACCTGATGAAGCTTGAGGCGACCACGGCCGATTACCTGCAGCAAAGTGTGCCCGGGTTCGACATGGAAGCCCCGCACTACTGGGCCAATAATGTTTTGGCCGATGGTGTCACCGCAGCAGACCTTACCGTGAGCGAGCCGGCTCTTATCGGGTGGCTTCATACGCTCGAGGCCATCTCGCAGCTGTGCATGGCGAGCGCCCGCTACCGTGCTGCCGCCAACTACGCCCGCCGCGTCCTTAAGGCGGAAGGCTACCCCACCCGAGCCGCAGGCACCGTGTTGCTCGCCCTCGCTCGCCTGGAAGACCAGGACGGCTTTTTTGCCCTGGCCCACCAGCTCGAGGAAGAGATCGGGGCTGACGCGCTCGAGAACTCTCCTTGGTATCTGCTCGCCCGCACGATTCTGCTGTTCAAAACAAACAAGATGCGCCCGGCGACACGCGCGCTGCGTGAGTTTGCCAACCGTTGCGAGGGCGGTGCGTTCTTCTTACTGAACCCCATGTACCAGACACCGTACCTTCCCTGCCGGCCCGAGCCACACGATCCCTGGGATCTTTCGCACCAGGCCGTTTGGGAAGCGGACGGTATTATCTCGGACACTCCCGACTTTGCCCCTTGGGCCAATGCCTGCGAAGACGTGTCGCAGCTTGCCCAGGAATTTGCGCGCCGCTACGGTTTTTAGTGACGCACTCGACCCGACCATGTCGTTTACGTTAGGAACGGTTTCATGAACCTCCGCTCATCTCTTGCCTGCACCTCGAGCGATATCGCCCGTTGGGGGCTGCGCTTCGTCCTTAAGCGCCAGGGCGGCGTACTCCCCGGCCGCATCGCCATGAAGATCGACCCCGAGCTGCTGAGCGACCTCGCTGGCCTTGTCGACCGCAGCGTGGTGATCACCGGTACTAATGGCAAGACCACCACCTCCAACCTCATCGCCGACGCCGTTGCCGCCAGCGGCGCCACCGTGGTATGCAACCGCGCCGGCAACAACATGGAGCCGGGCGTGGTGGGCGCACTGCTCGAAGCGCGCAGCGGCCTCAAGCGAGCCGGCGGCGGCAAGCGCGTGGGCGTTTTTGAATGCGATGAGCTCTACACCGTGCGCGTCCTGCCCAAGCTCAAGCCGACGTACTTCGTGCTGCTCAACCTGTTCCGCGACCAGCTGGATCGCTATGGCGAGATCGATCACACCCAGGAGGTCATCGCCCATGCGTTGGAGCTCTCGCCGACAACAACGCTTATCTACAACGCCGACGACCCGCTGTGCGCCTCGATTGCCGCGCGCGTTCCCAACGCGAGTATTGCCTTTGGCATCGACGGCGCCACCGACACCGAGTCCGACCGTATTAGCGACTCGCGCTTTTGCTCGCAGTGCAACGCCCCGTTGGAGTACGACTATGTGCAGTATGGTCAACTCGGCGCCTACCATTGCCCCTCGTGCGGTTGGGCACGCCCCGCACTGGTCCGCCGTGTGACGGGCGTGGAGCTCGGCTGCGACGGCTACGGCTTTGACCTGGTCTTTGGATCTGCGCCCGACGCGGCTGCCGTACACATCGCCACGCGCTACAACGGCCTGTATATGGTCTACAACGTAGCCGCAGCCTTCTTCGCCGCCCACGAGCTGGGCGTGGACACCGCACGCCTGCAGCCCACGCTCGACGCCTACGTGCCAGCAGGTGGTCGCATGGGCCGTTGGAATATCGCCGGCCGAACCGTCGAGGCCAATCTGGCCAAAAATCCCGTAGGCTTCGATCGACAAATCCAGTCCATTAAAACAGCAGGTGGCAGGCTCTGCGCCTTTTTCCTGAACGACAACGACGCCGACGGCCACGATGTCTCGTGGATCTACGACGTCGACTTTGAGCGCATCGCCGACACGCCGGGTCTTGTCGCCTTTGCCGGCGGCACGCGCGCACACGACATGCAGGTGCGCCTGAAGTACGCCGGCATCGACGCCGCCATCATCTCGAATATCGAGCAGGCGATTGGCGCCGTGGCAGACGAGGAGGCTGGCGACACTTTCTACGCCGTCGCCAACTACACGGCCTTCCCGCCGCTGGTCAAGGAGCTCGACGGGCTTAAAGACGACGATGCAAGCTCGGTTGCCTCCTGCGCCGTAACACGCGCCGATGGGAGCGCTGTCCCCACCGATATTGCGCCGGTCGAGCTTTCGCGCCCGCTGCGCATCGTCTACCTTTATCCCGATGCCCTCAACCTCTATGGCGACGGCGGCAACGTCATCGCCCTCGAGCGCCGCTGCGCCTGGCGTGGCATTCCCGTGCGCGTGGACGAGGTCCGTATGGGCGAGTCGCTCGATCTCACCGACGCCGATATCGTCATGATGGGCGGCGGCTCCGATCGCGACCAGCTGGCCGTGGCGCACGAGCTGCTCGCTCAAAAAGACAAGGTCGCGGCCTATGTTGAAGATGGTGGCTCATTGCTTGCCATCTGTGGTAGCTACCAGCTGCTCGGCCGTTCATACTACATGGGTGAAGATCGCATTGAAGGCTTGGGCATCATCGCCGCCGAAACCGTGCGCGGTTCTGACCGCCTGATCGGCAACGTCGCCGTCAAGACCGACCTGGCGCCCGAGCCCTTTGTGGGATTCGAGAACCACGGCGGCCGCACTCTGCTCGACGCAGATGCCACGCCGCTTGGAACGTCCGTCGTCACGGGCACCGGCAACAACGGAGACGACGGCTTCGAGGGCCTCATCTACAAGGGCGTCATCGGCACGTACCTGCACGGACCGGCACTGCCCAAGAACCCCGAACTCGCCGACTGGCTCATTACCCACGCCCTCGAGCGCCGTGGCGACGCGCAGGCCACAGCCCTGCTGCCGCTCAAGCCCCTCGACGACACCTACGAGCGCGCCGCCCACGACGCCGCCATGAAGCTCCTCCCCTAGCACCTCACAACCACAAAGGGGACAGGCACCTTTGTGGTTGTTTTGACCCATCCCAGCGGTTTGTCTCAATCTGTAACATCTAGACCGTTAAAAGTCGTCTTACTGTTACAGAATGAGATGTTCGTCCCGACGCCTGCCTTTTGTCTCGATCTGTAACAGATAGAGCCAATTTGCCCGCCCAGATGTTACAGGTTGAGATGTTCGAAGATCGGGATAGAGAGCCAGCTCCTATGTGGTGGTTTTCCAGTTTGCCAACGATATACGCGCCGGCAAAAAAGTCTGCTATACTCTTTCCCGCTGTCCCCATCGTCTAGCGGCCAAGGACGCCACCCTTTCAAGGTGGATATCGCGGGTTCGAATCCCGCTGGGGGCACCATTTGAATTGAAGAGCCCGTTACCCTCGCGGTAGCGGGCTTTTTGCTACCCATGCGCCGGGATTCGAACCCGACAGGGTGCGGAGCTGAGGAAACGCGCAAGCGTTTTCCAGCGCAGCACGCAAGGAGCGAAGCGACGCAGCGAAAGCGGGCGGCGCCAGCCGCACGCGGACATCCCGCTGGGGGCACCATTTAAATCGAGAAGCCCGTTGCCCTCGCGGTGAACCGCGCCCCAAATCTTGGACGCCCTAAATAGCGACTAGGCCGCAAGGGCCTGATTCCGGTACTCCTCCGGGGTCAGGCCCTTCAATCTTACCTGCCTCCGGCTCGTGTTCCAGTGGACTATGTATTCCTCCAGGTCGCGTTTGAAATCCTCGAACGTCTTCCACTCGCGGCCCCTGTAGAACTCGTCCTTGACGTGGCCGAAGAGCTGCTCGGTGGCGGCATTGTCGATGCAGTTCGCCTTCCTGGACATGCTCTGGACGATACCGGCGGCCTCGAGCCTGGATGTGTATGAGGCGTGCTGGTACTGCCAGCCCCGGTCCGAGTGCATGGTCGGGGCGGCGCCCTCGGGGATCTTGGACAGCAGCTCGTCGAGCATCCTCGCCTGCTGGGCCATGTCGGGCGTGGTCGATATGTCGCTCGCCACGATTTCCTTGGTGCAGAAGTCCAGCGTCGGGGCCCAGTAGGCCTTACCGCCAGCCACCTTGAACTCGGTGACGTCCGTCCCCAGCTTCTGCCACGGGGCCCCGGCGTCGAAATCCCTCGCGATCACGTTCTCGAACGTTCTGCCGACGACGCCCTTGTACGAGTTGTACCTGTGGTAGGCCGTCTCGCGTCTGATGCCGCAGCGAATCCCCATCTCGCGCATCATCTTGAGCACGGTCTTGTTGGCTATCACGGCCCCCTCTTCCGCCCTGAGGCACATCGCTATCTGCCGGTGCCCGCAGCCGTTGGCGGTGCGCGAGAAGATCTCGGCGGCCGCCTCCCAGAGCTCGGCGCGCGTGGGCCTCGGCGGGTGCGCGAGGGCGTAGTAGTAGGTCGACCGCTTGAGCTCGGCGCATGCGAGCAGGTGCCCGAGCGCGTGCCCCTCGGCGCGCAGGGCCGCGACCGCTTCGGCCTTCGCCCTGGTCAGAGCCCGTCCCTCTCGACCAGGGCGCGTAATTTTTTAGGTAGGCCACCTCGGTCTCGAGCCTTCGGCAGCGCTCCTCGAGCTCCTGCTCACGGGTGCGCGGCCTCGCCTTGGAACCGCTCGGCCGGCCCTTGGGCCTCGGGCGCAGGGCCTCCGCGCCGCCCCGGCTGTATAGCGCGCACCACTTCTTGAGCGGCGACATCGACATTATGCCGAACGCCGCCATCGCCTCGGCCTTCGTCATGCCGCCGTCGACGACGGCGGAGGCGGCGGCGACCTTCTGCTCGTATGTGTACCTGCCCTGCTTTCCGTCCATGCGCAGCAGCACCTCGCTCCCGAATGCGCGGTATATCTCCTGCCATCTTCTCACGGCTTCCGCGGGAAGCGAAAGGGCAATCGCGGCAGATTTATACCCGCGTCCGAGCTCGAAGAGCCCTATGGCCGCCTTCCTGGCCTCGACATCATGCTTCACCCTCAAATCAACGCGCATAAAGAAAGCCTCCCATTTCTCATGTCCAAGAAATGGGAGGCAGTTCACGGCGACGGGCTTTTTTCTTCCCCAACGCCGGGATTCGAACCCCGAGGGCATTAAATCACACTGTCGTCCAAGGGCCTGTGGGCAAAAAATAGCAAATATGAGTACTGTCACCAATTTAGTAACAGCGATTTCATGCCATCAGAAGGCGATTTAGACGCCAGGGGTCCTACGGCGAAAGAATTGCAGGCGTTTATCAGCTAAGTACTTGAACATATGTTGTGTAACACTGCATATTTTGCAAAAAAAATAATGCTACAGGACTTGTGACAGTACTCATATTTGACGTTTTTTGTCCACGCCCCCTTATTGCGTGGGCGAATCAGGTGCAAAACGGGCTTCAAAGCGTCCTTCGCAAACAAAAACCGGGGCCCGCATGATGCGGACCCCGGCTCAATACCGTGACGATATGTCAGTTACGCTCTACACGTAGAACAGGATGTCGTCGTAAGTCGGGACCGGCCAGTAGTCGGCAGCCACGATCTCCTCCATGGCATCCACGGCGGCGCGCAGCGCATCCATAGCGGGAACGACCTCGTGCGCGTACACGTTGGCCTGCTCCTGGTTATCGAGGGCCTCAGCCTTCTGATGCACGGCGTCAAGCGCCTTGATGGAGTCGTTGATGGTGGTGATGCCGTTGCAGAGCTTGTTGAGCGTGTTCTGCTCGCACTGCATGGCGGCCTCAGCACCGGCGGCACGAATAGTCTCAAGGCCCTTAGCGACCTTGGTGGCATAGGCGGTAATGACCGGGCGATAGGTACGACGCGCCTCGCGAACCATCGTGGTGGCCTCGATGTTCATGAGCTTGTTGTACTTCTCGAGCTTGCAATCGTAGCGGCACTGGGCCTCGGCCTTGGTCAGAACACCCGTCTCCTCAAAGAGCGCAATGGCCTTATCGGAAACAAAGGCGGGCAGGGCGTCGGCCGTGGTCTTGTTGTTGGCAAGGCCGCGCTTCTCGGCCTCGACGGGCCACTCGTCGGAGTAGCCATCGCCGGAGAAGAGGATGCGCTGGTGGTCGGTCAGGACCTTCTTGCAGTACTCGAGCGCGGCGTCCTGGAACTCATCCTCGGGCGTACCCTCAAGCGCGTCGGCGAAGGACTTGAGCGACTTGGCCACGGCGGCATCGAGCACCAGGTTGGAGTCGGAGACGTTCTGCTCGGAGCCGCAGGCACGGAACTCGAACTTGTTGCCGGTGAAGGCGAACGGGGAGGTACGGTTGCGGTCGGTGTTGTCCTGCATCAGTTTGGGCAGAGTATCGGCGCCCAGGTCGAGCACGCCGCGCGTGGCATGGACAGAAGCCTTGCCATCGATGATCTTCTCGACGACCTCGGTAAGCTGGTCGCCCAGGAAGATGGACATAATCGCCGGAGGAGCCTCATTGGCGCCCAGACGATGATCGTTGCCGGCCGAGGCAACAGAGGCACGCAGGAGCTCCTGATAGTTATCGACGGCCTCGATCACCGCGGTGAGGAAGACGATGAACTGCAGGTTGTCGAGCGGGGTGTCGCCCGGATCGAGCAGGTTCTCGGACTCGGTGCCAAGCGACCAGTTGTTGTGCTTGCCCGAACCATTGATGCCCTCAAAGGGCTTCTCGTGCAGCAGGCAGACCAAGTCGTGGCGGGAGGCGATGAGCTTCATCTTCTCCATCATGACCAGATTCTGGTCGATGGCCTCGTTGACCTCGCCATAGACAGGGGCGAGCTCATGCTGGCAGGGAGCGACCTCGTTGTGCTTGGTCTTGGCGGGAATGCCAAGCGCCCACAGCTCATCGTCCAGGTCCTTCATATAGGCCGAGACGGTGGGGCGGATAGCGCCAAAGTAGTGCTCCTCGAGCTCCTGACCCTTGCATGGAGCAGCACCAAAGAGGGTGCGGCCGGTAATGACCAGGTCCTTGCGCTTGCGGTAGGCGTCCTTCTTGATCAGGAAGTACTCCTGCTCGTCGCCCACGGAAGGAACGACCTTCTTGGGGGTCTTACCGAACAGCGCCAAAACGCGCTTAGACTCACGCGAGAGCGCGGTCATGGAACGCAGCAGCGGGGTCTTCTTGTCCAGGGCCTCGCCCGTGTAGGAGCAGAAAGCCGTGGGGATGCACAGGACATCGTCCTTGATAAAGGCGGGGCTAGTGGGATCCCAAGCGGTGTAGCCACGGGCCTCGAAGGTGGCGCGCAGGCCGCCGTTGGGGAAGCTGGAGGCATCGGGCTCGCCCTGGATGAGGTTCTTGCCCGTAAACTTGGTAATGGCGGTGCCGTCGTGGTTGGGCTCCAGGAAGCTGTCGTGCTTCTCGGAAGTAATGCCCGAAAGCGGCTGGAACCAGTGCGCGTAGTGCGTCGCGCCCTTGGAGATGGCCCAGACCTTCATGGCATGGGCAACGGCGTTGGCCACATCCAGGTCGAGCGGCTCACCGCCCTCGAGGGTTGCAGCAAGGCGCTTCCAAATGTCCTTGGGGAGGTAGTCCTTCATGACTTCCTCAGAGAACACCATGGTCCCGAAGCGGTCAGTAAGTTCGGCCATACGGAACTCCCTTCGTATCGGCACCGCGTGAGAAGCGGTGTTGATTACTAACGAACGAGTCATAGCTTAGACTCGCCGTGTTTCCGCGACATTACCGTTATGTTGCTGTCGCGAAACCAATCAATGAGGTTACCCTATCGAGGCGGCGTTGCCACCCTCAACAGCCAATCAACTGCATAAATTGCAGACCTCTCCCCATGGTTTAAGGGTAGTCAATTTGGGATGGAGCTCTATTAACTGGTATTTTGCATCAGATACCAGTCTTTATAGTCCGTGCCTAGATTAGCCGCTCTGTTATAGAGAAAGCCGATAGCAAGGCATCTTTGATTGGTATCCCCGAATAACGAGTGAAACTCCACCGTGACACAGTGGTGCTGTAGAATCCTTACAACACATCACACTATTACGTATCTAGAGGAGCACGATATGCGCGTCGACGAGGTTTTTAAGCAGGCAGCATCCCAGGGCACCGCGCCCGTTTCGTTTGAGATGTTCCCGCCCAAGGGCGAGCTCACCCTCGACACGGCTCGCGAAGTGGCAGGCAATCTGTGCAAGCTTTCGCCGAGCTTTGTCTCGGTCACCTGCTCGGCCGGCGGCTCGGGCAACGGTGCCACCACCGCCCCCATCGCGCATATGATTTCGAGCGAATTCGACACGCCCTCGGTGGCACACCTCACCTGCGTGGGCCGCACCCACGCCGACATCGCCGCCAAGATCGACGAGTATCGCACCGCCGGCGTTGAAAACATTCTGGCCCTGCGTGGCGATCTCCCTGCCGGCGCGACCGAGGACGACAAGCCCGCCTCCGACTACGCCTACGCCCGCGACCTCATCCCCGAGCTCGTCGACGCCGGCTTTTGCGTGGGCGCCGCAGCCTACCCCGAGGGCCACATTGCCTGTGAGGATCTCAACCTCTCGGTCGAACACCTCAAGCAAAAACAGGACGCCGGCGCAAGCTTCTTTGTGACGCAGCTCTTCTTTGATAACGAGTGCTTCTACCGCTTCCGCGAGCTTGCCGACAAGGTCGGCATCACCGTGCCCATTACCGCGGGCATCATGCCGTTTATGGGCAAGTCCCAGATCAGCCGCATGGTCTTTATGTGCGGCGCGTCGCTGCCCTCCCCCGTCATCAAGATTCTCGCCAAGTACGAGAACGACCCCGAGAGCCTGCAGGCAGCCGGTGTAGATTATGCCGCCCGCCAACTTTGCGACCTCAAGGAGCACGGCGCCGACGGCCTGCACCTGTACACTATGAACCGTCCTGCGATCGCCGCGACCATTATGGAGCGCCTGGGGTAATGGAAAAACCGCACATCGATACAACCGCTGTCGAAGTGCCGGCCGACCTTGCGTCGCCGGCGCTTTACCGTGTCGATGCCGCGCACCATCCCCGTGTCGACCGTGCCGAGATGCTGCGGTATCTGGGTTACGGCGGCCAGCAGATTGAGCCCGAACTGTCACGACGTATTGAGCTTGTCGTTGAACGTCTGGAACTGGACATTGAGCCCCGTGGCGTGCGCCGCGTGTTTGCCGTCGATGCCACGGGCGTGGACGAACAAAGTGAGCCTTGCATTCGCTTGGTCGGCACCAACGTTGAGCTGCGCGGTCGCGATATCTATCGCCACCTCAAAGACGCCCGCTTTGCCGCACTCATGGCATGCACCCTCGGCATGGACGCCGAGCGTCGTCTGCGCACCACGGGAGCCCAGCAGCCCCTGGAGGGAGCCGTGCTCGACGCCGCGTGCTCTGCCTATGTAGAAGCCGCCGTTGAGCAGATGGACCAGCAGGCCAAGGCTGCGGCCGCCGCACACGGGCTCGCCGGCAACTGGCGCTTTAGCCCCGGCTACGGCGACTGCCCGCTCTCGGCCCAGCGCTCGATCGTCGATGCGCTCAACGCCACGCGGCTCATCGGCCTTACCGTCACGCCCACCAGCCTGCTCATGCCCACCAAGAGCGTGACCGCGGTGATCGGTCTGTTCGACGGCAAAGTCCACGACGCCCAGAGTCGCCCCACCTGCAATATCTGCCGCATGCGCGAGCACTGCCGCTTCCGCGCCGCCCACACCACCTGCTATTCCAGCCACTAGGAGCCCCCGATGTTCACCCCGCTTATTACTCATAATTCGGATGGTGCCGCGCTGGCGGCGCCCGTCAATGCCGCACGCTGCAACGGCGCTGTGTACAAGCCACGCACGATCGACGACCTGCGCATTAAGGACGATCGCCTGCGCGCCGCCATCGAGGGCACGGGGCACCTGCTGTTTGACGGCGGCATGGGCACCATGCTGCAGGCTGCCGGCATGAAGGCCGGCGCCCTGCCCGAGCTGCTCAACTTTGAGGAGCCCGAGGTTATCACCGATATCCAGCGTCAGTATGTCGAGGCCGGCTGCGACGTGATCACCGCCAACACCTTTGGCGCCAACGCCCACAAGCTCGACGGCGCCGCCACCGTGGCAGATGTCTTTGCCGCCGCTGTCGCCTGCGCCCGCGAGGCCGGCGCCCGCTACGTCGCCGGCGATATCGGCCCCATCGGCGCGCTGCTTCGCCCCTTGGGCACCCTGAGCTTCGACGAGGCCTATGACCTCTTTGCCGAGGAGGTGCGCGCCGGCGTCGACGCGGGCGTGGACCTCTTTATTATCGAGACCATGACCGACCTTGCCGAGATCAAGGCGGCCGTCCTCGCCTGCCGCGAGAACTCCGACCTGCCCGTCTTTGCCACCATGACCTTTGAGGAAGACGGTCGCACCTTCTTGGGAACGAGCCCCGAGGTCGCCGCCATCACGCTCGACGCCATCGGCGCCGACGTTTTGGGTATCAACTGCAGCCAGGGCCCGGCCGAGCTCCGAGGGCTCGCCGCACGTATGCTCACCGTTACCGACAAGCCCGTTATGGTGCAGGCTAACGCGGGACTGCCCCGCGTGGACGACGACGGCAATACCGTCTTTGATATCCAGGCCCCCGAATACGCCGAGGCCGTCGCCGGCATGATCGAGGACGGCGTGAGCGTCGTGGGCGGCTGCTGCGGAACCACGCCGGCGCATATGGCGGCCTTGCGCACGCTTATCGACAACCACACGCCCAGCCCGCGCCGCCGCAAGCCCAGCATGTCGGCCACGAGCGCCCAGACGGTCGTGGACCTTCCCTGTGACGGCCACAAAATCGCCGTCATCGGCGAGCGCATCAATCCCACCGGCAAAAAGCGCCTGCAACAGGCCCTGCGCGACGGCGACCTGGACTACGTCGTGAGCCAGGGCATCAGCCAGCAGGAACAGGGCGCCGACATCCTGGACGTCAACGTGGGCCTGCCCGAGATCGACGAGGTCAAGATCATCCAGCAGGCGACCGAGCAGCTCCAGGGCTCCACGCTGCTGCCGCTGCAGATCGACTCCACCGACCCCGCAGCCGTCGAGGCAGCCGTGCGCCGCTACGCCGGCAAGCCCATCATCAACTCGGTCAATGGCAAACAGCAAATCATGGATGAGATCTTTCCGCTGGTCGCCCATTACGGCACCAACGTCGTCGGCCTCACGCTCGATGAAGGCGGCATCCCCGATACCGCCGAAGCTCGCTTCGCCATCGCCGAGCGCATCGTGGCCGAGGCCGCCCGCTACGGTATCGGCCCGGACCGCATCCTCATCGACTGTCTGGTCATGACCGCCTCGACCAATCAACGCCAGGCCGAACAGATCCTGCGCGCCATGTCCCTGTGCAAGGAGCGTCTGGGCGTCAAATGCGCGCTCGGCGTGTCGAACATCAGCTTTGGTCTGCCTGCCCGCCCGCTGCTGGGCTCGGTCTTTTTGGCTGCCGCTTTTGGCGCGGGCCTGGACGCCCCCATCATGAACCCGGGCTCCAAGCGCTTTATGGATACCGTCTACAGCTATCGCGTGCTGAGCGTTGAGGACGAGGGCTCGACCGGATACATCGAGCGCTACGCCGGCTGGACCGATCCGTACAAGATCGCCGCGAATCCGGCGGCGGCTCAGGCGGTATCGACCGACGCCGCGCCCGCTGCTGGCACCACCGGCACCGACGGCAACGACGACCCGATTCGTCGCATGGTCGTCTCGGGCCGCAAGGGCGAAATCGCGGCCGAGACCGAGCGTCTGCTGGCAGACCATGACGCCATGGACCTCATCAACAATCACTTTATCCCCGCCCTCGACGAGGTTGGCGTCCTCTTTGACCAGGGCAAGTTCTTCTTGCCGCAGCTTATGGCCTCGGCCGAGGCCGCGCGTGTGGGCTTTGACACCATCAAGCGCCTGATGCCCGCCGGCGAGATTGCCGACAAGGGCAAGATCTGCGTGGCCACCGTTAAAGGCGATATCCACGACATCGGTAAGAACATCGTCAAGATGCTGCTCGATAACTACGGCTACACCGTCTTTGACCTAGGCCGCGACGTCGACCCGCAAGAGGTACTCAAGACCGTACGGGAGCGCGACATTAAGCTCGTCGGCCTCTCGGCGCTTATGACCACCACGGTCGTCGCTATGGAGGAGACCATCAAGTTGCTCCATGCCGAGGTTCCGGGCGTCAAGATCATCGTAGGTGGCGCCGTGCTCACCCCCGAATACGCCAAGCAGATCGGCGCGGACTACTACGCCAAGGATGCCGCCGAAAGCGCGCGCATCGCCGAAGAGGTCTTTGGGCAGTAACACAACGGAAACAACCGAGCACCAAAACGTGCCGCACGCGCCACTTGGCACGTGCGGCACGTTAGAATAGATAAGGCTATGCTCGTTTTGGCAGATAGGAGTGCAAGGATGGCGATCACGCCCGCAGAAATCGCGGAAACCCGCGGCATGGTTGAGGAGCAGAACCTCGACATCAGGACCATCACCATGGGTGTTTCGCTCATGGGTTGCGGCGACGAGAGCCTCGACCGCATGTGCACGAAGATCTACGACCACGTGACGCACACGGCTGAGCACTTGGTCGAGACCGCCGAGAACCTCGAGCGCGAGTACGGTATCCCCATCGTCAACAAGCGCGTTTCCGTCACCCCGGTGGCGCAGATCGCCGCATGCTGCAAGGATGAGGACCTCACCCCCATCGCGCATGCCCTCGACCGCGCGGCCGAGACGCTCGGCATCGATTACCTGGGCGGCTTCTCCGCGCTCGTTCAGAAGGGCATCGGCGACGCCGACCGCCGCGTCATCCAGTCCATCCCCCAGGCGCTCGCTACCACCAGCCGCGTCTGCTCCAGCGTCAACGTCGCCAGCCTGCGTGCCGGCATCAACATGGACGCCGTGCTCATGGCCGCCCAGACCATCATCGATGCCGCCAAGCTTACGGCAGATGAGGATTCCGTTGGCGCCTCCAAGTTTGTCTGCTTTGCCAACATGGTCGAGGACTCCCCGTTTATGGCGGGCGCCGTCCACGGCGGTGGCGAGGCCGACGCCGTCATCAACGTTGGCGTCTCGGGCCCCGGCGTTATGGCGGCAGCCCTGGAGAAGCTGCCCGACTCCGCCTCGATGATGGAAGTCGCCGAGAAGATTAAGCAGACCGCCTTTAAGATCACCCGTGCCGGCGAGCTCATGAGCCGCGAGGCCGCCCATCGACTGGGTGTCGAGAAGGGCATCGTCGACCTGTCGCTGGCGCCTACGCCCGCCATTGGCGACTCCGTTGCTCGCATCCTCGAGATTATCGGCGTGGGCACCTGCGGTGGCCCGGGCACGACCTGCGCGCTCGCCATGCTCAACGACGCCGTCAAGAAGGGCGGCGTCATGGCCAGTTCCAGCGTCGGTGGCCTCTCGGGCGCCTTTATCCCCGTGTCCGAAGACGCCGGCATGATCGCCGCCGTCGAGGCCGGCGCGCTTTCGCTCGAGAAGCTCGAGGCCATGACCTGCGTGTGCTCCGTCGGCCTGGACATGATCGCCATCCCCGGCGACACCCCGGTCGAGACCATCGCCGGCATCATCGCCGACGAGATGGCCATCGGCGTCATCAACAATAAGACCACGGCCGTGCGCGTGATTCCCGCCATCGGCAAGGGCGTGGGCGACTGCGTCGAGTACGGCGGCCTGTTTGGCCGTGCGCCCATCATGCCGGTGAACCCCAACGCCGGCACCGTGCTTGCCCACCGTGGTGGACGCTTCCCGGCACCGCTGAACTCGCTGAAGAACTAGCTGAGGGGGACTGGCGAGGAGCCCCGGGGAGGGCAAATATATAAGGTCGCCTGCTCGGACAGTCCTGACTCGCACGGAGAGCACATTAAGTGCTCTCCGGCTCGTGCGGAACTCGCGATCGACCTTATATATTTGCCCTCCCCGGGGCTCCCGCACAACGGGACCTCGGTTGGGCTCTATCCCGGTTGCAGTTGCTTCGCTCCTGCACCACTAGGCTGGTGCGACGGTTTGGCGTTGGATCGGTTCTTTCTGATATATGCTGGTTGCGGCTCTTCTTTTGGGGGGGAGTCGCTTTTTTGTTGCTAGGAGGTTAGCCCGTGGTTGATGGGGATGCTCGCTCTGAGCTTCTTTCTGCTGATTGGAATCAGGAGTGGATGCGTCTGCAGGCCGCTCGGCATCGGGCTGATGATTCTTTTGAATGGGATAAGCGGGCTCGACATTTTCGACCTCTTGAGACTGCTCCGTATGCCCGGGATTTTATGAAATTGCTGGCTCTTGAGCCTGGTGAATCGGTGCTTGATATGGGGTGTGGGGCTGGGTCGATTGCTATTCCGCTTGCGCAAGACGGGCATCCTGTGATTGCGGCTGATTTCTCCCCCGCCATGCTGGGCACGCTTGATGCCGGCATTGAGTATTACGGGCTCGAGGATCTTATTACGCCGCTTGAGCTTGCTTGGGATGATGACTGGAATTTGGTTGGACCGGTCGCGAAAGCGGTAGATGTTGCCTTTGCCAGTCGCTCTGTCACCACGACCAACCTAAAAGGCGCGCTTGCCAAGCTTGATCGTACGGCTCGTCGGCGTTGTGCTGTCACGATGGTCGCCAACTCCAGCCCGCGCTATGACCTGCACCTGATGAACGCTATCGGTGCCTCGGTTACCCGCAGTAATGGCTTTGTGTATGCCTTCAATATCCTCATTCAGATGGGCGCCCTGCCGCAGGTTACGTACTTTGAATCGCCTCGTCGCGATACCTTCGATAGCCTTGAGGCGGGAGTGGCGGACTTCTCCCGCATGCTCGAGCACGGTAACGAGGATAAGATTGACCGTCTACGCGACTACGTCGCTCAGCATATGATTGAGAATCCCCATGCCGGCGAGCCAGGGTCCAAGGGCGTACCGCAGGGGCGTTACATGCTCGACCACGTCCGCAAGGTCCGTTGGGCGTTTATTGCATGGGAGCCGGTCTCCATACCCCGCCCGTAGCCCATCTAAAGCTTGCATCGTCTTCCCGCCCGGCATCCGCATTCTTTGCGAACTGGGCAAACGCGCTCCACACCGCGCCGTTCCTGCGCTATCGTGGGACAGCTCACGTAGATTAAGGCCCCATTGCGGGGCGCCCCATACATAGAAAGCGAGAACCCATGGCACTGACAGGAGCCCAGGTCAAGCAGCTTCGCAGCATGGCCCATCACCTCAACCCCGCCATCATCATCGGTAAGTCCGATGTCAACGAGGGCACCGTCGAGCAGACGGTTGCCTACCTGGAGAAGCACGAGCTCGTTAAGTGCTCCGTGCTGGACGGCTCCAGCCTTTCTGCCCGCGAGGCCGCCGAAGAGCTCGCTGAGCGCTGCCACGCCGAGGTCGTCCAGGTCATCGGCCGCAAGTTCTCGCTGTATCGCGAGTCCTCACGCAAGGACATCGAGAAGATCAAGCTCGTCTAAGAGCCAATGATCCGGCGAGCCAACACATAGCAAGCTTACGGGTGCCCAAGTACTTTGGGCGCCCGTTTTTTATCGCTCGACCAGCACGCGATTGAGCCGCCCCTCCACCAAGCGCTCGTATAGACGCCGCGTCTCGGGCTCGGGCACGCCATTGACCTGCTCCCTCAGATGGTGCATATGCCCGCTGTATAGCTCGACGATATCGCGCCGCCGCCCCGCCGCACTGTAGACGCGCATGGCGCAGCGCACCATATCCTCGCGCGCCGTTTCCTGCCGAAGCCCCGACTCCGCCAGCCAAATCGCCGACTGCAGATCGTTTTCTTCTAGAGCGGCATTGGCCCCCTTAATCATGCAATCGATGTACTTTGACTGCATAATGCGTCGCATACGCAAAAAGTAGGTGGGATTACAGCCATTGGGAACATACAGCGGTCCGGCATAAAGCTGCTCAATCTTAAGGCACAGTTCAACTAAATGGGGCCCGCGCGCACCCGTGCGATTTCCCAAAACCTCGCGGCTTATCTGGTCAAACAGCCGTACATCGGTCTTGACGTAGTCGCCGTTGAGTCCGATGCATTCATTTTGGATGAGCACGCACGACTTGCCGTCTGGCGTCGGCCCCAAGGCCGACCGCAAGCGCGATATCGTCGAGTACAGGTTGTTGCGGGCGCTATTGAACTCGGCATGGGGCCACAGCTCCATGGCCAGCGTCTCACGATCGACGAGCGCATCCATGCCCAGCGCAAGCCGCTCGGCAAGTGTCGCCGCCTTCTTGCGGCGCCACATTTTGTCCGTGATGGGAAACCCGTCGCGCTCGGCGCGAAACGCACCAAACATGCGAATCTCGATATGGTCGATGGTATCAACGGCTTCAACCTCGCCAGCCTGGAACAGACGCTCGCCCTCCCCTTCCAAATCGTCGCGCAGCGAGTACCGCGACAGCTCGCGCACGGGAAGCTTCTTGCGTATCCTGCCCGCCGGCTCGCCCAGACAATGCATGGCAAGGCGCGCAAAGAGCCGATACGATGGCTCTAGAATCCCCGCACGATTCATGGACATCCAGGCCGCAAGGTCGCTGTCTCGGCCCGCACAGGCCAAATGCAGCGCCACGACCCAGGCTTCTGAGCCACCGACCTGCGTCTTGCTAATATCGAGCAGCTCCGCCTCTTCGCGAACCGATACCAGCGACGTATTGCGCAGATACGCCACGCGCTCCAGCAGCAAAGCGTTTTCGCGCATGTACGTAATCGATTCGTCGGCGAGCTTGAGCACCTGGACCGCACGGAACTTTGCGTTGACTGGCCGCCCCTCCGCCAGCGATTGCCAGCCCTCCAGCAATAGCCCAAACAGCTGAATTTGATTGTCGCGAACACGCACCGCAAAGCGGTCGAGCTCGCCAAACGCCACATCGTCGGTCACGGGCAAGCCCGCGAGCAGGCGCCGCGCCGCCAGCACCATACGCAGCCAAATGGATGGCGCCTTAAGCCCGCGGATATCGAGCGCCTCGAGTATCTGCGCCATCTTGTCATCGCGCTCGTCGGGTTTAGCAAACGAGCCGTCGAACAGCTCCACCAGCATATGGTCGGCCTGTATGAGAATCCCCGCGATGTCGAGCTCGCAATCATAGGCTTTGCGCGCCTTGAGCTTCGCGAGAACATTGCCGTCTTTCGCTCGCTCGGTTAGGTGGCGCTTGACCTCGATATGCGCGGACAGCATGTCGAGCACCTCGCAGGATGTCTGTTCTTGCACAACAGGGTTGGCGGGAAGCCCCAGGTCATTGTCGCCGTAAAAGGCGATAGTGAGCGCCTGTGCTATTTTCCAGGTAGCGGGGTCGAGCTCGCGCGCCGCCTGATCGCCCGCACGTTCGATAACGGACGCCATATACCTTGCGAGCTTTGTATTGCACACGCTGACAGCCGCCAGATACACGCCGAGCGCCTCGGCGGGTGCCGGCTCTTTCTCCTGCTTTTCCGCATTGACCATCGCCGTCGCCGCGCGGCAAATGTCCCCTCCGTGCCCGGTCAGGGCAAGATCGGCCCCATACTGCCCGGCAAGTTCCAACACCACATGGCGGTCCAAGAACGCATCGGCCAGGTCCATAGCCAAATCGCATCGGCCCGCCTTAATCAAAATGCGAGCAGCCCGCGATACAAGTTCGGGACGGATCTCGGCAACGAGCTTTCGCAGCCTCAGGCGCGCGTTGTCCTTAGCGCCCAAACACCTAAAGGTGCGATCAGACGGATCCACGCCAAAAAACGGATAATCGCGCACAAAGATGGACTGGTCGATCATCGAAAGCCTTACACCGCACGCCTCTAGCTCCGCAATGCGACCCTCGCCCATCAGCACCATCAAGCAGGCAACGGTAAACAACAGGTTGTTCTCGAGCGATGCGAGATCTGCCAGCGCCGCACCGTACACGTTGACGATTTCGTTCTCGAGCAACCCGGCAACATCGCCCTGTCCATACATTCCCGTCTGCAGGGCAGATACCAGCTCTGGCACACCCTGCGTGAGCCGATAAAAATCGAGCGATGTACTGATCGAAAACGCCGTAGCCCATGACGAATACTCATAGGCGTGCACCTTGAGCATCTGCGCATTGACTTTTACAGAATCGCCCAACCCGTGGATAAGCAATCGGTTGGAGGGGCGGCAAGTAATAAAGACCCCCGTCCCCGTAGCGCGTAAGCTGCGGATTCGATCGATGAGGTCCTCTGTTTCGCGCTGCTCGAGATTGGGCACGTTGTCGATCGCAACGAGCGAATGCGGTTTGTCCTTAAGCTCATCGGCGACAACCTCGAGCTGCATAAAGAGCTCGCGTCCAATCGCGCGGTCGGCCTCGATTATCCGAACCGGCCCTCGCGTGGGATCCGATTTAACTTCCTGCACGTATTGCAGCAATACCGACGTCTTACCAAACCCGTCGGGCGCGTAAAGCAGAACGATTCCTGCCTTGCGCCCTTTAACGATGAGCTCGTTCATCAAGCGATCGCGCCGCACCATATAGCCGCCGCCCGTCGGCATCAACTCGAGGTCGTCCGTATTGCCCAGATCGTTTACCATGCCTGCTCCTCAACTCGACCATATGGACACCGTAGCTGCAGGACCATATGAGCCACCCCGTGAATAGCGCGACTTAGAGTTTTTGGTTGTCTGCCGGTACGTGTTTGGCAAGTTTTTGTACAGCGAGGCCCGATGGTAATTTATCCCCCGACCAATAGGTCTTTGCGCAGGTCAATGCGCTTGCCAGCATGTCCCATCCAATTTGCAGTGTAGCGCAGTCGTCTGTTTTTATTTGAGTTGCGCAACTCGCCTATTCCTCGCTACCGCTTGCGACTCTATAGTGGCAAATGTGCATAGAATCTGGTACGGAATGAATCTCATGATTTAGAGCCCACTCGCCAAGCATGTGGCAAGGTTTCCGTCATGCACACATTACGGCCCGCATCCACTAAAAAGGCCCCCGCAAAGCGAGGGCCTTTTGGAAAGCTATGTAAGATCGCTTGGTCGCGTTACTCGCAGAGCGAAAGAGCGGCCTCGTCAGCAACGACGACGCAATTGGTGTGGAGCTGCAGGATCGAAGCGGGGCACTCGGGCGTAACCGGGCCATAGCACATATCGTGCACAGCCTGAGCCTTGGCCTCACCGTTGGCGACAACCAGGATCATGCGGGCATACATGATGGTCTGGGTGCCCATGGTGTAAGCCTGACGGGGCACATCATCGATGCTGTCGAACAGGCGGCTGTTGGCCTGAATGGTGCTCTCGGTCAGATCGACGCAGTGCGTACCCTTGGAGAAGTGGTCATCGGGCTCGTTGAAGCCAATATGACCGTTATTACCAATGCCGAGCAGCTGCAGATCCGGGTAACCGGCGGCAGCGACGATCTTGTCGTACTCGGAGCAGGCAGCAGCGGCATCGGGGTTGGAGCCATCGGGCACGTGCGTGTTGTTCAGATCAATATTGATGTGATCGAAGAAGTTCTCGCGCATAAAGTAGTGATAGCTCTGGGGATCGTCGTGCGAAAGACCGCGATACTCGTCCAGGTTGTAGGTGCTGACCTCGGCAAAGTCGACGTCGCCCTTCTCGTACCAAGCGGCGAGCTGCTTGTAGGCGCCAATCGGGGTGGAGCCGGTGGCAAGACCCAGTACGCAATCGGGCTTGAGGATAACCTGGGCCGAGATGATATTGGCGGCCTTACGGCTCATATCCTCGTAGTCTTTAGCTTTAATGATCTTCATTACGCGTCCTTTCTCGTACAAAAGAGGCAAGGCTCCCCTTACAAGCACTTGCCCGCGGCCCGCGTCGGCCGCAACCAACGTGTGCGGCCACCAGGGCGAGGTCGCGTAATGTATGTGTCTCGTGTCTAGCCGCGTCGAGGCCCCTGCCCGTCCACGGTGACCCAAAGCTGTTTAGCCTCGGACGTTTCCCATCTTGCCACGGAGGGCGCCCTCTTTCAAGGGCGCCCTCCGTAAACGTGTTTGAATTGTAGGCTAAAGGCCGAGCGCGCTCACTAGCGCTCGCGAGCGACGATGAGTTGGTCCATCTCCTCGACGTGCTCTCCAACGGAGCCCTTAATGCTCGAGAACTCAACGGAGTTGCACACCAAGATGGGAACCGTCACATCGTAGCCCTCGGCAGCAATTGCCTCGCGATCGAACTCGATGAGTACATCGCCCTTATGGACGATGTCACCCACTTGCGCATGTACGGTAAAGTGCTTGCCCTCGAGCTGAACAGTGTCCAAACCAACGTGAATAAGCACGTCCAAGCCATCGACCGTGTTAAGCGCAACGGCGTGTCCCGTGGGAAAAATGGCCTCGACCTTGGCGTCTGCCGGCGCAATCACGCGCGTACCCGTAGGCTGAATCGCCACGCCCTGGCCCAAAAGGCCGGTGGCAAATGTCTGGTCATTGACCTCGGACAACGGAATGACGTCGCCCGAGATGGGAGCATCCAGCGTAAGGACTCGACCACGCATACCAAAAGACCTTAGGACTTTAGTGAACATGATCCCCCTCGGACATACCAATCAACCAAAATAGCTTTAACAGTTTACCACTTGGCACCCGTTTTTGACCATTAGGGAAGTTCGCGCTTGACAACCTCGACGATGTCGTCGACAACACGCTGGGTCAGCTCGTGCGTCTCGGCCTCGGCCATCACGCGGACCAGCGGCTCGGTACCGCTCGGGCGCACCAGAATGCGGCCGCGGCCGTCAAGCTCCTTCTCGGCAGCAGCGACGGCATCCCAGATGGGCTGGCAATCGTCCAGACCAGCCTTGTTGTCGGAATGCACGTTGACGAGCACCTGCGGGTACTTCTTCATGATGCCGGCAAGGTCGGTGAGGGTACGACCGGTGCGCTTGAGCACGGCCAGCAGCTGCAGAGCCGTCACCAGGCCGTCACCGGTGGTGTTGTGCTCCAGGAAGATGATGTGGCCGGACTGTTCGCCGCCGATGACGGCGCCGTCCGCGAGCATGCGCTCCAGAACGTAGCGGTCGCCCACGGCGGTCTGGACCATCTCGAAGCCCTGCTCCTTCATAGCGATGGAGAAGCCCAGGTTGCACATGACGGTCGAGACGATCTCGGAGTTGGCGAGCTTGCCGCGAGCGGCGAGGTCAGATCCGCAGATAGCCAGGATGTAGTCACCGTCGATCTCATTGCCCTCGCTGTCCACGAACAGCACGCGGTCGGCGTCGCCGTCGTGGGCCAGACCGATGTCAGCATGGGTGCGCAGCACGAGCTCGCGCAGGGGCTCAAGGTGCGTGGAGCCACACTCAACGTTAATGTCAGTGCCGCAGTAATCGGTGTTGATGGCATGGACCGTGGCGCCCAGGCGCTGCAGCGCGGCGGGCGTGGTCTGGCAGGAAGCACCGTGACCGCAGTCGACGGCAACAACCAGGCCGTCGAGCTTAAGGCCGTCGAGCGTGCTGATGGCATGATCGACATATGCCTTGCGGGCGTCCTTCATCTTGATGATGTGACCCACACCGGCGCCGGTCGGCAGCGTGTCGGCAGCCATGGCCTCCTCGGACATGACCCAGGCGCTGATCTCTTCCTCAACCGCGTCGGGAAGCTTCATGCCCTTGCGGCTAAAGAACTTGATGCCGTTGAACTCCGGCGGATTATGCGAAGCAGAAATGACGATGCCGCCATCGAGCTCGTTTTGGACGGTGAGCAGCGCCACGGCCGGCGTAGGGATAACGCCGCAGCAGTGCGGGCGGCCGCCCTCGGCCATAATGCCGGCGGTCAGAGCACTCTCGAGCATGGTGCCCGAAAGGCGCGTGTCACGGCCGATGCAGATGTCCGGACCAAGAAACTTGGTCGCCGCGCGGCCCAGGCGAAACGCGAGGTCGCACGAAAGATCGGCGTTGGCGACGCCACGGACGCCATCGGTGCCGAAGATGTTCTGGGGCATAGGATCGCTCCTTCCCTAGTAGGCGATATGCAACCGCCCACCCTAGTCGAAAAAGAAAAGCGGGACCCGCCGAGGAATCGGCAGGCCCCGCTTGTACATTGTATCTCGAAAGGAGATAAAACCTTAGCGCTTGGAGAACTGGGGAGCGCGGCGGGCCTTCTTGAGGCCGTACTTCTTGCGCTCGACCACGCGAGCATCGCGCGTAAGGAAACCGGCCTTCTTGAGGTCAGCACGGTAGTCGCCAGCGTTCAGAAGAGCGCGAGCGATGCCCAGGCGCAGAGCGCCGGACTGACCGGAGATGCCGCCGCCATCGCACAGAGCGATAACGTCGAACTGACCGGCGGTGTCGGTCACCTTGAAGGGAGCAAGGGCGTTCTCAACGAGCTGATGACGGCCGAAATACTGCTCGGCGTCACGCTTGTTGATGGTCACCTTGCCGGTGCCGGGGACGAGACGGACGCGGGCGACGGCGTTCTTACGACGGCCGGTACCCTGGTAGACAACGGTGTTCTCAGCCATCTTTAAGCCTCCAGCTCAATCTTCGTGGGGTTCTGGGCAGCATGCGGATGCTCGGCACCAGCGTAGACCTTAAGCTTGGTCATCTGGGCACGGCCGAGGGTGGTCTTGGGCAGCATACCGCGAACGGCGCGCTCGATGACCTTCTCCGGGTGCTTCTCCATAGCCTGGCGGAAGCTCTCAGCCTTGAGGCCGCCGTTGTAGCCGCTGTGGCGATAATAGGTCTTCGTATCGGCCTTGTTACCGGTAAGCTGGACCTTATCGGCGTTGATGACGACAACGAAGTCGCCGCAGTCGCTGTTGGGCGTGAACTGGGGCTTGTTCTTACCGCGCAGGATCATTGCGATCTGGGTGGCAAGACGGCCCAGGACAGCACCATCGGCGTCAACGAGAACCCAGTTGCGCTGGACCTCGCCCTGCTTGGCGTAGTGAGTCGATTTCGAAATCACTTAGACTCCTCCATGTACAGTACGTGTTGTTACAGAGATTCACGGGGCTCTGCAAGTAACCCGTCCATATTACCCCGCTCGCCGTACGAGTCAACAGGTATTTTGGCTCCGACCAGAGTTTCTGCACATGTCATCCACGAGCCGTGATTTTCCAGCTCTTTAGCTGTTGCCATTTTTTGAGGGTTCGCCGTCGTTAGCGCTCAACGAACTCTTGGATTTCCGCGAGCAGACGCTTTGCCTCCTGACGGCCCTGGATATACAGGTCCAAAAGCTTTGCCGAATCGTGCTCGACATGGCCGACCTCGACCGGCTTTTGCGGAGCGACGACCAACGCACGGCCCTCGCGCTCATACTTCCACAGGTGCATGCGCTGGATGTTGTAACGGTCGTGGCGCGTCTCGATAGCCTCGAGCAGATAGGGGTAGTCGGCATAGCGGGCGCGCGCGGCAGGCATAAACTCGTAGGGCTTTTTCTCGTACGAGCGGTCCTGCGTGACAATGACAACCGCGCGATCGAAGCCCGCCTCCTCCAGCACGTGCTCGATAGGAACCGAATCGGCCACACCGCCGTCGACGTATTTGTGCCCGTCAATCTCGACCGGCGGCGTCACCAGCGGCAGCGACGTCGATGCGCGCACAGCGTCGAGATCGAGCACGGCGCTTTTGACCGGCAGGTACGCGGCGGTTCCAAAAAGCATGTCCGTCGCGACGGCGTACATCTCGATGGGGCTCGCGTCGAACGTCTCGTTGTCAAAGGGGTCCAGGCGGTCCTGGACATCGTTGAAGATAAAGTCGTAACCCACAATAGAGCCCGTGGACGCAAACGATGCGGCGCCCATGAAGCGACTGTCGTTGCAGAAAGCCAGGTTGATGCGGTTGGCACGGCCGATCTGGTGCGACTTATAGTTCACGCCGTTGAGGGCGCCGGCCGAGACGCCGTACACCGCCGGGATTTCGACACCAGCCTCCATGAGGACGTCGAGCACGCCTGCGGTAAATTGCCCGCGAAAGCTACCGCCCTCCAGGACGAGCGCGACCTTGCCGGCGTTCTTTGCCTTATCTTCTGCAGTCATGTTGACCTCCTGCGATTGCGTTTTGGCTTTCTTCTACCCAGTTTTGGGATGGTGAGAGCGCAGGTTTTTCGAGGCGGCAGGTGAAGCGGAAAGTGTGTCCCGTTCTCAGAGCAAATTCCGGGTCTCATTTTCCGCTGAGCCCACCATCAGGAAAATGAATCCCATTCCGAGCTTAGATTCCGGGATGCGCTTTCCGCTTGAGCTGCCATTGGGAAAGCATGTCCCACTCTACGGCGGGATTCCGGGTCGCAGTTTCCGCTTGAGGCGCCATCCGGAAACTACGTCCCAGTCTGAGCGCGGATTCCGGGACACGCTTTCCGCCTGGGCCGCCATTGGGAAAGCGCGTCCCGGTCTGCGTTGCCAAGGCGTTTTCTTTACGCTCGCGCCCTGCATAGAGTTCGATTCTCCGCGGGTAGAGATGACGTTGGCGCGGGGGCATTGTCGGCTGTCATCCGATCGACATCGCATCTGTTTTGGGCTGAGGCATTGCGCGGAGAATCCGCGTATTTACTTCGCAAATACGCACCGGCTTCGGCCGCCTACCGGCGTCCTCGCCCGCGGGCTAAAAACGCTTACGCGTTTTCTTTACGCCCGCGCCCTGCACAGAGTTCGATTCTCCGCGGTACGGACTAGAAATAAAAAGACAGGCAGATACGAATATCTACCTGTCTGTTGCTTATGGTGGAGGCGCGGAGAATCGAACTCCGGTCCACGAAAGCCCCCTGATTGGCATCTCCAAGCTCAGTCGCTGGTTTAGTCTCGGACGCTTTGCGCGCAGCGACACGCTCGCGGCGTCCTAACCGGTTCGGTCTTAGCCTGCGCCATACCGATTACGTGCGCAGGAGCATTCCCCTAACATGACGTCGCGCCGGTGTCGGGGAAATCACCGGGTTGACGCGCCGCTATAAACTAAGCAGCGAGAGCCATAGGCTCAAAAGAAGAGTTGTTGTCAATTCAATTTGACGGTACCCCTGTTTAACGAGGCGAGGAGACCTCGGCTTGCTTCCTCTCTCAGAGCTATCGTGTCGAAACCAGTCGCCCCCGAATGTCGGGAAAGTCTGGATGGCATTGGGCACGAGCACCCAACACCCGTCGACTTTTCAAGGAACATGCGGGGCGAGCCCCGCTTGTGGAGTGTTATCTTACCACGTTCTGAAAGCGGACAGCTGTTCTATGCACGAGCTGTGAAGACCCCAATGTGCGCCGCACTTCGCACTTTTGCTACCGATCGCGTCACGTATATTTTCGCCAAGCAAAATTGACCCGTCGAAAGGACCGCCATGGATACCAAGCAGCAACTCGTCAATGCCCTCGCAGGCCTGGGCTCAACCATTACCGAAGCTATGGATGTCATCGAAGGCTTTGTCCCCTGCGGACATCCCGCCCTCACGGTATCGAACGCACTCGTCGCGCTGGACGCCGACGATGATGCAGCTCTCGCCCAGCAGCTTGAGACCGTCGAGGGCTTTATCGACCACGTGAGTGAGAACCGCGGCGTGGCCGCCTACCACGGCATCGAGGTAGAGCTCGCAGGTCCCAAGGCCGATCTGCTCGCAGCAATCCGCGAGGTAGGTACCCTTATGCAGACTGCAGGCGTCAAGAACACCCAGGTCAACGAGTGGGTCTACCGCAGTCTGGCAGCACTCGACAGCTCAGACGAAAAGGCAGCCGAGCAGCTCGCAGAAAGTCCCACCATTAAGGCCGAGCTTTTGTAAATAGCAGACGCGAGTCCCTTGGCGCATCGTCGTCCAAGAGGCCCGCAAACAGTTCGCGTCAGCCGATAGCCGCGCCGCCGCGTTCGGCCAAAGCAAGAATCGACATCATTTGGCGCGGGGTCTTCGCTGCAAGATCGGCATGTTCGAGCAGCTTGTGATCGTTGGTCACTAAGTAATCGACCTGTGCGCGCTTGCACGCGGCGAGCACCAAGTTGTCCTCGTAATCGCGATGGAGCGTCAGATATTTGTCGGCTAGCCACAGATCGGATGCGTCTGCACCCACGGCCGTAGCGTTTTCGGTCATGTTCCGAACAAACGCCAACGCCGCATCGCCAATTGCACGGGCAGATGCCTCGTCGAGCGCTCCCCCGCTGGCAAGAACGCTACGCTTCAGCTCGTGTTGGACAACGTACAGCACGTCCTTGGCGATATGCACCGGAAAGAACAGCAATGCCCCCGTCTCCGCCGCCTGCCCAATAAACGCACGCGCGGCAAGCGACTCGGCATGGTCGACGCAAAACGAATCAACCCATACGTTGGCGTCCACCATTATTTTGAGGGGAGCCCCGCTCACAGGATCATCCCCTTTTGGCGATAGCGCTCGTCCATGGCTTCGGAATAGATTGTGTCCCAACCGCGATCGTCGGATACGGGCGACGTAGCGATGCCCAAATCTGCATAAAGCCGGTCTGCCGCTGCCCACGACGCGGCGAACGGAGTATCGGGCGCGACGGTCTGCTGCCGGTCGTCGACGGCCGCAAGCACTTCCTCGCACTGCCCGCCACCCTGCGCGACCTTGGCCACGACCTTTTTGATGAGCTCGGGCAGCGAGACGCCCGAAAGCCGCAGCGCTTCCTCGGCGCGCTCTTTAACCGAGCGATCTACGCGAACATTCACCTGTGCCATGCTGCCAACGGTAGCCATCTCAACCTCACCTTCAGCATTTACTAGCATTGCTAGCACGAGCATATATCCGAGCTAACATATCGTCAAACAAAAGAAGGCCTGCACCCTGACGGCTGCGGTGCCGCCCGAATGCAGGCCATATACTCAATCGAAAACGCTAACGCAGGTACGCCTTTGCGTTGCCCAGGCTGTAGGCGATCGTTGAGCCGTTGTGCAGCAGTGACGACGTCTGCGGAGTGATCATGCCGGTAATACCCAATGCCAACAGTGCCGAGTTGGTGAGCATCACCTTGGAATACGAACTCGACAGACGGTCGATAAGCCCCTGACTCATGCGGCGCAGGCGCACGATTGCGGCCAGATCTGTATCGGTCAGGATGATATCGGCGACCTCCTTGGCGATGTCGCTTCCACCGCCCATGGCCAGACCCACATCGGCCAGACCCAGCGCCGGTGAGTCGTTGACGCCGTCGCCCACCATGGCAACGTGGCGCCCCTCGCCCTTAATGCGCTCCACATACGCGTACTTGTCCTCGGGCAGCAGCTCGGCCTTAAACTCGTCGACACCTGCCTCGCGAGCAATGCGCTCGGCCGTGCGCTCCGAGTCGCCCGTGAGCATGACCACGTGCTTAACGCCCAACGCGTGCAAGTCGGCGATGGCCTCGCGGACCCCGGGCTTAAGCGGGTCCTCGATACCGAGCACGCCCACAACGGTGCCGTCGACCGCCAGATACAGCGGCGACAGGCCCTGCATCTGGGACTCGATGCGCTCCTTTATGTCGGACTCGAGCTGCGCGCCCTCATCCTCAAACACAAAGTGTGCCGAGCCGATAATCGCGCGACGTCCTTCGATGGACGAAGCGATGCCGTGTGCCACGATGTACTCGACGGCAGCATGGCGCTCGCGGTGCTCGAGCCCGCGCTCGCGGGCGGCGTTGACCACGGCACGCGCCACCGGATGCGGGAAATGCTCCTCCAAGCAAGCGGAAAGGCGCAGGACCTCATCCTCGCTCCAGCCATCGGTGGTGAGCACGCAGGCAAGACGCGGCTGTGCCTCGGTGAGCGTGCCGGTCTTATCAAACACAATGGTGTCGGCCTTGGCAAACGACTCAAAGTACTTCGCACCCTTGACCATGACGCCCATCTTGGCAGCATCGCTCATGGCAGTCATGACGGCGACGGAACCCGTGAGTTTGAGTGCGCACGAGTAGTCGACCATCAGCGCCGCTGAGGTCTTGATGAGGCTGCGCGTGGTGAGCGCAACCAGGCCCGCGAGCAGGAAGTTCCATGGGACGATCTTGTTGGCGAGGTCCTCCATGTGCGACTGACCCTCGGACTTGAGCGAGTCGGCCGTCTGCACGAGCGAGACGATCGAGCGGAGCTTGGTCTGAGCCGTGTTGGCGCGCACACGCACCAAGATGCTGCCATCTTCCACAACGGTGCCGGCGAACACGTCGTCGCCCACGCTGCGCTCGACGGCCAGCGGTTCGCCGGTCAGGGTCGCCTGGTTGACCATAGCGCTCCCCTGCTCGACCACGCCGTCGATACAGATAGACATGCCGGTGCGCACGGCGACCAAATCGCCGGGTTCAAGCTCGGTGGCGGCAACGCTTACCTCGGTGTCGCCGACGACCTTTTGCGCCTTGTCGGGCACATCGAGCAGCGAGTTGATGAGTTCGTTTTCGCTCATGGCGCGGGTGTAGTCCTCGAGCAGCTCACCCACGTTGAGCAGGAACATCGTCTGGCCCGCGGTGTCGACATCACGTTTGACGAACGAAATGCCGATGGCCGAAGCGTCAAGCACAGGAACGGTTAGGCGCGGCTGCGCCAGCTCATGAAGGGCAGCGCGCAAAAATGCCATGTAACCGGCCACGACAAACACCGCACGCAGAGGCGTCGGCAAGAACCAGCGGCGCGCGTAGTGGGCGCCGATAAGTGTGGCAAGATCCATGACGAGCTTGTGCTTGCGTGGCTCAAGCTGCATCACATAACCCGTCTTTGCGTCGGCAATGGCCTGGGCATCGAGCGCACACAAAGCGTCGAGCACGCCCGCACGACACTGCTCATCATATTCGAGCGCCATCTGGCCAATACGGCCGTAAACGCGCACCTTGTGCACGCCGTCGATGTCGCCGCTGAGCTTAAGAAGCGCATCGAGATCACTCTCTGGCACAGGACCCGCCAACTGAAGGCGGGTCCTGCCGGGGATCTCGCTAATAATCGAGAATCTCATAGCTTGTGCCTGGGAGCGTTACTCGGCTGCCTCGTCAGCAGCGGCCTCGCTCTGGGTGATGTAGGCAGCCTCGGCAACCATGTCATCGACATTGGCCTTGGCCTGCTCGACCATGTCCTGGTAGCAGTTCTTGACGCGCATACCGCACGCGATGCCCTGCACGCAGGCATTCTTGACCGGAGCGCTGGTAAGCAGCTTGATGCCGGCCGTGCCAAGCAGAAAACCGCCACCGACAAGCAGGGTATTGAACGTCGACTTCTTCATGTTGTTTCTCCCTTTTGCCGCATTGGACGCGGCACGGTGCCTCAGCACCCGAGTAAACAAGTTTGCTCGAGCACACTTTTGGAAAATAGTTTAGTTTATCTAACTATTAAGTTCAACAATGGTTAACTTTTTGGAAACTATGGGGGTGAACTCAATATGACAAAGGGACTGCCCCTTTGTCATATTCCTACAGCTGCCAGTCCGCCGCCTCCTTTTGCAGCGCAACCATGCGGGCGAATTCTCCACCTGCCGCCTTGAGCTGCGCCGGGGTGCCCTGTTCGGCAACCACTCCATTCTTGAGCACAACGATTTTGTCGGCATTTTCCACCGTACGCATACGGTGGGCAATAACGATAACCGTCTTACCTGCAAGCAGACGGGAGAGTGCCTGCTGTACCACGGTCTCGTTCTCCACATCCAAGCTTGCCGTCGCCTCGTCCAACAGCACGATGGGTGCGTCTTTGAGCAGCGCGCGGGCGATGGAGATGCGCTGGCGCTCGCCACCGGACAGCTTGGAGCCGTTCTCGCCGATCATGGTGTCGTAGCCCTGCGGCATGCGGCACACAAACTCGTCGCAGTTGGCGGCACGCGCGGCCGCAAGCACTTCCTCATCGGTGGCATCACGACGCCCGAGGCGGATGTTTCCCATCACCGTGTCGTCAAAGAGCAGCACGTCTTGGAACACGATAGCGTAGTCGCGCAGGAGTACCTCGGGATCGACGCCCGCAACATCCACACCGCCCACGGTAACCTTGCCCGCAGTGGCATCCCAAAAGCGCGCGGCCAGGCGGCTCACCGTAGACTTACCGGAACCCGAAGGACCGACCAGCGCCGTAACTTCGCCTTCCTTGGCGGTAAAGCTCACATCGGTAAGAACTTTCTCGCCGGCGCGGCCGTCCTCGCCCGCACCATAGCCAAATGCCACGTGATCGAACACCACATCGTGACCCGCGGGCTCAAATTTCTCGCTGCCCCGCGCCACAGGCTCTTCCATGATGGAACGCATGCGCTTGGCAGACGACTCGGCGGCAAACAGCTCGGACATTAACATTAACGCCTGGTCAAAGGGCGCATAGATACGGCTCACCATAAGCAAGAAGGCAAACATCACCAAAAAGTCGACCCGCCCCGAGGCAACCATCGCGGCACCCGTTACCAGCGTGGAAGCGACCCCCAGACGCAAAATGACAAAGGCAGAGTTGACCAAAAGCCCGTTAACGAGTTCTCCCTTAGTGGTCTCGCGCTCCTCGTCATCGATCACGGCACCGAGTCCCTCAAGATAATAGGCCTCCTGGTTGGTAGCGCGGATCTCGCGCACACAATCGAGCGTCTCCTGGATCGCCTCGGTGACTTTGACCTTCTCGGCGCGAACACGGTCGAACACCGGGACCATGGGGCCGCGCGTCAAATACAGCACGGCAAAGGCCACGGGAACGCTCCAGAACGCCGTGATCGCCAACTGCCAGCAAAAGAACAGCGATGCTGCGAACACAATAGCGCTTGCGATAATGGCGCCCCAAAGCTCTCCCAACACGTGGCTGTAGGCATGTTCCATGGTCTGGACATCGCCCATGATGGTCTCGGTTAAATCGGCCAGATCACGACGACCGAAAAACGACAGCGGCAGTTTGCGCAAGCGTTCGGCGATCTCCATACGCTGCTTGCCGCACTCCTCGTAAAAGATGCAGTAGGTGTAGTAATACTGTTGCCAGTTAGAGGCAAAGAGCAACACGAAAAAGACCAGGAGGCCGCCCACGATCGGCAGGGCATCCGGCAGGTCAGCGCCAGTGGCGAGATGTTCGACAAAACCGGCCATGACCAGGAATAAAAAGCCCATGCCGGCCATGGTAATAAGATTGGTGAGCGTGGTCCAGAAAATGCCGCGCTTTACGCCGGCGACGCCTTTATCGGATAGGAAATACTTCTTTTGGAATGAGGCGAACATTTAGGCCTCGCCTCCCTTCGTGACGGCGGCATCCGCGGTCGCTGCAGTGATTTTCCAGCTCGCGGCCTGTTCGTATTCGGCCCACATCTTGGCATACAAACCCTCTTGGGACAGCAACTCGGCATGAGTACCCGACTCCTGCACCCTGCCCTGGTTGAGCACCACGATTTGATCTGCGCCCACTACAGTCGAGAGTCGATGAGCAATCATAATGACCGTGCGACCCGCCGCCAGCTTGCTAAAGGCGCGCTGGATGAGCGCCTCGTTCTCGGGGTCGGCAAACGCCGTGGCCTCATCGAGCACCACGATAGGCGCGTCTTTAAGGATCGCGCGGGCGAGCGCCACGCGCTGGACCTCGCCGCCCGAAAGATATGCTCCGCCGGCACCGAGCATGGTATTGATGCCCTGCGGGAGCTTGGCCACAATGTCGTCGCACTGAGCTGCGGAGAGGGCCGCACGCACTTCGTCGTCAGTGGCCGTAGGCTTGGAGGCGCGCACATTATCGGCAAGTGTTTGCCGGAACAGCTGGTTAGTCTGGAACACGAAAGCGACCTGGTCCATAAGCTCGTGCGGATCCATATCGCAAACGTCCACACCGCCTACAAGCACTCGGCCCGAAGAGACATCCCAAAAACGAGGAATCAGGCTTGCGCAGGTTGACTTGCCGCCGCCCGAAGGACCCACTAGGGCGAGGGTGCTACCAGCGGGAACACTGAAACTTACATGGCTAACGGCAGGTGCTTCGGCACCCTCGTACGTAAAGCTTACGTCCTCAAATCGCACTTCGCCGCCGGCAGGGTGCTTGAGTTGGGCGGGCACGGAGAGCTGCTTGGAATCCATGATACTTCGAATACGAGCCAGCGAATCGGCACTCATCTGAGAGGCCTCGCCCACAAACATGAGCTTGGTCAGGGCCGTCGGTACCACGGCCGAAAATATCGCGTAAAACGTGAAGTTGGCCATAAAATGTGCGAAGTCCGTCTCGCCCGGCGCCAACAGCAACGCCACGGGCAACAGGAATGCCACAAGACCATTGAGCGCGGTAAGGTTGAGTACCTGCGGACCTCGGCAGAACGTGCCCGCATAGTTTTGTGCCATGTCGGCGTATTCGGCGATCGCATCGTGGAAAGCCTTAAAGGAGTAGACCGTCTGCTGAAACACCTTGACCACGGGAATACCGCGTACGTATTCGGTGCCGGTCTTGTTCATCTTGACCAGCGCTCCCATGTAGGCCTTCATGAACTCGGCGCCTTTGCCGCTCATCATGGTGGCCATGGCGCCAAACGAAATGGCCACCGAGATGAGGCATGCCGCGCCCAAGCGCCAATCGAGGGCGAAAAGCAATACGAGCAGGCCCACGACCATGGCGGCGGCGCCTGCGATATCGGGCAGCATGTGTGCGAGCAAAGTCTCGGTGGAGGCGGCACATCCGTCTACAACACGACGCAGCTCACCGGTGGCGTGCGTGTCAAAGTAGCCAAGCGGCAGCTTAAGCAGGTGCTCGCTCGTAGTCTTGCGGATATTGGACGCACAGCGAAACGCGGACAGATGCGTGCACATGAGCCCCACGAAATAAGCTACGATGCTTGCCAGGGCAAAACCCACGGCCCACCAGCCATACATCGCGATGTCGCAGGCTTCGCTCCAGTTAGGCGCCACGGCGATCAGATCGCGCGCGACAAGCCAAATGCACACGTACGGGCCAAAGCTCAGCAGCTGCGAGAGCGCCGAGAGCGCCATGCCCAAATACGTTAGGAATTTGCGGTCACCGGCATACGCGAGCAACTCGCCGATGCCTCCACCTTCCCTTTTTGATCCCTTTGCCATGAGATTCCTTTCTAACGGCTTGAGAGTTAACCGTTCTCAACTTATCATTGATATGTTAGCCAAGGCACACAATCGAGCCAGGCGTGGACGTTTTCGCAAAGGAAGGGGACGCTTTTGAAAATGCATCGGGCTGCGACCGACATAACTGAGCTCTACGCACCACAGTTTGAGCAGTTTGGCCTGGAGCTTTCCGGCAAGGGCGCTGTCTTTACCGGCGAGGTGGCAAACGATCGGGCGCACGGACGCGCATGGATCATGCCTCTCTCCCCTGCCTGCATTGTCATGGAGCATTTCATCACCCCGACGCACGATATGTACCTGGCCGAATACACACCCGAGCCGTACGCCTGCGTGAGCGAAGTCAGCGCGCCCACACTTACATGCATGCCCGAGACTGGCATAACGCCCGCGAACCTCAAACCATCGCATGGACCGTGGCCAAACAATGCCGTTTGCAGCTTTATCCAAGATAGCTGTGGCGAGGAATTAAGCCCGCTGTTTGCGGGGGAACTTTATCACTCGCGCTCGGTGCTCTTTTTGCCTGGATATTTTGACGAACTGGAGCACCGCTATCCCACCGAGTTCGCGGGAATCTTTGAGGCGTTTGCCGAGCCATGGCACGAGGAAGCGACGTCTGCCATCTATCACACGCTGCGCCGGATTAACGAGGACCGTGCCCAAACCGTAGGCGGACACGTCTATATGCAGGGCATCGTGGAGACCATGGTCGCGGAGCTCGCCTGTTCGCGCGCGGCCCACAAGCAGGCGCGGCAGGCGGCAGACACACGCGTCAGCATAACCATGGCCGAAGAAGCAACGGCAATGATTGAGCGCACGCTCGACAAAGGCAGACATGTGGGTATCAACGAGGTGGCCGAGAGGCTCTACACAAGCCGCTCCAAACTATGCGCCACCTTTAAGGCCCAAACCGGCGAGTCCCTGGGCGCCTACATTCGCAGACGCCGTATGGAGCGAGCGCAGGACCTTTTGGCAGATAGCGCGCTCACGATAGCGCAGGTGGCAGAGCGTCTAGGCTACCCTCAGCAGGCCGCCTTCGCCCAAGCCTTCAAGCAATACACCGGCATGACACCCACGGCTTGGCGAAGCAAGCATCGCTAAGGCCCAAGCTCCCTGGCCGTAACGGAGCGATTAATTAGCCGCCGCCCGTCAGCTCACCCGGGATCTAAACGTCAAGATGCGCACAATCAAGCGCCTTTTTGATAAGAGGGACAGATCGATCAGCCAAATACAACGGAATGTTGAGCACCCCGTCGTCGAGCTTTAGGTTCTTAAGTGAGTAGCGGACCCTCAATGGAGTCGTCTCCGCATGCTTGTCGGCATAGTACTTAAGGCTCTTGGAATGAACGACCTCTCCCGATTTGACCTCGACGGGAACGATTTCGTTTCCGACCTGAATCAAAAAATCGACTTCGTGCTTCGGCTTCTCGTTTGTCCAATAACGCGGAGCAGCATCTAACTGTGAAAGTAATGCCTGAAGCACATAGTTCTCGGCGAACGAACCTTTGAACTCCGAAAATAGCGCATCCGAGATGGCAAAAGCGGACGCATCCAGCCTTGCCATGCGGCGCAGCAAGCCGACATCAAGACAGTAGACTTTAAATGCCTTGAGGTCATCGTACGCAGAGAGCGGCACACCACCGGCAGCATTAAGGCGAACCGCCGTGATGAGCCCAGCATCGGCAAGCCATTCCAGAGCATCCTCGTATTCTCGAGCACGAGCCCCCTCGCGCACCGCACCCCAAACGAACTTTTTGTTCTCGCGCGCCAACTGAGCTGGAATCGAGTTCCATATTTGCGAAAGCTTGGCGAACTGCGCACGGCCACCATGCTTGGCAAAATCGCGCTCGTAGGAATCCAAGAGATCAGACAACACCTTATCGACCTGAACGATATCGCCCGTCTCCACCCACCGGCCAAGAGCCTCTGGCATGCCGCCGCATGCAAAATAACGACGAAGATGCTCGACGAGACGGACATGGAAGAAATCGGGCACTGTCTCGATCTGATCCAGGCCGCCAAGGTATTCGTCGTAGTTTGCAGCGCCCTCGGCTTTCAGAAACTCGGAAAAGCTCATGGGGCGCATCTCCATGAACTCGACCTTTCCCACCGGAAAAGCGCTGGTCTCACGGGACAAGCGAACGCCCAACAAAGACCCTGCGCATGCGACGTGATACTCGGGGGCCTCGTCACAGAAGTATTTAAGGGCGCCGACTGCAGAAGGACAATCCTGGATCTCATCAATAATAAGCAGCGTTTCGCCGGGCTCGATAGGCTGTCCAAGTGCCAGGGAAAGATTTGAGATGATCCGTCGAGGATCGCGCGTACCTTCGAAAAACTGAGCGTACTCGCTCTGTACCCCAGGTGACGGCTCCTCGAGCGTCAGATACACAAAATTGCGGTACGAGGTTCGACCGAACTCCTTAAGCGCCCACGTCTTTCCAACCTGGCGCGCCCCCTTAAGGATAAGCGGCTTACGATATTCTGACGCTTTCCAAGCGTTAAGCTTGGCAATGATATCTCGCTGCATGGCCGAACCTCCCGCAAAGAATCTTCCGTAAACGTGATATTTCCCACATTTTACCCTAGGTAAAACGTGACATTTATCACATTTACGGAAGTTTTAAGCTCATTTCGCCACACTTTCATCACATTCAAAAGGCGGAGGCGCATTTTGCGCCTCCGTCACCATCTTTCCTATCAGCCCGCCTGACCCGAACGGCCGAGTCGTCACGGAACCGAGGGGCCGAGCGCAGGGCCTTGCCTCTCAATGAGTTCCGCACGAACAGGAGGCGCCAGTGGCGCCTCCGTCGTGAGTCAGGACTGTCCGAAATTGAGAGGCAAGGCCCTGCGCCCGGCCCCTCGGTTCCCGCTTACGAGAGCGACGTTCTCAGCAACTCGTTGAAGAGCTTCGGGTTGCCCTTGCCGCGGCTCGCCTTCATGCACTGGCCCACCAAAAAGCCGATGACCTTCTGGTTGCCGTCACGATACTGCTGCGCCTGCTCGGCACAGTTTGCCAGCACCTCGTCCACAATCGGCTGCAGCGCACCGGCATCGCTCACCTGACGCATACCACGCTCGTCGACGATCTTGTTGGGGTCGTCGCCGGTCTGGGCCATGGCCTCAAAGACCTCGTGCGCCTGGTTGGAGCTGATAGCATCGGTCGCCAGCAGCTTAGCCAGCGCCGCAACCTGAGCCGGCGCGATACCGGACTCGGTCAGCGACACGCCCGCGCCCTTAAGATAGGCGATCATCTCGTTCACCAGCAAGTTTGCAACCGTCTGGGCCTCCTTGCCAGCCATACCGGCAGCGGCGGCCTCAAAAAACTCGGCAAACTCGGGGTCGCCGGCAATCTGCTCGGCGTCGGCCGCCTTAATGCCAAAGTCGGCCTCAAAACGGACGCGCTTGGCATCGGGCAGCTCGGGGATCTCGCCACGGCAGCGGTCGATGAACTCGTCGTCCAGATCGAACGGCGCCAGATCGGGGTCGGGGAACAGACGATAGTCGTCTGCCGTTTCCTTCACACGCATGACCACGGTGCGCTTGCGACTGGGCTCCCAGTGGCGGGTCTCCTGATAGATGATGCCGCCCTCCTCGAGCACCTCGGCCTGGCGGCAGATCTCGTAGGCAAGGCCATCGTGCAGGCTCTTAAACGAGTTGAGGTTCTTGAGCTCGGTCTTGGTGCCCAACTTGGTCTCGCCGCGGCGGCGCAGCGACACGTTGCCGTCGCAGCGCATGGAACCCTTCTCCATGGAGCAGTCCGAAATGCCCAGCGTCACAAAGATGCGACGGAGCTTCTCCATAAACAGACGCGCTTCCTCGGGCGTGCGCAAGTCGGGCTCGGTGACGAGCTCGATCAGCGGCGTGCCGCAGCGGTTGTAGTCGACGAGCGACTCGGCCGCGGCGGTAATGCGGCCCTCGGCACCGCCCACGTGCACCATCTTGGCGGCGTCCTCCTCCATGTGGATGCGCAGGATGCGGATGGGCACCGTGTAGGAACCGTCCTCGCGACGCTCGGGCATCTGCAGGTTGGACGCGTCATAGCTGGCCAGGTGGCCGGCGCGCTGGTTGCCTTCGCGCATGGTCGACGTCATGGACGTGGACAGGCCCTCGGCGTTGGCCGAGGCGCTCGCCAGGCTCTGGGCCTCGGCCTCGCCAAACGCGCAGTCGGGGCGCTCGGCGGCACCGCGACCGGTCACGTCCAGGTCCAGGTGACCGTACATGGCAAAGGCGACCGGACCCTGCGTGGTCTGGAAGTTCTTGGCCATATCGGGATAGAAGTAGTGCTTGCGGTAGAACATCGAGTGGCGCTGGATCTCGCAGTTGGTGGCAAGGCCGGCCTTGACGATGCTCTCGATGGCGCGCTTGTTAGGCACCGGCAGGGCGCCGGGCAAGCCCAGGCACACCGGACACACGTTGGCGTTGGGCTCGTCATCGTGGCTGAGCTTACAGTTGCAGAACATCTTGGTGTCGAGTGCGGTGAGCTCGGTATGGATCTCCAGGCCGATCACGGCCTCCCAATCCTGCAGGACCTCGGAAAGCTCCTTCATTACAGCTCGCCTCCCTTCCCGGCAAAATCGGGCGCGACGGAAAGCGCGGGCGCGCCCGTGGCGGCATCGGCAAAGCCGCGCTCCAGGGCGCGGGCAAACGTGAGCAGCTGACGGTCCTTAAAGGCAGGCCCCACCAGCTGGGCAGAAACGGGCAGCTGAGTATCCTCGCCCAGACCCAGCGGCACCGAGATACCACCGTTGCCGCAAATGTTGAGCGAGATGGTGTACAGGTCGGAGAGGTACATCTGCGTGGGGTCGCTGATCTCGCCAAACTTAAAGGCCGTGCGCGGCGAGGCGGGCATGAGGATGGTGTCCACCTTGGCATACGCGGCGTCGTAGTCCTGCGTGATGAGCGTGCGGGCCTTTTGCGCAGCGTAGTAGTACTTGTCGTACACGCCCGAGCTCAGCAGGTAGGCGCCGAGCATCTGACGGCGCTTGGCCTCGGCGCCAAAGCCGTGGGCGCGCGACAGCGAGCTCTGGTCGGACAGGTTGGCGCAGCCCTCCTCCTGATAGCCGTAGCGAATGCCATCGAAACGGGCCAGGTTGGAGAACGCCTCGGCCGGGCCGATGACGTAGTAGGCAGCGATGGCGGCATCCAGGTGCGGCAGGTCGACCTCGACCAGCTCGGCGCCCTGATTCTGCAGCTCCTGGGCGGCGCGCTGAACAGCGGCCTTGACCTCGGGCGTCAGGCCCTCGGTCTCCATGAACGCAGGGATGATGCCCACGCGCTTGCCCTCGATGCTGTCGTTGAGATGCTCAGTAAAGTCGACGGCGCAATCCTGACTGGTGCAGTCGTACGGATCGTGGCCCGCACCGGTAAGCGCGTTCATAGCCAGCGCGACGTCCTCGACCGTGCGGCCGAAGGGGCCCACCTGGTCGAGCGACGAGCCAAAGGCAACCACGCCGTAACGGCTCACGGCGCCATACGTGGGCTTAAAGCCCACCACGCCGCACAGCGACGCCGGCTGGCGAATGGAGCCGCCGGTGTCCGAGCCCAGCGAGAGCGCGACCTCGCCCGCGGCGACGGCTGCAGCGGAACCGCCCGAGGAGCCGCCGGGCACGCGCTCGGTATCCCAGGGGTTGTTGGTGCGATGGAAGGCCGAGCTTTCGGTAGAGCTACCAAAGGCAAACTCGTCCATGTTGGCCTTGCCCATGGGCAGGCAGCCGGCATCGAGCATGCGCTGGACGCAGGTGGCGGTGTAGACGCTCTGGTAATCCTCGAGCATGCGGGAAGCGCAGGTGGTGCGCGTGCCCACGAGGTTCATGTTGTCCTTGATGGCCAGCGGCACGCCCGCAAGCGGGGGCAGCGGCTTGCCTGCGGCACGGTTGGCATCCACGCGTGCAGCGGCCTCGAGCGCAAGCTCGGGCGCCACCTGCAGGAATGCCTGGACCCCGCCCTCACGCGCCTCGATGGCAGCAAGGGAGGCCTGGGCCACCTCGGTAGCGGTAAAGTCGCCGGCGGCAACGCCCGCGGCGATCTGAGCGGCGGTAAGGGAATCGAAGCTCTGCGCCATTACTCGCTCTCCCCCTCTCCCAAAATGGACGGCACGCGGAAGTAGCGGTCGCGCGCGCTACCGGCGTTTTCGAGCGCAACGTCGAGTGGCAGGTCGCGCTCGGGCTCGCGCAGGTCGTCGCCCATCACGTTGGACAGGCTTCCGATAGGATGGAACGTGGGCTCCACGTCGGGCAAGTCATATTGCAAGACGGGCTCGAGCATCTGGACGGCGTCGTTCATGTAGGACGTCATCTGGGTGAGCTCGTCGTCGGTCAGTGCGATCTTTGCGTACTCGGCGATGCCGCGCACGTCTTTCTCGCTGAGTGCCATAGGCGCTCCCTTCCGCATAACAGATAAACCGCTCTAGTATACAAGGCAACGCCGCTTGGAGCAGGTGCTTTACCCAAATGCAGCGAAAACGTAACGTGGGCGGCGGTTGGCAGGGCGTGGTCCGGCGGTTCTGCAGTGAAACCGCACCGTCCATAGCGAAAACCGTCCCGCCCACAACGAAAACCATCACAACATTCGACGCTTTTCGCCAAAAACGCGATTTTCATCGAATGTTGTGATGGTTTGAAAGCCCCGACCACCACAAAGGTGCCTGCCCCCATTGTGGTGGTTCCGAACGATGTCTTATGCCGAGACCTTAGCCTTGCGGCGTTTACGGACCGCATGGATCACGATGTCCAGCAGCAACAGCACAATGGCCACGACCACGATAAGCACGGCGAACTCGCGCTTGCCCCAGTGGCGGCCGGCCAGCGACTTTTGCTTGTCGACGTCCTTCTTGTTGTACTTGGTGCGCACGCAATGCACCAACAGGCGATGGTCGTTCACGCCGTAGGGCGTGCAGGTGACGAGCGTCACCTTGTCGGCACCGGGCTCGATGGTCAGCGACTCCATCTCCTCGGGCAGCACCACCTCGGAGTCCACCATCTTGTAGGCGAGCGTCTTATTCATGGTGTGCAGCAGCACCAGGTCGCCGGGCTCCAGCGAATGGATGTCGTCGAACATACTCAGGTTGCGCATGCCCGAGTGCGCGGTGAGCACGCAATGCGTCGAGGTGCCACCCACCGGCAGGCTCGTGCCCTCCAGGTGGCCGACGCCCGCCATGAGGACTTCTTCGCTCGTGCCGTGGTAGATGGGCATACTCACATCGATGGAGGGGATCTCGACCCAGCTCATCATGGGGTCGCGGTCAAAGATGAGCTGCTGGGCGTAGGGCTCGATCTGGTCGGCGGGAAGCTCGGTGGCCTCGCCCGCCAGCTGCTCGTTATAGGAGCGCGCCTGGAGCAGGATGCGCTCACGCTCCTCTTCAGACAGCGCATCCACGGTGCTGGACACGGTGCTGATCTGGTTGAACACGCCCGAGGCCTCGAGCCGGTCCAAGATCCACGGCCAGGTCATAAGGCCCACGCCAATAAGGATGATGACGATGGTGATGAGCCGGTCGGCCCAGCGCGGCAGCCGCTTGCGGCGGCGCTTGGGTTTGGGCTGAGGGCTTGAGCCGCCGTTGTCCGCGGCGTTATTGCTCTTCATATGTTTGGCGCCCTGCACCATCGCCAGTCACTCCTCTACAACTCAAGTTGTCTAAACAAATAATAGCCGATTAGCGAGCCCCGCGCCGGATAACGCAGCCAGATTGCACCGTCCGGGCCACGTAACCCCACTCAACCAATCAAGCCATATGTTGCTTTCATCGTCTCGAGCAACTGCACCATCGTTGCGCCCGCAACCCCAATCTGTTTCAGATTGACGTCGCCCACCTCGCAATCTTTAACAAACGCAAGCATATCGTCCTTCAGTTCTCCGCGCAGGTCGACGCCTTCCGACTCGCCAAGCAGCTGAGCAAGCCTCAGCGCATCGCGTTTATGCTTTTTTACCTTCTTCGAATCAACGTTCTCCCCCGCTTCCCTTCTGGCTTTTAGGTCGAGATACGCCTTCGCTTTGAACGGGACAATGTATTCCGTACCCAGGACCGAAACGCCGTCTACGGTCCGAATTCCCTGAAGGAACAAGCTGTAGTAAGCATCGTCCAACAAAATTGCCGAAAGACTGCTTATGTTTTCATCAACGTGAATTGGCGCCGCATCAATCCCCTCACGACCCTTTAGAAAGTCGGGGCACTTCGCGAAGAGTTCGATCATATGGGGGTAACCCGGCCTCTTTGGCTCTGTAAACCGATAAAAACATGAGCCTTTACCTTCGCCCCAGCCGCAGCGGTAACCGCCATCACGCACCAAAGTCCATATAGCTTCTGCCGTCTGAGGCAACCGGTCATCGGCGACAATTACCACATCAAAATCGTGAGTCATCCTAAACGGAAGTCCCGCCTCCGCGAGCAAAATGTCGCATGCCGTGCCGCCGATAAGAGCATACGATCCTACAGCTTCTTGCATATGCTGCTGAAATTCTTGGAGACCTTCTACAGCGCTTCTTGCCATGGATATTCCTTTCCAAACATGCGATCGACTTCGAGCTGAATTCGCTCATCGTCGATTGCCGCCAAAGATAGCGCAAGTGAAATGTCGTCGATACGGGAGGAGTTGGCAAACACGGGCGCATAGCGCCACACTTGGATCATCGCCGTTTCGTTATCCGGCAGTTCCCCGTCTGCGACTTCAAGGTCACGCAGCTCACGCCATACACTTCTTAAGACAGCCTTTTGCTCCACGCCCGGCGCAGCGAGCATCGAACGCGCAGCGAGCGCCGTCTCCCCAGCGTCAGCAAGGCGATCGATCTGTGGTGCCTTCCTTGCAAAAATAACCTTCGAGACAGGCGAGGAAAGCTCTGCAATGTGCTCACTGAGCAGTAGATCCACGACCACGGGTAACACAATGACACGCCGTTCGCGCCGCTCGCGCCTTGCGAGCCCCCTGTCTACAAGCTCGGTTATGGCCTCACTCGCACGGCTTGCCGAAATCCCGAGCGCACGACAAAGGTCATCGGGATGATATGACTCCTGACCTGCTCCCCAGATTGCGGCAGCCTGCGCGTTGGGTGACATCTTGGTCGCGCGATTATGAAACCGGGCACCGCCTCTCTCCGTATAGGCAGCGCCCATAAATGGAAGAAAAGCCTGTCTACCGGGGCAAACAAAGTGAATCCCTTGCGCGACCAATGCCTTGCGCTGGCGCGCATCGGCATCAGGGAACGAAATGACAACAGGAGCCTCCGAACGCAAGGTTAGCTGGCTATAGACCCTTTTGGCCTCGGGAAGCCCGACGCCAGTAGGCAAACTTGCAAGCAAAAAAGAAAAACCATTTGCGTCAACGGCGCGGACCTCAATCGACCGCAGATGCAGCGGCAAGTGTGCGGATCCAGGCCAAGTTGTAGCCTTGGCGGAGAGGCCCAGTGCTTCTTGTAAGTAGGTAAGCGCTTCGTTCATTTCCATCTTTTTCGCTTAGTTCCAGTTGATATTGGAATTATACATAATTTTCGGAAATGATGTGATTTCTATCAGGTATGGACCCGCATTTGAGTTTTCAAAATGTCCCGAATCGGCTGGGCGATTCGGGATACAATGCCAGTAGGAAACGACGCACCCCGCGTAAGTGATCGAAAGCGCGGGTGGCCTAGTTTTCTGGTTTTGTTAAATGCCCGGGATCCGACCCCCGGGCATTCTTATTTGCGCTTGTTGCGGCGCAAATGCCTTCCACCGTCCGCACCGCGCGTGCGCCTACGGACCTTAAACCGAATCTCATACGAGTCAAGAAACGCGATGACGGATGAGTCCGCACCGGACGGTGGAGGCTGCCTGTGTTGTCCAAAAAGAACGGGGCAGACTCCAGCGTGGAGTCTGCCCCGAAAAGAGAATGGCAAAGCAAGAACGTGGATGGACGAGAAAAGTGTCCGCAAGTCTCATGGCCATCGCATCCCACCTGCCAAAGGGATGGGTGAGCGAGCGTTACTCCTGCTCGGACTCCTCAGCCTGCTTACGGCTGCGGACGAGGTGTGCCACGCCAATGCACAGCACCGCGCCGCCAGCAATCCAAGTGAAGGTCACGCCGTTAAGGCCGGTAAGCGGGAGGCCGGAGCCCTTCTGGTCGACAATGGTAAAGCTGAGTTTGCCGACTTCAGCTTTCGCGGAGTTCTGCTGGATGACATTTTCACCTGCCACAATGGCGCTCGTAGTTTCGGGCGTCACATCCGTACCGTCCTGATTGAGCGTGCGGCTGATAGTAAAGGTCACACCGCTTGCTGCGGAGTTATTGTAGCCAGGCGCAGGCTTAACCTCCTTGAGGATATAGGTGCTCTCGTCGAGGCCGACAACGTTAATCTTGCCGTTGCTGTCAGTTGTCAGAATTGCATTATCCTTAGTTGACGTCGTGGTACCGTCGGCCTTGATAAATTCGCTGGAGTCTTTCTCCTGTAGCGTGAACTGAACGCCTTCGAGGGTCTTGTGCTTGCCAGTCTCATCCTTGTCGTTACCAACCTTGGTGACGTCGATGCCGTAGGTGTAGTCGTAGGCAGGATGCGTAACCGTAGTGCCGGTACCGTCGGTGTGCGGGTTGTTGGAATAGGTCAGTTTTACCGTGTTTGTCTGGGCCTTACCGAGAATGTTCTCGTTAATCTTGCTAGCAACAAGTTTTGCCTGGTAGTTCACATAGACCTTTGAATTACCGCCAACGACAATGGGCTCACCGGCCTCATTCTTTACTTCTTTGAGATTATCGAAAGAGACAGTGAGTTTATTGTTGCTTTCCTCAGAAGGATAGTTCACTGTATAACAACTGTCCGCTACGACCGTATCGCCAATTTTGACCTTAACGACCGGCTTACCGTTCTCGTCGCATACCGGCACCATCGTAGAAGGAAGCTCGTCGGTAAAAGCATAGCTGTACTTAGTGTACGTATTGATGTTGCTAGCAACAGTGCCGGCAAGCTGATAATCAATCGGCTGCTCAGAGGCAGAGTCGGCGGACTTGTTGGGAGCACTGAAAACGTCCTTGCTATTGTCCGTAACAAACTTGCCGTTCTTGTCATCCTTGACGGCCTTGGTCACGTTGGGGACGTCCTTCTTGGGCTCCGCCTTTACATCTTCACCACCGACGACAGTGAAGATTGGCGAGGTATAGGCGTCGGTATTGCCGTTGGCCGAATCGCTAGATGTGGTCGAACCAACATTTGCAGTCACAAAGAGCCAATAGCCGGTGTTTAAAGCCTTAAAGTCTCCCTTGCTGGAATCGCCTGGATTTGTCCAGGTTAGAGTCGAACCCTCAAGTGCGGCAGCAATCTTATCCAACGTGGAGCCAGCGTCAACCTTGGCAGTCTGGCCAACATTATCACCGGCATTATCTTTAATGTACTTGGCCCAAGCCTGAGCGCCTGCATTCGCATCAGGAGCCTTCGCGACGCCAGCAAATGCACCAGTCACAACATTCATAACATCAGGCGACGCCCAATCAATATCGGAAAGGATCTTATCGCCAGACCAGGCACTTCCATCATAATTCTGCGTAACCTTTGCCTTGAAAATCTGGATGCCCTTAAAGGTTGTGTCCTTATAGGTCTTCTCGTCAATCTTTACATTGCCGTCCGTGGCCACCGTCGGCGTGACCGCAGCAAACGCCATCGTGACCGGGGCCATCACGCCGCCGAAGCTCAGCGCTGCTGTGAGGCCGGCGGTTACTGCCAGGCGTGCGATGTTCTTGCTCATGCTCATCTTCTTTTCCTCCGTTTTCCGGTTGGTTCTCATTTGATCGGTCATCATCTGTCTGTGTCTTAGCATCTGCTTCGCTACGTCTCGCCCCGCTCTCTGCGGGGCTGCCAGCTACTCTTTATGGCTGCCACCTCCCCGCTTGACCAGGAGCGCGACCACGATGAGCGCGGCTCCGGCGACCGCTGCGGCGGCCGCGGCGTACATTGCCATATCGCCAGTCGAGGGCATAAAGCCTCCGGTGGTAATGCTAGGGGGTGTGCCGGTGGGCGTGTTGATGAGCGACGCCTCCAGGCTGCCCGTCGACCCGTCCGCGCTGTCGGCGCGCAGGGGCGACTCGGCCGTGATGGTGAGCTTGGGCTTGGCGGCGGCCACCTGGTCGACGTCCAGGCCCTCGGCCTTGACCGTCACGGAGCGCGTGCCCTTAAAGGCGGTGTAGCCCTTGGGCGCCTTGAGCTCGCGGACCTCCAGCTTGCCCGAGTCCACGCCCGAGACGGTCACGCGGCCGTCCTCGCCCGTGGTGACGGTGGCCTTGCCCTCCGCATCCCACGTGCCGTCGGCCGCCAGCGTGCGGCCGCGGTCGTCGGCGATGCTCAGGACCGCCCCGGCAAGCGGCTTGTCGCCGTCGCTACTGCGCTTGGTGAGCGCGAGATCCCAGGTGTAGGCGCACGCATCGTCGCTCGGCGTGCGGGCAAAGCCCGCGTCGCCGGACTGGTCGGTAAAGGGAGAGCGCGGGTAGCGCAGGTAGACCTCGTTGGGGTTGCCCTTCGCGATGCCGTGGTTGCACGCGCTGTTGAGCGGCGCGTTGTACACGGCGACCACGCGGGCGCCCGCGGCGAAGGCGTCGGCCCCGCCGAGCGCGGCGATCAGGTCGCCGGTGCGCACGGTGAAGGTCTTACCGTCGACCGAGACCCCGCACTGGGCCGTGATGTCGGTCCAGCCCTTCGCGGGCTCGGTGCCGGCGCGGCCGTCCTTGCCGGTCGAGACGGCGTCAAAGCCGCCGTCCGCGCCCGCCGCCACGTACACGCGCATGCTCGCGGCCACCTTGGAGGGGTCGAGCCCCGCGCTCATGGTGTCGACGAACCGCACCGTATAGGTGTCGTAGGCCGTGAGCCCCGCCGGGACCGTGGCCGAGAGGCGCCAGTACAGGTCGTCGGCGACCGTGGCGTCGGCGGCCTTCTGCCAGGCGGCGGTGCCGTCCTCCAGCACGTGCTTGGACACCTTGGGCGTCGCCGCCTTGGGCTTGACGGTGACGGCGCTGCCGCCCACCAGGGCCATGATCGGCGCGGTGCCGACCTCGCCTTGGGCGATGGCGTCGTCGTCGGCGACGATGAGCCAGTAGCCGCAGTGCAGCTCGGCCGCCGTACCCGCGTTAAGGGCCACGAACACGGCGCCAGAGCTCTGGAGGGAACGAGCGAGCTGTGCGCTCAGCGCGCTCGTAAGGTGGGAATCGGTGTTGAGCCACTCGGCAGCTTCCTGCGCGGTGGTCTGGGAATTGGGCATGCCGGCGCTGTGCAGCACAGGCAGTGCGGCGTCGCGCGCGGCGTCGCTTGCCCAGGTGAGGTCGGTGGCGATCTTGGCGTCGCTGTCGCCGTCGACGACGTTGGCGCTAAAGATCTGGTAGGCGTCGTAGCTGCTCGCCACGGTGCCGCTCACCGTGATGGAACCGGTCGAGGTCGGCGCGGCCTGCGCGGAAGCGGGGAACACAACCGCGCAGGTGCCGACCACGAGGGCAAGCAGCGCAAACAAGATCGGGAAGGAGCAAACTTTCTTATTCACGACGCTCACCTCCCTTCGCATTCGCCTTGCGACGAATGTGCATCCAGGCTGCAGCAGCGCAAAGCACCGCCGCGCCGGCAAGGTACGTCAGAGTGACGCCCGACATACCAGAAAGGGGCAAAGAGGTGGAGTAGGTGTTGGTGAAGGTGGAGACGGGAATGATGGTTGGGTCCGCACCGGCGGAGGTTTGAACCGCGACGCCCTGCCCGTTCTTGCCAAGGGTGTTGCCCATGTCGTCCTTCATCTGCGTAACGGTGGTAGAGGTGGTAAGACCGGTGTACTTGCCAGTGGTCTCATTCATGACGGCCTTCACCGTGACGGCAACCTGGTACTCGGCCTTGGAGTAGCGGAGCTTATCGATGGCACCGGTGGTAGGCGCGACCTCCTTCACCGTGTAGGTGTAGGTCTTGGCGTAATCTTTATTGGTGCCTGCTTCAGTGGACAGGTGCGACTTGTTGAACGTCATGGCGCCAAAGGTCGCCGTGATGTTGTTGAGCTTGGCGGCATCGGTCTCCCCTGCCTTTGGGGCAACAGAAATCTTGGGCGCTTCGGGCATGGGGGCTTTGGCTGCATAGTCACCCGTAGCCACAACGCTGAACTCGAACGGCACATAGTTGTCGTCAGCATCCTTCGGCCAATCCGTATTGCGAACGGATTTGGTCACCGGGATCTTCACGGACGTAGCACTGCACTTGTCGGAGATGTACGTAGTGCCACTATCGATGCTCAGCTGCTCGTTCTCTTTCCACGTAATGGAGCCGTTTGTGCTGTCCACCGTGAACTTGTAGGTGTTCTTGTTCAGTTCGTAGCCAAACGGAGCCTGGGTCTCAACAAGCGTGTACGTGCCCGGCAGCAGGCCCTCGAGCTTGAACTTGCCAGGCGCGGTGTCGGTGTCTACCCACGTGGTATCGCTCGAAGTCGACTGGTCGCTCACCTGATCTCTCACGGTCCAGGACTGGTTAACGGCCGCACCATCGGCGTCATTAGTCTTGGTGAGTTTCCACTCAGAACCAGCCAAAGGAGTGTGTTTTGTGTCGCCCTCCCCCACCTTGGTCCAAGACACCGTACCGGTGATGATCTTGGTGTTGGGAATGGCACCTGTGGGGTTATTCTCGAACGGAACATTTTTGCCGTTCTCATCCACGTAACCCTGAACGTAGTTCGGCTTCTCGCCAGTATTGTTCATAGTGGCATAGTAGATGGTGTCTGACTTCTGGTAGCCAGCCGGCGCCGTCTCCTCTTTGATGTAATACGTGAAGTAGTTGGTATCGTTGGAATTGCCGATGTTTGCCTTCTGGTTCAGATAGTTGAACTGAAGCTTGCCATCACCCGAAGCGTAATCATTTGCGCCACCGTCAGTCACCGTCACGATAGCGTCCTTGCCCGCGACAGCATTCTCGACAGAACCATAGATAGCCCACGAGGAACCAGGAAGCGACGTGTTGCCGTTCGCCGCATCGACCTTGCTCCACGCAACGGCGGAGCCGTCGGGCGTATACGACCCAGACCACGGGAAGTTGTGACGCTCCTGATCCATATCGATGACGGAAGCCGAGTTACCCTCACCAAATGCTGCGGCAACCTTCGGGCTGTTCATTGAGAAATCGACGCCCACATAAACGCGGCCGTTGGTAGTCACATGGTCGTCGAAACTTCCGTTGGGAACGAGAATCGATCCGATCATAGCCGCCGCAGGATCGTCGTCAGTCCACTTGGCACCGGTGGCTGTGCCGCCGTATCCCCAGTCCGCGCGGTTTTCTCCCGCGATGCCGCCTCGAATGGTAAGGCTTTGCGTATCGACAAAGTTCCACATGATGGACTGGGAAGCCGTCGCGTATGCCTCGCCCAGCTCCTTGCCGGAATATTGAGTTTCGTAACCACGCGAAATCTCGGTACCGTTCCACCAAAAGCGCCAGCCATTGTGAAACTCAATATTCGAAGGTCCGGTAACGTTCACAACAACCGAGGCGCCCTTGGGAATGCCCTCGAATGCGAAATCAACGCCACGATAATACTCGTTGTTGTATGTATTGCTCAGCTGAGAAGCATCGATGGTGAACACCTGCTGCATAGAGGTGTTGTCGCCCTTAAACGTGATAAGACGCTCGCTATTCTTGAATTTCTTACCATTGAGCGACGTATCGGCGCAGTCCGAATATATGGTCTTATACGACTCATCAAACACCAGGCCATAATTACAATCCGTCTTGTCGTACTTGTTGATTACGTAGTTGTTGTGATTGCTCGCGAAACCAACCTCGAGCGTGCCGGTATTTGCAAACGAGTTGAGCTGTTTCGATAGCTTCGAGAGGTACCCATCTTCACCGTTGTAGCTCGAATAATCGTTATTGTTGACATTAGTCAAATCAACAGTTTGATTGAACAGGTTGCTTTCCTGAGAGTTCTTGCCCTCGTACCAATTACCCTGCGTTGTCACCACGGATTGGCGTTCATTGTTATCGCGCCAGTATGTGATGGGGCCTGCGATCTGCGCAGTGTAGGCAAAGCCGGAAGGAGTCGCGCCCTCAGAAGATTTCTGCCGTCCGACCCAAGCGCCTTTCTTCCAAGCGCCAACGGTAGTCGTCTCCGGCGAGTCGCCGCTATAACCAACGCTCATCTTGGTGATCGCACTTTTAATTCCGGCCACCGCAAGCACGGTGCTGCCGGCGACAGGACGGAACTGGGAACCAAAACCAACGGTGCCAAAGCGGAAACCAGCACCAATTGATTGATAGGGCCAGCTCTCTTTGACTGGATTCATGGCAAGCTTGCCACGGACCAAGGTAAGGCCCTCCGCCTCAGCGGCATATGAGCCGGTGGGGGCGTTCTTCGCATCAAGATTACTAGTGTCGCTCGGCTTACCACCGATGTACATGTCGCGGCCGACGTAGGTGGCCACGCCGGAATCGGGGGTGGAGACATCGATATTCGTACCGATACCGATAGACGTGGGAACATAAATTCCCTTCTCCACGGTGGCCGTCGCTCTCGCTGAAGCCGCATTCGCACTCTGAGCCTGCTCAGCACTATTTGAAGAGCCAGCCTCGCCGCCATTGGTCTCGTCGCTATTCTGGTTTTCGGCATCCTCGCTGGTGTTATCTACAGCAGCGGACTCACTTGAGGAACCCCCCCCCATCACAGTTTCCTCGGTAGAATCTGTCTGGGCGTCGTTGGCAATGGCCTGCGAGATCGGAGGCATGACGAGCGACAGTACCAGGCTCAAAACGGAGGCTCCGCACAAAACGCCTGCCAGTACACGGCGCGTCGCTTTATTACTCTGCTTAAATTTGTCCGAATTCGCTTTCATCGATGTCTCCTCCCCAAGAGACCGCGATCTCGCTCTTTCCCTATCAAACGTATCTGCGCAATCTGTAATTGCACACGCTTATTGTACATATTGTAACGATTGTTTGAACATCTAAGCAAAAATACCGATAGTTTTGTAGCGAATTCTCAATTCTCTTGACATTTGCTCGGATTTACCTTCGTTTATTCGCTATTTAGTTTTTATTTCTGCTGTTAATTTAGTTGCCTATCATTTTTTAATAGCATTTTATTTATTTGCACAACATTTTGCTCAAGAGTAAACATCCTGTGAACGGTTGAAAATCGACCGTGAGCGGTAGGTCATCAACCGGGAGGAATAGACTACCAAATTGGTGGGAATATCTTTAACCCATCGGTAGTTAGAAGCGAGATGTTCATACAACAAAATTTGAATTTGCGCGCAGTTTTTAGGCATCAATTCGCCCAAATCGCCTGAGGCTACCGCAAAGGGGCCTGCTCCCTTTTGCGGTGGTTCTCCCCCAGCGCTACAGCAGATGCTCCTCGATAAAGATCGCGATGCCGTCTTTGTCGTTACTCGCGGTTACAAAGTCGGCGGCGGCCCGGGTGGCGTCGCTGCCGTTTGCCATGGCCACGCCCACGCCGGCGTCGGCCACCATGCAGGTGTCGTTGTCCGCATCGCCAAACACGCAGATGTCCTGGAGCTCCATGTCGTTGAGCTCCGCCACGCGTACAAGGCCGCGCGTCTTGGACACGCGCGGATCCATGAACTCGTAGAGCCGCTGCGTGGTCTGCAGGGCCGCTGCCTTAACGGTGCTATCGGCAAACGTCGACGCCCGCTCAATCACCCGCGGCATTACCTCGGGCGCCATGGTAAACATCACCTTGGGCTGCGGCTCGCGCAAAAACTCGGCAAAATCGACCACCTGGTAGGGAACGCCGTCGACGCGCGACAGGTGCTCGACGCACGCGTTGCTCTCGGGCACGTAGAACACGCCGTCTCGGGGGCAGACGGGCGTTGCCGGAAGGTCCGCCATGTGCTTGCAGATGCGCGCGATGGTCTCGCCCGGCAGCGGATAGCTCAGCTCGTTGATGTCGTGCGCGCGGTCGATGACCTCGGCGCCACCGCAGCCCACGAGCACGTCCACCAGGCCTTCGATGCCCCAGAGCTCGTACATGGCCTCGGTCGCATGGGCGTCGCGCCCGGTGCACAGGCCAAAGAGCACGCCGCGCTCGCGCAGGGCGCGGATCGCCGCCACGGTGCGCGGGGACACCGTGTGCTGGCTCGTGAGCAGCGTGCCGTCGATATCGCAGAACACGGCTTTGATGTGGCTGAAGGTGGTGTCCATGGGGGCCTTTCTGGGTTGTGCGGCGGTGTGGGGTGTATTCGTGAACGGCGTACATGGTATACCAAGGCACAGGCCGTTGGGGCCCGATCGCCACAAAGGTGCCTGTCCCCCTTTGTGGTGGCCGAACTCGAAGGGTGGCCGGACCCGGGGCGCAAACCATCACAACATTCGACGTTTTTCGGCAAAATCGCGATTTTCGCTGAATGTTGTGATGGTTTTTACTGCCTTGCGGCACGATCAAAGTGCCGGCGGCCAAACAGCAGCAGCGCCGCGGGAACCGCCGTCACGACCATGCCCGCCCCGATGAGCGTCTGCTGTACGCCAAATGTCGCCGCCAGCCACGGGGCAATCGCCAGCGGCGCCACGCCGGCGAACATATTGCCAAAGCCCATGACCGAGTTGACGCGGCCGAGCTGTCCGAGCGGGGCCGTCGTTTGCACGATCGTGTTGTGGAGCGGGTTGACGACGCCCCAGGCCACGCCCAGGGCAATCTGGCCGACGAGGGCTACACCCACGTACGGTGTCCCCACATAGAGCAAACTTCCCAGGCCCACGGACATGAGCGCCACGAGCAGGGTTTTAAGGTTGACCAGGTGCGGCGGCAAGCGGAGCGCGAGGACGGCGCCCAGCACCGCGCCCAAACCGCTGGCCGACGAGAGCCAGCCCATCCATTCGACACCGACATGTAGGACATCGCGGTAGAAGAACGACTCCAGTGGATCGAAGGCGCCGTAGCCAAAGTTTGAAAGAAAAATAATGCAGAACAGCAGGGCGAGGATGCTATTGGTAAAGACCGTCTTGATACTGGTCGCGAAGGTGACGCGGGCGGATGTGCTGGGGTTGGAGCTTTGTCCCGCACGCCCCCCTTCCTCTGCCGAATCGGCATCCGCATCTCCGGCGACATGGCTGGTCTGCGGTCTAAAGCCCCAACCGGCGACGAGCGCCAGTACGGTAAAGATCATCATGAGCACGAACACCGCACGCGACGACGCAGCAGCTGCGACAAAGCCGCCCAGTGTGGGGCCGACGATAATGCTCACGTTGGAGAACATGGCGATGGCGGAGTTGATGTCTTTGAGCTCGACAGGATCGTCAGTGAGGTAGGCTGGATAGGATGTGGCGATGGGCTGGGCGAATCCCATCACAAAGCCCAGGAGCACCGCGCCGAGCAGGACGATGCCGGTCGCGCTGCCAAAAACGAGGATCGCCGCGCCGGTTGCCAACGTGCCCACGATGCTCAGCAAGAAATGACGGCGCGGGCCCCAGGCGTCAAGCGCCGCGCCACCCGCAAAGGATCCCAAGATCACGAATACGTTCATAAACAGGACGGCCAGCGATGTCGCCACAACCGAAGCGTCGTCTGCATAGGTGAGCGTTCCGATGACGCCGATAAAGTAGCTGGTCTGAAAACCGGTGTAGATGAGAAAGCGCATCGCCACCAGGCGCTTGGCCTGCACGGACAGCGATGATCGAGGCTTTGAGAAAAGAAAGGCGAGCATGGAGACTCCTTGTTTCATACGAATACGGGCGGCGGGCATTCGCCACCGTCTGTCAAATCAATCTATCCGCATGAAACATTAAGGACGCATCAAGCCCCTTCTCTCCGTTTTTCGCCCGTCATGAACTACTTGGTAGATTTTAAGGCATGTCCCACGCATCTACCAAAGCAAAAACCACCACAAAGGTGTCTGGCCCCTTTGTGGCGGAAATGACGTTTGCCCAGATAAAACCTGCCAAATTAAACCTGTCCCTTTTTGGCAGGTTTTAGGCTAGATGATCTTGGATGAGATCGCAGATGGCTCGGGCGTCGTTGATGTTGATGGCTCGGGTCGCAAAGCCAGCATCGAAGGCCTGACGCGCCAGGGCTTCGTTGCAGGCAAGGGCCAGCGTGTGACCGTCGACCAGGTCGAGCGAGCTCTTGCCGCGCAGACGGTCGACACCAGAGCGCGCGACCACGATGTTGTCGAAGCCCTCGGTCTTGTAGCCCTCGATGATCACCACGTCGACATCGTTGTAACGCGACAGCAGCTCGCGTGCGGGCATCTCGTCCTCCTCGCGCGTGTCGGCGTACTCCGCCCAGCGCGTGGCGCAGATGAGTCCCACGTGCTTGGATCCGGCCTGATGATGGCGCCAGGTGTCCTTAGCGGGTACATCGATATCAAAGCCGTGATGCCCATGATGCTTGAGCGAACCCACGCGCAGGCCGCGGCGGGTGAGCTCGGCGATAACCTTCTCGACGAGTGTGGTCTTGCCCGAGTTCTGGTAGCCGATAAACGCGATCGCGGGGACAGCCGGGGCCGGAGCTGCGGGCGCGACGGCGACGGGTGCGCTCGCGGGCGCGGCACCGTCAGCGGCCACGGCCTTAGCAGCAGCAACCTGACGCTCGGCACGATCCCACACGCCCGAGCGGCCGCCCTCCTTGTGCAACAGGCGCACGTCGACGATCTCCATGCCGCGATCTACCGCCTTGCACATGTCGTAGATGGTCAGACATGCGGCACTCGCGCCGGTCAACGCCTCCATCTCGATACCCGTCTTGCCCGTCACGCCCGCCGTGACCAGCACGTGAAAGCCGACCTGCCCGTCCGCGCGCGCCGGCACCCAGCCCTCGGGCATGTCCTCGGCCGGCGTCCCCGCCGGAGCGATGGGCGCAATATCGCACTTGCTCTTGGTAATGAGCAGCGGATGGCACATGGGGATGATGTCGCTCGTGCGCTTGATGGCCATAATGCCCGCCACGCGCGCGCAGGCAAGCACGTCGCCCTTTTTGGCGCGGTCCTGCAGCACCATGGCTTGCGTCTCGGGGTGCATGAGGATGGTGCCCTCGGCGATGGCAATGCGATGGGTCTCGGCCTTGTCGGACACGTCGACCATGCGCACCTCGCCCTTGGCGTCCACGTGCGTCAGCTCGTCGCGGCGCGCGTCACGGGCGGGCTCGGCGGCAGCGCTGGCAGTCGGCTGCACGACCGTGGCGACATCGCCGGCCGCAGCCGTGGCTTTATGGGCAGACATCGCGGCCCTGCGAGCGGCCTTGGTGGCATCGGCGTACCTGCTCTTGGCCATATGATCATCCTCCGATTTGGGACATAAATCGTTGCGTGCCCTCAATTATCGCGTGTTCCTGCGGTTTGTGGGCGACGGCATCGCGCCAAATCGAAAGTACCTGCATATCATCACCACGGCGCAGGGCGTCGCGCACCGAATACTCGGCATCGCTGAACAGGCACGGACGCACGTTGCCATCGGCCGTCAGACGCAGACGGTTGCAATACGCACAAAAATGATTGGACATGGCGCTAATGAAGCCGACCGTTCCCGCCGCGCCCGGAAAGTGCCAATAGCGCGCAGGGCCCGCGCCGGCAGGAGCGTCGTTGATGTCGAGCGGCTCGAGCTCGCCCAGTCCCGCCGCGGCGGCCCCGGCATTGATGCGCGCCCGCAGCTCGTCGCTCGGCACGGTATCGCTCGCGTCCCACAGCTCGGGATTGAGCGCGGGCGCATGCGGGTCCACAGCGCAATGCGAGCTTGTGTGCTCGTCGCCGATGGGCATGTATTCGATAAAGCGCAGGTGGATGGGGCGGTCGAGCGTGAGCCGCGCAAGGGCCGCCACATCCTGGTTGAGCCGGCGCACAACAACGCAGTTGACCTTAACGGGCTCAAAGCCCCAAGCTAGCGCCGCGTCGATGCCCGTCATGGTCTGCTCGAGTCGGCCCAGACGCGTGATCTTTCCAAAGAGCGTAGGGTCAAGCGTATCGAGTGAGATGTTGACGCGGTTAAGCCCGGCATCTTTGAGCTGCGGCGCCAACTTGGGCAGCAGGGCACCGTTGGTGGTAAGCGAGATGTCCTCGATCTGCGGGATTGCGCGGATGTCACGAATGAGCGGGATGATGCGGCGGCTGACCAGCGGCTCGCCGCCCGTCAGGCGTACGCGGCGAATGCCCTCCCCCGCCACCAAGCGCACAAAGCGGGCGATTTCCTCGGCGCTGAGCAGCTCGTCGTGTGCACGGGGCGCCACGCCATCGGCCGGCATGCAATAGATGCAGCGGAAATTGCACTTGTCGGTAACGGCAATGCGCAGGTAGTTGATATCGCGGCCAAAGCCGTCATGTTGCACGTGCCCGTCCACGCAGCCCTCCTCTCACGCGGCGTTTTATTCTTCGGAAAACATAATACCCCACGAGAGAATCATGCCGACACCCGTACGACAGGACAGGTCGCTTCGAGCAAAACGGACTTTCCAAGCCCATCCTCAGCACGCAAACCATCACAACATTCGATGCTTTTCTCGTTTTTGGCAAAAAACGTCGAATGTTGTGATGGTCTGCCTGCCGCAGCGCCCCGTAGAAGGACCAAAGCACCCCTAAAGGCCGCCGTCCCAGTGCCGAATCACGAATTCTCGCAGGTCGTTTTGACGTTTCTGAAACACCTCGCTTCGGTCGCACTTAAGGCCCATAGCGAGTGCGATGGCATTCATCGCCCGGTGCAATTGCAGCTGGTGGGCAAACTGAGTCCCGGTGAGGACGATCATCCTAAAGCCCAGCGCACTCAGCACGGTCATACGCTCCGCATCCGACGCGCTGCGCTGTTTATCAAGATGGTCCGAGCCGTTGTATTCAATCCCTGTACCGCTTGCAGGCGCATATACGTCAATCTCGAAATACCCGGCCTTTGCGAGATACTTGAACTCGTTGGGAACATCGACCCGATGGTTGAGCTCGATCTTGGCGTATCCCAGCCCGCCCTGGGAACGTTTTGCTACGACCATGATTGCGGTGGCCGTCTCCATGGGCGACCGCGCGCCATCGTGCACGCGCTTGAGCACAGCGGCCGCGCGTATAGCCCCCTGACGAGATCGGTTCTCATTGCAATAAGCAATCAAGTCGGCAACGGTATACCTCTGCCCCATCTCGATATAATCGCCTGTCGACAGATGATTCAAATGGTATCGGGCACAGATTTCGTAGCCATATTCCAGCTGCTCGGACTCGCTCATCCACGAGCCCGCCTGGACAAAGCACATGGCCTCATCAACCACCAGAAGGCCCTCCGCCACCTCGATAAGATGGCCTGGAGGTATCGGCGCCCCAAACACGTGGCACCTAAATCCAGCCGGCGTCGAGCGCTCAAAATCAAAGTTGACGAGCGTGTCGATATGATCGAGCTCTTCTCGCGGAATACCAAGCGAAACCAGATAGTCGGTAACGATCCCAACTGCCGTTGAAGCCCTCAGTCCCTTGGCATCGAGTCCCAATTTGGGCAGGCTCGCGGTCGGCTCCCCCTCGTTGGCAAGCGAGTCCTCATCGTATAGACTGCTTGCTCGCGAGAGCGGCTCGGACGGGCGCGCCACGTTGTGGTACAGCCAGGCAGTCTTATGGGACAGGACGATCGGCAGATCCATGAGCCCTCCAATGGAGTCGGATAACCAACCTTATTCCCCTGCTCACGGGTTCGCACACCTTCGTGCGCAAGAAAGCGATTCCACTCGATCGAGTGGCAGAAAAACCATCACAACATTCGATGCTTTTCCCGATTTTGGCAAAAAACGTCGAATGTTGTGATGGTTTGAGGCGAGGTGAGGGGCACGGAGGGATCAAAGCATCGTGCTCGAACGGGTTAATCCAGCTCTTTTAAGCCATGCGCCAGCTGCCAGTACTCGCCGTGCTGGGCGAGCAGCTCTTCGTGCGTGCCGCGCTCGATGATGCGGCCGTGTTCGAGGACCATGATGGCGTCGGCGTCGCGGACAGTGGACAGGCGGTGCGCGATCATAAACGTGGTGCGACCGCGCATGATGCGGTCCATACCGCGCTCGATGAGCTTTTCGGTACGCGTGTCAATGGAGCTCGTGGCCTCGTCCAGGATGAGCACCGGCGGATCAGCGACGGCCACGCGCGCGATGGCGAGCAGCTGACGCTGACCCTGCGACAGGTTGGCGCCGTCGGCCGTGACCGGTGTGTCGTAGCCCCGCGGCAGGCGGCGGATAAACGAGTCGGCGCAGGCGGCCTCGGCAGCGGCGCGCACCTCCTCGTCGGTCGCGTCGAGCTTGCCAAAGCGGATGTTCTGCGCAATGGTGCCGCTAAACAGGTGCGTGTCCTGCAGCACAATGCCGAGCGACCCGCGCAGGCTGGCCTTGGCAATGTGCTTGACGTCGATGCCGTCGTACGTGATCTCGCCGTCATCAACCTCGTAGAAGCGGTTGATGAGGTTGGTGATGGTCGTCTTTCCGGCACCCGTCGAGCCCACAAACGCGATCTTTTGCCCCGGCTTGGCAAACAGGTTGAGGTCCGTGAGCACACGGGTGCCCGGCACGTAGGAAAAGTCCACGGCATGGAAGCGCACGTCGCCGGCAAGCGGGACCAAGCCGCACGTGAGCTCGGTGCCGTCGGCGGCCACCGCGCGGCCCGACTCATCAACGGCTGCCACGTCATGCAAGTGCCCGTACGCGCCCACGCCCTGGCCCTCGGGAATCTTCCACGCCCACGCGGCGTCGCCCGTCTGCACCAGCTCCACGCAGCCCTCGTCCACCTCGGGCTCAAGGTCCATAGCCGCAAACAGGCGCTCGGCACCGGCCAACGCGTTGAGCAAGAAGTTGCCGAGCTGCGTAAATTGGTTGATGGGCATGGCGGCCTGGCGCACAAAGACCAGGTAGCTTGCAAGTGCGCCCACATCGGCGAGCCCCTTGATGCAGAGCATGCCGCCCGCCACGGCGACGATGGCATAGTTGACATAGCCAATCACGACGGTCATGGGCACCATGGAGTTGGCATAGCTCACGGCGGCGGTACCGGTGCGGCGAAGCTCGTCGTTGCGGCAGGTGAAGCCGGCGACATTCGCTGCCTCACGGTTAAAGACCTTGATGACCTTTTGGCCCGAGACCATTTCTTCGATATATCCGTCCAGGTCGCCAAGCGATGCCTGCTGGGCGGCAAAGAAGCGCTTAGAGCGCGCGCCCGAGTAGCGCGCATACAGCACAATGGCTGCATCGCACACGAGCGTGATAATCGTGAGCTGCCAGTTAAGGATGATGAGCATGGCCGTGGTGCCCACGACCTGAATGGCGGCCTGAATCACGTTGGCAAAGCTGTTGTTGAGCGCCTCGGAGACGGTGTCGACGTCGTTGGTGAAAAAACTCATGATGTCGCCCGAGCGCGTGCTGTCAAAATAACTGAGCGGCAGCGTCTGGATGTGCGCGAACAGGTCGCGGCGAATATCGGACACCACGCGTTGGGCCGCACGCACCATGATCTGTGAGTAGCCCAGGGCCGAGAGCACGCCCGCGGCGTAGATGATCGCCGTCAGGATGACCTGCCTGGCAAGCAGTTCCTCCCCGCCCGTGGCCAAACCGTTAACGATGGGGCGCACCATGTAGGTGCCGGCGAGGCTCGCGATGGCGGCGACAGAGGCGAGCACGCCCACCGCGAGCAACGAGAACTTGGCATGCCCCATGTAGGAGAGCAAGCGGCGTACAGTGCGCTTGAGGTCGGCCGGGCGTGCTTGGGCTGCGGTCTTAGGCATGGCGCTCACCCCCTTCCAAGGGCGATCCGCATGCGACGGAGGAAAACGGATCATTCGCGCAACCATCGTCACTGCCGTCGCCGGCTTCCGCGTTCCTCGCAAACTCCATCTGCGAGGCGTAAATCTCCTGGTAGATGTTGTCGCCCGCCAGCAGCTCCTCGTGCGTGCCCACGCCGTGGACACGACCGTCGTCCAACACCACAATGCGATCGGCATCCATGACACTCGCGATGCGCTGGGCGATGATGAGCACGGTCGTATCGGAAATCCGGGCGATGTGCTCGCGAATCTTAGCGTCGGTCGCCATATCGACCGCGCTGGTGGAGTCATCAAAAATGAGCACGCGCGGATGCTTGAGCAGCGTGCGCGCGATGCACAGGCGTTGCTTCTGGCCACCCGAGACACCGGCGCCGCCTTGGCCCAACTCGCCGTCCAGCCCGCCGATGCGATCAAGGAACTCGTCCACGCACGCCGCGCGGCAAGCCGCGAGGAGCTCATCGTCCGACGCCTGCGGATTGCCCCACTGCAGGTTCTCGCGCACGGTGCCCGTAAACAGCACGTTCTTTTGCAGCACAATGCCCACGGCGTCGCGTAGGGTCGCGAGGTCGTAGTCACGCACGTCACGTCCGCCCACAAGCACGGCGCCCTCGGTAGCGTCGTACAGGCGCGCAATCAGCTGCACAAGCGAGCTCTTGCCCGATCCCGTACCGCCGAGGATGCCCACCGTCGAGCCGCTCTCGATGCGAAGGTCGATATGCTCGAGCACATCCTCGGCTGCATCCGCGCGGTATTTAAAGGAAACGTCGCGAAACTCGATACTGCCGTCCGCTGGTGCCGCAATCGCGAGGTCTCCCGCGGGGTTGGCGATAAAGGGCTCCTCATCGAGCACCTCGGCGATACGGCCCACACTCGTAAGAGCGCGCGTGAGCAGCAAAAACACGTTGGAAATCATCATGAGCGAATTCATGATCAGCAGCACGTAGCTCATAAAGCCCGTGAGCGAGCCCACGCCCAGCTTGCCGGCGAGAATCATGCGGCCGCCAATCCACAGGATAGAGAGCGCAGCCACGTACATCGACAGCTGAAACACCGGCAGGTTGAGCACCGCGCTGCCAAAGGTCTTTGTCGCCGTGCCGGCGAGCTCGGTATTGACGGTGTCGAACTTGGCCTCCTCGTGCTCGGTACGAACGTAGGCCTTGACGGCACGCACGGCGGTGAGGTCTTCCTGTACCACGCCGTTGAGGTGGTCCATCGAGGTCTGGAGTTGGCGGTAGAGCGGACTGACGCGATAGGTGATGACGCCCAGTACGATTGCCAGCACGGGCAAGATGATCGCAAAGACGTTGGCGAGCGGGCGCGACAGCATCAGCGCGTAGATAAGGCCGACGATAAGCGTCACCGGGCCGCGCACCATAGGGCGAAAGCCGTTGCCCACAGCATTTTGGATAACGGTGATGTCCGTGGTCATGCGGGTGACGAGCGAGCTGGCGTCGTAGTTGTCCAGGTTACCAAAAGCGAGCGTCTGAATCTTTTTGTACTCGGCCTCGCGCAGGTTAGCGCCTAGGCCCGAGGCAACGCGGGCGGACGTGCGGGCATAACCCAAGCCCAGTACCAGCGAAAGCGCAGCGCACACCAACATGTACGCGCCCTGCAGCAGCATGTAGTTGATATCACCCGCAGGCACGCCCACATCGATGATGTTGGCCATGATGACCGGGATAAACAGCTCGAGCACCGTCTCGACCGACACAAAGAACACGCCGAGGATGGCATCGCGACGGTATGCCCCTAGATAGGAAAACAGTATTTTGAGATTGCGCACGCAGGTTCAACCCCCATCAAACGTTGTTCGCAAACGCACGTATTATTGCGCGCCGAATAATGGTGTCAAGTATTCCGAAATCGTTTTCTGCAAGGTTAGCGCCGGCGGCGAGTTCTCGTGATGTGTGTCCATATTCACTCGGAATAATGGTGCGCGAGACTTTTTCGCTCCGACGTCATCACAAACCTTGACCCTACAATCGTTATAGGGTTTTCACTACACTGGTAGCTAAATGAACCAATCCAGAAAGTACCCCGCCCATGGAACACGACCTCACACGCGGCAATGTCCTTAAGACCATCGCGGTCTTTGCCCTGCCTTATATGCTCTCGTACTTTTTGCAGATGCTCTACGGCATGGCCGACCTGTACATGATGGGGCAGTTTAGCGGCGCCGCCGGCATCACCGCCGTGGGTAATGGCGCGCAGACGCTCTATATCATTACCGTGACGCTCGTGGGCCTGGCCATGGGAACGACGGTCATCGTCGGCCATGCCGTGGGCTCGCGCCGCTTCGACCGCGCCGAGACCGCCATCGGCAATACCATCACGCTGTTTATGGGCGTCTCGGTGGTGTTGGCTGCCATCTTGTTTGCACTATGCCCGCAGGTTGTGGCGCTCATTGGCACGCCGCCCGAGGCGGTCGAAGGCACCGCCGCCTACCTGCGTATCTGCTTTGTCGGCATTCCGTTTATCGCCGCATACAACATCCTCTCGGCCATCTTTCGCGGCCTGGGCGATTCGCGCTCGCCCATGTACGTGATTGGCGTGGCGTGCATCATCAACATCGCGCTCGATTTTCTGTTTATCGGCCACATGGGGCTCGGCCCCGTGGGCGCGGCGCTCGGCACGGTGACCGCGCAGACGGCCAGCGTTGCCCTCGCGCTCGTGTGGCTCAAGAGCCGCCGCACAAACATCCACGTTAAGCGCAGCGACCTGCGTCCCCAGCCCGAGGTGCTCGGCAGCATTCTTAAGATCGGCGTGCCCGTGGCCGTGCAGGACGGCTGCATCCAGATGGCGTTTATGTTTATCACCGTCATCGCCAACCACCGCGGGCTCGTCGACGCCGCCGCCGTGGGCCTGGTCGAGAAGATGATCAGCTTTTTGTTCATTGTGCCGAGTTCCATGGGCGCCACCGTCAGTGCGCTCACGGCACAAAACGCCGGTGCGGGCAAGGGCGACCGCGCGCGTCAGGTGCTCAAGGACGCCATGACGATCTCGGTGGTGTACGGCTGCCTGATCACGGTGCTGATGTGGCTAGTAGCGCCGACGTTTATTGGCTTTTTTGCCAAGGACCCCGCGGTGGTCGCGGCCGGTACCGGCTATATGCACAGTTATATTTTCGATGCAATCTTTGCCGGCATCCACATTTGCTTTAGCGGCTTTTTCGCTGCATACGGCAAGAGCTACATCGGCTTTGCGCACAACGTGCTGGCCGTGGCACTCATTCGCGTGCCCGGTGCGTGGCTGTTGTCGAACGCCTATTCCGACACGCTGTTTCCCATGGGCATCGCTTCGCCGTGCGGGTCGATTTTGTCGGCAGTCATCTGTGTTGTCGCGTTTACCGTGCTCAACCGGCGCGGGGCTTTTGACAAGTTGGTAGCGTAGCGGATCGTTTGTGTCATACGACGGCCGCGCCGCACGACCTCGGCGCCCCTTCCCCGCCCATTGAAAGGAGCGGTCCTGTGACCGACATGCCAAGTGAACATACTGAGGGCCTGCTCCGCATTGGCGAGGCGGCGCGCTTGTTTAACCTGAGCGTGGGCACGCTGCGCCATTACGAGCAGATGGGCCTTCTTGACCCGGCGCACATCGATCCGGCGAGCGGGTACCGCTATTACGGATCGCGGCAGCTCTCCACCCTCAATACCATCAGCCACCTGCGCGTTCTCGACTTGCCGTTGGCGCAGATCCGTGAGTTTGTGACCACGCGCGATGTGGACCTTATGCAGCGGCAGCTGACTCAGCAGCAGGAGCTCATCGAGCGCAAGCGCCACGAGCTCGAACGCGTGTCGCGTAAGATCGATAACCGGCTTGCGCTGCTCCACGATGCCCTGAACACCGAGCTCGACACCATTTGCACAATCGATGTGCCCGAGCTCCGCTGCGTCGTGTTGCGCGAACGCGTCAACCCTACCGATGCCTATGCGCTAGAGTGGCAAATTCGTCAACTGCAGAAGGGCCAGCACGAGACCTTTGTCTTCCTGGGCAACTTGGGCGTCGGTATTAGCGCCGAGCGCCTCGCCGCCGGCGACTTTGATGGCTACGACGAGGTCTTTCTACTACTCGATGACACCGATGATTACGTGGGCGACGTCGAGACGCGATCCACCGCGCGCTGCCTGGCCATAAGCTTTCGCGGCACGCACGGGCAAGCGGGCCCGCGCTATAAGCAGCTGCTCGGCTATATGCGCGAACATAACCTGACACCCGCCGGTCCATCGCGCGAGATTGCCCTGATCGACGACATCATCAGCGACGACCCCACAACATACGTGACACAGATCACGGTGCCCGTTACTGTGCTCGATTAAGAACCTCCCGGACAGGCATGCAGTGCAGCTCAACTAACGAGCGTCAGCTACAGGAGAACCGCCATGTCGAGGACAATCCCCGATATGGCGGTTTTACTCCTCCGGAATCGGAAACGCACGGATGAACTCTGCAGGCGAGAAGGTCTTGATGGTCGAGCGCACAAAAGCGGCGCGGTCACGCGTGATGATAAAGTCCACGCCGGCACGCTCGGCCATCGCACGGATACAGCCGTCCTCAAAGTCCGGCTCATCGGAATAGGCGGAGGTAAAACAAGCTTCTTGGTCGAGAGGCTCTACCGAGTAGCTCTTAAGACAGTCGCGCACTACCTCGCGGGCGCGCGCCTCGCCTGCCTGTTTAGTGAGAATGTAGTACGCGTCCTTGAGAGAGCAGGCCGAAACAACACCCTCGATAAGTCCCACGTCAACGAGCCCCTTGGTCGTTTGCGCCGCCCCATGCTCCGGCCGGCCCGGCAGCACGCAATCGAGCAGAAAATTGGTATCGAGAAATGCCCTCATAGGTAGCGCTCCCTCGCGACGCGCTTTTCATCTTCAACCGTCATCGTATCGAGCGGCGTTCCCTTTGGCATGTTAGCCACGATATCGAGATACTCCTGGTAGTCCTCATTCTCCGCGAGCATCTCACGGATCTCCTTCCAGGTGATCTTGGGATGCCACATCGTACCCACGTCGCGCTTGGGCTTGCCCGTGCCGCACGTCGGTTTTGCGCCCCCACGCTCCTGGGCAGCGTCATATTCCACCGTAACTGGACCTTCATAGTCGAGCGGCACGATCTTGAACAACGGCTTGCTCCGCTTGAAGACCACAACCTCCTCGCCCTCATTGGCAACCTTTTCGGCCACCTGCGTAAGGTTTTGGCGCAGTTCCGAAAACGCGACGGTAACCATAACTGCTCCTCTCAACATATATCTTCACTGCTAAGTATACACGTTAATATTAATGTTAAAGTGTATAAAACTCATCACAATGGGGCAGCCCCGTTGTGAGACCTCACTGCGGGGCCCCTTTGCTTTGAATGAATCTTCTATCGCTCCGGAACGACACCGCTCCGCAGGGTCACCCTCAGCAACCTACATGACGCAGATCATGCTGCCCGCCACCACGCCCAAATAAAAACCTCCCGGAAAGTATCAACCTTTCCGGGAGGTTTTCTAATTTGGTTATCGATGTACTAAGCCTGGGGCACCTCACCAGTCGCCAAGATCTGCTCGAGTGCATCCTCGTCCAGTACGGGTACGCCCAGCTGCTCAGCCTTGGTGAGCTTGGAGCCCGCTTTGGGGCCGGCGACCAGATAGCTCGTCTTCTTTGACACGCTGCCCGAAACCTTGGCGCCGAGCACCTTGAGCGCCGCGCCCGCCTCGTCGCGCGTGCGGTTGACGAGCGTGCCGGTGAGCACGAAGGTCAGACCCGCAAGCGGCTGTGCGTCGGCGAGCTCGCCCGCCACGCCAGCGTCGGCTGCGGCTTGCGCGTGCGCAGCGCCCAAGTCGACCTCGAGCGAAAGGCCCGCCTGACGCAGACGTTCCAGCACGGCAAGGTTCTCGGGCACGGCCAGGAACTGCTTAACGCTCGCCGCAATCTTGGGGCCGATGCCCTCGCACTCGGCAATATCCTCTTCGCTCGCCAAGATGAGCTTGTCAATCGACAGGAATCGCTCGGCGATGACCTCACCCACACTCTTGCCCACGTGGCGGATACCCAGGGCAAACAGCACGCGACCGAGCGGCTGGCTCTTGGACTTGTTGAGCTCGGCGATGATTTTCTCAGCCGTCTTGAGGCCTACCGGGATGGGGTCGCCCTTCTTGACGCCCTTTTTGCTGTTGGAGCTGGCATAGGTACGCCCCGTGTCCAGGCCGGCGATATCGTCGACCGTGAGCTGGTAGAAGTCCGCGACGTCGTGAATCAGGCCAGCAGCGATCATCTTGTCGACGATCTCGTCGCCCAGGCCGTCGACGTCCATGCAGCCGCGGCTCACCCAGTGGAGCAGGCGCTCCTTGAGCTGCGCAGGGCAATCGATGGAGACGCAGCGGTAAGCGACCTCGCCATCCTCGTGGACCACGGGGCTGCCGCACACGGGGCAGACCTCGGGCATGTGCCAGTCGACCGAATCGGCCGGGCGCTTGTCGAGCACCGGACCCACGACCTCGGGAATCACGTCGCCCGCCTTGTGCACGATAATCGTGTCGCCCTCGCGCACGTTTTTGCGACGAATCTCGTCGATGTTGTGCAGCGTGGCGCGCGCGATGGTGGAGCCGGCAACCGTCACCGGGTCGAACTCGGCGACCGGCGTGAGCACACCGGTGCGACCCACCTGGATGCGAATCTCGCGCAGGACGGTCTGCTTTTCCTCGGGCGGAAACTTAAAGGCAATGGCCCAGCGCGGTGCGCGGGCGGTAAAGCCCAGGTCGAGCTGCTGCTGAAAGCTGTCGACCTTTACGACCACGCCGTCGATGTCGTAGTCCAGGTCGCCGCGATGCTCGAGCGCCTGGGCGCAGAACTCGTGGACCTCGGCCGGCGTGGCACAGCGAGCCACGTTGGGGTTGACGCTAAAGCCGGCGCTACGCAGCCAATCGAGGAACTCGCGCTGGCTGTGGACGTGCAGTGGATCGGTATCGGCGATGGCATAGATAAAGGTGGCCAGGTCGCGGCGCGCCGTGACCTTGGGGTCCTTTTGGCGCAGGCTGCCGGCGGCGGCGTTGCGCGGGTTGGCGAAGGGGTCGCGGCCCTCGGCATCGGCCTCGTCGTTCAGGCGCACAAAGCTGCCCTTGGGCATATAGACCTCGCCGCGTACTTCGATGGTACGCTCGCGGTCGGCGCCCATGTGGGCGAGCGCCGGCTCGGACAGGTGCATGGGCACATCCTTGATGGTACGGACGTTGAGCGACACGTCCTCGCCCGTGGTGCCATCGCCGCGTGTGGCCGCGCGCACGAAGGTGCCGTTTTGATAGGTAAGCGCAACGCCCAGACCGTCGATCTTAAGCTCGCAGGTATAGGTGACGCTGCCAGCACCGAGCGCATCCTCGGTGCGCTGGAGCCACGCGTCGAGCTCGTCCAGATCCATGGCATCGTCCATGGAATACATGCGCGCCATATGCGTGACCGGCGTAAACTGCTCGCTCACGTAGCCGCCCACACGTTGGGTATAGCTGTCGGGCGTCACCAGGTCGGGGTAGGTCGCCTCGATTTCCTGCAGCTCAACGAGCATTTTGTCAAAGGCGGCGTCCGTGATCTCGGGCGCGTCGAGCATGTAGTAGCGATAGGCATGGTAATCGAGCTCGTGGCGCAGCTCGGCCGCACGCGCTGCCGCCTGGGCACGGGCATCGATCGGTGCAGCGGTATCCGTGCTCGCTGGCGTTTCGGTATCGATGTCCACGCCGTCACCAAACAGGCTCGATTGCTTCATAGCGGCACTCCTTCGCTCGATTTCAAACGGATACTAGAGTACCACCGGTCGCAATGAGGCCGAATAGCGGTCTCGAACCGCACCGAATCGGCAGCCGCCAGACTGGGGTGGACAATTAGTTCAGATACGTATAAATCCTAGAGCTGAATCAGGCACGAACACCCCTGTTTCAACTAATTTGGGCTCCTCGAGACCATGTAAACGTCCCACTCTTCCTTCCAAACACCCATTCGAGCCCCATCCCAATCAAAAATTGCTCAAAACGCATCCCAAGCTGCTCTAGATTTATACGTATCTGAACTAACTGTCCAGACCATTATGAACCAGGCCTCTTATCAGCCCCAAGTGATCCGTTTTCCTCCGTCCTCAAGGGATCATCGCGAAAAGAGGGGGCTGTCCCGCGTTGGCGGAACAGCCCCCTCTGGCATTGGTATGTGCGATACAGCTCGTTAGTAACCCTGACCGTAGCCCTGGCCCTGGCCCTGGCCCTGCTGGCCCAGCAGCTCCTCCAGATACTGGCGCAGCTGCTCGTCGGTAATACCGCCGTTGCCGGTGTCGGTCGCGCTGTCGTCCTGTTGCTGGTTCTGCAACTCCTCGTCGGAGCCCAGCTCGACGGTGACCTTCTTCTCTTCCTTGCCGCGCATGAGCGTGATCTCGACCTTCTCGCCCACCTCGTGGCTGCGCAGCGCGATGATCAGGCCATCGGCGCTCGTGATCTCGTCGTCGCCCAGCTTGGTGATGACGTCGCCCTCCTGAATGCCGGCCTTGGCAGCAGGACCATCCTCGACGACGCTCGCCACATACGCGCCGCTATCGGTGCTCAACTTGTTGGTGCGGGCATTAAGTGCATTGACGCTCGAAAGCGTAGCGCCCATGTACGGATGCACCGGCGTCTTGCCGTCGATGATCTGGTCGGCAATGTTCTTGGCGTAGTTGACCGGAATGGCAAAACCCACGCCCGAGCTGGAGCCCGAGTAGCTCTCGATGAGCGAGTTGATGCCCACCAGCTCACCGTTGTCGTTGACGAGCGCGCCGCCGGAGTTGCCCGGGTTGATGGCGGCATCGGTCTGAATCATGTTGGCATAGATGGTGTTACCGCTGGTAGAGCTCATGGCCGTGGAGCGGTAGAGCGCCGAGACGATACCGGTGGAGACAGACTGCTCGTTGCCGAACGGCGAGCCGATCGCCATGACCCACTCGCCTACGTTGAGCTTGGAGGAGTCACCGATCTCGATCGGGGTGAGCTTAGAGGCGTCGGCATCCTTGAGCTTAATGACTGCGAGGTCGCTCGAGGCGTCGTTGCCCACGAACTCCGCCTCGTAGGTGGTGCCGTCGTCCATGGTCACCACGTACTGGTCGTAACCATCGACCACGTGGTTGTTGGTGAGGATGTGACCCTCGGTATCGAGCACAACGCCCGAACCGACGCTGCCCGAACTATCCGACTCATCAGCAGACTGCGAAAGCGAGCCATTCTGGCTGCCGCTCGAAGTGGCGGTGATGGAAACGACGGAGGGCAGGGCCTTGGCAGAAACGGCCTCGGCCAGCGTGGTGTCCTCGGAATCGATCGTGATCTTTTGCGTCGACGAACCCGAAGCACCCGCCGTCACGGCATTCTTGCCGCCGCCGATATCGAGCGTGCCGCTCATAATGAGCGCGATGACCAACAGGGCGCCGCAGGCGCAGCCGGCGAGCGCTGTAATGAAAATCGGCAGCTTTTTGGTCTTGGTCTTGACCACCGTGTGCTTGTTTACAACCTGCTGACCGCCCAGCGGCTTGCCGGTCTGCGTGTCGTAGGCCTGCACGTAGGGAATGTTGCTGCCGGCAGGCGTCGACTCCACCTGCACACGCGGCTGCTGCTGGGTCTCGCCGGCGTTGCCCGCGTCCTGGGGACGCTGGGAATCGTTCTCGCTCATGGCTGCGATCCTTTCGTCAAATAACCAAAGGCCCGCCAAACATGTGGCGGGCCATCATTGTTCACGTTGAGTTGTACCCCAATATGCGGGCGAACGTGTATGAGAACGCAATCTTTTAGGAAGGCTTAAGTTCTGCTGCAGATTCGAGAGGAACCCGCGCCTGCGTCAAAACCACCACGAAGGTGCCTGTCCCCTTCGTGGTGGAAATCTAGTCCTTAAACAGATAGCCCACGCCGCGGACGGTGGTGATGTGTGCCGCGATCTGCGGGCCCACCTTGGAGCGGATGCGTCGGATGTGCACGTCGACGGTACGCGTACCGCCACAGTACTCAAAGCCCCACACGCGGTGCAGCAGTACCTCGCGGCTGTAGGCACGGTTGGGATGCGTCGCCAAAAAGCTCAGCAGCGAGTACTCCATCAGCGTCAGGTCGATGGGCTCGCCATCGAGCGTCACCTGGTAGGTAGCCAGGTTGATCTCGAGGTTATCGATGTTGAGCACATCGTCGGCGGTAACGGTCTCCTCCTCGCCCATCAAGCGCTGCGCGCGAGCCTTGAGCTCGTTGGGCGTCGCCGTGGGGCACACAAAGTCGGCATGCGCGTGATTGGGCAGGCGCAGGGTGCCGAGCGCCTCATCGTCGACGATCACCAACATGGGGACGCCGCCGCGATCGTCAAGCCACTTGGCAATCTGATCGATGCGGTCGCTGCGGATGCCATCGGAATCGAGGATCAGCAGGTCAAAGTCGTGCGCCGCAGTCGGCGAATCGGGAGTAGCCAGGCTCACCTCGACACCCAGGGTGGTCGTCAAGCTGCGGGCAAACTCGTGGAAGCGCGTCGTGCGCGCCATGAACAGGGCACTCTTTTCGGACATATCGGCCTCCAAAGAAATGAGCTCAATCGTACTGGAACAAGCCAGCGCGATTAGGAGTTCGCCAGGTAGTGCTTGATCTCCCACTCGGTGATCGTAGACTCAAACTTATGCCACTCGTCACGCTTCTTTTTGAGGAAGAAGCTGTGGATGTGCTCGCCGAGGGCATCCTTCATAAACTGCGAGTCCTCAAACACGTCAAGTGCCTCTTTGAGCGAGCGCGGCAGCGGCGTGTAGCCGGCCTCGAGCATCTGGCGGTCGGTGAGCTTGAGCGTCTCGGCCGTGGCCTCGGGCGGGAGTTCCAGCTTGCGCTCGATGCCGTCCAGACCAGCCGCCAGCGTGACGGCGTTGACCAGGTACGGATTGGCCATGGGGTCGGGACTGCGCAGCTCGATGCGCGTGGACAGCTGCTTGCCGGGCTTGTAGACCGGGATGCGGACCATGCTCGCGCGGTTGCGCAGGCCCCACGTGGCGTACTGCGGCACGGAGTCGCCGCCCGTGGTGATGCGCTTGTACGAGTTGACCGTGGGGTTAGTGATAGCGCTGATCTCGCGCGCGTGTGCCAGAATGCCGGCCATGTAGTGCTTGGCGATATCGGAGAGGTGATACTTCTCGTCGTCCTCGCCCCAAAAGACGTTGTTGCCGTCGTGGTCGAACAGCGACTGGCACAGGAACATAGCACTGCCATCCTCACCCGCCAACGGCTTGGGCATAAAGGAGGCGTGGCAACCGCTCTCGTAGGCCTGCTGCTTAATGATGAGCTTGGCCGTGGTGATGGCGTCGGACATGCTCAGGGCCTCGGCATGGCGCAGGCTCATACCGTGCTGCGAGCGACCGGCAGCGTGGAAGGTGTACTCCACGGGCACGGACATCTTCTCGAGCGTGAGGACCGTGTTGCGACGCAGGTCGCGAGCGGCATCGCTCACCGAAAGATCGAAGTAGCCCACGTTGTCGAGCGGCTCGGGGGTGTGCTCGTCGGGGAAGTAGTAATACTCCAGCTCGGCACCCACGTTGAGCAGGTAGCCAGCCTTCTCGGCCTTATAGAACATGCGGCGCAACGCATCGCGCGGATCGCCGGCGAAGGGCTTGCGGTCGGGGGTGCACACATCGCAGAACACGCGGGCGACGCCGTTGTGGCTCGGGCGCCACGGCAAAATCTGGAAGGTCGAAGCATCGGGGAACGCCAACATGTCGGCTTCCTCGGGCGTGGCAAAGCCCTCGATGGCGGAGCCGTCAAAGCCAATACCCTCCTCAAAAGCGACCTCGAGGTCCTCGGGGCTAATGGCAAAGTTCTTGAGGCGGCCGAGAATGTCGACAAACCACAGACGTACAAAGCGGATGTCACGCTGCTCTACGGAGCGGAGTACGTAATCGATGTTCTGCTGGTTCATGTCGCTCCCCTTTCTTTCGGGCGGGTTTCGACTGGTCTATATCGCAGATACTATCGCAGAAAAATGTTTCCGCAGGGTTAAAGCGTATCAAGCGCTCAAAAAACGTGTGTGAACAGGCAGTTGCGAACGAATGGTTAGCGCGAGGTTGATGCGCGATGTTCGATGTGGCCGGGAATCTCGATGCGTTTGGGCGCCAGCTTTGCGGCCTCGCCCACCGTAGTGGTAACAACGTCAATGCGCTCGGAGAGGCACTCGACCACGCGCTCGGCGATGGTAAGGGTGTCTTGCGCGGCCGTGGTCACGCCGCCAAAGAGCACATGGTTCCAGGGGTAGTCGTCAAACGTCGCGATTTTGAGCCCCGCCGGCAGCGAGGGACCAAGCTGCGCCAGCGCCTCGGTCAGACGCAGGAAAACCAGGCCGTTGACAGCAATGAGGCCGAGCTTTTTGCCTGCATAGCCGCGGATGGTCTCGTCCAAGCGGCCGACGCCCGTGGCACCACCGTCGGCCAGGGTGACGACCTCGCCGGCCAGGCCGCGGCGCGAGAGTTCGTCGGCAAAGGCCTCGGCACGCTCGCGACGCACGGGGCTGTCGTCGCTTGCCTCGGTGAGCAGGCACAGGCGCTCGCTGCCAGCGGCGGCGAGCTCGTCTACCAAGCCAGCGACCAGCTCACGGTTGTTAGATGTCACCAGATCGACTCCGCCGTCGGCAACATCGCGGTCGAGCAGCACAACAGGCAGACGTCCCGCTGCCGCGGCGATCGCCTCGTCATTGCCTCCGCAGGTGTTGACGACCAGGCCGTCCACGCCGGCATCGATAAGCCTGGTGAGCGACTCTGCCTCCTTGGCGGGGTCGCTGCCGCTAATGGCCGTCATGAGCGAGCAGCCGCGCGCAGCGGCGCTGGCGGAAAGTCCTTCGAGCATGGCGCTGGAGAACGGGTTGGCGATGTCGGCCAGGATCACGCCGATGAGGTTGGTGCGCGAGCTCCGCAGATTGCGCGCGGCGGCACGTGGGCGATAGCCAGTGCGCTCGATAACCGCCGCGATGCGGGCACGGGTCTCCTCGGTCATTTGCCCGGGACGGTTGTTGAGATAGCGCGAGACCGTGGCCGGGCTCACGCCCGCCTCGGCGGCAATGTCCTTGATTCTCATCTGCGCCATAACGCACCCCGTTTCCCAATTGTCGGCGGTCTGAGCCATTTTAGGCATTTTTTTAAAAATCTCGGTTGCAAAACGCTGTAGGTGAGCGGCATCGTTTTTGCGCCTCGAGCAGATGCGATGATGGACTAGACTGACGAGTCTTTAGGCAGCTCAAAGTAGTCGGGATGCAAGGCGATAACCGGGCCCTGCTCCTCGGGCATCAGATGCAAGTGCGTCTCTGCCAGATAGCTCGCCGTGTCGGTATCGCCCCTCTTAATGGCCTCGAGAATCCGGCGATGCTGCCGGCGAATCGGCTCCCAATCCAGGTCCTGCGACACCATACGCAACCAGTTGTATCGCTCAAAATGCGTGTTGACGCTCTTCATCCAATCCCACAGCATGTGACGGCCAGCAATCTCAAAACACGTCTCATGGAACAGGTTGTCCAGGTCAAAGAAACGACGCGTTTCGCTATGGTCGAGCGACTCGGACTCGGCAAGAATCTGCTCGAGCCGATGCTTTTGCTCGGACGAAGCGGCCGAACAGCATTTTATGAGTACGCTTCTTTCGAGTTTCTCGCGCAAGAAACAGGCATTCTCGGCGTGTTCCATGCTGATCTTAGAGACGTAGGTGCCGCTCTTGGGACGCGTTTCCACCAGCTCTTGCTCGCGCAGGCGCACAAAGGACTCGCGAATGGGCGTGCGCCCGATTCCCGTCTCCTTTTCCAGACCAATCGCCGAAAGGCGCGTGCCGGGCCTGAGCTCGGCATAGATGATCTTGGAGCGCAATGCGTTGTATGCCTGGTCTTGCAGGCTCTGATAATGCTGGTGTTGTTCCATAAAGCCCTCGGATGAAGCCCACGGTTTGTCGAATTTCACCACGTAATACTATCGCATCGACACGCCCCAGCTCCCAATCAGTCTTTTTGGGACGGGGCTCTTTTAGCTACCCTGGCCCGCAGATCGGCCCCCCTGTCACAAAAGTGGCCCATCTACTACGTTAACACGGATAGCCTCGGCCATACCGAAAACCGTGAAAACAAAACCGCAGGTAGACAGCTTGTCGATTTTCGAAAAAGCCGACTATGGTTGACCCCTGCGGCTTAAACGTAGTAGATAGGCCCTTTTCGTGGCGCAGCACTACTGCACCCCAAATTGGTACCTCGAGCCTGTTATAAGTTGCTGTGAAATACGGACGGTTGATAATCAAGGCGCGCTATACGGCTTGCTATATCTCACTATACTTTGCTGAACGTCGCTATACTTTGCTATAACTTGACAATAATCGGCCCGTTACCATCCGGGATATAACGGACCCCAAGCCAACGCCGGCTTGGGGTCCGTCTTGTACCATGGCTCTTTTTGACTATGAGCGCTCGTATTTCGTGGCCCGCCCGGTTCCCTGCCTTACGATTGCATTCCGTTCAAGCAGAGATTCGAGTGCCGCCAACGTCCGCATGCGGCTCAGCCCCGTCTGTTTTTCAATCTCGCTTCGCGACATAATTCGACCGCCCGACAAGGCTTTGAGAACCTGGACCTCTTCCTCGGACCCTTCAAGAGCATCGGTAACGGGCAATGTGACGGCCACCATGCCGCCGCGAACATCAAAAATTGGTTGATTGATCGAATCGCGATAGGCACGTCTAATGCGCGCGATTCCCGTACCAAATTTCTCGATGTAATCCAGCTTTAAGAAGGCCTCTGCAACGATGGGGTTTCTGAGCACGGATATCTGCCCATACAGGTATTGTTCCGTCGTCAAACCGGCGGGCAGCGATCCAGGAGAGGTCACAACGACGCGATCATCGTACAGGGCAATTTGAACGTTCGCTCGAACGTCCCACGTCCGATGCACCAAAGCATTTGCGACAGCTTCGCGAAACGCCTCGAGAGGAATTCGATCGGTTTGGACGCGCTCCATCCCTTCGATACGCTCATAACGGTAGTAGCGTGCAAACATAGCTACCGCCCTGTCCACCTGCTCAATTGCGGATACATTTGTCGCCGTCTCGCGATCCAAGATCACATCCTCGGTATCGCCAAAACGGACGCAGTCGATGCCCGGAAAATCATTCTTATCCGCCAAAATCGCCGCGGCATTGGTATAGCCATCCTTGCCGAGCAAGCGGAGCGTACGCATGATATCCGGCGTTAACTCGGAAATGCCGAGGTGTTCAACACACTTATGCTCGAGCGTATGAAAGCCCAAGTCCTGGCGAGCCGACGTGAGCGCGTCGAACGTTACGTTGCTGCCTTCGAGCGTCAGCCTGCCATACTCAAACCGGTCGACCTCCACCGTTGCCGAATCGTTTCGCCTGTAGGCCTTTCCCTTGCTTCGATAGGGTTTGTCCTGCCCCTCATAAACCGTAAGGATTACGGTCCCGTGTTTCTCATCGGGCTCGAGCGTGTAACGGGGAGCGGGGTCCAAGCTGTCATTAATCATGTTCTCGATGCGGAGACACTCTGCGACCGGATCTGCAAGGCCGACAACCACGCCCTCGTCATCAACGCCAAACTCAATCTTGCCCGTCCCATAGTTTGCATAGGCGCTCACCGTTTTAAGAAACGTCGGCGTAACGCTTTCCTTGTATTCGACTGTAGGGCTCTCTCTAACAACCATATGCACAACCCCCTCGTTTCGTACCATTCATAACCGTATTATAAGACGAAAACCGTTTGCGTATTGATTTATCCAAGACGCAAACGGTTTTCGTCTTGATTTGCGTACGGAATCAAGACGCGTAATTTCGCTTTCGTATGGCTCAATATCGGACGCAGACAGTTTTCGTCTGTCAATACGCCTGCAATCCAAACGAAAAGAGCCCCGAGCTCGTATGAACTCGGAGCTCTTTGTGCCGCACATCTATGAGAGGAGCAATTCGATGCGTACGGACGCTACTCCATGAAGCCGCCCTGGGATGGCGGCGACCTCGTCGAAGAGACCATCCGCACTCACCGTGGCGTGGCCGACGCCATCGCCGCGCGCAATCCCACCGCCGCGCACGACGCGATGTATCTGCACCTGGTGTATAACCGCAACATGATTGCGGAGGGAGCAGAAGCAAAAGGCATTTAGGGCCCGACAATAATCTTTCTTTGGCAAAACGCAGGCGGCGGCTGCCCAACACACAGGGCAGCCGCCGCTTTTTGCAATCGATTGGTGCAAAGGGAGTGACTAGAGCTCGCAGGCAACCTTATAGCCATCGCCGATGGCATCGCGGATGTTGCCGCACTTGTTGGCGTCGCCCAGCACGTGGGTGGTAACGCCGGCAGCGGCAAGGTCGTCGGCCAACTTGGTATTGGGACGATAGCCCATGGCAAGCACCAGCGTATCGGCACCGGTGATGGTGTGGACCTCGCCGTCCTTTTCGTAGCTGATAGTGTCCTCGGTAATCTCGGTCACCTTGGCCTCTGTCAGCACATGAACGCCCTTGGAGAGCATGCGCGTGATGAGCACCGCGCGACCGGCACCGCCCTCGTTGGCGGCAAGCGTCTTGGTCATCTCGATGACGGTGACATCGCGATTGGCCGGCGACAGGTCGTTGACCAGCGGGGCCAGGTAATCTGCCGTCTCGCAGCCAACGGTGCCGCCGCCCACAATGACGATCTTCTTGCCCGGGAAAGCCTTGCCACCCAGCAGGTCGTCAGCCGTCATAACCTGCTTAAAGCCCTGCATGAAGGCCGGAGCGATGGGCTCGGCGCCATAAGCCAGGACGACCTCATAGCCGGCATAGTCGCGCTGAATGTCCTCGGCAGTAAGCTCGGTGCCAAATATGCACTTCACGCCCGCCTCGGCCAGACGACGGTACTGATACTTGATCACGCGGGTGAGCTCCTGCTTTGCTGGCGGAACGGCCGCGATACGCATCTCGCCGCCCGGCTCGTCCTGCTTATCCACGAGCACCACGTTGTGACCGCGCTTGGCGGCAATGAACGCCGCCTCCATGCCCGCGGGGCCGGTGCCCACAACGAGCACGTTCTTGGCCTTGGCGGCAGGCTCGTAGCCGGCCTCGTCGCGCTCCACGTCCGGGTTGACGGTGCAGGAGATGCGCTTGCCAAACATAATGCCATTCAGGCAGCGCAGGCAGCCAATGCAGGGGCGGATGGCGTCAGCGTTGCCGGCAGCGGCCTTGTTGCAGAACTCGGCATCGCACAGATTGGCGCGGCCCATCATGCAGATGTCGGCAGCGCCGTCCTCGATCAGCTCCTCGGCAATCCAGGCCTCGTTGATACGGCCGACGGTGGCGACGGGAATGTTGACGTGCTTTTTGATCTCGCGCGAGCAGGCGGCGTGCGAGGCCTGCTGGGTACCGGCGGCGGGAATCGCGGAGCCGCGCTTGATGGTGGTGCCGCCCGACACGTGAATCATGTCGACGCCGGCCTTCTCCAAGCGACGCGAGACATAGATCATGTCGTTGAGGGTCAGGCCGCCATCGGTGTACTCATCGCCCGAGATACGAACGTCGATGATGAAGTCCTTGCCGCAGCGCTCACGAATCTCGGCGATGACCTCGAGCAAGAAGCGCATACGGGCGTCGAGCGAGCCACCATACTCGTCGGTACGCTTGTTGTAGAGCGGAGTCAAAAAGCCGCCGAGCATGCCGTGGGCGTGTGCCGCATGGACTTCAACGCCATCGACGCCAGCCTTCTGCATACGAACGGCAGCGTCGCCAAACTGATGCGTGAGCTCGTGAATCTCGTCGACCGTGATGGGGCGCGGTGCCTCGCGGGCATAGGACGGGCCCACAAAAGACGGAGCGATCAGGCGCGGCGTGCCCGGAATGTTAAAGGCCATGTAAGCGGGGTGGAAGAGCTGCGGCATGATCTTGCAGCCGTACTCGTGGACGGCCGCGGCGAGCTTTTCCCAGCCGGGGATAAACGTATCGTCGTAGCAGCACATGTCACCCGGCAGATAGGTATAGGTGGGCTCGACCGTCACGACCTCGGTGATGATCAGGCCCACGCCGCCCTTGGCGCGGGCACGGTAGTGGTCGACCAAGTCGTCGGTCACATAGCCATGATCGGCCAGGTTCGTGGATACCGGCGGCATAAAGACGCGGTTCTTGACCTCGGTCGTACCGACCTTGATCGGGCTAAAGAGCATCGGGTAGGCGGATGACTCCATACAGGGTTCCTTTCGTTTGAGCCGCTCGGCGGCAGTTGCTAACGTACCTATCGTATCAGTATCCGCTGCATTCGCACTCGCTCGCACTCCCCACCTTCAATCCCGACCCTCACAAAAAAGTTGCGGTGGAATACGGAGTAGATAAGACTTTTGACAGGCAAAACAGTCCGTATTCCACCGCAACTGATGGGCGGGATGGACCTGAGGGCTCAGATAGTCAGTCATGCCCTCATCCGCCACTCCCTCACCTACAGCGCGCCGTCCAGCATAAGGTTCACCTTGAGCACGTTGACCGTGGGCTCGCCGAACACGCCGAGGAAACGGCCCTTGGTGCACTGGGCGATGATCTCGCGAACCTCGCCTTCACTCTTGCCCGTGGCCTTCGCCAGGCGCGGGACCTGGTACTCGGCGGCATCGGGAGAGATCTCGGGGTCGAGCCCTGAGCCGGAACACGTCACCAGGTCGACGGGCACAGCGTCCATATCGGCATCGGGGTTGGCGGCGCGGATCTTCTTCACGCGCGCATCCACAAGCTGCCGATACTCCTCACTCGCCGGGGACAGGTTGGATGGGGCACCATACGCCATGAGCTCGCCATCTTCGCCTTCGAAAATTGACACGTTCTGGATGCGGCCCCACATGTGATCCTCATCCTCGAAGTTCTGGCCGATGAGCTCGGAACCCACAACCTTGCCGTCGACCGTAATGAGCGAACCGTTCGCCTGATACGGGAACGCAACCTGGGCAATGCCGGTCACGACAAGCGTATAGCCCAGGCCGCAGACAACGGTAAACAGCGCGAACACGCCCAGTGCGCGCGATGCAACACCTTTGAACATACAAACCTCCACTTACATAATGCCGCAGAACGCGAGCAGCATGTCGATGAGCTTGATGAATACGAACGGGGCAACGATGCCGCCCAGACCCCACACGAGCAGGTTGTGGGTCAGCAGCTGTCCGGACGGGACCTCGCGGTACTTAACGCCCTTCAGCGCGGCCGGGATCAGCGCGACGATAACGAGCGCGTTATAGATGATGGCCGAAAGAACCGCGGACAGCGGGCTTGCCAGACCGAGGATGTTGAGGGCGTCCAACCCGGGGTAGATCGGCGAGAACAGGGCCGGGATGATAGCGAAGTACTTCGCCATGTCGTTGGCCACCGAGAAGGTCGTGAGCGAACCGCGGGTCATGAGCAGCTGCTTGCCGATACGCACGACCTCGATGAGCTTGGTGGGGCTGGAGTCGAGGTCGACCATGTTGCCGGCCTCCTTGGCAGCCTGGGTGCCCGTGTTCATGGCCACGGCGACATCCGCCTGCGCCAGCGCCGGCGCGTCGTTGGTGCCGTCGCCGGTCATGGCGACCAGGTGGCCCTCACGCTGGAACTCGCGGATCTTCTCGAGCTTGCCCTCAGGGGTGGCCTCGGCCAGGAAGTCGTCAACGCCGGCCTCGGCGGCGATTGCCGCGGCGGTGAGCGGGTTGTCGCCCGTCACCATGATGGTCTTGATGCCCATCTTGCGCAGGTCGGCGAACTTCTCCTTAACGCCGGACTTGATGATGTCCTTGAGGTACACAACGCCCAGCACGCGGCAGTTCTTGGTCACGACCAGCGGGGTGCCGCCGGCCTTGGCGATGCGCTCGACGGCCTCGTCGCACTCCTGGGAGAACACGCCGCCGGCTGCCTCCACATAGGTGCGCACGGAATCGGCAGCGCCCTTGCGGATCTCATTGCCCTCGTAGTTCACACCGGACATGCGGGTCGCCGCGGTGAAGGGGATGAACTCCATACCCTTATCCTCGAGTGTGCGGCCGCGCAGACCGAACTGCTCCTTGGCGAGCACGACGATGGAACGGCCTTCGGGGGTCTCGTCGGCCAGCGAGGAAAGCTGGGCGGCATCGGCCAGCTCCGCGGGATCGATGCCGTCGACCGGGATGAACTCGGCGGCTTGGCGGTTACCCAGGGTGATGGTGCCGGTCTTGTCGAGCATGAGGATGTCGACGTCGCCGGCGGCCTCGATGGCGCGGCCGGACATGGCCAGCACGTTGGCCTCGTTCAGACGGCTCATGCCGGCGATGCCGATGGCGGAAAGAAGGGCGCCGATGGTAGTAGGAGCCAGGCACACGAGCAGCGCCACGAGCGTGGTCACGGCCGTGGGGTTGTCCATGTCGTTAAGACCGACCGAGAAGCAGGAGTAACAATACAGGGCCAGCGTGACCAGGATAAAGACGATGGAGAGGGCCACCAGGAAGATCTCCAGAGCGATCTCGTTAGGGGTCTTCTTGCGCGCGGCACCCTCGACCATCGCGATCATTTTGTCCAGGAAGCTCTGGCCGGGCTCACTGGAGATCTTGACGATGATCCAGTCGGACAGCACCGTGGTACCGCCGGTAACGGCAGAGCGGTCGCCGCCGGCCTCGCGGACCACGGGGGCGGACTCGCCGGTGATGGCGGACTCGTCAACGGAAGCAGCGCCCTCGATGACGTCGCCGTCGCCGGGAATCTGCTCGCCGGCGCGTACGATCACCAGGTCGCCGCGCGTGAGCTCGGTGCCGGGAACGACGGTGAAGTGCTCCTTGTCCTCAACGGACTCGATGCGATGGGCCTCGACATCCTTCTTGGCCGCACGCAGGGAATCGGCCTGGGCCTTACCGCGGCCCTCGGCAAGCGCCTCGGCGAAGTTCGAGAACAGGTCGGTAAGCCACAGGATGACCGCGATGGCGACCACATAGTAGGCGGGCACACCCGCGTCCTGCACACCGAAAATGGAAGCGACGGCCAGGACGGAGGTCATGACGGCGGAAAGCCACACCAGGAACATGACCGGGTTTTGAATCTGGACGCGAGGATCCAGCTTGGCAAACGAGTCGCGGACCGCGCGGCCCATCATGTCTTTTTGCATAGTCATAAATCTGCGCCCTCCTTTACGCAATCATCTGGAAGAACTCGGCAACGGGGCCAAGCGCCAGGGCCGGAAAGAAGCTCAGGGCACCGATCAGCAGAACGATGAACACGAGCAGGAATACGAACATGCCGTTGGTGGTAGACAGGGTACCGGCGCTCTCGGCGACCTTTCCCTTCTTGGCCAGCGAGCCGGCGATAGCCAGCGTACCGATGATGGGCATGAAGCGGGCGAACAGCATCTCGAGGCCGAGCATGACGTTGATCCAGGGAATGTTGCAGTTCATGCCTGCAAACGCCGAGCCGTTGTTGCCGCCGCATGAGGTGAAGGCATACAGCGCCTCGGAGAAGCCGTGCGCGCCACCATTGTTGAGCTGGTCGGCAAGACCCGGCACCATGCAGGCGATGGCCGAGCACACCAGAATGGCAAACGGAGTTGCCAAGCACAGGACAACTGCCCAGCGCATCTCGCCCGGCTCGATCTTCTTGCCCAGGAACTCAGGCGTGCGTCCGACCATGAGGCCGGCGATGAACACTGTGAGGATGGCGAAGCCGATCATGCCGTACAGGCCGCAGCCCACGCCGCCGAAGACGACCTCGCCCAGAGCAATCTGGAGCATCTGGACAAAACCGCCCAGCGGGGTGTAGGAGTCGTGCATGGAGTTAACCGAGCCGTTGGAAGCAGCCGTCGTGAAAGCGGACCAGGTAGAAGAGGAGGCGATACCGAAACGGCTCTCCTTGCCCTCCATGTTGCCGCCGGCCTGGCCGTCGGTCATCTCGATATTGACCGCTCCGCCATCGGCCAGCTGCGGGGTGCCCGCATGCTCGTTGACGGCGATGATGCCGGTGAAGATCACCAGCAGGATGAACATGGCGGCAAAGATGGCCTTGCCCTGCTTGGTGTTCTTGACGCCGATACCGAAGGCGAAGCAACAGGCGGCCGGGATCAGCAGCAGGCTGGTCATCTCGATGATGTTGGTGAAGGCACTGGGGTTCTCATACGGATGGGCGGAGTTCACGCCGAAGAAGCCGCCGCCGTTGGTGCCGGACTGCTTGATGGCGACCTGAGGAGCCGCGGGACCCTGGGGCAGGAACTGCTCGGTGACCACGCGCGCGCCCTCGACAACCTTGCCGTCGACCTTGACCGTGTCGCCCTCAATCTGGGCGCCGTCGATGACGCTCCAGCCGCCGTCTGCATTAGGCTGAACAGCGACGGGTTCTACGAGCTCAGCCTTCTGAGCCGGCTGGAAGTTGGAGATGACGCCACCGGCAGCCAGGCAGATGCCGAACACGAGGTTCAGCGGGATGAGCACATACAGGACGGTGCGGGTGAGGTCGACCCAGAAGGAACCCAGACCCTGCTCCTTGACCTGACGGAAGCCGCGGATCAGCGCGAACATGACCGCGATACCGGTGCCAGCGGAAACGAAGTTCTGCACAGTGAGACCCATGAACTGCACAAGGTAGGACAGGGTGGTCTCACCGGAGTAGGACTGCCAGTTGGTGTTGGTTATGAAGGAAGCAGCCGTATTGAACGACAGGTCCCATGACACACCCGGCAGGTGCTGGGGATTGCCTGGCAAGAAGGACTGAAGCGCCTGGAGTGCCACAAGAGTCACGAGGCCGATCCCCGAAAAGACCAGCACGCTCGCCAGATAGCGCCTACACCCCATCTGTTCTGCCGCGTCGATGCGAAGCAGACGATAGATGCCACGCTCCACAGGAGCAATCACAGGCGACAGGAACGTATGCTCACCATCCATGATATGGGCCATGAACCGACCGAGCGGAACGGCCAGGACGACGAGTACGGCAAAGTACAAGATGTACTGAATCGCAGCGTCCATAGTTTACGAATCACTCCTCATCAGAATGTAGATGTAATAGATAAGAAGTCCAATGCAGACGACTCCGATGATGGGAATGAGGATGTCCATTTACCGCCCCTTTCACACGCGGTCCGATGTCTCGGACGCCTGCCCTCGCAAGCGTCTGGGGACAGTAAACGCTTCTAGGGATTAAAGAGGCGTGAGGGCCGGGGCTCACGTCCTTAAGATGCCGTAAAGATGCAGGTAGAAAGCACTATTGCAGCTGCAGTGCGCCTATACTCGACCTCGCGAGCATACAGTGGTGTCTTCACCGCGTATGCACGCATGGACAACGCTTCAGAAAGGCTACGCTATGCAGCGCGACGCATCGGACACTCGCGTCAATCCAGACCTCATCCTCAAGGCAATTGAGAAAGACGGGGTCGCCGATGACACTCGAACCAGCCGGGGACACCTCAAAATTTTCTTTGGCTACGCTGCTGGCACAGGCAAAACCTATGCGATGCTTCAAGCCGCCCACGCCGCCAAGCGGCGAGGTGTCGACGTCGTCGCGGGATACATCGAGCCGCACGAACGTCCGGCAACTGCCCATCTTGCACAAGGGCTTGAGAACGTGCCCTGTAAACTCATCGAGCACAACGGCATTGCGCTCAGCGAGTTCGATCTAGATGCGGCTATCGAACGCGCCCCTCAGCTCATCCTTGTCGACGAGCTCGCCCATACGAATGCGCCGGGGTCTCGCCACGACAAACGCTATCAAGACGTCGAGGAACTTCTACATGCGGGCATCGACGTCTATACGACCGTGAACGTTCAGCATATCGAGAGCCTAAACGACATGGTTGCATCCATCACCGGCGTTGTCGTGAGCGAACGAATCCCCGACCGTATCTTCGATGATGCCGACCAGGTCGAGCTCGTCGACATAGAGCCCGAAGACCTACTTGAGCGCCTTCGCGCCGGCCTCGTCTACCGTCCCGCACAAGCCGACCGAGCGCAACAGCATTTTTTTACCGTCGAGAACCTCACCGCACTCCGAGAAATCGCGCTGCGCCGCTGCGCCGATCGCACCGGTCACCTCACAGACGCCGCACGCGTGCTGGGAAACCGTGACTACTACACCAGGGAGCGTATCTTAGTCTGTGTCTCCCCGGCGCCGACCAATCCCCGCATCGTCCGTGCCGCCGCACGCATGGCGAAAGCGTTTCGCAGCGAGCTCGTCGCTCTGTTCGTAGAGAGCCCGCGCACGCAAGCCATGAGCGATGATGAGCGCGCCAAGCTTGCAGCCAATATCGCCCTAGCCGAGCAGCTCGGAGCACATATGGAAACCGTCTATGGCGACGACATCGCGTTTCAGATCTCCGAGTTCGCGCGCCTGTCGGGTATTTCGAAGATCGTCATGGGGCGCACGGGCGAGCGCAGCAGCGTCCGTCAGGCCCTCTTCGGCCGCAAATCTCTCGTAGAACAGCTCATAACATTCGCTCCGAACCTCGACATTTACATCATTCCAGAACAGTCGACTCCGCCCTCCCGACCCAAAGGACGCCGCCATGCGCTCGCCCCGCAGCCGCCCAGCAGCCGAGACGTGCTTCGCACGCTGGCCCTCTCTCTTGTCGCCACGGCGATCGGCACGGCTTTCCGCCATCTGGGATTTGCCGATTCCAGCATCATATCCCTCTATATCCTCACGGCCCTGCTGACCGCCGTCACCACGACGGGGCGTATCTGCACGATCGTATCGAGCGTGCTTTCTGTAGTGCTTTACAACTTCTGCTTCGTCACGCCTCTGTTTTCGCTCGCCAGCTACGACCGAAGCTATCTGGTCACGTTCGGCATCATGTTCGCTACCGCTATGGTCGCCGGCGAGTTAACTGCGCGCATCGCCGACAACGCTCGCACCTCCGCCGAGAACGCATTCAAAACACGTGTACTCCTCGAAACGAACCAGCTCTTGCAGCAAGCCCATAGCGCGGAGGAGTGCGCCCGCGTCGCCATGAACCAACTCATCAAACTGCTAAAACTCGACGTGGTCTTCTACACCGCCGAACACGGCACGCTCGGCAAGACGCTCTATGAGTCCGCTGGCACCGAAAACCGATCCACGTCGCTGCTCACCGACTACGAGCGCGCCGTTGCAACCTGGACCTACACCAACAACAAGCGCGCAGGCGCAAGCACGCGGACCCTGCCTGAGGCGCGCTGTCTCTACCTCGCGGTTCGCACCGGCGACAAGGTATTCGGTGTCATCGGCATCGACCTGGAGGGGCGCGAGATCGAAGCCTTCGAGCATTCGATCGTCCTATCTATCGTGGGTGAATGCGCCTTGGCGCTCGAAAGCGACCGGGCGGCGCAAGAGCGCGAAGAGGCTGCGGTCTTGGCGAAAAACGAGCAGCTGCGTGCCAACCTTTTGCGCTCCATCGGCCACGATTTGAGGACACCCCTCACGGCTATATCCGGATCTGCGGCAATCCTTCGGAAGAGCGACGAGAAGCTCAGCCTCGAACAACGCTGCGATCTTGCCGATGCCATCTACGACGACTCCCTCTGGCTTATCGATACCGTGGAGAACCTCCTCGCCATCACACGCGTCGAGGACGGCACCATTCGCCTCAACTTAACATCCGAGCTTATCGACGAGGTCATCGAGGCCGCCCTCAGCCATGTCGCCCAAGCATCGCATGGACGCGCCGTCACCATCGAGCGCACTGACGACATCCTGCTGGTACGCATCGACGCCCATCTCATCATGCAGGTGCTTACGAATCTCATCATGAACGCCTTCAAATACACGCCCGAGGACTCGACTGTCACCGTCAGCGCACGTCGCGAGGGCTCGTTCGTCGTGGTGGACGTCGCAGACGATGGGCCGGGTGTGGCAGACTGCGACAAGCCTCATATCTTTGAGCGCTTCTTTACCTCAGGCAATACGCGGCCCGTGGATTCGCGTCGAAGCATCGGCCTTGGGCTGTCGCTCTGCCGCTCCATCGTGGAGGCGCATGGCGGCGTCATCGAAGTTCGCGACAACCACCCCCATGGGGCCGTCTTCCGTTTTACCCTGCCCGCTGAGGAGATCGAGATTCATGAATAATGCCGCTAAGCCACGCATCCTCCTGGTCGAAGATGACCTGACCGTTCAAAACCTCGTTTCGACCGCGCTTGACCTCCACGGCTATGTCGTGAGCAAGGTTTGCAACGGCCAGGCCGCCATCATGGATGCGGTGTCGCACGGCCCCAGCCTCATCATGCTCGACCTCGGCCTTCCCGACATTGACGGTATCGAGGTCATCACGAAGATCCGAAGCTGGTCGGCAGTCCCCATTATCGTCATTTCAGCGCGCACCGAAGATTCCGACAAGATTGCAGCACTTGACGCAGGGGCAGACGACTACCTCACCAAGCCCTTTTCTGTGGATGAGTTGCTCGCGCGCGTCCGTGCGAATTTGAGGCGCTCCTCGATGGCGTCGAGCGAGTCGACAGAAGCGAGCACGTTTGACAACGGTCCGCTGCATATCGACTACGCCGCGGGATACGCGACGAAAGACGGACGCGAGCTCTCGCTCACCCCAACCGAGTACAAATTGCTCGTCCTTCTGGCGAAAAACGTCGACAAGGTGCTCACCCACACCTTCATCACCCACGAGATATGGGGCACGAGCTGGGACAGCGATCTGGCGAGCCTGCGCGTGTTCATGCGCACCCTGCGCAAGAAGATCGAGGCAGACCCCTCTCACCCCAAGATGATTCAGACGCACATGGGTGTCGGGTACCGCATGCAGCGTCTCTAGCCCACTCCACAAAAAGTTGCGGTGGAATACGGAGTAGATAAGGCCTTTGACAGCCAAAACAGTCCGTATTTCACCGCAACTGATTTAACGAGACCCCAAAATACTCTTCGACTCGCCGCGCTCTCCCTCAAATGCGCAAAGCGCCCCGCGAACGGATGCTCGCGAGGCGCTTAGATGTCTGGGCCTTACTTGATTCCGCGGCCCAAGTCTTCGGCGATTTTGTCTACGCCCTTAAGTGCGGCGCACGTCTTTTTGTTGGAGCAATGCCCCGTGCAAACGCCACCCTGAGCGCAGTCGGCGCAGGTGCCCTTGCGGTAGACGCGCACGCATACCGCGACAAACGCAACGCCGATAACAGCCAGTACAACAATATCGATAGGTGCCATAGCAAGCCTCCTCTAGTTAACCATCACTTACTTTACCCCATTCTCCACCTACCAAAAAGGGACAGGTTTATTTTGGTCGGTTTTATCTGCGGAAACGCCACATCTTAACTTCTGGGGCAAAGTAATCTGTCTCCCATGCACAAAAAGCCCGGGGTCGCTGGGACACCCGGGCTCGTGAAAAGGGGTTAATCCTTATTCGGACTTAAGCGGAAACTGCGGCGGAAGCAGTGTTGGTCTCGTCCTCGTCGGTCCATGCATGCTTGGGCATGGGACGGAAGATCTGGAAGAGCATCGCAACCAGCAGCACGATGGCCACAATCGTCCAGATACCAAACTGTCCAAGAACAAGCAAGTTGTAGAACTGGTTGATGAACAGGCCGATCACCCAAGCAAAGGCGCACTCGTAACCGATGGCGATCGCAGTCCACTTGCCGGAATCCATCTGGTTGCGGATGGTGCCAATGGCGGCAAAGCACGGAGCGCACAGTAGGTTGAAGGCGCCGAAGGCAACGCAAGCGCCCATGGTGGGGAACATGCCGGCAAACGCGGTCCACAGGCTCGGGTCGGTCTCGCCCGCGTCGGCGACGGACAGCAGCGAGCCGGCGGTGGCGACGACGTTCTCCTTGGCGACGAGGCCAGAGACAGTCAGCGCGGTGGCCTGCCAGGTGCTAAAGCCGAGCGGGGCGAAGATCCAAGCGACCAGGTTGCCCAGCATGGCAAGCACGGAGTAGTCCATAAACTCCTCGGGGATGCCGTCCATCGCAGGCAGGAAGCCAAAGGAACCGTTATAGCTACCAAAGTTGGACAGGAACCAAACCACGACAGTGGACGCAAAGATGACCGTGCCGGCCTTCTTGATAAAGGCCCAGCAGCGCTCCCACACGTGCAGCGCCCAAGAGCGGATCGCCGGGAAGTGGTAGGCAGGAAGCTCCATAACAAACGGCGTCGGGCGGCCGGCGAAGAGCTTGGTCTTCTTGAGCATGAGGCCCGAGGCGATGACGGCAAAGACGCCCAGGAAGTAGAAAAGCGGGCTGATCCACGCGGCGGTGGTAGAAGAATCGCCGATGATGGAACCCATGAGCAGGGCGATGATCGGCAGCTTGGCGCCACAGGGAATAAACGTGGTGGTCATGACCGTCATGCGGCGGTCCTTCTCGTTCTCGATGGTCTTGGTGGCCATGACGCCGGGGACGCCGCAGCCCGAGGACACGAGCATGGGGATAAAGGACTTACCGGACAGGCCAAAGCGGCGGAACACGCGGTCCATGATGAAGGCAACGCGGGCCATGTAGCCGCAGTCCTCCAGGAAAGACAGCATCACGAACAGCAGGAACATCTGCGGGACGAAGCCGAAGATGGCGCCCAGGCCGCCGACGATACCGTCGCAGACCAGCGAATCGACCAGGCCACCGTCCTCGGTGCCGCCCGCCACAAGGGCGTCGTGCACCACGGTGGTGATACCCGGGACATAGGGGCCGTACTGCGCCGGGTCGACCGAATCGGCAGCATCGCCCGCTGCCTCGACGGCCGCATCGTAGGCGTCGCGGCCCTGACCGAGCACATACCAACCGTCGGTGCCAAAGAGCTGGTCGTTGGTGAAGTCGGTCACCGTGCCACCCAAGGTGGAAACGGCGATGTAGTACACGCAGAACATGATGACCACAAAGATCGGCAGGCCCAGGATACGGTTGGTAACCACGCGGTCGATCTTCTCGGAGGTGCTCATCTTTGCCGGAGCCTTGGTGAGGCACTCGTCAATGATGTGGGCAATCACGCCGTAGCGCTCGCCGGTGATGATGGACTCGGCATCGTCGTCGCAGTCCTGCTCGCACTGGGCGACCAGCTCCTCCACGCGAGCGGCCTTCTCCTTGGTGAGGTTGATGAGCTTGCAGGCGTCCGCATCGCGCTCGAACAGCTTGACGGCGTAATAGCGGCGCTTGTTGGCGGGAACGCTCGCCGGCAGGTTGTTCTCGATGTGCGTCAGGACATCCTCGATGGAGGAGTCGAACTTGTGCTCCGGCACCTGGCCCTTGGAGGCAGCGGACTTCTTAACCTGCTCGAACAGCTCCGTGATGCCCTTGTTCTTAAGAGCGGAGATCATCATGACCGGGCAGCCGAGCTTCTTGGAGAGCTTGTCCGTGTCGATCTTGTCGCCGTTCTTCTCGACCAAGTCGGCCATGTTGAGGGCGACGACCACGGGCAGGCCGGTCTCGATAACCTGAAGCGCCAGGTACAGGTTGCGCTCGAGGTTGGTGGCGTCGACAACCTGGACGACAACATCGGGCTCGCCGCTCATGAGGTAATCGCGCGAGCACTGCTCCTCGGGGCTGTAGGGGGAAAGCGAGTAGATGCCGGGGAGGTCCGTGATGGTAACGTTCTTGTCGCTTAGGAGCTTGGCCTCCTTTTTCTCAACCGTGACGCCGGGCCAGTTGCCAACGTAGCCGTTGGCGCCGGTGATCAGGTTGAAAAGCGTGGTCTTGCCGCAGTTGGGGTTACCCGCCAGCGCGACATGGATCTGAGAATCCGCCATTCAATCCTTCTTCCTTGTGTGCCTGCGCTGCTTTCTCCGCGCAGGCTGGATAATGTGCTTCAAAGATGCTGCATTAAGTTAGAAAAACCTAACTTTATCTGCAGAAATATACGCCGCGAGCCCTTACTGGACCTCGACGACAGCCGCCTCCTCCTTGCGGATGGAAAGCTCGTAGCCGCGCACGTTGATCTCGACCGGATCACCGAGCGGTGCAACCTTCACGACCTTGAACGAAGTGCCCTTGATGAGCCCCAGGTCCATAAGGTGGCGGCGAAGCGCACCCTCACCGTGAAGCTTGACGATGGTGGAACTCTCGCCCACCTTAACGTCACCCAACGTCTTCATCCTCTTGTCCCCCTTTCGGTTTTTATGAAATGCTGCAGACTAACCGACGGTCATGATGTGCATGGCCACCTTGGAATCGATGCCAAAGCGCGCGCCCAGCACCGTGACGATGATATTGGCGCCACTCGAGCTCACCACGTGGATTTCGTTGCCCTCGACAAAGCCGAGGTCCTTGAGGTGGTGTTTCATGTCCTCATTGCCCTTTACACGAGACACGCGCACGGTTTCGCCCGCTTTTACCATCGAAAGCGGCATGGCCGGCATCTGCGGTCCGCAAGACATGAGTGGCTCCTAACGTCAGTTCGTCCTCAACATCGACGCGATAAAAGTTAACCACGTCTATGTTCGCTTTAGTAAACTAGCACGTGGTTAACTTTTTGGAAAGGGTCCCCATTCAGATTTCGAAAAAGTTTCCTATACGAAACAAAACAAAAAGGCGCGGCAAAGGACCATCCTTTACCGCGCCCTATCATGCCTAGAGCGAGAGATTTCTGATCGATGTGACGCAAGAGGCCTCATCCACGCCCGAAACACGAAAGACGACGTTCTCTCCGCACTCACCATAGAGGGCCATGAGCCCCATGACATCGCGGCCATCCGTGTGGCGGTCGCCGATACTGACTGACACGTCGCTACGATGCTTGGCAATGATGTCATAGAGCAGCGCAACCGGGCGGGCATGTAGTCCCAACGGATCTTTAATCGTCTTTGTAAACTCGACCATGTCCCCTCCCGCGGCATCGCACATTCGGCCGGCAAACCCAGCCACGTGGTAGTTATTGTAGCGTTAGATGCTTGTTGAGGGTGGGACGGAAACCGCATCCCACTTCGAGCGTCAATGATGGGACACAGTTTCCGCCAGAAGGCTCAATCGGAAAGCGCGTCCCGTTATTTGGCTGGATTCTGGGTCGCAGTTTCCAAAGGGACTCTGTTTGGGAAACTGCGACCGGTAGCGCGCAGAGATGTGGTGTAAGAGGCGGGGCATGCCCCGCCTCTTCCCTTTCTTGAAAGGGAGGGGACACCGCCTAGAATTCGTCGTTGGAGTAATGAAGGTGACGAATGGAAGGAAAGGCGATGCCCCAAGAAGAGAGTGTACTGCGCCTCGGCCGCGACGAGGCCCTCGAGGCGGCGAGGCTTTGGCAGGAGTGCGGCGACGCGCGCGAGTTCGCGTGCAGGGTGCTGGGCGGCGTGATGAACGCGCTGATGGACTCCGAGGCCCAGCAGATGTGCGGCGCGGGCCGCAACGAGCGCAGCGACGGCAGGGAGAACAGCCGCAACGGCTACCGCCCCAGGTCGCTCAAGACCGCCGTGGGCGACGTGGAGCTCGAGATACCCAAGCTCAGGCACGGCACCTACTACCCCGAGGGCATGCTCGCGCGATGGTCGCGCGTCGACACCTCGGTGGCCGCCATCGTGCAGGAGATGTACGTGTGCGGCGTGTCCACCCGCAAGGTCGAGCGCGTGGCGTCCAAGCTGGGCATATCCTCGCTGTCGAGCTCGGAGGTCTCGAGCCTCTGCTCCGACCTCGACGCCGAGGTGGCGGAGTTCCGCCGCCGCGACCTGTCGGGCACGCCGTGCTGCTACCTGTGGCTCGACGCCACCTACATGAGCTGCAGGGTCGGCTCGTCGGTCGTCTCGCAGGGCGTCGTGACCGCGATCGGGCTGGGCGCCGACGGGCGCAAGCACTTCCTGGGCTGCGACGTGGTCGACACCGAGAGCGAGGACTCCTGGGCGGCGTTCCTCGGCGGGCTGCGCGAGCGCGGGCTGGCCGGCGTTCGCCTCGTGGTCTCCGACAGCCACGCCGGGCTCGTGGCCGCCGTCTCGCGCCTGTTCCAGGGCTGCGCCTGGCAGCGCTGCGTGACGCACCTGCAGCGCAACCTCCAGAGCGCCTGCTCGGGCAGGCCCGAGGACTCCAAGGCGGCCGTCAGGGACCTCGTGCACGCCGCGGTCTACCAGGACGACCCCGACCTCGCGCGCTGCGTGTGGGCCGAGGCGGCGCCCTGGGTGGCGTCGGTGTCCGCCAGGGCCGGCGAGGTCTTCGAGCAGGCCGAGGACTCCGCGCTGGCGTTCACGGCCTTCCCCAGGGCGCACTGGGCCAAGCTCCGCACCAACAACGTCCAGGAGCGCGCCAACCGCGAGATCAAGCGCCGCTACAGGGTCGTGCAGTCCTTCCCCTCGAGGGAGTCGATGCTGCGCCTGACGTGCGCGAGCCTCATGGAGACCGAGGGGCAGTGGTCCCAGCAGCGCATGTTCTCCGAGGCCTCGGCCGCCGAGGGCTTCGCCGAGCCCGCGGACAGGCCGGCCCCGACAGAGGGGAGGCGCCGCGCGCTCGGGCGGCGCGCCAGGGAGATAGTGGACGAGATAGTCGAGAAGCACGGCCTCAAGAAGGAGTAACATCGGGACTTGCAGCGACGGACCTCAGGACACTCTTACACCACGTCTGCGCGCGCGACCCTGCGACCTGTTTTGGACGCAAATTCCGGGTCGTAGTTTCCGCGACGTCCGATCGCCCCATGCCCTCACAACCTCGGCGCATAAAAAACGAGGGAAGGAGCGCGTCCTTCCCTCGTTACGGGCACTATGTAGCCGCTCGCCTACATCAGGCGCAGGCTGACGTCCTTGAGCTGGGCGCCGCTAACGGCACTCGGGGCGCCCGACATAAGGTCGGAGCCGCTGGCCGTCTTGGGGAACGCCATGACGTCGCGGATGGAGTCGGAACCGGTGAGCAGCATGCACACGCGGTCCAGGCCCAGAGCAAAACCGCCCATCGGGGGCGCACCAAACTTGAGGGCCTCCATGAGGAAGCCGAACTGAGACTCGGCGCGCTCCTCGGTAAAGCCCAGGAGCTTGAGCATGGACATCTGCATCTCGGCGTTGTGGATACGCATACCGCCACCGCCGGCCTCAAAGCCGTCCATGACAAAGTCGTAGGTGCACGAACCGGCTGCCAGGGGATCGGCCTCGATCTTGGCGATGTCGGTCTCGGTCGGCAGGGTGAACGGCTGGTGCTCGGCTGCATAGGCCTTGCGGTCCTCGTCCCAGTGGAACAGCGGGAAGTTGACGACCCACAGGAAATCGTGACCCTCGCGCTTGATCTCGAGCGCGTTGGCCATGTGGGAGCGCATGCCGCCCAGGATCTCGTCAGAGAGCAGGCGCGGACCGGCGGCGAACATCACAAGGTCGCCGGGCTCGACGTCCATGCGCTCACGCAGAGCCGCCATCTCCTCGTCCGAGAAGAACTTGACGATGGGGCTGTTGATGGAGCCGTCCTCGCGGAAGGCGATCCAGGCCAGGCCCTTGGCGCCAAACGTGGAGGCCACGCCGGCGAGCTTATCGATCTTGGCACGTGCCCAGGCACCGGCGCCCTTGGCGTTGATGGCCTTGACGACAGAGCCCTCCTCATTTGCGGCGGTCGCAAAGACCTTGAACTTGGAGTTGGCAAAGATGTCGGTCAGGTCGACCAGGTGCATGCCATAGCGGGTATCGGGCTTGTCGGAGCCATAGGTGTCCATGGCCTCCCAGTAGTTCATGCGACGCAGCGGCGTGGGCATCTCGACGCCCATGCGGCCGAAGGCATCGGCCAGGACCTCTTCGAGCGCACTCATAACGTCGTTCTGGTCCACGAAGGACATCTCGATATCGACCTGGGTGAACTCGGGCTGACGGTCGGCACGCAGGTCCTCGTCGCGGAAGCACTTGGCGACCTGGTAGTAGCGCTCAACGCCACCGACCATGAGCAGCTGCTTCAGGAGCTGCGGGGACTGCGGCAGGGCGTAGAAGTTACCCGGCTGGATGCGGCTGGGGACGATGAAGTCGCGGGCGCCCTCGGGCGTGGACTTGAACAGGGAGGGCGTCTCAACCTCCATGAACTCACGGTTGTGCAGCGCCTCGCGAATGGCAAAGGTGAAGTCGGAGCGCAGCTTGAGGTTGGCCATCATCTCGGGACGGCGGAGGTCCAGATAGCGATAGCGCAGGCGGGTGTCCTCGCTGGTCTCGATGCCGTCCTCGATCTGGAACGGCGGGGTGACGGACGTATTGAGTACCTCGGCGTGGTCGGTCAGGACCTCGATCTCGCCGGTCGCGAGCTTGGTGTTGGTGGTCTCCTCGCCACGAGCGCGCACGACGCCGTGGATCTTGATGGGCCACTCGGGACGCATGGTCTCGGCGATCTTAAAGGCATCGCCGTCGGAGTGCTCGGGGTCGAAGGTGAGCTGCGTGATGCCCTCGCGGTCGCGAAGGTCACAGAAGATAAGGCCGCCGTGGTCGCGGCGACGGCTCACCCAACCGGTGAGGGTGACCTCTTCGCCCACGTTCTCGAAGCGAAGCTCGCCGCAGGTACGGGTGTGCATGGAATGCTCATCGATGGGACGGGTCTGGCTCATACCATTGATCCTCCTTTATGGATCTGTGCCGCCCCGTGTCGTTCCGGGCGGCGTCGTACAGATTTGCCCAGCCTGCGTAAACCGCGCAGCCGGGCATGGCGTTCTATCTTATCGCACCCGCGTCGATGTGCCGCGAAAAAGTAGCTCTTGCCCAAAGACTTGACGGAGACGAAACAATTGACGCGGCCTGGCCGTCGCCCAAGCGCGCGGCGTGCGACAATGTGCCCCAATACAACCGCACTCGGAAAGGCCCGTCATGACCGCACGCCTCATCGTTATGGATATCGACTCCACGCTCATCAACCAGGAGGTCATCGACCTGTTGGGCGAGGAGGCCGGCGTGGGCGAGCAGGTAGCGCAGATCACCGAGCGCGCCATGCGCGGCGAGCTCGACTTTAAGCAGGCGCTCGAGGAACGCGTGGGGCTGCTTGCCGGCTTGGATGAGAGCGTATTCGAGCGCACCTTTGAGCGCGTGACGTTTACCCCCGGCGCGCTGGAGCTTGTGCGCTCGGCACACAGCAAGGGCTGGAAGGTCGGCGTGGTAAGCGGCGGCTTTCACGAGGTCGCCGACAAGATCGTGGCCGCCGCGGGCATCGACTTTTGCCTCGCTAACCGCCTGGAGGTCGTGGACGGCAAGCTCACCGGTAAGCTGGCGGCAGACATCGTGACCAAGGAGTCCAAGCTCATCCAGCTGCTGGATTGGGCGGTTGAGTGCGGTGTCGACATGGCCCACACCGTCGCGATCGGCGACGGCGCCAACGACATCCCCATGATTCAGGCCGCGGGCACGGGCATCGCGTTTTGCGCCAAGCCCAAGACGCGCGAGGCCGCCCCGTTTGCCATCGACGAGCGCAACCTGATGCTCGCCATGGACATCATCCTGCGCGACTAGCCGATCCGTCTAACAATTGAATCAGTCTGTCCTATAGTTTCCGAACAATTTTGTCTTAGTGTTCGGAAACATACCCTTTGAGTGCTAGACTTTGCGCCGTCGAAGGGAACATATATGGATAAGCGAGATCTTGAGCAGTTGCTGAGCGATGTTGCCGGCGGAGCAGTCGCCCCGGCAGACGCCCTCACGCGCATCCAGACGGCGCCAACCGCCGATCTGGGTTTTGCGCAGCTCGATCTTTCGCGCGGGGTGCGCCAGGGAGCCGGCGAGGTTGTCTACGGTGCCGGTAAAACCGCCGAGCAGATTGCCGCCATTATCAAAGCACTGCGCGATGCCGGTCAGGAGCGCATCCTGGTCACGCGCCTGGATGCCAAAAAGGCAGCCCGCACCTCGGAGCTCCTCGACAACGACATCGACCTGGGATATGTCCCGGACGCGCAGCTCGCCCTCGTGGGCGGCAAGCCCTCCCCCACCGGCAACGGACGCATCGTCGTCGCCTGCGCCGGCACGAGCGACTTGCCCGTCGCCGAAGAAGCCGCGTTGACGGCCGAGTTCTATGGCAACGAGGTCGACCGCCTCTACGACGTAGGCGTCGCCGGCCTGCACCGTCTGCTCGCGCATGCCGAGGAACTTGCCCAGGCACAGGTGGTCATCGCCATCGCCGGCATGGAAGGCGCGCTGGCGAGCGTTGTCGGCGGCCTGGCGAGCTGTCCGGTCATCGCCGTTCCCACCAGCGTGGGCTACGGCGCGAGCTTTGGTGGCGTAGCCGCGCTGCTCGCCATGCTCAACTCCTGCGCCAGCGGCGTTTCGGTCGTCAATATCGACAACGGCTTTGGTGCCGCCTACCAGGCAAGTCTTATCAATCATCTGGGCGCCGGCACACCTCGCGCCCGTTAAGGAGCATTTCATGTCTAACCATCAGCACACGCTTATCATCGACGGCACCTCGGGCATCAGCGGCGATATGACCGTCGCGGCCCTGCTCGACCTGGGCGCCAGCGAGGAACACCTGCGCGAACAGCTCGCCACGCTGCCGGTCGACGGCTTTGAGATTGCCGTTACGCGCGTAAACAAGCATGGCATCGACGCCTGCGACTTTGACGTTCAGCTGGCAGAGGAGCTCGAGAACCACGACCACGATATGGCCTGGCTCTACGGCAACGAAACAGCTGTCGAGCACACGCACGAGCACGAGCACGGGCATGAGCATGAGCATCACCATCATGATCATGGCGGGCACGAACACGAGCACTGCCATGAGCACGACCATGAGGGCCACGCCCATGAGCACGAAGATCATCACCACACCCACCACCATCACCACCGTTCTTTGGCGGATGTCGCCGCCATCATCGATGGCTCGCAGTTAAGCGATGGCGCCAAGCGCCGCGCGCTCGCCATCTTTACCGCGCTCGCCGCCGCCGAGGCCAAGGCCCACGGCAAAACGCCCGAGACCGTCATGTTCCACGAGGTAGGCGCCATCGACTCCATCGTCGACATCTGCTCGGTCGCCATCTGTCTCGATGACCTGGGTATCGAGGACATTGTCGTCGAGTCGCTCTCCGAGGGTCACGGCACCATCCACTGTGCCCACGGCCTTATGCCCATCCCGGTGCCCGCCGTCGTCAACCTATGCCAGGCAGGCAATATCGCCCTCACGCCCGCACCGGTCGCCGGCGAGCTCGTGACGCCCACGGGCGCCGCCATCGTCGCCGCACTGCGCACGTCCGAGCACCTACCGGCCCGCTACCGCATCGAGGCCGTCGGCTACGGCGCCGGTAAGCGCCCCTACGAGGGTTGCTCCGGCACGCTCCGTTGTCTGCTCGTTCACGTGGATGCATAGCCATGGATGCCCGCAAAGAAAAAAGCCGCGCTGCCATCGTTGCGGCGTTCTCCGAGCTGCTACGCGAAGTGGACTACGGCAAGATTACCGTCGGCGACATCATCGCGCGCGCTCACGTAGGCCGCGCGACATTCTACGGCCTCTTTAAGAGCAAAGACGACCTACTGTCCGAGCTCGTGAGCGACATCTGTACCCACGCCCTCGACGACGATGGCACACCGCTCGACGACCCACTCGTGCAGGTCGAGCATATCCTCAACAACCTCTGGGAGCGCCGCCAGGGCGTTCGAGCCCTCGTAGCCGGCGCCGGCTCCCGCGTCTTCGCCGACTGCTTACGCAAGACCATCATGTCACGAGCAGCCGAAACCGTCCCCGCCGACTCCACAGGCCCCGCTGGCACCATGGACCGCAGTTTCTTACTACACCACATAGCCTCAAGCTTCGTAGGAATGGTCCAATGGTGGGCCTGGCACAACTTCGAAGCCCCAAAAGAGGACGTAGCCAAAGACTACCTCTCAGCCATCAAGCCCCTCTTCAACTAAGTAAGAAGCTCATCCCAAAGCATCGCCCCAACCCAGGCCGCCACGCACCCCAAAGTGTCACTCGCACCTCAAAGCGCCTAACAACAAAGTGCCCACCACATCCAAATTCAGATATATATGTTGGTTGCTTGTTCGAACACAACTGGATTCCCGCAGGGTCCGGCATAGGTTAACTTTTCGCCGCACTCCGCAGGACGCAAGAAGCTCCCGCCGCACGAAGTGCGCAGCGAGAGCTTCTTGCATGTCCGAGGACGCGGCGAAAAGTTAACCTATGCCGGACCCGGGCGTTATATCAATTGTCTTGGACTAGAACATGCCCAAGAAACCATGCACAAACAGTGCGGCCAGAGCGGCACCGATAAACGGTGCGATGCCAGGAACAAGCAGGCCGTACTTCCAGTTGTTGTCAGCCTTGTTCTTAATCGGCAGCACCTGATAGGCCATGCGAGGACCAAGGTCACGAGCCTGGTTCATGGCGAAGCCGGTGATGCCGCCCATGCCCATGCCAACAGCCCAAACGATCAGACCGACGCAGATAGCGAGCATCAAAACGTTCTCGCCGGCACGGCTAGCGGTAGCCAGGATGGCGCTGATGAACACAAAGGTGCAGATAGCCTCGCAGAAGAAGTTGCGGGCATAGTTGGTGCCCTCGGTGGTGGGGTTGGTCGAGAAGATGTTGCGCTGGGCAATAGGGTCGACGACGCCGTCGGAAGCCTTGAACTCATCGGCATACATCAACCACGCGATCACGGCGCCCACAAAGCCGCCGAGCATATCGGCAATCATGAAGGGGATGCAGCTGCTCCACGGCACCAGGCCCACGATGCACTGGGCAAGCACCATGGCGGGGTTCATGCACACGGCGCCGCCAAAGATAAACAAGGCGACCGAGATGCCAAAAGACCAGGTGGTGATGGCAAACATGTGGCCGGAGCCCTGATACTTGGTGCCCTTAAGCACGGTATCGCAGTGCACGCCCACGCCAAAGATGATCATGAGGGCCGTTGCGCCGAATTCGCAGAGGAGTTTGGTAAGCATAAAACCTTATCTTTCTTGTCGGTTATAAACGATTCGTTTAGGCCGCGTACTAGTGCTGTGCGACGACAACGCCCAGGCCATCGGGAATGACGGCCACCTTGGCATCGGCACCCTTCATCTCAAAGGCGAGCTTGAGCGCCTCATCGAGGGTGTTGACCGGCGTCATGTGCATATCCTTGATCATCTGGTGATCGCACAGGTCGGTGACCATGATCACAGGGTGATGCGCCAGGATGCGGGCAAAGATCTGGCTCGTCCACTGGTCGGGCAGGGTCTCGTCCTTAGGACGGTCGATGCAGGCACGCTCAAACTCCGCCGGATCGTTGTCGGCGATGTTGTGATAGAAGCCCTCGCCACCGTGACCGTCGGCACAGCCGGCGACGTCGATGATCACGCCGCCCTCGGGAAGCGTAGCCTCGGCAGAGCACATGCCCTTCACGGCCTGATAGATGTTCTGGTCGAGCGGGTAGCCGCCGTTGGTGGTGATGGCAATCTCGCACTCGACGGGCTCAACACCGGCAAGGCTCTTCACGAACTCGCAGCCAGCCTCGTGCGCCTTGTGGATGTCGCCGGCAAAGGAGCCGATGACCTCGTGCTTGCCGTTGAGCACCACGTTGAGCACAAAGGCAAGGTGAGCCATCTCGGCAGCGGCAAACATGTCCTCGCTCACGTGGTTGTGGCACAGGTTGCCGGCACGCGAATGGGAATCGTTCACAAACTGACCATTGTGGTTGTACATGATGGTCTTGTAGCTGGCGATGCCAGGCAGGACGGACTTGCGGCTACCAGAGAAACCGGCAAAGAAGTGCGGCTCAATAAAGCCCTCGGCAAGCAGCAGATCGCAATCGGCAGCAATCTTGTTGATGATGCACTCGCCACCAGAAGGCAGGGTGCCGATCTTTTTCATCATGCTGTCGTCAGTCGCGACGTGCATAACGATTTCCTCGTTGGCAACGATCTCCTCGCCGTACTTGTTGACGAGCTCCTCGTGCGTCGACGGACGATGCATACCCGTAGCAACCAAAATACGCACGCGAGCCTCGGGCGCAGCGGAATGGATGTGATGCAGCAGAATAGGCATCGTCACACGCGAGGGAACGGGGCGCGTATGATCGGAGCTAATAATGACGATATCCTTCTTGCCAGCACAAAGCTCCTCGAGCGAAGGCGAACCATAAGGGTTGGCAAGCGACTCATCTACCAGCTCTTCCTGCGATTTTGTAGTCTTAAACTCGTTTTGATGACCTTCCATCACACCCGCGAAGTTCTTATCCTCGAGCTCCAGATGCAACGTCTTGTGGTCAAACGGCAGTTCACATTCAAACAATGACGAGCGCCCTCTTCCTTTCATCTAACACACTAGATAAACCGTTGGAAGGATACGCCGCTCACCGAAAAACACCACCGTCCACCGACTCATTAACACAACGTTCATATTTGACCCACAACAAAACGGCCACGATCCCAAACGGGACCGCAGCCGCCTGTCAAAGACACTATAGACAGGATGATTTACGCAGCGCCGAGGCAAACATCTAGTCCGAGACGTACGCACGTAAGCCATTTTGCATAAATCCGTTAATTAATTGCATAAGATGGCGCATGGATTTCTGGCCATAACTGGGTAGTACCCTCCGGAGCGTGCATTTTTGCGAGTATTCAGCATCGCGGGATAAGATTTTGGTGCCAAAAATCTTTCAAAAGGTAGATAGTCCTCATGACTCGACCCATCTGGATAGCATGCGGCGAGAAACCAGCCATATATGATCGTCGCCAAAGCCCAATCGTCGTGCAAAAGCATCAACAAAGGCAGCGAAAGCCGGCTATGGCCTTATGCATCAATCTTTGGCTGCTGAAAACTCCGTTTTTTGCACGTCGCCCCAAGCACCACCCTCACCCAGCGGCTGATCCGCCGAAGACCGGACATCGCAGGGCCCGCCATTAGTTTACTTTTAGGCACACTCCGCAGGACGCAAGAAGCCCTCGCCGCACTCCACGCTATGCGCGAAGCGCGCCTTATTCCCTTCAGCTTTAATCCCAGAAGACCGAGGACGAAGGGATCCGATGGGTTTCCCTCTGAATGCGCTCCGCAGCACGAAGCCCCCTTATCCGCAGCTCCGAAGGAACAGGATAAGGGGGCTTCAAGTGCGAGGACGCATTCAGAGGGAAACCCATCGGGTCCCGGTGAGAGCCACAGGGCTATCGATTACCCCGTGTTCTGCAATCCTGCCGAGACGCCGGTCACAGTCGAAAGAATCAGGCTCATGTACTCGGCCTTCTTCTCCTCGGCCATCTCGTCCTGGTTCATACGCACCTCGCGAAGGGCGCGGACCTGGGCGATGGACAGGGCGTCGACGTAGGGGTTGCGCACGCGGACGGCGCAGCCGAGCACGCGACGGCGCTGCAGCGGCCACTCGTCACCGACGATGGCAAGGACCCACTTACGCGTGAGCTGCATCTCGGTAAAGACCTTCTCGGACAGATCCTGGCGGTCGCCCAGGTGCAGATACATCTTGGCGATGCGCTGGTCGGTCTTGGCGATCGACATCTCGATGTTGTCGATAAAGGTGCGGAAGAACGGCCACTCCTGGTAGGCAGCCTTGAGCTGGTCAAGATCGCCAAGCTGCTCGCAGGCGGTGCCCAGACCGTACCAAGCGGCCAGGTTAATGCGCGCCTGGCTCCAGCTGAAGATCCACGGAATGGTACGCAGGTCGTCGAGTGACTTCGCACCCAGACCGCGCTTGGCCGGACGCGAGCCGATCGGCAGCAGACCGACCTCGGTCAGCGGCGTCACGGTCGAGAACCACGGTGTAAAGTCCTCGGTGTTCAGCAGGTCCAGATAGCGCTCGTGGCTTGCGGTGTTGAGCTTCTCGGCCATATCCCAGAACTTCTGCGTGGTCTCGGTGTTGGTCTTCTCGACACTCGGGGCCGACTGCAAAAGCGTTGCGGCAGCAACGGACTCAACATGGCGCTGAGCCAGCGTGCGGTTGCCGTAACGGGCAAAGATGACCTCGCCCTGCTCGGTGAGCTTAAAGAAGCAGTTGACCGAACCCTTGGGCTGCGCCAGCACGGCCTTGTTGGCCGGGCCGCCACCACGGCCCACGGCACCGCCGCGACCGTGCATGAGCACCAGGTCGATATCGTTCTTCTCGGCCCACTTGGCGATGCGCTCCTGCGCGGAGTGCAGCGCGAGCATGGCCGTGGTAGGACCGGCGTCCTTGGAGGAGTCGGAATAGCCCAGCATGACCTCCATGCGGCGGTTGGTCTGGGCAAGGCGCTTTTGCACCACGGGCAGCGTAAGCATCTGGTCGAGCACGTCGATGCAGCCCTCGAGGTCCTCGAGCTGCTCGAACAGCGGGATCACGTCGAGCTCGGGGACATCCTCCTCGTGTGCAAAGGACAGGTGGGCAAGCTCAAAGACGTCGGCCACATGCTGGGCGCTCTTGGTGAACGAGATGATGTAGCGGTGCGCCATCTTCTTGCCGTAGCGCTTTTGGATGGAGCCGATAGCGCGGAAGGTATCGATGACCTCGCGCGTCATGGGCTGCAGGTCGCCATGGATACCGTTCTCGTGGATATCCTTGAGGGCGCGGGCGTGCACCACGGAGTGCTGACGGAACTCCATCTCGACCATATGGAAGCCGAAGGACTCGACCTGCCAGATGATGGTTTGGACCGGACCGTAGGCGGCACGGACGGCACCGCAGGCAGCAAGCGAACGCTGGACGACGCGCAGGTCATCCAGGAACTCGTCGGCGCTGTGGTACATGGTGTCGGTGATGCGGCGCACGGTGGCGTTCAGGCGGTCGGCCATGACGAGCATGACGGCGCGATGCGGCTCGTGCTCGGAGATCAGCTCGGCGCGGGCCGTGTACCGAGGGCTCATCTCGACCTGATGGTTCCACAGGTTAATGAGCTCGGCCGACGGCTTGCTGTAGGTAGCCTCGAGCGTGAGGTTGCGGCCGATGTGGCGGCACTTGTCCTCGAGCTTGAGCACCATGTGCGTAAAGTACTTGGCGGCGACCTCACGGCTCACCTTGGCGGTGACGTTGGGGTTACCGTCGCGGTCGGAACCGATCCAGCTGCCGGGATGGAAGAACGCCGGGCACAGCGGCGGCACAGTACCGGCCTTGTCGCCCAGCACCCAATCGTCAAAACGACGATAGATAACGGGGATAACGTCGAACAGCGTGTTATCGAAGATGTCGATGATGGTATCGGCTTCCTCGACCGGCGTGGGCTTCTTGAGCGCGATGGGGCTCGTACGCACCAGGGCGTCGATCTCCTGCAGCATATGGCGCTCGTTCTCCACCAGGTCGGAGCCGCCCAGACGCGGACGCTCCTCCAGCAGGTTGGAGATACGGCGGATCTTGCCCTCGACGGCCTTACGACGGGCCTCGGTGGGATGTGCGGTAAAGACAGGGTGGAACTCGAGCTTGTCGAGCAGCTCGTTGGCACCCTCGACACCCAGCTCATTCACCAGCTGGTGATAGGCAACGGTAAGCTCGTTGGCAGGATCGACCTCGGTATCGGTCGACGCACCGGCCTCGCGCTCGCGCAGCTGCGCCACACGGTAGTTCTCCTCCGACAGGTTTGCCAGATGGAAAAAGCTCGTAAAGGCGCGGACAATGACCTGCTGCTTATCGAGCGGCAGGCTGTCGATCAAATCGACGACCTCACGAAATGCCACGGCAGTGGGCTCGTCGGCGGTGGGCACGCCCTGCTCGTCGACGGCTTCGTCGGCAGCGCAGGTACCGGGGTTGCCGGCATTGACCACAATCTCGGCTGTCAAAATCTTGTCGAACAGGTCCGCGATCTCGGGATCATACTCGCTAAGCACACGGCGCTCCAGGCGCAAGAACAGCGCCAGATTGTCGCGCAGCTCCTCGGGGATCTCGATCTCGGCGAGACGCTCCCTGGACTCGGCATTCGAGCCGATTCGGTTAACGAGGCGGTTGACCACGGCAGCGACGCGCGCCGCGGCTTCGGGTACAGACTGGTTGCTTAGGTTCTCAGCCACGTTTCCTCCCATTCCTCCTTCTATGCACGTAACATGCGGTATTCATTATAGGCGCTTGAGAAATACTTTCGACACTGATTGCGCTTTACCACACAAAAGTATTTTCTGCATTGCAAAGGTTTTTGCCCTAAATGGTCGTATTTCTCGGTGGGCGGCATACGTAAACGGGGGCATTCCGCATAAAAGCGAAACACCCCCGTAACAATAGCTCGTCGCGAGCGGGACATGTTAGCGGGTCCGCAGCTCAAAAATCATGCGCTACAGACGCTCGCGAACCGCCTCGACGACGTTGGCCAGATCGACGAGAACCTCGTCATGGCTCTGCATGTCGCGCACCTTGACCTTGCCGGCGGCAAGCTCGTCGCCGCCCAGGACCAGGATGAGCTTGGCGCCTACCTTATCGGCCTGCTTAAACTGGGCCTTGAGCGAACGGCCCTGATAGTCGGCCTCGGTCACAATCCCTGCGGCGCGAAGCTCCTGCGTAATGGTAAAGACGTTCTGACGCAGCTCCTTGCCGGCATTGGCGACGTAGACGCACGGGACCTCCTCGGCACCCAGGTCGCTGCCAAAGGCCTGCAGGGCCAGCAGGGCGCGCTCAAAACCGACGGCGAAGCCGACGCCTGCCGTGGGCTTGCCGCCCTCGAGCTCGACGAGACCATCGTAGCGGCCGCCGCCGCCGATGGAGCCGACGCCGGCGCCAGGGGCCTCGACCTCAAAGACAGTACGGGTGTAGTAGTCCAGGCCGCGCACCAAGGTGGGATCCTCGACATACTCGATACCGGCGGCATCCAGATAGCGCTTGACTTGCTCGTAGTGCTCGCGGCACTCATCGCACAGGTTGTCACCCATCAGCGGAGCCTCGGCCATGATCTCGCGGCAGTGGTCGTTCTTGCAGTCAAAGGCACGCAGCGGGTTGAGCTCGGCGCGCTCGCGGCACTCATCGCACATCTCGTCTGCGTGATCGAGGATAAACTGCTTGACTTGCTCGCGGTAAGCCGGACGGCACTGAGCGTCGCCCATCGAGTTAATGAGCAGACGAAGCTTGGAAAGATCGAAGCCCAGGCGCTTGTAAAACTCCATGAGCATGATGATGCACTCGGCGTCTGCCGCCGGATCGGGAGCGCCGAGCCACTCGATGCCCACCTGGTGGAACTGGCGCAGGCGGCCCTTCTGGGGACGCTCGCCGCGGAACATGGCCTCGGCGTAGTACGCCTTAAACGGCGTGGAGCCCTGGGGCACCAGATTGTTCTCGACGACAGCGCGCACCACGCCGGCCGTGCCCTCGGGGCGAAGCGCCAGGCGCTGCTTGGGCTTGAGTTTGGTGTCGGTGCCCTCGGTAAAGACGCGCTCCAGGTTGGCACCGCTGAACACGCGGAACATTTCCTTGCGCACGACGTCGGTCGACTGGCCGATACCGTGGACAAACACGTCCACCTGCTCGATCGCGGGCGTCTCGATGGGTTTAAAACCAAACGGCTCGAACACGCCGGCCGCAATCTGCTGCATCTTTTGCCAGGCGCGCATCTCGGCGCCGATAAGGTCGCGGGTTCCCTCCGCCTTCTGTGCCTGCATGGGCAAACACCTTTCTTTTGTATCGCGTCATAGGTAACGGTCATTATACGGCACAAATACAAACAGCGGCGGCGCGTCTGACCGAACGAGGGTATGGGGACTCGTTCGGCCCCCCCCCCCCCCCCCCCCGCCGCTGTTTGTGATCCCTTTTCCTCCGTCCCCTTCGGATCACGTGATCCCTTGGGGACGGAGGAATAGGGATCATTTCGTAGGCCCGTGGCCGCCTTGGAAACCGAATGATGGTACGAGCATCCATTCGGCTTCCAAGGCGGCCACGGACAGAACGGGACGAACAGAAAAGAGCGACGGACGCCTACTCCCCCGCCACGCTCGCGCGCAGCTTGGCGGCGATGGGCTCGGATACCAGCAGGAACACGAGCATGACCACGGAGCACGCCAAGCACACGATCCAGGTGCTCGCAAAGGAGCCCGAAACGGCAAAGAGCACGTAGACCTGCCACAGCTCACCGACAAAGCTCATGCCAGCAAGCACCGCTGAGGTAGCGATAACGGTGAGCGAGCCCAATATGCGGCCACTCACCTTATCGGCAACATGGCCGATAACGAGCGAACCCACGACACTCACCACGGTGGAGATAGCGTTGGAGATATTGTACTGGGCAAGCGTAATCCCGAGGTCGCTGACGATCAGCGGTTGGAACAGGCTCATGCAGTTGACGAAAATCGTGTAGCACGTGGCCATGATCACGAAGCCGGAGGTCACCACGAGCCAGCCGGGGAAGAACTTACGCTGCTGGGGCATTGGTTACTCCTTGTGGTCGGCGATATAGCCCAAAGCGACGGCGGTATAAGCCGCAGCACCGAGCGGCAGCTCGGCATCGTTAAAACGTGCCTTGGGATGGTGCTGGGCAAAGTGTTCGTCCGTGTCGGTTACGGCCGCGCCCACGGTAAAGTACGCACTCGGAATCTCGCTCGAGATAAGCGCGAAGTCCTCACTCGCCATGGCATGGAAAAGCGGCAAGAAAGCCGCCTTGGGCAGCACTGCGCCCACATAGCCAAGCGACGCCTGAGTCATATCGCTGTCGAGTACAAGCGGCGGAACATCCGAAAGCGTCTCGATGGTCGCCGGCGTACGATATGTTGTGGCAACGCCGTTAACGACCTCCGCGATGCGGGTCTTTAGGTGAGCCATGAGCTCAACATCAAAGCCGCGCAGCGTTCCCTCGAGCACGCAGGTGTCGGGAATGACGTTGGCCGCTTGGCCACCGGCAAACTTACCCACGGTCAGTGCGACCTCCTTGGCCGCCGGCACTTCGCGAGCAATGAGCTCCTGAAGCGCCAGGTGCACATGGACGCCGGCCGTGATGGGGTCGATGCAGATCTCGGGGCTCGAGCCATGTCCGCCCTTGCCCTGCAGCGTGATGCGGAAACCGTACACGCCCGAAAGCGCCGGGCTCCCATAGAGCACCAGGCCGAGCGGCGATTGGCTGTTAACATGCATGGCAAAAGCCGCCTGAGGACGCGGGTTCTCGAGCAAGCCGTCGGCGATGGCAGCGCGTGCCCCCTCAAAGGTCTCCTCGCCCGGCTGGAACAGCAGTTTGACGGTAGCGTTGGCGTCGACAAGCTCGGCCTCGCGGGCCTTGAGCAAGCGCGCCGCACCAAGCAGCGCCGTCGCGTGCATATCGTGACCGCAAGCATGCATGCAGCCGTTCGTAGAGGCGAAAGGCTCGCCCGACTCTTCGGCAACGGGCAGGGCATCCATGTCGCCACGCAGCATAATGACCGTTCCGGCCTGTTCGTCCGTGCAGACGCCATTGCCCTGGGCCGCGGTGGCACCGGCACCGACAAGGCCCACAACACAGGAACCATCGACGAGCGTGGCAAACGGGATGTCCATCTCGGCCAGGCGCGCTTGGATATACGCAGAGGTCTGCGGGAGGTCGTTACCAAGTTCGGGCGTCCGATGCAGATCGTGACGCCATGCGGCAAGCTCATCGGCAAAAGTTTGAGCCTCTTTGACCAGACTGTCGCCAATGGCGGCTTGCGCCGCCGCGGTGGCCTTGGGCGCTGATTGCGGTTGAAGATCGGACAGTGCTGGTGCCATAGATGCCCTCCAGTAACGTTTTTGCAGCAAGCACTTTGATAGCGTAAAGTGCAAGGTACTACTTTAAGGGCGACGCATAAAAAATGCCGCCCCGGGAGGCGGCGCAACAAATTGTTTACAATTGCGGGCGCGGCTTTCGACGCAAAAAATCGAAATGCGTCTCGCTCAAGATAATCGAAAGAAAGATGAGCGCGAAGCCGGCGAGCAGGCGCGAGGTGAGCGCCTCCCCCATCAGCAGCACCGAGAACAGCACACCCGAAGGCGACTCCATCGAAAGGAGCAGCGAGCCCGTCGAAGCCGGGACATGCGCCAGGCCGACATTTTGGATGAGCAGAGCCACACATGTGCAGCCCACCGAGAGAAACGCCATCACACTGATAAAGCTCGGCGTCCAAACGGACAGCGGCGCTTGGATCTCGAATAGCAGCGACGAGATCAGGCTCAGCACGCCGTTGCCCACAAACATCCAAAACGTGATGACGTTGATGTCCATCTTGCGGCCATACTTGGCGGTCACCGCCATCTGGATGGCAAAGAAGACCGCACCGCCCAGTGTGATGACATCGCCGACATTGAACTCGACGCTATCGAGCGCCACCAGACCAATGCCCGCCAGGCACAGCAACGCGGCGCCCAAGTTGTAACGGGTAAGCTTTTCGCCGCTTAGAACGTAGCTCGCAAACGGAACCAAGATGCAGTACGTGCCCGTCAAAAATGCACTCTTGCCCGCCGTGGTCTGTGCCAGGCCGATCGTCTGCAAACCGTAGGCACCCCACATGAGCGCGCCCATGCCAAGTCCAACAATCAGGTTTCGAGCGTTGAAATGGGCAACAATGCGCTCGTGGAAGATGGCAAGCATGACCAACGACGCCGGAAGAAAACGAATGTAGAGCAGCTCGAACACCGGAATGGTATCGAGCGCATCCTTCATGGTGGTGAAGGAATAGCCCCAGATGACCGCCACCGAAAGCAGCAAGACCTTCCAGAACAGCGGCGAGCGCGCACCGGCACCGCGAGAGGCACCGCCGGCACCTAGGTCTTCGCGGGCTACAGGGCTATCGGGCATATTCTCGATTTCGTTGGCAGCGTATTGGGCCATGGAACATCCTCACACTCAATCTGGGCGTGGTGTCCGCACGCGTATGGCTGCGTGCCGCCTCATGGTCAAATAAAAACGGGGCGCACCGGACCCCCGGCACGCCCCGCTACTGTAGCAACAACCAGCGTTGCATCGCAATCCAGCATAATAAAGTGTAAAACTGGAAGGCCTCGATGTTCTGACAGCGTTTACGTGTCTGAACTAAATCAATTTGGTTGACTCCAGTTTTTCGATGATCCAGTCGTTGGCTTTGATGACCGGACGGCGGAAGACGACGCCCAGGGCCAGCGACGGGATCAGATAGCTTGCCAAGATACCCAGCTCAACCCAGTACTCCATATGATAGGCACCGGCCATGGCGGCGTGCATGGCGTTGATGCCGTGAGTAAACGGCAGGAACGGATAGATCGCCTGGAACACGGGGCCGGTCATCTCGATGGGAAACGTGCCGCCCGAACCGCCGACCTGCATGACCAGCAGCACGACGGCGAGCGCCTTGCCGATATCGCCAAACGACACCGTAAGCGTGTAGACGATATTGGAGAACACGAGACTCGCGACCCAGCCCGCCAGCACAAACTGCAGCGGGTTGTCGCACTGGATGCCAAAGAACAGGATGTCGCCCGCGCACACGAGCGTTGCCTGCAGCAGGGCCAGACCGCCAAAGAACAGGTAACGGCCCAGGTAGATCTCGTGCAAGCGCACGGGGATCAGCTCATTGATGAGTTCGTCGTCAACCGAGACCTTCATCATGGCCGCCAGCACGATCGAGCCGACCCAGAGCGACAGAATCGTGTAGAACGGTGCCATGGCCGAACCGTAGTTGCGGATCGGATAGACCGGCTTGCGATCGAGCGCGACGGGGCCGGAAAGCGACACGGCCAGACCCTCGGGATCATTGCCGATCATCGTCTTGATCGTAGCGAGGTCATCCGACATCAAGGCGCCGTCGAGCTCGTCCTTAAACGCGCTGATCTTGTCCGACGCCTCGCCCAGCTGATCAGAAGCCTTGTTGACCAGCTTTGCAGCCTTGGAGAGGCCCTTTGCCAGCGAACCGGATGCGTCGGTCAGGCCGCCTACGGCGCTATCCAGGTCGCCCGAGATGCCATCAAGCGAGTCCAGAATGCCCGAAACCGTCTTCTTGAGCTCCTTGGCCTTAACCGAGAACGTGGAATCGTAATCGGATTTGGCACCCGCGATGCCGGCCTTGGCATCAGCGATGGCCTGATCGACCTCGGCACGCGAGTTGTTGACCTCGGCCATGCTATCGGAGAGAGACTTCGCGGTAGCCGCCAGATCCTTGGCATTGTTGCGGTACTCAACGGCGATTCTGCCCAGCGACGTCGCGGCGGACTTGAGGCCGTCCTTCAAATTCTCATCGCTCACCTGGTCGGCAAGGCTGCGGAGCTGATCGGCCATCGCATCGATATCCTTGGCGCGCGCATTGAGGGCCGCAGCGGCATCGTTGAGTTGGGACACCGTAAGGTCGACATGCTGGTTTGCGGTGTCGAACGCCTTCGCGAGCTCGGCAGACACATTGTCGAACGAACCCGCGCTTCCGTCAATCGCGGCGTTGATGGCGTCGTTGGCGGCCTTCAGCGCTTCTTTGGAATCGCTCATGCCGCTCTTGGCATGCTCCATCAACTGCTTGGTCGACTCATCGACCGTACCCGTCTGCTGGAGCATACCGCTCGCCGACGTCAACGAATCGGACGTAGAGCTCAAAATGCCCGCCAGCGACGAAGCATTAGCCTGAACGTCTTGCAGGTCCCCAATCGAATCGCCGAGCGTCGAGGACAGGTTGGCGATAAAGTTGCTGACCTGGTCGGTGCTCATGTAATCGAGCAGGCTGGACACCGTCTTAAGACCGATGCTCGTAATGGTCTCGGTAAAAGATTCGTTAACCTGGTTCTGAACGGCGCTCGAACCCTTCTCGGTCACGATCTGCGCAATGGCGTTGGCCTTCTGATTCTCGTAGAACTCGATATCGGCATGCTTCACGTCGGTCGAGAAAAGCGTCATCATGTCAGCGCTAAACGTTTTGGGGATAACGACGGCAGCATAGTACGCGCCCGACTTAACGCCCTCGATAGCCTTTTCGCGATTGTTGAGCACAACCCAATCGAAGCTCTCGTTGCCGCGTAGGGTGGCGGTCACGTTTTCGCCCACGTTAACCTCGACGGGGATCAAATCGCTCTCGTAACCCTCATCGGTGTTGACCACGGCGATCTTAAGATTGCCGGTGTTGCCGTACGGATCCCAGCTGCCGGCGATGTTAAACCACGCGTACAGACACGGTACGATAATGAGGCCCATCACGACAACCAAGCCGATCACGGAGCGAGACACGTTTTGGACATCGCGCTTAAACAGATGCAGGATGTTCTTCATTTATGCCTCACCTCCTTTGGAGTGCTTGCCAAGCGCGGTGGTATCTCCATCATTTGTGGCTGTGCTGTCGCTGCCCTGAGATTTATGGTGCGAGCCGATATGCGGCAAGCGGCCCGTGGACTGATCGCCGCCCTTGGCACCACGCTCGCTGGCGTTGAGGCCAAACATGTGGCGGGCGGCAGGAATGGCGGCCGTGTGTTCGCGCATCTCGCGACGCAGGTCCTCATCCGAAAGCGCCGAGATGCGCATCTGGGTATTGAGGCTCGCGCGGATATATTCGATATTGATAAGCCAGCCGCAGATGGCAATAACCGAGATGATCCAAATAACAAGCAGGATGATCTTGCCGTTATTGTCGATATCGAGAACCGTCGACAGGACAAAGAGCAGGACCTGAACGCCCACCACGGCGGCAAAACCGCCCTTGATGTAGTACGGGTAGCGATGTTCAAAGGCGACCGCATGATCGAGCAGTTCGCGACGGTACGAATCGGAATCGAGCATGACACGCATGGCCGTGCGCAGCGAGTAGCGCTGGCGCGGCAGGTCGTTGGACTCGCAAATCATCATACCGGTCGTGGAGAGCTGTTTATCAAAGAGCAGGTTAAGGTTGAGCAGCAGCGGACGCAGCTGCAGGCCGATAAAGAGCGCCACGATCAAGAACACGCCCAGAATGCACAGGTTAAACAGGTAGTTGAACGAATACATGCCGCCGACCGTCTCGCGCAGCAGATTGATGCCGTAGGTAAAGGGCAGCAGCGGGTGCAGCCACTGGAAGAAGCCGGGCATCATCTCGATGGGGTACATGCCCGACGAACCCGGGATCTGCACGATGACGAGAATGACGCCGATAGCCTTGCCGATATGCTTAAACGTGGTGGACAGCGCATAGATGATATTGACGTAGGTGAACGAGATGGCGATGCCGCCCAGCACGAACAGCAGCGGGCTGACGCACTGCACGCCGATCACCAGATCGCCTACCGTAACGATGATGGCCTGGAACGCGCCCAGGATCACCAGGAGCAACCAGCGGCCAAAGTAGCCCTGACGCGCGGTAAAGCTGCCGATGCCTTCGCGGTCGACCTCGAGCTTGTAGATGGCGATAAGCACGTAGCCGCCCACCCACAGCGCCAGATTGGTATAGAACGGGGCAATGCCCGAACCAAAGCTCTTGACCGGATAAATTGACTTTGAGGTCAGCTCGACCGGAGATGCCATGAAGTCTGCAACGTCATCGACGTCGACGCCCATCAGGCCGGCCAGCTCGCCCATGGACTCGGAGGTCTGTAGCGCCGCGATGTCGTTGGCGGCGGTCGCAAGCTTGTCCTGGACCTTGGCAAGCGAGGCATCGGTCTGGGACAGCGTGGTCTTGGCCTGACCGAGCGTAGCGTTGAGTTGCGAAAGTGTACCGCGCGCACTTGCAATAGTAGGCGTGAGGCCAGACACGATTCCCGTCAGATCACCCGAGACGGCGGCAAATGAATCAAGCGCGCTCGAAGCCTTCGACAGCGCGTTTTGACCCAGGTCCGTCTGGGCCTGGCCAAGGTTGGTCGCACCGGTCTGGATTGCGTTATTGATAGCGTCGCTGGCGCCCGAGACAGCCGCGGCGTCATTCGCCATGGCGCTCGACTGCGCAGACAGACCGTCCTTGATGCTCTGAAGCTTTTCATTCTGCTCGCGGAGCAAATCGATGGTCGATACAATGCGCGCGTCAATTTCCTTGGAACCTGTCGACGTGTCATTAACGAGAATTTCCAAGTGCCCGATAACGGCCTTATTGTGGTCGATCGTCGCTTGGAGAGACTCAAGCGAGTTGTCGATGCGGGTGGTCGTAGATGTGACCGCGCCCGTCAGCTTGCCAATCGCAGCGTTCGCGGAGGCTGACGTCTTGGTGAGCGCAAGGCTGCCTTCCGAGAGTGCCTTGGAGAGCGAGGCGACAGAGTTGCCCGCCGTAGCGCGCGCCTCGCCCAGCAGGTCATTGCCCTGAGCGATTGCCTGCGTTAGAGAGGGCGTCTGACCCTGCAGGCCCGCCAACGCGGCATCAGCCGAGGCAATGGAACCGCTCGTCTTATCGATGGCGGCATTCATGTCGCCAATCGAATCGCGCACCTCACCCAAGGTACCGGATGCCTCTGATACCGAACCAGCCAACGAATTCTGAGTCTGGGTTGCCTTGTCCTTTAAATCGATCCCGGCATCCTTGGCGATGCTGGCAACGGTCTCGCCCACTGTGGAGACAAATTCCGAGTTGATCTGCTCCTCGATGGTGCTTGCACCGGTGTCGGTAACCTTGGGCGCAATGGCGCTCTTCTTCTCATTGACGTAGTACGTAAGCTTGGGCTGATGGTAGTTGCCGTCGAGCATCGAAACCAGGTTATCCGAGAAGTTCTTGGGGATTACGATGGCCGCATAGTACTCACCGCTCTCGACGCCCTCCTTGGCATCGGCCGCCGAATCGACGAAGGTCCAGCCCAGCTGATCGTTCTCCTTGAGCCGATCGACGACCTTGTCGCCCGCGTTGAGCTCGCCCACCAGGTCGTTTTGGGTGCCCTGATCGTTGTTGGCGATGGCAATCTTGATACCCTGGGTGTTTCCGTACGGATCCCAGTTGGCCACGATGTTGTACCAGGCATACAGCGAGGGAATAACGCACACGCCGATGGTAACCACTAAGGCGACGGGGTTCACGAGCAGTCGCTTAATGTCGCGCTTAAATATCGCAAAGGAGACCTTTGCATCGGATAGTTTGCTGCCGAGACTCACGCTTGGACCATCCATCCTGTCGTTGAATCGAATCGTACTATCGACAACCATTGTACGTAGGCGCTTTAGCGCCTCAGAGCACAATGGTATTGAGTTTTGCGGGTAGCAATATACTACGAAGATAAGTTAGCGTACAGTTGTACAGTATCTTTAATTTCAGCAGGTCGCAAAACCACAACCCCGACAAATAATTGATCTCTTGGGGACGGAGGAAAACGGATCACCGGATCAGACCGACCCCCTGGTGGTCCGTTTTCCTCCGTCCCCAAGGGATCATTCAAATGGAAACGAGAGTGGAAAATCTCCCACTTCAAGCCCGCATTCGAGCCAAAAGTGGGAGATTATCCACTCTCGTTCTAATCTAGTTACGGTGCCGTATCCCTGAACTACATCAAGTTGCAGACAGCTGCCGCGAAGGCCACGGGGTCCTCGGGCAGAATGCCCTCGACCAGCAGGGCCTGGTCATAGAGCAGACCGGAGTACTGCTTGATCTTGTCGGCGTCGCCCGCCTTCTGAGCAGCGACGAGCTTGGCAAAGACCGGGTGCTTGGCGTTGAGCTCGAGCACGCGCTGGCTCTTGGGCATACCGTCGGGCGCGCCCTCGGGACCCTTCTGGAGCACCTTCTCCATCTCGAGCGAAAGCGGGCCCTCGGTGGTGATGCAGGCGGGGGCATCGGTCAGGCGCGCGGAGACGGCAACCTTCTCGACCTTGTCGCCGAGCGCCTCCTTCATGGCGTTAAAGAGGCCCTCGTTCTCCTTGGTGGCGTCCTCGGCCTCCTTCTTCTCGTCATCGGTCGCCAAGTCAAGATCGCCAGTCGCGACGTTCTTAAGCTCCAGGTGACGATCTTCGACCTCAGGCTCGGCGCCATCGGCAACCGCCTTCTCGGCAGCCTCGCGAGCAGCGTCATCCTCGTAGACCTTGGGCATATCGGCAGCCACGTACTCACGCATGGCCTGGAAGGTGAACTCATCCACGTCCTGCGTCAGCAGCAGTACATCGTAGCCGCGGTCGAGCACGCCCTTTACCACGGGCATCTTGGCCAAGCGCTCACGCGAGTCGCCGGCGGCGTAGTAGATGGCCTTCTGGTCCTCGGGCATGCCCTTGGCGTACTCGGCCAGGGTAATCATCTTCTGCTCCTTGGCAGACCAGAACAGCAGCAGGTCGGCAAGCTCATCGGCCTTCATGCCATAGCTCGAGTAGATGCCGTACTTAAGGCCGCGGCCAAAGTTCTCAAAGAACTTCTCGTAGGCCTCGCGGTCGTTGTCACGCATATCCTCAAGGTCGGCGGTAATCTTCTTTTCCACACGCTTGGCGATGGCCTTGAGTTGACGGTTCTGCTGCAGCGTCTCGCGCGAGATGTTGAGCGACACGTCAGCGGAATCCACGACACCGCGGACAAAGTTGTAGTAGTCGGGCAGCAGATCGTCGCACTTCTCCATGATCAGGACGTTGGAGCTGTAGAGTGCCAGACCCTTCTCGTAGTCCTTGCTGTACAGATCGAACGGCGCGCGACCCGGCACAAACAGCAGTGCGTCGTACTCGAGCGTGCCCTCGGCGTGGAAGCTGATGGTGCGCGCAGGATTGTCAAAGTCGTGGAACGTAGACTTGTAGAACTCGTCATAGTCCTTCTGCTCAACATCGGAGCTGCGCTTCTTCCAGATCGGCGTCATGGAATTGACGGTCTCGAGCTCCTGATAGTCCTCGTACTCGGGCGTGTAATCCTCCGGCGCATCCTCGGGCTTGGGCTTTTGACGGCTCTTGGACACCATCATCTGGATCGGGTAGCGCACATAGTTGCTGTACTGCTGAATCAGGCTCTTGAGGCCCCACTCGGTCAGGAAGCGATCGTAGGTCTCGGCCTCGCCGTCAGCGTCGAGCTTCTCGTTCTCACGCAGCGTCAGAATGACATCGGTACCGTGCTCGGCGCGCTCGCCGTCCTCGATGGTGTAGCCCTCAAGACCGTCCGACTCCCACACATGGGCGACATCCTCGCCGTAGGCGCGGCTCACGACCTTCACATGGCTGGCGACCATAAAGGCCGAGTAGAAGCCCACGCCAAACTGGCCGATGATGTCGACATCCGAACCCTGCTGCTCGGCGTTCTCGGTCTTAAACTCCTCAGAGCCGGAATGGGCGATGGTGCCCAGATTGCGCTCGAGCTCCTCGGCGGTCATGCCAATGCCGTTATCTGAGATGGTAATGGTGCGGGCGTCTTTATCAAAGGAGACGCGAATAGCCAGGTCGCCCTGGTCGAGCTTGACGCTCGGGTCCTGCAAGCTCTTAAAGTTGAGCTTGTCGACAGCATCGCTCGCGTTGGAGATAAGCTCGCGCAGGAAGATTTCCTTATTGGTGTAGATGGAATTGATCATAAGGTCGAGCAGTTTTTTGCTCTCGGTCTTAAATTGACGCATGTGCAGTCCTTTCGCGCTACCCCTGCCCGCAAAAACGGCCCGGTTGCCCGAGCCGTATTGCAGACCTGCTATGTTCAGACTTAGATTTTATAACCCATTAGCGCGCATATATACATACGGAATCGAAAAACTGTATGTTGGAACACCCATGCGTCGATTGCCAAGGAGTGTCCCCAACTGCCAGCAGAAAAGGAACGTCCCTATCTGTCGCCCATGCGCTTGGCCATCCAGGCATGAGGCTGGCCTTCGTCTTCGTAGTCCACCGGGGCAATCTGCGTGTAGCCCGCCTTGGCATAGAGCGGCAGCACGTATTCCTGAGCATGCAGCTTAATGAGCTTGGCGCCGGCATCACGCGCGCACGTATCACTGGCCTCGACAATCTTGCTCGCCAAACCGCGACGGCGCATGCTCGGCAGCACGGCCACGCGCCCCATAATGTAGGTCTCCCCCGCCGCGACACCTTCGTCCAAGTCGCACGCCGGCGACACCGGAGCCTCTGCGTCAGCCGCGCGCTCAAGCTCTTCGGGAAACACGCGCGAGCAACCGGCAAGCTCGCCGTCTACATAGAGCGTCACATGAATGCAGTTCGGATCCTCGTCGATAGCGTCGAACTCATTCTCGTAGCCCTGCTCGCCCATAAAAATGACGCGGCGCACCAACGCCGCGTCATCAAAGCATCCCGTCTTAAGTTGGATATCCATGGCTGCCCTTTCATTCAATGCGAACGTTAGGGACAGATTTTAGCGAAAATGAGCTCCGCGCACGCTAAACTTCGCGCGAGCCTTCGCCAGGCAATCGTAATGACCCACGTTATGGGCATCGCTCGCGATGAAGCTGTACAGGTTCTGATCGAACAGGCGCTGTGCCGGCTTTTTCTCGCGACCAAAGCGACCGCCGGCAATAAAGTCCGCCGAAGCCTGCAGCTTGCAGCCCATATCGACCAGGCGCTCCGCCACGCTTACATCCTTTTGAACCGCACGATAGCGCTCAGGATGAGCGATGATCACCTGGTAGCCACGGCACTGCAAATCGTAAATCGTGTTCTCGTACTCTCTAAACGCATACGCATCGGCATGCGTCGAAAGCTCGAGCAGAAACTCGTTGGTCCCATCGAAATGCAAGTGCTCCGCGGCATCGATACCAAGCTCAACGAGCTTTCGATGGTTGACCTCGAAGCCCATCTGGAGCGGAAAACCGTCAGCGTTATCGCGCAGCAGCTCAAAGGCATCCCACATCTTGTCGTAATCAAAATAGGGATCACGGCAGTGAGGAGTGCAAACAATTCTGGTTACACCAGCCCGCTTGGCAGCCTCGAGCATCGCCAAGCTCTCATCGAGATCGGCGGCGCCGTCGTCTACACCCGGCAAGATATGGCAATGAATGTCACGCATAGGTCAGCCTTAATCAACTAAACGTTTGCTCGGTTGGTGAAGATGCCCTTTTTGGAAGTCCCCTGATCGTCGGAGCCCTTCTTCACCTTCTTACCTTCCTTGGTGTAGTAGGAGTAGTAGTACTCGCTGGTCTCGGTCTCGCAGTAGTTCATAACGGTACCGATGAGCTTGACCTTCTCGGACTTTTTAAGCTGACCGATGGCGTTGAGCGCCTCCTCGCGCTTGGTGAAATCCTCACGCACCACGAACAGCGTGCCGTCGGTCAGGCTGGCAATCTCGGCAGCATCGATGAAGGTGCCGACCGGGGGAGCATCAAAGATGACGTACTGGAACTTGGCAGACAGTGCCTTTACCAGCTTGGCAAAGCGGTGAGAGACGATGATGTCGGCAGGATTGGGAATATGCGGCTCGGCATCGAGGAAGTAGAAGTTCTTCTGACCCGTCTCGACAATTGCCTGGTCAATGGAGATCTGCTCGGAAAGGACCGCATAGAGTCCGCCGCGCGAACGAACGCCGAGCATATCGGAAAGGGACCTGCGGCGCATATCGGCCTCGACCAGAAGCACGGACTTGCCGCTCGTGGCGATTGCCTGAGCAAGGTTAATGGAAACCGTAGACTTGCCCTCGTTGGGAATCGAGGAGGTAACGGTGATGGTGCGGATGGGGTCGTCCACGCTCGCAAAGCGGATGTTGGCCAGAAGGGTCTTGGCGGCATTCTGTACAACGAGCTTGTCGGTGTTCTTTGCCTTAGCCATGCCTATTTACCACCTTTCATAGCCGGAATTCGGCCAACAACGGGAATGCCCAGGAGCTCTTCTGCCTCTTCGGCACCGCGGATGCGGGTATTGAGCATGTCTGCCAAAACGACATAGGCGACTGCGATAAAGATACCGGCGAGGAACGCGACGGCAATATACAGCGTGCGCTTGGGGCCGCTGGGGGCTTCGGGGGTCTTAGCCTCGTCGATAACGTTGATGCTCTGGGCAGCGCCGACGTTCTGAGCGACCGTACTCACCGAGCTGGCCATGGCCTTTGCGACCTTAGCCGTCTCCTTGGCATCGGTGCCGGTAACCGAAAGCGTAATGACACGCGTGGTGGTCTCGGAGGAAACAGACACCTTGTAGTCATCCAGATCGGTGAGGCCCAGTTCATTGGCTGCGCCGCTCTTAACGCTATCGCTATCCAGCAGCGTGGCGATATCGTTGGAAAGCATCTGACTCGCCGAGAGATCGTTGTAGCTCATCTGACCGCTATCGTCGGTCTTGGCGAGAATGTACATGCTCGTCGTCGCGGTATAGGTGTTGTCCATCGCAACGAAGGACACGATGCCCATGGCGATCGCGCAGACCACCGGAAGGGTGATGACCAGCTGAAGGTGCTTCTTCAGCAGCTGGAACAGTTCGAGAAGGGTCATGCAGCTTGCCTTTCATTTCCCCAGTTCGGATTGACAAAACTGTCCGTATGTTATCGCATCTTTTTACCGAGACCAAACTCTATACATAAGAAACAGGCTCTCCTGTAAAAATGTCGGAAGCAATCGTAAAATTGCACAACAACGCCGCACCCGAAAGTCAAATGCGGCGTCTGCATCAATATCTATGTTGTATCGCTATGCGAATGGCTCGTCCTGCCGTATGGGAAACGTCACCGTAATGGTGGTTCCCACGCCCAACTCGCTCGACAGATCGAGCGTGGCGTGATGATACAGGGCCGCATGCTTGACAATTGCAAGCCCCAGACCGGTTCCGCCGCGCGCCTTGGACCTACTCTTGTCCACGCGATAGAACCGCTCAAATACCTTGCCCTGTTCTTCAGGCGCGATACCGATTCCCGTGTCGGCGACCGCAAGGAACGGATGGCCTTCGTCGTTGGTGCCGCACTGCAGCGTAACCGCACCGCCGGGTCGATTGTAGCGGATGGCGTTGCTCGCCAGATTATAGATGAGCTCGTCAATCAAGCGCGACACGCCTTCGATGACCACAGGCTTGGTCTCATGACTGATCGTCACATTCGCCTGACGGGCGACCTGTTCAAGACGCTGCTCAACCGCGTAGATGGCACGCGAGAGCTCAATAGGCTCCGTGGAACCAATGGGCACCGCCTCGCCCTCAGTTGCACGCTCGGCCTCGTCCAAGTTAGACAGCGTAAGGATATCGTTGACAAGCGCTGCCAAGCGGCCCGCCTCACGATAGATGCGACCGCCAAAGTTGCGCAGGTCGCCCTCGCCCTCGACCATGCCGTTTGCGATGAGCTCGGCATAGCCCGAAATCGCCGTAAGCGGCGTCTTGAGCTCATGGGTGATATTCGCCGTGAACTCGCGGCGCATACGGTCGTTGTCCGCTAGCACCGCCATTTGGCGCTTGAGTTCCTGGCGCTGCGACTCGATACGCTCAAGCATGGGGACCATCTCGGCATAGGCGTGCTCATAGCTACGGCGTGGGTGGTCCAAATCCACCTCTTGCAACGGCGCGATGATGGCACGGGACTCGCGGCGCGCCATAAAAAACGAGAGTACCGCACCCGCTGCTGCGATAAGCAGCATCGGCGCCACCATCGACAGCAAAATCGCCGTAACGCCAGGCTGGGCCTGCGCCAAGCGGACAACCTGGCCGTTATCAAGGGCGACGGCGCGATACAGCATAATCTCGTCGAGCGTAGAGCTTGCGCGCTCCGCGGAACCCAAACCACTCTCAAAGGCCTCGATGACCTCGGGGCGATCGCCATGGTTGGGCAGTGTGGAAGGCGACGCCTCGTTGTCGTAGGCAACCGATCCATCCTTGTTAATCAGCGTGATTCGCAAGTCCTCGCGATCAAGGCTACGCAAGAACGGGATGGGCTCCTGCTGTTCGTCGAGAGCGGCAGCAATGAGCTCGGTTTCCTGCGCCAGATTGGTACTCGTGGCATCCGCCAAGGTGTTTTGCACAAAGAACGCACCCAGCACCGTAAACGCCACGATAACCGCCATGGCGCAGACAAAGATCGTCACAAAAACGCGGTGCGACAGCGTATGTTTTCCCTGGGGGGCGAAGACCACGGGTTACTCCTCCGATGCGGTGGCCGCGGTGTCGTCACCTTCGGCACCATCACCGGCAGAAGGCTCGGCCAAGCGGTAGCCCACGCCGCGCACGGTCTCGATGGCGCTGGCATGCTCGCCCAGTTTTTGGCGAAGCGTCTGCACGTGCACGTCAACGGTGCGCGAACCGCCGTCGAAGTCCCAGCCCCACACGCTCTGCAGCAACGACTCGCGGGTAAAGACCACGCCGGGCTTGCGCATGAGGTACTCGAGCAGGTCGAACTCGCGCAGGGTGAGCTTAAGCGGCTCGCCGGCAACGGTCACCTCGCGATGGCTGGGCGAGAGCACGATGTCGCCCACGCTGAGCACATCGCTCGCCTGCTTGACCATGCCGCCGCGACGCAGCAGTGCGCGGCAGCGGCTCGCAAGCTCCATGAGCGAAAACGGCTTAGTCAGGTAATCGTCGGCACCGCCATCGAGCGCCATCACCTTGTCGAGCTCGGTATCCTTGGCGGTAAGCATCATGATGGGCACCGTCGCCGTCAGGCGATCGGCACGCAGTCGACGCATAATCGCCAAGCCATCGGTATCGGGCAGCATGATGTCGAGCAGGACGGCATCGGGTACCCGTCGCGCCACGGCAGCCTTAAACTCACCGTCGCACGAAAAGCCTTCGGCCTCAATCCCCTGCTTGCGCAGTGCATAGACCGTCAAATCCCTGATGTTGTCATCGTCCTCGACGTAATAGATCATGTTGAACCCCTTTGCGGCCGGCATGACCGCATCTTAACCCTAAAGGTACCTTTTCTAGATGGTATCAGCCAAAACGTCCCGTCAAATAATCCGCCGTGCGCGGATCGGTCGGATTCTTGAAGAGTTGCGCGGTGGGCGCGTGCTCCACCAGCTCACCCAGCAAAAAGAATGCGACCGAATCGGAGATACGCGCCGCCTGCTGCATATTGTGCGTAACGACCACGAGCGTGCAGGTCTCTTTGAGCTCGCAGGCCAGCTGCTCCACCACCAGCGTCGACACAGGGTCGAGTGCCGAGGTCGGCTCGTCCATCAGCAGAATGTCGGGCTGCACGGCAAGTGCGCGGGCGATGCACAGACGCTGCTGCTGGCCGCCCGAAAGACCCAGACCCGACTCTTTGAGCTTGTCCTTGGCCTCGTCCCACAGGGCGGCGCGTCGCAGGGAGTCTTCGACCAGCTCGTCGAGCACGACGCGATCGCGCACTCCCATTCCGCGCGGACCATACGCGACGTTGTCGTAGATGCTCATGGGAAACGGGTTGGGGCGCTGGAACACCATGCCCACGCGCTGGCGAAGGCGGCAGATGTCGTAGTCGCCCAGGATATCTTGACCATCGAGCGCAATCTTGCCCTCGATTCGGCAGTCCTTGATGCCGTCGTTCATGCGGTTAAAGCAGCGCAGCAACGTGGACTTTCCGCAGCCCGAAGGCCCGATGAACGAGGTAATCTGCTTGTCGCGGATCTTGATATTCACGTCCTTGAGCGCATGGTGGTCGCCATAGAACAGGTCGAGGCCCTCAACATCGATTCGCGTCGGCGAGGCGGCAAGATCCTCTGCCGTGGGGCGAGTCGCATCCCCAACCTCGCGCTCGTGCGCGGCCTCGGCCTGCGCTTTCATGAGTTCTTCAAGCTCCGTGGGCTCCACAGCCGCAGCAGCCGTCATACCGCATACCTCCACATCGATATCAATTCAGCAGTATCGATAGTAGGAATCGCGGCTCATATGCACGTGAGCGCATTGTCAAGTGTTTGTAAGGGCACACTGGCTATGCGGCGGGCAGCTCGATGGTGAATATCGTGTGTTCGGGCGTCGATTCACATGCAACGGTACCGCCGTGCGCGCATACGATCTCCTTGGCGATGGCAAGCCCCAGTCCAGCGCCGCCGCGATTGGTCGCACGCGCCGCATCCAGGCGATAGAACTTCTCAAAGATCACCTTGAGCTTTGGCTCGGGGATCGGATCGCCCTGGTTCACAAATCGTACGCGTACGCCACCGTCGCCCAAACGCCTGGCCTCGATCGTAATTGTCGAGCCTTCATAGCTATAGGCAACGGCGTTTTTCATGATGTTATTGAATACGCGAGCCATCTTGTCGCCGTCCACGAGCACCGTCAGGTCCTCGCAGATATCAACCTGGGCTTCCTTGCGCTGTTCGTTGAGAATGGGATAGAACTCGTCGGCCACCTGCGCCAGCAATAGCCCCAAATCGACGTAAGCGCGGGTGAGCACGATATCGTGGAAATCAAAACGCGTGATGTCGAAAAACTCCTCGATGAGCGCGTCGAGCCGATGGGCTTTGTCGAGCGCCACGCCCGTAAAGCGTGCACGCTGCTCAAGCGGCAAATCGGGAGCCTCCTGCAGGAGCGAAAGATAGCCCACCACGCTGGCAAGCGGCGTGCGCAGGTCGTGCGCCAGGTACGTAACCAGGTCATCTTTGCGATGCGATTCGTCGCGCAAGGCCTGTTGAACCTTACGCTCGCAATCGCGCGCCCGGTTGAGCGCACCCTCGACCTCGAGAAAGTCGCCGTCGATGGTATCCCACGTGTCGGGGTTGTCGATCAGACGGTCCTGAATACGGGCGGCGATCACGCGGTCGGCACGCTGCTCGCCTTGCTCATAACCCTGGTAATACAGGGCACGCCCGCAAAAGAACAGGACACACACGGCGAGTGCCAGCACAAAGCCGAGCATGTTGAACACAAAGGCGGCATTAAAGAACACGGGCCCGCCAATACCGCCAAGCGCCATGGCCCCGATCGCCAGCGTAGTCGTCCACGCGGCACCGCCGATTACCACGCAGCGGCGAACGATTTCAAATCGATCGATCAGCAAGAAGCTAATGAGCAGAACTGCCAGGATACCAACGATATTGTCAATGCCAATGAGTAGCAGACTCAGCAAAAAGAGCAGCACCGTCGCAAGCGCACGGTTGTCGACGACCGCCCTTATGTATTCAAAGAGTCGATCGGGCACCTCGAATACCCGCCTATCGTCTTTTGTCATATCCACTTCCCCACCATCAAAGGCGTTATTCGATTATGTAGCCAACGCCCCAGACGTTTTTGATAAAGCGCGGCTTTTGAGCATCGTCGCCGATCTTTTCACGCAGATGGCGGATGTGCACCATCACCGTATTGTTGGAGCCGGGCATAAAATCCTCGTTCCACACCGCGCGGAACAGGTCCCCCACGGCCACCACGCTGCCACGATGCTCGACCAGATACAGCAAGATGGAATACTCGATGGGCGTGAGGCGCACCGGTGCACCGTCCACCGTCACACAACGAGCGTCGCGGTTGATCTCGAGGCCGTCGAGCTGGATGGTCGGCGACTCGACCGCCTGTGCGCGGCTGTCGTAGCTAGTGTAACGACGGAGCTGAGCATGAACGCGCGCAATGAGCTCCAGCGGACGGAACGGCTTGACCACGTAATCGTCTGCGCCCAACGAGAGGCCCTCGATCTTGTCATGTTGGGCATCGCGCGCCGTCAGCATAATAACGGGATAGGTATGGCTAGCGCGGATGGTGCGCAGCAGCTCAAAGCCGTCGATATCGGGCAGCATGACGTCCAGCAGCGCCAGATCGAACTCCTGCTCCAAAATCGCCTTGGCAGCATCTGCGCCGCTATAGGCAATCTGCACATCAAAGCCCTCTTTTGTAAGGTAGATACCGACCAGGTCGGCGATGGCCTTCTCATCATCAACTACCAAAATGCGCTCGTTCATGCGTGCTCCTCTCGCGCTCCATTATGCCCGAGGCAGTGTGCGCCACACACAACAAGCGCGGGCGATTAAGTCGACCTTAAGCACCTATATGTCCGTTCGGGCGCAGACATGGGCCGCGCACGCCCGCGCACTGATTGTCCGCGCCGGTAAACGATATACTTTGAACTCTAAAGAGACCATCCCGTCGAAAGCGAAATCTGTGAAGACCCTTAGTTCTCTTGTAAAGCGCTCCGCGCAACTGACCACCGGCATTGCCTGCGCTCTCGCCCTTGCTGCCGGTGCGCCGTCTATCGCCAATGCCCAGGTGCTTACGACCGATATCGTTTGCGGTAAGACCGCCGACGCCCGCGGCATCACGGCCGATAATCTGCCCGATATCGATGCGACCAACGCCATCGTCATGAGTAAGGACGGTTCCATCTATTACGCCCGCAGTGCCGACGAGCAGGTCAAGATCGCCTCAATCACCAAGGTCATGACCGCAATCCTGACCATTGAGAACTGCAAGATGGACGAGAAGGTCACGGTGAGCAACGCTGCCGCCACCGTGGGCAATTCGACCGCCGGTCTGCTCAAAGGCGACGAGCTCACAGTGGAACAGGCCCTGCGCGGCCTGATGATTCCCTCGGGCAATGACGCCGCCATCGTACTTGCCGAGCATGTGGGCAAAAAGATCGACCCCAAGACCAAAGATGCCGAGGCCACGTTTGTCAAGGCCATGAACGAGCGCGCTAAAAAGCTCGGCTGCACGGGAACGCTTTTTGAGAATCCGCACGGTCTGGACTTTGATGAGTGGGCCGGCGACATGCACTCGACCGCGCACGATGCGGCCCTGATGATGCAGGAAGCAATGAAGAGCGATACGTTCCGCGAGATCGTGGCGAGCGATGATTCCTGGATTGAGGTTACAGGCGCCGACGGCTCCGACCACTCACATTCCATGGATACGCACAACGAGCTGCTGGGGCAGGACGGCAATATCGGCGGCAAGACCGGCACTACCGACGATGCCGGCTACTGCTTTACGGCAGCCTACGACCGCGATGGCGACGAGACCTATACCGTCGTTTTGAACTCCAGCACCAACGACCAGCGCTTTGCCGACACGGCCGCCCTTGCCAACTGGTACTACGGCCACAAGGTGACGGTTGCGATCGCCAACACGCAGGAAAAGACCGCCAACGGCAATCCGCTCATCGCGCGCATAAGCCAGACCGACTGGACGGACAAGACGATCGACGCCACACTCGCCGATCCCGCAGCTCAGGCGACCATCTTTTCGCTTGCCGGAGAAGTAACCGAAAAGGTTGCCTACGATGACCTTTCGGGCACGGTGCATGTGGGCGACAAAGTAGGTAGCCTCACGCTCAAACAAGACGGCATCAAGGTCGTTGTCACGGATTTGGTTGCCGATGAGGAAGGCTCGGGGCCGAATCCCATTGAATGGCTTCTTGTGAAGCTCGACCGCCTGAGTCGTCGCATCGAAAACCGTCCGCTTGCGGCAGAAAGCGAAACCGTAGCCAAGGCACCCGAGGTGTAGGATCGAAGAACAATACGCTCGCTGAAAGGAGACGTCCGAAAGGATGCCTCCTTTTTGAGGGTTCGAATCCCCAGCCGCCATTCTTGATAATAAAAAAGGGCCCCAAATGGGACCCTTCTACAAATTCATACTGGCGGAGAGCTGGGGATTCGAACCCCAGATGCCCTTTTGGGGCATACTCGCTTAGCAGGCGAGCACCTTCGGCCTCTCGGTCAGCTCTCCGTAACAGCCGTTCTATAGTAACCAAACAGCCGAAGTTGAGCAAGAGGGAATTTTCTAATTGCCTAGCGGCCTTTCCTCCTTGCAGTTTTCGCCCCTACCCCAGCGAGCGATTGAGGGAGCCGAGCTCATCGTTGCCCATGGTGCGCCACATTTGGAAGATGCAGACGCGCGCCAGGAAAAAGAAGCCGCTATCGACCAACTGCACGGCAGCATCCGCCAGCTGGTTGGCCACGGCGGACACGGGAGGCAATTCAAGCCCAGCCTTGCGGATGGTCTCGACGGCCTCCTCAAACGTCGGAGGCTCATTGACACCCATCTCATTCATAAGGCCCTGCATTTCCTCCAGTGCGTTGCTACCCGACTCCTCGCCGCGCGGTACCAGGCGGTAGCATGCCAGCGCGAGCTCGAGCTGGTCGCAGTTCCAATAGGCAAACGCCAAGCGATAGAACAGATAACCGATTGCGGAACGGTCGCTGGCAATGCGCAGGCCGTGGCGCGCCACCTCGATAATCTCGTCAAAGCGTTCCAGGCGCGCCAACACGTTGATGAGCGCAAAGTGCGATTGCATGGACGAGCGAGCCAGATCGTAAAGACGACGCACCTCGGGCAATGCCCGTTCAAAATCCTCCTGATCGGCGTAATAACTGCAGATCTCGTGCTGAGCAAAGTAGAGCGCGTCGGGAGCGCGCAGGATGCGCACCGAGCGATCTTCCTCCATTACCGGCAGCACCATACGCACCAGCTGGTTGTCGCAAAACTGCGTCTGAACCGGACCCGTTGCCAAAAGCTCGGCGACGGCGCACTTTGCCTCCAGCTCCTCAACAAGACGGGAGAAGCCCTCAAACGCACTTGCATGGTCAACTTTTACCTGCTCGCGCAACTCAACGACGCGCGCCACATACGGGTCATCGTCCTCCTCCATGACCTCTAGCTCATCAGCCGTATCGGCAAGCAGCAGGTCGCGCAACGCCGGCGGCAGCGAACGGTGGTCGTCACGCGGGCGAGCGTGAACCTCCGCAGGCTCAATCGCATCCGGTGCGTCCGACTCATATGCCTCAAGCATGCGCTTGCACGGCATATCGTCCATGTCCATGCTCTCAAGATCCTTGGCGACAGGCACGCAATTGGCCAGATAGGCCGCACGCCCAAAGGAATATGTTGCAATGACGCGCTCGCCCCGCTCGCCGTCGGGAGCCGCAATCTGAACATAGCAGCGCGAAATGCAGGCACCTGCGGCAAAACACGCCGCCGCAAGCGTAAGCGCCACGCGCGCGTCGTGCTCCGCGGCCCAAGTCGCGCGCATGTCCACGTCTAGCTCGCGCCAGACGTCATCCTGAGCGTCGTATTCACGTTGCGGCATGGCATCCACGACAGAGCGCCCAAACCGAACGAGCATAATCCCCTCGGCAACGTTTGCCCGATAGGTATAGTCGAGCCGTGTGACCACGTTGAGTGCCTCGACGATATGCGCGAAGCGGGTGCGCACGTCCCACTCACCGCCCGGCTGACAAGTCACCGTCCCCGGTTTGGCCCATGGGTTATCGCTCGAGGTCGTATCGAGCAGTCGAGGAACATCGTTGGTCGTCTTGGCAATATGCCACGCGTCAAAGAGCGCACAACCCTCAAAGCTCGGCGAGGACGCCGCGGGGACCAATCCAGCCCCAATGCGCTCAAGGATGCCGGAGAGGCGGTTGAGATGGCACTCGACGGCAAGCAGCATGTCAATCTCGTCCTGGTCCAGCAGACTACGATCAAAATTGAGATAGAAAAGCTTTGAGCGGTCGATGCGCGCTAGGCTCATTTCGGACTTGGCAGCAATGGTGCGCAGGCGGGGCAAGTCAATCTCGCTCATCAGGGCGGCGGCATAACGCTCGATACCGCTCGGATTCTCGGCATGGTCAACACGGTAAAGCAGCGTCTCGATAGCATCGGGGAGCGGCGCCGTGTCAAAGCCCAAAAACACCTCGACCGGCTCGGGCAACTTTACGAGTTTGATCTTGTCGACAGCGTTTTGCATGTCTGCATCGAGACCGTCGACGCCCGCCGTGTTCGCAATAGTGCTTTCGGAGTTGGCAAATATCACGTAGCGCAAGAACATCGAGGCCATAAACTCGCCGTAAGGAAGGGCGCGGGTCGAATTCCATGTCTCGAGGTCGGACTGCTCGCGCATGGGGCCTTCGGGAGAGCCGGCAGTTCGCGCACACGCGCGCATTGCTCCGTTGGCCTCCCTCACCATAATCTCGCCAATACTGGAATCGGACTCGTGAAGGACCAGCTCCATGTCGGGGTCCTCGGGCAACGGTGCTTCCCGAACAGGGCGGTCAACCTTATAAACCTTGCCCGACACGCTCACGTAGCCCAAGAGCGATATGTGGCTTTTGCCGACGAATTCGACGACGTAGCACGACTCTTTAGGATCCTCGCCAAAGACTTTCCAGACAACACCATACGAGCGCCCCGTGGGCTGCTCGGGCATCGATGGAAAACGCTTTTTGGGGTCGAGAAACCTGAGCTTGTATGTCGGACGCTCTGCCACGAAATATCACCCTGATCGGTCGTCTAGAGAAGGAGCGGTCGCGGATGGGCCGCGACACCTACTCGGAATCTTACACGAGTCGATAAGAAATAGTCCGCTTCACGCTCGCGCCTCGACCGAGGTTCGAATCCATGCATGGTTGTCAAAAAGAAAAGCCCCCGTTTCCGGAGGCTTCAAGTTCAAATGGTGCGGCGTATAGGATTCCGCGCATCCGCTTCGCGGATCCGCACCGGCTTCGCCCGCCTGCCGGCGTGCTCGCCCGCTCGCTACGGACGCTCCGCGTCCGCTTCACGCTCGCGCCTCGACCGAGGTTCGAATCCATGCATGGTTGCCATAAAAGAAAAGCCCCCGTTTCCGGAGGCTTCAAGCTCAAGTGGTGCGGCGTATAGGATTCGAACCTATGACGTTCTGATTCGTAGTCAGACCCTCTATCCAGCTGAGGTAACGCCGCGACTTGTTGATTATTATGCACAGGGACTGAATAATGGTCAAGCATTTTTTCAAAAAAAGTTATTGAATTTGATTTTTACTCATTTGGGACACTTGGCGCGATCTTCGACGCATCGCGATATAAGAAAAGCCCCCGTTGCCGGGAGCTTCAAGATCAATTGGTGCGGCGTATAGGATTCCGCGCATCCGCTGCGCGGATCCACACCGGCTTCGCCCGCCTGCCGGCGCGCTCGCCCGCTCGCTACGGACGCTCCGCGTCCGCTTCACGCTCGCGCCTCGACCGAGGTTCGAATCTCCGCAATGCTCCCATATAAGAAAAGCCCCCGTTGCCGGGAGCTTCAAGATCAATTGGTGCGGCGTATAGGATTCGAACCTATGACGTTCTGATTCGTAGTCAGACCCTCTATCCAGCTGAGGTAACGCCGCAACGCACGGATTATTATGCACGCGAGCCCCCGATGGGTCAAGCGACAATTTGAAAAAATTTTACGAAGTAGTGATTAAACCGTTCGTGCCTCGACCGAGGTTCGAATCCATGCGGTGTTGCCATAAAAGAAAAGCCCCCGTTGCCGGAGGCTTCAAATTCGATTGGTGCGGCGTATAGGATTCCGCGCATCCGCTGCGCGGATCCGCGCCGGCTTCGCCCGCCTGCCGGTGTGCTCGCCCGCTCGCTACGGACGCTCCGCGTCCGCTTTACGCTTGCGCCTCGACCGAGGTTCGAATCCATGGAATGCCGGCGTAAAAGAAAAGCCCCCGTTGCCGGAGGCTTCAAGCTCAAATGGTGCGGCGTATAGGATTCGAACCTATGACGTTCTGATTCGTAGTCAGACCCTCTATCCAGCTGAGGTAACGCCGCAGCGCAAGACATATAAAACCACTTTAGTTAGTTAGAGTCAAGCACAATCTCAAACTTTTTGAGAATATGTTCCTCACGCAGCTCCGCATGCGCCAACGTCCCCGATGCGATCAATCGGTTTTTCAACTACATCGAACCCAGCACCGAGTTCCCTCAAAAGCGAGCGCACCCGCTGGGCACAGTCATAATCGGCAAACGAGATACTCAGCATGCGCGCGACCTGGTTAGAAGCCCCAACTCCATAGAACTGCTCAAGCGCCACAAGTCCCTCGTGCGTCACAAAAGTCTCGACTACATGCGGCGACTCCTCAAAGCACCATTGGGTCAACGGACCCTCGCTCGTCTGCCGCACCACCAAACCACCCATACCGGATGGCTCACACGTAACCAGTAGGTGCTCCCCACCTTCATCGCTCTCAAACAAAACTACCCGCTCATCAAACAGCTCCATCGCATCCCCTTCCTCTCGCTTCTATTTAACAAAAGCATAGCAGGTAGTTAGCTGTATACAGAACGTTTGTTCGTGTGTTTTCTATTGAGCTGTCCGCACGATATGGTAAGGCTTTGCGCACAAAAAAGGCGCCCCGGAAAGGGGCGCCCTCGCAAATCGCTTATGCAGGCAACCTACGCGACCGGCTCAATCTTCTCGAGGCCACCCATGTAGGGACGAAGAACCTCGGGGATCGTGATGGTGCCGTCGGCGTTCTGGTAGTTCTCCAGGATGGCGGCCATGGTGCGGCCAGCCGGCAGACCGGAACCGTTGAGGGTGTGCAGGTAGCGCGAGCCCTTGAAGTTCTCGGGGTCGCGATACTTGATGTTGGCGCGACGGGCCTGGAAGTCGCCGCAGTTGGAGCAGGAGCTGATCTCCTTGTAGGCGTTGTAGCTCGGCAGCCAGACCTCGATGTCGTAGGTCTGACGGGCAGAGAAGCCCAGGTCGCCGGTGCACAGGCTAATCACGCGATACGGAAGGCCCAGCTGCTGAAGCAGGTACTCGGCCTCGGCGGTCATGCTCTCAAGCTCCTCGTCGGACTCCTCCGGCTTGGCAAACTTGACCATCTCGACCTTGTCGAACTCGTGCTGGCGAATGATGCCGCGGGTGTCGCGACCAGCGGAGCCGGCCTCCTCGCGGAAGCAGGGGGTGAAGGCGGTGTAGCGACGCGGCAGGGTATCAGCATCGAGAACCTCGCCGGCGTGCAGGTTGGTAAGCACGACCTCGGCGGTGGGGATCAGGAAGTTATCACCCGAGACGTGATAGGCGTCGTCCTCGAACTTGGGCAGCTGACCCGTGCCAAACATGGTCTGACGCTTGACGACGATGGGCGGCCACCACTCCTTAAAGCCACGGCTGGTGTGCGTGTCGAGGAAGAAGTTGATGAGGGCGCGCTCAAGACGGGCGCCGGCGCCACCGAGAACGGTAAAGCGGCTGCCGGAGAGCTTGTTGCCGCGCTCGAAATCGAGGATGTCGAGGTCGGTGCCCAGGTCCCAGTGCGGCTTAAAGTCGAAGTCGAACTCGCGCGGGGTGCCCCAACGGCGGCGCTCGATGTTCTCGTCCTCATCCTTGCCGTACGGCGTGGCCTCGCAAGGGATGTTGGGAAGGTGAGCCATAAAGTCGTACTGCTCCTGCTCGAGAGCGGTGCGGCGCTCGGCCAGACCGTCAATCTTCTCGTTGACGGCGCGCACGGCCTCCTTGGCGGCCTCGGCCTCGTCCTTCTTGCCCTCCTTCATCAGGGCGCCAATCTTCTTGGACTCGGCGTTACGCGTGGCCTGGAGCTCCTCGACCTCGGTGATGACGGCACGGCGCTCGTCGTCGAGTTCAAAGAACTTCTCGCGATCCCAAGACGTCTGGCGATTTGCCATGGCGGTATCGATGGCATCGGGGTTCTCGCGAACAAACTTGATATCAAGCATTAGATCCTCCGGCGATATACATTCCATTTAGGTTGCAACCTTGTACATGTATGGGCAAGTATATACTTATGAGCGTTTACGACCCAACCCAACTACGCAAGAAGGCACCCAATGGACGCAGTTTTTTCCTTTTTGTTTGGCACCCGCACCGGTTTTGCCATCCTTTTCGCCGGCGGCATCCTACTGTTTGCGATTCTTGCCTTTGTAATGGAGAAGCGCACCCATAAGATGTATGTCGACCGTGGCCCCAAGTCCGAGGACGAAGAAGACGGCTTCTGGGACTAGCCTGCCAAAAAGAGACAGGCTTATTTTGGTCGGTTTTATCTGGGCAAACGCAAGCGCCCCGCAACTGGAATTGAGCCAGTTGCGGGGCGCTTTTCGTACATGCAACAAAACCGCAGGAAAAAACCTGCCAAAATAAACCTGTCCCTAAATGGCGGGTTTTACTGGAGGGTGGCGTCGATGGCCTTGACCAGAGCGCTGCGCATGCCGGCGTCCTCGAGCGCGACGACGCCCTTGATGGTGGCGCCACCGGGTGAGCATACGGCATCCTTCATCGCCGCAGGATGCTGGCCAGTCGCAAGCTGTAGCTTTGCCGTGCCCAGCACCATCTGGCTCACAATGCGATAGGCATCGGCGCGCGGGATACCGTGCTTGACGGCCGCGTCGCCCAAGGCTTCAATCGCCATGGCGACAAATGCCGGTGCGCAACCGCCCACGGTACCGCCCACAAACAGCAGACTCGTGTCGAGCTCGACGACGGTGCCAAGCTTACCGAGCAGGTCGAGCACCACGGCACGCTGCTCGCCGTTGAGCGTAGAGGACTTCTCGCAGGCGATGACGCCCTCGCCCACCGAAACCGGCGTGTTGGGCACCGTCGAAATATGTGCGACACCCGGCAGGACCTTTTCCCACTTGGCGCTATCCCAAGTCCAGGCGACCGAAAGGACAACCTTGTCGGCAAGGGTGTCCTTGAACGAAGCGAAGACCTTCTCGATCATGTACGGCTTGACCGCAGCAACCACGATATCGGATGCAGCGACAACCTCCGCCGCATCACGACAGGCAACTATCCCACGCGCCTTACAACGCTCGACCAAGGCGTCGTAGTGGCCCGCGCAGGCGCACATATCGCTCGCAGCCACACCGGCGGCGATCCAGCCATCGGCCATAGCGCTCGCCATATTGCCAAAACCGACAAATCCGATCTTCATATCTCATAGTCCTCTCAGACACGCTCTTCAAAACGAAAGCTATTGTCCCACGGCATTGTTTCGTATTGCCGACCTATTTGTGATACGGCTCGCCACGGCTAATCTTGCAGGCGCGGTAGATTTGCTCCAGCAGCACCACGCGCGCCAGGTTATGCGGCAAGGTAATGTGTCCAAAGCTGAGCATCTCGTCGGCGCGGGCGCGCACCTCATCACTCACGCCGTCCGAACCGCCGATTACAAAGGCAATGTCGCTGCTGCCTCGCAGCATAAGATCGTCGAGCCGCGCCGAGAGCCCCTCACTCGAACGCTCCTTGCCCTCGATAGCCAGCAGGATCACATGCGCCCGAGACGGCAATGCAGCAAGAATTGCCGCCCCCTCCTTGTCGCGCGCGGCATCCACGCCGCCCGCCTTAGCCGGGTCGATATCGGCCACCTCGCGGATATCAACCTTGGCATAGGCACCTAGGCGCTTGGTGTACTCAGCGCACGCGTCCTTCCAAAAGCGCTCCTTGAGCTTACCGACGCAAACGACGGTGTATTTCACGCGCGTCTACTCCTTCGAATCGTTTTGAACTTTGCTGGCGGTCAGCATCTGCTCGAACATCGAGGCCGACTGCGAAAAGTCGCTCGGCAGCACGACCGTCGAGGTTTTACCCGTGCGAGCGAACTCCGTCATCATCTCGGACCACTGCGTAAACATGAACAGTTGGTTGGCCTCGTCATTGCCGACACCCGTCTCTTGGATGATCTCGAGCGAATCTTTGATACCCAGCGCGATGGCCTTGCGCTGGTTGGCGATGCCCTCGCCCGCCTTTTCCATTGCCTCGGCCTCGGCGGTCGCCTCGGTGACGCGCTTGATGCGGTCGGCCTCAGCGAGCTCCTGTGCCGCAGCGCGCTTGCGCTGGGCAGCGTTGATGTCGTTCATGGAGTTCTCGACCTCGGTCGGCAGCGCGATTTTGGTGATGAGTGTCGACACGAGGGTGAAGCCGTAGGCAGCCATCTGCTCGGACACGGTGGCATTAACGTCCTTGGCGATGTCATCCTTCTTGGCAAAGACCTCATCGAGTGTGTAGACGGGAATCGAAGAGCGCAGAGCGTCGGTGATGAAGTCACGCATCTGGTCGACGGGCTCCTGCAGCATATAGTAGCTCTTGTAGATGCCCGAATCTGCCGGGCCGGCGCCCATGTCATAGCTCACGTGGTACTGAGCAGAGACCTCAAGGCCGATGGTCACGTTGTCCTGGGTCTTAACGTCGATGCCAAAACCGTTTTTCATGGTGCGCAGACTCACCGTGGCGGCCTTGCGGTCGATCACGGGCACCTTCATGTGGAAGCCCGCGTTGACGATGCGGTTAAACTTGCCCAGACGCTCAATGATCACGGCATGCTGTTGTTCAACGACATAGCAGGCGTTAGGAAGCAGCAGCAACAGGATGATGATGGGAATCAAAAGGCTGGTAAGGGCGGCGATGATACCGGACAACAGCATGGTCTCTCCTCTGATAGGCACACGTTGGCACTAGGATACCCGCACGAAGCAGCTGTGTGACACCAACAAGAGGACCCGTGGTCAAAAAAGGCCAAATATGAGTACTGTTACCAGTTTAGTAACAGCGTATTTGGGTCAAAATCGCCTCTTTGAACCCGAGGTCTGGTCGCGCGCGCAGACGTGGTGTAAGAGTGTCCTGAGGTCCGTCGCTGCAAGTCCCGATGTTACTCCTTCTTGAGGCCGTGCTTCTCGACTATCTCGTCCACTATCTCCCTGGCGCGCCGCCCGAGCGCGCGGCGCCTCCCCTCTGTCGGGGCCGGCCTGTCCGCGGGCTCGGCGAAGCCCTCGGCGGCCGAGGCCTCGGAGAACATGCGCTGCTGGGACCACTGCCCCTCGGTCTCCATGAGGCTCGCGCACGTCAGGCGCAGCATCGACTCCCTCGAGGGGAAGGACTGCACGACCCTGTAGCGGCGCTTGATCTCGCGGTTGGCGCGCTCCTGGACGTTGTTGGTGCGGAGCTTGGCCCAGTGCGCCCTGGGGAAGGCCGTGAACGCCAGCGCGGAGTCCTCGGCCTGCTCGAAGACCTCGCCGGCCCTGGCGGACACCGACGCCACCCAGGGCGCCGCCTCGGCCCACACGCAGCGCGCGAGGTCGGGGTCGTCCTGGTAGACCGCGGCGTGCACGAGGTCCCTGACGGCCGCCTTGGAGTCCTCGGGCCTGCCCGAGCAGGCGCTCTGGAGGTTGCGCTGCAGGTGCGTCACGCAGCGCTGCCAGGCGCAGCCCTGGAACAGGCGCGAGACGGCGGCCACGAGCCCGGCGTGGCTGTCGGAGACCACGAGGCGAACGCCGGCCAGCCCGCGCTCGCGCAGCCCGCCGAGGAACGCCGCCCAGGAGTCCTCGCTCTCGGTGTCGACCACGTCGCAGCCCAGGAAGTGCTTGCGCCCGTCGGCGCCCAGCCCGATCGCGGTCACGACGCCCTGCGAGACGACCGACGAGCCGACCCTGCAGCTCATGTAGGTGGCGTCGAGCCACAGGTAGCAGCACGGCGTGCCCGACAGGTCGCGGCGGCGGAACTCCGCCACCTCGGCGTCGAGGTCGGAGCAGAGGCTCGAGACCTCCGAGCTCGACAGCGAGGATATGCCCAGCTTGGACGCCACGCGCTCGACCTTGCGGGTGGACACGCCGCACACGTACATCTCCTGCACGATGGCGGCCACCGAGGTGTCGACGCGCGACCATCGCGCGAGCATGCCCTCGGGGTAGTAGGTGCCGTGCCTGAGCTTGGGTATCTCGAGCTCCACGTCGCCCACGGCGGTCTTGAGCGACCTGGGGCGGTAGCCGTTGCGGCTGTTCTCCCTGCCGTCGCTGCGCTCGTTGCGGCCCGCGCCGCACATCTGCTGGGCCTCGGAGTCCATCAGCGCGTTCATCACGCCGCCCAGCACCCTGCACGCGAACTCGCGCGCGTCGCCGCACTCCTGCCAAAGCCTCGCCGCCTCGAGGGCCTCGTCGCGGCCGAGGCGCAGTACACTCTCTTCTTGGGGCATCGCCTTTCCTTCCATTCGTCACCTTCATTACTCCAACGACGAATTCTAGGCGGTGTCCCCTCCCTTTCAAGAAAGGGAAGAGGCGGGGCATGCCCCGCCTCTTACACCACATCTCTGCGCGCTACCCGAGGTCTATCGAATTTACTTTGTTTTGTCTCAAGATTGGGTCAAATTAGCGTACATCTGTTGCGCAAAATGAGCAAAAATGGCTTCGTGAAATGTCTCTCTTTTCGTGCCAGTACTCATATTTGCCACTTTTTGACCACAGGGGCATCTGCCGCGCGAAATCGATAGGTCAAATCTGCCAAAAACGGCCCGTAACAAAAAAGCTCCCATTGCTGGGAGCTCTTTCATTTAATGGTGCGGGCGAAAGGACGTCCGCGTATCCGCTTCGCGGATCCGCACCGGCTTCGGCCGCCTGCCGGCGTCCTCGCCAGCTCGCTAAAAACGCTCCGCGTTTTCTTTACGCTCGCTCCTTCGCAGGTTCAAGTCCCCGCGATGGGCCCATAACAAAAAAGCCCCCATTGCTGGGAGCTCTTTCATTTAATGGTGCGGGCGAAAGGACTTGAACCTTCATGGGGTTGCCCCCATACGGACCTGAACCGTACGCGTCTGCCAATTCCGCCACGCCCGCGTGCAGGAATTAGAATAACGGAGCGCCACCACGAACGCAAGAACTATTTTTGAAAAAGTTTGCAGGCATTCTCCCAAGCGGCTTGCGCGATTGCCTCAGCATCCTCGCCGGTACGATCGACACGGTCGTTGACCAGCGTGTTTGCCGTAATGGAGATCATTGCGGGCTCGCATTCAAGACCGCGGATGGGCTCCGGAGCCATATACGGGCAATCCGTCTCGAACAAAATTCGATCGAGTGGGGTTGCCGCAAATGCCTCGCGCACATCGTCGTTGCGCTTAAAGGTGGCCGCACCGCCATAGGCGATATAGCAGCCCAAATCCACAAAGCGCTCCATCGTGGCGCGGTCCTCGCCAAAACAGTGCAGCACACAACCAGCCTGGGGCACACCCACCTCGCGCAGTACGTTGTACGCATCAACGTGCGAGGTGCGCTCCCCATCCGAGTCCTCGTGACGCAGGTGCAGCTCCACCGGCACATTGCGGCGCACGGCAAGCTCGAGCTGGCGCGCCATGCAATCAATCTGCACGTTATGGGGTGCCGGCGCGATATCGTCGTCATAGTCCATGTGATAGTCCAGGCCGATTTCGCCAATACCGGCGCATAAGGGGTCATCAAGTGCGGCAACGACCTGTGCATGAACGTCGTCGGTATAGTCCGGCGCGCCATACGGATGCACGCCGGCAAGATACTTGATCTGCGGGATATCCTGCATCGGAAGAATCTCGCGCACCAGCCAGTCGCTATAGTCCGCCACGCTGCGCTTGTCGGCAATGGGGTCGAACATCGTCACCAACAGGTCGACGCCCGCGGCTTTGGCACGCAGGAGCGTCTCGGGCACATCCTTGCCCCAAAACGAAAGCAGATGTGCATGCGTGTCGGCAAGCGGCGCCAAAGGCACGGGACAAGCAACCGTCTTCTTTTTCTTGGTAAACGTCACGCGTTCGGCATTAGGCATCATGGATTAGCTCCCGGGCCAGACGGACAAAGTCGGCAACATCGAGCGTCTCGGCGCGCGTGGTGGGTGCGATACCGCAAACCTCAAAAGCGGCATCGAGCACGTCCTTGGCAAAACCGTTGGCGCTCATGGAATTGCGGATGGTCTTGCGACGCTGAGCAAATGCAGCATCAATCACGCGGGCCACAAATTCGCGATCGAGTCCTTCGGGTACCACGCCGTCAACACGGTCGATACGCACGACGGCCGAGTCCACGTGCGGCGCCGGCATAAAGCAACGCGGCGGCACCTCAAAGCGACCCGTCACCTGCGCATACAGGCCGAGCTTTGCCGTATAGCCGCCATAGGTCTTGTTGCCCGGCACTGCGGCAATGCGATCGGCAACCTCCTTTTGCACCATGACGACGGCGCGCTTGAGCGCGGGCATCGTCTGGAAGAACTGCAGGATGATTGTCGCCGCCACGTTATAGGGCAAGTTCGCGACAAATACCGTGGGCTCGCCGCCGGCGGCCTGCTCAATCTGCTCCGGGCCCACCTTAAGCGCGTCGCCCATGATAAAGCGGAAGTTGGCGTAGTCGGCGGCGTGAGCATCGAGCACCGGCTCGAGCTCGGGATCTGCCTCAATCGACGTAACGCACGCCGCCTCCTGCAGCAGGGCCAACGTCAGCGTGCCGCAACCCGGGCCGACCTCGAGCACGCGCTCATCGCCCGCAAGCTCAGCGAGCTCACAGATACGTTCGATCACATGGTTGTCGATCAGGAAGTTCTGGCCCAGGCGATGCTTGGTCGCAAGGCCAAACTCCTCTAGCAGCTCCCTAGTTGCCGTGGGGTTTGCCAAAGGCGAAGTTGTCATGGTTGCCTCCTTAACATGGTGGCTGCATCGTAAAGCAAAAGGGCATGGACCGTTGCGGCCATGCCCTTACAGCTAAACAGCAAATTGCCGATATGGCGCGCAGCGGCTTAGCCCAGACGCGGGAACAGCGGCTCGCCCTTCTCGACGGGCTGACCACCGGCAAGCAGGCCCCAAGCGCAAATGCCCTTGAGGTCGTCGCTCGCGGCCTCGTCCTCGCAGGACAGGCGGCGCAGGGCCTCGGCAGAAGTCTGGGGCATGAGCGGCATCAGCAGGTGAGCGGCAATGCGGATGGCCTCGAGCAGGTTGTAGATCACAAACGCCAGCTCGTCAGCCTTGGCCTCGTCCTTGGCAAGCGCCCAGGGCTCGGAGTCCTCGATGTAGTGGTTGGCGGCATGGATGAGCTCCATGACCTCGTCCTTAGCTCCACCATAATCGAGCACGTCCATCTTGGCCATGTAGCGCTCGACCAGACCATCGGCGATCTTTGCCAGCGGGTTGTCGAACGCATCGAACGATGCGGGCTTGGCGGGCGCGCAACCATCAAAGTACTTGCCGCTCATGTTGAGCGAACGCGAGATAAGGTTGCCCCAGCTGTTGGCCAGGTCGGCGTTGTAGACCTGCTCCATGCGATCGAAGCTGATGGCACCGTCGGTGCCGGGGACGACGTCGGTCATAAAGTAGTAGCGATAGCCCTCGACGCCCAACATGTCGATAACGTCCTGCGGAGCGATGGCGTTGCCGCGGCTCTTGGACATCTTCTCGGCCTTGCCGGTCTCGGCATTGCGCACGGTCAGGAAGCCGTGGGCAAAGACGTGCTCGGGCAGGGCCTCGCCGATGGCCATGAGCATGGCGGGCCAAATGACGCAGTGGAAGCGGATGATGTCCTTGCCCACGATGTGGAACTGCGCGGGCCAGCGATAGGCCAGCTCGGCACGCGCCTCGTCGGTGTCGACACCGTAGCCGACGGCCGTCATATAGTTGAGCAGCGCATCGAACCACACGTAGGTCACGTGACCCTCGTCAAACGGGACCTGAATGCCCCAGTCAAAGCTCGTACGGCTCACGGAAAGGTCATTAAGGCCGCCCTCGACAAAGCTACGTACCTCGTTCATGCGGAACGCAGGCTCGACAAAGTCGGGGTGCTCGTCGTAAAGCTTGAGCAGCTTGTCCTGGAAAGCGGAAAGCTTAAAGAAGTAGGACTCCTCCTGCACGCGCTCAAGCGGACGGTGGCAGTCGGGGCACAGGTGCTGGCCGACGCTGCCGTACTCCTCGTCGCCCTTCTGGACCTGCGTATCGGTGAAGTAGGTCTCGTCAGGCACGCAATACCAACCGTCGTAGCTGCCCTTATACAGGTAGCCGGACTCCTTCATGCGCTCCCACAGGTACTGCACGGCATGATGCTGGCGCGGCTCGGTGGTGCGGATGAAGTCGTCGTTGGAGATCTCGAGCTTGCTCCAAAGCTCCTTGAAGTGCGGAGCCTGGCTGTCGGTCCACTCCTGCGGCGTCATGTTGTGCTTGGCTGCGGCCTCGGCGACCTTCTCGCCGTGCTCGTCCATGCCGGTCAGGAACTTGACGTTATAGCCGGCGGAGCGACGATAACGGGCCTGAACGTCGGCGATGATGGTGGAATAAGCCGTGCCCAGGTGCGGATCGGCGTTGACGTAGTAGATGGGCGTCGTGATAAAGAACGAAGGCTTACTTTGATCCATGGGGTTTGTCCTCCAGAAAAACGTTGCATACAGGGGATGATTCTAGCGCAAGGGCTGGATATCCTCCATCTATTGCATATCGAGCACCATGGCATAGACATCGCGCTTACGGCGCGAGTACTTCTGCGACAGGCGCTTGGCCACCGCAGAGGCGGGCTCTCCCTCCTCGAGCGCGGCGCGGATATCCTCGCGCAGAGCCTCGTCGGGATCCGCTGCCGCGGCGCCAACCGGCACGATACCGGCCTCCTCATCTTCGCTCGGCGGCGCGATGACCAGCGCAATCTCGCCCTTTACCTCGCCGCGAGCACGCAGCTCCTCGGCGAGCTGGGCGGCGGGCCCGCGCAAGACCTCCTCGTGCAGCTTGGTGAGTTCGCGGCAGACGGCAACCTCACGTTGGGGAAAGACCTCCGCCACGGCCTCGAGCGTCGCCACGATGCGATGTGGAGACTCGTAGAAGATGAGTGCGCCGGGCACCACGGCAAGACGCTGCAGTCGGCGCACGCGGTCGCCGTGCTTGCGACCCAAAAAGCCTTCGAAGAAGAAATGCTCGCAGGGAATGCCGGACGAAACGAGCGCCGTGACGCAAGCAGAAGGCCCGGGAATAACTTCGACGGGCACATCGGCCTCACGCGCCGCCTCGACCAGCGCCTGGCCGGGATCGGACACGCTCGGCATGCCGGCGTCCGAGGCAAAGGCGAGGGTCTCCCCCGCCAGCAGGCGGTCGACCAGGCCGGCGGCGCGGCTGGCGATCACATTCTCGTCGCAACGGACAAGCGGCTTGGAAATGCCCAGGTGCATCAGCAGCTTTGACGTCACACGCGTGTCTTCGCAGCAGATGACATCGGCAGCGGCAAAGGCTTCGCCAACGCGCGGGGACAGGTCGCCCAGGTTGCCGATGGGCGTGCCGACCACATAGAGTTTGCCCGTATGGGCGCTGTTTTGCGTCATATCAACCTATTCAATCATGCCGCGCTCGAGCGTGCCGAGCGCCGCGCGGGCGTCCCATGCTGCAATGCGCTTCTCGGTCTTCCACGTTTGGAAGAACCAACCGGCAGCCGGCGCAAACGAAGCCAGCTGATTGGCGATAAACACGCGCTCGTAGGCATTGCGGCCCTCGGGCGTAACCGACGAGTTGGCAAAGATCGCCGCGCCCGACCATTCGCCCACCAGCACGGGGAACCCAGTTGAAATCGCTTCTTTAAGCTCGCGCTTGTTACGCGAAATCGCCGTCGTCAGCCCGCGGGGGCTCGTGATGTCGAGCGCATGCTCGTCGCGGTAATGGTACAGGTGAAGGTCCATGTAGACGTTCTTGTACTTGGCGCCGCGCATAAAATGCTTCCACTCGCTGGGATGCCCCGACGACGAGAAAACGACGATCTTATCCTCGGGCATATACGAACGGACGAGCTCGTAAGCATCGCGATAGAAATTGCGCAGGTAGTGAGCAGGAATGCCATCCGTCATGGTGAAGAGGCTCTTGCGGACACTCATCTGCGGCGTATCCAGCAGCTCAATACCCAGCAGGCTCTCGGCCTCGCCGTAGCGATCGGCCAAGCGCTCGAGCACGTCGAGTGCGACATGACGACCGTTGGTGGACGAATGCCACTCGGCAACAGCCTCCGGCGTGGCGGGCGAATCGTTGGAATCGCCCTGGCCACCGGGCACAGTCGCCAGGTCAAGCAGCACGCGAATGTTGTACTTGGCAGCCCACTCAATCGCGCGGTCGATGTAATCGACAACCGAGATGTAGGAGGCATCGGACTCCTGTGAGCCAAAGGCATACCAAGGCACCGGCAGGCGCACGGCGTTGAGGCCGATCTGCGCCATGCGACGGAAATCGTCCTCGCTCACAAACGTCTCGTAATGACGGCGCATGCGCTCGTTATAGGCGGCGGTGCCCATGGCCTCCTGCAGCTCGGCCGCGTTGGATGCACCGGTCGCCGCGTATAGCGACGGGGTCACCCAAGGCTCGGGAATAAACCAGCCAGAGAGATTAACGCCGAGTATCCTCTCCATCACTGCCCCCTTCGGATCGTGCAGGCCGAGCCTGCATCGTATTGCATAGGAAAAGTATCGTTTTGAGTATACCCGCGCATGCGGACAGACGACCGAACGGTCTGTAAAGTGGCGCAAAAGCGGGAGGAATGTCTGAGCGGGCGGGCCCGAGATGTGCACGCACGTCGGAAGTAAGCGCCGGAAAGCGCATCCCACTCTGAAGCCAAATTCCGGGACGCAATTTCCGCAGAGCCCTCAATAAAAGAAAAGGACCCCTTTGCAGAGGTCCTAGTCAATTCAAGGTGGCGGGGAAGGGAATCGCGTCCGCGCGCTGCGCGGACGGACCGCTGCGGCGCTTGCGCGCCTTGCGAGCTACGCTGGAAAACGCTTGCGCGTTTCCTCAGCTCCGCGCCCTCACGGGGTTCGATTCCGTGCATGGGCTACATAAAAGAAAAGGACCCCTTTGCAGAGGTCCTAGTCAATTCAAGGTGGCGGGGAAGGGAATCGAACCCCTGACACGAGGATTTTCAGTCCTCTGCTCTACCAACTGAGCTACCCAGCCATTTGAGGTGTGCCTTGTTTCAAGGCTTGATTAGTATAACCAAGGACGCGTTCCGGTCAACCGAGAATTTTAAAAAAGTTTTTGAGCACAGCCTCGGTTCTATAAATCGGCACGTCAGAGGCATCAGCCGGCAGCAAGAAGTTTTTCACTCAGAGCCGCACGGGCAAACTCACTTGGCGTCATCCCCTCGGCAGCCGCCCGTCGACGAATGGCCTCCTTCATTCCCAGAGGAATCTTGACCGACAGCGTTGCCGTCCCCTCACCTGAGAGCGGGGGCCGTCCATGCACGATCCCACCAACGGTGTGTTCGCCATCCGGAAACTCTCCGCGCTCGTACGACTCGCACCACGCGTCAATCATTTCATCCGTTACAACCTGACCATTAGCGGCCGTATACGTCTTGCCCATCATCGACCCCTTTGCCGAGCCTGTTCAATCTCCTGCCAAAATTTCTTCTGGACTGGAGACAAGGCATGAATGATAAGCCACCCACGGACAAGCTCGACCGCGACAAGCTCCACGCTTCGTCCGTCTGGGAGCCATCCAATCGCAAGCCATCTCGGCGGCTCGTCCTTCGACTCGCGACGAATGCACTCAGTAACCGCAAGCCAAGCGCTAAGCACCTGCTTTTCCGTCAGGTGCTTTTTAGCGTTGGGATGAATCTCAACATCCATGCATCTTCTCCTCCATCTTACCCAATTTCGTATGACGAAAGTCCACTGTCGCCAATTCTTAAGCCGGCACGCGTTGGAGAGCAGGGGTCGAAACAATGATTGAAGGACGCTCTAGTACGGCCCAGGCGCCGGGGCAGGAGCACATGCGCCAAGGGCGGACGTTTTCGTAGCGCGCGAGGATATTGCCGTCGCGATCGATGAAGGCGATGTCGATGGGATAGGCCATAAAACACGTATGGACCGAAGAGCAGCGTGGAAACGCCATGACGAGCGGCAGGCCGTTGGCGGCAACCGGACGCCGTCCCAGCATGCCGCGCAGGCGCACGACAAACGACTCCGCCACCACAAACTCGGCCGGCGTCCAACCCAGCCTATTGAGTGCCCGCGCGTAGACGATGTAGGACGAGACCGCGGTCACATGACCACCCCCGGACGCCATGGATCGACCGTCACCGCACGCTCGTGCGACAACGTTGTCGGCGCCCCCAGCGGAACGCCAGCGATGCTGAGAGAAGTCGGCCACGGCTCATAGTGCATGGTGCAGGTGTAGGTCCTAAACGTACCGGATAGGGAGAGCAGGCCACCATCCGATGCCTCCGCGCCTTGCTCGCTCGACACTTCGATCTGCAAGTCATAGCCTTCCATGGCATTCAGAATTTGAGTCTGAACCGTCGCCGAGGCATCGGCAGAGCTTTCGTCGCCCTCCCCCTCCGACGCCACGGCGTGCGCCAACACGATGTCGGGCACCACGCGGTCGAAGCGCGCAACAGCGCTGGCAAAGATCATGACGTTGTACACGATGAGTGCCAGCACCAGCAAAACGGGCGTAACCACTGCCATCTCAACCGTCGCTTGGGCGCGCTCCTCGCGCAGACGCATGCGGATACTCATTACGACCCACCGCCCAGAGCGCCAACCAGCGTGGCGACATCGACGGTGAGCGGGATGGAGCCGCCGCCGGGCAGAGGAATCTCCGCAAGTGTGAACACCGTACCGCTAATGGTGCGTTCGACTTGATATTCCAACGCCTCGCAAAGCGCCCTGGGATCGGTCACGCCCAACGGAATACTTCGCAGTTTGTCTTGCGTTTGAGAGAGACCCGCAATGTCAGACCCCGGACTCTTAATGACGTTGGCGGAATCGGTCAGCACCGGCTTTCGCAGGCGCAAGTCGCACGGTTCCAAACCCAGCGCCGCCACGGACGCCGAAACGGTATCGCCGAGCCACGATGCAATGGAGCCCAACGCACCGCTGCCCCCTCCTAGGTCTTTAATCATCTCGTCCATAAGTTCGTCGGCCGAACCTTGGATGTCTCCGTATCCCACGAGTAGCCGTCCCCAAACATCCATGACGCCGTCGAGCACGCCGGCAACGCCGCCCGAGCGTTCCTTCAATGTCGAGAAAAATCGCGAAAGCACGTTGTTTTGCGCCGTCGCCTCATCGGGCGCCAGCACCGCGGCAGAGATAGCACCGCGATCGCCAAGCCTGACTGCCGCGTTAAACGAGGAGTTAAGTTGATCGGGGCTGGTAATGTCACCCGAAACTGCAAAGGCGACCACGCCGTTGCGGCCAGGTGGGGCGATACGCGGGCGCTCGCCGGAAAGCGCTTTAATGGCCTGGTCAAACGCATTGCCCGCACGGTCGGCCTCATCCTCGGTCTGACGCTCAAGTTCGAGTTCTTTGTTGCGGCATTCGACGTAGTCTTCCAGAGCCTCTTTGAATCGATCAAAGTGGTACTCAAAGCCGTTTTCGATAGAAGTCGAAGGAGCCGCAACGGCACCGAGCGACGAAACACCAAAATGGCATCTATTGCATTTGTCCTGCCCGTCATAAGCAGCAACCGAGGCCAGCCCGCATGGCGCCCCCTTCTTATAGTTGGGGCAACTCGTTCCGTAATGCAGATACGTCTTGCCATCGATGGCACTGGTTGGCCACACCGTATCGGTATAGAGTTCCGTCGCTCGCACCTCGTCAGTGTTGCGCGGCAACAGCGGGATATAGGAAGCGACTTCATCTCCGTCCTCGGTTACATATGCACGATTGACCTCTGTACTCGCATAGGTGTAAAACGCCTTGCGCGCCGCCGACTCCGCCTTCGTCTCGACGCTTGAACCCTGCGGTTTTTCGTCTGCCAGGCGTTGACGGTAGTAGGTCTTCGCGCGGTCGAGCGCCACCTGTGGCTCCCACGAAATGCTCGAGGCATAATGCGGGTTCTGCTCACCCGAGAGCTTTGCCAAACTCCTCGTACGTTCCCACATGCATGAACAGCTACCGACCGAAGCCGGAACCGATCCACCGCAATCCGCAAGCCAGGCGCGTTCTTTTGCTTTCGCCGTCTCCTCCAAGGCCTTCTGCAGCTCATCTGCTGCGCGCTCCAGATCTTTCGATGTGTCTTTAATGGCATCGGTCGAGATCTCAGAACCCTCGAGCGCAACGAAATCCGACTCGGACGTCCTGGGCACGGCAAGCGCCGTACCGGTATAGGTCACACTATCGGTATCCTGCGCCGACACCGCCTGCGTGGCACGCGCGGCAATCAGATACGGCAGAGCCGTCTCGATTTTCTGCAAGCCTTCCGATGCGCTTTTGGCAAACTTGTTGCGCGTTTTAATGATCTCAATCCCGGTGTCGACCATATTGCCGGCAACTGGTTCGGCACCCGGGATGAGGATGGCGACCAGGCCCGTCCCGATCGTGGCAAACCCCGCTAGCCCCAGACTCAAGATGCTCGCATCAACCACCGTGGCAGCCGTGTGATAGGACGACACTACGTTGGCACCCGCCAGCGCGCCGCTATCGGCCGCCACCTGGGTGTCCCCCGCGCGCGACATGCTCCATATCGCCGCGGTCGACGAAAACAACAACGTGAGCACCACTAGGATGACCACGGCAGAAGAAAGCGTGGTGTAGGCACCGTCTTCGATAAACAGGTCGATACCGGCGCGGCCCATAAAGCCGCCTCGCTTGCGATGGCAGCTCGGACGGCGCGTCAAAACGCGTCTAGACCAGAAACGCTTAATCCCATGCAGCAATCCACGAATCATAATCTCCCTCCAGCCATTCGGGACGTGATTGATACGAGACATCGACCTTGAGCTCAACGTAGCCACCCTCGGCGGTACCACCCATAGCCTGCGCAAACGCACCGATCACAGGCAACGGCTTGACCTCGCCGGAAACGGACACGGACGAGACGCCACCCGCATCGGCCCGGCTAAGCTCAATATCCCACGACAACGGCCCGCCGGCATGAAAGATCGAAACGTTGGGCACTGCGGCAAGCCGGCGGCGGGTGAACTCCTTAAGATCGTCGTCCTCCGCCGTCGTCGTGATCATGAGCCGCGCGGTCTCGGCGGCGGCAGACTCCATGACCGCGCGCGTATAAAGCAGGCACACCGGTTGCAGTGCGAGAAGGATGAGCGTCAGAAACGTCGGCAGCAAAAAAGCGGCCTCGACCGTAGACTGCGCCCAGTCCTCGCGCGCGATATCAATACAACGCGATGTCCTTAGCGCCCGCAGCGGCGTCGATAACCGACGTCGAGGCAACGCCATGGGATGCCGCCCGCTCAACCAGCGCCGCCAAGCGTCCATCGGTGCCAGCACGCCAAAGTCCCACAATCGCCAGCACGATCGATAACAGCGCCACCGTGACGATGGCGTATTCCACAGTCGCTTGGGCAGATTCCTCGCGCAGGACGTCATGCATTTCACGACCCCTCCTTTGAGTTCGATGCCTGCGGGCTCAGGCGGATCACGCGCAGGCGGCACGAGGCATCGCCGGCATCCGCGGCAACCGTCACCATATCGACCCAGCCGCGCCCATCGCGCACGATGGCGCCCCATACGTTGCCCTTAATATCAAGATAGCCGCTCAGGGCGAGCTGGGCCGTTGGCACCTCGCGGTAGGCGCGTAACATATCCGCCGCCGCCTCGGTCATCGGTCGGTCCTCAGACCATGCAAGCCGGACCGTAATCGCGTTGTCCCCAGGCGAATCCGTCGCAGTGCCAGACCGCTTGTCGAGCGTCCGCAGAAAGGTTTGCGCCGTGACAGCGACATCCGAATCGTCCGCATCTCGCATCTCATCTTTTTGAGACGCCACCGCCGAATCTGAGCCCGAATCGAAGGCGGCCCCAGGACGCTGCTGCCGCGCGGCGTTAAGCCCCCAAAGCACCGCCGCTATCGCCACGGTCAGGCAAGCAAACACCAGCAGCACCCCGATGGGGCGCTCGCCCTCTACAGGCTGTTGATGCCCTCGCTGATAGCGTTCCATAGATCTTGGACCTTGCCCTTAAATGCGACGATGGCGATAATCGCGATCACCACGAGCACGCCGACCAAGATGGCATACTCGGTGGTACCCTGTGCACTCTCCTCCTGCAGTAGCTCCTTGGCGCGCTGACGAACATGTGCCGCCCGGCAAAACGCCCAGCCCTGGACCTTGCCAGCAGCGTCAGTCATCGTGTTCATGTATTCCTCCCTACATCATCCCGCCTGCTCCCAGCAGCGGGCCCAATATGGACAGAAGCAACGCCGGCAAGATGAGCGTGCCGGTGGGAATCAGCAGCTTGACGGGCGCACGCTCAATCTCGCGCTCGACCGCGGCGCGATGAGCCGCACGGATCTCGCGACTTTGAGCGGCCAGTGTCTCGGCAAGTGGGGCACCCAGGGCGAGTGCCTGCCCCACCGTAATGGCAAAGGTCTCGAGCGCTCGCACGTCCAGGTCGCGCGCGGCGGCCAACAACTCGTCCTCACGCGTGCCCACGCCCACCTGCCACGCCATGCAGGCCCGCTCAAGGCGAAGAGCCAGCACTGACCGGCGGTTGGCGCAGAAAATCTCAAGCGCCGCATCAAACGAAAGGCCGGCCGAAAGACCCAAGCGCACAACATCGATCATCTCGGACACTTCGCCGAGCGACACTCGCGCCGGGCCGCCCGCTCCAACCGCGCCCTTCACTCGCGCGGTCAGGGCATCGACCACCGAGCGACCCGCGGCAGCGACCAGCACCGCCTCGCGCTTGCAGGCCCCTGCGATCTTGCGCGCATCCGCCCGATCCAAACCCGTCGCGACAAATACACTCAGGGCACACAGGCAAGCCACAACTGCAACCAGGGCGCTCATAGCTCCACCCGCATAATGCGCCGGATAACCACCAGGGCAACGACGTTGAGGGCTAGACCCAGCACCACAGCGCCCGCACCGGCAGGCGTCGCAAGACCGCGACGAAAATCTGCCGAAAGCAGCGCCAACACCGCGCACATGCCCGCCGGCATCGCCGCGACCATATGCGCAGACATGCGAGCCTGCGACGTCTTAACATCCAGGCGGCGCTTGAGCTCAATGCGCTCCCCCACCATGCTCGACGCCTCGGACAGTAAGTCGGCAAGCGGAGCACCGGTGCGCTGAGACACCTTAAGCGCCAAGGTCACAAGCGAAAGGCCGGGGGCGTCGATGCGCACGAGCAAGTCATCGAGCGCGTCGGTCGCCGAGATGCCGCAATCGATCGCCGCCGCTACCCGCAAAAACTCGGTATGCACCGGTTCTTGCGCATGAGCGCCCACAAAGCGCATGCCCTGGGCCAGCGAATGTCCCGAGGCAAGCGACATGGAAAGTGCGGTAAACGCCTCGGGCATGGCCTCTTCTGCATCGTGTTGCTCGCGCCGGCTCTCAAAGCCATCCCGAGCGGCGCCAGCGGCAATCGGAGCAACAAGTCCCAAGGCAAACCCGAGGGGCGATAACGACACCATCGTTAGCAAAACGCAGCAGACACCGCTCGATAGCAGCAGAAACGCCAAACGCCCCGAAGCATCTTCGATCACGAGGCCAAGGCGACGCGCCGGAGCCAGCGATGCCCACGAACGGGCAATCTTTTTCAGCAGATCGTTTTCCACCAACTCACGCGGCAGCTTCTCTGCCACCGTCTCGAACGCCTGACGCGCCAGCTCCGCCGGCGGCACCTGCGGCACACGAGGTTCCGCCCCGCACGCCGTCGCGACAGAAAACCCTGCCAAACCCCCTACGACGAGGGGCACAGCGACCTCCATTCGTCCACCTCCTCTTGTGTGAGCGTCCCCGACCGCAGGCCTTCTGCGATAAACGGCGGCTCGCGGTCAAGCGTCCAGGTGCGCTCGGCGGCATCGAAAGTCACATAGCGCTCGAGCTCTACGCCGCCCGACGCGGCGCGACGCACCCCCGAATACGAGGAGACGAAGCGCCTGCCATCGGCGTGGCGCTCGGACATCACGATGCCGTCGAGCGCCATGGCAATCTGCTCTTCGATGAGCTCGCTCGGCAGATCGATGCCATAACGTGCAAGCAACGTCAGACGCACCACGGTCTCCTGCTCGGAACCCGCATGAAGCGTGGTGAGCGACCCGTCGTGGCCCGTGTTCATGGCCTGCAACATGTCGCAGCACTCGGCACCGCGCACCTCGCCCACCACGATGCGGTCGGGGCGCATGCGCAGGGCATTGGTCACCAGGTCGCGGATCGTCACCGCGCCCTCGCCCTCAATTGAAGCCTCGCGCGCCTCTAGACGCACCACGTGCGGATGATGCGCAAACTTGAGCTCGGCAGAGTCCTCGATCGTCACGATGCGCTCGCCGGTGGAAATCTCACATGACAACGCGTTGAGCAGGGTGGTCTTACCAGATCCCGTGCCTCCCGCAACCGCCAGGTCCTGTCGCAGCGACACCGCGCACGACAACAGCTGCGCATACCAAAGCGGCAGCGACCCCAGCCCCACAAGCTCGTCCAGCGAGCAGATGCGGTCCGAGAACTTTCGGATGGTGAGAATCGGTCCGTCAATCGCCACAGGCGGAATCACCGCGTTGACGCGATAGCCCGTTTTGAGGCGGGCGTTGACGATGGGGCTGCGCTCGTCGATACGGCGGCCAAGTGGCGAGATGATGCGGTCGATAAGCACACGGATCTGTTCATCATCCTCAAACGCATGCTCGATGGGGTGCAAGACGCCGCCGCGTTCAAAGAAAGCCGAGCGGCAGCCGTTGATCATGATCTCGGTAACGGTGTCGTCCTCGATGAGCGGCTGCAACGGCCCCAGGCCCACTACGTCATCCAAAATCTCGTCGATGATGGTCTCGCGCTCGGTCGTCGCGAGATCGGTCGGTTCCTCAACATTGAGCGCCGCCTCCACCGCGGGACGCAATTCCGAGCGGGCAAGTGCCGGGTCGATATAGGCGCTGATACGCGCCACTTCGTCGTAACCCATGCGGTCCATCACGGCGCACTTGGTGCGTCGTTTCACCGCGCGGCGACGCCCCGCATCTACAGGCGCTGCCCCCGCTGCAGCGCCGGCAGCCTTAATCCTCGTTTGCAGGCTCATCGCTGATCACCCTCGCGCGACCAGGGAAGGCGGATACGCGGGCGTTCGGTGCGCGTTGCACGGTCGGCGACCATATCGCTCCAAGGGCCGACGGCGCACCCCAGTTCCACGAGCATCTCGCGCGTGGCCTCGCGCACGCTGGTCGCAAAAGCGCTGGTCTGCCCCACTGCCTCATCAGCGCGCCCAAACGCCATGAGCGCGGCGAGATCCTGCCCGCCATCGGCGATACGAATCTTGGAGCTCAGCGCACAGGCAATCTCAAAGCGCATGGCGACGTCCTCGTCTGCCCCGCGCGCACCGAACCGGTTGAACACGGCGCTCATGCGCGTGCGCGGCACACCTACTCGACTTGCCAGTTCAATGACGCGCGACGCCGATGTCGCGGACGACACCGCAGCATCGCCAACGATCAGGCAGCGGTCGCTCGCCGCCACCGCAGCCGCCACGGCGTCGCCCCAAAAGACCGAGGTATCGATAAAGACTACGTCGGATTCGCGACGCAAAACATCAAGCAGTAGCTCCACCGGACGTGCCATGAGCTCGGCTTGCTCGGGCGCCGCAACGGGACCCCAGAGCGTAACGCCTGGCGCCACGCGCATCGATGTGGCTACGATATCCGGCTCGGTGAGCGCGCCCGCCGCCGCCGGCTCGATAAGTGCCGCCATATCGCGCGGAGCATCGACGCCTAACAAGTCGTAAAGGTTTCCAAACATCAGGTCCAGGTCGAGCACGGCGGCACGCAAGCCCAACAGCGACGATGTGTGTGCCATGGTGGCAACGATCGTCGACTTGCCGCAACCGCCCGAACCCGAAATGGCGCAGATGACCGGAGCTCGATGCTGCGGAGCGGCAGCGTCTGCCGGCGGCATCGGAGGCGGCGGGGCGGGCGTCGGCGACAGCGTCCCCGTCTCCCCCGCCGCAACCACACGCTGCGTCCAAGCCGGCATGGCAGCTTGTTCGGTCTGCAAGGCAGGCTCGTTCTGTGCAATCTGCTCATGCTGCATCAGCGACAACTCGCCGCACCCGGCAAAGCCCTCAACTTCGTCGAGTTCATCCGCCAGATTCACGCCGTGCACGTATCCCATATCTACAGCCGGGGAGTCGCCAGCATGCTGTGCCGGCCCTCCAGCGTCATCGTATACAAGGGGGTTCCGGGGGCGCCGACCATGCTCGGCTTCCGCTTTTCCATAATCATCAACACGCGGGCCTCTTGTAGCGCGAGGCGCCCCGGGTTCCCTATCAACAAAAGCATCGGGCTCAATCGTCATGCGCCGATCGGAATCAACCGCTCCCTCGCCCGCGCGCCCGTTGCCGCATATACTGTGCGCAGCGATGACCTCGGTCGCCCCCGCGCGAAACAGTCCCTCGATATCCGACGGATCGAGCGCTTCTATCAACACGACCACGCGACTCACGCGGCCTTCGGCCGTCAGGCGCGCAACAGTCTTGCGCACATCTTCGATATCAAACAGAGACGCCGCGATGATGGCAGCCCCGCGGCGCGACGGAAACGCCCGCGCCATGGAAACCAGCCCGTCCAGGTCACCCACGCGAAGCACCTGTGCACCCGCATCACGGCCCTCGACTTCCTGCTGCAACAGCCCGTAATCGCCGCACGCGCAGCACGCAAGCCAGATCGCCTTCATCACTCGTCGCCTCCGCTCTTTTTGCCGCGCGCCGTGGCGGGAATCGTCAAGCTGACCGTTCCCTTGCCCGAGGCTCCCAGCAGTTCCTTGACGTCTTCGGGGTCAGCCGCCAGCGTCACCCATTCGATCTTGCCCTCGCGCGTGGCACCGGAATTCTCACTGGTATCGATCACGTGCGCGCCGCACAGTCGATCGGTTACGCCATCTTTTTGCACGTACACGTCCACATAGCTGCCCACGCCCGTGGCACCGCCGACCGAGTGCTCGGCATCGACCGCCACCGAAACGGCGACCTTGCCCTTAGGCACCTCGAGCTTGTGGCTCTCGGCCTTGGTGTAGACATTGCAGATCACGGCGTTTTTGGGAATACGTGAAGTCGTCACGTCGCCGCGTACCTGGCGCAGCTCGGTCGCCGCGTCACGCGGCAGCAAACTCGTCAGCCATTCCTGGGTTATGACATTGGTCTCATCGAGGGTCTCGCCCACATCGATATCGCGCGCCGCGACGCATACCTCGACGCGATCGCCACCGTACTTGGCCAAGGTCTCAGCCTGGACCTGTTCGGCTTGCGAGCGGATCGACGAGCCGTAAACCATGCAGAGCAGAGCAGCGAGCACGCCCGCGACCAGACTGATGGCGATGCGCTTGCTCTTGTTCACGGCCGCTCCTCTCATGGCAGTGCCGGGCGAATGCCCGTACCACCATTGTCTGGGTGGTCAGAGTGCAAAGCGGCGCAATCGCGATCTTGGTTTTCGATGTCAAACCAATCGCTGACCAAAAGCTGACCAGCCCGTCAAGCTCGTGGCAAGGTTTTGGTCAGCACGTCAGCAAACTGCATGTTTCGAGGCTTTTCCGCAGCAAAAAAGCCGTCTCCCGAACAGTTGGGAGACGGCTGTCATAGGAAAAATCAATTACAGATGGACATCGGGATCGAGCATTTGAGCGCTCACGCGCATGGATGACGCCAGGTTTTGGAACGTTTCCAGACGCAGGCTGTCGATCTGCCCGGCGTCCTCGGCCTCGCGAACGGCGCAGCCCGGCTCATGGGTATGCGTGCAATCGCCAAACCGGCACGCGTGCGATGCCTCGACAATCTCGGGGAAGGCGCACGCCAGACCCCGCTCGTGACCCACGAGCGGTAGGCTGCGCAGGCCCGGGGCATCGGCGATCACGCCGGCGTCGCCCGGCAGCGCCACCATCACGCGCGCGACGGTAGTGTGACGGCCCTGGTCGTCGCGTTCGCGCACACCGCCGGTCGCCAACGTATCGTGGCCCAGCAGTGCATTGAGCAGCGTCGACTTGCCGGCACCCGACTCGCCCAGAATCATGGCGCAGCTCCCGGCAGGCACGCAGGCACGGACCTCGTCCAGGCCGCGGCCCTCGGCAGAAGACGTCACGATCACGCGCACGTCCGGGCCCACTAGGCGGCGCACGCGGTCCAGATCGCGCTCGAGCTCCTCGGCATCGCAGCGGTCAGCTTTGGTGAGCACCACCACCGGCTCGGCATCGCAGTCGAGCGCCAACACCAGCGAGCGCGCCACGCGGTCGAGCAGCACCTCACCGGCACCGAGCGCCTGCACGATTAGCACGCTATCCACGTTGGAGCAGAGCACCTGGCGCTCTCCACGGGCACGGCCGCGCCAACGCTCAAAGCTCGTACGGCGTGGCAGCACGCACTCAATCACGCCCATATCGTGCCCGGGAGCGCGGCGCACCGCCACACGGTCGCCCACGGCAGGCAGCAGGACCTCGTCCTCGCCGCGCGACTTGGCAAACCCCACGGCATGCTCGGCGCGGAAGGCGTCATCGGCAGTCGCCACCAGCGGAAACCCGCGATCCAAGCGCACCACGGCGCCAAGCTGCATCTGCTCGGGCTCCTCGGCATGTGCGCAAAAGTCGTCAAATGCCGCCTGCTGAGCTTCATCGACCGGCAGGTCATCGAACGCCGGAACATCCTGCAGCGCGTCGAGTCCCGGCACGTTTGCCAGCAGCTCCTCGGCTGATGCGGGGGCCTCGGTCGCAAGCTTCCGACGACGATCGCGCTTAGCCCGCGCCCCCGTCGTCTTTTTCTTCGCTTTAGCCTTAGCCTTGCCCACAAGCGCCTCCCAGCACCATAAATCACAACTGAGCAGGTATTTTAAATCAAAAAGAGCTGGCCGGGCAAAGCCCGACCAGCTCACAAACTTTCCCTCAGCCCTTTTCATCCGCACGGGAGAAAAGCCAGCAAGGATACCGCAGGGCCCGCCCGCCGGGAGGGGTTTCCTAAGGGCACATCCCGCAGCCGCAAAGCGGCGAGGACGTGCCCGTGGAAACCCCGCAGGCGGTCGGGCCCGGACAGGTACGTTACTCCTTCTCGACCGCACGCATGATCGCCTTGTAGATCTCCATAAGCGGGATGATCAGGAAGGCCAGACCCAGCGCGGCAAGAACGCCCTTGAGCTCAAGCGTCACAGGGCCGAAGAACATCTCGGCAAGCGTCGGCTGCACGGTCACGATCACCGTCAGCACCAGTGCCAGCGCGGCGGAAGCCCACAGCCACTTGTTCTGCTTCTTCATGGTGAACAGCGACGCACGACGGCTGCGCATATTGAAGCAGTGGAAAATCTCGACCATGTTGAGCGTGATGAACGCCATCATCACGCCTTCCTCGTCGGCATTGCCGGCGATCATATCGGCGATGTGGATGTAGCCCATGTCAAAGTACACGCCCACAAAGAAGCTCGCCAGCACCAGCACGGTGATGATCAGGCCCTGGACCACGCAGTCCAGACCCATATGTCCGGCAAAGACGCCGTCCTTGGCGTTGCGCGGCTTGCGCTTCATGATGTCGCCCTCGGCATCCTCCATGCCCAGCGCGAGCGCGGGGAAGCAGTCGGTGACCAGGTTCACCCACAGCAGCTGCACCGGCTGAAAGATGGTAAAGCCGATGAGCGTGGCGATAAACACCGAGAACACCTCGGCAAGGTTGGCCGAAAGCAGGAACTGGATGACCTTGCGGATGTTGTCGTAGATGCGGCGCCCCTCTTCGCAGGCACCGATGATGGTGGCGAAGTTGTCGTCGGCAAGTACCATGTCGGCGACGTTCTTGGTGACGTCGGTACCGGTGATGCCCATGCCCACGCCGATGTCGGCGCGTTTGATGGACGGGGCGTCGTTGACGCCGTCGCCCGTCATGGCCACGATCTGGTCGCGTGACTTCCATGCCTCGACGATGCGGGTCTTGTGCTCGGGCTGGACGCGGGCGTACACGCCGTAGTCCTCGATGTGCGCGTCGAGCTCCTCGTCGCTCATGCGATCGAGGTCGGCACCGGTGATGGCATGGCTGCGATCGGTGACGATGCCCAGCTGCTTGGCGATGGCCACGGCGGTGTCGATGTGGTCGCCCGTAATCATGACGGTGCGGATACCGGCGTCGTGCGCCTCGCGGATGGCGTCGGCGACCTCGGGGCGGACCGGGTCAATCATGCCGGACAGGCCGCAGAAGACCAGGTCATGCTCGAGCGCGGCGGGGCTGCAGTCGGCCGGGACCTCGGTGTAGGTGCGGCTCGCCAGCGCCAGCACGCGCAGGGCCTCGTCGGCCATGGCCTTGTTGGCGGCCACGAGCTCGGCGCGACGCTCCTCGGTCAGGGGGACAACCTTGTCGCCCTCGTAGATATGGGTACACAGGCCGATCACCACGTCGGGCGCGCCCTTGGTGTACTGCTCGTACTCGCCGTCCAGGGTCTCGACGACCACGGACATCATCTTGCGGCCCGAGTCAAACGGGGCCTCGCCCACGCGCGGATGCTCGGCAGTCAGGCCAGTGAGCCCCGCCTTGCCGGCATCGTTGACGAGCGCACACTCGGTCGGCTCACCCACAGCCTCGCCCAGTTCCTCGTCCCACTGGGCGTCGGAGCACAGAGCCATGCCGGCCAGGAACTTCTCCTTAGGCGCAGCGAGCTCGTGCTTGACGACGGTCATCTTGTTCTGGGTGAGGGTACCGGTCTTGTCGGAGCAGATGGTCTGTGTGCAGCCAAGGGTCTCGACGGCGGAAAGCTTGCGGATGATTGCCTGGCGCTTGGCCATCTTGGTCACGCCAAGCGACAGCACGATGGTCACGACGGCGACCAGGCCCTCGGGGATGGCAGCGACGGCGAGCGAGACGGCGACCATAAAGGTATCGAGCAAGGCTGTCGGGTCGGTGAGGACGTTGCCCACGCCGTGACGGATGATGTCGACGCCAAAGATGACGACGCAGATGACGATAACCATGATGGTAAGGATGCGGCTGAGCTCGGCGAGCTTCACCTGCAGCGGCGTGAGCTCTTCCTTGGCCTCGGCCAGGGCGCCGGCGATCTTGCCCATCTCGGTGTTCATACCGGTGCCGACCACGACGGCGCGACCGCGGCCGTATACCACGGTGGAACCCATGTAGCACATGTTCTTGCGGTCGCCGAGCGGCACGTCGTCGATGCCGGCGGCGAGCTCAATGACGTTGGCATGCTTCTCGACGGGCACGGACTCGCCGGTAAGGGCGGCCTCCTCGATCTTCATCGTGGCGCTCTCGAGCACACGGCAGTCGGCCGGGACGGAGTCGCCCGCCTCGAGCATGATCACATCGCCGGGCACGAGCTCGGCGCTCGGCAGGTGCACGAGCTTGCCGTCGCGCAGCACCTTGGACTGCGCCGCGCTCATCTCCTGCAGGGCCTCGAGGGCCTCCTCGCTTTTAGCCTCCTGAACCACGCCCAGCACCGAGTTGACGATAACGACGAACATGATGATGGCGACATCGGCAAAGTCCGCCTCGCCCTTGACCATGCCCGTGAGCGCGCTGATGACGGCGGCAACGATCAGCATGATAACCATGGGGTCGGCCATCTGCTCAAAGAAGCGCTTCCACAACGGCGTCTTCTCGGCTTCCTCGAGCTTGTTAGGGCCTGTCTTGGCGAGGCGCGACGACGCCTCGTCGTTGCTCAGGCCGAGGTTCTCATCGACACCTTGGTCGCTGAGTACCTCCGCCGCGGCGGACAGGTATTCCTTTTGCATATAGAGTCCCCTCCTGGGATTCGGGCCACTCAGCAGATTGATGCCCGATCATAATTCCCAGGAGAAGGGCAAGGGCTCATCAAGGCTGCCGTGCTGAGCGGCAGTTGATAGTGGGGCTATGGTACCCCAAAGCGGCGCGTCTAGCCAAAACATTCCAATTGGAAACACGGCTCGAGTGCAACGATGCAGACCGTGTGATGCTCAACATTGATAAAACGTTTTTTCTTCGGTGCATCATCAAACTGAAATATCGCCCAGATAGCAGCGGTCAGAACGGTTGGTAAAGATTTTTCATATACCGTTTTTACCGCAAAAAATGAACTTCTAATTCGGCATACGGTCGATTTTTTGAGGTATTCGGTCGGCATTTCGTTATAATCATCTCAGTTTAATTTCTTATGGTTTATCTATCAGCGCAAGACGATGTCAGATGGAGGTCTGAATGTACAAGCGCACCAAGATTGTATGCACCATGGGTCCCGCCTGCGATAGCGACGAGACCATCCGCGAGATGATCAAGGCGGGCATGAACGTCGCCCGTTTTAACTTCTCGCACGGATCCTACGACGAGCACCACGGTCGCATCGAGCGCGTCCGTCGTATTTCCAAGGAGCTCGGCATGCCCGTCGGCATCCTGCTCGACACCAAGGGCCCCGAGGTCCGCACCGGCCTTTTGGTCGACGGCAAGAAGGTTGCCGTCAAGACCGGCGACAAGATCGTCGTCACCGCTCAGCCCACGTCCGAAGATTTCCACGGCACCTCTGAGCACATCTCCCTCGACTACCTGGCTCTGCCCTCCGAGGTCGAGAAGGGCTCCCTTATCCTGATCGATGACGGTCTGGTTGCCCTCGAGGTCGAGTCCGTCGACGGCCAGGACATGACCTGCGTCGTTAAGAACGACGGCCTGATCGGCGAGCGCAAGGGCGTCAACATGCCCAACGTCAACATCTCGCTGCCCGCCATCACCGAGCGCGATCGTCAGGACATCCTCTTTGGCCTGACCGAGAACATCGACTACATCGCCGCTTCCTTCATCCGTGACGGCGAGTCCGTCCGCGGCATCCGCGAGCTTTGCCGCGAGAACGGCGGCGAGCACGTGACGATCTTCCCGAAGATCGAGTGCGCCCTGGGCGTCGAGAACTTCGACGAGATTCTCGAGGCTTCCGACGGCATCATGGTCGCCCGTGGCGACCTGGGCATCGAGATCAAGCCCGAGCTCGTTCCGCACATCCAGAAGGAGATCATCGCCAAGTGCAACGCGGCCTACAAGCCCGTTATCACCGCTACGCAGATGCTCGACTCCATGCAGCAGAACCCGCGCCCGACGCGCGCCGAGGTTGCCGACGTTGCTAACGCCATCTACGACGGCACCGACGCCGTTATGCTCTCTGGCGAGTCCGCTGCCGGTAAGTACCCGGTCGAGGCCGTTAAGATGCAGGCCAGCATTGCTCTCGAGACTGAGAAGTACCTCCCGGCTCACGCTCCGCTCGAGGTTCCGGCTGACGCTCACGGCACCCGCGTCGTCAACAACGTTGTGGGTATGTCCGCTGTGAACATGGCTACCACCGTTGGCGCCAAGTGCATCACCGTGCCGACGACCACCGGTCGTACCGCTCGCCTGATCTCGCACTTCCGTCCCAACATGCCGATCTGCGCGTTCTCCCGCCACGAGTGGGCCGTCCAGCAGATGATTATGTACTGGGGCGTTATCCCGCACCAGGCCGAGATCACCCAGGGCACCGTCAACGGCACGATCGTCAAGGCGATCGAGACCGCTAAGGAGCTCGGCTACGTCGAGACTGGCGACCTGACCGTCGCTACCGCCGGCGATCCCCGCATGAGCGTCCAGCTCGAGGACAAGGTCTCCTCGACCAACGTCGCTTACGTCGCTCAGGTGCGCTAAATCGCACTTGCAAGCAGACTTGCATTGCAAAGGGCCCGGAAGGCTTCGCCTTCCGGGCCCTTTTTCTGTGCGCTAAAGCCGGGGCACGGCAAAACACGCGCCCATTTCTTTACCAAAAGCGCGAAATCCGCCCTTCAAGGCCCAGAACTAGGACTCCTGGCTCCAAAAGTGTTCGCCCGGCGGCAAACCCACACCCCGTGCAGAGCTGCTATATCGTTTTAGCAAGGTCAAGATCAGCCACGTTTTCGGAAGTATGCGGCAAATTCTGAGACCTCCGAGCACACCCCGTTTTTTCGCAACAAAATGCCTGATAAACTAGCCTCAAAAGCCAGGTCTGCTCACAGGGTTCAGATTTTGCCGCATACTTCCGAATTGACGCTGGCACTCCTTAATCCATAGGCACGCTTTTCAGCCAGGAGGGCATCGTGGATCTGACGCTATGCGGCCAAACTGCTTTTAACTATCACCGCATCCCGCCGCAAATACTGGGTCTTTACCCTGCCATTAGCCTTGGCAATATGGATCGCAGATGTTGCGGCCTCAGAAGTCATGCGGTTGTAAAAGACCTGCTTCACGCACCGCTTCACAGGCTTGTATTCACCCGGGCACAATCCGGGTCGCGAAGCCTGTTTAAATCGCATCTCCTGACCCAAGAGCCACCTCCTGGGTCGTTTAGGCAGACTGAGCATGGATTTGATGTCACGTCGCCCGAGTTTACGCTGCTCAACCTTGCTGCGAAGGTCTCACGCAACCAGTTACTCATGGCTTGCTACGAGATGTGCGGCTCCTTTGCAGTGTTTAAGCCCTGCGAGCGAACGCAGCAACAACTCGATGAATCTATTTCGCTTAAGCTCATTCCACCCAACTGCGGCTGGGAGCGAGTTAACGACACCAAGGGCAATGACACCAACCTGTGGAAGCGCCAACCGCTCCTCAGCGCGGCGGATATTGCCGCGTTCGCTAAGCAGGCCGCAGGCCTGCGCGGCGTTAAGCAGCTCCGCTGGGCGGCCGAGCACATGACGGGGCAGACCGCCTCGCCTTTCGAAGTCCAAACATCCATACTCGTCTCACTCCCCCGTGACGAGGGCGGCCTGGGTATCGGCATCACCAACAACGTGCGCATCCCACTCAGCGACGCCGCGCGCTCGCTGTATGACAAAACCTGCTGCTACGCCGATATCCTCATCGAGAGCGCCACCGACAGCATGGGCGTCATTTTGGAATGCCAAGGCCGCTCCGCCCACGATGGCGAAGCCGCAAGCCTCTCCGATGCCGAACGCACCACCGCGCTCACCAGCATGGGCTACGATGTCATACAAATTACCTACGACCAGATCAAGGACAAGAAGAGCTTTAACAACATCGCCGAGCTCATTCATAAAAAGGCGGGGCTCCCCTACATCCCAAAGACCGATCAGGAACGTACCGCTGAAAATGCCCTGCGACGGGAGCTGTTGGTCGATTGGGTTGAACTGTTCACCGTTAAGCCGGCCGGCTAGCAGCTAGCGATCAGGGGGACTGCGGGAATGTCAGAAGCGGCAACGCGAGCCGCAAATCCTGCCTCGGTCAGCTCGATGACCTCGGTAAACGTTGCATCGAAAAACTCCTCGGTTAGCAGGCGATACGGCGGATGATCGGGCTCGCCGGGGTTTTCGCGCACGATCTCGTGCATAACGCCGATGGTCTTGAGCACATACTCCTTATGGATGGGATACTGCCCAAAACGTGCCGCAGCGGTATACAGGCGATCGGTCGCGCGCGGAATCGAAACAATGCCGAGCGTCTTGCCAAACCAGTCAAAGTCGCCTTGCTTTTTAATGCGGAATTCCTCGCACGGCTTGCCGCCGTGCGCCTCCAGGTACTGATTCACGCGTGTATTCCATACGGTATCGGCCACCAGATGCGACCAGACACCCAGTGTCAAATCAAGCAACGACTGCGCCACGTCCTCGGACGCAAGCGAGAACTCACGAGCGCTGGGACCGACAACCGGCTCGGCATCCTTGTAGCGCTGGGGATAGTGCACGCGGTTCAGTCGCTCGCGTTCCTCGATAATCGAGGTCGCCGCGGCTGGCGCACCGGTGGGCGAACTTTTAAGCAACGGTGCCACATAGGTATCCCAGAACTCATGCTCACGAGGCTTAGGGATAGGCTCGGGCTTTGCAAAGTGCGTAATGCGGTACGGGATGGGATCGGCGATGCCAGGGACCATATAGCCCACGAAGATATCCGGAACCACGCAGCCAAACAAAAAGGCATTGCGGTCGCGCACGCTATTGGCAAGCGCACCAGTGCGCTCCAGCAAACGCTCCGTCTGAGCGATATGAATGTTCCAGCTTGGCATAGCCACCCCCATAAAAAACCTGGATAACTATACCATCACGGCAAAGCCGCGCGGACGGCTACGCACGCTCTACGCAGCAACTAGTCCGTAGCACCGTTTTCAGTTCCATACGACGACGAAGACGCCTCGACCACATGGTGATATCGATCGATATAGATTGCACGGGCACCCAGGCGTCGCACCAAATCCTGGTGATGCGTGCTCATCAAGACCGTCTTACCCGCCGCGACGTAGGCCAGCAAGAAGTTGACCACGATGTCGCATGAATCCTCGTCGAGCCCATTGGTGGGCTCATCGAGCACCAGGATATCCGGGTTCATCGACACCACCGCAGCCAGCGCAACGCGCTTCTTTTGCCCGCCCGAGAGCTGATAGGGAGAGACGTCGACAAGGTCGGCAACCTGGAACAGCTCCATGGCATCGCGCACGCGGCGCTCGAGCTCGTCTGCCGGCAGCCCCATCTGCGCGGGACCAAAAGCAACTTCCTCGCCCACCGTAGCGCAGAACAGCTGGGCGTCGGCATTCTGGAACACAAAGCCCACGCGCTGATGAAAACGCTGAGCGGCCGCAGAATCCTTTAGAAACGCCGCATCGACCGCATGCCCGTCGAACAGGTACGCACCCGCGTCCGCAAGCTCAAGGCCGTTGATAAGACGCATAATCGTCGTCTTGCCGCAGCCGTTAGGACCAAGCAGAGCAACGAGCTCTCCACGGTTCACCTGCAATGAAACGCCATCGACCACCGTATGACCCGCATAGGAAAACACCACGTCGCGAAACTCGATGAGCGGCGTGACCTCGGCGCCGGCAGCACCGCTCGCACCCATCGCGTTATTCGTATCGTTTGCCAAAACGTCGCCCTTCCCTACTCACATCAACGGTTCGACCGTCCGCGCTACAGCACCGCGCACAACACGGCGAGCAACGCCACAACGGCCGCGTAAACCGCATCGTGCCAGCCAAAGCCGCTCCGTGCAAGCGCCGGATACACGCCGGCGAAGCCGCGACACAGCATGGCCTCGTCCATCGCGCGGCTGCATTCCATCGCCTTGATAAACGTCATGCCCATGATACCCGCCAGCGAATCGGTGCGCGAAAAACCCGCAGGCGCGGAACCGACGCTGCGCAGCATGACCGATTCGCACAGATCGTGCGCCGTGCGTCCCAGCACCTCAATATGCTTGAGCGCCATATCAAACGTAAAGATAACCTCGTCGGGCAGGTGCAGCATTTTGAGCGCCGCCGACATGCGGCTCCAGGTGAGCGTCCACGAAACACCCAGCACCAGCGACACATTAATAAACGTCTTGAGCGCGATCTTGAGCATGGCGCCCGCGGCAGAAGTGTCCAGCAGCAAGGCGAGCAGTACCAGAACCACCGCGAGCCCTGCAGCGCCAAGCGCCGGCACAAAGGTTGCCCGCAGCCCGCGTACGGGGCGCACGGCAACGAGCACCAGCGCGATAGCCGCCATCAACATGAGGTACAGAGGGCTCTGCGTCAGACACACGCACAGGACGCAAACGAACATCCCCACCAGGCGCACCGGAGCCGAAACGCAAGAAAGGGCGCGGTCGACCATCGACCCGCCCTCGTGCGCGCCTCCACCCAGGCGAACCCGCTCAAGCAGGCTCGCCAGGTGCAGGACATTCTTTTGCATCACACGATGCCGAGCCCCCACGGGCTCATATCGCTCCTCGGCCGCAAGCCAGCTAGGCAGCTCGGCTATTGCCATGAGCACCGCTTTCCTTAACCGTCAGCGAGATCAGGCGGAATGCGATGGTGAGCACCGCCACGCCAATCACGCCGGACAGGATATACATGGCAGCCTGACCGGCAAAGTCAAGGCCCTGCTCCTCGGAATAGGCCTGCAGATAATCGCCCGTGGGCAGGACATCGGCAAAGGTCGGAGTATCGAGGCCAACCGAAGTCTGCAGACTGTCGTCACCAGCCTCCTGAACGGCGGTCGCGGCGCCCTCGGCGTCCCACTCGCCCCATGCGTCACCCGTGGCCAGCAGGCCCAGCGGCGTGGCCACGACAAGCACGGCGACCAGGATGAGCGTGGGGACCAGCGAGGTCTTCTTGGCGGCTGCGCCCTCGGCAGTAAGCTGTCCATCGGCGGCTTCGGGGCCGACGATAACGCCCGGCGCCGTCTTCTTGATAAAGCCGTAGATCGCGGCAGTCGCCACGCCCTCGACCACACCGGCTACCAGCATGTGCGGAATCAACATGGCCGGAATGGAAACAGACAGCGGGAAGGGGCAGTATAGCGGGGCACCCGAGGCGTTGGTGAAGAGCATCGGCTGAATGCCGAACTCGATGGCAGCGCACAGGGCAGCCACGCACAAGCCGATCCAGCCGCTCACGATGGCAGAAACCGAAGTGCCCCAGCTCTTGTCGTGCAGGCGGCCGTTGAGCGCACGGAACACGATGGCTGCCACAAACGGCAGCACAAATGCCATGTTAAAGCAGTTGGCTCCAAAGGACAGGATGCCGCCGTCGCCAAACAGCAGCGCCTGCAGTGCCAGTGCGACCGAAACCGCAATGGCCGCGGCCTCGGGGCCCAGCAGCAGCGCGATGAGTGCACCGCCGACGGCGTGACCCGTGGTGCCGCCGGGCAGCGGCACGTTAAACATCATGAGCAAGAAGGAGAACGCAGCGCAGATGCCCAGGAAAGCCATGTGCTCGCGATCGAGCGTGGCGCGTACCTTTTTGATGCAATGGACCCAAACGGGCACCATCGCCACCGCCATAACGGCATCGGTCTGCGGGGACAGGTAGTTATCTGGAATGTGCATATACGCCTCCCGGTTATCGACGCACAGAATTGCAACGCCGCTTGAATCACCTTGTCAGTGTTACGCATTGTCAGATTCGTAACACGCCGCGGGCTATCATAGCAAAACGGCGCACTGCCGACAAAGCAGCACGCCGTTATGTAATGCGCGTGTCATATATGAAGGCTCAACGGTGCCTTATACCGAAAACAGCAGTCACGTAAGACTCGGCGGCAGCCGACGCTGGTCTATATCCGGCGCAGGACCTAGCCGCGGACCTCGCCGTTTACGCCCTTGCACACCTTGGTGACGATCTTCTGGTGCGCCTTTTCGACCTCTTCGCTGGTGAGCGTGTGGTCGTCGGAGCGATACGTAAGCGCAAAGGCCATGGATTTCTTGCCCTTGCCGATGCGGACCGGATCGCGGTAGACATCGAACAGGCGCACGCCCTCGAGCAGCTTGCCGCCGGCACTCGTAATACGACGCTCAAGATCCTCGCAGGTCACAGTGTTGTCAACCACGATAGCGAGGTCGTGCTCAACGGCCGGGTACTGCGAGAACTCACGGTAGTTCTCCTGGTTGCGGGCGCCCTTGATCAGCTTATCCAAGTCGAGCTCAAAGGCGACGACGACCTCGTCAATGCCCATAGCCTCGCGCGCCTCGGGGTGGATCTCGCCGACCCAACCCAGCACGGTGCCGCCGGACAGGACCTCGGCAGCACGACCCGGCTGCAGGAAGGCATAGCCCTCGCCCTCGACGGGACGGAAGCGAACCTTCTCGATGCGCAGCTGGGCGAGCAGCTCCTCGACGATGCCCTTGCCAACGAAGAAACGCAGCTTGCGGTACTTCATGCTCCAAGACTGCTCGCTCCACTGGCCCGAGAGCACGCCCGCGACGGACTTGGTCTCCTTGGGCAGGCTGGCGTTCTCGCGGCCATGGAACAGGCTGCCGACCTCGTACAGGTGTACGTTGGGCGTACCGTGCGCCTCGTTATAGGCAACGGACTGCAGCAGACCCGGCAGCAGCGAGCGGCGCATCTCGGTCTGCTCGGCCACCAGCGGGTTCATGAGCACCACGGGGCAGCCGCGGCCCTCGGTGGACATGCCGATCTTCTCCAGGTCGCCCGGAGCGGCAAAGCCAAAGGTCGTGGTCTCGTTGAGGCCGCAGGCGCGCAGGATCTCGCCGACCTTGCGGGTGAGCTTCTGCTCGCGAGTCAGGCCGCCGATGTGGTTCTTGGCAGCCGGAATGGTCGCCGTGACGCGACCCATGCCCCACAGGCGCAGAACCTCCTCGATCAGGTCGATCTCACGCGGCAGGTCGGGACGGAAGCTCGGCGGCGTGACCATAAAGTCCTCGCCGTCGCGCTCGACGGTGCAGCCCAGGCGGGTGAGCGAGCGCTCGATAAAGTCGGGCTCGATGTCGGCACCGCAGATGGCGTGCACGCGGGCCAGGCGCAGCTTAATGCTGTCGATGGTCTTGGGCGCGGGGAAAACGTCGACATAGCCGGGAGCAACCTCGCCGCCGGCGATCTCCTCGATCAGCGCGCAGGTAACGTTGGCGACATCCACGCAGCCGGTCTCGTCGACCTGGCGCTCAAAGCGAATGGAGGCGTCGGAGATCAGCGAAAGGTCGCGGCTGGTGTGCGAGGTGCGGCCGGCATTGAAGCAGGCGCTCTCGACCATCACGTCAACGGTATCGTCCTCGATCTCGGAATCCATGCCACCCATAACACCGGCCAACGCCACGGGGCGCTCGCCGTCGGTGATGAGGCCCATGCCGGCGTCAAGCGTGCGCTCCTCGCCGTCGAGCGTCGTGAACTTCTCGTCCTGCTGGGCGGCGCGAACCACCACACGACGGTGGCCATCGCGCTCGGCAAAGGTGTCCAGGTCAAAGGCGTGCAGCGGCTGACCGGTGAGCATCATCACATAGTTGGTGATGTCGACGATGTTGTTGTGCGGGCGCACGCCCAAGGCGTTAAGGCGCTTGACCATCCAGTCGGGCGACGGGCCGACCTTGACGTTGCGCACGATGCGGGCAACGTAGCGGTCGCACAGGCCCTCGTCGGCAATCTCGACCGAAAGCTCGTCGTCGGTCGCGCGGCCGGTCTCGGCCTTGATGGCGGGCAGCTCAACGTGGAAATCGCGGTCGAAGATGGCGCCGGTCTCGCGGGCCATGCCGATCATGGACAGGCAATCGGGACGGTTGGGCGTGATCTCGCAGTCGAGCACGGTGTCGCTCGAGCCCACGTACTCGGCAAACGGCATGCCGCAGGGCGTATCCTCGGGCAGGATCATGATGCCGGAGTGGTCGCCGCCCAAGCCGAGCTCGCGCGCGGAGCAGTTCATGCCCATGGACACGACGCCGCGAAGCTTGCTCTTCTTGATCTTGACGCCGCCGGGCAGGACAGCGCCGATCATGGCCGCGACGATGTGGTCACCGGCCTCGAAGTTCTGCGCGCCGCAGACGATCTGCAGCGGAGCGGGGTTGCCGTCGGCGTCGAGGTTCTTGTCACCCACGTCGACCGAGCACACATACATGTGGTCGCTATCGGGGTGCGGGGTCTTGGTGAGCACCTGGGCGGTCACCACGTGGTCGAAGGACTCGCCCACGGTGTCGATCGCCTCGACCTCGGTGCCGGTACGGATATATTCGTCCGAAAGGGTCTTGGGATCCTCCGGAATATCGATCATGGTCTTGAGCCAGTCGTAAGAAACACGCATCTAGCTCTCCTTTCATACTGAAAGCCTGCGAAGAGATGCAGGTGGAAACTTCAACTTTGTGAACATTCCTTACAAAGCGAGGGTTGTCCAAGTGCGGCAGATCGGCCCGAAAGAGGAGCGCCGCGTACTTTGGTACGCAAGCGACGAATGAGCGCCGAGGTGTCGTGCTTGGGCAAGCCGCAGCCTAGAACTGATTCAAGAAGCGCATATCACCCGTCATGAGAGTTCTGAGGTCGGGCAGGTCGTAGCGCAGTGCCGCGACGCGCTCGGCGCCAATACCAAAGGCGAAGCCGGTGTACTTCTCGGGGTCGATGCCACAGTTGATCAGGACGTTGGGGTCGACCATGCCGCAGCCCAGAATCTCGATCCAGCCGCTGTGCTTGCAGAAGTTGCAGCCCTTGCCGCCGCACACGTGGCAGCTCACGTCCACCTCGCAGGAAGGCTCGGTGAAGGGGAAGAAGTGCGGGCGATAGCGCGTCTTGCGATCCTCACCAAACATGCACTTAACAAAGTAGTCGAGCGTGCCCTTAAGATCGCCAAAGGTGATACCCTCGTCGACGACCAGGCCTTCGATCTGGTTGAACTGCGGCAGGTGGCAGGCGTCGGCCGTGTCGGGACGATAGACGGTGCCCGGGCAGATCATGTAGATGGGCGGCTTTTGCGACTCCATGGTGTGGATCTGCACGCCCGAGGTCTGGGTGCGCAGCAGCACGTCGGACTCGCCGTGAGCGTGAGCCTCGGGATGCGCAACGCTGCCGGGGTTGTTGTCGACCACATAGAACGTGTCGCGAGCCGAGCGGCTCGGGTGATCCATGGGCGCGTTGAGCGCGGTGAAGTTGTAGTAGGAGGTATCGACCATGGGGCCGGACTCGACGGTGTAGCCGATGCCGCAGAAGATGTCCTCGGCCTCCTCGATGATCTGCTTGATCAGGTGCTGGTGACCGATCTGCGGACGGATACCCGGCAGCGTGATGTCGACGGCCTCGTGCTCGAGTGCGTGCTTGAGGGCGGCGGCCTTCATCTCGGTGGTGCGCTCGTCGAGCATGCCCTCGATCAGCTGGCGCATCTCGTTGGCGCGTTTGCCCATCATGGGACGATCCTCGGGGGCGAGCTTGCCCATCATGCGCATCAGGCCGGTGATGCGGCCCTTGCGGCCGAGCAGCTCAACGCGCGCGGCCTCGAGCTTGGCGGCGTCGTCGGCACCGGCGACGAGCTCCTTGGCCTCTTCCTCGAGTTTGACCAGATCATCAATCAGACTCATGTCTTCCCTTTCGTCTCTCGCGCTTTCCGCCTGCCGGGACGACTGTCGCCGTCTGGCACTGCGAAAACGCGGCCCGGTTCGGTAACAAAAAACCGCCCTCGGGCATGTGCATTGCCCAAGGACGGTTGAATTCCGCGGTACCACCTTGTTTGACCCGGCGGATGTCTGGCCCGCCGTGCCCACTCTGCGCCTCTTGTCGCGAGGCTCACGGCTTCCCTACTGGGGCTTTGCTGCCACTGGCCGCGCGCCCGTTGAGGTCGCTGCTCGGGAGTGAACGCTTGGCCCTTGCCACCGCAGGAAGGCTTGCAGCCCATGACCTTCCCTCTCTCGCCGGCGACGCGGCGGGCAAAACCCTCTCCGTCAACGCATTGGGCTATAGGATAACACATTTCGCGAGCGCATCGCCGCGTTCCGTTTTGTTCGCGCTGGGTACAAGGCAAGTAGCTGTGCAAACTGGCCGTGCACCCGCCTGCGGCGCTCGGCCTGCGAGATTAAGGATATGGTATGGGAAAGAAGTACGATAAGAAGGCCAAGCCCGCAGCGGGCAAGACGCCCAAAGGCATGAAGGTCGATAAGGCCGTCAAAAAATTCCGCAAGCTCGAGGGCAAGCTGTGGACCCGCGAGTACCTGCTCAAGATTGCCGAGTTTGACGGCGCGACCATTGCTCCCGCCAACGGTGCCGCCGCCCGTGCCGACGCCATGGGCACCCTTGCCGGCGAGCACCATAAGCTCCTGACCAGCGAAAAGTCTGTCGAACTTGTACGTTCGCTGGCACGCGAGACCGTCACCGGCGGAAAGATCGACGACCCGCAGCTGCTTGACGAGATTCGCGTGCTCGGCCGCGACCAGCGCGAGGCAAGCGTCATCCCCACCGAGGAGGCCGAGGCCTGGACCAGGCTCACCTGCGAGGCCGACGCCGTGTGGCACAAGGCCAAAGCGGCCAACGACTGGGCGAGCTTTGAGCCCTATGTGGACAAAATCGTCAGCCAGCTCAAGCATCAGGCCGAGCTCATGGACCCCAAGCGCGACCCATACGACGTGTGGCTCGACCAGTACGAGCGCGGCCTTTCCACCGAGAGCTTCGATGCGTTTTGCGACGAGGTTAAGGCCACGGTCGTGCCGCTCGTGCACGCCATCGGCGAGCGCGGCCAGCAGCCCGCTGCAGACTTTTTGCACGCCCGCGTGCCCGAGGCCGCCCAGCGCGCCATGAGCTTCGATCTGATGAAGCTTGTCGGCCTGGACCTGGACGACACCACGCTTGCCTTTACCGAGCATCCGTTTAGCGAGGGCTTCTCGGTGGGCGACGCGCGCATCGCCACGCACATCTACGAGGACGATTGCATCTCCAACGTCTACAGCATCATCCACGAGGCCGGCCACGCCATGTACGAGCTGGGCGTGAACCCCGCCTACGCGCGCACGTGCCTGGAGGGCGGCACCTCCATGGGCATCCACGAGAGCCAGAGCCGCTTTTTCGAGAACACCGTGGGCCGCAGCCGCGCCTTTATGGGACCGCTGCTCGAGGTGCTGCGCCGCCACGCGCCCGAGGTCTACGGCAACGTGGACGAGGACACGCTCTACCGCGCCGTGAACATCGCTCAGCCGTCGCTGATCCGTACCGAGGCCGACGAGCTCACCTACCCGCTGCATATCATGGTGCGTTACGAGATTGAGCGCATGCTGTTTGCCGGCGAGGCCACGGCCAAGGACATCCCCGCGCTTTGGAATCGCTTTATGGACGAGTACCTGGGCATTCCCGTTCCCGACGACACACGCGGCTGCCTGCAAGATACGCACTGGAGCGGCGGCTCGTTTGGCTACTTCCCCACGTATGCGCTGGGTAGCGCCTACGATGCCATGTTTGTGCCGGCCATGTGCCGCGACGGCGTCGACCTTACCGGCGCCTGCGCGAGCGGCGACCTGACACCCGTCCGCGCCTGGCTGGGCGAGCACATTTGGCAGTGGGGCCGCGCCAAGGACGCGCCGGAGCTCATCAAGGGCGCGTGCGGCATGGCGTTCGATGCCCGCTACTACTGCAGCTACCTGCAGGACAAGTTCACCACGCTCTACGAGCTGTAAGGCATAACCGACACGTCAACGCAAAGGGGACGCCGCGGAACCAATCCGCGGCGCCCCCTTTCCACCTAGTTGTTTAAGAACGTCCCCAATGACTACCTTACAGAGCCTCGAGCGCGTTGGCGATGCGCTTCATGGCGGCATCGGCGGATGCTTGGTCGGGCGCCTCGGCCAGCACGCGGATAACCGACTCGGTTCCGCTCTTGCGCACGAGCACGCGGCCCTCGCCTGCCAGCGCAACCTCGGCCTCGGCGATGGCGTTCTGCACGCCCATGTTCTCGAGCGCGGCGTCCTTGTCCGCCACGCGCACGGCCACCTGCGCCTGCGGCAGCAGCTTGCACGGAGCCGTGAGCTGCGAGAGCGTCTCGCGCTCGGCACGAATCACTTCCATCACGCGCAGCGAGGTCATAATGCCGTCGCCCGTGCGCTCGATATCGCCAAAGATCGTATGGCCCGTCTGCTCGCCGCCCAGGCTGTAGCCGCCCTCGCGCATCTTGGCATACACGTGACGGTCGCCCACGCCGCTGGTCACGGCGCTCAGACCGGCAAGCTCCAACGACTTGATCAGGCCAAAGTTGCTGGCAATCGTCGGCACCACGGTACCGCCCGAAAGGCGACCGTGCTTGTTCAGATACACGCCGCACACGTACAGGATCTGGTCGCCGTCTACCACGCGACCGCGCTCATCCACGGCCAGGCAGCGGTCGGCATCGCCATCGTAGGCAAAACCCACGTCCAGGCCCTGCTCCACCACATGGCGCTGCAGACGCTCCATATGCGTGGAGCCGCAGTCGACGTTGATGTTAAAGCCATCGGGCGCGGCATTGATCACGCGCACGTCGGCACCGAGCGCGTCAAACACCGGCTTGGCCACCGAGGAAGCCGAGCCGTTGGCGCAGTCGATACCGATCTTGACGCCCTGCAGCGAAAAGTTCGCACTTGCAATGAGCGAAGCAATGTAGCGGTTGCGGCCCTGCATGTAGTCCACCGTGGCACCGATGTGGTTGCCCGTGGCCAACGGAACTTCGCTCTTGCCATCGATGTAGTCCTCGATGAGCTCCAGTACGTCCTCGTCCATCTTAAAACCGTCGCTATTGACGAGCTTAATGCCGTTATCGCAAAACGGGTTGTGGCTCGCGCTGATCATGATGCCGCAATCGAAGCAGCCCTCCACGGTCTGATGCGCCACGCCCGGCGTCGGGATCACGTGCAGCATATAGGCGTCCGCACCGCTCGCGACCAGACCGCTCACCAGCGCCGCCTCGAACATATAACTCGAGCGACGTGTGTCCTTGCCCACGATAACGCGCGCCTTGCGCTCGCGGTTGGCGCCGTAATACCAGCCCACAAAACGGCCAATCTTATAAGCGTGCTCTACCGTCAGCCCAACGTTGGCCTCGCCGCGAAAGCCGTCGGTGCCAAAGTACTTCATGCGCTCTCCTTACAAAATAGGGGCGAACAGATTGCCTGTCCGCCCCAAAATGGTACTCGATTATCTGCGCTACCAGAAAAACCCTACGCCGACGCGCTGTCGCGAGCCGCCTGGCATGTAGGAGTCTGACGCAGCGTAAGCGGCTTGTCCCCCGCCTCGGCCGACGTGGTCAGCGTATACGTGATCGTCGTCGTCTCGCCAGCATGCAGGTCAACGGTGCCCGAATAGAAGGGGATTCCATGCCACGTAGCGGCGCCGAGACCAAACTGGGTGCCCTCGACGGTCAGATCAGTAATGTTGCCGCCCGTCGGGGCAAACAGTGAGACATTCAGACGCTCGTCGTCACGCGCGGCATCGGGTGCGCTCGCCGCAACGTAGTCGGGCAGCTTGCCAGCCTCCTCCTGCGTCATGATGTTCGTCAGGGTAACGGTGATGCGATAGGAGCACGTGCCGTCACCGTTCTTGATGCCCTGGCCAATCTGCGTATCAGCGTTCAGGTACCAGTCGAGCTTGGAGAAGCTCAGGTTGTTAAAGTAAACGCCGGCAACAGGATCGGCACTCGGGTCATCCGGATTGGGCAGCGAAGCGTCAATGCCCGTCTCTTTGATGGCATTCTGCTCATCATCGTTTCTCATCCACGCGATCAGGCGGCCCTCTTCGGCACCGCGCTCAACGGCGCTGACAAGCTTCGTAACATCGACATCGCCGATACCGCCAAGGATCTTGTCGAAGGCAGCGCTGGCGACGGATGCAAAGATGCCGTCCGACTCCTCGACCGGATAGTTCCAGTACACATCGTGCATGAGGACCTTTGCGGCGTTGGTGCCGTCGACAACCGTTCCGTCGGGCAGCGAGACATTACCGACCAGGCCCAGCAGATACTGCAGGAACACCGGGTCGATACCGATGACGCCATCAACGTCCTGTCCATACTGGGACTTCCACAGCGCGGCGACACGCTGCGAGTTGCGGGGCCAATCAGGCGAATAGGTATTGCCCGAGTTGTACAGGTTACTGTGGTTGCCGAACAGCGCCTCATCCTCTTCGTCGACGCTCTCGACTGCCTCATCCTCGCTGAGTCCAATGCGGGGAACAAACTCGCCAATCGACATCTGGCCGTCGGTGACCGAAATCAGACCCTGCGAACCGCCAAAGCCGCCGCAGGCACGAATCTCGACGTTGTTCATGGCGTACATAAGGTAATTGCGCGTCTGGCCGTTGGCGCCGAGCATCTGGGGAAGGACGGGGGCAACCTTCTCCGCCGCGTCAACCGCGCCGTTGAGGGTGGCAAAGCCGTCCTTGGCCTTATCGACCAGCTCGGTCACCTGGGAAATATGAGTATCGCCAATGCCCTGGACCTTCTCGTTGACGCTCTTGAACACCTTCGAGCTGCTGGAAAGCGAATCGGCGACCGCCTGCAGCGCGGACACGTTAATCATGCCGTCCTGGAACAGCTTGCCGGGCGTAGCCTGCGAAAGGTTATCGGCCATGGGAACCAGCGCATCGCTCGAGACATCGGACAGGGCGTCAATCATGGTGCGGGCCGCATTGATATCGCTGCCATACACCGGGATAAACGAAGCCGCCGCCCACAGCGGGCTCGAGGTCTCCGCCTTCATGCTGTTGCAGAGCTCATCGATCTTCTTCGCGTCGTCAGGCAGCGTCGAAAAATCGCCCGACGTGACCTTGTCCTTAAGGCCACCGACGATCTCGACAGCCTCCTTCGCTTCGCTCTTTACGGTCTTTGCCGAGTTAAGCAGCATAAAGCCGCTTGCGCCAAGCGCAACGAGAAGCACCGCGACTACAGCGGCAATAATGGCGCCGGTGTGACGCTTTTTGTGCTCGCCCTTGCGATGGCGATGACGGACCAGACCGTCAGAGGTCGAACTCGACGAAGCGTCGCTACCGTAGTTCAAGCCAAAATCGTAATAATCTTCCTTGGAACCCGAGCCCGCAAACTCGGCACCGCTATCATCCAGGCGGGCGAACGTGCCAGTCTCGGAGGCGCCGGTGTAAATCGTGCCAAGGTTACCCGTAAGCCCCGCGCCACCGGCAGAGGGAGTATTGTTGGCGGCCTTGCCGGCATTAACGTTGCCGGCGGCATTCGCGGCGTTGGCAGCATCTGCGTTGTTCGCGGGTACCGAAGGAGCCCCGCTCGGCTGCGACGTGGAGGTTGCACCGCCCGCAAAGACATTCCCTCTTGCACGGCCGGTCTTTTTTGCCTTTTGAGACTGCTCGTACAGAGCGGTAAACATCGCTGTCTCGCCCGGGGACACGCGCTTACCGGAACCGCCCTGTCCAGCGCCGCCCGGCGTGCCGGCCTTACCAGCCCCGTTCGGACGCGGCGGAACTGCAGGGCGACCGCTATCGCTGCCCTTAAAGTGATTACCAGCCATAAAGAAATCCTCGCAATTGAGTCGCAATGAAAAAGTCCATAACGTTACTAGTTTATGGCATTTTGAGCATCGACAGCTAAACTCCAGACACGGACATCAATTGGCGAAAATGCGGCACAACACCTTTTCCGTCTTGGCGGCGGCGCCAGCTACACCGTGAGGAACATCATCACGATGATCATGGCAAAGCCGATAAGGTCGGTCGGCAAAAACACCGTGCCCAGCATAACGGCACTCGTGATGGTCGCCGAGACCGGCTCCACGGTTCCGATGAGGCTTGCGCGGACCGAGCCAATGTCCTTAACGCCCTGCATATAGAGCATGTAGGCAAAAAACGAACCGATGACCACGAACACCGCGAGCGCCTCGATACCGGCAACATCGAGCGCCGGCATATGCGCCCAAGGGCGAACGAAAGCACACGAAACGATGCCCGCCGTGAGCATAGCCGAACCCGTAACGATGGGGCTGCCGTATTCGGGCAGAATCTTGGCGGGAATCACCGCCATACAGGTGGCGCTGACCGCACACATAAGGCCCGCAACCAGGCCGAGCGGCGAGATGCTCAGGCTGGTGGGGTCACCGCCGGTAGCGATTAAAAAGGTGCCGCCGAGGGCCAGACCAATGCCGATCGCCTCGCGAGCGCGCGGCATGCGGCGATCGACCATGCAGGTATATCCCATGATGATGACCAGCTGCAGGCACTGGAGCACCGTCGCGGTTCCGGCATTGGTCAGGCGCACGGCCGAAAGATAACAAAACTGGTTAAAGAGCAGGCCAAAGGCGGTAAAGAGCAACAGCTGCTTGCGGTCGGCCGGCGTGGTCCAGAGCTTGACCAGACGCTCGCGATCGCGCGTGACAATCACAGCCATAAAGAGCAGGCCGGCGAGAATCTGGCGCACACTCATAAGCCACAGGGTATCAACGTGATAGGTATCGAACAGGAAGCTCGCGCTGGTACCCGAAAAACCCCAAAACGAACCACCCACCAGCGTGGCCAGAACGCCCGTAATCATCTTGCGCGTCGACGCACTGTTCAGGCGGTCGCGCCATGCACGGCGGGTACTGCGGCTGAGCTCGTCAGTGCCCTCGGGCACATCAATGTTCGATATATCGGTCATCGGCACCGAAGCCCCTGCGCCTTCGACCTGCTCGACACACTCTTTGCTCATTCCACTCCCCCGAAACAGTCTGGAAGCAATTCGGCTTACCTTACCACGGCAAAGGCACCAGCTGGAGGCTTGTCCGTTTATCGGTAGGACAATTCCGCAGACGTCTTTCCATAGCTCGATACCACAATGGGCTTGCATTATGCGACAGCCAAATCGCGGCAGCAGGCTCTTTTGAAATGGATATAACAAAGCCCCCGAATTCCACAATGTAAGCGATTTTTAAAAATGTTCTTGCCACCGAGTTCAGGCTCCGTTATATTATCCCTTGCGCGCTTGCGCACCCTTGATCGGGCGTTTAGCTCAGGGGGAGAGCGCTTCCCTGACACGGAAGAGGTCAGAAGTTCAAATCTTCTAACGCCCACCAAATGTTCGCAGCTCAGAGACTATGTCTCTGAGCTGTTTTGTTTTATGTCGCCAAATCCGCTGGCAGCTCCAACCGCCCAAGCAACCACCCTGCCCATGCACAAAACCGCGTCAATAGCCACCGAGGCCGAGACCAACGCGTCTCGAACCCATCCGAGCCGCAACTTCTCGACAAAACGCCGCGATGTCTGCGCCCTGCGGTATCCTTGAGCCACTTGCACCTGCAGCACCAAGGAGCCGCCATGCGCACCGAGCTCGATGTCCCCTTTTCGCACAAAGAAGAAGCCAAGGCGCTGGGCGCCAAATGGGACCGGACCAAGAAGATCTGGTATGTACCCAGCGGCGTCAACCCCGAGCCCTTTGCCGAGTGGCTGCCCGGTGTTGACCGATCCGACCCCTCAGCGCCGTATATATATCTAGTACTGGGCAAGCGCGAGTGCTGGAAGTGTCACAAAGAGACCTCGGTCGCGGCCTTCGGCATTCCCTATCGAACCGATAACGACGAGAGCATCGCCATCGCGCACGCGCCCAACGAAGCCAGGTACATTGCCATCGACACGGCCAACGCCAACGCACTCGCCATCGTGCCCGCTCTTGGCTGCGTGCCGGGCGAGATCCGCGACTACCTTCATAAGCGCTGCGGCTACAAGCCCGTAGGCGCGCGAGCCTCCAAAGCCCCGTCGCTCGGCAACACGTGCACCAGTTGCGACGCGCTGCAAGGCAGTCGCTATCTGTTCGAGGAGCCCTCGTCCCCGTTTGCCCTCACTGCCATCAACAAGCTGCCGGCACTGGAGTTTATACGCGTCGAAGTTGCCGGCGTCTTTGGCGTCCCGGCCACGCGTACCAATTTTGACCAGGCGCTCTTTACCTGGGCACGCGACCATCACGCCGAGTTCCACAAGCAGCTCGGTGAGGGGATTTATTTGTAGAGGCAAAAGACACTCACAGCCAACTCCTCCGCATCACCTATCCCTCGTCGCCGGCGTCGTACACGATATCGAGGCCACAAACAGGGCATTTCTCCGGATACACCGGCATATGAACGCCTGTCCGTTTTCTCACTTCGTCGCTGAGTCTGTCGCGCGCATCGATAAACCGAATGTCGAGACACGGTATTTGAGAGCCGCAGCAAGGGCAGGTGACGACAAACGACCCGCAATCAACCTCTACGCTCGGAAACATATTGTTGTCTATAAGGGCACACGGCAGTTTTCCGTACTTCCCCATCGCAATATCGCCTCGCCAGCTCATACACGCTCCCCTCTCGCTATACAAATCAGGAAGAGCATGCACCGGCGGGCGGGCGCGAGATTGCATCGCCACGCGATCCGATCAAACAACACGATCGTCAAAGAATGCCAAAGCCAAATACGCTAATACGGCAGAAGCCCCGCCTTTTCACGCTTCTTTTCCGAGCGATCGAACTCAATGCGATGGGCCTCAAGAAACACCGTATCGGGTCGCCACTGACGCTCATTCGGCTGCCTTAGCGTCGCACCCGCAAAGGAAGCGTAGTCGGTCTTATCCAGCAGGTACGATCCGCACAGCCGATATTCGCCGCAAACAGGCTCAAACGAAATCAGGTGAGCATCAAATAGGGAATGAAGATCGCGCCGAAGCAGAATACCGTTGCTGGCAACCTGCGATTTGGGTCCCGAGTAATTCTCGATATGTGCAGCCTCCAGAGCTTCGCTGACGCCGCAGTCCGACACCGCGCAACGGCCATCATAGGCGGCAACGAGCTGCTTGCGGAACCATTGCTGCCCCAATCGCTCGCGCCTTAACGCATAGCGGACCTTTTCGTCGTCGGTCACACCCTGTCCGGCAAACTCAATATCGACGGGTATGTGCTTCAGATAACTCATGTCGGGCGCAAAACGAGGGTCCGGTCCGCCTTTATGAACAGGACCGTGCAGAACAAACCATCCGTTTTCGGGCTCGAACCGCTCAACAAACGCAAGGCCGAGCACCTTATAGCCCACCTCGGTTGCAAATATGACTCCGACTGGGACGCCACATTCCATGCAGTTGAGCATTTTACGGTTGTAATTCTGGTCTCGAGAACCAACGGCGCCTGGCGCTTGGACCGAATACTTAATGACCCACGTACCGTCATCCAAATAGAGCGGAGGCACATCGGTGTAGAAGCTCTTTTTAGAGTTATGGACCGAAAGCGCAAAGATCTTATTGGGATCTTGCTTCACCCGATCCTGGCCCGGCCAGAAGATCCCTGAATCCCGCGTTACGGGAAAGAAGTCCGAGCCAATTCTCAAACGGTACTGATACTGAGGGCTATCTTCCTTGGTGTGGTGCGGAAGGCTGGTCCAAACGCCGCCGCGCTGTTCCTCACCCAGAAACCACTCCCATGCCTCAACGTATTCGGAAGGCACGAGACTGCAGGCGCGGTCATAGCTTGGTCCATCCATCAACGGAACAGCAAGGTCAATGTCGTTCATCGCCAGCACCTACAACCATACGAACGCGAGTCATGCCCCTCAATAATATGGCCGAGAGTCAATTATTACGAGATCTCATTCCGCGATCGGCACATCGTTGATGCTCTCGGTTTGCCGCTGGCGTGCTTGTACCCCGCTACCCCACTTCCCTGTATACTGATGTAGCACGTGTTTCATCCGGGCTTGTTGGGCCGGGTCGTTCATGGGAGGTTCTTGTGGCTGTTTCGAATCCGCCCAAGGGAAGCGTTTCTTCTTCGTCCATCAAGCCGGTTACGCGCAAGGCCGTGCGTTGCCAGCGCGAGGTCGCTTGGCTTGTCACGCAGGCGGCGGGCAGGCTTGTGGCGACCACTCAGGACGTCAATGCGCCTACGCCGAGCTTTGTGTTAGCGGCGGCGCTGGATTTTGTGCGCCAATTGGAGCTTGCCGCGCAGGATGCCAACGGCCACCTCGACTACCAGAACGTTATGGCGCCCGACCTGCAAACGTTCTGTCACATGGCCAAGTTGCCTGCCGCGCCCAATGCGCTTTCGGACGCAGGCTACATGTTTACGCTCTCGGGCGCGGACCTTATCCGCGACATCTATGCATACTGCAGCGAGCTCGCCGAGCGCCACGTCTTTGACGCGGCAGAAGTCAAACCGGGAAATGTCATCAAGCTGGTTCTCAGGCTGTTCCTGATAGACGGGTTCGGGGCCATGCCGGCGTAAGCCGAGTCTTTAGCATCACCGTCGACTGGGCAACAACCGCTTTACCTTAATGGACGCCAATCGAGGGTCGATTATTGGGTCGCCTCGTCCGCTAACGCATTTATTCCACGCGCTCCAACAGTCGGTACTTGCGGTTGCGGCTCGTCGCCGACGCCGTAGGTTCAAGCTCGCCCTGTGCGATGAGCGCATTGACGCGTACCCTAACCTGGGAGACGGTGAGTCCCGTGCATTCTGCCAGTTCACGTGTTCCCAGTTCGCCGTTGCGCTTGAGTGCCGCCACGATTAAGTCCCCGCCATGATCGATTTGCTCAACCTTCGCTCGGTAGAGGACAACCTTAAACCGGTCGAAACCCGGGCAAAACAATGGCTCGGCCAGACCTTGCGCGCGCATGGCATCGATCATCATCGGGATGCCCGAGCCATTTCCCTCAGCCGGCGAGCCTGCGCCATCCGGCAGTGGAACAATCGACATGAGCTTCACAAGCGTCGCATTGCGACATCGGGAGCTGCCGTCAAACAGGTTCTCGCGAGTCTTTCCTCCGTATAGGCCGCCGGGGTTCGTCACCTCGATACGGTCATCAAAGACGTCAACAGCGATCGACTGCCCACAGAACCGATCTCCGTATTCTCGGTGGATTACGGCGTTGGCGATTGCCTCGCGCAGGACCTCCTCGGGAATCTCCAGCGAGTCGACACGCGAGACGCCTTGGATCGTCGAGGTTCGCCGCAAATTCTTAGCGACTGCCGCGACGGCATCCGAGATCATTTCGCCCAACGTTCCCTCGCAGATCGTACGGTCCATGAACCTCAACGACCCCGCCGCGCCCTTCTGCGTTCCGGCATAGACCGCCACATCGATAAAGAGCTTGGGATAGAACTGCTGAGGATAGGCACCCGCGGCCAGGAGCCCGGCCTTAGTAACATTGCCCTGGGAGTCGAGGAAATTCAGGCGCTCCAGCTTCGTTTTCTTGTCCGGCGCGCCGCGCATTGCACGGGGTGTCAGCGAGAAAGCACGCTCTATCGTGCGGTCGACCAGGGCCTCGTCAAGATCGCCTGCGACCGCGCCGGGTACTGCATCGCGATCACTGGGGCTCGTCCGTTCATACGATGACAAGGACAGGACCTCAGTCGACGAAAGCGGGACATCTTTGTCATCGATGCGTTTGTAGCTGCCGCCTTGAGCGCCCCGCTCTATGACATAACAAGGCTTGCTCGACGGGTCGAGCTCCTCAATCGCGATGACCAGAACCACGGTGCCCTGAAGCTCCACGCGTTCAATGGTGTATTTGGGCGGATTGGCCAGTTTTCCGCGGCCGCCGGCATCACCCATGCCCGCTACGAATTGGTTGAGCACCTTCTCGGTCTCAAAGTTCTCGACCGGGATAAAGCCCGCGCGCTCGCTCACGCCGAGCACGATAATTCCGCCAGCGGTATTCGCGAATGCACTAACCGTTTCCCATACGTCGCGGGAAAGCGTCGTGGCGCTCTCCTTGACCTCGACGTTAAGATCGTCCGAGCCCATGCGCCTTAAAGACTCGAGCAGACCGGTCAGCTCGTTTTCGTTCATCTGCACGTCCTTTCGCTCGGCCCGGCGGAGAATGCCGCGAATAGATTTCCTTCGTCTCTCAGTTATCTCTCGTAATTATCTCTCATCTTACTGCTATCTCTCATATTAGAGATAAGTGAGAGATGAAAGAAAAGATGTCTGCCATCTGTTTCATTTAAACATGTTTTTACTGGTAGAACAATCAGTATTGAGACAATACCATGATTGCTTGTCTCTTTGCTGCTCAGTTATCTCTCATATTTATCTCTCGTCTCTCAGTTATCTCTCATATTAGTGACGAATGAGAGACGAGATATACGTGGGTGATGGACGAGCGTTGATTTTTGGACGGTCGGAAAATCCCTCAAACAAAAAACGGGGCCGGCCTTACGCCGAACCCCGTTTTCAAACGGTCAGTTAGTTATCCAACGCGCGAGCATAGCAGTCAACATTACGCCGCCGCGAACACTCCCAAGCCCGTTCCGATGATGCAGATCGCGAAGATGCCAATAATAATCCAAATGGTCTTGACACCCTTTTTGTACAGGGCAACGCAAGCGAACGTTGCCAGCAAGGGCAGCAGACCGGGGAAGATCGAATCGAACAGATCCTGCAGGACAATCTCCGAACCACCCACGTCAAAGGTCAAAGCAGTGGACAGCGAGACCTGTGCCGCAATCATGGCGCCGATAACGGTCATTCCGAGGACACCGGCAGCATGCGTCATGCGAGACATAAGGTTGTTCTCTTCGGACTGCTGCAGGAACTTGGTTCCCAGGTCGTATCCCAGATGGGCGGCGACGATACGCGTTGCAAAGTTAATCACGGAGTAGATGAGCGCGTACACGATGGGGCCGAGCGGGTTGCCCGTCGACGCGATGCCGATACCAATGCCGGCGGCGACCACGCGGAACGTACCCCAGTAGAACGAATCGCCAATGCCGGAAAGCGGTCCCATGAGGCCGACCTTCATGGCGTTAATCGAGGACGTGTCGAAGTTCTTATCGGCAGCCGCCTGCTCTTCCATCGAAACCGTAAGGCCGGCTACAAACGGAAGCACATGAGGCGTGATGTTAAAGAACTCGGTATGGCGATCAAGCGCCGCATAGTAATCGTCGTCGTTGGGATAGATCTTTCGCAGGGGCTTCTGAATGGTGTACATGAAGCCCATTGCCATCATCTTGTCGTACGACTGCGAGCACTGGCTCGTAAACTGGCGAAGGAACATGCTCCGATACATATCGGGGCTCATAATCGCGTCCTTCTTGGCCTCTTTGAGGTCGGTGTTCTGGGTAGCCATTAGAAGTCCTCCTCTTCATCTGCAGCAACCGTCTGCGGACCGGACGAGCCCTCGCGGAAGGCCAGGAGCAGTGCGACGCAAATGGCAGCTGCGGCGACGCCGATAACGTCCATCTTGAGGTAAATGACCATAATGAATCCCAGGAACAGCCAAGGAAGCAGCTTGTTATCGCCCATGGTCCTAATAAGAAGTGCGAAGCCGATGCAGACCATGACGCCGGATGCAACGTTGAGGCCGTCCATCACAAACTGCGGAATCGCGTTGAGCGCATTGTTGATGAGGTCGGCACCAAAGAACAGCGAGCAAAACACCAGCAGTGCAGACGGAATGCCAATCGACAGCGGCACGACGGTCAGATGGTACAGGTTCGCCTTGGCAAGATCGCGATTTGCCAGAGCGGTCTCAATCTTCTTGCAGGCAAAGGCACCCGGAACGGCGTAGCAGAAGTTGCGCCACACCTGAAGGAAGACGGAGACGGGAAGGGCGAGTGCGACGGCAGTTGCCGTGCCCGTACCCGTAATGACGGCAAACGCGCAGCCAAGCACGCCGGAAGCATAGACCTCGGGAGGAACCGCCGCACCGACCATAATGGCGCCCATGAACATGGACTCCAAAGCAGCGCCGACGATAACGCCCTGCTGGACATCGCCAAGGATCAAGCCAACGAACAGGCTCGTAAACAGCGGACGACCAAGCATCGTAATGCCAAATAATTGCTCGTCCATGGACGCAATAAATGCGACCAGTGCAACTAGAAGATACTGGACAACCATTTCGATCAACCCCAGAAACAGGTCTGCAGGCGAGGCATTCTGCGCAGCTCGCCTGCAGACAACCGCAGCAATTTGAGAGGATTAGTAGTTCATCTGGTGATAGTAACGACGCGTGGTGAGCGGGTGGTTACGGACGTGCTCGAGATGGCAGCTCAGACGCTCGGTGATGGTGTAGGTGACCATCGGGGAGACGATCTTGCGAAACTCGGGGTCGCTGAACGGCAGCTCGACCTCGGCGGTGTCGAACTTGTTCACGCGGACATGGACGCCCTTCTCGTCAGCGAGCATGTGAGTGAAGTTGTCCACGCGGTCCATGAGCTTACGGGTGTCGTCCTCGCCGTAGAGCATGATGAGGCTCGTGCCCTCCTCGCACAGCTCGATGGTGCCGTGGAAGAACTCGGCGGCGTGGATGGACTTGGTCTTGATCCACTGCATCTCCTCGAGAATGCACATAGCGTAGTCGTAGGCCTCACCCCAGAGCATGCCGGAACCAATCACCATGTGGTAGTCGGTGTCTTTGAAGTCCTCGGCCATGGCGGCGCAGCGCTCGTCCTGAGCGTCCTTGGCCTTGATGAGGTACGGAGCGATGTTGCCGAACTCCTCCATGAAGGTGTCGTACTTGGGGAAGGCGCCGGCGTTCTTGAGGAAGCGGGCGACCAGCGTAATCTGGTAGGTGTAGATGGCCTCGCACAGGACGTCGTCCTCGGCGAAGCTGAAGAACTTGTAATCGGCGTACTCAGTGGCCGGGGTGTTGTCGTTGGAGACATACATCAGCGTGCGGGCGCCCTGCTCCTGGCAGAACTTGGCGGCCTCGATGATCTCGGGGGTGGTGCCGGTACGGGTGGAGAAGACGCAGACCGAGTCCTTGTTGAAGGTCTTGGGCGGGCATGCGAGGAACTCAGCGGCAATCTCGCAGTGGACGTCGACGTCGGCCGTGGTGGTCTCGACCCAATACTTCATCGGGAGCGTGTGGGCCCAGGTGCCGCCGCAGCCGATGAAGAAGATGTTGGAATAACCCTGCTCGCAGACCTTGTCCACGGCAGCCTCAATCTGAGGACGGAGAGCGAGGGCATCGCTCACAACCTTCTCGTAACGAGGCTCATCGAAATTGAACATCCCTTACTCCTAACTCACTTGGATGAACCCTTCATTCATCCCATGACGTTATAATACTTTATATAACTAACTATGCAAGAACTATTTCAGATTTTTTTGATTTTTCTTTAATAAAAAGCCCGCCGATCAAATGATCGACGGGCTTAAGAAAGGAGGACCTGATTAATAAATGCCAGACAATGGCATGTTTCCAGCTAGAAAACGTCCTTGGCAAATACCTTTGAGTCATTGGGGACCTGACGGATTTCGATAACCACGCCATCGTTGACAAGCTCTTGGATATGCTCGGCATCGGTTTCGGTCGCAAAGATCGCGGGGGTCGGATGAAGCGTGGTCTCGGGAGACTTTCGAGTTCCGCCCAAATTGATCTCCTTGATGTCTTTGCAACCCTTAGCAAGGCGATAGGCATCCTCGATCGTCTCGACAATGATAAACAGCGAATACTTGTCGGTGACGCCGCTGTTGAGCGCCTCGATAGCAGCGTCAACATCCTTGATGACGAGTTTAACGCCGCTGGGGCGGGCGAGCCTCAAAGCGGCTTTTCTCATATCGTCTTTTGCCACGGCGTCGCTGGCACACAGGATGCAATCGACGTCCAGCGCATGTGTCCAAGACATGGCGACCTGGCCGTGAATCAATCGGTAATCAACTCTCGTAAGCTTAATCATCGTAATCATCTCCGCACGTAATAAAGGTAATGACAGGCGTGGCCCTTAGCTAGGGCTCGAACCAGAACTAACTAGAACTCTTCTTCTTCGACATCGGCAAGCATGTCCGCCGCCTCACAAAGCATGATAAACGAACGTGATCCCTCGACCGCGGCTTTGGCCTTGTCCGCATCCAGGGAGTCCAGCTGTGTAGCCATTTCCACCAGCAGCGGCAAGTTCATTCCGGTGATCAACGTAAACGATCCGGCGGTCTGCCTCTGAATGAATTCGTTGTTTACAGAGCCACCAAAGATGTCAGTCACGACAAACCAAGAGTCGGCAGGGTCCCTCGTCTCCATCCAAGCATCGATAAGCGCTGCGACATCCCTCGTGTCGTCATCGATATAGGCGCACAGGCACTCGATTCGGTCGTTAGTGCCCATCAGAATCTCCAGAGAGCTTTTCATGCCTTGGGCGAGATAACCATGACTCGCTAGCAATATCTTATTCATAGTTCTCCAATACCAATAGGACGTACTATATTGTCATAACAAAGTATATTAGCAATCTACCCTACGCGGTGTGTCTATTTTCCAAATCCGCGAACGGTAGCAATTGGTCGGTAAATCGACCAATCTATCTCTAATTTACAAGTAGAACTTCAGTCGCTCGGTGCAGTACACCTGACGGGAGATGAAAAGCGGCTCGCCGCTTGGAGCATAACGTCTATCGACAAACAGAAGCAGCGGAGAGTCCAGCTCCACGTTAAGGTATGCCGCCTCGAGCTCGCTCGCATAGCAGACCTCGAGCGTACGCGTGTTGGGGCCCATCTTGATCCCCTGGCGATCGAGTACCGCCATCAGCGAATCCTCGAGGGATTCATGCTCCAAAAAAGAAAGCGCAGCAGAATAGCTATTGGTTTCCAGCATCGTGGGCTTGTCATCCACAAGGCGCAGACGACGACTACGCAATACCTTTTGGGTATCGTCTACGCCCAGGAACTTCGCGTCTCGCAGGCTTGGGAAGTCCCAGCCCATTGCGAGAACCCTGGTAGACGCCTGTTTTCCCGCAAGCTGGCACGAATGGGTAAAGCTCTCACGGTCGTCCGCGGCATACATCTGTGTGTCCGACGAAACGAACGTGCCCTTGCCGCGGGCCCTCTCAACAAGCCCAGCATCTTCCATTTCTTTAATTGCGGAGCGAACCGTTATTCGGCTCACGCCAAATTGCTCGATGAGCTCCGCCTCGGTCGGAAGCTTATCTCCCGGGCGGTACGTGCCGTTGGCGATCGAATCAGAGAGCGCACGGACAATCTGTTTGTACAGGGGGATAACGCTATTTGCTTCAACCATATCAACCATACCTTTGCAAGGAATCAGCAGCTTATAGATAGATGACTTATATTGTATTAGAACTTTTTAGGAGTCCATATATTTCCTAAATGATTCGGTAAACGGGGTGTTATTTCACTTTAGCGGGGTGCAGCGGCTACCAGCGGCATTCGTTATCAACCTAGCTAGGCTAGTCCACCCACATCGTCTTCAGTTCGCCGCAGAGCCGCGGCCCCATATGGGTATACTCTCGGGGATTCGACTCGATTCGCCCCCGCTGGGGCGTCAAAGGAGACTGCATATGCCCACCACCTCAACCGACCCGCGCGCCGCTGCTGCCGCGCTGCTGGTGCCCGGTACCACCTGCCACGGTTTTGCCGTCGAGCGCTGCGAGACCGTGCCCGAGCTCGACTCGGACGCCTACGTGCTGCGCCACACTGCCTCGGGCGCTCGCCTGCTGTACCTGGCGTGCGACGACGAAAACAAGGCCTTTGCCATTGGCTTTAAGACGCCGCCGGCCGATTCCACCGGCGTGTTCCATATTCTTGAGCACTCGGTGCTGTGCGGATCGGCCAAGTTCCCCGTCAAGGAGCCATTTGTCGACCTAATCAAGAGCTCCATGCAGACGTTCCTCAACGCCATGACCTACCCCGACAAAACCATCTACCCCGTTGCCACCACCAACGAGCAGGACCTGTACAACCTGATGGACGTGTACCTTGACGCGGTGTTCAACCCGGCCATCTATACCAAGCCCACCATTTTTGAGCAGGAGGGCTGGCACTACGAGCTGGACCTGCCAGAGGGCGCCGAGAGCGAGGGCGACGGCAGCGCCGCCAGCCTGCGCGAGGGCACGCTGCGTTATAACGGCGTGGTGTTCAACGAGATGAAGGGTGCGCTGTCCGACCCCATGAGCGTGCTGGACGACGCCGTCAACGCCGCGCTCTATCCCGACACCGCCTATGCGCACGAAAGCGGCGGCGACCCGCGCGCGATTCCCGCGCTCACCTACGAGCAGTTCCTGAACACGCACGCGCGCCACTACAATCCTTCCAACTCCTACATCACGCTCTACGGCGACCTGGACGTGGACCGCGCCCTGGCCTTTTTGGACGAGCGCTATCTGTCGCAGCCGAGTGCCGCAAGTCGGCGCATGGACGCAGCCGTTGCCGCCGGCGAGGACCCGTCCACGCTGGCGCCCAATCCGCTGGATGCGCAGACGCCCGTGACCTGCGAGTATAAGCGTGTCGAGATGGCCACCACGCCCGAGAACGCCCTGGTGGGCCTGGGCCTGGTGCTGGGCAGCGCGCTCGACCGCAAGCGCACAATCGCGGCGGACATCCTGTTCGAGGCACTGCTGGGCTCCAACGAGGCACCAGTTAAGAAGGCCATTCTGGCCGCCGGCCTGGGCGGCAACGTGGTGAGCTACACCGCGGCCGAGAGCCTGCAGCCCTACGAGCTCATCATGCTGCAGAACGCGCAGCCCGGCGTGGCGCGCGAGCTGCGTCGCGTATTCCAGGACGCCTGCCGCGACCTGTGCGAGCACGGCGTTCCGCGCGAGCGCCTGGAAGCTATCATCAGCAGCAACGAATACGACCTGCGCCAGCGCGACTATGGCATCGCCGATGGCGTGGCCATTGCGTGCGACGCGCTGAGCACTTGGCTCTACGATGACGACGCCGCGACGCTGGCGCTCAAGTACGGCCCGGTGTACGAGGAGCTGCGTGGCGAGCTGGACGGCAGCTACTTTGAGGACCTTCTGCGCGAGCTCGTGCTCCAGAACGATCACATGGCGCTGGTCGAGTTGGTTCCGGTAGACGCTGCCGAGGGTGCGGAGAGCGCCGAAGCTGCCGAGCTGGCTACCAAGCGCGACGCCATGACCGATGCCGAGCTGGCGGACGTGGTCGAGCGCACGGCCGCGCTGCGTGCCGCGCAGGAGGCCGAGGACACGCCCGAGGACAAGGCCACGCTGCCGCGCCTGCGTGTATCCGACATTGGCGAGGCGCGTCCCGAGCCGCCGCTGGTTGTGGACACGACCGCGCCCATCCCCTGTCTGCGCCACGGCATCCCCACCAACCGCCTGGCCTACGCCATGCAGTATTTCGACCTGAGCTGCGTCGCATTTGAGGACCTGCCCTACGTGACGCTGCTCTGCCGCCTGCTCAAGCAGCTGCCCACGCGCGAGCACTCGGCCGAGGAGCTCGACAACTTGCTCGCCGGCAAGCTGGGCTTTTTAAGCTTTACGACCGAGGTCATGACGCAGCCCGACGTGGACGGCGTGCGCCCCTACCTGCTGGTGAGCGCCGGCGCCCTGTCCGAGAAGATCGACGCGCTGGCGAGCCTGCCGCGCGAGGTGTGGTCGAGCACGCTACTGGCGGATGCCGACGCCGACCGCGTTCGCGACGTGCTCACGCAGATTCGCATTGGGCTTGAGCAGGGCTTTATCAACAACGGCCACTCGGCGGCGCTGGGTCGCGCGATGAGCTACAGCTCGCCTTCGGCCGTGGTGCGCGAGCAGCTTTCGGGCGTGGACTTCTACCTGTTCCTGCGCGATCTGCTCGAGCACTTTGACGAGCGACTGGACGGCCTGCGCGCCAAGCTTGCCGAGCTGGCAGACCACATCTTTGTGGCCGATGGCTGCATGGCGAGCTTTACCGGCAGCGACGAGGACTTTGACGCGTACTGGGATGCCGCGGGCGACCTGGGGCTTGACGCGGGTGACGGCGCCGATGCCGGCCGCAACGCGCTCGTGGTGCCGGAGCCGCGCGACCGTCACGAGGCTTTCGTCATCCCCAGCGACATCTGCTTTGCTGCGCGCGCGTGCGACCCGCGCCGTCTGGGCATTGACGTGACGGGCGCCTGGGCGGTTGCCGCCAACGCGCTCTCCTACGACTACCTGTGGAACGAGATCCGCGTGAAGGGCGGTGCGTACGGATGCGGATTCCGCGCGGCCGGCGAGCGCCAGACGGCGTTCTACACCTACCGCGACCCGGCGGTCGATCCTTCGATTGAGCGCATGGAACGCGCGGGCGCATGGCTCGGCAGCTTTGAGCCCGACGAGGCCGCCTTCGAGGGCTTTATCGTGAGCTGCGTGAGCGGCATGGACGCGCCCGTGAAGCCGTACGCGCTCACCAAGCGCCGCAATACGACCTACCTGGCTGGGCTCGATCCGCACGCGCGCGAGGAGCGCCGCGCCCAGATGCTCGCGGCCACGCCCGCTGAGCTTCGCTCGCTCGGCGCCGATGTGACGCGTATTGCGGCCGTCGCACCCACCTGCGTCTTTGGCGGCCGCGACGTCATCGCCAAGAGCAACGCCGGCTTTAACGTCATCGACCTGCTGGGCTAACACACAAAGGTAGATTTTTGGGACATGCCTGAAAATCTACCTTTTCTTTTGCCGCGGACCGGGCAGGCGGCCCGACTTCGGCCCGCCCCGTCCCACCAGTTTTGTCTCGATCTGTAACAGCTAGGCCCATTTATGTCGAGTTACTGTTACAGATCGAGACAAACCGCCGCAGACATCCGCCCTTCAGCAAAAACCACCGCAAAGGGGACAGGTGTCTTTGTGTTGATTCGAACACTTGTTCTATACGTACACATGTTCTATAGTAGGGATGCTTGCATCGGACTTAAATTGCAACTAGGATATAGTTGCAGAATGTGAGGCGGGATGACTCGGACCGATAAACTCATCGCCCAACTGCTTAGCTGCCCCTCGACGTATCGGCATACCGATTTTTTAAAAGTCATGGCTTCATATGGCTTTGAAATGGACAACAAAGGCAAGGCATCCGGATCGCGCGTTCGCTTCTACAGGCCATCAGATGGCAGGATGTTCGTAATGCACGCGCCGCACCCATCTGACGAATTGACAGCGGGGACCATTCGAAACATCGTTCGATTTCTGCAAGATGTCGGAGGTAGTCATGAGTAACGTTTTGGCATACAAGGGTTATTTCGCCCCAGTCGAGTTCGATGCCGAACAGCATGTGCTAACAGGTATGGTCACCGGCATTAGGGACGCAATCGTATTTGAAGGCTCCACGGTTAAAGAAGTGGAGCAATGCTTCCATGACGCCGTCGACGATTACCTTGAGCTTTGCGCCGAGAAAGGCAAGGAACCCGAGCGGGCTTTTAAGGGCTCGTTCAACGTAAGAACGGGCTCTGAGCTCCACAAGCAAGCGGCGCTGGCAGCGGCAAAGAAGGGTGAGTCACTCAATAAGTTTGTGACTGAAGCAATCGCTGCGGCGTTATAGCATTAACGCACAGGCCCAAACAACCACAAAGGGCGCAGTTCACAGGCATATTTGCGGTGACTTTACTGCCCATATCGCGTTTGCCCAGATAAAAGCTGCCAAAATAAACCTGTCCCTTTTTGGTAGGTTTGGGAGATGAGACTGGGATGGATAAGGCTGAGTTGCGGCGGGCAGTGATTGCTCGGCGCAATGCTATTGATTTGGATGTGCGGGCGGCAAAGTCTGCTGTTGTATGCGCGCGGCTTGTTGAGTTGTTGGGGCGCTTGGATGCCGCGGCGCTGCACACCGTTGCCGTCTATGCCGCGATGGGTTCCGAGGTCGACCCAGCCGCGTTTGCCGCTGCGGCCGCCAAACGCGGCTGGCGCGTGGCCTATCCGTGCATGTTCTCGGCAACAGACGCCATGGCTTGTGGCCAGCGCATGTGCATGCGGGCAGTCTCTGCCGGCGATGCGTCCGAAGCCCCGTTTATCGCCCACCCTACGCGGGCCTTCGCGGCTACGGATATCGACAGCGACCACTTCCCCATCGTGCCCGCCGCCGAGCTCGACATGGTTGTCGTGCCGCTCGTGGCTTTCGACCGCGCCGGCGCGCGCCTGGGCTACGGCGGCGGCTGCTATGATCGCTACCTGCCCACGCTCTCGCCCACATGCCAAATCGTCGGCATCGCCTTTGACGAGCAGTGTGTCGACCACGTTCCCACCGACGCCCACGACCTGCCGCTACCCCATATCATCAGCGCCTGATCGCCGCTGTATCGCACCCGCAAGATGAGCGTGGAAAATCTCCCACTTTGAGCCCCCTTACGAGCCAAAAGTGGGAGATTATCCACGCTCGTGTGTCCGGATTTCCACGCTCGTGCGGCTCAACGTCCTGCAACCGCCTCAACACGCACGCGGCACGCCGGCAACTTTGAGTTTGCGATCGAGCTTTGTCGGATCCCTTAGATCATCCCAGCACAAGCGCACGATCTTGCAGCTATCAAGCAGCGAAAGCCTCGACTCGCGCTGGCGCTCATCAAACTGCGCCTTCGCGAGCTTGCCCTCCTCCGCCGCCTTCTCGCTTTTAACGAATCCGTCGAACTCCCCGATAATCAGCCGGTCGCCCACACGCCACAAGTAGTCAACGCGATACGGCCGCCCCGGCTCAACCGGGTCGAACAGCTCAACTTGCAGCTCCGGCGTCTGCCAGCCGCGCTCGATCATCAGGGCGCGCGCCTTGGACTCGCCGCCGCTTTCTGACAGGCCATCGGCATACCGCGCAACACTTCGCGCCGTCACAACACCGCGACGATTTAAGCCAAGCTTGTTGATTGCCTCAACGAGATGCTCCTTCGACAACAGCTGCTCATGAAGCGCCGAGTCCGCAATGATCAGTCCCTCGACAAACGACGCATCGACCAGGCAATCCGTAATCGTTTGATCGATATCGGTCACGGCAATATCCATCTGGATTGCCCGTGTTTGACGAGCATAACGATGGCGAATCACCTGAGAGCCGGGCGTCGTCGATTGCGCCGGCGCCGCGGCGATATGGATGTGCGTCAAATTGGCATGCGAAACCGAAAGGCAATAGATAACAGCCGCCGTATAGGAGCAAAACGTCCAGTCAGGATGCTTTTGCGCAAGGGCCCGCACCCGATGCAGATAACGCTGCCGAAACTTGAGCTCGGACCAATAATCCGGACGCGCATACAGCCCCGGCATGACCGCTTCGAGACTTCCCGCCTCCGCCCGCCGCTGAATCTGCTTTGCCTCCGCCGCCGTGCGCGCGTACACGCAGCTCATCTGCTGTTCGCATGCTTTAATGTGACTTGCAAGCCTTTGATTCGCCGTCATGTTTCCCATGTCGCCTCCCAACTCTTGGTACGGCGCAAACGTACCAGACGGTTTCATGCGAAGTCTGACCAAATGCTGTCCAGGCGCTGACCAAATGCTTGACGGCTTTGGACGTTTTAGACTGATGACTTATATCTGCAGGTAGGGTGGTTGTCGAGAGGTCCCCGTCTCCATAATTTGGCGCCTTGGTCCATCGGATTATCAGAAAGAAAAACCCGTCGAGATTCAAGACCACGCCAAATGCGACTTTGCCTCTGCACGCACCGTCTCTTAGCCGAGCCATCGGCATCTACATGCCTAAAAAATGAGCGTGGATAATCTCCCGTTTTGAGCCTAGTTTCAAGCCAAAAGTGGGAGATTATCCACGCTCGATTTGTAAACGTCCGAAAATCCACGCTCGTCATGCCGTGAGCACAGCCACAGTCGCAGCCACGGCCGCAGCCTAGTGCTCCTCGCCGGCGCGGGCCAGGTCGTAGGGCGTGGTCTGGTAGACGTAGTAGTTGAGCCAGTTGGTGTAGAACAGCTGAGCCTGGCTGCGCCAGACGTTGCGCGGCTCGGCAGTGGGGTCGTCACCTGGGAAGTAATGCGCCGGCACCTCCGGGTTGAGTCCGCGCTTCACGTCACGCTCGTACTCCAGACGCAGCGTGTCGGTATCGTACTCGGGATGGCCAAAGACAAAGAAGCGGCGGCTGTCGGTCGACTTGACGATGTACAGGCCCACCTCGTCGGACACGGCCACGACCTCGAGCTGCGGCTCGGCCTCCACGTCCTCGCGGCGCACATCGGTGTTGCGCGAATGCACGGCATAGAAACGGTCGTCGAAGCCGCGGACCAGCGGGCTTTGCGGCTTCACCAGATAATGCTCGAACACGCCGCTCGCCTTTGCCGGCAGGTCGTGCTTCTGGATACCGTAATGATGGTACAGGCCGGCCTGTGCGCCCCAACAAATGTGCAGCGTAGAGTGCACGTGCGTGGTGGACCAATCCATAATCTGGCAGAGCTCGGGCCAATAGTCGACCTCTTCGAACGGCATCTGCTCCACCGGCGCGCCCGTGATGATCAGGCCGTCATAGTGGATGTCGCGGATGTCGTCGAACGTGCGGTAGAACGTCTCCAGGTGGCCGGCGCTTACGTGCGTGGCCTCGTGCGTCTTGGTGCGCAGCAGGTCCACCTCCACCTGCAGCGGCGTGTTGGAGAGCTTGCGCATGATCTGCGTCTCGGTGGCGATCTTGGTGGGCATGAGGTTGAGGATGAGCACGCGCAGCGGACGGATGTCCTGGTGCAGCGCGCGGTACTCGGTCATGACAAAGATGTTCTCGCTCTCGAGCTGCGCGGCGGCAGGGAGGGCGTCGGGAATGCGAATGGGCATGGATGCTCCTTACGAGTCAGTTGCAGCTATGGTACAACGACCGGCCCCATCCGCGCGAGCGCATCGCCCAGCGATGCCGTCAGCGGCCCAAATCACTCCAAAAGTAGAGATTAAGGCATGTCCCAAAAATCTGCGGCGCTTTAGTCTAGCAAAGTGGTGGCAGGACGTTACAATGGTTCGACGCGAAAAACTCGGCCGAAAGGATACGTATATGTACCAGACGCGTAAGATCGGTGTGGTCGGCCAGGGCCACGTAGGAGCACATGTCGCCAACAGCCTGCTTATGCAGGGCATTGCCGATGAGCTGTACCTGTGCGATATCAACGAGGCCAAGGTGACGTCCGAGGTCCAGGACCTGCGCGACTCCCTTTCGTTTGTCCCGTACAATACCAAAATCGTCAACTGCTACGACCACTACGAGGAGCTGGCCTGCTGCGACGTCATCGTCAACGCCGCCGGCAAGGTCGCGCTGGCCGCCGGCAACCGCGACGGCGAGCTGTTCTTTACCACCGATGCCGCCCGCACCTTTGCCAAGCGCATCGTCGACGCCGGCTTTGACGGCATCTTCGTGAGCATCTCCAACCCCTGCGACGTCGTGTGCACCGAGTTGTGGCACCTGACCGGCTACGATCCCAAGAAGATCATCGGCTCGGGCTGCGGCCTGGATTCCGCCCGCCTGCGCACCGAGATCTCCAAGAAGGTCGGCGTGAGCCCCAAGTCCATCGACGCCTACATGATCGGCGAGCACGGCTTTAGCCAGCTGGCCGCCTTTAAGGCCGCGACCATCGCCGGCAAGAGCCTCAACGAGCTTCAGGCCGAAAACCCCGACAAGTACGCCTTCGACCACATGGAGGTCGAGGAGCTCGCGCGCAAGGGCGGCTATGTGACCTACCAAGGCAAGCAGTGCACCGAGTACGCCGTCGCCAACTCCGCCGCGCGCGTCTGCGCCGCCGTGCTGCACAACGAGCACGCCGTGCTTTCCGCCTCCACGCTCATGACCGGCCAGTATGGCGAGGAGGGCATCTTCACATCCCTGCCGTGCGTGATCGGCGCCGAGGGCGTCGAGGAGGTCTACACGCTCGACCTGTCCGAGTACGAGCTCGAGGGCTTCCACAAGAGCTGCCAGCACATCCGCGACAACATTGCCCAGCTCGACTGGTGGGACGCCGAGGCCTACGACGCAAAGTAGGCCGCTGGCTGCCGCAACCTTGCGAATCTAAGCGCGATACCAAGCGGGCCGCGCCGGAAATCCCCGGCGCGGCCCGCCTTTTTGACTCACGCAGTGCCCTTGCGAATCGAAGGTGAATACTTCTCCGCGAAGTGAACGAGCAAAAACGAGCCCCCGAAGCATCGACACTTTTCAGACGCCGCTTCCTGCGGTTTCGCCAAGTTTTTCCTGCAGTTTTGGCGTCAAAAAGTGTGGATGCTTCGGGGGTCCAAAATAGGTCGTTCACTTCGCGGAAAAGTATTCACCTTCGTTTTCGCGCAGACACGAATCCGGCCGCCACAACGCAAAACGGGGCCTGCGCGCAGCGCAGACCCCGTCGTGAGAGGCTATTCCCGGTATATTAGTACTGCTCGATGCCCATGTAGCGACGAACCTCGGGGCTGTGGTCGAAGACCTTGCCGCGGGCGGCGCGCAGCTCGCAGCTCATGTTGTAGAAGAAGATCGGCTCCAGGTACGAACGCACGCTGGCAGGTACCTCGCCCACGCCGTACTCGAGCGCGTCGAGCACCATGATCGTGTCGGTGTGCGTGTTGAGGAACGCAAGAGCGCGCTCCTCCATGGGGCGGCACTCGCCCGCGCCAAGCTGCACAAAGTAGAACACGCCGGGCTCGGTGGCTTCGAACGGGCCGTGGAAGTACTCGCCGGAGTGGATGTAGCAGCAGTGCTGCCACTGCATCTCCATGAGCGAGCAGATGGCCATGGCGTAGGTCTGGCTAAAGTTGGGTCCGGAGCCCAGGATATAGAAGAACTTGTGCTGCTGGCAGAGCTCGGCAAAGCGGGCGCCCAGCTCGGCGTTGACCTTCTCGCGGGCGGCGGGCAGCAGCGCATCCATCTGCTTGAGGCCCTCGTACATGTCGGCGAGTGCCTCGTAGCCTTCCTGCTGGTCGAGCAGCTCGGCGGCGATCAGAGCGCCGATGCCCTGCGGCACCTCGGCCTGCGGCACGCCCTCGCCCCACGGGTAGACCCAGGTGATCCACTTGCCGTTGTCAATCTTGGAGCCCTCGCAGTCGGTCATGGCGACGACCTCGGCGCCGGCAGCCAACGCCATCTCGCAGCCATCGACGACCTCTTGCGTGTTGCCGCTGTGGCTGCAGGCAATAACGAGCGACTTCGGCCCTAGGCTCTTGGGGGCCATCAGGCAAAACTCGCGTGCCGTGTAGACCGTCGAGGTGAACGTGGTGGCCTCGCGCTTGAGCAGCTCGTTGGCCGGCATCAGGTCGATCATCGAACCGCCACAGGCGATCCAAAAGACGTTCTCAATCTTGCCCTTGCGCTCGATGATTTCCTGAATCAGATCGTGTGCGTTCATCCTGATGCTCCTCCTTGTGCGGCGGTTTTGAGCGACGGCAGCTCGTACCTGCTGTCGTTCTATGTTGTCCTATTTATAACACGTGCAACAACGCCCGTGAAGTCATCTTAGCAAATTTGTTCTATGTTGTTCTATCTGTGGACGTTAGATGTCGAACACGTAGCGCGAGCCCACGATCTTTTGGCGGCCGAGCAGCAAGGGGCGCTCGTCCTCATCGGTAAAGTACGCCTCCATATAGAAGAGCGGCTCACCGACCGGCACCTCCAACAGCGGGGCCGCCTGAGCATCGGCAAGCGCAATCTCCACGGTGCAGGGGTCGGACTTGAGCGGCGCGCGACCCGAATGCTCGGCAACGAGCGCAAAGATGGAATTGTCCGTGAGGTCCTTGTCGGCAAGCGTCTGCAGATAGGGATGGTCGGCGAGCACAAAGGCGTTGTTCTCAAGCATGACAGGGATGCCGTCGGCTGTGCGCACGCGTTCGACCACGATAAGCTCGCAGCCGGGCTCCGCGCCAAAGAACGCCGCATCCTCGTGCGTCGCCGCGACCACCGTGCGCGACACCAGACGCGCACCCGGCACCATGTCGTTGGCAGCACAACCCTCAGTAAAGCTCTGGACGTCACCCTTCTGGCGAATCTTGCGCTTGAGCTTGGGAGCGCACACAAAGGTACCCCTCCCCTGCTGGCGGTTGAGATACCCCACGCGCGACAGCTCCTCGATGGCACGGCGCACGGTGACGCGCCCCACGCCGTAGGACTTCGCGAGCTCCATCTCGGAAGGAATGCGCGAGCCGGCAGCGTACACGCCGCGCGCGATCTCGCCCTTTAGGTCGTCCATGACCTGCTGGTACAGCGGCACGGCGGACACGTCAGTACGGTCGGTCTTGCTATCGAAAGCCATCGTTATGCCCCATCCCGCGCATGCTCGGACTCAAACTCTTCAATCGCCGTCATAAACTGCTCGCCAAAGGCGTCGGCTTTTTTCTCGCCAATGCCGTTAACCTGGATCAGCTCGTCGCGTGTCTGCGGGCGCAGGCGGCACAGGCCGCGCAGGGCCTTGTCGGAGAAGACCATATACGGCGCCATCTCCAGCTCCGTCGAGATCTCCTTGCGGAGGGCGCGCAGGCGCTCGAACAGCTCGGCATCGTCACCCACGCGCGGGCGCTGATCCAGCTCGGCCTCCTCGCGCAGCAGATCAACCGCACGGCGGGCGCGGGCCGAGGCCTTGCGCTTGGACGCGCGACGTTTAACGGTAAAGGCGAACGCCTCGTCCTCGACCTCGATGGCACGCGGGCCCAGCCCCACGACCGGGTACTGCCCCTGCGAGGTGGCCAAGTAACCGCGGCCGCACAGCTGGCCGATGATGTCCTTGATGCGCCCGACCGATTCGCCCGACAGCTCACCGTAGCCGCGGTCCTCGTCCAGATGCATCTGGCGAATGCGCTCGGTGTTGCCGCCGTGAAGCACATCGGCGATCAGCGACTTGCCAAAGCGCATGGGACGCGCGGCCACATAGCGCACAGCGGCGCGGGCCATATCGGTGACGTCCTCGACCTCGAACTGCGTAAGGCAGTTGCTGCAGTTGCCGCAGCCCTCGGCGTCGTCTGCGGTGCCGCCCGCAGCAGCCGCAACCGCATGCTCGGCCGCGGCTTCGTCGCCAAAGTAGCGCAGCATGTATTCGCGCAGGCAGCCGGTGGTATTGCAGTAGCCCTCCATCTGGCTGAGCAGGCGATAACGGTTCTGGAGCGCCCACGCGCGCTGCTCGTCGTCAAGCGCCTCGTCGGCCGCATCGCCGCGGTCGATCAAAAAGCGGCGCATGCGAAAATCGTTACCGTTCCACAGCAAGTGACAGCTGGCCGGATCGCCATCGCGGCCAGCGCGGCCTGCCTCTTGGTAGTACGCCTCGATGCTCTCGGGCACGTTGTTGTGAATCACATAGCGCACGTTGGGCTTGTCGATACCCATGCCAAAGGCGTTGGTGGCAACCATCACCTGAATGTCGTCGTCGATAAAGGCACGCTGACTCTGGCGGCGGGCATCGTTGCCCATGCCGGCATGGTAGCGGCCCACGCGAATGCCGCTGGGGCCCAGTGCCTCGGCAAGCTCGCCTGCCAGCGCGTCGACCGTCTTGCGGGTCGAGCAATACACGATGCCGCTCTCACTCGAATGCGCGATCACATAGTCGCGCACCCACGCGATCTTGGCCTTGTCGCCCATCTCTTCGCAACCGAAGTAGAGGTTCTTGCGGTCGAAGCCCGTCACCACGGTCGCCGGGTTTTGCAGGCCGAGCATTTGCTGGATATCGGCGCGTACACGCTCGGTCGCCGTGGCGGTAAAGGCCGCCACGATGGGGCGCCGCGGCAGCGAATCGATAAACTCACGAATCTGCAGGTAAGCGGGACGGAAATCCTGGCCCCACTGGCTCACGCAGTGAGCCTCGTCAATGGCCACGAGTGGCACGCCTATGCCGCCTTCGGCCGCGGCTTCCTGCGCAAAGGCTAAAAAGCGCGGCTCGAGCAGACGCTCGGGTGCCACGTACATAAGCTGATAACGGCCCTCGCGCGCCCGCTTGAGCACGGTATTTTGCTGAGCCGGGGTAAGACTGGAGTTGAGATAACTGGGGCGCGCACCCGCCGCGAGCAACGCACGGGTCTGGTCTTCCATAAGCGACAGCAGCGGACTCACCACAAAGGTGATGCCGGGCAGCATGAGCGCGGGCACCTGGTAGCAAATGGACTTGCCGGCGCCCGTGGGCATAACACCCAGCGCATCGCGACCGGCAAGGATCGCATCGACCATGCGGTCCTGCCCCGGGCGAAACGAGGTGTAGCCAAAATAGGCGCCGAGCGTGTCGAGCGCCATCTGCTGCATGCTATCGGTCATGGTTTCCTAACGTCAGAATCATCTGCCGCCGATTATACGCCGCCACGCGGACAGCAGCACACGGCCGCCGCCCAGACTAGTCGTTTAAGAACGCCCCCAACGGCTAAGGAGTGTCCCCAGGTGCCGGCAGAAAAGGAACGTCCCCAAGTGCCGGCCCGGCAACGCCGATGTTTTGGCGCGGACAGCGAAAGCCCGCCAGAGCGAGCAAGGTGCCTTGAAACGAGGCGGCATTGACCTTCTGGTCATGCCGCCGAAGTTGAAAGGCAGATTGCCGCTCTGGCGGGCTTGCAGCGTCGAGCCGTTACGCGGTTTGGTAAAACCGCGTAACTTACATGACCATAACGTAGCGCGATCCCACGTAGTACTGCTTACCCATCAGGACCGGCTCGCCATTGGGGCCGATAAAGCCGGCACGCAGGTTGAGCAGTGGATCGTGCGGAGCGATGCCCAGCTCGGCCGCCTGCTCGGTATTGGCACGAACGGCCTCGACCGTGCGGTAGCCAACCGAGACAATCGGCGTTCCGCCAACACGCTCGACCTCGGAAAAAATCGACTTGTCCTCAAGATCGGCCGTCAACAGCTCACGGTAGGCGTCAAACGGCACAAAGATGTTCTCCTCAAAAATGGGCTCGCCGTCGGCCGTACGCACGCGCTTGATGTGCAGCAGCAGCGCGTCCTTCTGCAGGCCAAAGAACTCCATCTCGTTTTGACGTGCCGGCACAATCTGGCGATCGACCACATGTGCGCCCGCCTTCATGCCATTATCGGCACACAGCGCGGTAAACGTCTGCAGCGTCGAAGCGTGGAACTGGCGGTTGATGTGCGGCGTGGAGACAAAGGTGCCACGGCCCTGCTGCTTAACCAGGTAGCCATCGGAGCACAGCTCCTCGACGGCGCGGCGCACCGTAATGCGGCTCACGTCGTACTGCTCGGCTAGCTCAAGCTCGGACGGAATACGCTCCTTGGGTGCATAAACACCTTTCTCGATCGCATCCTTGATTTCGTCGTAAATCTGCTGGTAAAGCGGTGCATTTTTGGGCGCAGGCATATCTAATCACTCTTATCGAAATATCGAAATAACTAATACGTATATAACGTCTAGTTTCATATTACCTCATAATGATAAAACGATACACCCTCCCTACCAAAAAGCGACAGCTTCATTTTGGTAGGTTTTATCTGGGCAAACGAGAGCCTCTCGAAAGCAACGGGGCTTTCGGGGGGGGCTCGTTCGGATGGGTTGCGCAGGACCGGCAAAATGCCAATACCCTACTTGCCGTCGTCCTGCTGCAGACTGTCCTGTTCGCTGAGGCGCGCCTGCCTGCTGGCCATGCGTGCGGGCTTGTCGGGATCGGGAACGGCCGTGGGCATGGGCTCGTCGACATGACCACCCCACCAGCCGCCCACAAAGTTGAGCGTGTGGAACACATTGATCACGGCGCCGGGATCAACGTCGCACACCAGCTTGATAATGTCCTGACTCTCGTAGGTCGAGACAACGGTGTTCAGCAGGTACATCTTTTCGCGGCTATATCCGCCGACGACCTCGGCGCAGCTAATGCCGTGCTGAAAATGGTTTACGTAGGCAGTCATGACCTCGTCTGCCTTACGCGTCGTGATCTGCAGCGTCACGCGATCGTAGCGACGATAGAAACTGTCGATGGTCTTGGTCGAAATAAACTGGAACACGATGGAATACGCCGCCTTGTCCCAGCCAAACATAAAGCCAAAGATCGCCAGGATAAAGCAGTTGAAACCAAAGATGACGCCCCAGATGGTCTTGCCCGTGTGGTTGGAAACCCACAGCGCGATAAAGTCGGTGCCGCCGGTGGATGCGCCGGATTTAAGTGCGATGGCAGCGCCCAGACCCGAGACCACGCCGCCAAAAATGATGAGCATGATCTTGTCGCCCAAAAATGGAGCGAAGTGAAAGACGTTGAGGAACAGCGACGAGAGCACGACCTGCATCATCGAGAAGATGACGAAGCGCTTGCTAATGCCGCTCCAGCATAGGAGCGCCACGGGGATGTTGAGCGCGAGCATACCGAGCGAAATATCGATGTGAACGCCACCCAGCGAGGTAACGCGATCGAGCAGGACCGCAACGCCGGTAAGACCGCTCGGAAGCAGGTCGGCGGGCTGAATGAACGCCTGGATCAGGAATGTCTGGAGAACGGCGGAAATCGTGACCGCCACGGCAGTAATGGCGCGGCGGACGATGGTAAGGCGGCCGAGCACGAGCACGCGGTCCGTGAGCTGATCGATGGCGTTCGCCACGCGGGCTCCTTTCGAAGGCAAATCTGGTTGTGAGGCATGTCGGCGATTGTAGCACGGAGCATGCGGGGGCGCTTCAATTCACCCTCCCTCGACAACCAAAGCGGGACCAGCAACCCCACGACCAAAGGCCCAAATAACAAGTGAGTAGACTTTACGCGACCTGCAGAGCACACCCAAAACCGCCACCCCTGTGACCTGCGGTTTTACTAGAGCAGATGCGCTTTGTGCTCGTCTTGCACCAAAAAGTCTACTCACTTAGTCCGAATCGAAGCCAAACGGATCCAAATAGATGACAAATTAAGCCAATCCGCAGCAAAAGACGCGTGAATCAGTGCTTCTCGCGGCGGATTGACGCTACAAAGCGGCCAAAATGTCGGTCAGATTATCGATAACGGCATCGGCTCGCGATTGATCGAGGTTGACACCCTCGTGCGGACGCAGCGCCAGGACGCGGGCGCCGGAGCGCTTACCAGCCTCGATGCCCAAAGGCGAATCCTCGATAACCAGGCACTCGGCAGGCTCCACCCCCAGTGCCTCCATGGCACGCAGGTAGATCTCGGGGTCGGGCTTAAACGCACTGCACTCGTGACCGCTGATGGTGTAGTCCAGCACGTCGGGGATACCGGCAATCTCCACCAGCTCGTCAATGAGCTCGCGATAGGACGAGCTCGCGATGGCACACTTCACGCCACGCTCGTGCAGCTCGCGCATCACCGGCTCCGTCTGCTCGTTGAGCAGCTCGGCATACGGAACGGGGTGGTCCGGGCTGTAGACTTGCTTGTACTCCACGCGCAGACGCTCGCGCAGCTCAACATCGTCGGGCACCAGCGCCTCCCAAATGGCAGGCTCGTTAGACCCCGAAAGATCGGGGATCTCGTCAAAATGGAACCCCTTCTCTTCCATAAACGCCACGCGACGACGGTTGTAGAACCACTCGGTATCGACCAGCACGCCGTCCATATCAAACAGCACTGCTTTGATCATACGCATCTCCTCCCACCTGCCAAAAAGGGACAGGTTTATTTTGGTAGGTTTTATCTGAGGTTTTGTGGCGCGACGGATACGCCCTCCCCAGAGCAAAAAAGGGGACGGGGCGCAAACCCCATCCCCTTTCAATCAACCCGTAAGGTTTACTTACTTGTGATTAGTAGGAAAGCTTCCACATGTAGCGACGCATGGTCAGCGGGTGCTGACGGGCCTCGGCGATCTGGTTGCCGTACTCGCGCATAACGGCGAGGTGCAGCAGCGGGTTGAAGTAGGTGAGGACGCTCGCGGGCACGGCGTCAGCCAGGCCGTAGTCCTTGGAGTCGATCAGAGCGACCTTGGCGCCCATGCGCTTAAGGAAGGTGAGGGCGCGGGCGTCCATCGGACGGGTAGCACCGTCGGACATGAGGAAGACGTAGGGCTTACCCTCGGTGGAAACCTCGAACGGGCCGTGGAAGTACTCGCCGGTGTTGTAGGAAGCAGCGTCGATCCACTGCATCTCGGTGAACAGGAAGGCGGCGTTAGAATAAGCCATCTTCTCGGAGGCACCGGAGGCCATGAAGTAGATCATCTTGTCGTCCTTGAAGTCCTGAGCGAACTGCTTGGCCAGGCCCTTGGCGGAGTGAGCAGCGTTCTCGATCAGCTCGAAGATGTTGGTGAGGCCGGTGATCATGTCCTCGTAGTGATCATAGCCCTCGGTCTGCTGAAGGATCTCGAGAGCAAGAGCGATGGCGTAGGCGGGCTTCTCGGCCTTGGCAGCATAGTTGGCATGGAAGCCGTGAACGATGACGTGGTCGGCGTCGACGGTCAGAGCGGAGCCAGCCTTGTTGGTGAGGGAGACAACCGGGCAGTTGTGCTTCTTGGCGGTCTTGTTGGCCTCGACGGTCTCGGGCGTGGAGCCACCGAGGGAGCAGGTGATCACGAAGGTGTGCTCGTTGACCCAAGAAGGCGTGTCGTAGTTGAACTCGTTAGCGGTGAAGATCTGAACGTTCAGCTTGTCCGTGTTGTTGGCCAGGAAGTACTTGGCGGGGTAAAGGTCGGACATGGAGGCACCGCAGCCGACGAAAGCGACGCTGTGGATCTCGTGGTTGGACAGGACGTCAGCGACGATCTGCTTAGGGAGGTTAAGGTCGATCTCGTACATCTGACACATTCCTTTCAATTTTTGCGGCGCCACATTGCCGGGCGCTCGCAGGGTTACCGTGGTTTGGGCCGAGTCGCCGGCCCGTTGAGGATGCGACAAAGGGACTGTCCCATTGTCGCATTTTGGGGATGGAAGCCTGCCTGGGGTATGGGATGCCAGGCAGGCCCCCGGGGGAAAGCGGTTAGGCGCTTAGTCGCGACTAAGCCAGGATGCCGACCGCGGAGAGGGCGATGCCGCCCACAATGGCGATCACGAGAAGCCAACCGGTGTTGACGTTCTTCTTGATGAGCCAGTACATAAGGCCGGTGAGGCCAAGGGAGATCATCTGGGGCATCATGCTGTCCAGGATGTCCTGGATAACGACAGTGCCGTCAGCGAACTGCAGCGGGGTGGTGGCGCCGATGAGCGTGGCGATCATGCCGCCCACGGACATAAGACCCACGATGCCGCAGACATACATGAGCTTCTCCATGAGGTCGCCGCCCTGAAGCTTGCTCAGGTACTCGTGGCCGCCCTGATAGCCCATCTTGGCTGCGAACCAAGTAATCAGCACGGAGGGGACGATGGAGATGAGAAGGGCCAGGATCGGGCCCATGATGGAGCCCTGCTGAGCCAGCTGAACGCCCAAGCCAAAGGCGATAACGCGGATGGTGCCCTGGAAGAAGGAGTCACCGATGCCGGAAAGCGGGCCCATAAGGGAGGTCTTGACCGCGTTAATCGAATCGGGGTTGAAGTTCTCGGGATCCTTGGCGTACTCCTCCTCCATGGAGGCGGCGAGGCCCAGGATGAAAGCGCTCGTCTGCGGGGTGCAGTTGTAGAACGCCATGTGACGGTGGTAAGCCTCTTTCTTAGCAGCAAGCTGCTTGGGGTCGGACTCGTCCGGATAGAGGCGATCGAGCGTGGGAACCATACCGTAGAGGAAGCCCATGTTCATCTGACGCTCGTAGTTCCAAGAGGCCTGGATGGCCCAGGAGCGCCAGAAGAACTGGCTGACCTTCTTGTTCAGGGACACGTCCTTGGTTGCGGTTGCCATAGTGTGTTCCTCCTTAGTCTTCGTCGTCTTCGAGCGGATCGTAGTCGGAATCGACACCGGCGGCTGCATGGGAACCGTTGAACTTGAAGCCCATGAAGACGACAGCCAGGCACACACCGATCAGAGCGACCGCGATGACGGACAGGTTGAGGTAAGCGGCGAGCAGGAAACCGATGAACAGGAACGGAGTCATACCCTTCTTGATCATCATGGTGAGCAGCAGGGCCAAGCCGTAGGCGGTCATGATCTTGGTCGAAACGTTAAGACCAGTGGACAGCCACTCGGGAACCATGTTGACGATGGCCTGAACCAGGTCGGTGCCAACAAAAACGGCGAGGAAGATCGGCAGGAAGTACATGACGGCGTACAGACCGGAGCCGGCGCAGATGTGCATACGGTAGGCGGTCTTGAACTTTCCGTTATCGATCGCGCTATCTGCCACATGGGTGAGGGCGGCGATGATGGAACGGAACACGATGCCGAGAAGCTGACCCAGGACGGCGACCGGGATGGCGATCGTCATGGCGGTCTCGGCGGAAGCATCGGTCAGGCACGCAAAGGCAGCGGCCACGATGCCGCCCAGGACCATATCGGGCGGAACGGCGGCGCCGACCTGCACCAGGCCCATGGACACGAGCTCGACGGCGGCACCGACGGCAAGGCCGGTGGGCACATCGCCCAGCAGCAGACCGACGAGCGTAGCGCCAACGAGGGGCTGCTCGAAGTTAAGACGACCGAGCAGGCGGGAGTCCCACATGCAGAACACGCCGACGAGGCCGACGAGCACCGCACTGATGAACGTATTCATACCCTTCTCCTTTCAGTCAGGCAAAAGCCTGGTTGATTACAGCTTGGCGTCGATGTCGACGCTCTGATACGTAGGGGTCTGCTGAACATAGAGCTTGATGCCCATGTCGAGCAGCTGATTGACGTCGGCCTTCTGGGTGGCGTCGAGAAAGACGGAGCTGTCCTTGCCGCCGACCTGATCGGCACCGTCGTGGTTGGCGGTGGCGCCCAGGTTGATGGCGTCGAGCTTGTAGCCCTGGCAGAACTGCAGCATCTCGGCAGTGTTGCCAAAGACGAACATGACGCGCTCGCCGAGGGTGTTGAGCTTGTCCATCTTGGCGAGGGCACGCTCGACGGTGAAGACGTTCAGGCGCACGCCCTGGGGCTTGGCCAGCTTGAGAGCGCCCTTCTTGATGTCATCGTTGGCGGCAGCGTTGTCGACGACGATGATGCGCTCGGCCTGAACCTTGGTGGTCCAGGTAAAGACGACCTGGCCGTGCAGCAGACGGTAGTCAAGACGTGCGAGGACGATCTTGGCGGGACCGGAGCTGTGACGGGACGCCGTGGCCTTCTTGGCGGGGGCCGCGGCGGCCTCGACCGGTGCGTTGGGGTTGGTCAGACCGGTGCGGGCCTCGTTGATGAGGGCCGCGAGCTCGGCGCCCTTGACGGGGACGGGGCTCATAGCGAGCGTGAGCGCCAGCGGGATGTTGAAACCGCTGACAACCGTGAACTTCGTGCCGTTCTTGGAAAGCTCGACCATGCTGTTGTTGACCGAGCTGCCGAGCATATCGGTCAGCACATAGACGGTGTCGTCCGCGTTGAACGTGGCGATCATGGCGTCCACCTTGTTGGTGATGGGCTCCTTGTCGTCACGAGCAAGCGACACGACGTGGACGTTCGACACGTCGCCGAGAACCATCTCGAGCGTGTCTTTGGCGCCTGCGGCCAGGCCGCCATGAGATGCGAGAATGATCTGATTCATCTTGCCTCCTCCTTTTCGTTATGGTCATTATAACGTCTTATACGTTGCTTATATTGCTAATTAGTATAAAGACCGTTCGCGGGTGAAAATCGACCGTTGACGGGTTTAACGTACTTGAAACGTTGGGGCTGGGTAGGTCGGCGCTGGCTTGGCGGTGCCCGATCAAGCGCCCCACTCATCCCCTATCGCACGAAGTACCAGGGGCTTTCCTGCACGGTGGGCTCCAGCGCGATGCCGGTGCGCTCGCGGAACAGATCCATGTCCTGCGATTTCTCCGTCCACCACGCGTTGGGCTTAAAGGTCATGCTCTCAACGATATGGCCGACAAAGGCACTGTTGCGCAGCTTGGAGAAGTTAGTGTTCATGATCAGGATGGACGCGAGCACCAGCACGATGCCCAGGACCTTGATCGCGCCGGCGGGCTCGGCATAGATGCCAATACCGACCAGAACGGTCGCAACGGTTTCAAACGAAGCCACGACCGGCACCTTCGACGTCTCAAGATCCATCGAAAGGCCCTGCATATAGAAGATGTACGCAAGAGCCGTCGGAATAAAGCCAAAGCCCGCGAACAGCAGAATGAGCTGCGGGGACATTGCCGCGGCCACATCGGACCACGGAGCCGAAAGCACTGCCATAAAGCATCCGCCAAAGACAAAGCCCCAAAACGTCACCGCCAGCGGATGCAGCGTCTTGGTAGCCATACGGCTAAACACAGCCAGTAGCGCACCGCAAAGCCCGGCGATCACACCCGACACGACGCCCCAAGCCGAGAAATGGAAACCGGACAGGTCGCCGCTCGTCACCGCGAGCACGCAACCCACAATGTTAAAGACGATGGCGACGAGCTTGTTGGGGGTCACGTCCTCGCGATAAAGCACGCGGCCGAGCACGACGCCAAACACCGGCGAGGTGTAAAGCAGCACCGAGGCCGTGGACATGCCCACCTCGCCCATGCACTCGTAATAAAGCGTGTTAGCGGTAGCGAGGCCGATAATGCCAAGAAGCGCGCAGGGAACAAGCTCTTTAGGACTTGCCTTGAACAGTGCCATGGCACCCGAGGCTTTTCCCTCACGAGCACCTCCCTGGCAACCCATAAATGCCAAGACCGGAGCCATTAAGACAGCACCCGACAACAGGCGAAAGGCCGCCATGCTCTGAGACGAAACACCCAGGGCCGATATTCCGTTAACAAAGATTCCGATGGTGCCCCACATAAGCGCGGCGATCAGCACTAGCACATAGCCCAGATTGCTTTTCTTCAACGCAGCCTCCTCGGTATTGTTTCCAATATGTTTCACACTACGTTATAGTCGTTATATACATTTTTCAAGACACAAATCGGCGAGCGGAAAAATCTGCTCCCCACATACTCATTGAGTAGTCATTGGGGACGCACTTAAATGACTGGTCATTCAAGTGCGTCCCCCAACGACTAGGACTGTCCCCAACTGCCGGCAGAAAAGGAACGTTCCCAACGTCTAAGGCGCCGCTGGTTGAGCATAAGTCAGCGAGCGGGCCGCATTTGAGGCAAGGTGACGTGAAACGAAAGGGCGCTGACCTTCTGGTCGCGCCCTTGAAGTTGAACGTCAGATTGTCCAAATGCGGACCGCTCAGCGTCGAGCCGTTACGCGGTTTGGTAAAACCGCGTAACTAATACTCAAGCTTCCACATGTAGCGGCGCGTCATGTAGTCCTTGTGGGTGACGGCGGAGAGCGCGCGCATATACACGTTGTTGAGGATCGGGGCAAAGATCAGGTGGTTGAAGTACTCGCTCACGCTGTCCTTGATGTCGTTGAGGCCGAGCTCCTTGGCGTCGAGCTGATAGACGCGCTCGCCACCGTACTGGTTGACGAAGCGGATGCCGCGCTCGTCGTTGCAGCGGCTGCGGCCGACGCTGATGAGCTGGAACAGCGAGGTGCGCTTGTCCAGGATCTCGAAGGGGCCGTGGAAGAAGTCGCAGGTGTTGATGGTGCAGGAGTCGATCTGCAGCATCTCCTGCACGTTGCAGATGCTAAAGACGTAGGCGGCACCAAAGAGCGGGCCCTGGGCCATGACGTTGATGCAGGGCTTGTCGGCGTTCTGCTCGGCCCACTTGGCAGCGAGCGGACGGGTATACTCGACGGCCTTGCGATAGATGGGGTCGACCAAGTCGAAGGCGGCCATAGCGGTCTCGTACTCGGCATAGCCCTCGGTCTGCTGCGTAAGCTCCATGGCGATCATGGTCACGACGGCGGAGTTGGTGCGGCCCATGCAGGACTCGTCGACGGCCAGGCTGTCGTACTGAATCTTGTAGTCGCAGACCTCGGTGAGGCCGGACTCGTCAACATAGATGGCGATGGTGCTGGCGCCGTGGTCCTTGGCGACCTGGGCGGCAACGATGGTCTCCTTGGTGCCGCGCATGGACACGACGACGGCCAGGGTGTTCTCGTTGACGTAGGCCGGGGTGGCGTGCACGAACTCGTTGCTGGTGTAGCTGGAGCTCACGACCTGCGTGGCCTCGTGCTCCATAAAGTACTGGGCAGGATAGTTGCCGCCGTTGGATCCGCCGGCGCCAATCCACACGACGCGCTTGATGCCGCCCTTGTCTGCCTTGTCAGCCAAAACCTGGGAGACGACGTCCTTAACCTGTTCCTGAGTAGTCATCGTGCATCAGCCTTTCTTCTCGTTTGATGCTGTCGACGGCATACAAGTTACATACATGTTTTGACGATGTCGACTAGTTGTATGCTATATTTGTCTTAGAAAAATTGCTGGCATGATTCTCAGTAATCAGTTACCAGCGGTTTTGTTGTCATGTTGGATACATGCTTGGTTCGGTAAGCATACAAGTTAGGTACAGGTTGGTCGCATGAGCACTTCGCCGAAAAGGAACTTGGCCCAATATGAGTGCTTGGCTGGCACGCTGCGCGACCGCATCGCCGCCGGCACTTACGCACGCGGAGACAAGCTTCCGTCCGAGATGGAGCTTATGAACGAGTCTGGTCTGTCACGCAGCACCGTGCGCCATGCACTGAAGGTGCTGGTCGATGAGGGCCTGGTGCGCACCGAGCGCGGGCGCGGCGCCTTTGTGGCCGACACGCCCGAGGTGCACGAAAACAACCTGGTGTTTTCGAGCTATACCAAGCAGGTCGAAGGCCAGGGCATGAAGCCCACCACGCGCACGGTGGACTCGGGCTTTGCCAAGGCGGCGGGCAGTGTGGCCAAGTTCTTCGACGCCGCTGTGGGCAGCAAGCTCGTCAAGCTCGTCCGCCTGCGCTATCTGGACGATGTGCCGCTGTGCCTGGAGACTACCTATCTACCACCGAGCTTTGAAGCACTCATCGATCGCGATATCAATGGTTCGCTCTACGCGACGCTGCGCCAGGAATTCCATCGCGCGCCGGCACAGGGGCACAAGACCTTTGAGGTGTGCTATGCCTCGCAAAACGAGGCGTTTTTGCTCAACGTCGAACGCGGGCAGGCGCTGATCCTGATCACCGACTACGTCTACGACACCGACGGCCGCCCGCTCCATGTCTCCAAGCGCATCCAACGCACCGACCGCGCCAAATACACCGAGCCCATCGGCTAACCTGCCAAAACCACCACAAAGGGGACAGGCACCTTTGTAGTAGTTTTAGGCGAGGAGATCGGGGAACCAGGTTGGCTTAGGTTGGTTAGGGACGCGCTCGGCTAGGACCAGCTCCATCCAACACATGTCGTACCAGCGACCGAACTTTTGGGCGCAGCGGTCAAAGGCACCCACCAGGCGATATCCCATATGGGCATGGAAATCCTGGCTGTTGTGCGTCAGATACTCGTCGTCCTTATCGTGCGGCACGGCGATGAGCGCGCACATGTTGGTGATGCCCATCGCGATCAGGCACTGCTTGAGCGCGTCGTGCAGCTTGCGACCCAGCCCGCCATGGCGCACATCGCGTGCCAGGTAGATCGATGTCTCGACCGACCAGTCGTATGCCTCGCGGCTGTTGAGTGGACTCACATAGGCATAGCCTACCGGACGCCCGTCCAGCTCCATCACCAAATACGGATAGCGCTCGAGCGTGCGTTCGATGCGCCCGGCGAACTCCTCAACGCTCGGCACCTCGTATTCGCAGGTAATCGCCGTCTGGCGCACATACGGCTCATAGATGGCAAGCAACGCCGGCGCGTCATCGGGCGTCGCCAGGCGAATCGTCGGCTCGGACATCTCGGTCATACAACCCTTCTCCCCCAAAAGCAAAGGCCGCCCTGCGCCAAGCTCAGGCGCAGGGCGACCCCTTGTCATTACATCAGGCTACAGGACAGCCGCCAGCGCGTCGATGTCCTCCTGCGTCGTGGCCCAGCTAGTGCAAAAGCGCACCACGGTGTGGGTCTCGTCGTACTTTTCCCAGTACTCAATCGAGGCATGCTCGCGAATGCGGGCCATGTCCTCGTTGGGCAGAATCACAAACTGCTGGTTTGTGGGCGTCTCCAAGAAGAACTGGTAACCGCGCTCGTGCAGCACGCGACGAAGCGCCTGCGCGGTTTCGATCGCCTGGCGACCAATCTCAAAATACAGGCCGTCGGTAAAGAGCGCCTCAAACTGCACGCCCGTCAGGCGGCCCTTGGCCAGCAACGCACCGTGCTGCTTAATACGCGGAATGGGATGCGCCGGAGCGTGCATGCCGCAGAACACCACAGCCTCGCCGCAGAGCGCGCCGCACTTGGTGCCGCCGATGTAGAACACATCACACAGCTGTGCCAGCTCGGGCAGGGTAATATCGCACTCATCGGACGCCAGCGCATAGGCCAGGCGGGCGCCGTCCACAAACAGCGGAATCTCACGCTTCTGGCATACCGCATGAATCGCCGCGAGCTCGGCCTTGGAGTACAGCGTGCCGTACTCGGTCGACAGACTCACGTACACGGCGCCCGGGAACACCGTGTGCTCGTAGCTCTCGTTTTCGTAGAACACCTGGATATAGTTCTCGAGGTCCTCGGCGTGCATCTTGCCCTCGTAGCCGGGGATGGTAAGCACCTTGTGGCCGCCAAACTCGATGGCGCCCGCCTCGTGGCAGGCGACGTGGCCAGTCTCGGCAGCAACGACGCCCTCGTAGGGCGCAAGCAGCATGTCGATCACCGTCGCGTTGGCCTGCGTGCCGCCCACCAGAAAAAACACGTCGGCATCGGGGGCCTGACAGGCCTCACGGATAAGCTGCTTGGCACGCTCGGTGTGCGCATCGGTACCGTAGCCGGGCTGCGGCTCCATATTGGTGTCGACGAGCGCCTGCAGCACTGCCGGATGTGCGCCGTGGGAATAATCGTTGTTAAACGCGAGCATGGCAATCCTCTCTAGCCGGGCACGGGCCCGATGATTCAAACGGGGCTATTGTACGCCGTTGGGATAGGCAATGCGCGCGGCAAGGCACTCAAGTGCCAGTACCAGGGCAAAACCGCAGCTCACGTCACTCAAAAAGTGCGCACCGATCACGATGCGCCCAAAGGCGACGAGCGCCGCGATCACAGCCGCCGCCCAAAAAATCACGCGGCGACGCGAAGGTTTTTCCTTAAAGGCTGCCGCGGGAAGCCCGGCGAGCATAAGGCCGATCGCCGCATGCGCCGTGTGTCCGCTCGCAAACGACTTGAACCCGTCCTTAATCACGCCGGCGGCGATATAGGCCCACTTGTCGGGGTTGCCGATCACCCACCACGGCTGAAAATTGAGCCCCGGCGTGACCTCGATCACGCGCATGCGCGGGCGCGACCATAACGGCTTAACAATGACGTTGAGGATGATGGCCTGAGCGACCCACACGGCCAGCACCATCAACGCCCAGCGCGTAAGCTCGTCGGGCTCGGTCGTGCGCGTGAGGCGGTAGGCGATGAAGTTGGCTGCGATGACCAACGCAAACGTCAGAACCAGCTGAAACGCAATAAGCTTGCCGCCGACGCGCAGCGATCCGATAATCTCGTAGCCGACCAAACCCACGTTGATCAAAACGCCCAGCGCAGCGAGCCACTTGCTCGCCTTGGAATCGGGGCGTGCCGAGCGCACGAGCATAACGCCCGCGATGCTCGCCGTCAGCTCGAACGGCAGCTCACCGGCCGCCTCGACAAAGCGACCGTACATGCTGCCGATGTTGAACAGCGCACTCGAGATTTGATAATCAAAGAAGCTGCCCACGCCCAGACAAAGGCCCAGGACAACCGCGATAATGGCGACATCTTTCTTATAGATGTATCCGAACATGCTTTCCTTTCGATGGAGCCAGAGTGCCCAAATGGGGCGTTTGCAGCGTCGACCCGTTAGTCGTCGTCGCTAGCACCCAATTGCCGCAGCAGCATGAGCGCGGCCGCCACCGGGCCGGTGCCGTCGTTGGCATCGAGGCCGCGGCCCAGGCCGCTGCCCGCACCGGCGCCCGCCTTGTAGGGCACCGAGAGCTTGCGGCTCTTGGGGAAGTTCACCGCGCCATAGCGAGTCTTAAGCTCATAGGCCACCTTCTTGGGCACGTCGACGCCCAAAAACGTGATGCGTCCGCCGCTGAGCGTGACGCTCTCGAGCCCCAGGCGCTCGCCGCGAATACGAATGCGCGCGCGATTGAACAGGTTGAGTCCCGCCAACGGCAGCTCACCATGCGCGGCCTCGGTCTCTTCCTGCACCTCGTCAATGCTCTCCAGGTCCTCGGCCGCTGCGAGCTTACGGTACACGAGCACGCGCTGGTCCACCGCCGGCAGGTACTCCTCGGACAAGAAGTAGTCGGCCGGCAGGTTAATGCCCACGCTCGCCGCCTCCACGCCGGCGTCGTCATCGCCGCGCGCCTCGGCCACGGCCTGGCCCAGCATCTGCGTAAACAGATCAAAGCCCACGCTCGACAGGTTGCCGTGCTGCTCGGCTCCCATAAGCGAACCGGCGCCACGGATCTCTAGGTCGCGCATGGCGATGCGCATGCCGCTGCCCAGGTCCTGGAACTCGGAAAGTGCGGTCAGGCGCGCCGTTGCCTCCTCGGTGAGCGGCAGCTCGCCGGGGAACATAAAGTACGCGTAGGCCTGCGTGGCAGAGCGGCCCACACGGCCCTTGAGCTGGTAGAGCTGCGCCAGGCCAAGGCGCTGCGAGTCCTCGATGATCAGCGTGTTGGCCGTTGCGTTGTCGATGCCGCTCTCCACGATGGTCGTGGCGATGAGCACATCGATCTTTTTGGTCGCGAACTCAATCATCACGTCCTCGACCTCGCGCGGGCTCATCTTGCCGTGTGCCACGCCCACGCGCGCCTCGGGCGCGGCCTCATGCACGCGCGCCACGGCGTCATCGATGGTCTTAACGCGGTTGGACACGTAGTACACCTGGCCGCCGCGGCCCACCTCCAGGCGAATCGCCGCGCTCACCACATCGGGGTCGTACTCCCCCACGTGCACGATCACGGGACGACGCCCGGTCGGCGGCGTGGTGATCAGGCTCATATCGCGCACGCCGCTCGTAGCCATCTGCATGGTACGCGGGATAGGCGTGGCCGAAAGCGTGAGCACGTCAATCTGTTCGCGCAGGTTCTTGAGCTGCTCCTTGTGCTGCACGCCAAAGCGCTGCTCCTCGTCGATAATCACCAGGCCCAGGTTCTTGGGGTTCACATCGGCCGAAAGCAGACGGTGCGTGCCGATGAGCACATCAATCGTGCCCTCGGCAAACGCCTTGAGCGCGCGCCTTTGCTGTGCCGGCGTGCGGAAGCGGCTGAGCACCTCGACCTCAAGGCCAAACGGGGCAAAGCGCTCAAAGAACGTCTCGTAGTGCTGCTGGGCCAGAATGGTCGTGGGGCAGAGCACCATGACCTGTCGGCCGGAATCCACGCACTTAAACGCCGCACGCAGGGCGACCTCGGTCTTGCCAAAGCCCACGTCGCCGCACAGCAGGCGGTCCATGGGCTTGGGCGCCTCCATGTCGGCCTTAATGTCGGCGATGGCCTCCAGCTGGTCGCGCGTCTCGTCGTAGAGGAAGCTCTGCTCCATCTCGATCTGCTCGGGCGTATCGGGCGGGCAGGCGATGCCGGTGATCGATGAGCGACGCGTATAGAGGTCAACCAGGTCAAACGCCAGCTTTTTGGCATTCTTGCGCGCCTTGTTGGTGGCACGCGTCCAGTCGGCGGTGTTGAGTCTGGTCAGGCGCGGCTTGTCGCCGTCGGGACCAACATAGCGCGTGATGCGGTCGACCTGCTCCAGCGGCACGTAGAGCTTGTCGCCGTCGGCGTATTCCAGCAAAAAGTAGTCGCGCTCCTTGCCGCCCACTTCCTGGCGCGCGATCTCGCTAAAGAGCGCGATGCCATGGGTGGCGTGAACGACGTAGTCGCCCGGCTTAAACGGGAAGGTAATCTGCGTAATGTCCACCTTGCGGCGGCTGCGCGCGCGGTTGGCGTCCATGCGGGCGTTGAGGTCGGCGATTGAGAACACGGCCAGGTTGGCGTCGGGCACCACCACGCCCTGCGGCAGGGCGGCGTCCACAAAGGTCACGCGTCCGCGCGAGATGGTGGGCACGGCGGCACCGGCGGCAGCCTGGGCCGCGCCCGCCTCGAGCGAGCGGGCGTTGAGCGCATCGGCCTTGCGCTCGCGAATGGAAGCGTGGGCCTCCTGGCGGGCGGTGCGATCGGCAGAATCCGCCGCTGCCACGCGCACGCGGTCGCCGATAGCGCCGACATTTTCGGGCGCCGCGGTCAGCGATTCCTCAAAGGTAATGCCCTCGTCGCCAAAGGTGAGCTCCATCGACTCGCGCGCACCGCGGTCGGGAATGGCAAACACGCAGGCATAGCGCTTGCCCACGACTTCCTGGATGCGCGTCATAAAACGGTTGTCCGAGCCTGCGATGGCCGGCTGCTCAATCTTGAGCTCGGCCGTCACCGCACCGCCGGCACGGATGAGGCTCACATAGTTCAGGCGCTGCTGGGCACCAAAATCGAGCTGTTGGGCGCGCACGTACAGACCATCCAGGCGGTCAATCCCTGCCTCGCCGGCACGGGCCTCAATATCCTCGTAGGCGCGCAGGCAGTCGTCGAACAGCGAGCGCGGCTCGGACAGAACCACGAGTGCCTTGCCGCTCACGTGCGCCAACGGGCTTACGGTCTGGCCGTACATCACCGGCAAAAAGCGGTCGAGCTCGGGCGTGACGATGCGCGCATCCACCATCTCGAGCAGCGCCGCCAGCTTGCTATCGTCCTGGCTGGCGCGATAGAGCGCCACATGCATGTTGTGGACCGCCTCGTCGGTAAGCGCCAGCTCGCGGCAGGGGAAGATCTCGATACTGTCCTCGTTACCGATGGTCTGCCCCGTGGAGCTCACCATGCGGCGTATGCGATCGATCTCGTCGCCAAAGAACTCAATGCGCACGGGAGCCTTTTCCTGCGCGGGAAACACCTCGACGGTGTCGCCGTGAACGCGGAACAGACCGGGCGCATCAGCGGCACCGGCATTGGTGTAGCCCATGCCCACCAGGCGCTGCGGCACCTCGTCAAAAGGAATCTCCTCGCCCACCGCAAAAGTGGTGGACTCCCAATAGCGACTCTCGACCGGCGGCACGCAGCGCAGCAGCGCACGGGCCGAGGCAACCATGATGCAGTTGTCCCCGCGCACGATGCGTCCCAGGGCCTCGCAGCGCTGCGCCACCACGGCGTCGTCGGGCGCCTGCTCGCGCCACGGATAGTCCTTACGCTCGGGAAAGCGGCACACGTGCGCCAGGCCCACATAGGCGGCAAGGCTGCGCGCGGCGCGATCGGCCGCATCCTCGCCGCTTACAATGTAGACCGTCGGGCGCGGGCGGCGCGCAAACTGGGCGGCCGCCATAAGCGTGCGGCCCGACTGCGACACAGCCAGCGTCACGTCCTCGCCGGCATCGAGTCCGGCCTCGACGGTCTGCAGTGCCTCGGCAGTGTAGAGCTGCGCGGCTATACGGTGAATGAGCATGCTGTTCCTCCGGCATTGCAACGCCAAAAGCCCGCCGAGGCAAGCTCGGCGGGTCGTTCGTCAAATTCGTTGCCTGTCATGGTAGCGCATGGAGAGGACTCCGACTCAAGCGTACGCCCAGCCCCGCAACAAAAACGCCAGATAGAACTGGACTCACCGGCTTCGCCAAAATCTCCCCGTCACGTCGAACGCCGCAACCACGGAAGGCTCCCCAAGAAACGGCTATTCCTCAAAAAAGCTTGCGACGTTCAAGCGGCTCGTCCACTCACCTATGGTGTTGGCAAAACCGACGCGTGTGTACACGCCCGCAAAACGGCCGCGATACAGGTACAGGCCTTCCATATTAGAAGCGGGCGCAAAACCAAGATCATCCACAAGTCCTTTGGGCGCCTCTCCTCGATGCGGCCCATCGACAAGCGTTCCACGCAAGCAGGGAGTCTGATACTGCTGAGCATACTCCTGCACAATCGCCCCAGCGGCCGCAGCGCGAGCAAGCACTTGGGACCATTCCTGTTCTGTGGCATCCAAACCGGCGACAACGCCAACCGCGTTGTAGCCGCCGCACGGCTTGACAACCCATCGATCCTTTTCGGCAAATCGCGACAACTGGGTGCTTTCGTCCAGGATCTCGGTATAGGGCACATGCTCCCGGACAAACGCCTGCTCCTCCGGGCTTAACAAGGACTGACCCGCCTCAGACCACAGATACGCAAAAACAGTCTTAGTCGCGCACGGCCATGTTCTAAATCCACCGACGATGCACGAAAGCCCTTCCTGGGCAGCCTCGATTAAGGCAGAACGTCCGTCGCACGGCTTATCCCACAGCTCGCCGGTCACCGCACGCCGCCAAACGCAATCAATAGGACCGACGGCATCGCACAGGCGCCTAGCACCGCTCTCGTCTTCGGCAATCCGCAGGTCGCGCACATCCGCAAAGCGTGCGACTACACCCCGCCGCCTCATAAGGTCGACAAAATGAGCCGCATCTTCCAAGTCAATGCTTTCCGAATAGTCGACGATTGCCACCGAAGCGGGATATATCTTTGATTGTGGCGCATAGAGCCCCTCGTCAACGCGGGCCCCGTCGTCCGATCGTGCACCATCCTCGGTGCGGCGAGGATGGACCCGCTTCCACTCTGCATAGGTCTCAAACAATGCATCTATCCAGCTACCGCACAAGTCGTACTGCCGAAAGCCGGGATGGTCGGATGCAAATTCCTCAAAGGAGGGCGTCATCCGAACAGCCTGACTGACCGCATCGGTCACTACCATTCCGGCACTGCCGTCGGTATTGAGCTCGCAAAACGTATACGACCCGGTGTCCTCGTCAAGAAAGATATCGACACGCGCGAGGGGAATCTGACAGTCATAGCCGGCATCCATAGCGCACAGGTCAGCAAAAGCCGGATCCATGCGAAACCACGCACGCACGGAGGCATCGGAACAAAACGACCGCGTCACCTTGTCCATAATGCCGTACATGCGCTCGGCGGCCTCCTTAAGAAGCGCCGTCATATCCTTGTCGAATATCTTTGGCGTCAGAGCCCAGGGCGCAGGATCGCCATGGTAGAGCGCATGGGTTTGAGACAAGTATTCGTCGCCTTTGCGACGACCAGGTATGTCACCTTCGCGTGTGCGCACGATGCGCTCAAAGTAATCTTCAAGCTCTCGCGTCTTCAATGTTGCCACGTTGTCCTCCATTGCTTGATTTTTTGCTCATGCTACGCCAGCACGCCGCGACTTCGGCGCGCTTGAATAAGCTTCTAAATTAGCAACACATTTTTGCATGGGGCGGCAGGCGGCGACATATACTCCTGCTCAAGCGCATGCACAGCCCCGCAAAAAACGCCAGACGGGCAAGCCGTCTGGCGCTATCAGAGTGAGCTATACGCCGAGTCTAGTCGTAGACGCCCATTTTAAGCAGTGTGAAGATCGGAGCGCCGTCGCCCTGCGCGACGCGGACCGTGCAAGTCTCGGTACGGCCCATGGATGCGTCCGCTTGAATTGCGGCGATGAACTGGTTCTTTGGCAGGCCGTAGGTGCTCTCGGGGATGTCGGAAGGAAGTAACATGCCGCCAGCACTGTAAACCTCATAGGTGAGCTCGTAGATGTTGTCGCCAAGGTCAGCCGCGCCCGTAACGATGGCACACGATGGGTTGTAATTTCCCTGGCCGTATTCCTGTTTCAGATACAGGTACCCGTCATGCGCTTCGGCCGAATCAGGAATCGCCTGCCCCTCCGGCGTTCTGTCATAAGTCATATCGGCATCGGAAAGCGTCAGGCCCGCCAAGCGGTTGAGTTCCCTATTGACCGCATCAGTCGCCACGCGCTGGCGATTGCCGTTGTCATAGTCACCCTTCTCGATTCGATACGGCGCGTTGTCAATAAAATGGCACCAGATAAACTTAACCAGCTTGTATTTCTCGTCATCAGAAAGTCCGTCAGTCGAATCGAAGTCGCCCGCCTGATACCAGTCCCGATCGAAGTGTTCCTCCGTAAAGTTCGACAGGAACAGATTCGCGGCGGCATAGGTTGCCTGGTCGTTGAGGTCGACCTTTACACTGCTGCCCGTCTGCTCGGGCTCTTCCGACTCTTCTTGCTCTTCAGCAGGCTCCTCCTTGGCGCCTCCCTTGTCCTTGTGCTCGGCCGAACCCTCGTCGGACCCAAGCACCGTAATCTGCGATGAATTGCCCTGCCCAAGCGGACCCAGCACGCCGGTCAGCGCCAGCGCAGCGCCGCCGGCAACGAGCACGCCCGCTGCACATATGCCGATAATCACCGCTCGCTTATGCGACTTCTTCTGCACGGGAGGCATCCCTGCCGCCGGCATCGATGCGGGCTCAGCAGGCGCGGCCGCCGGAGAAGCGGTGCCCATGCGTGCCCCACAGTTCGTGCAAAAATCGGTTCCGTCGGGCATCTCGGAGCCACACTTGGTGCAAAACATATTCGGGCATCTCCTCACAACAAACGGCATCTGTCGCCATCATATTGAGCCTTCGCGGCCCAAATGTGTTGCGCAACATTGGCCACAGCCTTCGGACGCTGGCAAAACGTGCCGGGCCCTACCCCGTCACGCGCACGCTGGGGCAAAGGTCTGCCAGTGGGCACTCGTCGCACTTGGGTTTGCGGGCGTCGCAGATTTCGCGGCCAAAGGTGATCCACTGGTGATTGACCGACTCCCAATACTCGTGCGGCAAGATCTTGAGCAGATCCTGCTCGGTCTTGAGCGGCTCTTTGGCGTGCGTCTTGGGACTCAGCATCAGGCGATGCGCGATACGGTTGACGTGCGTATCCACCGCGATGCCTTCCACAATGCCATACCCCACGTTGAGCACGATGTTCGCCGTCTTGCGCCCCACACCCGGCAGTTTGACGAGCTCCTTCATATCCGCCGGCACTACACCGCCGTAATCGGCAACGATCATCTGCGCCGCTTCCACGGCGTGTTTGGCCTTGCTCTTGTAGAAGCCAAGCGACTTGATCGTGTCCGCCACGTCGGCAACACTCGCCCCGGCCATGGCCTCGGGCGTGGGCCACTGGGCAAACAGCCGCGGCGTCACCTTGTTGACTTGCGCGTCGGTCGTTTGCGCCGAGAGCAGCACCGCGATGAGCAGCCTAAAGGGATTCTCGTGGTCCAAGAAGCACTCGACCGGGCCATAGCGACGGTTAAGGCGCTCGCACACCTCGATGGCGCGCTCGCGTTTGGCGGCATTGGTCTCGCGTGGCATAACGACTCCTCGGCTCGGCAGAAACATAACTTCACGGAAACGATTGTCCCACGTACGGGGGCCTTAAGCCTCCAAAAATGCGCCGGTCTGGCGGCTCCACAGGCTTGCGTATTCGCCGCCCGCCTCGACAAGCTGCGCATGTGTGCCGTCCTCGACAATCTCACCGTCCGCCAACACCACGATGCGATCGAGCGCCGCCACGGTGGACAGGCGATGCGCCACCACAATGGAGGTGCGCCCGCGCATCAGGTTCTCGAGCGCCTCCTGCACCAGCGCCTCGGACTCACTGTCCAGGGCAGACGTCGCCTCGTCGAGCACCAGAATCGGCGCGTCGGTGAGGATGGCGCGGGCGATGGCCACGCGCTGGCGTTGGCCGCCCGAGAGCTTAACGCCCCGCTCGCCCACCATGGTGTCAAAGCCATGGGGCAGGCAGTCGATAAACTCCAGGGCATTGGCCAGGCGCGCTGCCTCACGAATCTGTTCGTCGGTGGCGTCGGGGCGGCCGTAGGCGATATTCTCACGAATGGAGCGGTGAAACAGCAGCGCCTCCTGCGGCACGTAGGCAACCTGACGGCGCAGGCTCTGCTGTGTGCAGTGCGATACATCCTGGCCGTCCACGAGCGCGCGGCCTCCCTGAACGTCGTCCAGGCGCAGCAACAGCTTGGTGAGTGTCGTCTTGCCCGAGCCCGATTTGCCCACCAGGCCCACGCGCTGGCCCGCCGCCACATGGAGCGTCAGGTCGTCGAACACGCTCTCGCCCGCCGCGGCGTCACGGTATGCAAAGCTCAAGTGCTCAAAATCAATCGCGCCCTCGCACACCTTGAGCTCGGGGGCATTCTCGCCGTCTGCCACCAGACGCGGCTCGTCCAGCACGCGCGTCATCTCGGCCGCATCGCCCAGCGCGCGGTTGATGCGCTGCATCATGGAGCTCACGTAGTTCAGGCGCATGGTGAGGTTGTACGTATAGGTAAAGATCATGACGAGCGCGCCGGCAGAGATGCCAAACCACGCGTTGCCGCCCGCCACGAACACACTCACCACGGCCATGGTGATGACGATAAGGCCTGAGGTCGTAAAGTTGCGTTGCATCATGGCGTGCATCGATACCGTTTCGGCATCGCGCGCGGCACGGTCGGCGGTATCGAATAGGTCGCGCTCAAAGTCCTCGCGCCCGCAGGTCTTGACGGCCAGGATATTCGTGACCGCGTCGGACAGCACGCCCGACAGCTTGTTCTGCGCGGCGGACGTCGCGGCCGAAAGCGGCATGATGCGCTTGTACATAAGCCAGACAAACGCAATGTAGACGACCATGATGCCCACCAGGATCACGGTAAATGCGGGCACCACCGGAGCGAGCGCCGCTACCGTGCAGATAACCGAGGTGATAGTGGGGATGAGCGAATACACCGTCACGTCCACCAGACCCGTGTAGCCGCTCATAAAACGGCTCGTTTGGCTCACAAGCGATCCGCCAAATCGGCTGGTGTGGAATGTCATGGATTGATTGGAGAGCGTGTCGAAGCACAAGCGCGCCAGGTGATAGTTGCCCGCGATCTCGAGCTTGTAGACGGTGTAGTCCTGCAGCTTGGAGAGAATCTGGCCTACCAGGTTAACGAGCACGAGCGCCAGAATGTAAGGACCAAAGACCTCAAACACCTGGTCGCCTGCCACGGGGCCGGCCTGGACGCGGTCGACGATAAGCGCCATCACGTAGGTGTTGGCAAACGTAAGCAAAAAGATATAGCCCGCCGACGAGAATACCGAGAGAAAGACGATCAGCGGCTGCGTGCGCGTGACATCCCAAAAACGCTGCAACGTGCGGCGCACGGTGGAGCGCTTGAGCGGGCTGGTGCTTCTCTGAGACATGGGCTTCCTTTCACGTCTGATAGGGCGAAACGCCATTGTTGCACACTAAAGCGCACTTCAGGCAAGCACGATGCGAAAAGCGCCCGCGCAGTGCTTACGCAGGCGCCCCGCCGTTAGATGCAACTAGTCCTCGTCTTTTTGGTCTGCGAGCAGGCCTGCAGACTCCAAGCCCAAAATCTCGTCGGCCTCCCGCGCGTCTTCCAGCGCGTCGATGTCCTTGAGCTTGCGCTCCATGACGTTAGTGCGCGTGGTGATAATGCCCTCGACCGTCTTGCCCGCGGTCTCGATCTGCTGCTGCGCGCGACGCAGCGCCGCCTGATAGCGCGGCAGCTCAGCCTTGACGGCGGAAAGCACGCGCAGCACGTCGTCGGTACGTTTTTGCAGCCTAAACGTCTGATAGCTCATCTGCAGGCTGTTGAGGATGGCGGCCATGGTGCTGGGGCCGGCAACGTTGACGTGATAGTCGCGGCCCAGGGTCTCGATAAGCCCGGGGCGGCTGACGACCTCGGCGTACAGGCCCTCAAACGGCACGAACAGAATGCCAAAGTTGGTCGTCGAGGGCACGCTCAGGTACTTCTCGCAAATGTCCTTGGCCTCGCGCTTCACCATCATATCGAGCGTCTTGCGCGCTGCGGCGACGGCCTCGACATCACCCGACTCTTGCGCGTCGAGCAAGTGCTCATACGCATCGCCGGGAAACTTGGAGTCAATCGGCAGCAGCACGGGATCGCCCTCGTCTACCGGCAGTTTGACGGCAAACTCAACGCGCTCCGAGGCGCCGGGCTTAGTGGCGACGTTTTCCAGATACTGGTCGGGCGTAAGGATGTCCGCCAGGATTGCGCCCAGCTGCACCTCGCCCAAAATGCCGCGCGCCTTGACGTTGCCCAGCACGCGCTTAAGGTCGCCCACGCCGGTGGCGATAGATTGCATATCGCCCAGGCCCTTGTACACGGCCTCGAGCTGGTCGCTCACCTGCTTAAACGATGCAGACAGGCGATCGTTGAGCGTACGGGAGAGTTTCTCGTCCACCGTCGCGCGCATCTGATCGAGCTGAACGTTGTTGTCCTTGCGGATGGCGCCCAGCTGGGCATCGACCGTCTCGCGCACCTTGTCCAGGCGGTGCTCGATGCCCTCGCGGTTGGCGCCAAGCTGTTGGGCCGTCTCACGGCGCAGGTCATCCATACGGTCGCCAGCCTGCGAGAACTCACGCGCGATGGTCAGGTAGCGCTGCTGCTCTACGGCGGCGTCGGTCGTCTGCTGCTGCGCGATGGCGCTTGCCGTGCGGCGGGTTTCCGTCAGCGCGGCGTTGAGGGCATCGAGCGTGCTGTTGGCCTGCTCGAGCGCCGCGAGCGTCTCCGCGTCGTTGCCGCCACGCTCTCGCAACTCGGCACGAAGACCTTTAAGCTGCATGGCGCAAACCACGGCAACTCCCACCGCGACCAAGGCAATCACAACAAGCACGATATCAATAGCAGACATAGACTCCGCCCAACAAACTCAATCGATCATCAATCAAAACCGCGATCAATCTTACCCCGCCACACGCACCGGGCGCCCGGCCCCTTCTTGGGTGCTTCTCTCCTCCGCATATTCCATAATGCGGCGCGCCGTTTTCCTGCTCACCTTTGAGTCATCGCCGGCCAAGTATGCGTATACGTTTCCTTTATTCAGGCGCAGAGCACGGCAGAGGCCATAGCGCGTTACACCCGATTCCTCCAATGCTTCCAGCGTTTTCTTTCTCATCAGGGCGTTCACCCTTCTATCGGCCGCCGGCTTTTCTTTCACCGCTCTATACGCACGCCAAACGTTGGCATAACGATTAGGGAGCTCACTTTTGGCGCATAGAGACGCCATGCTACCCGCTTGGCCGTACAAGGATAAAACGTCTCGGTAATCCTGTTCCATCCACGAGCCCTCGGATAAGCCCAGAACGTATTCGGCTTTTCCTTGCGCCAAAGCGAGCAAAAACAGAGGCTCCGCCACGCGCGGCGCATCCGTCGTCGCCTGCTCAACCAATTTTCTAAAACTCAGCGACTGCTGTCCGGATAGCTCTCGGCAATAGCCTTTTAAGAATCCCTCAAAGGTCAGATTCAACCGAGCACCTCCTTTTTGTATTGCCTGTATGCACAGACCATCTCTTGATAGCTTCGCTCCGAAGGCGACGACGCCAGTGCTTCTCCCTCGTCGAATATAAGCCGTTCGAGCAGCCCCCAATCAAGTCGGTCGACGAATGCCTGACTATGAAGATCGATGATGTCGTTCGGACGGTAGGCATAGAGCTTCATTACCGCCAGGTCCTCCAAGGATGGCGTAAAGTACCTGATAAAGCGCGCCCCAATATCCAAGGGAATCAAACGATCTTCGTAATTGAACGGCATCTGATTACAATATGCCACCGCCATACCATTCACCTCGGGGTATCGAGCTATGATCTCGCGGAGGCACCTATCTGCCTCAAACACATCAATGTCATGTGTAACCGAACGATTCGTCACATCGTTTAGCATGAAGGCGCTTCCTCCCACCAATACAACGTTCGGCCTGTCGTCTCTTGGACCTATTTCCAGCTCCGCCTCTTCGTCAATGCCCAAAAGAGTCTGTTCTAAATCCTGCTTATACATAACAAATCATATTATTATTCATCTTCAATAATACTATTCAGTCGCACGACAGGACCCACAGGATGCAAGAATTCCGCTCGTGGCGATAATCCCTACACCCTAGAAGTCCTAATGTGACAAACGCTAACTCTCCCAGCCGGCGCGGATTGTTGTTATGACATCGCCTAGGCGCTGGCCCAGGGCTGACAGATGTTGGAGCACTTCGCCGGGCGAAGCGCCGTTGAGGATGCAGGTGAGCGCATACGAGACCAAGAAAATCGCCGCAAGTCCCAGCGGAATGAGCACGATCATCGCCAATGTGCGCAAGCGCTGGCCCACACGGCGACGACGCGCACGACGCTTGTCGAACGCGAGCTCCTGCGCATATGAATCTTGCTGTACGGAATAGGCCTCTGGTGCCGATTCGCACCCGGGCACAGCTGCAGGTACAGCAGCGGGCACGACATTTTGCGCAAAGGGCTGGACTGCCGCCCCTTGCATTTGCATCTCTATAAGCCGCCGCTGCTGCCGCAGCATGCGCTCGGCTTGTTGCTGTGGGGTCTCAAGAAACAGGTCCATGTTGGCCTCCAAAATCGGAGCGTTCGACGCTTACGACCAGCATCCCGCACCGCCATGACCGCGACAACGCAATCGCCGGCAATAGCCACAAAGTTTCTTTTGCTCAAAAGCTGTCGAAAAGCTCAACAACTCCCCTACCAGCACTTTCTCTGAGCTTTTTTCGCCAGCAATCTTTTGGCCTTCCACCCTTACGCCAACTGACCAAAATCTAACCAAAAGCTTGACGAAAATTGTGGAGACCGGGACCCCACACAAAAAGTGCCGCCCCAAAGGGGCGGCACACAAACCAATCTATTAGCCAAAACTCGTTGGCAAGCCCGCGTCGTCAGACCCGCGGCGCATGCCTTTGCCTCGCGTGACTCTGCGAAGCCGTGAGCGAGAGGGAAAGGGATGCGCCGCGGGTCTGACGTCCGGAGCGGTGAAACCAGCAGTTGCCCTGCGCTCCGTGGTCGGTGAGGACAGACTACATGCCCGCGAGACCGCGGGCGGCGGTGGCGCACATAAACGCCAAGGCTAAAATCACGAGCGAGCCCGCAATGTCTGCCAGCACGCCCATTGCACGACGCTCAAACAACCAGCTCTCAAAGCGCGGGGCGACGTTGCGCCAAACACGCCACAGCAAGATGCCCATACCGATGACGCCCGGGATATTGAGCAGTAGGATCTCGGAGCACAAAAGACCGATCAAGTTACCGGCGGTAAAGCCCGCATCGCCCTCGCAGTATTTGCGATAGACCATATACAGCATGTACGCCACAAACGGCTGCAAGCACGCAGAAATAAACGTGACCACCATCGAGGGCTCCTGCGAAAAGACCTCGCTGAGCTTATCGACACTCGTGGCATCTTTCGAAGCCAAGAACAAGCCAATGACCACCACGGGCACCACGCCCAAGATAACCTCGACCAGAGTAAACAACTTAGCAGTCAGATCCTCGCTAGCCGTATTGAGGCGAGGCGCCCACTCAGGATGAGCATGCGCGCCGACCTTCTTGTCCTTCTCGGCACGATCGGCCTTTTTGCCCTCAGCAACCCGACGACCAGGATCCTTGCGAGTTCCCGCCGCAGCAACCCGAGCCCGAGACTTCTTACCCATAAAAACACCCCATCAGGTAGTAGATAAACTAAAAGTCGCTACCCAGTGTACCCCACCCATGAACGGTGCCGTCCCAACCAGTCCCCACATAAAAACGTGCCGCCCCAAAAGGGGCGGCACACAAACTTCTAATCAGCTTTTCTGTAACGAGCACGCGACGACCCAAAGCGGGCCGGGAGGGCCGGACTACCTTCCCTCAACGCGACCCTGCGAAGCCGTAAGCGAGGAGGGAAGGTAGTCCGGCCCTCCCGGCCCAGCTCACGCTAGCGCTAAGCGCTAGTAGTTCACCACCTGCTCCTCAAAGTACGCCTTCGGGTGGTTACACACCGGGCACACCTCAGGCGCCTCGGCACCAACGTGCAGGTGCCCGCAGTTCAGGCACTTCCACACCTTCACGCCCTCACGCTCAAACACCTCGCCCGACTCGATGCGCTCGACGAGTTTGTTGTAGCGCTCCTCGTGGGCCTTCTCGACGGCGGCGACGCCACGGAACTTCTCGGCGATCTCGACAAAGCCCTCCTCCTCGGCGGTCTTGGCGAACTCGTCGTACATCGTGGTCCACTCGTAGTTCTCGCCCGCAGCGGCGTCGCGCAGGTTGTCCAGAGTGCCCGGAACGGCGCCGTCGTGCAGATACTTAAACCACAGCTTGGCGTGCTCGGACTCGTTGCCCGCCGTCTCGGCAAAAATATTCGAGATCTGAACGTAGCCGTCCTTTTTGGCCTTGGATGCATAGTAGCGATACTTGGTGTGTGCCTGGGACTCACCGGCAAAAGCGGTCTCGAGGTTCTTCTTGGTTTGGGAATTCTCAAAATCCATAGGTGTACTTCCCTTCAACGCATGCCGCCCACAGACTTTGAGCGGCCTTGCTTTAAGGATGCCCTCATGCCGAGAATTTAAACCTTACAATCCCGTTCTTCAGATTCGAGTGAGCTACACACTCAGCCAACGATCGCCCTCGGAGCCGCAAAAGCCCTCGCGCTCCAGATCGGCAAGAATGCTTGCGACCAGCTCGCGCTCGACCGGCTCTCGGCCGGCTGCCGTCTCCATCTCGTTAACGCCTGCAACGGCTTCATCGAGCGTAATACCTGCCGGTTGTCCATCGCGCGCCGCCAGCAGCATGCGCACAATGTGGGCGCGCTTTTGGCGACGCGAGCCCTCAAACTTGGACTGACGACTATAGCCCGCCGACCGCCTGGACGGATTGGGCAGCGTCTTTTTAAGATACGCGCCGTAATCCAGCAACGCGTAATACCATGCGCGCGGCGTGTCGGCATCGTCTTGAGGCACGGCAAAGGGCGCAATCTCATCCGCCGCCGCACCAGGGGCCGCCGGACAGGCGGCTTGAATCAGCGGCACCAGCTCGCGATCGGGAACGGCCGGCACATCGGGAAAGAAATGATGCAAAAAGACCGTGCGCACATTGGTCTCTAGATACACGCCTGGAAGATCAAACGCAAACGAACGGATGCCCTGCGCCGTTGCCGGGCCAATGCCGGGCAGAGCGACCAAGTCACGCGTCTCACGCGGAAACTCCCCGTCCCAGTCCTCTACAACGCGCTGAGCGGCCCCATGAAGCGCCAGAGCGCGTCGGTTGTAGCCCATGCCCTGCCAAGCGTCCAAAACATCGGAAGGCGCGGCCTGGGCAAGCGCCTGCACAGTCGGAAAACGATCGAGCCACACCGGCATGCGCGCCTCCACACGCGGCACCTGCGTTTGCTGCAGCATGACCTCAGAAAGCCAAATGATGTACGGATCGCGTGTGCGGCGCCACGGAAGGTCGCGATAACGCAGGACCCCTTCCGAACGAATCATCGAACGAAAGGGGTCCTGAATCATGGCTATGCTCCTTATGCGGCGCTATTCCTCCCGGTAAGCGCACGCGCAGGTGGCGTACTCGGGAAACGCTTCGCGGTCGGCGAACTTGGGATCGACGGCCGGGAACTGGCGGTGAGCGACGATGTCGCCGAGCGAAACGGAATCGAGGTAGTCGCGCATCAACGCCTGGGCTCCGGCCCACAGGGGATGATAGCAGCACGCGCCCATGCGCGCACAGTCACCATCGGGCGCGGTGCAATCGTTCATAACCATAGGACCCTGAACGGCCTCGACGACCTGGCGGATAGTGACGTCGTCCGGACTGACCTTGAGACGCATGCCACCGTGGACGCCACGCAGGCTCTCCACAATACCGGCCTGGACCAAACCGTGCTGAATCGAGCGGGCAAACGAATACGGGACATTGACCTCTTCGGCAGCGGTGCGAACAGAAAGCAAACGCTCCGGATCCTCGGCAAGCATCGCCAGCATGCGAAGGGCGTAATCAGTCTTCCTCGATATGTCCATTTTTCCCCTTTCAAGGAATACGAACAGCTCGAACGAGCTCCGGGGCCGAGCTTGTGTCGAGACGCTAAATGACCGCCAGGACATCCAAATGGTAAATCGGATATCCACTGAGTGCCGCGCTTGGAGCGAAATGCATCAGATGCGGCGCACAGTGCAATTTAGTATAACCTAACCCCCTGTCTCGTAGAACAGGTGTTGCGCAACAAAGCTGTTGTTCAGACAGATATACTTATTAGATTTTACTTGCGTTCCCGAAGGCGCGGGGATTCTGGGCGAAGATGCACCAGGGCGATCGTTCTATCGAAACAAAGTGCATCAAACGCAAAAAGCCACGTCCGAAGACGTGGCTTTAATTGCGTTGGCGGGAAGTACGGGGCTCGAACCCGCGACCTCCGACGTGACAGGCCGGCGCTCTAACCAAACTGAGCTAACTCCCCAGGCAGACGTTCGCGTTTGTTTCCGCTCGCGTGCGCTGCGGGGATTAGTATACACAGAAGTCTGTCCGGCGCGCAACAACTTTTTTGAAAAAATTTTTCGGGGCCATCCGGGAGGGTCTCCGGGGCTGAGGGCGGGGGTTAAGTTTGCTGCTCTACAGTCCTGCGCAAGACGGAAAGCACATTAAGTGCTTTCCTTTGCGTGCGGAACTCGCGACAAACTTAACCCCCGCCCTCAGCCCCGGAGACCCTCCCTGCCGTCACATTATTCAACCAGTTTTGCGGGCGTGCGCCGCTGCGCGGCTAGCCCGCGTGCTCCTCGGCGGGGTTGGTCTGATGGATCTTGTTGAATTTCGGCCTTTGGCTTAAAGAAAAACGGGGGATGCATTGTGCATCCCCCGTTTTTGTTGCGGTTAGTCTAGGTCAATAAACTTGGTGCTTATGATCTTGCCGTCTTTGACGAGCATTCTGGCCATGGTGGGGCCTCGGGTGCCTCTGGGGTAGCTGGCGCTGCCCGGGTTGAGAACTAAGCAGCGGCCCACTTGGGCTTCTTTGGTTACGTGGGTGTGGCCGTTGATGGCTACGTCTACGGATCCCACCGGAAGGTCTTCGCGGTAGTGGGCTACGGCGAACTTGAGTCCTTCGTAGGTAAAGAGCGCAAGACGGTCTACATCGGGGCCGTAGTCGCGGTAGTAATCGTTGTTGCCCAGTACGGCCCGCACGGGGGCGATGGTGCATAGGTGCTCGTAGTCCATCTCTGACGTGAGGTCGCCGGCGTGGATAATCAGGTCTGCGCCCTCAAGCTCATCCAGGAGCGCAGGCGAAAGATAGCCGTGGGTGTCCGAGATGATGTCGATACGCTTGGCGCTTGCACTGTTCATGGGATCCCTTCCGCAAAAAACGATTCGGCAGATACATACAAAAAGGCCCCACGGCTCCGCAGACGATGGGTCTACAGGGCTGCGGGGCCAGTGTGCTAGAGACTCAGAGCCTTCTTGAGCGGCACGACGCGGCGGCGCGAAACCGGCACGCGTTCGTCGACGCCCGTAATGACCAGCTGGATGGCGCCCGAGGGCACCGTCTCCACATCCGTGACGCACGCCAAGTTGACGATATAGCGGCGGTGAACACGGAAGAAGCCAAAGTCGCAGAGCTTGGCCTCAAACTGCGCCAGCGAGGTCGTCGACAAAAAGCGATCATCGACGGTATAGATGCAGGAGTAATCGTCCTTGGCCATGATAAAGCGAATGTCGTCCACGGGAATGAGCACCTTGCGGCCGCCCTTTTCCACCGGGATACGCTCGATGGTCACCTTGCTGTCCGTAACCGGCTTGGTGCGTTGCATGACCTTCTCGATCGCGCGATCCAAGCGAGCTTCCTCGACCGGCTTCATCAGATAATCGACGGCATCCACGTCGAATGCCTCGACCGCATGGTCACTATACGCAGTCACAAACACGATCGCCGGCGGATTTTTGAGCTTATGCAGCGCCTCGGCAAGTTGCAGGCCCGAGGCACCGGGCATCGAGATATCGAGAAACACGACATCCACGCGACTTTCCATAAGCATCTCGATGGCGGAGCGGACGCTCGACGCCTCCGTGATCGTGCCGATCTTGCCCGTTTGCTCGAGCAGGAAGCGAAGCTCCGAGCGAGCCGGCGCCTCATCATCCACAATCATCGCACGCAGCATAGGGATAAAACCTTTCGTCAACTAACTACGCCGGGCATCCGTCGCATGACGTTGAGCCCGTAGCCTTTTATTTTACTCTTGAATGTCGAAGATGCTCTCTGACAAATCAAGATGAAGGAGCACTTTGGTGCCCTTGCCCGGCGCCGATTCGACACGCGTATAGGAGTGCGGCCCATAAAAGCGATGGATGCGCTCCGAAATATTGTGCATGGCCACACCGGCGCCGCCACCCTGGGGAGAGCTGGCGTCGGGACGGGCAGAACGCTCGTCAAACAGTCTGGCGGCGGTACCCTCATCCATGCCCACGCCATTATCGGCCACGGCAATCAAGATTGCATCCTCGCCGTCTTGGTGAACGGTCACGTCGATCCTCAGGGCGTCGTCATCGCCCATACCATGACGTACGGCGTTCTCGACAATCGGCTGGATCACGAACGCCGGCACCAGCGTATCTTCCACGTCCTCGGACACATCGAACGTCGCAAGCACGCGGTCCTCGCCAAAGCGGGCCTTCTCAAAGGTAAGGTAGCGCTTGGTCTGTGCGACCTCGCGCGAGACCGGAATAAGCGATCCCGAGTTGTCGAGCGTGGCACGATAGAACGATGAGAACTCACGAAGCAGTTCGCGGGCCCGCAGCGGGTCGGTGCGCGTAAACGATGCAATGGTGTTCAGCGTGTTGAACAGGAAGTGCGGGTTAATCTGCGCCTGCAGCGCACGCACCTCGGCGCGCGCCGTGAGTTCCTTTTGCACCTCGAGCTCGTGGATGGCGAGCTGCGTGGACAAGATCTCGGCAAAGCCCGAGGCAAGCGCGTACTGGGTACGGTCGACGGCGCGCGGGGTCTTGTAGTAGAACTTGAGCGTGCCGACGGTACGATCGCCCACCTTGATGGGGACGATAATGCCGGCGGGAACTTGGTTGTGCGAGCCGTCCGAGCCCACGACATCCACCATACGGTTGAACGACTGCACGATGCCATGTTCGATAACGTAGCGTGTGGCAAGCGTGTGGATGGGAGAATCTGGCAGTAGTTTTTCCTCAAACTCTCCCGCGCAGGCAAGCACGTTGTCCTCGTCGGTGATGGCCACCGTCATGGCGCGCGTCTCGGGCAAAATGCGCCGGCACACCAAACGCGCCGACTCCTGCGTCAGACCGCCCTTAATGTCCTCGAGCATGGCCGAGGCCACCGAGAGCGTCTCCTCGGTGTACTGGGAGCGCACCGAATCGGGATTGAGCGTCAAAAAGATAAAGATGCACAGAAAGATGCACAGCAGCGCGCAGGCAATCACCGTGGCGATCGGCTCGATACCGGTCACCAAGGCAAAAATAAAGTACACCAGCACGCAAATGGCGCAGGCAACGGCAATGATGCGAAAGATTGATATTGAACTATCGCGCTGGGCGCGGCGGTCGATCATTCGGCCCCCTCCAGGATACTGATCAGTTGTGCGTCACGCCAAAGCCCGTCCATGATCTTGGGCCAAAAGCTCTGGAAACGCAGGTAGCTTGCAGCGTTTTGGCGCGCATAGGCCTTTGCCTCGCCGATACCATGGCGCCAGATGCGCAGGTAGCCCTCATGCTCGCGGGTAAACACGCTGCGGACCATAGCGGTCTTGCGCACGCGGTCGTCGAGCTCGCGCGAAATCCACGGGCCCGGGTAGGGCATGAGCGATGCCGCCGTAACGGGAATGAGCTCCTTTTGATGCGCGGCGAATGTCAACTTGGCCCGTTCGTAGTACCAACGGTATACATCCTGCATAAAGCGCGGTGAGCGCTTTTCGGACTCCGGAGGCAGATGGCGCACGGTCCACTCGTTATCGAACCACACGTCGTAGCCAAACATGCGCATGTTAAAGAGGTAATCCAAGTCCTCGCCGCGGGTGATAAACGGGTCAAAGGCCACACGCGTAAAGGCGCGGGCGTGCAGGGCCATCAGGCCGCCGCACACGTAGTTGGAGCGCGAGATGCGGGTGCCCGAGAGCGCCTTTTTCATCCAACGGTTGAACTCGATGCGCTTGGTCCACCAACGATGGCAGATACCCGCCTTGTCCGTGGGAGCCAGCGGCGAGCCGTCGCGATCGTAGAAATAGCCGCTCTTGACCAAGATCGGCAAGCCCTGACGCGTCTGCTGCCCCAACGCATAGGTCGCGCGCTTCATAAAGTCGGCGTCGATGACAGTCTCATCGTCATCCAAAAAGATAACCGCGTCATGCCCCAGCACAGCGGCACAGGCTAGCCCCATGTTGCGGATGGCACCGTAGCCTCGCAGGCTCACGCACTCGCCCGAACCCTTGGGCGCGATCTGAGCAACCCGGTCTGCGATGCGCGAGGCCTGGGTGTTGGTGACAACGGTGACCTTGAGCGTGGGATGCGCGTCGACAATCTCGTGCACGCGCAGCGACACATCGGCTGTGGCAGAAACGGGACAGACCACCAAAAGGATGATGCGTGGGATGTCACGCACCTGCTCAAGCGAGGCCAGGCAGCGGTCGAGTTCGGAATTGTCGGCGTTGAGTCGCGTCGAATGGTCATAAGTGCCAGGGGCGTTTGCGCAAGCGTCATCGCCCGCCCAATACGTTGGAATCACGACTGTGGCGTTCATGCCTTACCCTCCCTGCAACACAAAAACGGGACGCCGCCAAACACAGGCGACGCCCCGCGACCTAGCTGATTCCATCATACCCACTTGGGCAAATCATTGCTCGCAAGTCGCAATGTTTATTGCGGATAACCCCAAAAGAGTACCGTGGACAGGCACAATAGCCGCTCGCTCCTATGCGGCATGCCCTGCCGCCCGAGTCATGCGGGACAGGCGGACCAGCAGCATAAAACCAACGACCAGCAGCACACCAATGGAAAGGACGCCCAGCGACGGGTTGCCGGTCAGTGAGGTGACGACCGACACCAGGAAGGTGCCCATGACGCTTGCATAACGACCAAAGATGTCAAAGAAGCCGTAGTACTCGTTGGATTTTTCCTTAGGGATAATGCGGCCAAAGTAGCTACGGCTGAGCGCCTGCACGCCGCCCTGGAACAGGCCGACCATAATGGCAAGCACCCAGAATTCGAAGGCGGTCTTTAGGAAGAACGCGGCAAACAGCACAATGCCCATGTAGGCGGCGACGGCCACCAGGATCATGTTGAGCGTGCCCACGCGGCCGGCGAGCTTGCCGTAGATGATGGCAGACGGAAAAGCAACAAACTGCGTAACGAGCAGCGCCAGCACCAACTGCGTCGAATCGATGCCCAAAGCCGAGCCGTAGCTGGTTGCCATGGAAATGACCGTGTGCACGCCGTCGATGTAGAAGAAGAACGCGACCATGTAGACCAGCACGGTCTTGTTGTGGGCGATCTCGCGCATGGTGTGTCCGACCTCGGAGAACACACCGCCCACGATGTGGCCGATGGTGTCCTCGGGACCGCGCTCGCGACCGTACTTTTGCTTATAGGTGCGAATGAGCGGCAGAGTAAAGATGAGCCACCAGGCGCCAGTGATGATAAACGACAGACGCGTTGCCAGCATGGTGGGGACGCCAAGAGCGGGGCCGCCCATGATGAGCGCCAGGCAGATGACGAACGGCACGGTGGAACCGATATAGCCCCAGGCATAGCCCGAGCTGGACACGGCGTCCATGCGCTCGTCGGTGGTAATGTCGGGCAGCATGGCGTCGTAGAACGTCATAGAAGAGTTAAGGCCGATGGTGCACAGCACGTACACGGTCAAAAATGCCATGGCGGACATTGGGATAGCCTGCGCCAGGCAAAGCACCAGGCCCGTGAGGAAGAAGCCCAAGAAGAACTTGATCTTGTTGCCGGCGTAGTCGGCAAGCGCGCCCAGAATGGGCATGAGCATGGCGATGACCAGCGAGGCGATCGTCTGCGCATTGCCCCAGGCGACCACCAGGTCGGCCGAGGAAGCGCCGGTATTGATGGCGTTAAAGTAAATGGGCACCACCGAGGTATTGAGCAGCACAAGGGCCGAATTGCCCACATCATACATAACCCAGTTACGCTCGAGCTTGGTGTATTTCATGGACAGGGACCCTTCGTATTCGCCCGATATGCAGTTAGTTCATCGTACCCCAATTGTCCAGAGGCGCCGGTAAGGATTCGGCAAAGGGGCACGCACGGGCCCTATTCCTCGCGGTCGAACTCCTCATCGGCATTGAGCACGCGACCGCTGTAGTTGACGTGACTGGTCACGGCATCCATGTCACCGGTCTCGATAAAGCGGGCGACCGTGCACTCGTAATCGACCAACGCGCGGTCAAAGACCTCGGGGAAGCTCTCGTTCGAGACCTCGTCGGTAAAGGGGTTCTTCCATGTCAGGTGACCCAGGTTACCGGTGCGCTCGGGCAGCTCCGTCGTCACGCGATGGGCAAGGCCGTCGAGCAGCGAGTAGTCGTGCACCAAGCCCTCAACCAGCGAGATCGCGCGCGTCTTTGCGGAGCCGGCCGGCTCAATCGCGCGGTAAAGTCGCTGCATATTGGCAACGGCCGCACCGTACTCCCCCGCCGGAATGTCAATGCCGTACACGCGTCCGGCAACATAGCTCATCAGCACGCCGGCCACGCGATTGATGCGATCGGTGGTGACGATCTCGCCCGCCGGCGGGTAATCGTCAACCGTAGCGCCATCGCGTTTAAGCTGCAGCATCAGCACATCCAGGTCGCTCTCGATCACGGCATGGACCTGACTGCTCGAATCCTCAAGCTCTGAATCGGACTCCACGATGCCAAACTGCTGCTCATAGACAAAGGGGTGGGCGTTGCGGTCGAGCACATAATGAGACAGCAGGCCCAGCGCAAAGGCGCGACCCAAGCTGGCGTCGCGCGGCAGCAGATGCGACACGCCGTCGCGCAGGCACGCGAACTGGCGAGACATGCGCGACCGATGCATGACCTGCGCCAGCAGCGTGCAGTCGGAAACACGCGGTGTCAGAATGTGAAAGAAAAACGGGTCGGGGCCTTGGTTGCCCAAGATAAAGGCAATGCGCTCTTCATCGGACGTGATGACGCCCTGCGGAAGACGGTCGATGCTTTCCTCGCCAAACAGATGATGGGTGATAAGCGCGGGCATAATGATCCTTTCGATTTCATTCGATGCCACCCATTATGCCCACCGCGCGCCCATGCCAAACCTGCGATGGTAAACGACGGCACGCAAGCCTCTTACGCAAGCCCCAGGTGCGACTTGACCTCGGCGGCACGACGACGGGACACCGGTACCGTCGAGTTCACGCGGTCGAGCCTGAGCTCCATCAACCCCGTGGAGCCAATCTCAACATTGTGCACGTCTTCCAAATTGACCAGGTAGCTGCGATGAACGCGAATAAAGCCCTCGGAGTCCAAGCGACGCTCGAGCGAAGAGATCGACTCATTGATCAGGTACGTTCCCTCGGCGCAGATGGCGTTGCAAAAATCGGCGCGCGCCTCAAAGTAGCAGACGTCTGCGGCGGGAATGAACACCTTTTTGCCCCCGCGGTCCACCGTCAGACGCAAAGGCTGGCGCGGAGCGTGGATAACACGACGGGCACCCAAGGCTGCCTCGATCTTGTCGAGTGCCTTTGACAGGCGTGCGTCCTCGACCGGCTTGACGACATAGTCGACCGCATCGAGGTTATACGCATCAGCGGCAAATTCGGCAAACGCCGTCACAAACACAACCACCGGCGGCGTCTTTAGGTTCTGCAGCGTCTCGGCAAGCTCAATTCCCGAGCGACCGGGCATGGTAATGTCTAAAAACAACACGTCGGGCTTGTTCGACAGAATCGACTCCACGGCTTCGGTGACATTGCCCGCCTCGGCAATCTGACCCACACGCGTATCCTTTTCCAACAGATAGCGTAGCTCAGCCCTAATGGGAGGCTCGTCATCAACCACCAAGATGTTCCAGCCTTCGGACATATGTGCTTCCCCTCTTTTTCTCTCAATCCAACCGCGTGCTACGCCGTCAACGGCGCCGGCTCATGCGGCTCGCCGTTCAGCTCGACGATGACCTGCGTTCCCACGCCCTCCTGGGACTTCACGCGCATGCCGGAATCTTCTCCGTAAAAGAAATGGATGCGCTGAAGCACGTTGAAGAGCGCCAGGCCGCAACCTCGCTTGACGGAGCCGTCAGCGGTAATGCTCTCGGGCTCCTCCAAGCGATGCTGCTCAAACAGATGCGCGCAGACCTCTTCGCTCATACCGATGCCATCGTCCTCGACGATGATCTCCAAACCGTCATCGGTCTCGAAAGCCCTAACACGAATAGAAAGCGGCTCGGTCTCGCGCTGCGCGTGCTTGATGCAGTTTTCGAGCAACGGCTGCAAGATAAACGGCGGCACCATGCAATCGCGCACCTCAAAGTCGATATCGACCGAGACGCGCAGACGGCCGTCACCATAACGAGCCTGCATAAGATTGATATAGCGAGTACCCTGTTCCACCTCGTGCTCGAGCGTGGTGAGCGTATCGGAATCAGAAAGCGTCTGACGATAGTAGTTGGAGAAGTCGATCAGCAGCGATCGCGCCTTGTCGGGCTCGGTTCGCACAAGCGACACGATCGTGCTAATGGTATTGAATAGAAAATGAGGATCGACCTGCGATTGCAAGGCGCGCAGCTCCACGCGGGCCGTAAGCTCGTCCTGGCGCTCGAGCTCAAAGCTCGCAAGCTGCGTGGAAATGAGGTCGGCAAAGCCCGAGGCAAGCGCCGTCTGGCGCATATCGATGCTGCTCAGACGGGGATAATACAGCTCGAGCGTGCCCACGCAATGCCCGCGCACGGTAAGCGGTGCGACAATACCGGCGCGCAGGCGCGGAAAGTAGCCACCTGTCTCGGTCGAGGCATCGCGCGAGAACACGCTTTGCTCACCGCTGTTGATCACGTTGAGCGTAGTCCGCAGCACCACCGGGGTGCCCGCGGGGCATTTTGCCGAGTCCTCGCCCCAGCTTGCCAACACCTGCTTGCCGTCGGTAAAGCAGATGGCAGAGGCGATAGTTTCGGATAGGATGATCTTAGAGGCGCCCAGGGCAGCTTCGGGCGTAAGGCCGCGCGACGTGTAGGCGAATATTTTTGAAGCGATGGCGAGCGTGCGGTCGGTTGCGCTCGATGTGAGGTCGTCGGGAACGACAAAGACGTACGAGAAGAAGAAGCACAGCATGACCAAGCCGGCAATGACGACAACGGCCGGAACGGGATTGGGATTATCGGTTAGATCCCAGATGAGCAGCAGGATAAGCAGCGGAACGACAATACCGAGCAAGATGGCTTGAACCACATGCTGAGCGGTACGAAAGACCTTGGTAGAGTTGTAGCTCTTGCCCAGAATCAGCCTATTGAGATCCACCGTCATCTCCTTCTTACCGACGCACCCCATAGCAATAAAGAGGGCCGCAAGCGACCCTCTCCATTGCATTATGCAATCAAATACTGTGTTTTACATCAAGCCATCGATGAACGGTAGCTTAGGCGCTGTACTTGTTTGCCTCGCCGAAGGTGCCGCCCTCGACAATCCAGCCGTCCTTCATGATGACGTCCATGTTGTCGGTGTTGAGCACGTGGATGTCGGCGGCGACGTCACCGTTGACGACCAGCAGGTCGGCGCACTTGCCGGCCTCGATGGAACCGGTCTCGTCCTCGATGTGGCACATCTTGGCACCGTTGAGGGTGGCGCAGGTGATGGTCTCGACCGGAGTGAAGCCGATCTTGTCGACGAACTCGTACATCTCCTCGATGGAGCAAGTGCCGTACGGGGTGACGAAGGAGAAGGAGTCGGAGCCGATCGTCATGACGACGCCGCGCTTCTTGGCCTCGCGCAGGCAGTCGTAGTTGCGCTGCAGCTCCTTCTCGACCAGAGTGCCCTCGTACTTGTCGTGCAGCTCGGGAACGTAGACGGGCGGATAGGTGGCGTACCAGGTGGGCAGGAAGGCGATCGTCGGAGTGAAGAAGGTGCCCTGCTCGGCCATGAGGTCCATGGTGCGCTCATCGATATCGAAGCCGTGAATCAGCTGCTCGCAGCCAAAGCGAACGGAATCGTAGGCAGCGGCGTGGTTGTTGTAGCAGTGGCTCCACACGGGGATGCCGACCATCTTTGCCTCTTCGACCACGGCCTGAATCTCCTCGGAGCAGTAGTGCTGGTCGCGGCCGGAGTCCCAGCGCCAGATGCCGCCACCGGTAGCCCAGATCTTGATGGCATCGGGGTTCTCGCGCAGGCGACGGCGGACGGCCTTGCGCAGATCCCAAGGACCGTCGACCTGATCGCCCCAGGGGTGCGATTCCTTGTTGAGCTCCTGGCTGCAGTGGTGGGAGTCGCCGTGGCCGGCAACGCGGCAGAAGCCAAGGCCGGTGGCCAGAACGCGCGGGCCCTTGAAGACGCCCTTGTCGATGCAGTCACGGATCTGGATACCAAAGCGGCCGATCTCGCAGACGGTGGTGAGGCCGTGGGTGAGGCAGTCGTAGGCCTGCTTGACGGCGACGGCCTGCTTCTCGAGGAGCGGCTGCATGACCCAGTCGGTGTCATCGTCGGTCAAGTTGCCCGAGAAGTGCAGGTGGGTGTCGATCAGGCCGGGAAGGACGGTCTTGCCGGCGGCGTCGATGACCTCAACGCCCTCGGGAAGGTCCTGCATGGCGCCGGCGTACTCGATCTTGCCGTTGTCGTCGACGAGAACGAGGGAGTTCTCGACCGGCTCGGCACCGGTACCGTCGATGAGCTTGCCGCCAACGATTGCATACTTAGTGGACATGGTTCCTCCTTATGGATCCATATAGTGGGCGAGGCCGCGTTGGGTTAAGGCCTCACAAAGCTACCCAAGTGGTGCCGGGTTCGGTGCGCGGAAGAGAGGGTCCCGCGCACCTGATCCGCCCCGGCTCGGCGTTACTTTTTGCGGGAATTGGTGAAGGCCATGAGGGCCAGGCCGACGGCCAGCCAGCCGATCACGATGCTCCACTCCACCATGTTGAGGGAGGCGGGAGAGAACGGAATCACGAGCAGGCCGATGATGATGGCGCAGGCAGCGATAGCGAGGGAGATGCCAAACTTGCCACCGGGCACCTCGTAGGGACGAGGCAGGTCGGGCTCGGTGAAGCGCATGCGCAGGCAAGCGAGGGCGACCATACCGCAGGAGAAGATGAAGGCGAGAGCCGACACGTTGGTCAGAGGGATGAGCATGTTCTTGCCCAGGAACGGACCGATGACGGTGATGACGCCCAGCACGACGCAGGCGAGCTTGGGAGCGCCGGACTTGGGATCGACCTCGGCGAACTGCTCGGGCAGCTGGCCCTTACGACCCATGGCGAGCATGATGCGGCTCGTGGCGCCGTAGAAGGAGTTCATCGGGCCCATGGGTCCAAGCGTGGCGATGACGAGCATGGCCAGGTACAGAAGCATGTTGATGCCCTTGAGGCAGGCGAGCGCGGGAACCGGGCTCTTAACGAACTCATGCCAGTCGAGGATGGTGCCGAACGAGTAGATACAGACCATGTAGAAGCCGCCGGCGGCCAGCAGAGCCAGGGAGATGATCTTGCCGAACTTGTTCCAGTTGAGGCCCTCGGCTGCTTCCTCAGCCTGCTGAGGAATGGTGTCGAAGCCGGCGTAGAAGAACGGGGTCAGAACCAGGACCGACACGATGCCGGCGAACAGGCTGGTGCTCTCGGTAGCGGCCTTGCCGCCGCCAGCGCCGGCGACCTGGGAGAACACGGGCATGGCGTTGTCCGGCGAGCCGGTGAACAGCGAGACGCCCATGGCGAGCAGCATGCCGCAGAGCAGAGCCTTGGTCAGGAAGGCCTGGAGCTTGGCGGCCGAGCTGGCGCCGCGGAAGTTGAGGAAGATGACGTAGACTGCAAAGCCGAGCGCGATCAGCGTCGGGAACAGGTAAACGTCGGCCCCCAGGATGGTGTAGAGCTTGACGGCGCGCAGCCACTCAAGACCGGGCAGGCTACCGAACATCTCGGACACGAGGGTCGAAATGGCAATGGCCTCCCACGGGCACAGGATGCCGTTGCCCAGGGCCAAAAGCCATCCGGTGATGTAGCTCAGCGTACGGCCAAAGCTACGATCGACATACTCGACGATGCCGCCCGAGATGGGGATAGCAGCCGTGAGCTCACCGAAAACAGCTCCGACGGGCACGAGGAAGATTGCACCCAAGAGGAATGCGATCATAGCGGGAACGGGACCGCCGCCCACGACCATCCAGTCGCCGACCTGCAGAACCCAACCGGTACCGATGATGGCACCGAAACCGATGGTGAAGAAGTTCCAGAGCGAGAGCGTTTTCTTCATGCCGCCGTTATCCTCGACTGCAACCTCTGCGTTCTTGTCCGCCATTGTTCCCCTCCTTTCCTTTTTGACGCCCCTTGACGTCACCCCTTGCGCGGTCTGTTTTGCCGCGCGCTTTTATTTCGTGGCTTTAAGATACGGCCTTGGCACAGCAGCGCCGCTTGTAGCTCGACCGAAGGCAGAACTGCAAAACGAGCGGCGCCGTTTTTGGGACGAACGGCGGGAGACGTCATTCGTCTTGGACGTTTTCATCTTGTCTGCTTTTGAAGACCTGTTGCCGTGACGCTTGGCGCGCGGCGCGGCAACGTTCATACCATTTGTCAGGCTTTTGGCGCACATACCCATGTGTCGTGCATCTTTTTATGTAGGATAGACAAGTTACACATGAGGCAAGGTGATTCGAATGGCATACGGATACAATGACGGCGACCAACGGCCACAAAGCGTGCGCCTTGCCGGCCGCACCACGCCAACGCCCAGAAGCACCTCCGACAACGACAACCCGCAGCGCCCCCAAGAGCAGCTCGGGGCTTCTTCGCGGCAACAAAGCCGTACCGTGCAGCAGTCAGACCGCGTGAGTACGAGCACACGCCAACGTCAGACCGACACATCGCAGCCACGCCGCTACGATCGCCGTAAGACCGACTACTACGTCAAGCGTTCCTTTTCGCGACCTCAACGCGATCGCGGCAATTCCTCCCCTCACCCCGCGTCGCACACCACAAGCCACGCGCTTCCGGCCCGCCGCCTACGCCTTGCGCTTTGCTCCATCGCCGCCTGCCTCGTCTTTGTGTTTTTGGGATCCTGTATCTCCCACGGATCAGCCGGTCTTGAGCCCACTGCCGAGGACAAGCTGCTTAAAGCTCCCGTCGCGCCCGGTTACTCCTTTGCGTTCTCGACCCCACGCTCGCAATGGCAGGCCGGCACCATGCCCCACATCTACCAAATTGACCCCGCATGGTCGGAGCTGCCCTATGCCGGTGGCACTATTCGCGAAAACGCTTGCGGTCCTACCTGCCTCACCATGGTCTATATCTTTAAGACCGGCCATACCGATAAGACGCCGGTCGATATATGCGCGCTGGCCGAAGCCGGCAACTACGCCCCCACTGGTGCCACCGAGTGGTCGTTTATGACAGGCGGTGCGTGGCAGCTGGGGCTCAACGGAACACAGCTCTATAACGATCGCGAATCGATTACTCAAGCACTTCGCTCGGGTGCGCCCGTCATCGCCGCAGTGCGCCCCGGTACGTTTACCAACGTAGGCCACTACATCGTGCTCTACGGCATCGACGATGCCGACCAGATTGGCGTCTACGACCCCAACTCGGCCAGCCGCAGCGCCCGTCGCTGGGGCGTCGTAGAGGTCCTCAACGAAGTCGAAGCCATGTGGGCCTACTACTAGTCATTGGGGACAGACTTAAATGAGTGGTCGTTGGGGACAGCCTTTAAGGACTGTCCCAAGCTGCCGGCAGGAAAGGAACGTCCCCAAGTGCCGGGTTCCCAATGACTAGGTGAATAGCAAAAGCCCCGCAGTCGGAGCGGACCGCGGGGCTCATGAAGAGAGGCTAGTTTGCGGGCGTCTTGCCTGGCGCCCACGAGAGAGGCAACAGAGTAGAGACTACTCGTGGATGCGGGTGCCGGAGAGGCCGGCCATGGTCTCGGCGGCCTTGTCCAGAGCGCCGATGATGCAGGTACGGCCCTTGCGGGAACGGGCGAACTTGATGGCGGCGCGGACCTTGGGCTCCATGGAACCCTTGCCGAACTGGCCCTCGTCGGCCAGGCGCTCGGCCTCGTCGGCGGTGATGTCCTCGAGCTCCTCCTGGTTGGGCTTACCAAAGTTGATGGCGACATGCTCAACGGCGGTCAGCAGGAACAGAACGTCAGCGTCGCAGTCCTCGGCCAGCAGCTCGCCGCCCAGGTCCTTGTCGATGACGGCGGGGACGCCCTTGTAGCAGCCCTTGTTCTCGTAGTCGCGGACGACGGGGATGCCGCCGCCACCGCAGGCGATGACGATGAACTCGTTGTCGAGCAGGTTGAGGATGGAGTCAGCCTCGACGATCTTCTTGGGATCGGGGGAAGCGACGACGCGACGCCAGCCGCGGCCGGAATCCTCGACGAAAACCCTGGAAGGATCCTCGGCCATGAACTCCTTGGCCTGCTCCTCGGTGTAGAAGGGGCCGATCGGCTTGGTCGGGTTCTTGAACGCGGGATCGTCCGGGTCGCACTCGATCTGGGTGACGACGGTGGCGGCGTGCCAACGCTTATAGCGCTTGTGCATCTCGCGGCCAATGCCCTGCTGCAGGTGATAGCCGATGTAGCCCTGGGACATGGCGCCGCACTCGGGCAGCGGCATCTCGGGGGTGCCGATGGCGTCGTGGGCAGCGGCGAAGGCGTTCTGAATCATGCCAACCTGCGGGCCGTTGCCGTGGGTGATGATGATCTCGTTGCCCTGCTCGATCAGGCCGAGGAGAGCGTGAGCGGTGTTGCTCACGGCCTCGATCTGCTCAACGGGGTTGTTGCCGAGGGCGTTGCCGCCAAGGGCGACGACGATACGATCGGGCTTGCCAAGAGGCTTAGACATTGCTGGAATCCTTTCTGTAAAAGGCCTACAACCCATTAATAACCCGCGCCCGTGCAATACGCGAGTTTATTAAGGTTTATATTCTCTTTATCGCTCATTTTATTCATTTTGAAAATAGTTGAACGGTGAACGGTCGCTTTTGCCCGCTCAGCGTAAAGAAACCCAGCTCAAGCATATCTACGTCATTTACGTGCAACTTTATTTTAATAGAGCAGGGATTAGACCAGATTATGCAAACTGTATCTTTGCTAAACATAAAACAGACAGCGCAAAATCTTACTCGCACTATACGAGATTCTATGCACTTATTGGACGAGTATGCAGCCCTGCAATAACATGGCGTTTTTCATCCAACTTAAGGAATAGACGAGTGCCTTTGCAGCGCGTCGGCCGGCAGCCGGCGAGCCGTCTCGTCGGTTGCCGCTTCCAGAAAATCAAAAACTGATATTGCGCGCGCAATTGCTGCATGGTACTTTAGCGAAGAACAGCGCGGGCTGGGGCGACAGAGATCTGCCGTGAAGTTTGGGTTCGGCGACCCCGCTGCTGTCTTCTCCTTATCCGCCAGCGAACCCCTTGAGCGACGGATTGAGGAGGTCCTTACTATGACAAAAATGCTCAAGATCACGCTGAATGGCGAGACGTTTCTCGCCGACATGCTCTGGGACAAGGCTCCCGAGGCATGCAAGCTATTCGAATCGTCCTGTCCGGTCGAGTCACGTATCTTTTCGGCCAAAATCTGCGATGCCGAGGTGACGTATCCTGTCTCGGGCCCCATCGCCAATTACGAGCACATCGAGAACCCCGTCTTTCACGAGCCAGCGGGCGCCGTGAGCTGGTATGGCGGATGGTCATCAATCTGCATCTTCTTTGACGTCTGTGAGCCTTTTGGCACCTGCAACATGTTCGCCCGCATCTGCGAGACAGACCGTGAACGCTTTGCCGCTGCCTGCCGCAATGTCTGGGACAACCAGGGCATGTACATTAAAAACGAAATCGTCGAGATCGAGGCGGAGGCCTAAAGATGATGGATATCAACACCCTGCTCACACTCGACCTTGCCGAGTACACCGCTGCACTTGAGGCCCTCGCCGACCAAATGATGCTCGAGGAGCCCCGCGACATCGACCTGATGCGCCGCCGCAAGCTCGACACCGGCCGCGAATTCGCCGTCTGGAACTTCACCGTCGGCTACTGCATGAACGCCACCGACGCCCTCTCCCTCCTGCGAGCCCAGGCCAACGAAAACGCCAACGATGGCACCGCCGACCTCGCAACGATCAACAACAGCGCCGCACGCCTGTGCGACTGGTTCTCGGGCGCCTTCGACGTCACCGGCAAAATGGATGACACCACGGCAATCCTCGCCCACAGCCGCGACCTCTACGCCCAGGTAGAGACTCACGAACAGTTTGCAGCCCTCACCCGCGCCACCGAGCGCTATCTGGTCCAGCTCCAATTTTGGGTTGACCGCCAGATTCCCTGGCCGGCTATTAGCGACTTCGTCCACGGCTACCGCCTACGCACAGAGAGCGGCGAGACAAGGTAACCAAGCAAGCAGCACCGACAACACCCCACCATCGGGATCCAAAGTAAGAATCAGAGGGCTGGAGACGCACCCAACAGCGTCCCCAGCCCCTTCGCAAAGTAGAGCACTGTTTCAGTGGCTTTGAGGCCTATTCGAACCTTTGCTATCTCCCAATTTTTGTATTTTCACGACAATATTATCTGCAAATTTTTGTATGATTTTAGGCGATTCTATCTGTCAATTTTTGTCATTTGGGGGTTTAATGCTACGCCGTAAGGTCACTGATAGGCTTTTGAGCTGGAAGAATAACTCCAATAAGGCATTACTCGTTACTGGTGCGCGTCAGATTGGCAAGAGCTATGCGATTCGCGCGTTTGGACAAAGCAACTACGCTTCGTATTTTGAGGTCAATTTACTACTCGATGTCGAAGCAAGGAATGCACTTGTTGGCGCAAAGAACTCCGTTGACTTTATCAACCGTGTAGCCCTTCTTGCGGATGCGCCGCTTGTTGAGGGCGATACGCTTGTCTTTGTCGATGAGATTCAGGAGTATCCGCAGATCGTTACACTCATGAAGGCGTTGGTCGAGGATGGGCGCTTTAGCTATGTCTTCTCGGGGTCTATGCTTGGGACTGAGTTTAAGGGGGTCTCTTCTTTTCCGGTGGGGTATGTAGAGCACATTGTTATGCGCCCGATGGATTTTGAAGAGTTTTGTTGGGCAAACAGCGTTAGCGAGAATGTGCTTGCAGGCATTCGCAGCTGCCTTGTCGAGAAACATCCTGTCGAAAACTATATTCATGAGGCGATGCTCAAGAACTATAGAGCTTATATCGTTTGCGGCGGCATGCCGGAGGTCGTTCAGAATTATATTGATTCGGGTTATTCGCTCGTGAGCACACGTGAGCTTCAAACTCAGCTGGTCGATCAGTACAAAAGCGATATCTCAAAATATGCATCGACTCGAGCGTTTAACGTTCGGTCGATTTTTGAGCAAATTCCCGTTCAGCTTGAGGCGGAGTCTCATCGCTTTGTTGTTTCGTCTCTGGGTGAGGGAGCTCGCCTTAAAAAATATGAGCAGGATTTCCTGTGGCTTGTTAACGCAGGTGTTGGATTGATGGTCGCCAGGGTGACGGAGCCACGGAGTCCTCTCAAGAGGACGGAGAAAACGACGGCCTTCAAACTATATGAGTCTGATACGGGCATGCTCGCATCGCGGTACCCCGGCAGCACCGCACGCGCTGTCTATCTTGATATGAAAACTCCCAACCTTGGTGGTCTCTATGAGAACGTGGTCGCGCAGGAACTTGTTGCCCTCGGGGCGGATGCATGGTACTACCAAACGCGTGAGGTCGGTGAAGTTGACTTTGTGATCGAAGGCGCCCACGGGCACGTTGTCCCAATCGAGGTCAAATCGGGCAAGAAAGTTCGAGCGCACGCGGCCCTCGATCGTCTGATGAGTGTGGGCGAGTACAAAATTCCCGAGGCCGTTGTACTAAGCCACGAGAATCTCAGCAAAGAGGGCAAGGTTCTGTACGTTCCAATCTACATGACGTTTTGTCTCGATGAGTTTATGGAAAAGGATGACCCCAATAACGATTTCTCGTTCGCGCCCATATCTCTCTAGCCATTTGAATCTGCAATCCAGCCCCGTCCACGCATCAATGCATTTCCCAAGGTGCTGCGCGTTTCGCGGCAAAGCCGCGAAAAAGCAAAGGGATAAGAAGCCGCAACAACCCCGCCCCCCATCCATCCCCAAAGCAACGCGCCTTTCGCGGCAAAGCCGCGAAACAGCGACCGGGACAAAAGGCCCCACCAACCACGTCCTTCATTCAGCCACACAATCCAAGGACGTAGTCGTAGCAGGATCTGAGGGCTGACCTTCGCGGACACTCCGCAGGACGAAAGAACCCCCGCCGCACGTAGTGCGCAGCGGGGGTTCTTTCATGTCCGAGGACGTCCGCGAAGGTCAGCCCTCAGATCCTGCGGTGAGAGACCTAGGCCTCGTTGTACACCGTCTTGAGCTTCAGCAGGTGAGCGTAGCGGTCCATAGCGGCCTGCTCGTTCTCCTTGAAGAGCTCCTCGGCGCGCTCGGGGAAGGAACGCGTCAGCGAAGCGTAACGGGCCTCGTTCATCAGGAACTCCTGATAGCCGCCCGCGGGCTCCTTGGAATCGAGCGAGAACTTCTTGCCGGCAGCAGCCTCGGGGTTGAAGCGGAAGAGGTTCCAGTAACCGCACTCGACAGCCTTCTTCATCTCGGCCTGGCAGTTCTGCATGCCGCCCTTCTTGATGGAGTGCATCTCGCAGGGGCTGTAGCCGATGATGAGGGACGGGCCGTCGTAGGCCTCGGCCTCGTGAATGGCCTTGAGGGTCTGAGCCGGGTTGGCACCCATGGCGACCTGCGCCACGTAGACGTAGCCGTAGCTCATGGCGATCTCGGCCAGGGACTTCTTCTTGGTCACCTTACCGGCAGCGGCGAACTGAGCGACCTGACCCAGGTTCGAGGCCTTGGAGGCCTGACCGCCGGTGTTGGAGTAGACCTCGGTGTCGAAGACGAAGACGTTGACGTTGTGGCCGGAAGCCAGGACGTGGTCCAGGCCACCGAAGCCGATGTCGTAGGCCCAGCCGTCGCCGCCGAAGATCCAGAAGGACTTCTTGGTGAGGTAAGCCTTGTCGGCGAGGATCGCCTTGGAGGCGTCGCAGCCGCACTTCTCGAGCTCGGCAACGTAGGCGGCGGCAGCGGTCTTAGAGGCCTCGGCGTCGTTGACGGAGTCGATCCAAGCCTGACCGGCGGCCTTGAGCTCGTCGGACGGACCGTCAGCGGCGATGATCTCCTGCGTAGCAGCGATCAGCTTCTTCTGAACGGCCTCGTAGCCAACGGCCATGCCCAGACCGTGCTCGGCATTGTCCTCGAACAGGGAGTTGTTCCACGCCGGGCCGTGACCGTCCTTGTCCTTGCAGTAAGGAGCGGTGGCAGCGGGGTTGCCCCAAATGGAGGAGCAGCCGGTGGCGTTGGAAATGAACATGCGGTCGCCGGCGACCTGGGTCACCAGACGTGCATAGGCGGTCTCGGCGCAGCCGGCGCAGGAGCCGGAGAACTCCAGGTAGGGCTGCTTAAACTGGCTGCCCTTGACGTTGGCCGCGATGAGCTCCTTCTTCTCGGAGACGTTCTCGACCATGTAGTCCCAAACGGGCTGCTGGTCCATCTCCTGCTCGGTGGGAACCATCTCGAGGGCGCCCTTGGGGCAAACCTTGACGCAGTTGGTGCAACCCATGCAGTCGAGCGGGGACACAGCTATGGTGAACTTCATGCCCTTGGCCTTGGGGCCCATGGCGTCGAGCGTGCGGGTAGCCTCGGGCGCGGCGGCAGCCTCGTCCTCGGTCATCGCGAACGGACGGATGGTGGCATGCGGACACACATAGGCGCACTGGTTGCACTGGATGCACTTGGTCTCGTCCCAGTGGGGAACGACCACGGCGACGCCGCGCTTCTCGTATGCGGAGGCGCCCAGCTCAAACTGGCCGTCGGCGCAATCGACGAAGGCGGAAACAGGCAGGCTGTCGCCGTCCATGCGATCAATGGGCTCGAGCAGGTTCTTGACCTGCTGGGCGATAGCGGACTTGGTCTCCTCGGAGAGCTCGACGGGAGCGGCATCCTCGGCGGTAGCCCAGTCGGCCGGAACCTCGAACTTACGGAAGGCGGTAGCGCCGGCATCGATGGCCTTGTGGTTGGCGTCGACGATAGCCTGGCCCTTCTTCATGTAGGACTTGGTAGCCGCGTCCTTCATGTACTGCAGGGCGTCCTCGGCGGGCAGGACCTTGGCCAGCGCGAAGAAGGCGGACTGGAGCACCGTGTTGGTGCGCTTGCCCATGCCGACCTTAGCGGCCAGGTCGATAGCGTCGATCAGGTAGACGTTGACGTTGTTGTTCGCGATGTAGCGCTTGGCCACGGCGGGCATGTGCTCGGCGAACTCCTCGTCGCTCCACTGGCAGTTGACCAGGAAGGTGCCGCCCGGCTTGACGTCGCGGACCATCTTGAAGCCCTTAACGATGTAGCTGGGGTTATGGCAGGCGACAAAGTCGGCCTTGGTCACGTAGTACGGCGAGCGAATCGGGGAATCACCAAAGCGCAGGTGCGAGACGGTGACGCCGCCGGTCTTCTTGGAGTCGTACTGGAAGTAGGCCTGGACGTACTTGTCGGTGTGGTCGCCGATGATCTTGATCGAGTTCTTGTTGGCGCCGACGGTACCGTCGCCACCCAGACCCCAGAACTTGCACTCGATGGTGCCGGGGGCTGCGGTGTTGGGCGCATCCTCGGCCTCGGGCAGGCTCAGGTTGGTCACGTCATCGACAATGCCGATGGTGAACTCGCGCTTGGGCTCGTCCTTCTTGAGCTCCTCGAAGACAGCGAACGCGGACGCGGGAGGCGTGTCCTTGCTGCCCAGGCCATAACGGCCGCCGACGACCTTGATGCCCGTCTTGCCGGCCTCGTAGAGAGCGGAGACGACGTCCTGGTAGAGCGGCTCGCCGATGGAACCCGGCTCCTTGGTACGGTCCATGACGGCGATCTTCTGGACGGTCTCGGGGAGAACGTCGACGAAGTGCTTGATGGAGAACGGACGGAACAGACGGACCTTGACCAGGCCGACCTTCTCGCCGTGGGCGTTGAGGTAGTCGATGACTTCCTCGAGCACGTCGCAGAAGGAGCCCATGCACACGACGACGCGGTCGGCATCGGGAGCGCCGTAGTAGTTGAACAGGCCGTAATCGGTGCCGAGCTTCTCGTTGATCTTCTTCATGTAGCCCTCGACGACGGCGGGAAGCTCGTCGTAGACCTTGTTGCAGGCCTCACGGTTCTGGAAGAAGATATCGCCGTTCTCGTGGCTGCCGCGGGTGTGCGGGTGCTCAGGGTTGAGCGCGTGGTCGCGGAAAGCCTGGACGGCGTCCATGTCGCACATCTCGGCCAGATCCTTGTAGTCCCACATGGCGACCTTCTGGATCTCGTGGCTGGTGCGGAAGCCGTCGAAGAAGTTAAGGAACGGGGTCTTACCCTCGATGGCGGCAAGGTGAGCCACCGGCGAGAGGTCCATGACCTCCTGGACGTTGCCCTCGGCGAGCATGGCGAAACCGGTCTGGCGGCAGGCCATGACGTCGGAGTGATCGCCAAAGATGTTCAGGGCGTGGGAAGCGACGCAACGCGCGGAGACGTGGAAGACGCCCGGGAGCTGCTCGCCCGCGATCTTGTACATGTTCGGGATCATCAGGAGCAGACCCTGAGAAGCCGTGTAGGTGGTGGTCAGAGCACCGGCGCCCAGCGAACCGTGAACGGTACCGGCTGCACCTGCCTCGGACTCCATCTCGACGACCTTGACCGGGGTGCCGAAGATATTCTTGCGACCCTGGGCCGCCCACTGGTCGACATGGTCGGCCATCGGGCTGGACGGCGTAATGGGATAGATTCCCGCTACCTCGGTGTACGCATACGAAACATATGCGGCCGCCTCGTTGCCGTCCATAGACTTAAACTTACGCGCCATATACCCCTCTCCTCTCATATAGGTATACAGGCCCCGGCGATCGCCGGGATGTTGGCATGATGGGATTTTCGCTGTTGCTTCCAATCATCTGGCAGGCAGGCTCAGCAGCAGGTACATGGCGTGGAGAGAAGGCATGCCGAGGCGCGGGGCGGTTAATGCGCTCCACAGGCCCAGCTACCCGTCTTGCACATGGCCGAGCGCCGCAAAGGCCGCATGCCGGATGCTCCCGGGCACGCCCCGGCGATGGGAAGCGCCCGCAACGGAAATCCGCATGCGGGTTTATTGTACCCCGCCGTCAAGTGTAATTTCGGCAAATATAGGCGGGCGGTAAAGGTTTGCCTCGGGTGACCGCCGGGAGCAAAATGATCCCTTGGGGACGGAGGGACCATTTGGCAGGACTGGCTAGAGGGCACCGAAGAGAATGGCGTAGGTAGTGGATTCGCCGAGCTTGAGCTCGTCGCCGGGATTGAGTTGGGCGGAACGGCCGGGCTCGACCTGAATGCAGACGCGCGTGGCCCCGTTTACCACCACGGTTCCGTTGGTGGACGACAAGTCCTCGACGTGCCAGATATTTTGAGCATCGCACCAGATATGGGCATGGCGGGCCGAGACATCGTCGCCGACGTCGGTAATATCGCCCTCACCAGTGGCCAGTGCGCCAATCTCAACACCCTGCTCGCTCGGCTGAATCCAGCGCGGGGCGCTCACGACAAAACTGTTTTGCACGCGCAGCAAGCCCAAGGGGTGCGCCGGGGCGGGTTCGCGTTCGCCCGCGGTCATCGACATGCCAAGCGAACGCGGCGTGGATGTTCCTCCGCCACAGGTCGCGTGCGCGTAGTCGATGGCATAGTTCACCGAGGACCGCACATCCGCCGAACAACCGACAGCGACAAACAGCACCAGCACGGCCTCGGCGCGCTCGGCGGGCATGAGTTCCGCCGCCTGGGACAGGCGATCGAGCGCGTTGCGATAGAGATTCGTGTCCTGGTGGCACTCTTCGAGCGCGCGTACCATCGGTTCACCTGCAGGACCGCACACCATATTGATCACAGCCGTGGAGTCCATGGGATTTCGCTGGCGCAGGGCCAGTTGCGACATAATACGCGCAGCCGAGGTACCGTATTCGGCAAAGTAGCGCTGCTGAAGCGTGCCGACCGGCGCGCGAACGATAAAGCGGGAAACCCAAGAGCGATCGGCGGCTCGACTCTGCGGGCTGCGGCCGTCGGCGAGCGGACGGGACGAAAGCACCAAGCCGCACAGCTCGATATGGCTCAGATGCGCCGCGCGCTTAAAGATGTCAAACATGGCCCCGCATGGGGTGAGCTCAACTTGAGATGCCATGACCTAGGCCTCCTTGGTCGTAGAAATAGAATCGGACGATACTTCGACAGGTCCGCCAAAAGTACGGGCAGCTGCGGCTCCACCGGCAAGCGGAGTCGCCATCTGGGCTTTTGTGCGTCGCGGTGCCGAAACGGGAAGTTCAAAGGCAAAGCCCATCGCAAGCAAAAACCACGTAAGCGTATAGGTTGCAACCAGAGCGGCAACAAGGCCGCCCATCACGGCGCGTTGGGAAAATACGCTACATGCAGCCACAACCAGCACCGGAACCTCGCAGGCAGAAAGCGCAAGCACACCCTGCAGGAAGCCCGAGCGCCGATCGCGCGCAAGTGCCCCCGCGGCAACGCCGGCTATGCCTGGCAGCGCCAACGCCAGTGCGGCAATAATACCCGGTAGCGACCCAGACCACACGAGCGATCCCAAAGTCGCCGTCACGCGAGCGCCCGACGCCAGCAGCGCGGCCGAAACCACGACCACAGCCCAAACCACGCCACAGACGACCGTCGCGCCGACCATCAGCGCGCGACGCACCGCGCGGCCAGACGCATCCATGGGGCACGGCGTGAGCGGCTCGCCGCGGAGCGAACGACCGACATTTTGCGCATAGTGGTCACAAAACGCCGAGAGCGCCGCCTCGACCGCCGCCGGCTCGGGACGATCTTTTTGATGGCTGGACAGACAGGCCATCACCACGTCGAACAGCTGGGCATCGACAAACGCCAGCGCATCGCGTAGCTCTTCGGAATCCGGCTCAAGCCCTAGCTGCTGGGCCTGCTCGGCCGCGGCGAGCGCCACATCGGGCTCACGACGAAGCAGCTGAGTCAAATCACAACCGGGCGCATGGGCACCAATGGGATAGTCGGGCCGCGTGTCCATTTTGAGACGGTAGGGGCTCGCGATGTCGCGCGTCCTTTTGCGCGAACCCGAGGCGCCCGAAGTGCTCGGCGCGGCTTCGTATGGCGCGACGCCGGCAATGAGCTCGTAAACCGTGCTTGCCGCGGCATAGACGTCGATCGCCGGCGACATACGCAAAGCGCGCAGGTCGGGAATATCGTCGGTGAGCATCTCGGGCGGAGCGTAGGCCACCGTCGCGCGACGCAGCGTCGCATAACGCTCCGTAAACGACGCCTTGCCGCCGGTACCGGCCACGGCCGACGCAGGCTCAAGCGCCAGCGACGAGCCAAAGTCGATCAGGCACAGGTCAAAGGTGCCCTCGGCAAGCTGCCGGTCAAGCGGTAGACGCGCCGTGCGCACCATAATATTAGCGGGCGAGATATCGCGATGGACAAAGCCCTCGCCCACCAGGCTCATACGGCAGAGCAGATCGAACAGGTCGCGACCCAGACGCGCCGCCACAAGCGGCGACAGGCGTCCGGCATCGTCCACGGCGAGTCGCGAACGCAAGCGGGCAAGCGTCTCGCCCTCGACCCATTCCATGACAATTGCAGGCACACCGTCGACCTCGCCCCAGCCATAGAGGCGGGGAAAGCCCTTAAGGCCCGAAAGGGCGCGATGGCATTCGTATTCCTCGCGAAACGCCGCCTTGAACTTGGCGACCAGCGCCTCGTGAGCGGCATCGTCGTCAAACTCATCGCGCGTCGGCAAGATGAGCTGCTTGAGTGCCACGGCCTCGCCTTGGGCGTTGACGGCACGCGTCACGCGGCCGATACCGCCACGGCGCATGGTGGCATCGTCGGCAAACAGCATCGTAAAACGACGCAGATAGGCAGGCAGTTCGTCCTGACCGAGCGCAATGGCCGGCTCAAACCCGTCGACACGCGCCAGGCGCAGGCCGACCATGGGATCGCGACCGAGTGATTGTGGTGTGGTGGATGCAAGATCGGTCATCATAGGGCAAGCGCCGCCACGTTATTGTTGAAGTTACCGAGCGCGACGTCATCATCGCCGTAATGGCCAACCCATTGACATAGGTTGGTGTAACAGCCCCACAGATTGGCATACTGCTGATACCACTTTGACCGGGGCGAGAATGTCTGACGACCGAACTCGGCTCGAATGACAAACATCTCCCCGACCAGGCTGTCGCACGGCCTGGGATCTCCCGTAGAGTTATAGGTCGAGACCACGTCATTGGCACGAGAAACGTAACTGTCGAGCATGTTGTACTTGGTCACAAGCCAACTGTGAATGCCCTCTTCCTCAGCAGCGGAAAGGCCGCCGGAGTTTGCATCGTTGTCAGTGTTGCCGCCCGTCGAGCCGCCGTTTCCAGGCCCTCCGGTAGAGGAACCCGACCCAGAGCCGCCGCCCGAACTCGATGAATCCGAGCCGGAGCCAGAAGTATCCGAGCTACCGGGCTTTCCGGACTGCTGGGCGTCCTGCTCCTTTTGCTGCTCGACCTTATTCACCGTTGCCGCCACGCTATTGTTGGACAATCGATCGATGATCTTGGTGTTGGTGAGCACGATGGTTTTGCCATTGGCAAGCGTGACTTCGTTGTCCGGGGCCTCGGCGCCGTCCGCATCGTCGGTGCCAAACACAATATGCGCGACCACACTTGCCCAAGCATATCCAGTCGTGGTACCCAGATCACTTTTGACCTCATGCCCCACGCGCGGTTCGCGTGCGGCATGCGCCTGCATCATGGACGGCACGGTCATGCCATAGGCAGAAACGCCAGCCATGACCAGCACCAGCGAGCACGATAGCAGTGCGTACGCCCGCGGCGCCAAGCCCAGTCGGCGTCGTATGCGCACCGCGGCGCCGCGCTTTGTCTGAGTGCCACCGGGCCGCATGCGTTCTCCTCCAACAAAAACACGCCGCTCGGGAGCGGCGCATTCATTCGAATCCATATTTGAGTGTATCAGCGAACCAAAAAGGTTGCGCAACGAATGGACAAATTAAGGATGCGAGCGGAAGCATCCATGCGATAAGCGGATACGAAGCATCTTTGTTGCACAACAAACTCACAGTCGCACGGGGAAATTATGACTACCCCGTGCGTCGCGAGGAAAACATACGGCAGGAGCAGGCTCGCCACCTAAATCGCGCGGCGGGCCTCGATGGCGCGGCCAAGCGTAAGCTCGTCGGCATACTCCAAGTCGCCGCCCACGGGAAGGCCGCTTGCCAGACGCGACACCTCGACGCCCAACGGCTTGATGGTACGGGCCAGATAGCTCGCCGTGGTCTCGCCCTCAATATTGGGGTTGGTGGCGATGATGACCTCGTGGATGTCCTCGTGGCCCAAGCGTGCCAGCAGCTCTCGAATGTGCAGCTGCTCGGGGCCAATCTTGTCCATGGGACTGATCACGCCGCCCAATACGTGGTAGAGGCCGTGGTAGCTGCCCGTGCGCTCGATCGCCTGGACATCGCGCGGCTCGCCCACCACGCAAATGCGAGTGGTATCGCGCATCGGGTCCTGGCAGATGGAGCACTCGTCGGCCGTGGCGTAGTTAAAGCAGCGGCTGCAAAAGTGGACCTCCTGCTTGACCTCCAGGATGGCCTCGGCCAGGCGGCGCGCCTCCTCGGCGTCGGCCTCCAACAGGTAATAGGCGATGCGCTGGGCCGACTTGGGACCAATGCCCGGCAGACGGCCCAGCTCATCGAGCAGTTTTTGCAGACTGTGGTTGGCACTCATATATATGCGTGTCTTAGAACGGCATGCCCGGGATGTTGAGGCCGCCGGTGATGGCGCCCATCTGCTTGTTGGCGAGCTCGTTGACGCCGCGAACGGCCTCGTTGACGGCAGCCATGATCATATCCTGCAGCATATCGACGTCCTCGGGATCGAGCGCATCGGGATCGATGGTGAGGTTGACGAGCTCCATCTCGCCGTTAACGGTCACCTTGACCATGCCGCCGCCGGCAGAGGCGTCGACGGTCTGGGACTTGAGGTTCTCCTGCGCGGCGGCAAGCTGCTCCTGCATCTTGCGAGCCTGCTTCATCATCTGCTGCATGTTCATACCGGCCATGATGGCTCCTTTACGTGCGGCCGCACGCCGAGCTGCAAGGGCAGCCGGAGCACGGCGGGACTTTCAAACTCAAAAATCGTACCACGGCGCGCGGCGAGAGAGCGGGGCGGACGTGTTACCTCAGTCGATATACATGTCCTCCAATACAAACCGCACTCAAAGATTATGCAAGGTCGAATTATGCAAGGTTGCATAATATCGCACACTCAATCTAGTAGAGCCGAATCCGGCATTTCATGTGCGCCACTAAATAGCTAAATGCCGAACCGCTGCTCGAGGCGGCGCACATGGCGGCAGGGTATAATTTGATTGCCATAGATAGTAATTTGGAGGTGCCCCATGAATGCCCCCAACGCGCTCCAAAACATCCGCTCAAAACACCCCGTTGCATATGTGGTTCTCTATCTCTTTGTCGGCTGGGCATTGCTGGTTGTCATCACCCATGCCATAGCTTTTGGAGCAGAACTGCTGATAGCCAGCTCGGACCAGCCCGTCGTCAAATGGGAGACGACCGATGAGTGCACCGACGGAACCCGAACCGTCTACTACAACAGCCCGTCCCTCTATCAAGAGTTCAAGGTCAAGATAAAGGACTTCAAGATTGTCGATGCCGAGCTAGGCGTTTATTTGGCAATCGGAGCAACCATTAACGCCGAGCAAGTCGAGTACACGGACAGCCATGCGACGTATCGTATCGACCTCAGCATCCTAGGCCGACCGTCACGCACCTGTCTGCTCAAATGCGACATACGCGGCACCACACTACACATGTCCGAAATACAGATGCGCCCGGACAAGGGGTCCTCTTCTTGAGCAGTATACCCGCCTACGCAGCTACTCCACCGGCTTGAAGATGGTGGCCTGGCCAAAGACGCTGCGGATGAGGGCCTTGGCCTCGTCCTCGGTCTGCGGGATGCTCGGGGCTGCGCCCTGATGGCCGAAGGGGCTGCCAGCACCGGGATTGGATTCCCAGGGAGCGGCGGGGACGTCGTCGTTTGCAGAGGCTGCGGGTGCCACAGCAGCGGCCTTGGTCGCGGACGCCGCACCCGGCACGTCGAACGGGGGCAGATCGTCCCCGCCGGCATCGGCAGCAAAACCACCGACCATAGCATCGTCGTAGGGCACCTGCTCGGATTCCCATGGCGCAGCCTGCGCAGGCGGCTGAGCCATGGGGACGGACGCGCGCTCGGGCGCTCGGGGCGCGGGCTCGGTCGGGAGCTTGCCCGTGGCAGGAGCACCGGCAGGGTTGTCGGAGCGCAGCCAAGGGGCCTTGGCCAGGTCGGATGACTTGGGCGCAGGCGCGGCAGCGGACTTGGGCGCGGGGATCGGAGCAGCCGGTTTGGGCGCAGCGGGTTCAGGCGCCGACGGGGTCGGTGCCGCTACCGGCGCCGCTTTTGGCTGCGTCGCGCTGGCGCTCGAGGATGCAGGGGGCACCGAGGACACGGGTTGCGGGTCCGCAGATACCGCAGCCCGTGCAGATGGAGAATGCTCCTCATGTTGAGGAGCCGGCGTGCCACCCCCATCCAGGACATAGTCGACGGTACGACGACCGAAGACCGCGCAGACCGTCGGCAGGACCACCGACTGCGTATCGGCGCGACCGAGCATCTTGATGGCAAAAGTCGAACCCGCGGGGAACGAGACCGTGAGCTTGGAGCCGTCGTCGGCCGTGGCGCGGGCGTTGAGCAAAAGCCCTGCGTAGGAAGCCTGACGCGCCTTGACACGCTCGACAACCTCGGCCCATTTGCGCTGCAGCTCTCCGGCATCCTCGACCGCGGGCGTCTCGGCGGCACCGGCGGCGGCAACCTGGGCGGCGTTGTTGGACTGGGGCTTAGGTGCCGGAGCGGTGGCAGGCGCGGGGGCCGCAACGGGCTGAGGCGTCGGAGCCGGCGCAGGCTGAGGTGCAGGCGCTGCAGGCTTGGAAGCTGACACGGACGCAGAACGGGGCGCAGGCTGAGCCGTCGGAGCGGCAGCACCACGGTCCCAAGGCATACCGCCCTGGCGCGCGGACGTAGCAGCGGGGGCAGCGGATGCCGCCGGGGCGGCAGCGCGGGCGCCCGAAATGAGCGTCGGCTGTTGGGCAGCAGCGGGTACGGATGCTGCAGGCGCGGCGGCCTGAGCAGCAGCCACGCTCGCCGGCACGGCGGCGTTGGCAACCATGGCCTCCAGGCGTGCCACGCGCTCGGCCAATGCCTCAATCGTTAAATCAGCCTCGGGACGCGCCAGACGCGTGCAGGCAATCTCGAGCACCAGGCGCACGTCGCTCGCGCCCCTCATCTCCAGTGCGGCATCGTCGAGCACTGTCAGCACACGAGCCAGGCGGTCGGCAGGATGCTCGCCAAAGGCAGCGGCCTCGGCAGCAAGCGCCTCGGCCTGCTCGGAGCCGCCCTCAAACAACTCGGCACGGGCACGGGCAACGCAGGCAACATACACGTCGCGCACGTGCGCCACCAGGTCGCGCGTCAGTTCCAGCAGATCGTTACCTTCCTCGACCTGCGCGCGAATCAGCCCATAGAGCTCGGCGACATCACGATCGGCAATGGCGCGCGCAAACTCGCCCAGAATCTGGTCCGAAACCTCGCCCAAAAGCGAGCGGGCATCGTCCGCATGCACGGCTCCGTTGCCAAAAACGCTCAGCTGCTCCAGCGTGGAAAGCGCGTCGCGCATGCCGCCCTTGGCATGGCGCGCCACGATGGCGAGCGCCTCGTCGTCGTAATCGAAGCCCTCCTGCTCGCACACGTAGGACAGGCGATGCTCGATATCCTCGTTACCGATGCGGTGGAAATCGAAGCGCTGGCAGCGCGAGAGGATGGTCTCCAGAATCTTTTGCGGGTCGGTGGTGCACAGCACAAAGATCACGTGCGCCGGCGGCTCCTCGAGCGTCTTGAGCAGCGCGTTAAACGCCGCCGTCGTGAGCATGTGGACCTCGTCGATGATATAGATCTTGTACTTGCCACGCACCGGGGCAAAGTTGACGGAGTTGATGATCTCCTCGCGCACGTTGTCTACGCCGGTGCGGCTTGCGGCATCGAGCTCGTAGACGTCTGGGTGGTTGCCCTCGGCGATGAGCTCGCATTCCTCACAGGTGCCGTCGGGCATGCAGCCGCTCGCACCCTCGGCGCGCGCCGCCTCGGCATTGCGGCAGAGCAGCGCCTTGGCAAGAATACGCGCCATGGTGGTCTTGCCCGTGCCGCGCGGACCGCAAAACAGGTACGCGTGGGACAGGCGCCCCTCGGTGATGGCGTGCTCGAGCGTCGAGACGATATGCTGCTGGCCCACCACGGAGTCGAAGGTGAGCGGGCGATACTTTCGGTACAACGATTCCATGGGTGCTCCCCCGGGTATACTGAGTCTTGTTGCCGCGGCGGCCATGCGGTCGCACGGCATACTGCATCCATAATAACCCGTACGGCGAGCCCGCCGCGATAGGAGTCCAAAGAGCATGGCAGACGCAGAGAGCAACCTCGTTCCCTCCGAAGCAGCCGACCAGGTCGAGGTCGCGCTCGAGAAGCAGGCCGCAGCCGACGACGGCATCCTGTACCTCAACGAGTATCAGTACGAAAACGACCTCGTCACCGATTTCGCCCGCTTGGTTGCCTCGCCCAGGCGCCGTGGCTCCCTGTACGTCGCCGCCGCGATTGCCGCGCTCATCGGCATCGGCATGCTGGTGGCCGGCGGCAGCTGGATCAAGTTCGGCGTCGTGCTGATCGTGTTCGGCGCCTTTTTGGCCTGGTGGAGCAAAAATCTGCACCATACGCTCGCGCGCGACTTTATCGAAGCCGTCGAGGCCGACGAGTCCATGGGCGGCCGCTACCGCCGCGTCGCCGCCAACGAGGACGGCCTGATGGTCTGGGGCAAGAGCGGCAAGTCGCAGTTCTTCCCGTTTGAGAAGCTCGACCACGTGCTCGACGGCGAGCGCATCTTTGTGGCCATGTTCGCCGAGCAGGGCGTGACGATCCCCAAGGACACCTTTGTACGTGGTGATGCCGAGCAGTTTGGCTCCTTCCTCAAGGCGCGCATCAACAAAAAGCTGCGCATCGAGACCAAACGCAAGAAGATGAAGGCCGAAAAGGCCGCTGCCAAGGCCAAGCAGGAAAGCGAGCCCAAGAACGCAAAGGCCAAACAGCGCAAGCAGAAGAAGAACAAGAAGAAGCGCTAAGGCCAAGTCAGATAGGCCACCTCGCCCCGCTACCTTCACCATGCGCCCGAGCGTGCTAAACTAGCAGCATCTATGCCACCGCGAACGGCTTGACCCTGGCCCGCCGCTCGCAAACGAACTTTAAACGCACGAGGGTTGGCCATGCCGCTTTTCTCGCAACATACCGCCCGGTTCTCGCCGGACGTTCCCTTGGAGGGCACCAGCTCTCGCGAGCTGCTCAAGCGGTTCCAGCCGCTCGAGACGCTTGCAACCGGCGGTTTTGGCTCCATCGAGATTTGCCGCGACACGCACCTGCGCCGTCGCGTCGCCATTAAGCGTATCCCCCTCACAAGCGGTGCCGGCATGCCCGCCAGCGACATCATGGATGTCCTGCGCGAGGCACACACCGCCGCCATGCTTCAACATCCCAATATCGTGCAGGTTATCGACTTTACGCACGATACCGCCTATGCCTACCTGGTCATGGAGTATGTCGACGGCATGTCCCTAGCCGAGTTTTTGCATCGTGTGGACGGCCATTCGCTCACCTTTGACGAGGCCGCGGCAATTGCCGACACGCTGGGCCAGGCACTCACTTTCGCCCATAGCAACGGCGTGCTCCACCTGGACATTAAGCCCGCCAACGTGCTCATCGACCACTCGGGCAATGTAAAGCTCACCGACTTTGGCATGGCGCGGCTGTCGTCTGCCGGCGGCTTTGGCGGCTCGCGCGGCGGCACCATCGGCTACATGCCACCCGAGCAGCTCGACATCGAAACTGGCACGGTTGACGAGCGCGCCGATGTCTTTGCCCTCGCCTGTGTGATCTACGAGGGCCTGTGCGGCAGCGCTCCCTTTATGGCCGCCACGCCCGGCGACTCGCTCGGCCGTATCATCGGCGGTGCCACCTATCCCAGCGAGCTCATCCCGCACTTTCCCCCGGGAGCCGAGGCTGCGCTCATGAGCGCCCTCTCCCCCATGCCGCAAGACCGCCCCAACAGCATTGAGGCATTTTGCGACCAGCTGCTCGACGACTTGGGCAGCGTGCGCGAGGGCCGTCGCAGCCTGGAGCAGATGGTGGGCGAGCTGTCGGATGACGAGCGCGCGGCAGACGATATCGAATCGCTACCCTATGAGGACGACACCATCGAGGTCGACCCCGCACTCGGCTGGGCCGGCACGCGCTGGAGCCACGCACGCGATTACACCATGCGCGCCATCTCGGCGCTAACGTGTGGTGCCTTTAGCTTTTTGATCATGCAGACGGCTGGCGTCGCGGCGCTTCCCGGACTTATTGCCGCGGCCATCGCGATTGGGGCGGCCGCCGGCCTGGCCCCGCAGATTGGCTCGGCCATCTCGGCCGTGGGCTTTTTGGTACTTATGGCCAACGCCACCATGCAGACGCAGGGCATCCTGTCGATGCTACCCGTCGCGGTGCTCTTTGCCGCCACCATGTCCGGTTGGTGGATCGCCTGGGGACGCACCGAGGCGGCCGCGAGCGCGGCGCTCACCTGCGCGGTGGCACTTGGCTGTCTAACGGGCGACGTCCTCCTTGCCGCCGGGGTCGCCGCCGGCATCGCGGCCTTTTGGCTCGGCCCGGCAAGCGCCGCGGCCGCCACGGGGATGGGCGCGCTTTTTGGCCGCCTGGCTACGGTTGCGCTTTCCGCCGGAGGCGCGCTGGGGCTCGGCAATGTTGCCGCGGCGCTGGGAGACATGCTCTTCTGGGCTGCCGTTGTGCTTGTCGCGGCGACAGCTGCACTGACATCTCTGCTGCTCAACGCCCATGCCAAGCGTGCCGAGCAGGGCTCGAACCTGGCTGCAATCGCTGCCATCGCCGGCTGCGGAATAGGCACCGCGGCGTCGCTCTGTCTTGCACACCATATGGAAATTGCCAGCCTTGCGGGCGCGGTCGTCGTCAAGGCGGCGGTTGCGGGAACCCTATCCTCTATAATCGTTGGGATATGCCTATATTTGCTCGGATACCAAAGAACCTATACGGAGAGTGATCTTTCGTGAACTTCCTGAACATCTTCGAGGACCACGTGGCCGGCATCTTCGGTGCCACCCGTGCCCCGTTCTCCTTTAAGAAGCTTGCCAAGCAGGCCGCTCGCGACATGGAGGATCAGACTCTGGTGATCAACGGCGTCAACACCGCGCCGGCACTCTATACCATCCTGATCGCCGCCGACGACGATCCCATGCTCGCCCCGTTCTACCCCGAGCTTTCGCGCGAAGTCCGCGAGTTTGTGAAGGCACAGGCCGAAAAGCGCCGCTATGTGTTTGTCGGCGAACCCCTCGTTCGCTTTATGATCGACCCGCAGCTGCGTGCCGGTAAGTTCTCGGTCTTTGCCGAGAACGTCGACGCCCCCACGCTCGGTCGTTTGTACGAGGAAGAACGCGCTTACCAGAATGGCCTGGGCCAGAACAACTCGGCCGCAAGCCGCGCCGCCAGCGCTCCCCGCGCCGGCAAGCAGCAATTCGCCGCTCCGCAGCAACAGCACCCCGCCGCCATGCCCCAGCAGCCGTCGCCCCGTGCCGCCGCTCCCGACCCGCTCGCCGTGGCCGATCCCTTTGCGCCCAGCGTCCCCGACCCCGCCGCCGCGCCCATCCCCGTGCCGCAGACCGTCTCTCGTGACGCCCTCGCCGGCATGGGCGGAGCCGCCGCGACCGGCGCCGCCGTGGGCCTTGGCGCCGCGGCCGGTATTGCCTCCAACATGGCGAGCACCCGCGCCCCGCAGCGCCCGCTCGCCCAGCTCGTCGACGTCGTGAGCGGCGAGAGCCACAGCATCACTTCCGCGCAGGTGACCATCGGTCGCGAGCGTTCGGTTTCGGACATCGCCCTGCGCGACCCCAACGTGTCGCGTCGTCACGCCCAACTCACCTTTACCGGTTCGGACTGGTCGATCGAGGACCTCAATTCCACCAACGGCACGCTCGTCAACAACCGCCGCATCACGCGCTGCCCGCTGCGCAACGGCGACCTGCTGACGTTTGGCCTGAGCACCTTTGAATTTAGGGGATAGTCGCTTATGAACATCGATATCGTCCTTTTTGCAGGCCGCATCGTCCTGGTCGCCCTGCTCTACATCTTCCTGTTCGCCGTCATGAAAACCGGCGTGGGACTCGTACGCGGCCAGCGCCGCGACTCCGCTATCTGGACGATCGATGTGGACAAGGGTCCGCGCGGCATCCGTGGCATCCATGTAGACATGCTCGGCCCCGTCATCGTGGGCCGCTCGCCGTCCTCGGACATCTGCATCAACGAACCGTTTGTCTCGGCCTCGCACGCACGCTTTTCGCTGCAGGGCCCGGCACTCATCATCGAAGACCTCAACTCGCTGAACGGCACGCTCGTTAACGGGCGTCAGCTGGTGGAGCCCGCAACGCTGCGCGAGGGTGATGAGGTCCAGATTGGCGACGTGGTCATGAAGGTGAACCGTCGATGATCGACGAGGAGAACAAGTCCGCAACCATGCCCGAGACGCCGACTGCCCCCGCAGCTGCGCCGGCTCATGCCGCTCCGGCGCGCCCTGCGACCGTGGAGCCCGAGGACACCGTGTTCTCCCTGCCTCTTTCGCATGTAACTCAAGAATATCCGGCACTCGTCGATGACGAGGACGCCGACACCGAGCAGCTCGATGCCCCCATCGGCGCGCACGCTGCCGAGCAGTCCGCGGAACCGGAGGCAACGCCCGCACCGGCTCACTTTGCCGAGCCCGTCGCCGAGGCGATTAACGAGAGCGCTGCCGTGTTTGCAGCCCCCGAGCCTGCCGCGCCGGTATTCCCCGTCGCCCCGGCAAGCGAGGCGGCACCCGCATCCGCAACGCCTGCCGAAGTCGAGCAGCCCGTTGCCGCGCCCGCCACAGCTCCCGAGCCCTCCGCTCAACCCCAGAGCACGCCCGCGCCGTCGCACTTTGCGACGCCCGAGCCGACGGCTGTCGAGCCGCAGCAGGACGGCAATCCCGCCGACCGCGTAACCGAAGATCTCAACCTTCCGGACGTCTCCGACGTCGAGTCGGGCAACGATGCTGACACCGTCTCCCCCGGCGACACCGCCGAGATCGATGTCGCGGCCGTGGAGGCAAAGCTCAAAGATCCCGGCTCGACCATGAGCTTTGAGCCGCTGACCGACGAGCGCATCGAGACCGACTCGACCTACGACGCCGGCACCACCACGCAGCTTATGTGGGGCGCCCGCTCCGACGTCGGATGCGTACGCCCGCACAATGAGGACTCCTATCTGGTGCAGTCGCCGCTCTTTTGCGTGTGCGACGGCATGGGAGGACACGCCGCCGGCGAGGTGGCATCCTCCATCGCCGTCGAGACCATCGCCAAGACGGCGCCGCAGTCCGCCGACGCCGCGCGCCTGGCCGCAGCCGTTGAGGCCGCCAACGCCGCCGTGATCGAGGCCGCCCTCAACGGCCTGGGCAAACCCGGCATGGGGTGCACGGCCACCTGTGCCTACATCGAAAACGACACGCTCGCCATCGCCCACGTGGGCGACTCGCGCGCCTACCTGCTCCACGAGGGTACGCTCATCCGCGTGACCCGCGACCACTCCTACGTGGAGGAGCTCGTGGATGCCGGCGAGATTACGGCCGACGAGGCCCGCGTCCACCCCAACCGCTCGGTCATCACCCGCGCGCTGGGCTCGGATCCCGCCATGTATGCCGACCACTTTACCCTGCACATCGAGGAAGGCGACCGCCTGATTCTGTGCTCCGACGGTCTTTCGAGCATGATTCCCGATAGCGATATCGAGAACATCGCCACGCAGTCTTCGAGCGCACAGATCTGTGTCGACAACTTGGTGGACGCGGCGCTCGCCGCCGGCGGCCACGACAACGTGACCGTGGTGGTCGTCGATCTGGTCGACGACGGCGTCATGCGCGAGGCAAAACGCGTCCGACGCCGCAATGTCACCATCGCCTCCATCTTGGCCCTTGTCTTTGTGCTGGTAGCAGGCATCTGGGCATACACGGGCGTCACCGGCTCCTATTACTTGGGAACCTACCACGGCAATGTCGCCGTCTGGCGCGGCCTACCCGGCAAGACGCTCGGGGTCGAGCTCCACTGGCTCGAGAGCGAAACCAGCATCAAGCTGTCCGACCTGCCCGAAGACACGCAAAACCGCCTGAAGGCAGGCATTCCACAAACGAGCGTCGACGATGCGCAGGACACCATTTCCAAGTACCGCCATCAGATTGACGAGGAGCAGACCCGTCAGGTGATTGACGCGCAAACGATTCGCGACAACACCGATCAGGAATCCACATCCGAGTCAGATTCCGAGAAAACCGCCGAACAGTCAGCCGAGGCCGAAGCCTCCGATAAGAATTAGAAAGGGAGTGCCGCTTATGAGTCGCCGCAACACCGAACTGCTCTTGCTCATCGCCTCGGCGTTCCCCGTCATCCTGCTCTATGCGATGTACGTGCTCACCGCGGGTGCCACGGTTTCCTTTGAGACGCTCGCCGTGCCGATCGGCCTGTTCGCCGCCTTCGCCGCGGCGCATATCGCCGTGCGCATCCTGGCGCCCGGCGCCGACCCCGCCATCCTGCCCATCGTCTTTGTGCTCTCGGGCATCGGCATCACATTCGTGACGCGCCTGGCCCCCGACCTCGCCATCTCGCAGCTCATCATCTTGTTTGTCTCGGTGGCGCTCATGGTGGGAACGCTCGCACTGGTTAAGAACCTCGACGTGGTCATGCGCTACAAGTACACCTTTGGCATTATCGGCATCATCCTGCTGATGCTGCCGATCTTTATCGGCACCACGATCTCGGGCTCCAAGCTGTGGATTCGCATCGCGGGCTTCACCATCCAGCCTGGCGAGTTCGCCAAGGTCTTCATCGTCTTGTTCCTGGCAGGCTATCTGGCCGAGAACCGCGAGCTGCTCTCCATCTCCAACCGCAAGATCCTGGGCCTCAAGATTCCGCGCTTCCGCCTGCTGCTGCCGCTGTTTGCCGTGTGGGGCGTGTGCCTGCTCATCGTCGTCTTCGAACGCGACCTGGGCTCGGCCGTCCTGTTCTACACCATCTTTTTGCTGATGCTCTATGTTGCCACGGGACGTTTTTCGTACGTCATCATCGGCCTTGCGCTGCTGGCCGTTGGAGCCGTGGGCGCCTACAAGTTCCTGTCGCACGTGCAGGTGCGCTTTCAGGTCTGGGTCGATCCGTTTAAGGACGCCCAGGGCCAGGGCTACCAGATCGTACAGTCACTTTACTCGCTGGCTGACGGTGGCCTGGTTGGCGTCGGCATCGGCAACGGCATGGCAAACAACATCCCCGTCGTCGAGTCCGACTTTATCTTCTCGGCCATCGGCGAGGAAATGGGCCTTTTGGGCGGCGGCGCCGTGCTCATCCTGTTTATGCTTTTTGCCGTGCGTGGCCTCACCACGGCCGCCCGCGCCAAGTCCGACCTTGCCGCCTTTAGCGCGACCGGCCTTACGGCGGCCATCAGCTTCCAGGCATTCTTAATCGTTGGCGGCGTAACCCGCCTGATCCCGCTGACTGGCGTCACCCTGCCCTTTATGAGCCAGGGCGGCTCCTCGCTGCTGGCGAGCTTTATCATCGTCGCGCTACTGCTGCGCGCCGGCGACGAGGCAACCGGACGCGAAGCCGAGCTCACCGGCACCGGCACCATGGCCGCCATCACCGATGACCAGGTCGCATCCGCCGTCGCCCCGACCGGTACGCGTTTTGCCAGCGCACCTTCCTACAGCCACGGCAACCACTCCGCGGGCTCTCGCATGCGTCGTCGCCTGCTCGACACGCCAGAGTCCGGCGTGCTCGGCCGCGTGGCACTTGCCAACCGTCTGACTCGTGCCGTGTTTGCTTTCACGGCGCTGTTCGCCATCCTTATCGGCAACCTCACCTATGTCCAGGTCATCAAGGCGAAGGACTATCAGGACATGCCGACCAACAACCACACCATCGCCCGCTCCAAGTACATCCAGCGTGGCTCCATCATCACGTCCGACGGCGTGACGCTAGCCGAGTCGTTGCAGCAGGAGGACGGCACCTACGCCCGTTCCTACCCCAACGGCAACATGGCCGCGCACGTGGTGGGCTACGTGAGCCAGCAATACGGCACCGCCGGCATCGAGAGCGTCATGAACGATACGCTCACCGGCTCCAAGGATTACTCCAGCTGGAACAACGCCATCGCGTCGCTCGCGGGGCAGACCCAGCCGGGCAATACCGCCAAGCTCACCATCGACTCGCGCATCCAGACGGCTGCCGAGCAGGCGCTCAAGGGCTTTAAGGGCGCTGTGGTGGTCATGGATCCGCGCACCGGTGCGGTCCTTGCGTGCGCGAGCTCGCCCACCTACGACAACACCAACATCGATGCGCTGCTCCAGTCGGGCGGCGGCGAGGACGGCTCCATGTACGACCGCGCCATGGACGCGCTCTACACCCCGGGCTCGACCTTTAAGGTCGTCACACTCTCCGCGGCGCTCGAGACCGGCACCGCCAGCCTTACCAGCACGTACCAGGCGCCCGGCTCCATGGATATTGGCAACGCGCCGGTCACCAACGATGCCAACGAGAGCTACGGCACCATCAGCCTGCAGCAGGCCTTCGCCGTGTCGTCCAACGTCGTCTTTGGCCAGGTGGCAAACGAGGTCGGCGCCAGCTCGCTCGTCCAGTTTGCCAACGCCTTTGGCTACGGTCAAAAGCTCGGCCAGGATCTGACCACCACGGCTTCCATCATGGCCGACCCGTCGCTTATGACCGAATGGGAGACCGCTTGGGCAGGCGCCGGACAGCCCGTCGGCATGGACCACACGCCTGGCCCGCAGACCACCGTTATGCAGAATTGCGTGATCGCTGCGGCTATCGCCAACAGCGGCGTGGTCATGGACCCGTTCTTTGTGTCCCAGATACTCGCCCCGGACGGAACCGTGGTTAAGACCACGCAGTCCCGCTCGCTGGGCCAGGCTGTCAGCTCTGCCACGGCCGACCAGGTCAAGCAGGCCATGCTCGCCGTCGTCCAGTCCGGTACCGGCACCGATGCCCAGATTCCGGGCGTCAAGGTTGCCGGCAAGACCGGTTCGGCCGAGACCGGCGGCACCAACGTCAACTCTATGTTTGTTGGCTTTGCACCTTACGATTCACCCACGGTTGCCATCTCGGTGGCCCTGGAGGATTACGACAAACACGACGTCGAGGCGGCCAAGATCGCCGGCATCGTCCTGACCGCGGCGCTCGCCGCACAGGGAGCGTGATGCCCGTGATCAAAGCGGATACTTGGGACGCGCCGCGGCCGATGAGCTAGCGACAACGCGCCACACGGCCCCAGCGGCCATACATTTGGTACTACACACATCGTTGAGCGAATAGTTATGTTAGGAGCAGGAATGGAACAGAGGGTCCTCGGGGGAAGATACCTCCTCAAGGATAAGGTGGGAACGGGCGGTATGGCGACCGTCTTCCGTGCACAGGATCAGGTCCTCGACCGCACGGTTGCCGTCAAGATCATGCTGCCGCAGTATGCCGGCGACGCCACCTTCGCCGCCCGCTTTAAGCAGGAGGCCCAGGCAGCGGCCGGCCTGTCCTCCCCCTATATCGTGGGCGTCTACGACTGGGGCAAGGATGGCGACACCTATTACATCGTCATGGAGTACCTGCGCGGTACCGACCTTAAGAGCGGCATCAAGAGCCACGGCGCCCTCGATCCCAAGAAGGTCGCGCAGATCGGCTCGCAGATCAGCTCCGCGCTTTCGGTCGCACACAAGCACGAGATTATCCACCGCGACATTAAGCCGCAAAACATCATGGTGCTGCCCGACGGCAATATCAAGGTCATGGATTTTGGCATCGCACGCGCCAAGAACAGCCACCTCACGCAGGATAACAACGTGCTGGGCACCGCCCACTATGTAAGCCCCGAACAGACCCGCGGCCAGGACCTCGGCCCCACCTCGGATATCTACTCGCTGGGTGTCGTCATGTACGAGTGCGCCACCGGCCGCGTACCCTTTGACGGCGACGACGCCATCTCGGTCGCACTCAAGCAGGTCAACGAGTTGCCTATTCCGCCGAGCCAGATCAACTCCGGTGTCGACGCCGACCTTGAGCGCATCATCCTCAAGTGCATGGAGAAGGACCCGGCAAACCGCTTCCAGACCGCCGACGAGCTGCGTCAGGTGCTCAACAGCTACCTGTCGGGCCGTGCCGTCAACGTCTCGGAGCCCACGCGCATCATCGGCGCCCCCGGTGAGCTGGGCGCTACCAAGACCCGTGAGCTGTCTGACTCCACGCGCGCTATGGTTCGCCCCGTATCGGGCGTAAGCGGACAGACCAACCCCCGCAGCGCCGTCTCGGGTTCCACCGGTTCCTACGAGGTCGATCAGCCCAAGTCCAACAAGAACAAGATTATCGCCGCCGTAGTCGCCGCAATCGCCGTGGTTGGCGTTGTGGTGGCCTTCGCCACCGGGCTCTTTGGGGGCGAGCAGGTTACGGTGCCCGATGTGCTTAACAAGGACCAGCAGACCGCTATCGAGCTGATCAAGGAGGCCGGCCTTGAGGTCGGAACTGTCGACCAGAGCTATAACGACGATGTCGACGAGGGCAAGGTTGCCGAGCAGACCCCCAACGGCAACACTAAGAAGCCCAAGGGCTCCAAGGTGAACCTGGTGATCTCCAAGGGCCCCAAGCCCTCCGAGAAAGTTGAGGTTCCGCAGCTCGTCGGCCTGACCAAGGACCAGGCCGAGGCCGCGCTGGCAAGCGTGGGCCTGAAGGGCAACGCAACCGAGGAGGCCAACGAGGCCGACGAAGGCCAGGTCTTTGAGCAGGGCACTGATGCCGGCAAGGAAGTCGAGAAGGGCACGACCATCTCGTATAAGGTCTCCAGCGGTCCTGACACCACCTCCGTCCCCGATCTGACCGACATGACCGAGGCCCAGGCACGCAACGCTCTCGACATGGCAGGTTTTGGCGTCGACGTGAGCTACCAGGAAAACGACTCGGTTACCGAGGGCACCGTAATTAGCTGGAACCCTAGCGGCAAGCAGAAGCCCGGTGCCACGATCACCGTCGTCATCGCCAAGAAGTCCGGCAAGGCCAGCGTCCCGGGTAACCTGTACGGCAAGAGCATCTCCGCCGCCGTCACCGCGCTCAACAACGCCGGTTTCTACAACATCGCATTCTGCGATCAGAACGGCAACCCCGTGAGCGGCAACGAAAACGCCACCGTTACGGGCGTCTCCCCCACCGGCAAGCAGTCCACCGACAGCACGATCACGCTGACGGTTTCGCTTTCTGGCTCTGCCTCGGGTGACGATTCCGACACGACGACTAACTAGTCGACAACCCATCACCTGCAGCGGCTATGGCCGCAAACATATTCGCTCAACGGCGCCCGCTTGCTCCCCAGCAAGCGGGCGCGTTATTTATCGACAGGCCAGGGCTCCATAGCAACGCAAAGAGGCCCGCAAAAGCGAGCCTCTCAGGTAACAACAGATATGTGATGCAGTAATTACTAGCCGCAGAACTTCACCATGGTCTCGACCATGGACTCTTGCCTATAGACAAATTGTCCAGAAGCAAGGAGATGAAAGAGTAAGGACAACGCCCTCTAAAAGAAGGCCGTATATGAAGATTGCATATCCCTTTTGCCTTCATATACTCAAGAAGCACCCCTCGAAGCGCTCCTGAGAGGCCCCCTTGGATGCAACCCAGGGGATCCAGATTCTGGTAGACATCGGCACAGCAAAATCCTGCCGCGCAGGCACGAACGGACATCTTGACTCCCAACGCAATGCGGGGCGCCCCAAGACACCCCGCCACGACAAAAAACTAGTTCTCGTAGACCAGCGGGTGGCCCCAACTGCCCTCGATCTTGCAGGTCTGCGCTGCAAAACCGGCAGCGAAGTCCAAGCTCTCGCGAATTGCGGCCTCGCCGCACTCGCCGGCCTTCTTCTTGGAAAGATAGGTGACCAAAAACGCCGTCAGCAGTGAATCGCCGGCCGCCATAGCGTCTTTGAGCTCCTCGGGCGCCACGGGCTTGATGCCCTGCTCGTAGAAGTTTTCGCCGTCATAGGCGACGGAGCCCTTGCTCCCGCGCGACGCGCATACGATTTGAGGGCCAAGGGCCTTCACCCACTCGAGCTTCGCCTTGATATCCTCCAGGGAAGCGTCGCCCATGGACATAAAGGCGTACGTCACAAATGGCGCAATCTGCTCGAAGTACTCGTCGGTGGAGTCATCGGAGAAGTCGAAGCTGATAGGCACGCCGGCAGCCTTGATCTTGGGGAGCTCGCGCTCGGTGAAGCAGTAGTTGCCGCTGTGCACCAAATCGAAGCCGCTGACGTACTCGGCGGCGAAGCGGTCTATCACGTAGCGCATGTCGCCACGTATGCCGCCTTCATTGGAGCCCAGGAAGATACGGTCCCCGGTCTCGTCAACGGTCACGCGAGCGGCGCCGTTGACGCCCAGGACCTGCTGGCAGCGAAGAAGCTCGACGCCCTCGTCCTCGAGCGATGCTATAACGTGCTCGGCCTCCTCATCTGATCCGAAGATTCCCATGTAGGCGCTGCGATCGACGCCGAGCTTCTTGGCGAAGACGGCGAAGTTAACTGCATTGCCGCCGGGATACATGGTCTTGATGTGCTCGTACTTATCGACAACGTTGTCTCCAAAGCCAAGCACGCTTATAGGATAGGCTGCCATGGTTATCTCCATTCAGGTAAACCGCCGTGGTTACGGCGAGCAGACGGGGCGCGAGGGATTCGCACGTCTCAACGCGCCTCGCGCCCCGTTTTAAAATCGCTAGTACTTCTCGATGCCCATGTAACGACGCACGTCCGGGTGATGGTCGAACACCTTGCCGCGAGCGGAGCGCAGCTCACAGTTCATCGCGTAGAACAGGATTGGATCAAGGAACGCGCGAACGCTCGCCGGTACTTGGTCCATGCCGTACTCCATGGCGTCGAGCACCATAAGAGTGTCGGTATGGGTCTCGAGGAATGCGAGGGCGCGCTCATCCATGGCTCGGCACTCACTAGAAGACATCTGCAGGAAGTAGAAGACTCCGGGCTCGGTCACCTCGAAGGGGCCGTGGAAGTACTCGCCGGAGTGGATATAGGCGCAGCTCTGCCACTGCATCTCCATAAGCGAGCAGATAGCGAAGCCATAGGCCTGGCTAAACACGGGACCGGACCCCAAGATATACAGGAACTTGTGGTCCTGGCACAGGGCGGCAAAACGGTCGCAGAGTTCGGCGTTGACCTTCTCGCGAGCTGCAGGCAGGATCTGGTCCATCTTGGCGATGCCTTCGTACATGTCGGCAAGGTCGGCATAACCTTCCTGCTGATCCAGGAGCTCGGAAGCGAGAGCCAAAGAGATGCCGGCGGGCACCTCCGCCTGCGGAACTCCCTCGCCCCACGGATATACCCAGCACGTCCACTCACCGTTATCGATGCCGGAACCCGCGTTGTCCGTCTGCACGATAACGGTCGCGCCCGCCGCCTTGGCGATCGAGCACGCATCGATTACCTCGGGGGTGTTGCCGGAGTGGCTGCAAGCGATGACAAGGGACTTTTCGCCCAGGCGCTTGGGACGCATGATATCGAACTCGCGGGCGGTATACGCCTCGCTGGCAAACGTAGTCGCCTCGCGCTTGAGCAGCTCGTGGGCGGGCAGCAGGTCGATGAGGGAGCCGCCGCAGGCAACCCAGAAGACGCTATCGAAACCGCCCTTTTCAGCGATTGCGTCGGCGATAAGATCATGTGCGTTCATTGTTATTCTTCCTTTCGATACGGCGGACGAATCCGCCAACGTTTACTGCGAGTCTTCTCGTCAAGCGTGTTGACTTCCCCACGCGAATGGGAGCTACGCGCTAGTCGACAAAATACCTCTCGAAGGCGTCCATGTTGTGCCGGTCCGCTGCTGCGGGATCATCGAAATACCTTCCATCGGTGATCTCCTGACCAAGATAGCCCTCGAACCCATGCGCGTTGAGGACGCGTACGAAATCGTCCATACTGTGCTTTCCATCGCCCCAAACCAGATGGCCATATGGGTCGCCATCAATGAAGCGCATGTTCCTTATGGCACCATCGCCAAACTCAGCAAACCACTCTTCAAGGCTCTCGCCGGCGACTCCCATAGCGGTAGTGTCCACCATTGGAGTAAGGTGCGGGCTGGCTACTTGGTCAAGCATGCGCCTGGCGTCCGCGAGTGTAACCACCAAGTTGCTCTCTTCCGGCCTCAGGCTCTCCATGCAGAGGGTCACGCCGTGCTCGCCGGCATAGTCCGCAAGAATCGCCAAGTGCTCGGCAGAGCGCTTCCAAGCCTCCTCGCGGTCCTCGTCCCAATCGCCCCAACCGGAGTTGATGGACATATACGGGGCGCCGAGCACCTCGGCGAGCTCGATGCCGTGCTTAAAGTAAGCGAGGCTCCGCTGCGCGTGGAGGGGCTTTCTGGCAGCGTACTGCCACGGATACACCACGTTCTCCGGACACAGGGAGCTCACGGAGAGTCCGCGGGACTCGATCTTGCGGCGAAGCTCGTCGGCCTCGAAATACCCCGTGTGGTCCAGCGTCACGTGCGGCTCGGCCGCCCAAAGCTCGATGGTTTTGAAGCCAAGGCGCTGCTGAGCATCAAGGAAGTAATCGAGCGACCACATGATGTAGTGAATGTTCATGCCGGCGACCTGCTCGCGACGCAGACGGGGTGTGGAAGCGCTTAAATCCATGCTGGGCACCTCCTACATCGGCAGTAGGCCGGAGATCACAGTCGCGACCAATCCGAACAGAACCATGAAGATAAAGAACTTCCAGATGGTCTTCCACCATTGCCCGAAGGAGATCTTCGCCACGGCAAGACCCGCGACGGTCATGCCCGCAACGGGGCTGATGGTGTTGACGGTCTGGTTCGCGAACTGCAGAGCGGTGACGGCAGCCCCGGGATTGAGGCCCATAAGCTCGGTCAGCGGGCCCATGACGGGCATGGTGAGTGCAGCGAGGCCGGAGCTGGAAGGAACCAGCAGCGAAAGCAGGCCGAGGACGATGTACATGAAGGTGGTATAGATGAAGGACGGAGCGCCCGCAAGGAGTCCGACGAGCCAGTTAAGAATAGAGTCGATGATCATTCCGCCCTCTGCGACGACCAGGATGCCGCGGGCGATGCCGATGATGCAGGCTGCGTAGGCGAAGTCGGCGATTCCGCGGACGAACTCCTCCGCAATGGTCTTCTCGTCCAGGCCGCCGAGTATGCCGGCAAGAAGGCCCATGGCCAGGAACACCATGGAGATCTCGTCCATATACCAGCCCTGGGTAACGAGGCCCCACACGATAACGCCCATACCGACCGCGAAATCAATGAGGACGAGCTTGTGGCGAAGCGTGAACTCCTCTTCGATAGAGGCATCGGTGACAGAGAACTCGATGCGCTTCTGCTTATCGTCCTCATAGGTGATGGAGGACTTGGGATCGAGCTTGACGCGGCGCGCGTAGCGCATGGCCCAGAAAATGCCCGCGGCGGTGAAGATGACCCACAGGATGGCGCGGAGCCAAAGCTGGGGATTTCCCTCGATGCCGATAACGCCCTGGGCGATCAGCACGTTGAAAGGATCAATAGTGGATGCGCAGTAACCAAGGTTGGGGCCGAGGAAGCAGATGATGAACGCGGTCATGGAGTCATACCCGATGCTCAGCATGATGGGGATGAAGATCGCGTAGAACGGCAGCGCCTCCTCGGACATGCCGAACGTGGTGCCGCAGATCGAGAGCAGGATCATGGAGATGGGGATGATCAAGATGTCCTTGTTCTTCAGCTTCTTGATCACGCGGCTCATGCCGGCGTTTAGGGCGTTGGTCTTGGTGACGATGGCGAACGATCCGCCGATCAGCAGGACGAACGCGACGACATCGGCCGCAGCCTGAATGCCCTTGGCGGGAGCCTGCAGGACGGCATCGATGCCCTGTCGCAGATCGACGGTCTCCCCCGTCTCCGAATCGGTGTAGACCTTGTCGACCTCTTGGTACGTTCCGGCTACGGCGACTTCTCGCTCGCCCGCGGCCGTCTGAATGGTCTGGCGGTCGAACTGACCCGATGGGACGATCCATGTGAGCACCGCGAAGAACACGATCAGCATGAACGCGATGGTGTACACATGGGGAAGCTGGAGATGGAATCTGCGCTTGGGCTTCTCCTGTTTGGCATCCGGCATTCTTAACCTCCTGCCAGAGCAACGATGCTTGCCAAAAATCCTTCACGTATAGGCAAACATCTTAGGTTGTTCTATGTATAACCTGCATGAAGGCGTCGGTCAAGAAACATATTAGGTTGTTCTATAAGTGGTAACTTTTACGCGCTAAACGGACCTGCCGCGGCAATACGAGAACAGCGCTGTGTGAGACAGAGCCGCTAGATATCGAAGCTGTAGCGCGAACCCACGTAGTACTGTCTGCCATAGCAGAAGCGCTCTCCGTTGGAATCGAGAAAGCCCGCGTTCATGAAGAACAGCGGCTCCCCTACTGGGACCTTGAGCTCGCGGGCGGCATCAATTCCCGCACGGGCGATCTCCAGCCTGCAGGGATCGGACGAGCAGGGATACCTACCCGTACGCTCCCCCACGGCCTCGAATATCGAACAATTGGAGAGACCGATATCTTTGAGAAATTCGAATCCATCGACAGGATAGTAGTTGTTCTCGAACAGGACCGGCACGCCGTCTGCGGTACGCACGCGTGAGACCAAGATGAGGTCAGAGCCTTCATCCAAGCCAAAGAAAGAAGCGAGGTCGCGATCGGCGGCAACGGTCTTGCGGGCAACGACGCGAGCGCCCGCCTTCATGCCGTTTTCAGCGCATGCTTGGGTAAAACTCTGAACATCGTCCTTCTGATGCACCTTGCGAATTATCTTTGTCGCGGTCACAAACGTACCACGCCCCTGCCGCTTGGTGAGATACCCCTCGCCCACAAGCTCCTCTATTGCGCGGCGAACCGTGACCCTTCCCACGCCGTACATCTTAGAAAGCTCAAGTTCCGTTGGAATCTGCGAGTCAACGGGATATGTCCCCTGTTCGATATCGCTCTTAAGCAAATCGAGCACCTGTTGATACAGCGGGGCGGAAGAGCCCCCATCCAGATGCGCATCCACAAAAACTCTCCCTTTAAGGCGTTCGCGATCTCAACGACTCCATTCTACCGCACACGGAAAAATGAGGTTAAACACATAGGGGCCCTGCATGTTTGAGCGTATCGGGAATCTGGTCGCTGATTTCGTCCGCATTTGCTTGCGAAAAACCAAAACGCTCCTCGCGCTTGGCGAACACGGTGAGGCCCGCCGCCTTGCACGCAGCGATCGATGATGCTCGTGTGATGTTGGCTTCCTTCCTTTGCTTGCGAGGCGCGTCACTCGTCCTGCTGAGCCGCGGGCCCATCGTTCGGCGTGGCCTGCCTGCGCGGGGCATGCCGGGAATTGATGTAGTCGTATGCGTAGGCGATCTCCGCGACGGGGACCTCCACGTGGTAATGGGCGGAAATGTCAGAGAAGCTCGTGCGGAATGCGATCGAGGTAGGCTCTGTGTCTCGGGGATGTTCATGCGGCTGGTCCTCCTTTCGCCACACACCTTACGGGCGGGGTGGTGCGCGGAACGGGTTGGCGCCAGTGTTTCGTCACGGGCGCGTGCACTTCGGCACTCCATGCTACATCTGAGTGGCATATGGCGACTTCTCGACACTCGCGCTCGACACAGCGAGCGGAAATGGCGCTGCCTGCCGAGCGCCTCGCGGGCGCATCCCGACCGCAGAAGTGAGCGCGAAGGCTCGTCGAAGTGCTGGGTGGGGGACCGGCGGTCTGGATACGCGGTTTCGTTCGGCGAAGGCGGCGAGGCGAATGGCATGGCGAACGTACGGGTTTGACGTGAACGGGTTGCCCGTGGCGGCGTGGTATCGGGAGGAGACGGTCGAGCAGGTGCTCGCGCCGCTGCTCGCCCGTCTCGCGCGCTCGCATCAGGAGAAGGGGTCGCAGGCCCATCTCGGCAACCCGGTGCGCATACGCTATTGCGACCGGGACGGCCACGTGTCGCGAACGGATATCGTCCACCAGGTGGACGTCGCGCCGCGAAATGCAGACTCGCCTCAATCGTCGGTAAGGGGTGCCGCGGGCGATACGATGGAATCCACGGACCGCACCGCGCCGCCGAGATTGCGACGCGAACGCAGGCGATGCGCCCGAAAAACTCCTCCGCGCATGTAGGGCGAAACGCCAGATTGGAGCTCCATGAACGATTTCTCCTTCTACTCCCCCACCCGCTTTGTCTTTGGGCGAAAAGCGACCGACAAGGTTGGGGGACTCTGTCCGCCTCCGGCTACCGCTGAGCGCTCATTGTCTACGGCAGGGGTTCCGCAGTTCGCTGCGGAACGCTCGTCCGCGTGAGGGCATCGCTCGATGCCGCGGGCGTGGAGCACATCGGGCTTGGAGGGGTGCGTCCAAACCCCGAAATAGGCTTGGCACGAGAAGGCGTCGAGCTCGCACGGGCAAACGACGCCGACATCATCCTGCCCGTGGGCGGCGGCTCCGTCATGGACTGCGCGAAGGCCATCGCACTGGGGCGGTATACGACGGCGACGTATGGGACTTCTTCCGCAAGCGCGCCGTTCCCGCCGACCGCATCGACGTCGCCTGCGTGGTGACCATCCCCGCATCCGGTTCCGAGGCCTCTAACTCCTGCGTTATCAGCAACGACGAGGAGCACCTCAAATGCAGCATTAACACGGACCTCAACCGCCCGGCCATCGCCTTCCTCGACCCGGAGCTGACCTTCAGCCTGCCCGCCTGCCAGACCGCCGCGGGAGTGACCGACATGATCGCCCATATCATGGAGCGACTCTTCTCCGGCGAGCCCGCCGTGGGCGTAACCGACAACATCGCCTGCGGGCTAGTGCGCGCCGCGAGGGAGGCGGCGCCCAAGGTGATGGAGAACCCCGATGACTACGACGCCCGCGCCGAGATCATGTGGGTGGGTACGCTCGCCCATAACGCCCTGCGCGACGGCGATTGGACCTGCCGCGGCCTTGAGCACGAGCTATCCGCACTGGACACCAAGATCACGCACGGCGCCGGCCTCGCCGTCATCTTCCCCGCCTGGATGCGCTACGTATGGCGAGAGCACCCTGAGCGCTTCCTGGAGTTCAGCGCCCAGGCCCTTGGCATCGAACCCATCGATTCGGACGCGGACGAGCTCGATGTGGAGGTAACCCCCGAGCAGGCAATCGAGTACGCGGTCGAAGCGACCATCGACGAGCTGCAGGATTTCTTCGTCTCGCTGGGAATGCCGCGCGCGCTATCGGAGTTCGGAGTCACCGAGGACGATATCGAAAAGATGATTCCGGGCCTCAAGATCAACCGCGGAGAGCTCTTCGGCAGCTTCAGGAAGCTCACGCTGGACAACGCGAGAAAGATTTACCGCAGCGCACTCTAGGAAACAGATGCCAGTCCCCCACGGGCGAGCAGCACGGCGGCCCCCGCAAATCAGAACCACCCTTAAAAAGGGTGGTTTGCTCTTAGGGTATAACCCACGGGCCCCGGGCTCGCGTCTAAAGGCGCGGGCCCGGACTTCGTCCAGGCCTAGTGCATCTTGACCCGTGGCGCGCCGGTCGAACCGGCAGCATCACCCCCTCTTGAAGGGGTCCTCGTACTCCTTCACGCTCAGCTTGTCCAGCGCGATGTCGTGGGACTCCTGCTCCCTGATGTACTTGGCGATCGTCGCCTCGTTCAGGCCGACGGTGGACACGTAGTAGCCCTCCGCCCAGAACTTCCTGTTGCCGAACTTGTACTTGAGGTTGGCGTGCCTGTCGAATATCATCAGCGAGCTCTTCCCCTTCAGGTAGCCCATGACGCTCGCGACGCTGTACTTCGGCGGGATCGCCAGCAGCACGTGCACGTGGTCGGGCATCAGGTGCCCCTCGATTATCTCGATCCCCTTGTACTCGCACAGCTTCCTGAGGATCTCCCCTATGTCGCTCCTGATTTGGTTGTAGATCACTTTGCGCCTATACTTCGGCGTGAACACGATGTGGTACTTGCACATCCACTTCGTGTGGGAAAGGCTGTAGGCCTTCTGGGCCATGGCGACCACCCCTTCGACTCGAATTCTTGACGGCCTGAACAATCGTCAATATCGGTCGGAGGGGTGGCTTTGTAAAGCCGTTTGTCTCCACCCGCGTAGCGGGTGGTTTAAAGCTGGCCGCTGCGCGGCCAGCGGACTAAAGTCTTGAAACCAGAAACGGCGCCGCTCCCGCGACGCCGTCATATTCCCTGGTGCCCCCGGGCGGATTCGAACCGTCGACACCCGCTTTAGGAGAGCGGTGCTCTATCCCCTGAGCTACGGAGGCATGTTGTACTAGTGTAGCAGATTTACCCCTTTGCCATGTAGCGCATGGCCACTCATCGAGAAGGCTCTATAGCGAATAGTTTCCGAGGGCAATCCTCAATATCGGAAAGAATAACCCGGAATAACGCGAAATAATGGGACAAGCTTTCCCAACTGGCCCTCAAAAGGAAAATGCATCCCGGAATGAGAACAAATTCCGGGATGCATTTTCCGCCATCTATCGCCAACGATTAGCTGTCTCTGTGGAAAAGGCTCTTGATGGCAGCGGGGATGCTCTTGGCGCCCTTGGTCGTTACGTCGATAAAATCGGGCGAACGCACGAGCTTATCCTCATCGACGTACTTACGGACCGCACGAAGCGTCTCTTTGTCATCGCGCGTCGTAAACGTAAAGTGGCCGTTATCCTTGGTAAAGATGGCAAAACGCGTGATCTTCTTGGTGCCGCGCAAAACCTCGGCGGCAATATAGTCGACCTCGTCCCACGGGATTTGAATATAATCCTCGGGATTGCGCTCGTTATAGTACTCGAACGCCTTATTGCCCACCATCACGTTACCGTGGCTGGTAAGCCCCATCAGGCAGGTTGCCGGCGTTGCCAGATCGACCGTGCTGTTCTGAGATTGCGCCATACGCGCCTCGCCCTCCAATTAAAACAATCGGACCGCATCCAGTGTACCCACCGGGTGCGGTCCGTTTCAATGGCTCAAAAGCCCTTACCTAGCAACTCTCGGTCTTAAGCCGAAGCGTGCTTACATGAAGCCGCAGAAGCGACCGATGATGCCGACGGCGAAGAGAGCCAGGATGATGACGATCGGGCTAACCTTCTTCTTGAGGAGCTTGCAGACCAGCAGGGTCAGGCACACGGCGGCAAGGCCGGGGATGAGCTGATCGAGGTTGGCCTGAAGCGTGGTGACCTTCATCTGATCAAGGGCGGTAGCACCGACGGAGTTGTACATCGTCAGCGCTTCCTTGATACCCTCGGAACCGGAAGGCAGGCTAGCCCAGTCGATAAAGGCGCCAGCAGACTGCTTGACCGTGGAGACGATCGGGGTGAAGGAAATGGACACCCAGCGCTCGACCAGGGCGCCGATGATGAACATACCCAGGATGGAAGCGCCCTCGGTGACCTTGCCCATCAGACCGCCGGAGAGGTCCTTGGCGATAGAGGAGCCGACCTTGTAGCCAAACTCCTGCGTGTACCACAGGAAAGCGTAACGGATGATGTTCCACGCGAAGAAGAACAGCAGCGGACCGACGATGCTGCCGGACATGGCCAGGGAAGCGCCCAGAGCGCCCAGAATCGGGCGAAGGGTGAACCAGAAGACGGGGTCACCGACGCCGGCGAGCGGACCCATCATACCGACCTTGACGCCCTGGATGGCGACGTCATCGATCGGAGCACCGTTGGCGCGCTCCTCCTCGAGGGCGAGGGTAACGCCAATGACGGGGGCGGAAACATAGGGGTGGGTGTTATAGAACTCCAGGTGGCGCTTAAGCGCGGCAATCTGGTCATCCTTGCTGGTGTAGAGCTTCTTGATCGCAGGGATCATTGCGAAGCACCAGCCGCCGTTCTGCATACGCTCGTAGTTCCACGAGCCCTGAAGGAACTGATGACGGAAGCAAACCTTCTTACGGTCAGCCTTGGTGAGCTGAATCTTGTTCTCTGCCATATGTATCACTCCCCTCCTACTCGTAATCGTTCAGAATGTCGCCGAGCGGGTCGCCGGAGCCACCGCCCGTGCCGCCACCCTGCTTGGCCAGATCCTTAAGGCCAAGGTAGATGAGGGCAAGGGAGATGCCGATGAGGCCAAGGGCGATCAGCGTGAGCTGAGGGATGGCAGCAAGGACAAAGCCGAGGATGAAGAACGGCCAGGTCTCCTTGGTGGCCATCATGTTGATGACCATGGCGTAACCGACGGAAGCGACCATGCCGCCGCCGACGGCCATGCCGCCGGACAGCCAGTCGGGCATAGCGTTAAGCGCGTTGGTAACAGCCTCGGCCGGGATAACGCACAGAAGTACTGCCGGGATGGCGATACGAAGGCCCTGCATGAGGATGGCAGCGTACTGCCAGCGCTCGATGCCGGAGAAGTCGCCCTTCTCGGCGCAACCGTCCATGGCGTGAGCGATAGCGGTAGCAATGGTACGGCAGATCATGGTCAGGAACAGACCAGCGACCGACAGCGGGACGGCGACGGCGATGGCCGCGGTAACGGCCTTGGCCGAATCAGTGGCGCCACCGTTGAGGGCGAGCACCATGATGATCGAAGAAGCGACCGAGGCCAGAGCGGCGTCAGGCGCGACGGCGGCGCCGACGTTAGCCCAGCCAAGGGCCATCATCTGGAGCGAACCGCCCAGGAGGATGCCCTCCTGAAGGTGACCGGTTACGAGACCGATAAGCGTGCATGCCACGAGCGGCTGATGGAACTGGAACTCATCCAGAATGCCTTCCATACCGGCAAGCAACGCGACAATCGCAACAAGCAGAATAGTGATTGCAGACATGTATCGGACCCTCCTTTACTATGCTTGAGCGGCCAGTTCGGCCTTAGCTTTCTTCAACATGGCGTCGAGATCCTCGGAGGAATCCGAAGGAACCTTGCGGACCTCGAACTTGACGCCCTTGGCCTTGAGGGCCTCGAGAGTCTTAACGTCGTCATCGCCCATGGCGACGGCGTTGGTGACGACGACCTTGCCCTTGGAGTGAGCCATGGAACCGATGTTGACTTCCTTGATGTCGACGCCGGCCTCGATGGCCTTGAGCAGATCCTGCGGGTTCTCGAAGAGCAGCATGGCCTTGGTGTCACCAAAGCGCGTGTCCTTGACGACCTCGGCCATCTTCTTGATGGGCACGACGTTGGCATGGACTCCCGGAGGGGCAGCCTGCTCGATCATGGTCTTGCGGAGCTCGTCGTGAGCAACGCCGTCGGAAACCACGATGATGCGGTTGGGGTTGATCCGCTTGGTCCACGTGGTGGCCACCTGACCATGAAGCAGACGGGTGTCGATACGGACGTGGGCAATCTTGATGTGCCCGTCGCCGATGACCGTTCCCGGAGGGATGGCGCCTGCAGGAGCAGCGGCGGCCGCAGCCGGCTTCTTCTCCTCGGGCTCCAGAGACTCGGGCTTGACGCGCACGCCAGCCTTAGCCTCAGTCACGAGATGTTTTGCGATCGCATGTGCAGTGTTCTTTGCGTCAAAGCGCTGCGAATATGCCTCGATGAGCATAGGCAGGTTGACACCGGTGACGATAGCCCAGGAATCATGGCCCTCGATGAGCCCGCTGATCTGGTTGAACGGCGTGCCGCCCCACAGATCAACGAGGAAGAGCACCTGCTCCTGGTCCTCGAAGGAAGCGATTGCTTCCTCGACCTTGGCACGGAAGTCGTCGGGGCCCATGCTCGGCTCGAGCGAGACCACGGCAACAGACGGCTGATCGCCAAAGACCATCGAGCCCGTCTGCTTGATTCCAGCTGCCAAGTCCCCGTGGCTAGCAAGAACAATACTTACCATCACATAACCTCCTTTTTGTCTACGTATTTCCTACACGACATGAAGGAAGTATACCTGTTTGGTTTGTGGAATTATAGCTAAATTCGCAAAAGGTTGGATTATTTGTTTAAACGTCTAAGTTTGTTACAAATTGATTACGTTGCCGGTTTACAGCTTATTGCCTGCTAAAACGTGATTTGCTGATTGCTTTCAAAGACATATAAAGGTGCACTGTTCGTTAAGACCGCTTTTAGGTGGATCCCAATGCGTCTGCGTGCCACCATTTTGTTTAAACAGACATGACTTGACTAACCGAAGCAAATATGTTTAGAACTCTAGCCCATGTAGTCATTGGATGTTAGGCGATGTGGAGAGGGTTGGCGGCGTCGACGGCATCGGGGGCGTCGGAAGGACCGTCGGGGACAGCGTCTGCCGGGTCCTCGTCGGGGGTCTCGATCTGTTTGATCATGACCTCTTGGCCCTGCAGCAAATAGGTCTCGCCGCTACCGCAATGGGGACAGGTCTTGCCGTGCTCGACCGTCGCGTAGTCGCGGCCGCACGCCTCGCAATGCGTCACGGCCTCGACAGGCTCCACGATAAGCTCCGCGCCCTGCGTGATAGGCTTTTTATCCGCCGCCCAGCGCCAAGCGTCGAGTAGTAGATCGGGGACGACGCCCGAGACCTCGCCCAGCAGCAGCGTGACGCTCGAAACGCGACGCACGCCATGAGCGCGCGCCACATTCTCAACATCGCGAATGATGTGATAGACGATTCCGAGCTCGTGCACTTTTAATTCCTTCCGCCGTTCTACCGAACGGCGGTCGGCTTGACGCTGCGCGAGCCCCAGACGGGCGATCTGCCTTTCAATCGTCGGGCATGGGCAAAAGCCCTATGCCCTCCTCTTTCAAGGCACCTCGCCACGCCTGGGACTCGCTCGCTGTCCAACCGCTCTCTGCGCCGTTCTCCTGCTTGTTGCGTTTCTTACTTCTTCCCGAATTTAATCTTGATGGCGCGCTTGAGCGCGTACTTGCCCAGGCTTGGAAGCTTTTGCTCGTATTTGACCATCGTGGAGCACTCGGGGCGGTCGCGATCCAGATGGATGGCGTCGAACGCGCACTTGGTGGTGCACAGGCCGCAGCCGATGCACTTGTTGGGGTCGACGATCGAGGCACCGCAGCCCAGGCAACGGGCGGTCTCGGCGCGCACCTGCTCTTCGGTAAAGGTCTCGACGTACTCGCTAAACGGCGCGGCCTTCTCGCGCTCGCGGTCAACGTGGGCAACCTCGCGGCTCGCGTTGTCGTAGCCCTCGAGCACAACGTCGTCGCGGTCGAGCGCGGTGTAGCGGCGCTGGTTGCGGCCGATGGTGAGCGTGGAGCCCGGCTGCACAAAGCGGTGGATGGACACGGCGGCCTCGTGACCGGCAGCGATGGCGTCGATGGCAAAGCTCGGACCGGTGTAGACGTCGCCCCCCACAAAGATGTCGGGCTCGGCGGTCTGGTAGGTCTGGGGATCGGCAAGGACGCCCTGGCCGCGGCCGAGCTCCACCTTGGAGCCAGCTAGCAAGTCGCCCCACACAATGGACTGGCCAATCGACATGACCACGCGGTCGGCGTCGACGCGGCGCAGGTCATTCTCGTCGTACTCGGGCGCAAACCGGCCCTTGTCGTCAAAGACACGCGTGCAGCGCTTGAAGGTGATACCACACACACGGCCGGTCTCGTCCAGATGGACCTCCTTGGGACCCCAACCGCAGCTGATGTGCGCGCCGTCCTCAATGGCCTCGCGACGCTCCTCCTCGCTGGCGGGCATCTGGGCCTCGCTCTCCAAGCAGAACATCTCAACATGCTCGGAGCCCAGACGGCAGGCGTTGCGGGCAACATCGATGGCCACGTTGCCGCCGCCCACCACGATAGTGCGGCCGGACAGGGTATCGATCTTGCCGCTGTTGACCTCGCGCAAAAAGTCGACGGCTACGGTCACGTCCTCGGCATCCTCGCCCGGAATACCGGCGAGGCGGCCACCCTGGCAGCCGATGGCAACATAAAAGGCCTTAAAGCCCTGCGCGCGCAGTTCGTCGAGCGTCACGTCGCGACCGACCTCCACGCCATAGCGGAACTCGGCACCCATCAGGCGAATGACCTCGACCTCGGCCTCGATAACATCCTTCTGCAGCTTAAAGCTGGGAATACCGTAAGTGAGCATACCGCCCGGGCGCTCGTTCTTCTCGAATACGACGGGCTTGTAGCCCTTCTCGGCCAGATAGAAAGCGCAGGACAGACCGGCCGGGCCGGCACCGATGATGGCGATCTTCTGGTCGAAGCCGCCGGCACGCGTCGGGGTCACCACAGGCGGGACATAGCGGGTCGCGGCATCCAGATCGCGCTGGGCGATAAACTTCTTGACCTCGTCGATAGCCACGGCGGCGTCCACACGGCCGCGGGTGCAGGCATCCTCACAGCGGCGGTTGCACACACGGCCGCAGATAGCGGGCAGCGGGTTCTCGCGCTTGATGAGCGCCAGCGCCTCGTCATAGCGACCCTGAGCCGCGAGCTTCAAATAGCCCTGAACGGCGACATGCGCGGGGCAGGCCGTCTTGCAGGGAGCGGTGCCGGACTCATGCGTCTCGATGCGGTTGTCGTTGCGGTAGTTGGGCGACCACTTGGTGTGGTCCCACTTGGTGGCATCGGGCAGCTCCTGGCGCGGATACTCGGGCACCTGTCCGCCGGCCTTTTTGCTGCAGAGCTTCTGGCCCAGCTTAGCGGCACCGGCCGGGCACACCTCAACGCAGCGACCGCAGGCCACGCACTTGTCCTTTTCGACCTTGGCGACATAGGCCGAGCGCGACAGGTTGGGCGTGTTGAACAGCTGCGAGGTGCGCAGGGCATAGCACACGTTGACGTTGCAATTGCAGATGGCGAAGATCTTGTTCTCGCCGTCGATGTTGGTGATCTGGTGCACAAAGCCGTTGTCCTCGGCCTGGCGCAGGATGTCGTAAACCTCGTCGCGGGTCACGTAATGGCCACGATCAGTCTCGACCACGTAGTCGGCCATATCGCCCACGGCGATGCACCAATCGGCCGGGTCGTCGGCGCAGCCCTCGCCCATCACGCGACGGCTCGCGCGGCAGCTGCAGGTGCTGGCGGCATACTTACCCTCGTATTTGTCGAGCCAGTGCTCGATATGCTCAATAGGCACCGAGGTGCTCGCGGCGTCGATGGCCTTCTCGACCGGAATGACGTGCATGCCGATACCGGCGCCTCCGGGCGGCACCATCGGCGTGGCCTTGGACAGCGGTCCCTTGGACGCCTGCTCAAAGAACTTGGCATAGACCGGATGCTCCTCGAGCTGGCTCACGCGCATGTTGAGGAACTCGGCAGAACCCGGCACCAGCATGGGCAGCACCCACTGCTTGGCGCGCTCGGGGTTTTCCCAGTTGTACTCGAGCAGACCCGTGTAGCTCATGTCGTCGAGCATCTTCTCGATCTGGGCCTCGGGCATGCCGGTGAGCTTGACCATCTCGGGCAACGTATAGGGACGGCGCATCTTCATCTTGCAGAGCACTTCGGCCTGCTCGTCGGTCGCGGCCTCGGCAAACGACCAGTACTCGTAGCCCAGCAGCTCGTCGCGATGCAGCAGACGGTTGGTGCAGTGCTCGCACAGCTTGACGATGGCCTCGCGCGGATGCTCCGGCAGCGGCGGCACGAACTCCGAACCGATGTCGGGCTCGGTGTAGCTAATCCCCGGTCCGTTGAGAATCATGGTTGTCCCTTCTCTTGCCACAGCCCGGCGAGACCGCGGCGCCCCTCTTTTTTTTGCAGGCCGGGCATGCCCCCATGCCGTTCACCCGCCATTGTTGACATTGTGTCAAAAATAGTATTGACGAACCGTCAACAATATTCAAGACTGTTAGGCGAACGGTCAGGCAAAAGAGGATGAAAGGCGGCAAAACATGGGCAACAACACAGCAGGTACCTCTGTGGTCGATGCCGTCCCCGCATCCGATAGCGCGGCAAAGCGCCTGACGGGCGACGAACGCCGTCGCGAGATCCTCGATGCCGTGCGCACCGTAAGCTCCGAGCTGGGCGTGTCCCACCTATCGGTATCGGCCGTGACCAAGCGAGCCGGCTGCACGCGTTCATTGTTCTACCACTACTTCGCCGACATGGACGCCGCCGTCACCGCTGTTATGGACGAGGCGATCGACGGCTTTATCTCCGAACTCGAGCGGTGGAACGCCGACCGCACCGTCGGTGATATCGAGGGCGCGCTCGACACCGTCGCCCCGCTCTTTAAGCGCCTGGTCGCCAGCGGCCACGAGCTGCCGAGCACGCTTACCTCGAGCAGCGGCGCGCTCTACGGCGGCTTTTTGCACAACGTGGTCCAGCGCGTGGCGCAGTATATCTGCGACACCACCGTAGTGGATTTTGTCGCCCATCATGAGCTACGCATCGACCATGTCTACGAGACGTTCTACACCCTCATCATGGGCCTTTTGATGTATATCCGCACACACCCCGATGTGCCCGACGAGACGGTCAAGGAAATCATCGCCTCGACACTCCACATCGAGGGCTATACCGCCAAGTATCCGGAGCGCAAGCCCCAGAACTGACGACATTTGGCCAAACTGCCCGCGATCAGAAGAGGGGCCGCGGGCGTGTGAAAGGAGAGCAGCATGCTGTTCGATGTTTGGGGTAGCAATACCCTTATCCACTGGGCAGGCTGGGCCATGGTCTTTATTGGCCTGATCGTGCTCAACGAGGTCGGCCGCCGCACTAAGCTGGGCGCGGCAATCATCTTTGGCGTGGCCCCGCTGGCCATGACCATCTACTGCGTCGCCATCGCCATCGGCGTTTCGCAGGGTGCCGAGTGGGCGCTCACCAACCCCACCCATGTGTACCAGAACAGCTGGTTCCACTACGCCAAGGTATACGCGGCGCTGGCCGGTTGCTGGGGCTTCATTGCCATTAAGTACCAGTGGGGCAAGATCGGCAAGGCGCATTGGTTCCGCGCATGGCCGTTTGTGATCGTCGCCATCAACATCATGATCGCCGTCGTGTCCGACTTCGAGAGCGCCTATCACTTCTTTGTCCTGGGCCAGTCCACTTGGGTCACCTCCGAGGGTGCTACGCAGCTTGCCGGCTGGAACAACGTGTTCAACGGCATCGCCGGTCTCATCAACATCTTCTGCATGACCGGCTGGTGGAGCGTCTACGCCTCCGAGGACAAGACCGACATGTTGTGGCCCGACATGACCTGGGTCTACATCATCGCCTACGATATCTGGAACTTCTGCTACACCTACAACTGCCTGCCCACCCACTCCTGGTTCTGCGGCTTTGCGCTGCTGCTGGCGCCCACCGTCGCCGCCTTTATCTGGAACAAGGGCGGCTGGATCCAGAACCGCGCCTTTACGCTTGCTATTTGGTGCATGTTTGCCCAGGTGTTCCCGTACTTCCAGGAGGAGTCCATCTTTGTGACCCACTCCACGCTCGACCCCGGCGCCGCCACCGCGGTCTCGATTGCCGCGCTGATCGCCAACGTCGCCGCGATCATCTACATCGCCTACCGTGCCAAGAAGCTCGGCCGCAATCCCTACAAGCAGGATGTCTTTGAGGGCACCAGCGATTGGGAGAAGGCTACTGCTCGCCGCGCCAAGGTGGATTACGCGCACGCCGAGTAACATGTTGGTCGCTGTTGGCGCCTGGGCATAGGCCCGCTCGCCAGATTATTTACCCAATGTCTCGCAGAGCCCCCGGAAAGCGTTTCACTCGCTTTCCGGGGGCTTTTGTCATTGCGTCTCTATTCATCTATTCAAAAACATGCGCATATATAAAATCGGATTTCAAATCATGCGGCGGCTCTATGGAGTCCCGTTTTTGGGTACAGTGTTGTCCCGATATTGAGCTTGGGGGATATATGAAAGATGAGACGATGGGCCAAGAGGATGCAGCCCAAGATGCAGAAGCGTGTGCCGAGGCCCTGGAGAGCCTAGACCAGATCGCGCTGGCCGAGATTGCGTTTGACGATTCGAGCGTTGATGTGCAGGATAAGCCGGAAATCGAGGCGCAGCCCGATGATCGGGATGCAAAAGACGATGGCGCCGCGCCCGCCGAAGACGAGGCGGGGCACGAGGAATCCGAATGCGAGGCCGACGGCCAGCCCGGATCCGACACGAGCGAGGAAACCATCTTGCTCGACAACTTGCCGGCCGAAGATTCGCTGACCCGCGAGCTCCCTGGCTTAGGCTCTGCGCCTGCCGTGGACGAGACCATCGCCATGGGCGATATTCCCCTACCGTCCGTTCCTTCGGCACGCGAAGCCGAGGTTCGTCATCGTAAGATGTCGCCCAGGCGCCGCAACCTGATGGTTGCCGGCGTTGTGGCCGTCGCGCTCGTCGCCGGCGGCGCAGGCTATGCTGCCTGGAACGGATATCAGCAAGAGCAGGCTGCCGCTGTCGCCGCCAGTGCGCACACGATGATGTCGGTGCAAATTGGCGTACATGCCGCGGGGCTCGACTGCTCCACCGGCTCAAAGATCCCCGTGCAGGTGAGTGGCCAGGACTCCGACGGCTCCTCTGTGAGCGAAACGCTCTACGTTGACGAGCACGGTCGCGGCATTAAGCTGCTGCCCGGCGATTACACGCTCTCCATTGCTGGATCCCCCATCGCGGAAGACGGCACCATCTACACCGTCCCGACCACCAAGGCGCAGGTCACCATTAAGAGCGATGGGCAGGATCTGCGCGCTCAAGCCACCTTTAAGCTCAAGGTACCTTCGGCCGACACGGTGACTGACGACCAGATCGATGCCGCCGCCAAGTATGCCGAGGAAGGGGGCGCAAGCTCTGCCGCCGCGGCAAAGATACTCCAGCAGGCGGCAATTACGCGCCGTGATGCCGCCGCCAACGCCGTAAGCGCAAGCGAGGCACAGTCCGCCCGCGATGTCGACGCTCGGCACAAGGCGACGAACCTGTATCAGCTCGATATTCCGGTTGAGTGGTATGGCAAGGTCGCGACCTGGCAAAACGGCAGCACGCTGTGCATCTATCTGGGCGATGACACCAATACGCCAATCGTGACACTTGTCGCAGTGCGCGACGGCGAGACCTTTATGCCCGACGACGGCGATACGGTTTTGGGCACGGTCAGCCTAGGCAACGGCTACACCGTCTACGCCAGCGGCCCTGTCTATCCGTACGTGATTCCGCAAACCGTTAATGGATGCACGCAGGACCCTGTGTCGACCTACCCCATGGACACGGCCATTGAGCTTGTCGAGCTTACGACCGGCAACCGCTACACCTATAGCCAGATTAAGAACGACCTGGTCGGTAAAGACGGCAACGCAGACGCCGCGACCAAACTCGAGACCGACTACCTCGCCCAGATTCTCCTGCCGAGCATCAAAGCCCAGGACTAGCCTGGCGCAGCAAGGTGCTCCCCAACCGTGATGAAGGAGCCAGGAGGTCCTGATCCCACAGGTCCATAGATGATTAGGCAAGGAGCCACTTCCATGCGGGCACAACGTGTACCGCACCGTGCTCGCATGGAATATCGGCCTGCTCATCCATGGTAACGATTGCCGACTCGCCAAGATCGAACTGGGCCATCGAGGCATCAAGCGCGGCAATTTCGCGCTCGCGCGTTTTCTCACTTGCCATATCCACACTCACCTGAATCAGGCTATAAGCCCGCATGAGAAGTGCGTCCCCAGCCACAAAGTCCACCTCATGGCTTTTGCTCTTCTCTTTGATCAGCAGGCGGCAGACCGAGCCGGTCCTCACCGCGGGAGTCCTTCTTCTTAGCGCATTGAACACTGCGGTCTCGAGCCTCTGGCCCTGGTCCAATGCTGATGCGGGAGAGAATGCTCCAAACATCGCAGGGTCGACAGCGTAGACCTTAGACGCAGACCGCATGTTACTTGCCAATGAACGCGTGAACTCCGGCACAGAAAATAACAGGTAGGCATCCTCATAATACTCAAGTAAATCGCTGAGCGAATTACGACTGACGGGTATCTGTCTGCTCTTGAACTCGTTGTACACTTTGTTCACTGACAGCTCTCGTCCCGAAGATGCCATACACCGCGTCAAGAACAGCGATGCCAGGCGAGGGTTCTTGACGTCGTAACGTTCAACGACGTCCATGGCGACCGTTCGCGAAGCATATTCCTGTAGCAGCTGAATCGCGTCTGCAGGCGTCTGCTCAAGTGTCGCGATGAATCCCCCTTGTTCAAGATACCCGATCAGATGATGTCGAAGCAGCGCTGCATCGCTCGGGGAAAAGGTCGCATCTGGCTCGGGAACGCTCCCCGTCTTATATCGAACGTATTCCGAAAAACTCAACGGAAAAAGCTCTCGCACAAGGGAACGACCCCTGAACTCGCTCTTAAGTTCTGAGGACAGCATCTTAGAAGAAGATCCCGTCACATAGACGGTCGCTTTCTCCGTATCGACTACACGCCGCAGAAACGCACCCCATTCGGGGATTTCCTGGATCTCGTCAAAGAAAATGTAAGCGCCCTCGATTCGAGCAACAGGATACAGCGCATAGAACGTGTCGAGCACGTCCGCCAGCAGCGATGGCTCATACGGGCGCAAGCGCTCATCCTCAAAATTGAAGTAAAGCATCCGGTCAAGCTCGACGCCCCGGCCCTGAAGCCGCTGCATCTCCTGATACAGGCGATACGTCTTTCCACAACGGCGGGCCCCCACAACCACATTTACGATGTTGTCGCGCTTTGGCTCCTGTGGGTTTTCCAGATCAAGGTCTCGCTCAAAGACCTGCGGAACCCCCTGCTGTTCAAAGTCCTTTATTTTCTGGGCGATCAAGTCGTTGAATGCCATGATTCTCCAATCTTGCTCTCTAGCTAATCAAAATTATACTGATTCTTGATTAATTAGAGAGCAAGATTGTGTGTAGCTTGATTAACACTTAAGCAAGTTTTATCACCGTTATTGCTCCGAAGGATATCGAGTGGCTAAGAGGACAACCGAGCTCGAATGCGGCTCCCCGAGCAGTCAATTTGGGACGGGGCTTTTTTGACTGCCCTCCCCTGCAGAAAAATCCCTAACGCAGTTGCGGTGAAATAGGGACTGTTTTTGCTGGTCAAACCGCAAAACAATCCCTATTTCGCCGCAACTTATTGGTAGCCTTTTGGGTGGCACTCAGCGCCACGGGTCGGCTTCGAACATCGGCTCGCGCTCGGGGCGGCGATCGCTGTAGGGATCGTAGCCGTCGTCGTCCTCGTTCTCGGCACGGATGTAGGGGTCGCGCGGCTTGGGCGCCGGCTTAGGCGCAGGCTTGGGTGCGGCGGGTGCGGCATCGGTCGCCGGCGCGCTTGTCTTGATCTCGTCTTTCATCTGCATATCTCCTTGCATCGCATCCGTTCAACAACATCGATTGTCGCACGAAAAAGGGCGGCGGACCCAATTGGATCCGCCGCCCTTGGCGTTTAGAAACGGCTGGCAGATTTTAAGGCATGTCCCAAAAATCTACTCGGCATCGGGGACCTCGTAGGTGGCCGCCGGCGTGTTATCGCACACGACGGTAAAGCCGCCGTCCTTATCGACATCGACCGTCACCTGATCGCCCTCGCGCACCGTGCCGTCGATGATGGCGGCGGCGATGGCGTCCACGACCTCGCGCTGGACCAGACGCTTGAGCGGACGGGCGCCAAAGACCGGGTCCAGGCCGCCCACGGCGAGCATCTGCTTGGCCGCCGGGGTGATGGCAAGCGTCATGCGCTCCTTGGCCAGACGCGCGCGGACGTCGGCAAGCTGGATGTCGACGATCTTCTCGATCTGCGCCATGCCGAGCGGATGGAACACCACGATGTCGTCGATACGGTTGAGGAACTCGGGGCGGAAGGTCTGAGCCATGACGGCGTCGACCTGATGGCGCATCTCCTCCTCGTCCTTGCCCGAAAGCTCGGCGATAGCCTTGGAGCCCACGTTAGACGTCATGATGATAATCGTGTTCTTGAAGGACACCTGGCGACCCTGGCCATCGGTCAGACGGCCGTCGTCGAGCACCTGCAACAGCACGTTAAAGACATCCGGATGGGCCTTCTCCATCTCGTCGAGCAAGATCACGGAGTAGGGACGACGGCGCACGGCCTCGGTGAGCTGGCCGCCCTCGTCGTAACCCACGTATCCCGGGGGCGCACCGATCAGACGCTGGACGCTGAACTTCTCCATGTACTCGGACATGTCGATACGCACGAGTGCGCGCTCGTCGTCGAACAGGCACTCGGCAAGCGCCTTGGCGAGCTCGGTCTTGCCCACGCCAGTGGGGCCCAGGAAGAAGAAGCTGCCGATGGGCTTGTCCGGATCGGAGAGGCCCGCACGGCTGCGACGCACAGCCGCGGCGACGGCGGAGACGGCCTCGTCCTGACCGATGACGCGCTTATGCAGCTCGCCCTCCAGGCCCTTCAGCTTGTCGAGCTCGCCCTGCATCATCTTGGACACGGGCACGCCGGTCCAGGCACTCACGACCTCGGCGATCTCGTCGGAGGTCACCTGCTCGTTGAGGCCCTCGCCGTCCTGCTGCTTTTGTGCCTCGAGCGCAGCCTCGGAATCCTGAATCTGCTGCTGCAGGCCCGGAATCACGGAGAAGCGCAGCTCGGACGCACGGCCCAGGTCGCCGTTGCGCGTTGCACGCTCCTCTTCGCTCTTGGCCTCGTCAAGCTGGCCCTTAAGCTCCTGCACGTGGTCGATGGCGTTCTTTTGGTTGAGCCAGCCAGCCTTTTGCACATTGAGCTTTTCCTGGACCTCGGCAATCTCCTGACGCAGGGCCTCCAGACGCTCCTTGGAGGCGTCGTCGGTCTCCTTCATGAGTGCCTGCTCTTCGATCTGCAGCTGGGTGAGTTGACGTGTGGTGGCGTCGATCTCGACCGGCATGCTGTCGAGCTCCATGCGCAGGCGGCTTGCCGCCTCATCGACCAGGTCGATGGCCTTGTCGGGCAGGAAGCGGTCGGCGATATAGCGATCGGAGAGGTCGGCAGCCGCCACGAGCGCGCTATCGGTGATGTGCACGCCGTGGAAGATCTCGTACTTCTCCTTGAGGCCACGCAGGATCGAGATGGTGTCCTCGACGGTGGGCTCGGAGACCATCACGGTCTGGAAACGACGGGCGAGCGCCGCGTCCTTCTCGATGTACTTGCGGTATTCGTCGAGCGTGGTCGCGCCAATCGCATGCAGGTCGCCACGGGCGAGCGCCGGCTTGAGGATATTGCCGGCGTCCATAGAGCCCTCGGTGGCACCCGCGCCCACGATGGTGTGGAGCTCATCGATGAACAGGATGACCTTGCCTTCGGATTTTTGAACCTCCTTGAGCACGGCCTTCAAACGGTCCTCGAACTCGCCGCGGTACTTGGCACCGGCGACCAGCGCGCTCATGTCGAGCTCGATGAGGTCGCGGTCGCGCAGGGTGCTCGGCACGTCGCCGGCCACGATACGCTGAGCGATGCCCTCGACGATGGCGGTCTTGCCGACGCCCGGCTCGCCGATGAGCACGGGGTTGTTCTTGGTGCGGCGGGACAGGACCTGGATGGTACGACGGATCTCGTCGGTACGGCCGATGACCGGATCGAGTTTGCCGGCGCGGGCCAGGTCGCAGATGTTGCGGCCGTACTGCTCCAGCGCCTCAAACTGCGTCTTATCCTCGGCAGACGTCACGCGGTCATCGCCACGCAGCTCCTCGTAGACCTGTTCGATGCGCTCCTTGGTCACGCCTGCGTCGCGCAGAACGCGGCCGGCCTCGCCCTTGTCCTCGGCAAGTGCCATCAGCAGATGCTCGGTCACCACAAAGCTGTCGCCCATCTTGGTGGCCTTCTTCTCGGCCTTCTCGATGACGCGGACGAGCTCATTGGAAAGACCCATCTGCTGGCCCTCGCCCGAAACCTTGGGCGCGTGGTCGATGGCATCCTGCGTGGAGCGTGCGAGCTGGGCCGGGTCAGCGCCGATGCGCTCGATGATCACGGAGATATTGCGCTCGCCGGCACCGAGCAGGGCGGACAGCAGGTGAATCGGCTCCACCGCGCCGGCCTGCGCGTCAGCAGCCGTGCTCATGGCGGTCTGCAGCGCCTCGCGCGACGTCATTGCTAGCTTATCGATTCTCATGGAATCACCTCTCTTGGGGCGGCCGCCCTACGGGGCGGCTTCACGTTGTTCGAGAAGTATTGTTGCCAGCTTTGCGCGATCTTATACACAAATCTAAGTCTCTATATATAAGATTTTCTGAGTGTTCCCACGGCATGCAAACCACCACAAAGGGGACAGGCACCTTTGTGGTGGTCGCGGTCTCTACTCCTTCGCCGAACCCGTGCTTCCCGATTCGGCGTTCCAGGGCATCTCATCCTCGAACAGCCATGTACGGGCAGACCCACTATCGCGTGCAGCCTGCGGATCGGGCAAGCAGGTCTGTTCATAGGCATCTTGGATACACTGGCCCATAAAATCGTTGAGCTCGGTCTGGTCGCCCTCCATGACATAGGCGAGATCGCCGTCCATGATGTAGATGCCCGGACCCTCATTGCCCTCGTAGCCCGGATCGTACGAGACATCACATAACTTTGCGCCGTTTGCAGTGTCCAGCTCGATGGAAGAGTGGCATCCGCCAACCATGTCGTTCGCTTTTGCCCGATAGGACGCATATCCGTACCAACGCTTAAATGTTTTGCCCTTGAGTAGCTCGGACGCCCTATCGATCAGGCTTGTATCCGTGGTATAGCGCATGGCCCCAAGCTGAATACGCGGATAATTGCTAATACCCAGCACAGCCGGCTGCTCATCAAAATCAACGGTAATGGTCTCGGGCTTGTCGTCGCCGGTCAGAAGTTCGACAGATTGAGTCACAGGCTTGACCACCGGCTCCGTCACCGCAGCAGGTAGAAATGCCATACCGACAGCGCCCGCGCCAACCACAGCGATCGCAAGCGCCAAGACAATCAATCCAATACGGACAGAACGGCTCACGGCAAAACACCCCACAATGCAAACCTTCGCCACCCGCACTAATGATACCGCCAGCCAGCACTATTACCTAAAGGAGCCGCGCGCTCCTCACCACCACAAAGGGGACAGGCACCTTTGTGGTGGTTTTCGACGCTAACGGTCGACCATCTCGCGCCATGAGATTAAACTTGAATTGTTCTCTGAACATATCCATTTCTGCCTATCCTCAACAGATCTTTGTCTCGAGGAGCGCATATGAAGCCGTCTCATTCCACCGGCCGCAACGTCATCGCCATTCTCGCCATACCCATCGTGATGCTCTTCCTTATCGTCATCACGCCCTTTTCTTTTGGTATCGCCTCGCCCTTCGATCTTTGCGGGATGATCGACGCCGGCTCGCGTGCCACCTCGCTCTCCTTTGTCTGCCGTGGCGTGTTCTACAAATATGCAATTCCCACCGGAAGTTGGCAGTCCAAGTTACCGTTGCTCGGCAAGGTCGACGGATGCTCCCCCTATTTCTGCCTTGAACCTCAGGCGCTAAACTATCTGATCGACGACCAGCCACTCGACTCCATCACCCTCGCCTACGACTACGCACCAAACACCGATGAGCGCCACATGAACCAAGTCCTCGACAAGCTGCTTGGACAGTGCGGGCTCACCGCGGAAGCCGGTCGAACCATCTATAGCAACCGGAAATTAAAGCGAACAGAACTCCGCCGTGTCGGAAAAATCAAAGGGCGAAACGGGGCCGCCTACTGGGATGCCTGGGCAACACGCGACAAGGGCGAATTCGGACACAGCACCTATATGGTCACTGTCTACACCAAAGACGGAATTAAGGACAATGTTGACGATTTCGCGTCATCCAAACTCGGCATCCCCAAAACAACCAAACCCGCCAACCCGGATGAAATCCTGTAGAGACGCTCATTAGAATGTCGTTCAGCGAGCACGGCAGCATCGAGCTCGCCCCCCCACCACCACGAAAGGGGCAGGCCCCTTTGTGGTGGTTTTCGACTCTGGCACTCGACTGTCTCGATCTGTAACATCTAGCGGCCCTTTTCGATCTTAGATGTTACAGATTGAGATGAAATGATCGGCAGCGATCGTTTGTCTCAATCTGTAACAACCGCTCGTCAAATAGGGGCCCAGATGTTACAGGTCGAGACAAACGGGACCACCACAAAGGTGCCTGTCCCCTTTGTGGCGGTTTTCGACAAAAAGAAGCCGCCCCATTAACAGAGGCGGCATCAAGCAAGTTTATTTTTAGCGTCCCTCAAGACCCGACGAGAACGCAGAAATGTAGCCCGGGGCTTATCCTTTCCCGAACGCGACCCTCGCGAAGCGCGTGAGCGGGCGGGAAAGGGTAAGCCCCGGGCGGACAATTAAGTGCGTTACTCGGTAGCGGCCTTGAACTTGTTGTAGTTGATCAGGCAGCCGGCCTTGACGATGGCACGCTCCTCTGCCGTCATATCGGCAATGTAGAGCTCAATCTGCTCGACCGCACCATCGGCACGTACCACGTAGGCGGCGATGTCCTTTAGGTCGCCATCGAGCGCGGCGCGGATACCCGGCACAAAGACGTAGTCGCCCACCTCAAAGTTGGGCTCGGCCTCCATCTGGAAGGGCACCATGCCCCAGTTCATCACGTTGGAGCGATAGCGCTTGGTGGCGTACTCGTGGACGATGTTGGCCAGGCCGCCAATCACGCGCTGGCAGCTCGCGGCCTGCTCGCGGGCAGAACCGTCACCGGGCTTCTTGGCGTAGAGCATGGAGCCGTACTCGGTCGCCTTGGCATCGGCCGCGACACCCGCGCCGGCCAGCGCCTCAAACACGCCGGCAAGCTCGGCATCGAGTGCCGCCAGGTCGCCTGCTGCCTCGCCGGCAACGCGGCGCTTTTCCACCACGTCAACCTCCTTGGAACGGCCCACGTAAGCCGGGTCGCGGCGGCTGAGCGTAAACTCGGCCAAGCCCAGCGGGTTGGAGCGGAAGGAGCTCGTCTCGCCCGAAGGAATGAGCTCGTCAGTCGTGGTGACCGGGTCCATGATCTTGGAGCACACCTTGAGCAGGATGTCGTCGCCGAGGGGCTCCATCGCGGGCCACGGCTTGATGTTGGGGCCCTCGACCAGCTCGTCGGCAGGCTCCGCCTTGCCAAAGCCCCAGTACACGCGCTTTTTGTACGGCGCGTCGTCAAAGGTGTACTCGCAGGCCTCGTCCCAAGTCTCCTCGGGCAGGTCGGTCGCCGGCGTCAGGACGCCGCCGTTGGCAGCCGTTGCCGCAATGGAGCGGGCGTCCATCAGGGCCACGGCGCTCAGCTGGCCATTACCCGGCTTGGAACCCTCGCGATTGGGGAAATTGCGCGTGGTGTGGCGGATGGACAGACCGTTGTTGGCAGGCGTGTCGCCGGCGCCAAAGCACGGACCGCAGAACGCCGTGCGCACGATCGCGCCGGCTTCCATAAGGTCGTAAATGTAGCCACGGCGCGTAAGTTCGAGCGCCACGGGCTGGCTCGTGGGGTAGACCGACAGCGAGAACTCGCCGCAGCCGGTGTTGGCGCCCTTGAGCACGCGGGCAGCCTGGACCACGGAGTCGTAGTTGCCGCCCGAGCAGCCGGCGATAACGCCCTGCTGCACGTGCAGCTTGCCGTCGACGATCTTGTCGAGCAGGCTAAAGTGCGTCTTGCCCTCGCCGATCTTGGCGGCCTCGAGCTCCACCTCATGCAGGATGTCCTCGAGGTTCTCGTTGAGCTCCTCGATCTCAAAGCCGTTGGAAGGATGGAACGGCAGCGCGATCATGGGCTTGATGTTCGACAGATCGACCTCGACGCAGCCGTCGTAGTAGGCAACATCGGCGGGCTTGAGCTCGCGGTAGTCGTCGCCGCGGCCATGCATGGTCAAAAACGCGTGCGTATCCTCGTCGGTGGCCCAGATGCTCGACAGGCAGGTGGTCTCGGTGGTCATGACGTCGACACCGTTGCGGTAGTCGGTCGTCATACTCGCGATGCCGGGGCCCACAAACTCCATGACCTTGTTCTTGACGTAGCCCTTGGCAAAGACGGCGCGGATAATGGCGAGCGCCACGTCGTGCGGGCCGACGCCGGGACGCGGGGCGCCCGTAAGGTAGATGGCAACGACGCCGGGATAGGCGACATCGTAGGTGTCGCGCAGCAGCTGCTTTGCCAGCTCGCCACCACCCTCGCCCACAGCCATGGTGCCCAGGGCGCCGTAGCGGGTGTGCGAGTCGGAGCCCAGGATCATCTTGCCGCAGCCGGCGAAGTTCTCACGCATAAAGGAGTGGATGACGGCGATATGCGGGGGGACGAAAATGCCGCCGTACTTCTTGGCCGCGGAAAGGCCAAAGACGTGGTCGTCCTCGTTGATGGTGCCGCCCACGGCGCACAGCGAGTTGTGGCAGTTAGTGAGCACGTAGGGCAGCGGGAACTGCTCCATGCCCGAGGCGCGCGCCGTCTGGATGATGCCGACAAAGGTGATGTCATGGCTCGCCATGGCGTCGAAGCGAATCTTGAGCGCCTCGGGGTCGCCGGACGTGTTGTGTGCCTGAAGGATCGAATACGCGATGGTGCCGCGCTTGGCATCCTCGGGCGTCTGCGTAATACCGCGCTCGGCAGCCTCGGCCACAGGCACAACCTCGCTGCCGCCGCACAGGTAGATGCCGTCCTCGTACAGCTTAACCATACTGTCTCCCACTCTGCCCGAAAGGCTCGGGCGCATAGCATACATTCGTTCAATATCGTGCCATAGAACGGTTGCGAGTGGGTTACGAATCTGCACGTTCACTTTATCTCGGTAAAGTAAAGGGCAAGCCCGGTGCGGTCCGGCAAATTTGGTGCAAGAGCGTCCCTTTCGACTAGTCATTTAAGAACGTCCCCAATGACTACCCATAACAACGCCGATGTTTTGGCGCGGACAGCGAAAGCCCACCAATTCGGAGCAAAACAACGCCGCAAGTAGAGGACGGACAGCGAGCGACGTCCAGAGCGAACAAGTTGGCATGAAAAAGGCAAGGCATAGACCTTCTGGTCATGCCTTGCCTTTTGAATGACAAATTGTCGCTCTGGACGTCGCGCAGCGTCGGCCCGTTACGCGGGTTGGTAAACCCGCGTAACTACAAATCCCCGCCTGCGCCCAAAAGTTTGCGCATGACCTGTTCGGGGTTAACTGAGCCGTCGCGCGGGGCCAGGGCGGTGATCTTCTTCTGCATCTTGTACTCGTGCAGCTCGTCCTCGAGCTGGCGCACGCGGGCACGGAGTTTTTCGTTCTCGCGCTCGCGCTCCTCGGCACGCTCCTTCATATCGAGGATGCGCACCACGCCGGCAAGGTTGATGCCCTCGTCGGTCAGCTGGTTGATGAGCTCCAAGCGCTCGATATCGGCACGCGAATACAGGCGCGTGTTGCCGCCCGAGCGCTGGGGGTTCACCAGGCCCTTGGACTCGTAGACGCGCAGAGTCTGCGGATGCATGCCGGTCAGCTCGGCCGCCACGCTGATCATGTACAGCGGTTTGTTCCTATTGTCCTCGGCCATGCTACCTGACCCCTTTCCGTCTCGTTATCGTCCATCATAAGCCCGCGGGCGTGGTCGTGCGCCGCGACCGCCCTAGTACGTCGCCTTGTAACGATTGACCTTCTCGCGATAGTCGCGCGTGTCGGCCTCGCGCAGCTTGGTCATGGCATCGCGCTCGTCATCAGACAGGTTCGTGGGAACCTGCACCTTGATCTCGACGAGCAGCGCGCCCGTACGGCCACGGTGCTTAACGTCGGGCGCGCCCATCTCCTTAAAGCGGAACTTCTTGCCCGTCTGGGTACCCGCGGGCACCTTCAGACGAACCGTCGCACCGCCGGGCGTCGGCACGTCCACCGTGCAGCCGAGCGCCGCCTCATAGACCGAGACCGGTACCTCCATGGTCACGTCGGCACCTTTACGCTTAAACAGCGGGTGCTCCTCCACGTGCGTGGTCACGACCAGGTCGCCGCGCTCGCCGCCGGCAACTCCATACTCGCCGCGACGCTTGTAGCGCAGTTTGCCGCCGTCGACCGCACCCGCGGGCACCGAGACCGTAATGGTCTGTTGCTCGCCTGTCGAGGGAATGCGGTAGGTGACCTTGTGCGTCACGCCGCGAAACGCGTCCTCGGCCGTCACATCGACGGTCAGCGACAGGTCGCCGCCCTTGCGAGCGCGGCTGCGACCCGCACCCGCACCGGCAGCGCCCGCAGCCCCGGCGAAGCCCGAGCCCCAATCGCTGCCCCAGGCGCCGTTGCCGCTAAAGATGCTGTCGAAGATATCGCCCCAGCCGCTGGCGCCCGCGCCGGCACCGTAGCCGCCGCCATACGCGCCGCCCGCGCCCGGCATGCCGCCAAACATGAGCATCTGGTCGTACTCTTTGCGTTTCTTCTCGTCCGAAAGCGTCTCGTAGGCCTCGCTGATCTCCTTAAACTTGGCCTCGTCGCCGCCGGCATCGGGGTGATATTTTTGCGCGAGCTTGCGAAACGCGCTCTTGATCTCTTTGTCGGAGGCGCTCTTGGATACGCCCAGGATGTCATAGAAGGTTTTGCCTGCAGCCATCGTAGCTCCTCTCCTGTTACATCCGCCGTCCCTGCGGACGGCGGCTCATGCTGTCACATGGCACTTGGCCAGAAAGGGCCCCGGGTTTTGCCCCGGGGCCCTTCTCAATTACTCCTCGGTGCTCTCGGCCGTATCGGCCGTAGCATCCTCGGGCGCCGCTTCGGGCTCCGGTGCGGGGCGCTTCTCGCCACCGTAGGTCACCGTCACCATCGCGGAACGCAGAATGCGATCCGCCATGCGGTAGCCCTTCTGGTACACGTCGTTGACGGTCTCGTCGTACTGCGATGCGTCCTCGACGCGACCCACAGCCTGGTGCTCGAGCGGATCGAACGCCTCACCCTTGGGATCGATGGGCTCAACGCCCTCGTGCGCAAACACATCGAGCAGCTTGGCATGTACCGCGTCAACGCCATCGACGAACTGCTTAAAGTCGTCGGAAAGCTCTTGGCTGCGGGCATGGTCGATCGCGCGCTCGATATCGTCGATCACCGGCAACAGCGCGGTGACGAGCTTCTCGGTCGCGCGCTCGCGCTCGGCGATGCGCTCGTTGGCGGTGCGGCGACGGAAGTTCTCCCAGTCGGCCTGCAGACGAGCGGTGCGCTCGGTAGCGTCCTTCGCCTTGTCCTCGGCGGCCTTCTGAGCCTCTGCCGCAGCATCGAGCTCATTGCGCACGTCGGCAAGCTCCTTTTGGGCCTGCTCGAACTTGAGCTTAAAGTCGTTGTCGGCGGCTTCCTCACCGGCGCGGATAGCGGCTTCCACCATCTCGTCCTCGGTCATCGTCGCCTCCTTGTTGGAATCCTCTACCTGGTTCTCGGCAGCCTCGGCGGCCGGGGCCTCATTGACCTCGGTATCGTCTGCGGCCTCTACGGGAATCTTCACGTCCTTCTCCTCAGAGTCAACGGGGGCGGCGCCGGCGGCAGCCGCCTCCGTGCGAGCTTTACGGGCGGACATGATTACTTGTCCTCGTCGTCCACAACCTCGTAGTCGGCGTCGACTACGTCATCGTCGGCAGGCTGGGCACCAGCGGCACCGTCGGTCTGCTGCTGAGCGTCGGCGTAGACAACCTGGGCCAGCTCGTAGGCCACGGACTGCAGGGACTCGCCGGCGGCCTTGATGGCCTCGACGTCAGAGCCCTCGAGCGCCTTCTTGGCGTCGGCGATAGCGGCCTCGGCCTTGGACTTCACGTCAGCGGAAACCTTGTCGCCCAGCTCGTTGAGGGTCTGCTCGGTGGAGTAGCACAGGCTGTCGGTCTGGTTGCGGACCTCGACCTCTTCCTTCTGCTTCTTGTCCTCCTCGGCATGAGCCTCGGCGTCCTTGACCATACGATCGACTTCGTCGTCGGACAGAGCGGTAGAGCCGGAAATGGTGATCTGCTGCTCCTTGCCGGTGCCCTTGTCCTTAGCGGAGACCTTGACGATGCCGTTGGCGTCGATGTCGAAGGTGACCTCGATCTGCGGCACGCCGCGGCGGGCAGCCGGGATACCGGTCAGCTGGAACTTACCGAGCGATTTGTTGTCGCGGGCAAGCTCGCGCTCGCCCTGGAGCACGTTGATCTCGACGCTGGTCTGGTTGTCGGCAGCGGTGGAGTAGACCTCGGTCTTGGAGGTCGGGATCGTGGTGTTGCGGTCGATCATCTTGGTCATGATGCCGCCCATGGTCTCGACGCCCAGCGACAGCGGGGTAACGTCGAGCAGCAGGATGCCCTCGACGTCGCCGGTGAGCACGCCGCCCTGGACGGCAGCGCCGTCGGCAACGACCTCATCGGGGTTCACGGACATGTTGGGCTGTTTGCCGGTCATGGTCTTGACGAGCTCCTGGACAGCGGGCATACGGGTGGAGCCGCCGACGAGGATGACCTCGGTCAGATCGGAGAGCTTGAGCTTGGCGTCGCGCAGGGCGTTGGTGACAGGCTGCTTGCAACGCTCGAGCAGGTCGCGGGTGATCTTCTCGAACTCGGCGCGGGTCAGCGTGTAGTTGAGGTGCAGCGGACCGGACTGGTTCATGGTGATGAACGGCAGGTTGATGGTGGTCTGCTGGGCGGCGGAGAGCTCCTTCTTGGCGTTCTCGGCGGCCTCCTTCAGACGCTGCAGAGCCATGGGGTCCTGGCGCAGGTCGACACCGTTCTCCTGCTGGAACTTATCGGCCATCCAGTCGATGACGCGCTGATCCCAGTCGTCGCCGCCCAGGTGGTTGTCGCCCGAGGTGGACAGAACCTCAAACACGCCGTCGGCGAGGTCGAGGATGGAGACGTCGAAGGTGCCGCCGCCCAGGTCGAAGACCAGGATGCGCTGGTCGGTGCCCTGCTTGTCCAGGCCATAGGCCAAAGCAGCAGCGGTCGGCTCGTTCACGATACGCTTGACGTTGAGGCCGGCGATCTTACCGGCGTCCTTGGTGGCCTGACGCTGAGCGTCGTTGAAGTAGGCCGGGACGGTGATGACGGCGTCGGTGACGGTCTCGCCCAGATACTTCTCGGCGTCGGCCTTCATCTTCGCGAGCGTCATGGCGCTCACCTGCTCGGCGGTGTAATCCTTGCCCTCGATGTCGACGACGGCACGGCCACCCTGGCCCTCCTTGACCTCGTACGGCACGGTCTTAATCTCGGAGGTGCACTCGGAGTACTTGCGGCCCATGAAGCGCTTGATGGAGAACACGGTGTTCTTGGGGTTGGTGACAGCCTGGTTCTTAGCGGCCTTACCCACGACGCGGTCGCCGTCAGCACGGAAGCCAACAACGGACGGAGTGGTGCGGTCGCCTTCGGCGTTCACGATAATGGTCGGAGAACCGCCCTCGAGGACGGCCATAGCGGAGTTAGTAGTACCAAGGTCGATACCAAGAATCTTACTCATTAGAAATTCCCTCTCTCTTGTGCGTTCGCGCCGCCTCGACGGTCTTTCGCGCGGCGCTTCGGCTTGTCTTTCAGGATGTAGTGTATCCCCTTATGGGCCGGAATATACAAAATCTAAGTCAATTCATATAAGATTTCTTATCTCTGAGAGTTTAGGTTCTTAAATGCGCAGGTAGATGCGCTGATTGAGTTCTCGGCAAATCTATCGAGATCTATGTAGAGTTGACTGAGGTGTGAGCCTGAAACTGTGTCCCGTTTTGGACGTGGATTACGGGATGCGGTTTCCGCAAGCACGCTCAATCGCCCTATATTACGAGTCAGCTTAAGCTAACATTTACGCAGCTCACCGGCCCCACCTGCGCGTTTTTTAGTAAACCTTGGCATACTCGGCGAACGGTATGAAGATGCCGGCCAGAGGGTATTGCAAACGGTCGCTCCCGTGGTATGTTTTTGCCCGAATCAAACCGGCGCGCATCGTCTGTAGCGTCGGTCAACAGAGAGGAAACTACCATGGCTCATCCCGTAATTGATGCCGACGAGTGCATCGCTTGTGGCGTTTGCGTCGACACCTGCCCCGCTGGCGTTCTGGAGCTCCAGGACGTCGCCACCGTCGCTGACGAGGACTCCTGCGTCGCCTGTGGCGCTTGCCAGGACGCTTGCCCCGCTGGCGCGATCACCGAGATCGTCGAGGAGTAACAACTTCCCACTTGCACACTCAAAAGTACACCGTGCACAAAAAGGAGGCCTCCGCATCGCCGCGGAGGCCTCCTTTTGCTTATATGGGCAGCTAATTTGGAGCGGGACCCTTGGCAGTTGCGGTGGAATAGTTCCTGTTTGGGGGTGCGGACGATTTCTTGGACCGCGCCTAGGCGTATCCAAGCTTCCTGCGGTACTCCATCGGGCTCAGCCACCCGAGGGACTTCTTGATCCGCTCCTCACGATAGTACACGAGGTAGGCCTCGAGCCTTCCCATGAACTCCTCGGCCGTCACGCCCTCCCAGTCCCTGTAGTGGAAGAACTCGTTCTTGAGGCGCCCGAAGAAGCCCTCGCAGGCCGAGTTGTCCGGGCTGCAGCCCTTCGCGGACATGCTCCTGACCAGGCCGTTCTCCTCGCAGATCCCGATCCACTCCGGCCAGCGGTAGTGGCCGCCCCGGTCCGAGTGGATCGTCGTGCGCACCCCCGCCGGCCTCGCCGCGCAGGCCTTGAGCAGGCTCGAGTTCGCGAGGCGCTTGTCGGGGTGCAGCCCGATCGACCAGGCGACGGGCATCCCGTCGAAGCAGTCGACGATCGGGCTCAGGTAGACCTTCTCGCCGCCCGGGAGCCTGAACTCGGTGATGTCGGTGAGCCACAGCCGGTTGGGCTCGTCGGCGCGGAACCTCCTGTTCACGAGGTTCTCCGGCGCCTTGGAGACCTCGCCGGCGTAGGAGCTGTAGCCCCGGGCGCGCCTCTTGTTGTAGACGACCTCGAGGCCCTCCTCGCGCATCACGCGGGCCACGCGCTTCTCGCTGGCCCGGACGCCCTCGCGGCGCAGGCGCGCCCAGACGGTGCGGTACCCCCAGCACCCCGAGCCCTCGCGGAAGATGCGCACCACGCGGTCGCGTATGTCGGCGTCGCGGTCGCGCGGCGCGGCGACGCGGGGCCTCCAGTACTCATAGGAGCTCTTCGATATCCTCAAGAAACCTGTGATCGAGCGGAGGGGCAGGGCGGTCGCCCGCCTCAATCTCTCGCCGAGCTCGCACTTGCTCCTGTTCGAGATCGAAGCCGGGTCCCACCCTTCCGCTTTTAGGTCGGCCAACACCGCCCTGAGCAGCAGGTTCTCTATCTGGTCCTCGTTGAGCCCGGCGAGCGGGCCGGTCGCCGGCGGGGCGTAGGTCGACTTGTCGGGGCCCAAGCTGGCCTCCTTCCGTGGCGGTTTCCTCGCCCCGATTCTACAGCGCGCCCCGGTGTAGCTGTGCGGGAGGTGCCCCGTCGCCCACTTCTTGGCCGCGCCCACCGAGACCCCCGCGAACTTCGCGGCGGCGGTCGGCCCCATGCCGTCCTCCGTCGCCAGGAGGAAGAGCTCGACCTTCTCCCTGCTGTACATGCGAACCTCCAGTCCGGACCGCCCCGCGGTCCAACTTTCTGTCCGCACCCCCTTTTATGTCTTGGATGCCGATTTTAGGAACTATTTCACCGCAACTTATAGATGCGGCGTCGACTAGGACAAATCGTCTTCGTAGGGCATCAGGTCTGCTAGGTAGCCTTTTTCCTTGAGCATCGCCTCGATCTCGTCGAGGGTCTGTTCGTCCTCCGCCGCAATGCGATGGAAGTGATAGCCACTCGTCACCGTAAGCAGCGGAAAGCTCTTGCCGCTCTCGATATCGCGCAGATAGCGCTCGACATCGCGGCGGTTGCGGATGTCCAGGTCGGCCGTGATCTTGCCGTACACACGATGGTTGACGATCACGTTGAGCACGGCGCCACCCGCATCGACGATACTCGTAAGCTCGTCGCCCGCCTGCTCCACGCCGTGGCGAACCTTGACCAAGCGCGTGGGCACGGCGGGGCTGCTGGGAGCCTCCTGCAGCACATAACCACGATTGGTCGCCACGATATCGTGCCCATCGGCACGCAGCAGGGCAATATCCTGCACCACAACCTGGCGGCTCACACCCACCTCGCGGGCAAGTGCGCTGCCCGAAACGGGCTCCTTGGCTTCTTCGAGCACGCCCATGATGGCACGGCGACGCTCGCGGGCGTTCATTATTTACCGTCCAGCAGACGCAGGTGCTTGAGCGAGAGGTCGAGAATCGGCGCAGAGTGCGTCAGCGCCCCCGAGCTAATAAAGTCAACACCCAGGTCGGCAAGCGCGCGGATATTGCTGGCGTCCACGTTGCCCGAGCACTCGGTCTTGGCACGGCCGGCGATAAGCTCGATGGCGGCGGCCATGTCGTCGTGGGTCATGTTGTCGAACATGATGATGTCGGCGCCGGCCTCCACGGCCTCGCGCACCATGTCCAGATTCTCGCACTCAATCTCGACCGTCGTGGTAAACGACGCATGGGTGCGCGCCATCTCGATCGCGCGCGTCACGCCACCGGCGGCATCGATGTGGTTGTCCTTGAGCATGACGGCCGTCGACAGGTTGTAACGGTGGTTGCTGCCGCCGCCAATCTCAACCGCCGCCTTCTCAAACACGCGCATGCCCGGCGTGGTCTTGCGCGTGTCGACGAGCACGGTCTTGGTTCCCTCGAGCGCCGCGGCCATGCTGTGTGTATAGGTAGCGATGCCGCTCATGCGCTGCAGGTAGTTGAGCGCCACGCGCTCACCCGAAAGCAGCACGCGCGCATCGCCGCGCACCTGACCCACATGGTCGCCGGCGTGCACCTCGTCGCCATCGGCAACGTCGAGCAGCACCGAGCTCTGCGAATCCAGCAGCTCAAAGGTGCGGGCGAACACATCCAGGCCGGCGATGATGCCATCGGCTTTGGCGATAAGCTCCACCGTGGCGGGACGCGCCGTGGGGCACACGCTCGCCGTGCTCACGTCCTCAAACGTAATGTCCTCGCGCAGAGCCTGCAGAATCAGATCATCGACGACGAGCTTCATGGTAATGGGATTCATGGTCTACTCCTCCACGGCCTGCGTGCCGGCGGCACGGGCCAAATCATCGATTGCCAGGGTGTCGGCGCCCAGGGCGCGATGACGGCCATCGAGCGCGGGATCGCCCGCCTGCTCCACGGCCAGCGACTCGCCGGTACGCATGTACCACGCGGCGCGACGACCCCAGACCAGCGCCTCGAGCAGGCTGTTTGATGCAAGGCGGTTCTTGCCGTGAACGCCGTTGCAAGCCGTCTCGCCCGCGGCGTAGAGCTCGGGCATCGAGGTGCGGCCGTCCTTGTCGACCCACACGCCGCCCATAAAGTAGTGCTGCGTCGGCGTAACGGGAATGGGCTCGTCCAAGATGTCGCGGCCGTCCTCCAGGCAGCGCGCGCGAATGTTGGCAAAGTGCCCGGTCACCACGTCGTGCTCGACGGGGGCAAAGCTCAGCCACTCGTGCTCGGTACCGTCCTGCTTCATCTGCTCGCGAATAGCGGCGGCGACCACATCGCGCGGCTGAAGCTCGTCGGTAAAGCGCTCACCGGCGGCGTTGAGCAAAATCGCGCCCTCGCCGCGGCAGCTCTCGCTGATCAGGAAGGTGCGGCCCGGCTGCGGCGAGAACAGTCCCGTGGGGTGAATCTGCACGTAGTCCAGGTGCTCCATCTTAATGCCATGCTCCTGAGCGATGTAGCAGGCATCACCCGTGAGCTGCGGGTAGTTGGTCGAGTGGTCATATACGCCGCCGATGCCGCCCGTTGCCCACAGCGTGTGGCAGGCATGGATCTTAAACGGCTCGCCGGCATGCACACCCTCGGCGGCATTTGCCAGCTCGTCGGCGGGACGAACCGAGTTGTCCTCGTCCACGGGAACGGCGACGACGCCGGTACACACCGTGGCGCCGCTACGCTCGCCCGTCAGGATGTCGGTCATGGCCACATGCTCAAGAATCTGCACGTTGTCCAGCTTGCGGACGGCCTGGAGCAGCTTGGTCGTGATCTCCTTGCCCGTAATGTCGGCATGGAAGGCAATGCGCGGGCGGCTGTGCGCGCCCTCGCGGGTAAAGTCGAGGCTGCCGTCGGCCTTGCGCTCAAAATCCACGCCCATCGCCAGCAGGTCGTTGATGACCGAGCGGCTCGAGCGAATCATGATGTCGACGCTCTCGCGGCGGTTCTCGTAGTGGCCGGCGTGCATGGTGTCCTCAAAGAAGGCATCGTAGTCCGAGCCCTCGGGCAGCACGCAGATGCCGCCCTGCGCGAGCATCGAATCGCACTCGTCGACCGCGCCCTTGGAGAGCATAATCACGCGCGTGCTCGTCGGCAGATTGAGGGCCGCATACAGGCCCGCCACGCCGCAGCCGGCAATGACGACGTCGCACTCCATGTCGGGGTATTGTTTGGTTTCCACAGGAATCCTCTCCCTTGTAATGTGGCATAAGGGGCCGTCCCTCATGCCACATTGTTCTAGCGTGCTGCGTACTCGAGCATACGGTCGAGCGTGAGCTTGGCCTGGTCGGCAGCCTCGTCCGACACGCCAATCTGCACCTCGCCCTCGCCCGTCTCCAGGCAGCGCACGAGCTTTTCGAGCGTGATGAGGTCCATGTTGACGCAGGTGGGCTGCACCGCGGGGAAGTAGAACTTCTTGCCGGTGCCCTGGCAGCGGCGCTCGAGCTCGTAGAGCACGCCGCGGACCGTCACGATAATGAACTCGCTCGCGTCGGACTCCTCGGCATACTTGATAATGCCGGCGGTGGAGCCGATGTAGTCGGCCTCGGCTAGGACGTCGGCCTTGCACTCGGGATGCGCCAGCACGAGCGCGTCGGGGTGGGCCTCCGTCGCGTCGACGATCTGCTCGACGGTGATGATGTGATGGCGCGGGCAGTAGCCGTTGTTGAGGATGACGTGCTTTTGCGGCACCTGCTCGGCTACGAAGCGGCCCAGGTTTTGGTCGGGAATGAACAGGATATGCTGCTGCGGCAGCTCAGACACGATCTTGACGGCGTTGGAGCTGGTGACGCACACGTCGCTCCAGCTCTTGATCTCGACCGTGGAGTTGACGTAGCAGACGACAGCCAGGTCGTCACCATACTCGGCGCGGGCGGCGTCGACCGTCTCGCGCTTGACCATGTGAGCCATGGGACAGTCCGCGCCCGGCTCGGGCAGCAGCACGGTCTTAGTGGGGTTGAGCAGCTTAGCGCTCTCGCCCATAAACTCCACGCCGCACAGCACGATGGTCTGCTGCGGCAGGCTCTTGGCGAGCTTTGCCAGGTAGAAGCTGTCGCCGACGTAATCGGCAACGGCTTGGACCTCAGGCGCCACATAATAGTGCGCCAGGACCACCGCGTCACGTTGGGTTTTTAGTTGCTGAATGGCCTCGACGAGCTCTGCGGGCACCAGTGCCGCGCGCTCCGTTGCCGTCGTTGCCGATGCTAGGCCGGCCGCGATATCGCGTGCAAGCTCCGACGCATCCATGTTCGCGCTCTGTGCCATCAAGGCCCCTCTCTTTTGGCGAATCTTGGGGCTTTAGTATGACACCTAGGTTTACAGCTGACAAGACAGCTGTAAACCTAGGTGTAAAGTTGAAATAAAGATTCGATCTTGGGTCGGGTCCATTTTCGAACTGGCAAGCTGAGGATAGCCGAGCTCTCGATAGCGCAGGAGGCATCTTTCGCCACCGCAATACCGCTCGGCGCGAGTTGCGCGACGTGGGGCGCAAATGGGACACGCCTCCGCGAGCGGTCCGCACCCAATGTGGCAAAATCGAACTACTAAGGGGGCTCAGAATGCTCAAGATTATTGCCTGCGACGACGACGTCGCTTTTCTAGATAGACTGCACCGGATGATCGACCGTTGGTCGAGCGAGACGGACACGGCGGTCGATGTTGCGCTCGTCACGCGCGGCGAGGACCTGCTGGCCCGCCATGCCGCATCGCGCGCCGACATCATCCTGCTCGACATGATCATGCCGCTCGTCAACGGCATGGACACCGCGCGCGAATTGCGCCAGGCCGATACCGCCGTGCGCCTGGTGTTCCTCACCTCGTCGCCCGAGTTCGCACTGGAGTCCTACGAGGTCCGTGCCTTCGACTATCTGCTCAAGCCCGTGACTTACGAACGCCTGGCGCAGTTGCTCGACGAGCTTTCGAGCATGCGCCCGGCGGCAACCGACGAGCTCGTGATCAAAACGTCCTTTGGCTACCACGCCCTGCGCCTGTCCGACATCGAATATGCCGAGGCGCGCAACAAGCACGTGGTCTTCCACCTGCGCGACGGACGCGATATCGAAGCACTCGAGTCGTTCCGCAGCGTCGAGGACCGCTTGGAGCAAAACGCAGTCTTCTTTAAATGCCACCGCAGCTACCAGGTCAACCTGCGCAATATCGATCACTTTGACCGCACGGACATCGTCATGCGCTCGGGTGCGTGCATCCCGCTTTCGCGCAGCTGCAAGCAGGGATTCCAAGACGCCTACTTTGCGGTTCGCTTTGAGGGTGGGAGACACTGATGGTCTCCTCGGTCGAAATGGTCCTTTGGGCAATCCACCACGCCACGACGCTGCTCTTTGGCGTCTTTGCCTCGGCGGCGCTGTGCGGTATCGAGATCAACCGGCGTCATGCGCTTGAACTGGTGCTGGTCGGTGCCGTAACCGGCTGCGCATTTGGCCTCGCCAATGCCGTCGGCGGCGAGCTTTTCGCCCGCCAGGTATATCCGCTCGTCGTGCATCTGCCGCTCGTCATCTATTTGTGTGCGCGCTACCGCCTGAGCCCGCTGCTTGCCGTGCTCGGCATTACGAGTGCCTATCTGAGCTGCCAGTTCAGCAATTGGATGGGCATCGCCGCATTTGCCGCAACCGATTCTCAGATCGCCTACTATCTGGCGCGCATCGCGACCACACTCGCCGTCTTTGCCGTCCTGTTGCATTGGGCCGGCGACATCGGTCCGCGCTTGGCGATTAAAAGCACCACCGAACTGGGCATCCTTTTAATCCTGCCGCTCGTCTATTACGTCTTTGACTATGCCACCAACGTCTACACCACGCTGTTCCACTCGGGCTCGGTGGTAACGGTTGAGTTTTTGGCATTTGCGCTCTGTGCCTTCTATCTTATGTTTCTTGCCGTTTACCTGCGCGAATACGAAGAAAAGGAAACCGCCGAGCGAGAGCGCTGGATGCTCGAAACCCGCGACAGCGCCGCCATCAAAGAGCTCGAGGCTTGGCGTCAATCTGGGCGCGAGCTGTCGATTCTTCGCCACGACATGCGCCACTTCCTACGCGGCCTGGCCGCTTTAATCGAAGAGGGCCACACCGACGAGGCGCTCGATCGCATCGACGAACTCTGCGAAGCCGGCGACCGCACCGCCGTACGCCGCTTCTGCGCCAACGAGACCGTAAACATCGCGCTTTCGTCATTTAACTCGGATATCAATAGAAACGGCATTACCGCCAACCTGCGCGCCGCCGTACCCGAAACCATCCACGTAGGTGACGCCGACCTGTTTAGCGTGCTCTCAAATGCCTTGGAAAACGCTATCACCGCCGCAAGCACCGCACCCCAAGGAAAGCGATTCGTCAACTTTGACCTGCGATTAGAGAACGGCCAGCTGCTGCTGTTAGTTTCCAACACGTTTGACCGCGCGCCGCGCATGGTCGACGGCATGCCCGTAGCCGGGCACACCGGACACGGCTTTGGAACCAAGAGCATTAAGCTTGCCGTCGAACGCATGAACGGCAACTGCCAGTTCCGCATTAACGGCGATCGGTTTGAGCTGCGCGCTGTGATGTAGAAGTGCGGCGCCGATCTCGAGGCGTGCCTTGCCCGCCAGACAATCGCTCGCCGGCGCCAATCCGCTACAGCGGAGCGGCTGCCGGGGTCAGCTGCTTGATGTATGCCCACATGCGCTGCTTGGCGGCTTTGTCAGTGAGCGCCGCCTCAAAACCGTCGAGCGCGAGCACGCGGCGGCCCTGCACATGGGCGACCAGGCCGGGCTTGAGCATGGCGGTGTCGAAGTCATCGATCGCCACGAGCATATCGGCGTAGGTCTCGCGCATGGCGTCAGCCGCGTTGTTGTCGAGCAGTAGCACCGCCTCGGGGTCCAAAGCCTCAAGCGCCTCACGGAACAGCTCGCACGGCAGAGTCTCGCCCACCGCGACCGCTCCGTCACCCACGCCGGCGACGCTTGCCAGCACGCAAAAATCCTCGGGCGCGTAGCCGATGGCCCCAAGCGCCTTGCGCAACGCCGCGCCATCCGGGCCGGCGGCAAGCTCGCCACCCGAACGCTCGGCCTCGTCCAAATCGCCTTTGACCAGCACGATCGGCGAGCACGCGTTGCCCGCGATACGCACGCCACGGACCGCAAGCGATGTGAGCTCCTGCTCGGCCGCCTGGGCGATGGCTTCTTTTTTCTGGCTTTGTGACGTGGACATGCGCTCTCCAATCGTTTGCGTGCCCACCATTATATAAAAGAGCTGCCCGCGAGTGGTTGCTTTGCGGGCGGCTGGGTATAAGCACGGTCGTACTGAGTTTTACGCGGCCGAGCCGCGTCGCATTATGGAGGTCACCATGGCTGACATTAATCAGATTACCCCCGAGAACTTCGATTCCATCGTTAACGACAGCCTGCCCGTGCTGGTCGATTTTTGGGCACCGTGGTGCGGGCCCTGTCGATCCCTCTCGCCCATCGTTGACGAGGTTGCCGATGAGCTGGCGGGCAAGCTCGCCGTTGCCAAGTGCAACGTCGACGACAACCAGGACCTGGCCATGAAGTATGGCGTCATGAGCATCCCCACGCTGATTGTGTTTAAGAACGGCGAGGAGATTGACCGCTCGGTTGGCGCTCTGCCCAAGGCGAGACTGCAGGCGCTGCTGGAGAAGCATCTGTAATACGCTTGTTACATGTTACCGTCTGCCTGCCGTCCATGAGCGGTTTTGCACCGCTCGCCGGACCGCCGGGTGCGGCGCGGGCGACCACGGATAGTATGGTAGTTACAAACAGCCCCCAGTGAACGGGTGCGGGTCGCACAGACTCGTACCCGTTTTCTTATGCAGCTGCGCGCAGAGCGGGCGTAGTAAAATCTGAACCACTGAACTGCCCCATACAAAAGGAGATTTCCCATGCATGACGTCGGAATGAACATGAGCCAGCTTGCCATGAGCGTCAAGCAGGTCGACGATACCATCGAGCTCGCTCACGAGTGGAGCCATCAGCTGCTGCATGCGACCGAGAATTTTGACATGGAGCGCATCGGCGCCAAGCTCGAGGCCGCCATGGCCGCGCTGCACGAGGCCCACGACGCACTCGAGGGCTACGAAGAGGCCATCGAGGCCGACCACAACTCCGTCGGCTCCGTGAAGCTGGTGTAAAGTGGCCGAACACAAGCACGGCTGCGGGTACGAGCACGAGCATCCGCACGGGGCGGACGGTGACGCGGGCTGCCACTGTAGTGGCTCCGGCTCCGAGCTGGTCCGTTTTTCGGTTACCGCACCCGACGACCTGCTGCGCCGTTTTGACGAGCAGATCGCGCGCCGCGGCGACGTGGCCAACCGCTCCGAGGCCGTGCGCGACCTGATTCGCGCCTCGATCGCCAAGGAGCAGATGCGCACGCCCGATGAGCATGTTATCGGGTCGCTCACCATGATTTACGACCACCATACCGGCGACCTGACGCGCCGTCTGGACGAAGTGCAGCACGACTACACCGACGAGATCGTATCGACGATGCACGTGCATCTGGATCACCACAACTGCCTGGAGATTCTGGCGCTCAAGGGCCGTGGCGAGCGCGTCTACGAACTAGCCGACCGCCTGCTGGGCCTGCGCGGCGTTAAGCACGGCGAGCTCACCTGCGCCGCCACCAAGCAGAGCCTGGGGCTGTAACAGCACACATTTCAACGAAGGAGGGTCGCATGCGACATGCGCATATCCATGTAACGGGCATTGTGCAGGGCGTCGGCATGCGGCCGTTTGTGTATCGCGAGGCCATGGCGCACGGCATTTGCGGCTGGGTGCTCAACGCGGGCGACGGCGTGCATATCGAGGCGCACGCCCTAAGCGAGTCGCTCGACGAATTTGTTGACGCACTTTCCGAGCATGCGCCTGCGGCGTCTCGCGTGGAGCATGTCGAGGTTGTAGACCTAGCACCCGGCAACTGGGATGCCGCTAACGAGCAGGGCTTTCGCATTGTGGCGTCGCAGGACCAGACCGCGCACACAACGCTCGTCTCGCCCGATATCGCCACCTGCAACGATTGCTTGCGCGAATTGTTCGATCCCACCGACCGACGCTATCACTACCCCTTTATCAACTGCACTAACTGCGGGCCACGCTTTACCATCATCCGCTCGCTGCCTTACGATCGAGCGGCTACCTCGATGGACCGTTTTCCCATGTGCCCCGAGTGTGCCGCGGAGTATGCCAATCCGCTCGACCGGCGTTTTCACGCGCAGCCCGATGCCTGCTTTGATTGCGGGCCGCATATTGCGTGGCGTGAGGCTGTGAACGGCGATGCGTGCGGGAATTCGTCCGCGACACCGGCCGTCGGCACCACACGCGAGGCCAGCGACGCCATCATCGAGCGCTACGTTGAGCTGCTGGCCAGCGGTGGCGTCGTCGCCATCAAGGGCCTGGGCGGATTCCATCTAGCCTGTGATGCTGCCAACGAGCAGGCGGTGGCCGAGTTGCGCCGTCGCAAACGCCGCAGCAACAAACCACTTGCCGTCATGGTACGCAGTCTTGCCGATGCCGGGCGCCTGTGTCATATCGACGATGCTGAACGCGATCTGCTCGCTGGCAGTATCCGCCCCATCGTGCTGCTGCGCCGGCGCACTGTTAGCGAGGACAACGACGGTTCCCCCGACATCCTCGCCCTCGCGCCATCTGTCGCGCACGACCTGCCCGAGCTCGGCGTCATGCTCCCCTATACCCCGCTTCAGCATCTGTTGCTTGCCGCGGCAGAAGTCTGCGGTATGCACGCGCTCGTCATGACCAGCGGAAACCTGAGCGAAGAACCCATCGAGACCGACGACGACCTTGCCTGGGAACACCTCGTTGCTGCCGGCATCGCCGACGCGTTGCTCGGTAACGACCGCGCGATCCTCTCGCGCTACGACGACTCTGTAGTGCGCGTGGTCGACGGCGCCGTTATGCCCGTGCGCCGCGCTCGCGGATATGCACCCCAGCCGCTGCCGTTGCCGGCGCTCGACCGCGCTCCGTCCTGCGTGCTCGCCTGCGGGCCACAACAAAAGGCCACGATTGCGCTCACGCGTGAAGGGACGAACGGCGAGGCAACCTGTTTTGTGTCGCAGCATATCGGCGATGTTGAAAACGGCGGGACCTTCGATGCCTGGAACGCTGCGCGCACGCGCTTGGAAGATCTCTTTGATTTGGCGCCCGCCGCCTTGGCCTGCGATTTACACCCCAGCTATCTATCGGGCCAGTGGGCGCGCGAGCAGGCGCGAAAATGCAATCTGCCGCTCGTCGAGGTGCAGCACCATCATGCGCATATCGCGAGCGTAATGGCCGAAGCCATCGCCGCGGGCCAGCTTACAACCGACGCGCGTGTCCTTGGCATCGCCTTTGACGGCACCGGCGCCGGCACCGATGGGACCATTTGGGGCGGCGAGTTTCTTGTTGCCAGCCTTGGCGGCTTTGAGCGCGCCGCGCATTTGCGCACCTGGGCGCTCCCCGGCGGGGCGGCCTCCGTGCGCGACGCCTGCCGCAACGCCTTTGCCCTGCTCAGTGAGCTCGGCCTGCTCGAGCACCCAGGTGCCGCTCGGCTTTTGGACAGCCTCGGCGAGCAAACGCGCAGCGTGACAGCCACCATGATCGAGCGCGGCATCAACAGCCCGCGTACCAGCAGCATGGGGCGTCTCTTTGATGCCGCGGCAGCAATTCTGGGCATCTGCGACAAGGCAACCTACGAGGGCGAACCCGCCATCGAGCTTGAGGCTGCCGCCTGGCGCGCGCTCGACAACGAAATCGCCCATTTTCCCGACGACAACGCCGGCCATTTCGCATCTGGCCCATCGTGGCCGGACGGCCCCTATGTTCTGGACCAGAAAGCACTCTTTGAGGCACTTTTGGGAGGAATTGAAGCCGGAGCGCCCGCCGACAGGCTCTCACTCGACTTCCATGTCGCCGTCGCGCGCTCCTCGGCGCGCATCGCCAGCGATATCTGCGTGCACGAGGGCATCGATACCGTCGCGCTCTCGGGCGGCGTGTTCATGAACCGACTTCTGCTTCAACTCCTCACCCGCGAGCTCAAAAGCGCAGGCCTTACTGTCCTCGTCCCCCAAACCGTGCCCGTTAACGACGGCTGCATCGCCTACGGTCAGGCGGCAGTCGCACGCACCCGCCTCGCACAGGTCGCACCGCAATAGGCTGTTCGGCCAGCCCACAAGCCGCCGTCTCACAGGTGTAGCGCGTTTGCCCGCAGCGCCCGCGAGCGCTACCATCAACTGATGGATTATCGAGCGCCCGTCCAGCGCAAAGCGTATAAAAGGGGAACAATATGTGCCTTGCCGTTCCCGGTAAAGTAGTCAAACGCGACGACGACCTCAAGGCCACCGTCGACATGATGGGCATCGAGCGCCCCGTGTCGCTACGACTCGTGCCGACGGCACAGGTTGGCGACTATATTCTCGTACACGCCGGCTTTGGCATCCAGATCGTCGACGAGCAGGAAGCGCAGGAGACGCTCGAGCTCGTTAATGCCATGAGCGAACTGGTCGAAGAAGACCAACTTGCCACTAACCCGGCCGAGGCATACTAGTGGCGGCCGGACAGCCGGCTCGCTCCGGTATCGACTTTTCGGCATTTCGCGATTCCAAGCTGGCCCGCGAGCTCATCGAACGCATCCATGAACTCGTCGGCGACCGCACCATCAACCTTATGGAAGTCTGCGGCACGCACACCGTGAGCATCGGCCGCTATGGCTTTCGCTCCATTATGCCGGTCGGGCTCAAGCTGCTGAGCGGCCCGGGCTGTCCCGTCTGCGTTACCGCCAACCGCGACATCGACCACGCAATCGCGCTCGCCAACATAGACGGCGCCATCATCACCACCTTTGGCGACATGATGCGCGTGCCCGGATCGTCCACCTCGCTCGCTGTGCAAAAGGCGGCAGGGCGCGACATCCGCATCGTCTATTCCCCGCTCGATGCGCTCGACATTGCCGAGCAGAACCCCGATCGTCCGGTCATTTTTATGGGCGTGGGCTTTGAGACCACAACTCCCACCATCGCCGCCGCCATCTTGGAGGCCGAGGCGCGCGGACTTTTGAACTTCTCGGTCTATTGCGCCCACAAGACCACGCCGCCGGCGTTGCGCGCCATCGCCAACGATCCCGAGACCGCCATCGACGGCTTTATCCTGCCGGGCCACGTCGCCACCATCACGGGCTTGGCGCCCTTTAGCTTTTTGGTCGATGAGTTCGATACCCCGGGCGTGGTCACGGGATTTGAACCGGTCGATATCCTGCAGGGCATCTGCATGCTGGTCCAGATGATTGTCGAGGGCAGGCCCGCGATTGGCAACGCCTACCGCCGTGGCGTCAACGCAGACGGCAACCCCGTGGCGCGCCAGCTGGTCGAGCAGGTGTTTGAGCCGTGCGATACCACGTGGCGCGGGCTGGGGCCGATTGCCAACTCGGGCCTTTCCATCCGCCCCGAGTTCTCGCGCTTTGATGCCCGCGCTCGCTTTGACGTGCCCGTTGAGGCGACGGTCGAGCCGCGTGGATGCCGCTGCGGCGACGTGCTGCGCGGGGCCATTACGCCGAGCAGCTGCCCGCTCTTTGGCCGCACCTGCACGCCCGAGCATCCCGTCGGCCCGTGCATGGTGAGCTCCGAGGGCAGCTGCGCGGCGTACCACCGCTACCGCGACTATTAGGTTCCGCCGTTCTAACGAACGGCGGACCGGTCGACGCTGCGCCTCACCCATATAATTCCACCCACGATTGGAGTTTTCGATATGTCCCATAGCATCACCGATAGCACCGTCCTGTTGGGCCACGGCTCTGGCGGTCAGATGATGAAACGCATCATCGATGAGGTCTTTTTGGATGCCTTTGGGTCGCCCGAGCTGCTCGAAGGCAACGACGCCGGCGTCGCCGCGCTGCCCGCGAGCGGGCGCATCGCCATGTCGACCGACAGCTTTGTGGTCTCGCCGCAGTTCTTCCCCGGCGGCAATATCGGCCGCCTCGCCGTGTGCGGAACCGTCAACGACGTCGCGACCTCGGGTGCCAACGTGCGCTACCTATCGTGCGGCTTTATCCTCGAAGAGGGCTATCCCATGGATAAGCTCCGCCAGATTGTGCAGACGATGGCCGAGACGGCGCGCGAGGCGGATGTGTCCATAATCACGGGCGACACCAAGGTGGTCGAGCGCGGCGGGGCCGACGGCGTCTATATCAATACCGCCGGCGTGGGCGAGGTGCCTGCGGGCGTGGCGCTCAGCGGCGCCAACTGCCAGCCCGGCGATGTCATTCTGGTATCGGGTACGTTGGGCGACCACGGCATCGCCATCATGAGCCAGCGCGAGGGCTTGGCGTTTTCGAGCACGATCGAAAGCGACGCCGCGCCGCTCAACCACCTGATTGCCGATGTGCTTGCCGCAGCACCCGACACACGCTGCTTTCGCGACCCCACGCGCGGTGGCTTGGCGTCCACACTCAACGAGTTTGCCCAAGCCAGCGTCATTGCCATGGAGATCGACGAGAATGCTGTGCCCGTGCGTCCCGATGTGCAGGCGGCTTGCGAGATGCTCGGCTATGACGTGCTGCAGGTGGCAAATGAGGGCAAGATGGTTGCCGTCGTGCCGGCCGAGCAAGCCGATGCCGCGCTGAGCGCCATGCGCGCTGCCCGCTACGGCGAGAATGCCGCCGTCATCGGTCGCGTGCTGCCGCTTGCCGAGGGCGCCCGTCCCGCCGTGCGCGTGCGCACCGGCTGGGGTTCGACCCGCATCCTCGACATGCTTGTAGGAGAGCAGCTGCCGAGAATTTGCTAACGACAAAGGCTCAGGGCTATTAAAGATATTCAGATTCCAAACATGCCCGGCACGCATGCCCAGTATCATGGGGTGCGTTTTACAACTCAAGCGGCAGGAGCACCCATGGCAGCAGCTTTTTCCCATGTGATCTTTGACCTGGACGGAACCATCCTCAACACGCTCGAGGACCTGGCGGCCGCCGGCAACCATACCTGCGAGGCGCACGGCTGGCCCACGTTTGCCGTTGACGAGTACCGCTACAAGGTGGGAAACGGCATGCTCAAGCTGGTTGAGCGCTTTATGCCCGCCGAGTACGCAGGCGACGGCCGCATGTTTGAGCAGACGCTTGCCGAGTTTAGGGCTTACTACGGCGAGCACAAGGAAGACCACACCGCTCCCTATGCCGGCACGATCGAGACGCTCGACCGCTTGCGCGCCGCGGGCGTTCAGCTTGCCGTGCTCACTAACAAGGACCACGTCTCGGCGGCTCCGCTTATCGAGAAGTATTTTGGTTCCGAGCGCTTTGCGCTGGTACAGGGCCGTGTCGATGCGTTTCCGCCCAAGCCCGAGGCGCCTGTTACGCTGCATGTGATGGAAGAGCTGGGCGCCGACCCGGCGACCACGCTCTATGTGGGCGATTCCAATGTCGATATCCTGACCGGTCACAACGCCGGCCTTAAGAGTGCGGGCGTCAGCTGGGGCTTCCGCGGCCGCGCAGAGTTGGAGGCCGCCGGCGCCGACTACGTGGTGGACACCCAAGACGAGCTCGCAGCGCTGGTGCTGGGCGAGTAACGAGCGACACTGCTTAACGCAGCTGCGACAATTCTTCCGCGCGGAAAGCGCGTCCCGTTTTGGAGCTCCGGAATGGGATGCGCTTTCCGTTTGAGGCGCATCAGGGAAACCGCATCCCGTTTCAGAGCAATATTCCGGGTCGCACTTTCCGTAACCCACCCCATCCGGAAAATGCGACCCGCTATTCGGCCAAAAACCGGGTCGCGGTTTCCCAAGCACTCGATGCAACGCTAGCACAAGGAATGTCCATTACAGTCGAAATTGTCAGCCCGGGCCCGTCTCGGGCTACGATTGAGGCGCGCCCAGAACGGGCCGCCGACCGGGCGCCCGCGCACGGCCGAATGTCCCTGCCCCCGAGAGGGCCTGTTGGGTGCTGCCGGCGCGGGACGCGCCGCCCCCGACGGCTGATAGGAAAGTGCCGGGCAGGCGCCGCGGCTGGTAATGTGAGTGCCGAGGGGGAGGCCATCCGGTCGAACGACTACCATTACAGTCGAAATTGTCAGCCCGGGCCCGTCTCGGGCTACGATTGAGGCGCGCCCAGAACGGGCCGCCGACCGGGCGCCCGCGCACGGCCGAATGTCCCTGCCCCCGAGAGGGCCTGTTGGGTGCTGCCGGCGCGGGACGCGCCGCCCCCGACGGCTGATAGGAAAGTGCCGGGCAGGCGCCGCGGCTGGTAATGTGAGTGCCGAGGGGGAGGCCATCCGGTCGAACGACTACCGGAAGGATACCACCGTGAAAGCGCCATCGACCAGGCCCGCGGCCGTGCTCGGCCTAGACGTCGGCAAGTCCTCCCACTGGGCCTGCCTGATCGACCGCGACGGGGAGGTGCTGTCCAGCGCCCCCGTCCGCAACAGGGAGGCCGAGCTCGACGCGCTGTTCGCCTCCGTGCCCGCCGGCACGCTCGTCGTGGTCGACCAGTTCCGCAACATAGGGTCCCTCGCCGTGAGGCGCGCCCGCGCCGCGGGTCTGGGGGTCGCCCACCTGCCCGGCCTCGCCGCCAGCCGCGCCGCCGGGCTGTTCGCCGGCGAGGCCAAGACCGACGAGCGCGACGCCGCGGTGATCGCGCGGACCGCCCTGGGTGTGCCGGACTCCCTGTCGGGGGTCCCGGGCCGCGGCGAGGCCCTCGAGGCCGCGCGCGCCCTCTCGTCGCAGCGCGACCACGTCGTCGCCTGCGCGACCAGGGACAAGAACCGCCTGCGCGCCGTGCTGCTCGAGTCCTGCCCGGCCCTCGAGGCCGCCGTCGACCTGTCGGACCGCCGGTGGCTGGAGCTGCTCGCCGGGTTCGGCGGGGCGTGGGGGATCGCCCGCTCGGGGGCCGAGGGGCCGCAGGCCGAGGCCGCCGGGGAGGCCGCGGCCGCCTCGACTGCGCCCCCGCCGGCGCTCATCGAGGCCGAGAACAGGCAGGTCAGGTTCCTGGCCGCCCGGATATCGGAGGCCCTCGACGAGGCCGGGGCCCTCGAGGCCGAGACGGCGGCGCTGCTCGAGGGCGACGAGACCTACGCGTGCCTGCTCACCGTGCCCGGCATCGGCCCGAGGACCGCGGCGCAGCTCGCGGTGTCGGTCGACATCGGGAGGTTCCCGGACCACGACCACCTGGCCTCGTACTGCGGCATAGCCCCGAGGGTGAGGAGCTCCGGAACGTCGGTGAGGTCGGTCAGGGCGTCCAGGCGCGGCGACGCGAGGCTCAAGTCCCTGCTGATCTTCTCGTGCAACAGCCTGGTGAGGTCCTCGGGGCGCTACGGCGAGTACTACCGGGCCTGCAGGGCGCGGGGCATGGGGCACGGGCGGGCGCTCAAGGCCGTCGCGAGGAAGCGGCTCAGGGCGATATACGCCGTGATGCGCGACCGGGTGCCCTACCGGGAGTAGCCCCGACGGTTGACAAAACTATAGGAACACCCAACTGCCGGCAGAAAAGGAACGTCTCCAAGTGCCGCCTTCGGCAGCGATGGCAACGCCACAGGTACAAGCGCCACTTTAAGCCAGCCAAGGGAACGCCATTGTTTTGGCAACGACAGCGAAAGCCCGCCAGAGCGAGCAAGGTGCCTTGAAACAAAGCGGCATAGACCTTCTGGTCATGCCGCCCTCTTTGAATGACAAGTTGTCGCTCTGGTGCCCGCGCAGCGTCGAGCAGTTGCGGCGTTTGGTAAAACGCCGCAACGAACTAGCTCAGCATTGCATCCATCATCTCGGAGTTGACGGAGTCGTCGGCAGACCACTCGCCATCGTCGTTGCAGGTGTACTTGAAGATAACCGTGGTCTTCCTGGGCTCGGTGGCCTTGGTCACATCGACCATAACCTGACCGGCCATCTTGTACAGCTCGTCATCGGAAGGAACCGTGTCAAGCGCAGCGACCTTCTCCTGATACTGGGTGGAGAAGTCCTCGACGATCTTGTTCATAGACTTGCAGGTGATGGAGACCTCGGCGGTCGCGACACCCTTGTCTTCGTCGACCGTCACGTCGCCGATCTTGTAGTCAAAGCCCTCGAGATAGGTCTTGGCATACTCCTTGGGATCGATACCCAGCTGCTCGAACTCGTCGCCCGAAGCCTCCTCCAGACCAGAGAGGAAGTCGTCGCCACCGTTCTTGACCTCGTCAAACTGAGTCGTAAGATCCTCGGTGATGAGCTCCTCAACCGAAGGACCTCCACAGCCGGAAAGCACGACCACACATGCAACCAAGACGGCCATGAGGGGTGCAAGCAGCAGCTTCTTTTTCATGTTGTTCCTCCCAATGAGCGGCACTGCGCTTCCCAGACGCGGCGCACGTTGTAATAAGTAAGCCCATACTATCCGCTTATGAACACCCTCGGCAACGCGAAGGCACGGTCGGTTCGTTTTAGCGTCCGAACGGTTTGCAAGCCCGCCCAACGTGCAATAAAACGCTTTCCCGCGGTGCAATAAAAAAGGTGGCCGGAAAACCCGACCACCCTTGCACATCCTTTGGACGCCGCAGTTTACTTGCGGACGACCTTGACGATGGCGTCACCGGCGGCGACGGCGGACTCTGCCTCAACGGTGAGCTCGACATCGGCAAACTCGGCGGTGTTGGACACGGCCACGACGACGCAGTCCTTGTAACCGGCAGCGGCGATCTTGGCGCGGTCGATCTTGAGTATGGGCTGGCCAGCCTTCACAACGTCGTCGGCCTTGACGAAGCCCTCGAAGCCATCGCCGTTCATGTTGACGGTATCGACGCCAACGTGCACCAGAACCTCGATGCCGCTATCGGACTGCAAGCCCACGGCGTGACCCATGGTGACGGTCACCTTACCGTCGCAGGGAGCGTAGACCAGATCGTCCTCGGGCCACACGGCACAGCCCTTGCCCAGAACCTCGCCACCAAAGACGGGATCGGGCACGTCAGCCATCTTGATGACCTTGCCCTTGACGGGCGAGCACAGCACGTCGGCGCCAGCAGAAGCAGAGATAGAGGCCGGAGCAGCGGCAGCCGCGGGCTCAGCCTTCTTCTTGAACATGTCAAACAGACCCATACGTTTTCTCCTCTTGATTAAGCGCAACGTTGTGCGCATGCCTACGGTAATTATAGTGCCAAATGGTTCAAATGCTAAGGTGGGGACTCGAATCGCGAGCCCTTCCCGGTAGTGCTCGTGGGACGAGCATCTCCTTTGCATCGCTGGTCGATAAGCCGAGTATCGCCTGTGCACGGGACGGGCAGAAGCGGGCGCGCCAAACCCGACACTTCTTTTCGCTCTCGAGTCCCGCCGCTGCCCCGTCCCTGACACTTCCTGATACCGACCGAAACGTGCCAAAATAAAACCGTCCCTTTTTGGTAGGTTTGGCGAGTGTGGATTTTCGGACGCTTAACTAACGAGCGTGGATAATCTCCCACTTTGACTTTGAGGCCGTCACCGAGCCAAAAACGGGAGATTATCCACGTTCATTTTGGATGACCCCCTTGTACCAAGCCGAGCTCCATGGTCAAGTAATAACGACTTCTCATCATTAGATTGTTTACATCAATTCTAATAACTATTTAATCCCTAAACTCGTTATTAGAATTGATATGATTAGCTTAATAACGAGTTTCCGGCACTAAAGATATGGAGGGCGCGATGCAAATCGAGGAGAACGGCCAGGGAACGCTCCGCAATAATCTATCGGGGAAATTGGCTTACTATTCGTTTTTTCCAACGCCCTTGCAATCATTGAGGCAGCTAAACCTCACCGAGGAAACCTATCGCACGCTTTCCGCATGCTCACGAAAGCTTGGAGAGCTTGAAGGCATGCTCTACTTTGTTCCCAACGCCGACATGTATCTGACAATGTACGTGCGCAAAGAAGCACTCCTTTCTTCGCAAATTGAGGGAACCCAGTGCACGTTTGACGACCTACTTAGTCCATCGCAAACACAACTCCATCATAAAGATGTCGCAGACGTCGTGAATTACGTCCGTGCTGTCGACCGCGGCGTAGAACTGCTCAAAAAGATGCCCTTGTGCACGAGACTTCTTAGGCAAGTTCATGCGGTCCTGCTGGACGGAGTGCGCGGAACGGAGAAGAATCCAGGCGAGCTGCGCTCCTCACAAAACTGGATTGGCCCCTCAGGCTGCACCATTGCAACCGCATCGTTTGTCCCTCCAAACATTGAAGATTTGAGTAACACGCTCCAGGACCTCGAACGCTTTATCAATGAGCCTCAAGTCGAAATGGATCCGATTGTGCGGGCGGCGCTCGTCCATTACCAATTTGAAACTGCCCATCCATTCCTAGACGGAAACGGTCGCCTGGGCAGGCTTCTCATTACACTTATGCTCATCAATGATGGCGTTCTTCATTCTTGCTTGTTCTATCCATCGTTCCAGTTCAAGAAAAACCGAAGCGAGTACTACCGGCAACTCACATCCGTAAGGGAGAGAGGCACTTACGAGGAATGGATAGAGTTTTTCTGCAACAGTCTTCTCGAGAGTGCGAAGGACTCGGTAGGGTCTTTAAAAAACCTTGTTGACCTCCATAACCGTTCCACAGCAACCATTACCGAAAATCTCGGAAGGACTGCTGCAAACGGGCAAAGGCTGTTGGGCATTCTTGAAGAGCACCCCATCGTCGACACCGCATTCATCGCTGCCCAACTCGATATCGGCAGGAGTACCGCGAGCTCGCTCGTCAAATCATTTGAAGAATTGGGTATCCTCCGTCCGCTCGACGAGTCAAGACAGAGATACCGGCAGTACGGGTATGAAGAGTATCTTTCGATTCTCAGGGAAGACGCCGAGCCGATTAGATAGGCATCGCAGCCCAGGCAAATTAAAGCGAGCGTGGATAATCTCCCACTTTGAGCCCGCACACAGGCCAAAAACGGGAGATTATCCACGCTCATTCCTGAGTAGTCATTTATGAACGTCCCCAATGACTAGTCCGGCAACGCCGATGTTTCGGCAACGACAGCGAGCGAGCCGCATTCGGAGCAAGACGACGCCGCAGGTAGAGAACGGACAGCGAGCGGGTCGCATTTGAGGCAAGGTGACGTGAAACGAAAGGGCGCTGACCTTCTGGTCGCGCCCTTGAAGTTGAACGTCAGATTGTCCAAATGCGGCCCGCGCAGCGTCGAGCAGTTACGGCGTTTGGTAAAACGCCGTAACTAACGTGCTCCGTACTGCTCGTAGTAGGCGTCGATGGCGGTCTTGAGCTCGTCATCGATGACGACCTTGCCGTCGATCTCGTGGTTATAGAGGGTCTCGACGACCTCGGCCATGGAGACGATGCTCGCGACGGGAAAACCGTACTTGGCCTCGATCTCCTTCTGGGCGGTGGTCACGCCACCCTTGCCGACCTCCATGCGGTTGAGGGACACGATCAGGCCCTTAATCTCGACATCGGCAGCAGCCTTGACCTTGGGATAGGTCTCGTCGATGGACTTACCGCTGGTGGTGACGTCCTCGACCATGACCACGCGGTCGCCGTCCTGGGGCTCATAGCCCAGCAGGTTACCCTTGTCGGCGCCGTGGTCCTTGGCCTCCTTGCGGTCGCAGCAGTACTTGACCTCCTTGCCGTACAGCTCGTGGTAGGCAATTGCGGTCACGACGGCCAGCGGAATACCCTTGTAGGCCGGTCCAAACAGCACATCAAAGTCGTCGCCAAAGTTATCGTGGATGGCTTGGGCGTAATACTCGCCCAGCTTCTTGAGCTGATAGCCCGTCACGTAAGCGCCGGCGTTCATAAAGAACGGGGACTGACGGCCGCTCTTGAGCGTAAAGCTGCCGAACTTAAGAACGTCGGACTCGACCATAAACTTGATGAACTCTTGCTTGTAAGCCTCCATGCGGGCTCCTCTCGTAATCGCGTACGTGCCTTCCAGTTTAGCGCAGGCGAAGCGTCGATGCGGGCGCGCTTTGGGGCCACGGCATTCTGTAAAGGCTTTGTCAGGGGAAATGGTTTTCCGAACAATGGGGTTGACATGTCAAACCCCCTCATCAAGAATACGGGCGGATTAAAAAGGGGTACGAGATACCCAAAGCGCGCTGCGCTCAGCCTTTAGGAGGTGTGCCATGGAAGGCAGTCCTAGTCGAAAAACCTGCATGTCGCCCTCGGCACGCCGCGAGGACTCCGCACACGCATAAACGCCACCGGCAGATCGCCAAAACCACCACAAAGGCGCGCTGCACCCTTTGTGGGCTCAAGAGCTTGACGTGAGCGACATCTAGGTTTTTTGAAGCAAATACGACACGTACGCTAACTCCCCTCAACAAGGAGGACCCTATGCTGATGCTCAAAACCGTCACGGTACTCGAAGCCATCTCCAAGCGCCGCCGCACGGCGCGCCCTGCCGCTCATACCGGCCTATCCAAGAACACCATATTCGCCGCCACCCATAGTGCCGAGGACGCCCTCGTACTGCTTGACGCCACGGCAAACGGCCTCACCGTCGAGCAGGCAACTGAGCGCCTGAACGCCGTCGGCCCCAACACCATCGAGGCAACGACCAAAACGCTCGCCCGCCGCATCGCCGACGCGTTCATCGATCCCTTCGCCGGCATCCTCGCCGCGCTCGCGCTGGTCTCGCTCTACATCGACGTGCTCGCCGTACCCGAGCCGCAGCGCGACCCCTCCACGGTCATCGTCATCGGCATCATGCTGCTGGTATCGGGCGGTATGAAGTTTATCCAGGAAGCCCGCAGCGGCAATGCGGCCGAGGCCCTCAAGGACCTGGTCTCCAACACTTGCACCGCCCTGCGCGACGGCGAGCGCATCGAGATCCCCTTCGACGAGCTCGTCCCCGGCGATGTAATCCGTCTCTCTGCCGGCGATATGGTGCCAGCAGACGCCCGCATCATCACCGCGCGCGACCTGTTTGTGATCGAGTCCGCACTCACCGGCGAGAGCGAGGCCGTCGAGAAGACCACCGCCGTCACCGTCGTCGAGGGCGCCGACGGCTCCGCACTGCCACTCTCTGCCTGCAAGAACATCGTCTTTACCGGCACCTCCGTGCAAAACGGCGCCGCCATGGCGCTTGTCGTTGCCACCGGCTCGGACACCTACCTGGGCGGCATCGCCAAGATGCTCAACGGGCGCGGCGAAAAAAGCGCGTTTGACCGCGGCGTCTCGAGCGTCTCCATGCTGCTGGTGCGCCTGATGCTCGTTATGGCGCCGGCCGTCTTTGCCATCAACGCCGCCACCAAGGGCAACGTCATCGACGCGCTGCTGTTCGCCACGAGCGTGGCCGTGGGCATCACGCCGCAGATGCTTCCCGTCATCGTGACCACGAGCCTGTCGCAGGGCGCCAAGGACCTCGCCCGTCGCCAGGTTATCGTCAAGGAGCTGCCGGCGATTCAAAACCTCGGAGCGATGGACGTCCTGTGCTGCGACAAGACCGGCACCCTCACCGAAGACCGCATCGTGCTCGAGCGCTACCTCAACACCGATGGCAACGAGGACGCGCGCGTGCTGCGCCATGCGTTTTTGAATAGCTTCTTCCAAACCGGCCTCAAAAACCTTATCGACCTGGCCGTAATCGACCGTGCCGATGTGACGCCCTCGACCGTCGTGCCCGATTCTATGCTGGACCAGAGTCTGCGCGACCGCTATACCAAGGTCGACGAGGTTCCCTTCGATTTCTCGCGCCGTCGCCTGAGCGTAGTTGTCGCCGACGCCCAAGGCAAAACCCAGATGGTTACCAAGGGCGCTGCCGAGGAAATGCTCGAGATCTGCTCCTTTGTCGAGATCGATGGCATCGCTCAGCCGCTCACCGACGAGAAGCTCGCCCAGATTCGCAAGCAGGTCGCCGGACTTAACGCCGAGGGCCTACGCGTAATTGCCGTGGCGCAGAAGACCAATCCGCGCTGCGTGGGCGAGTTTGGCATCGCCGACGAGTGCGACATGGTGCTGATGGGCTTTTTGGCCTTCCTCGACCCGCCCAAAGCAAGTGCCGCGGGCGCCGTCGCCACCCTCGAGGCCAAGGGCGTGGCGGTCAAGGTCCTAACCGGCGACAACGACCGCGTCGCCGCCACCGTCTGCGAGCAGATTGGTATCGATGCGAGCAACGTCTTGCTCGGCTCCGAGATCGATGCGCTCGATGACGCCGAACTTGCCAAGCGCGCCGAGAAAACCCACCTCTTCGCCAAGCTCTCGCCGCTGCAGAAGGCGCGCCTGGTACGTGTCATGCGCGAGATGCTCGGCCACACCGTGGGCTTTATGGGCGACGGCATCAACGACGCCGCCGCCATGCGTGCGAGCGATTGCGGCATCTCGGTCGATTCGGCCGTCGATATTGCCAAGGAATCCGCCGATATCATCTTGCTTCAGAAGGACCTGGGCGTGCTCGAGCGCGGCATCATCGAAGGCCGCCGCACTTACGGCAACCTGCTCAAGTACCTCAAGACCACGGTGAGCTCCAACTTTGGCAATGTGCTGTCCGTGACCGTCGCGAGCCTGTTCTTGCCGTTTTTGCCCATGAGCGCCCTGCAGCTGGTACTGCTGTCGCTGGTCTACGAGATCGTGTGCATCGCACTGCCGTGGGACACCGTCGATGACGCCTGGACTGCCCGCCCGCGTGCCTGGGACGCCGCATCCATCAAGGGCTTTATGCTCGAGCTGGGCCCCGTGAGCTCGCTGTTTGACATCGTGACCTTCGCCGCGCTCTTCTTTGTCGTGTGCCCCGCCGCCGTGGACGCAAGCTGGTCCGAGCTTGCCGCCGCGGGCGACGTCGCGGGTATGGCGACCTTTGCTGCGCTCTTCCAGAGCGGCTGGTTTGTCGAGTCCATGTGGTCGCAGACACTCGTGGTCCACATGTTGCGCTCCCCGCATCTGCCGAGCCCGCGCGACCACGCCGCGCCCGCATTGTGCGTTCTTACCGTGCTGGGCCTGGCGCTCGTCACCTGGCTGCCGGCAAGCCCCATCGCCGATGTGCTCGGCCTCATGCCGCTGCCCACGAGCTTTTTTGGGCTGCTCATTGGCATCGTTATCGCCTATATCGCGCTCACCCAGCTGGCAAAGTGCCGCTACATTGCCCGCCACGGCGAGCTGCTGTAGCAAGTAGACGGAAAACACCCTGCCAGCTGCCGTTGCCACTACCACAGCTGCCAACGCCGCTGCCGCTGCCTCTGCCGCCGCCGCAGTCTATCCCCCCAGCAGTTGCGGTGAAATAGTCCCTAAATTAAAGCCCCGTGACTTTAATTTAGGGACTATTCCACCGCAACTTATTGGGAGGTTAGCTAGTCCTTGGGTGTCCAGGACCAGAAGAAGTTGATAAGGGCCACACGCGAGGCGGTACCGGCCTTTTTGTTGATCGAGGAAATGTGGCGATAGAGCGTGGAGCGCGAAAGAAAGAGCGTTGTGGCGATGTCCTGAACGCTCTGGTTCGAAACGACCAAGACCTCAAGAATATCGCGCTCGCGCTCTGTAAGCCCAAAGGTGGCGACGAAGGCATCAAGGCGTTCATCGGACGTGAGCTCCGCTGCCTCCACGGGCTCGGGGTCGGAGCATGTGGGCGCAAGATCCCCACCAAGATCGTCGGTGGCAAGCGGCAGTCCGTCCCGCATCGCGGCATCATCGGCCCGTTGCCCCAACTGCCCCAGCAGCGTAATCGCAATGCCCACAAACATCACGAGCGCCGCACCGACCGCAGCCAGCACATTTTGACTCGAGATAATCGCCACTGCCGGCGCCGTCACGAACATCGAGCACACGTTGTTGACGACGCGACCCATGCACGGCCAAAAATATGACCAGCGCGCATAGAGCGAGACGGCGGCATATTTTGTGGTAAAGAACACCACGAAAAAGCCCAAGCCCAGATAAAAGATGATCGTGGCAGCAAGCTCGTTGCCGCCATTGCCATCGACGATGAGCACAAAGAACGAAAGCGTGGACAGTATGGCGGCACATGTCATGCCGATATTCATATACGAGCGGCCGTGCAGGTCAAATAGTGCGCCAGCGACCAACGAGCTCACGACAAGCAGCAGGCGCGGCCAATCGCCCAAATCGACGGCTCCGACAGCATGCAGGGTCGTGAAGCCCGCGTTGAGAGCGGCGAATACGCTGGAAAGATACGCCGTCGCCACGGTCAGGCGAACTACGGCGCGACGGAATGCCGCCTTTGCCTCGGGATCGTCATGCCACTTGGCGCCATATTCCAGAGCATCTACCGAAAGCCCGGCAGCACTGGGTTCAAAGTTGGGATCGGACTCGTCGCGCAGCTTGGCGCGTCGGGCACCGTGGAGCAACGCCACCTGCGCGATCGCACAGACGACCAGAACAGCCTGCTGAGGAATGCCGACAGGCACCACCATGTGGTTGAGAACCTGCACCAGAACGCCCATGGCGTAAGAAAGTGCGGCGGCGCGCGCCAAGCAGGGCGTTCGCGCAAAGCGCCTCGCAAAATTTGCATGAGCAGTCGATCCGCAGTAGCCCAGCGCGCAGCACGCCACCAAACCGCCGGTAATTACCACCTCAACCTGAACCGCCATAATCAACAGCAGCAATGCCGCCACCAGCAAAACGCCCGTGACGTCACTCGTCGCGTCAATGGCATGGGGACGGCGATAGTACAGAATGGGACGCACAAAAAAGCCAATCACGCTCGCGCCGATGACAAGGCTCTCATAAATAACGACCTCGTTCGGAGACACGAACTCGGCCATGCGCACATCAAAAAGATACTCGCACGCCAAAAACGTGAAGAAGAACAGCACCAGGCATATAATCTCCCGAATGCCCCGACGCAAATATGCGGTTGTGTCTCCCATGCCCCTCATGGTTAACCCCCAGCCGCTCAATTGTCTGGAAATCTATTTTAATAAAGAACCAGTCTCAATATCGAAGCCAGGCTTGAAATGCTGCAAATTTGACCCCAGCCGTTCACGTCACACCGCGGTTTTGAGCCTCATGGACCAGAAGGGGCACGCGCGGCCTCTAGCTCGGCAAGGAGTGTCTCCAACTGCCACTCATTTAAGTACGTCCCCAATGAGTGCCCAATGACTACCCGCGGCAAGGAGTGTCCCTATGTGTCGGATGAAAAATGGGCCATGTGTCCCAGTTGTGGAGACTCCTTGAGCCGTCTGGGTATCGCGAAGGATCGCGCACTCCCCCATCATCAAAAGTGACACACGCTACCAGTTGGTGGGAGGCAACCATGGGCTTCTTTGACAAGATGTTCGAGAAGAAAGAGTGCGCGATTTGCGGTACCGAGCTGGGACTTCTAGGTAAGACAAAAATCAATGAAGGCTACCTGTGCAAAGAGTGCGCCGGCAAGCTCTCCCCCTACTTTCACGGCTATCGCTCCAGCACCGCGGACGACATCCGCGAGCAACTCGCCTACCGCGAGGCCAACGCCGAGCGCCTGGCCTCGTTCAACCCCACGCGCACGCTTTCTGCCGGGCGCACCAATATTATGCTCGATGAGGACGCGGGCCTGTTGATCATCACTTCGCAGAGCCGCTGGCGCGACGCCAATCCCGACATCATCGAGTTCTCGCAGGTACTCGGCTGCGATATGGATATCGACGAGCATCGCACCGAGATCTATCGCGAGACCAAGGACGGCGAGCGCGAGAGCTACAATCCGCCGCGCTATGACCTGGATTACGACTTTAACCTGACCATTCACGTCAACACGCCGTACTTTACCGAGATCAACCTGCGCGTGAACGACTCCACCATCGATCAGCGCGGCTCCATCGAATACCGCGAGGCCAAGCGCCAGGCAACCGAGGTCCGCGACGCGCTGGTGCAGCTGCGCCAGGAGACGCGCGATAGCGTCGTGGCCGCCAAGGCCCCCAAGACCGCGGTCACCTGCCCCTTCTGCGGAGCCACCACCATTCCCGATGCCAGCGGGCGCTGCGAATACTGCGGCGGCGCCATCGGCGCATAGCCTCCGGCAGCGAAAGGACCGATCATGGCCTTCGAGAGCGTCAACTATCAATGCCCCGCGTGTGGCGGCCCCCTTCACTTTGCCAGTGCCGAGCAAAAGCTCGTCTGCGACTACTGTGACTCGCGCTTTGAAGTCGAAGAAGTCGAGGCCCTCTATCGCGAGCGCCAGGACAAGGCCGACGCCAAAGCCGATGCGGCAGCCGCAACGCCCAAGCCCGTCGCCGACGACGCGGTGCAGGAGCTCGCCCAAAACGCCGGCTACATCTGCTCGTCGTGCGGCGCCGAGCTCGTGTCCGACGGCACCGTCGCCGTCACCACCTGCCCGTACTGCGGCAACTCCGCCGTGGCGCCCGGCCAGCTCTCGGGCGACTTCTCGCCCGACCTAGTAATTCCGTTTAAGCTCGGGCGCGATGACGTCACGGCCGCACTCAAGGAACACTACAAGGGCAAGATCTTGCTGCCCAAGAGCTTTGTCACCGGCAACCACATCGACGAGGTCCAAGGTGTCTACGTGCCGTTTTGGCTCTACGGCGCCCGCGTTGACGGCGAAGTGTACTTTGACGCGACCAACGAGACCGTGACCGAGGAATCCGACCGCACCGTCACGACCACCGACCACTACGATGCCTATCGCAAGGGCAATATCTCGTTTAAGCGCGTGCCCGTCGACGGATCGTCCAAGATGCCCGACGGCCACATGGATGCCATCGAGCCGTTTGACTACGACGCGCTGCGCCCGTTCTCGGTCGCATATATGCCCGGCTACATCGCCAACCGTTACGACGAGGACTGCGAGACCTGCAAGGCGCGCGCCGAACGCCGTATGGAAGAAAGCACAATCTCGGCCCTGCGCGAGACCGTCGTCGACGAATACGACGATGCCACGGTCGAAAGCAAGCAGCTCGACTACACCTGGGAAGACAGCGACTACGCCCTGTTCCCCGTCTGGATGCTCTCCACCTCGTGGAACGGCAAGAGCTACCTGTTTGCCATGAACGGCCAGACCGGCCGCTTGGTCGGCGAGCTCCCCTGCTCCAAGCCCAAGCTCGCCATCGCCTCGGTGCTGTTCTTTGTGATCGGATTTGTCCTCTCCCAGATCCTCTTCATGGGTGAGAACGCCTTCGATCCGGATTACCTCACCTTTGATATCGAGGGCATCCTCATCAACATCGTCGCGCCGCTGATCATCGTGGTCATCGCAGACGTGCTGCTGGTGGGCCAGCTCAAGACGGCCAACGAGGCCACCCACGCCGATTGCTACTGTGGCGAGCTCGACCTGACCGAGAAGCACGACACCTTCAGCCACACCGAGACCACCGTTGTCATGAAGGACGACAAGGACGATTAACCATCCTGACCAATACCACCCGGCCTTTGACGAGAAAGGAAGATCACCATGGGACTCTTGAAAGCTGGATTGGGTGCTGCCGGCGGCGTCATGGCCGACCAGTGGAAGGAATTTATCTACTGCGAATCGATGCCCGCTGACGTCTTGGCCTGCAAGGGCAGCAAGCGCACCGGCGGCCGCAGCTCCAACACGCGCGGCGAGGACAACGTCATCTCCAACGGCTCGGTCATCGCCGTCAACGACGGCCAGGGCATGCTCGTGGTGCAAAACGGCAAGATCATCGAAGTCGCGCTGGAGCCCGGTGAGTTAGTCTTTGACACCGGCAGCGAGCCGAGCGTCTTTAGCGGCAACCTGGGCGATTCCATCAAGGAGACCTTCGCCAATATCGGCAGCCGCTTTACCTTTGGCGGCGACGCGGGCAAGGACCAGCGTGTCTACTTCATCAACACCAAGGAGATCATCGGCAACAAGTACGGCACCGCCTCGCCCGTGCCCTTCCGCGTGGTCGATAACAACATTGGCCTGGACGTCGACATCTCCGTGCGCTGCAACGGCGAGTATTCGTACCGCATCACCAACCCGCTGCTGTTCTACACCAACGTATGCGGCAACGTGACCGATAGCTACACGCGCGACAAGATCGACAGCCAGCTTAAGTCCGAGCTGCTCACCGCCCTGCAGCCCGCCTTTGCCAAAATCTCGGAGATGGGCATCCGCTACAGCGCCATCCCCGGCCACACCACCGAGCTCGCCCGCGCGCTCAACGAGGTCCTCTCTGCCGACTGGCGTGACCTGCGCGGCGTTGAGATCGTAAGCTTTGGCGTCAACTCCATCGCCGCCTCGCAAGAAGACGAGCAGATGATCAAGGACCTGCAGAAAGCCGCGGTCATGCGCGATCCCACCATGGCGGCAGCCAACATCGCCAGCGCCCAGAGCGATGCGATGCGCGCGGCAGCCGCCAACCCCAACGGCGCGATGGCAGGCTTTATGGGCATGGGCATGGCAGGTGGCATGGGCGGCATGAACGCCAGCCAGCTGTTCGCCGCCGGCCAGGCACAGCAGCAGGCCGCCCCGCAGCCGGCTCCGGCTCCCGCCCCCGCACCGGCTCCCGCCGCCGCACCTGCGGCCGGCACGTGGACTTGCAGCTGCGGCGCCACCAACACCGGCAAGTTCTGCTCCGAGTGCGGCAGTCCCGCACCCGCCCCGGCACCGGCAAAGTGGTTCTGCCCCAACTGCGGCAGCGAAAACGGCGGCAAGTTCTGCAGCAACTGCGGAACGCCCCGGCCCTAGCCCCTCTATCTGGTAATTGGCGGGGGATCCGCCACCCCCGCATTTGCTTCTATGGGTTTCGTTCGATGAAGGAGGACACCATGAAGACAACGTTCAAAAAGCCCGTACTCGCATTTCTGACATGCGTCCTGGCGCTCGCCTTTGCCCTGACGGGCTGCAGCGGCGGCGGCAAGGACCCCAAGGCCAACTTCGTCGGCAGCTGGCAGTACTCGGGTGGAACCTTGGATGGCGAAGAGCTCACCGATGAGTACATGGATATGCTCAAGGAGTGGGGCCTCAACTGCGTCCTGATCCTCGACGAGGACGGCACAGGCGTCCTCGATATGTTCCTTGAGGTCGCCGACCTGAAATGGGAAGCCAAGGACGCCACCACCGTAACGATCACCGCCGAAGATGAGTCGCACGACCTGAAGCTCAAGGACGACAAGCTCGTCCTTGAGGTGGAAGGCGACAAGCTTATCTTCACCAAGTCCGACAAGGATCTGTCCGGCACGGTGAAGAAGGATCGCGAGGCGGCCGAGAAGGAAGAAGAGGTCGATGAGGCCGTCGAAGACGACGACGTCCAGAGTGTCGAAATCTCCCCCGCCGTCACCGTCGCCGATGACGATCTGTGCACCATCACCATCACCGAGAAATTCAAGGACGACTGGGGCGACATCGGCTTTGTCGTCAACATCACCAACAAGAGCGACAAGGACCTGACCTTCTACGCTCCTTCCGGCAAGACCAACGTCAACGGCACTATGAAGGAACCCTGGTTCTCGGCTAACCTGATGCCCGGCACCAGCGCCACCGAGGAATTCACGTTCTCGAGCGGCGAGCTTGACAGCCTTGACGACCTGGTCAATACGACCATCGGCATCGACGCCTACCTGACCGATTCCTACGAGGACGTCGCCTCTTACAGCGCAACCATCGCGTAACGGCAGACACCGATAGCCGCGGATTGGCGGACACATCCGCGCACTTGCCAGGCGGGGCCGCAGGAAATGATCCCGCGGCCCCGTCGTTTTTATGCCGATGCGTAACGAGCGCTAGCGCTCCATGTTGGGAACGATGCTGCCCTCCGTTACTGCGCGCACGGCCAAGCGCATGATGTTGTCGTAGCCGGTCTTGCTCAGGATCTCCGAGATGCGACGCTTGATGGTGCCCTCACTCATAAACAGCTCGGCCGCGATCTCGCGACGGCTCTTGCCCTCGCAGGCAAGGCGCAAAATCGATAGCTCAACATCGTCGAGTGCCGCCGTACCCGAAAAAATACTCTCGGGCGGCTTGGGAAACGTGCAATAGCCCGCCAGCGTGGAGCGCATCACGGCGAATAGCTCGTCGATACCGACGTTCTTGTACACAAAGCTATCGACGCCCGCCTCGCGGGCCTGATCGACAAAGGTGATCTCGGGCATGCCGGTCATGATAATGACGCGGCACTCGGGCAGTTGTTCTTTAATGCGCGCCGCCGCCACGATGCCGTTGGAATCATGCTCGGTGCATACGTCCATCAGCATCATGTCCGGGCGCTCCTTGAGCGCGACACCCAAGGCCTCGGAAGCATCGGCAATGGCGGAAACAACGGTCATATCGGGCTGGTCGCCAACGGAACGCGCCAGGCTCTCGCGCAGGATGGCCTGGTCTTCGACTATAAGGACGCGGATCATGAGCTTCTCCTTTGAGCTGTGGCGCTGGCGTTGAGCGGGATGGACACCGCAAGCGTAAAGGGCGGGGCGGCATGGATTTCCAGGCAGCCGCCCAGATCTTGCGCGACATGCCTCATACCTGGGATACCCGTTCCCTCGCGATACGATACGGGTGCAGGCGCGCCGTCGTTAGAAACGGTCATCCGCGCAACAGCGCTGTCTTCCGACGTCTCCCGCCACAGGCGCACATGGACCCGATGGGCCTGTGCATGCTTGGTGGCATTGGTCGAGGCTTCGCGGATAATCTGCAGAAAGGCTGCAGCGACACGCACGTCCTCAGGCAGCGCACCCTCTACATCGATCTGCACACTCACCAGGCCAAAAGCATGGACGATGTCACCCAGCTGCTCTGCAGGCTCGCTGGCACCGCCACTGCGCAAATCGGCGGCGATTGAGCGCAGCAACGGGTCAATCTGCTCGAGCGACTCATCGTCCAGACGCCCCTCCTCCAAATAGCGATGAAGAATGGACAGGCGCTGCCCGATCACATCGTGAACGCGGGCGCGCATACGTAGGTAGGCCGCATTGTCGGCAACCTTTTTAACTTCTTCGATCTGGGACTGGAGCTCTTGGCCCGCAAGCTCAAGTAGGTGGTTTGCTTGCGCCAAGCGGTCGTAGGCGTGTGCGTATTCCGTCACGTCCAGTCCGATAATGCGCTCAAAGAGGCGGCCCGAAACCATAACCTCGTCGTGCACAAATAGGCGAATCTCGGCGGGAGAAATCTCGATCACCGCGCGAGCATCACCAAAACGATCCAAGTTAATCCGCACACGGTTCCTACTGCTTTCGGGCATTTGCATGCTGAGTTTGCGCAGGTCGTTCCATGTGCCGCTCATGTCACCTAGATCGGTGGGCATATGAAGTTCCACTAGGTTTTTGCGCATGCAGCGGTTCATGAGCAGCGGACGGCCCCTCGGGTCCAGATACAGGATGCCCACGGGAATCACGTTGATGGTCTCGATCGTCGAGAACGCGGTGATATCCTCCTGGCGGTTACGGACGTCCATCAAGAGCGCCGCGATGGAACGAAACAGGAAAAACGCTCCCTCTGCGATAAGGACAACGGTCCACGCCGAGCCCATGGCAAAAACCACCGGCGGCGTCACGGCGACAACGAGCAACAGTTCGGCCAGCATGACGAGGCGACGATAGTGCACCATAAGCACCACGCCGTAGGCAAAGATTGCGGCATTGAGCCACAGCGCTCCGCCCATTGCCCTGGCGCAAACGTCAAGCGGCGCCACCAGATACGAGCCAGACGACGCGAATAAGATGAGCGCCGAAATCATCAGGTGAAGCACAAGGCTCGCCTCGTAGGCGCAAATCACCTTACGGTTATAGGACGAACGGCGCGATGCGATGAGCGGGACGTGGATCGTCTGCAGACACGCAGCCAGGGCAAAGACAACATCGAGCGCAACGATTTGGGGAAGGATGAGCGAAATCTGCATCGTCACTCACCCGCCCTCGGCATCAAGACGATCATGCGCAGCTGGCCGGGCTCGCCCTCAAGGCGGTATGCCACGTTGCGCCCTTGCAGAGCGCTTTCGAGCTCTTGCGCAGCGGGCGTCTGCGAAAGATCTGCATCATCGTTGGAAAAAAGCGTGGCGCGCAGCTCGACACTGCATCGGTCATGGTCGCCCAAGTGATACATAAGCGCCGGATGGTCGGTGGTGTAGGCAAAAAACGCAAAGTCATACACGCAGTCGTACAGGGCGCTTACCGTACTGGCGTGCAACGGGAGCCGTATGGCGATAATCGAGGCGCAATCGATATCGATGGTGCGCAGGTCGCTTGCGAGCTCGTTGGCGATGAGCTGAATGCGGTCGCGATCAAAACCGCTCTCCCCGTGCTGCGCCAACGTGAGCGATCCCTTGCGCTTGCAATAGGCGACAAGCATCTTGGCGCGCTGCAGCATGCGGTAGCGCTCGTGCGAAGACGCTTCGTCGGTCAACGGCGGCAGCGAGCTCAGCAGGTCGTACATCCCTTTGAGCGCGCGGGCAAGCGCCTGGTCCACGTCTTGGACCAGCAAGGTCTCGGCCTCTTGATCTGCCAGGTGCGTCTTAAGGTCGTAGTCGGCGGCGAGCAGCTCGTTTTGACGCTGCAGCTCCATGCGACGATGTGCCAGTTCACGGTTAAGCTCGTTGAGCTCCGACACGTCTTGGGCAAGCAGGGCCGATCCGCCCAGCAGTGGAAAGGCACGGTACATCACATCGGGATCGGACGCCACGGCAAAGGCATGGGCGCGGCCGTGCTCCTGGGTCCGCAACTCCTCGCGCACGCCTACCGGCACTGGCTTTGACACCGGCGTGGCATAGACCTCCTGCAGGTCGCGCGTTAGAACTTTGAGGTCAAGCGGCAAGGTGTCGAAGATGCCGGCGATGTCGTGATACGACGGAATGACACCGCAATCGAGACAGATTTCCATCGCCACCACGCACAAGACGCAATAGATGAGCGAGAAGTTGAGCCTCCATGCCCAGGGCACGCGCAACGCATAGGAGATGGCAAAGAATGCGCCGCCCAGCAGTACGAGCGCCGCCGTACCCGAGAAACGCTGGATGCGAAAGGACGAGGACCGACCAACCAGGATAAAAAAGGCCACGAAGTTAAAGGCCGTCCACACTAAGACGGCGAAATAACCCCAGCCGTACGTGTAGTCGTTGCTCCAGGTGTCGCTTGTACGGTCAAAGCGGAAGACCTGCTGGTGAAAATCGTTGGTGAGCACAAATCCGATAAGCAGGATGGCCACAATCCACAGCGCAGCGCAGCAGCGGCGACCCAGGCGGTGTTGCTCCAGGCCCGCAAGGCGCAGACCACACAACTGGTAGAGCAGCGGAATGAGCGTCATGGGCACGTAGTACAGGTACCACAGCACGGTGGCATAGAACGGCGTGAACGACTTGTACTTGAGAATGACCTCGATCATCCACAGGGCGCAGATGGTGGCGATGGCAACAAGACGGCGGCGCAACACATAGTCCAAACAGCGCAGATAGACCGATACGCCCCAGATCGAAAATACAATTGCGGCGACAAGCAACGGCAGAGAGCTCGAATGGACGAGCGCATCCACGACCTCTTCGGACGCCTCGCTATAGGCGGGCACGGTGTTAGAAAGTTTGGGGTCGAAGGCGAACAGCGCCGGCAAGACTGCCAAAAGCATGAGGAACAGCGCGGTGATGGCGCCGGCGATAGCAAAGACGCGGTGACGGTACACCTGATGTGTTATGCCAACAAGGAATCGCGGCATGGCGAAGAGCCTGCCGCCCCTGGGATCCGCCACGGGTGCGGATCGGGCGGCCGCGTGGCCGATATGTCGCTCGCGGGTACCCATAGTGCTTTTAGCGTACCGACAGGTGGGCCCAAAAAGCGGGCCACATGTCCCAAAATCCGCAGACGGCAAGGCGCCCGGCAGCCTCCCCCGTCCGGCACTTCCCGATATCCGCCCGCCCCAAACCACCGCAAAGGGGACAGGCACCTTTGTGGTGGTTTGGGGCGATGCGCTAGTCCACGGCGATGTCGAGGTTCTTGCCGATGAGACCTACGTAGCCGCCCTCGGCAGCCTTGGGGCTGTCAGCATGGCAGAGAACCCACTTGTCGGCCTTCCAGTAGCAGTAGCTGTCGCCAGCCGTGGGCATGTCGGCTGCAGCCTCGGGGCGCGGGCCGTTGGTGCCGGCGGGCAGCGCCACCATCACCTGGAAGCCGCCGTCGTCGACCATGCAGGGCGTGTAGTGAAGCGTGGTGTTGAAAACCTCAACAAGCGTGCCGGCCGGCACGCGGAACGCCTTGACGCACGCGGTATCGAGCTTGCCGTCCTCGATCTCCCAGCGATGCGCCACGAGCAGGATAAAGTCGCGGGCGCCCAGGTTGAACTCGCTCGCGCGGTGGTACTCCAGGCAGTTGAGACGCGTGTTGTGGCCGTTGCACCAGCCCAGCTGGAAGGGACGACCGCCAAACATGAGAAAGCCCAGCTTATCGGCATCCATGACACCCTCGAGCTCGGGCGCGGAGGCCACATACTTGCTGCCCTCGGGGATGGGCGTGGAGGCAAGTGCCTCGAGCACGGGCGACGTAAGCTCGGACGGAACGTTATCCCAAACGTTGCCATAGGACTTGAACTCGGGATCAGAGACAGAGTAGATATGCATGTTCGCTCCTGTTCGTTTGTGTGACAGTATGAACATTCTAGAACAATCTTGTTCTGTTTTGAGCACTCGGCATAAAAAAGCGCTCCGCAAAGAGCGGGAGCGCTTCTGGCACAAACGTTATTCCTGCAAGCAGCCTTACGCCTGCTGATAGTGCAGGTGATTCTCGTCGATATCGGCCAAGTCGCGGTCGAGGTAGCGGCGCGCGAGCCAGTTTGCCATGGGAAGGTTCTGGTCCAGGTAGTTACCGCACTCCTCGGGAGCGGCACCGGGGATATCGCCCTCAAAGCCAGCGACAAACTCGAACAGCTCACGCACGAGCGGCAGAATCTCCTCGCTCGTCACCTCGCCAAACACGACGAGGTAAAAGCCCGTACGGCAGCCCATGGGACCAAAGTAGACAATGCGGCTCGACCACTCGGCATGATTGCGAAGGAACGTCGCGCCCAAGTGCTCGATGGTGTGGCATTCGGCCGTGTTCATAACCGGCTCCTTATTGGGCGTGGTCAGGCGCAGGTCAAAAGTGGTGACGGCGGCGCCGGTCGCCGGATCGCGGTCGATGCGGCTCACATACACGCCGGGCTCAAGCAGCAGATGGTCAACGGAAAAACTCGCGATGCGCTCCATGGCAGATCCTCTCGGTAGTTAAATTGGGACGGGGCTCTTTTAGCTGGTTCGAATGGTCGCACCAATCATACCAGTCAAAAAAGCCCCGTCCCAAATGAGCTACCCGGGACGGGGATCAATGAGTTTTAAATCCCCGTCCCAGAAAAATCATTCTAGGTAATCTAGAAGGACTTTTCCGCTCTGGGGTCTGGCGCCGTTCCGACTAGATCTCGCGCACGCTTTGGCGCTCGACAAAATAGGTCGATACGGCCGTCTTGCAGGTATAGCTCTTGGGATTGCGGATGTTGCCCACCAGGCGGCGCACCGCGATCTCGCCCACCTCGTGCTTGGGAACGTGCACCGTGGTGAGCGGCGGGTTGGAAAAGGCGCCCAACGACAGGTCGTCAAAGCCGATGATCGAGACATCCTCGGGCACGCGAATACCGTGCTCGTTGAGCGCGCGCATGGCACCCACGGCGAGCACGTCGTTTTCGGCAAAGAAAGCCGTCGGCAGGTCGTCGTGCGAGACGCTGTCGAGCCACGCGCCCATATCGCGATAAGCGCCCTCGAGCGTGGTGCCCAGCGTGACACGCCATGCCGGATTGGCCTCGAGGCCCGCATCCTCAAGCGCTTGGCGATAGCCGCGCTCGCGGTCCTTAAAGTTGCGGATGCGAAGGTCGCCCGCCAGATAGCCGATTTGCTTGTGACCTTTCTCGATAAGGTAGTCCACGGCGCGCAGTACCGAATCGGTGTTGGCAATGACCACGGCATCAAAGTATTGGCGATCGCTCCAGCCGTCGAGCACGATCAGGTGGGCGGCGGCGTTGGCGAACAGGGCGTAGTCCTCCTCGCCCAGCTCGGTACCCATCAGCACGATAGCGGCGGACGGATCGGCGATCAGGCCCTCGACCTGCGGGCGCACAGCGTCAAGATCGCTAAAGTCGAGCGTGACAAAGCTCGTGCTCATGCCGTGGCGACGCGCCTGGCGCTCCACGCCCTCGATGACCGCGGGATGGAAGGTGCTCTCGTCCAGGATGGCGGCCGTCTTGCGCGCAAGCACAAACTGGATGCTCTCGAGCTGCGTCGACTGCTGGTAGCCGAGCGACTGCGCACACTCCAGGATGACCTTGGCGGTCTCCTCGCTCACGCTGCGCTTGCGGTTGAGCGCGTTGGACACGGTTGCGGGCGAAAAGCCGGTAATGCGGCTGATCTCGCGGACGCTTGCTTTAGCCATCATTCCCCCTAGCATCGGTCGCGGCCGAGCATCGTGGCTTGACCGCCCCGTGGCTCGGCAACTAAACGACCGCAAATTCAATCTAAACAGAAGAGTAAATGTTTATTAGCTAGTTTAGCCTGTTGTCAAGCAAAGTGGCGCGACTATTCCCCCAACGGGCGCATTTGTCCATCTTAACGTTATTACGCAAGGTCTTCGCCATTGCTTGCTATTACGCGTCGGTACCATTCGAAGCTTTTCTTTTTACGTCTCTCAAACGAGCCCGCACCGCTATCGTCTCGATCGACATAGATAAACCCGTAGCGCTTACGCATCTGTCCTGTGGCGACCGAAACCAAATCGATCGGGCCCCAACAGGTATATCCCATGAGTTCCACCCCGTCGAGCTCGACGGTCTCCCTCATCGCCTCGATGTGGGCCCGCAGGTATTCAACTCGATAGTCGTCTTCTATTTCACCCGAATCTTCCGGCACATCAGGAGCACCCAAACCGTTTTCGACGATGAACAGCGGCTTTTGATAGCGATCCCAGATTTCATTCATGGTGACGCGCAGCCCTTTGGGGTCGATAAACCTCCCCCAAGGCTCCTGTTTTAGATACGGATTAGGCGCCGAGCGAAGAAGGTTCGAATCGAACTGACCTTCCGCATGCGCTTTTGCGACGCGCGTCGAGTAATACGAAAACGAGACGAAATCGACCAGGTTTGCAGCCAGTACTTCGCGGTCATCATCCCGATAGGGCACCTCAAAACCATGGCGGGCGTATTCCTTGAGAACATAGCTCGGGTACGCACCGCGCACCTGGACGTCGGTAAACATGTAATGGCTGCGATTCTCAGCCTGCGCAGCCAGCACATCGTCCGGATCACATGTAGCCGGATAGAAGACACCTGCGTTGAGCATGCAACCGATCTTCGCCCCGGGGCACAGTTCATGACACGCCCCGACCGCACGGGCACTCGCAACCAATACATGGTGCACGGCCGTGTGAACCGTTGCATAGCGATTCTCCCCTTGCTCGAAGATGATCCCCGCCGCCATAAAGCACGCCTGCGTCATGATGTTGATCTCGTTAAAGGTCAGCCAATAATTGACCAATCCCCGATAGCGCTCGAACACGGTACGCGAATATCGATCGAACAGGTCGACCAACCTGCGATCGCGCCATCCGCCATACGCATCGACGAGATGCATGGGGACATCATAGTGGTTGAGCGTCACCAAAGGCTCAATGCCATGCGCGCGGCACGTCCTAAAAACATCCTCGTAAAAGGCAAGGCCTTCTTCATTGGGCTCGGCTTCGTCTCCTTTGGGAAAAATGCGGCTCCAGGCGATCGATAAGCGCAGGCATTTAAAACCCATCTGGGCAAACAGTTCAATATCCTGCTTGTACCTATGGTAAAAATCAATGCCTTTGCGAGCGGGATAGAAGCTGTCGGGTGCCAACGCACGCGGATCAAGGTCTCCCCGCATGACGTCCATGCGTTGATCGCCAAACGGCAGCATGTCGGAATTGGCTAAACCGCGACCGCCTTCGTTCCATCCTCCCTCGCACTGGTTTGCAGCCAGAGCCCCGCCCCATAAAAAATCTTCTCTAAACATTATGGTGTCGTCCTTTCTATCAAATTCCCGGCCCACGCTGTCGAACGCAACGGACTCGGCAAGTGCCGTGCAACAGCACAGTACCGTTGCGCGGCCAAGGGGTCGGACCGCGCAACGGCTGGGGAGCATATTTGTGCAGTAGCCTCTTATGCCTCGACGGATTCAACAGCCTCAGAATCGCCGCTCTTGGACTTCAACGGCATCTTCTCCTGTCCTTCAAATCCAAAAACCATCGCCAACGCAAACGTCACGGCACCGCCAGCAAGACACCCGATGGTGCCGGGGATGATATCCTGAGCAAACATGAGCACGTTCATCCATGGGAAACCAACGCCAGTGAAGATATAGACGTTGGCATGAAGAAGGCTTACCAGCAGACCACCGACAGCACCACCAATCATGTTCCAGGCAAGAGCTTTCTTGTCGCGAAACAGGATGCCGTAGATGATGGGCTCACTCACGCGACCGAAGGCATAGGTGATGAACAAGTTCCAGCCCGTGGCTCGATTCTCCTTGTCCTTAGCGCGCAGGCCATAGGCGAGCGCGATGGCAAGCGTGGTGTAGGCTACAACCGCGGCGCCGGGGTATAAGATGGCGTCGTAACCGTTCTGGAGCGCGGCGGGCAATATGGCGGTATAGATCGGCACGTGCATGCCGGTGGCGATGATCAGATTCCAGAATGCGCCGATAACCGCGGTCGCAGCGGGACCGGCAACAGAGGCGAGCCAAATGATGAAATCGGCCACAAGGCCCATGACAAATTGGACGGCAGGGCCGCAGAGGCACAGCGCGACCGGCAACATCACGAGCACCGTACCCACGGGTACGATCAGAACGCGCAACATATCAGGCGAGATCTTCTTAAAGAAGCGCTCAACATAGGACTGGGCCCAGGTGATCAAGATGACCGGAAGAACAGCCTGGGTGTAGTTGACGAGCTGCATGGGGATGCCGAAGACGCTGAAAGGCTTTCCGTCCTCAACAATAGCGAGCATGTCGGGATAAATCATCACAACAGCGATGAGCAGTGCCAGCACAGGACTCGTTTTGAACTTCTTAGCCGAGCTATAGGCGGCAAACACCGGGAAGTAGTAATACGCCGCATCGCCCACCAGGGAAAGGATCCGATACAGGTCGCTCGTTTCGGACATAAAACCGGCGCCTTCGGGCCCAAACAGAATAACGAGCATCTTGAAGATACCGGCGACACAAAAGATCGGAAGAATCGGGGTGATAGCGCCGCTCACGGCATCGAGCAGCTGATTGAAGAGGTGCTTGGGCGCCAAGCGCTCCTTCCAGCTAAGCTGAGGGCCATCGAGTTCCTCGTCAATCGATACCGTGACCTCGAATCCGCCCTGCTTACAAACCTCGTCGTAGACCTTGTCGACCGTGGGCCCGATCACCAGCTGCACCTGCCCTCCGGCGTGCACGACGCTGATGATAGACGAGATGTCCTCAAGCTTCTCATCATTCGAGAGGCTTTCATCCTTGAGGCTGAAGCGCAGGCGCGTCATGCAATGCGTAACCGAAGCCACGTTTTCCGCCCCGCCCACAGTGGAGAGAATCTGCTCTGCCACCTTTTTGTAATTTGCCATCATTGGCTCCTTTGCACAATCTTGGCTTACTGTTCGAATCGGCAAAGGTCATGCCCCGAATGGCTACGGGTTACAATCCTTTTTTGGAGATGATCCGGTTGAGATGGATCATCAGATAGAGTTCCTCCTCCTCGGAGAGCGTGGCGTCCCACGTTTCACGACAATAGGAACCGATATGCTTCACGCACTCTGCCAACTGCGGAAACTCCTCACGAAAGTTCTTGTACATCTGCATGTTGGCGCTGTTCAGCGACTCGCCGGCTTGAATGCGCTTGAACAGGTACCGCAGATGCGTGGCGAAGCGGGTGAAATCAAAGGAATCGCGGTCGACAATAATGCGGAAATCGCTTTCGAGAATCTCGATAACGTCCTCGAGCATATCGTCGAACTGCTTTGTGGGCTCGGCCGTGGCTTTGACGGCTTCAACAACCCGTGCGTTCACGAGATTCATCGCAATACTGGCAATCTCATCCTTGGGAAGCCGCTCTCCGAGCTCCTTCTCGAGTCGCATGACGATAAACTGGGCAGCCTTGTATTCCTTCGGATACGTCTCCCGCACTTCATAGGCAAGAGGCATCGCGATGCGGACCCCCTTTTGGGCTCGCGCAACGGCAAACGACAGGTGATCAGCCATGAACAGCGTCGCATTGGTTGAGAGGTCGTAGGGCAGTTCGTTGGCAACGATGTCCATAACTTTCGCCGCAAACATCACGATATCCGAGGGAAGATCCCTCATGACATCTTGTCCTTTAGGATCAATGTCGTAAAACGTATGCTCGATTTTAGAAAGAGGGAGCTCTCGAGGAAAATCTCCGCCGAAACCGACGCCCCTGCCCATGGCGATGACATCTCGCCCCTGTCCGTCACGGCAAAGAACCGCGTTGTTGTTAAGCTTTTTAATTGCAAGCATGGTGAACCTCCTTTCAAGAACACTCACAGAAAAAGGCATGATAGCCAATAGCAGTGCTATTGCGGTCATGCCTTACGTAACAATCCGTGTTGTATTGCTCTTGGGCATGCCTCCACACAGGAGTAACAATCCAAGATGCAAAATGCATTATAGCGCTCTCCCCGCCCCGGGGACCATCGGGCTGGCGAACGGTAGATGTCGGCCCGCCAGCGGCCACATCGAGCAGATGGGCGTGCTTCGATCCCGAGCCTAGCCTAGGATGCGGGCCATGCGCGCCTTGAACTCGGACAGGAAGCGCGGGGCATCCACGGTCAGTGCCACAAGCGCGCTCTTGTCTGGATCGGATAGGCGGCGCTCGTCGCAAATGGTGCGGCCGCGATACTCGCCGAGCAGGTCGACGCGCAGGTTACAGCCGAGCGCACCCACGAGCGTGGGGTCGATCGCCACAGCGACGGCAAGCGGATCGTGCAGCGCGCAGCCACCCAGGTAGGGGGCGTTCATCTCGTACGAGCCAATGTAGTGCTCCACCATGCTCGCAAACGCGCAACCGGTCATGGTGCCCGAACCCGTCCAGCCGGCAATGTCGCGACGCGTGAGCACCACGCGATGCGTCACATCCAGACCCACCATAGTGAGCTTGCGGCCCGAACGTAGCACGGCATCGGCCGCCTCGGGATCGCTTGCCATGTTGGCCTCGGCGCCCGCACTCACGTTTCCGGGCACGGTCAGGGCGCCGCCCATCACGACCACGCGACCGATAGACATCATCGCCGCCGCATCGCGCTCCAAGGCAAGTGCCAGGTTGGAGAGCGGACCGGTCGCCACGTAGATCAGATCGGGGCCATAGGTGCGCGCGGCATCGATCAGATAATCGACCGCCGCGTTGCCATCAGCCGACGTCGCCCCCACCGGCTCGTACGGCGACGCGGGCACGCTCGCCCCGCCAATGCCGTTCTTGCCGTGGATGAGCGTGGTGGACGCCGGCGGTGTATAGGGCTCAGTCGCCTTAATGGGACGATCGGCGCCCAGGTACACCGGAATCTCGGGGCGACCCAGCAGATCGAGCACTGCCAGGCAGTTGTGCGCCGATTGCTCGACGCGCACGTTGCCAAAGCACGTGGTGATGCCCACGAGCTCCACCTCGGGGCTCGCGATGGCATAGGCAAGCGCCATCGCATCGTCCACGCCCATATCCAGATCAAGGATCAGCTTCTTGATTGCCATTGTTCTACTCCGCTTCTCCGTCTTGTACTAAATCGTCTAAATCAAACACGTGCTCAACTTCGGCGCGCGTGGGAATCGACTGTTGCGCGCCCAAGCGCGACACCGTCACCGCCGAGGCGCGTGCACCCGCCGCCATGCACTCAAAGAGCGGCAAGCCCTCCAGACGAGCCGCCGCCAACGCGCCGATAAACGTATCGCCGGCGGCCGTGGTATCGACTACCGTGCTCGAAAGTGCCGGCAGACGCAGCGGCTCGCCGTCATCGCCGAGCGCAACCGAGCCGGCGCCGCCCAGCGTGATGACCGCAGCTCCGGCACCCTTGGCGAGCAGGGCATTGAGCGCCGCGGCGCAGCTCTCATCGTCCTTGGGCAGGATACCCGTCAGAACCTGGCACTCGGTCTCGTTGGGACAGACCAAGTCGACCGCAGGCCACGCTCCCGCCGGCAGATCGCAGGCGGGAGCCGGGTTAAAGACCGTATAGAACCCCAGCTCATGAGCGCAAACAAGCGCCTCGGCAGTCGCTGCAAGGTCACATTCGCCCTGAGCGATAAAGACGCTGCCGGCAGCCGGGGCAATATCGCTGGCGTCGCCGTCGAACTCATCGGCCACCAGACGTCTCAGCGCGCAGGCAACGTCCTCGCCCGCAAGCGCATGGTTGGCACCCGGTGACAGCACGATGCGGTTGTCGCCCTCGCAGCGAATGATGGTCGCCGTGCCCGTCTCCACGTCGTTGCACCGCGCCACAAAGTCACAGTCCACGCCAGCATCTTGGAGCCCCGCCACGAGCGATGCACCAAACGCATCGCGCCCGACCGCGCCGATCATGTTCGTGCGCGCGCCCATGCGCGCGGCAGCGACGGCCTGGTTGGCGCCTTTGCCGCCAGCGTTGGTGATAAAACCGCTGCCGCCGACGGTCTCGCCCGCGCGCGGCATGCGCTCGCACGCCACCGAAAGGTCCATGTTCATGCTGCCGAACACCGCAACAATGCCGTTGTCTGCCATGGAAACCTCCTCGTCTGCGGGCCTTGCACCCACCGTCGACCGTCGATTGCGCGCCTTCGCACCCCTTATAACTTTAGTTCACTTTGATGTGAACGCGCCCTTGAGGTTGCGCCAGCAGCAAGCATTCACAGGAGCAGGCAGCTACAATGAATATGTGCTGAGTATTCTCGTCATTGGATGATGTTTTATGGAGCAATTCCCACAATCGAGCCCACGCGGACCGCGCCGCGCGCCCGATAACCAGGCGCCGCACGAACGCCCGCGCGCCGACCGCCGCACCGGCGAGTCGCGACGCGGCCCGAGCCCGCATCGAACGCCCACCAACAAGGACGCCCATGCAGCCAAGACCAACACCGGCGCCACACACTCGTCCGCTACCGACAAGCAGGCACCCGCTCGTCCCAAGTCCCGCTACATTCCTGCGCTCGACGGCCTGCGCACGCTTGCCGTCGTCGCGGTGGTGCTCTATCACCTCAACCTCACGTGGGCTCAGGGCGGCCTGCTCGGCGTCACGATCTTCTTTGTGCTTTCGGGCTATCTGATCACGCGCTTGCTGCTCAACGAAGTCGCTAAGACCGGCCGCATCGACCTTAAGAGCTTCTGGATTCGCCGCATCCGTCGCCTGGTCCCCGCCGTGGTAACGGTAGTGTTCGTGACCTGCGCGCTGTGTACCATCTTTAACCACGTGATGCTCACCAAGATGCGCCCCGACATCCTGCCGTCGCTGCTGTTCTTCAACAACTGGTGGCAGATTGCCCAAAACGTCTCGTACTTCAATGCCCTGGGCGACCCCTCACCGCTCACGCACTTTTGGTCGCTTGCCATCGAGGAACAGTTCTACCTAATTTGGCCGCCACTGCTGTTTGCCATGGTATCCATGCATGTGAGCAAGCCCAACACGCGCCGCGTGGTTCTGGGCCTTGCCGCGGTATCTGCCCTCGCCATGATGGTGCTCTATAACCCCGCCGCCGACCCCAGCCGCGTGTACTACGGCACCGACACCCGTGTGTTCTCGCTGCTGCTGGGTGCCTGGATGGCCTTTATCCCCGATCGCGACCTGGCGCCGGTGCGTCTCGCTCGTCGTTTGGGGCTCAATCGCCTGGCCGGCGCCGCCAAGCACGGCAAGAACGCCGAGGGCAAGCCTGGCGAGAAGGCCGACGAATCAGCCGAGACCGCCCCGGCACAACCGAGCGCCCTCGTGCGCTTTTGGTCCTCGCCCGCATCCATCGATGTGCTGGGCGTCGTGGGTCTGGTTGGCCTTGCCGCCATGGTCGCGCTCACCAACGGCTACACCGCCTTCCAGTATCGCGGAGGCACGCTGCTGTGCTCGATCCTCACGCTCATGGTCATCGCGGCCTGCGTGCAGCCCCAGGGAATGGTTGCCCGCGCGCTGTCCGCCGAGCCGCTCGTGTGGATTGGCAAGCGCTCGTACAGCATCTACCTGTGGCACTATCCGCTGCTGTTGCTCATGAACCCGGTCGCCAACATCAACGATACGCCCTGGTGGCAATACATTTTGCAGGTGCTGCTGGTGGTCGCCGTGGCAGAGTGCTGCTATCGCTTTATCGAGACTCCGTTTAGGAAGGGCGCCTTTGGGCGCACCGTCGCCGAATTCCGCGATGGCACCGCCACGCCCGCCAACTGGGTGCGCGCGCACGTCCCTGTCTGCGCAGCCTGTGCTGTCGTGTTGGTCGTTGCACTGGGCGGCCTGATCTTTGTGCCGGAGACCTCCGCACTGAGCGGTGAGGGCGCCGAAGTCCTCAACAAGGAAGCCAAGAACACCGCGCCCGCCGACCAACAGGCGGCCGACGACACCGACAAGGACAACGACGGCTTCCCCGATGGCTCCTACGATCTGCTTATGATCGGCGACTCCGTGTCGCTGCGTGCCGTAGACACCTTTGACGGCGTGTTCCCGCACAGCCATATCGATGCCGAAAAGGGCCGCCAGTTCGATGCGGGGCGCGCGACATTTGAAGGCTATATCCAGCAGAACCTTGCCGGCAAGATCGTGGTCTTTGCCCTGGGCACCAACGGCTTGGTAACCGACGACCAGATCGACGCCATCATGGCCGATGCGGGAGATAAGCGTATGGTGGTGTTTGTGAACACGCGCAGCCCGCAGCCGTGGGTTGGCTCTACCAACCAGGCCATCGCCAACGCCGCTACGCGCTACAAGAACGTGCGCGTTATCGACTGGTACGGATACAGTGCCAACCGCAACGACCTGTTCGATGGCGATGGCACGCACCTATCGACCACTGGCGTGACTGAGTACCTCAACTTGATCCACGATGCCGTCAAGAAGGACCTGCCCGTACACCCCGAGGATCACGTCAACGATCCGCAGCCGGCAGCCGTCAAGTCTGCCACCGACGCACTCGTCAATGCGCTCGCTCTCAAGCCGCACAAGCTGGGCACCGATAAGTAACCTGCAGCGCAAACTTCCCACATCCGGAGGGGGTGTCTGCCACGGCAGACACCCCCTCCGGCAGTTAGGGACACTCCTGGCGCAGCCAATGAAGACCTCTACGGATGAATTCCAGGCCGCTCCGTCGCTCCAGACATCGTTTCCGCGCCTCGTGCCTGCCCCAAACAATCAAAACAAGCCCTTTTCGCCGCACCCTCGGTAGCGCGCAGAGATGTGGTGTAAGAGGCGGGGCATGCCCCGCCTCTTCCCTTTCTTGAAAGGGAGGGGACACCGCCTAGAATTCGTCGTTGGAGTAATGAAGGTGACGAATGGAAGGAAAGGCGATGCCCCAAGAAGAGAGTGTACTGCGCCTCGGCCGCGACGAGGCCCTCGAGGCGGCGAGGCTTTGGCAGGAGTGCGGCGACGCGCGCGAGTTCGCGTGCAGGGTGCTGGGCGGCGTGATGAACGCGCTGATGGACTCCGAGGCCCAGCAGATGTGCGGCGCGGGCCGCAACGAGCGCAGCGACGGCAGGGAGAACAGCCGCAACGGCTACCGCCCCAGGTCGCTCAAGACCGCCGTGGGCGACGTGGAGCTCGAGATACCCAAGCTCAGGCACGGCACCTACTACCCCGAGGGCATGCTCGCGCGATGGTCGCGCGTCGACACCTCGGTGGCCGCCATCGTGCAGGAGATGTACGTGTGCGGCGTGTCCACCCGCAAGGTCGAGCGCGTGGCGTCCAAGCTGGGCATATCCTCGCTGTCGAGCTCGGAGGTCTCGAGCCTCTGCTCCGACCTCGACGCCGAGGTGGCGGAGTTCCGCCGCCGCGACCTGTCGGGCACGCCGTGCTGCTACCTGTGGCTCGACGCCACCTACATGAGCTGCAGGGTCGGCTCGTCGGTCGTCTCGCAGGGCGTCGTGACCGCGATCGGGCTGGGCGCCGACGGGCGCAAGCACTTCCTGGGCTGCGACGTGGTCGACACCGAGAGCGAGGACTCCTGGGCGGCGTTCCTCGGCGGGCTGCGCGAGCGCGGGCTGGCCGGCGTTCGCCTCGTGGTCTCCGACAGCCACGCCGGGCTCGTGGCCGCCGTCTCGCGCCTGTTCCAGGGCTGCGCCTGGCAGCGCTGCGTGACGCACCTGCAGCGCAACCTCCAGAGCGCCTGCTCGGGCAGGCCCGAGGACTCCAAGGCGGCCGTCAGGGACCTCGTGCACGCCGCGGTCTACCAGGACGACCCCGACCTCGCGCGCTGCGTGTGGGCCGAGGCGGCGCCCTGGGTGGCGTCGGTGTCCGCCAGGGCCGGCGAGGTCTTCGAGCAGGCCGAGGACTCCGCGCTGGCGTTCACGGCCTTCCCCAGGGCGCACTGGGCCAAGCTCCGCACCAACAACGTCCAGGAGCGCGCCAACCGCGAGATCAAGCGCCGCTACAGGGTCGTGCAGTCCTTCCCCTCGAGGGAGTCGATGCTGCGCCTGACGTGCGCGAGCCTCATGGAGACCGAGGGGCAGTGGTCCCAGCAGCGCATGTTCTCCGAGGCCTCGGCCGCCGAGGGCTTCGCCGAGCCCGCGGACAGGCCGGCCCCGACAGAGGGGAGGCGCCGCGCGCTCGGGCGGCGCGCCAGGGAGATAGTGGACGAGATAGTCGAGAAGCACGGCCTCAAGAAGGAGTAACATCGGGACTTGCAGCGACGGACCTCAGGACACTCTTACACCACGTCTGCGCGCGCGACCGCACCCTCAAAGGTCTGTGGGCAAAAAAGGGCAAATATGAGTACTGTTACCATTTTAGTAGCAGGCAAAACCACCCAAAATGACGTCCGAGCGACCCCTACAACCCCCTAAAGCAGCCAACCTGACTGGTTTAAGGCGTATTGGAGCCAATTTTAATGAACATACTAAAGGCTATGTTCATTATCTTTTAGGATGTAAATGCTATTCACTTAGCAACAGTACTCATATTTGGCATTTTTTGTCCATTGCTATATAACTAACACCCTATAGCAGACAAAAAACAGGCCGCAGCCCATCGCTGCGGCCTGTTTGGAGTCCAAAAGAGGCGCTAAGCGCTGTAACCCATCGCCTGCAGAACAAACATGACGACCGTGAGCACCGTAATCACACCGATAGTCGCCCAAGTGAGCACATTCCACACGCGGCCGTTGCGGTTAGCGCCCATAATGTGACGGTCAGCGGCAATAACCACCTGGAACACCAGAACCACGGGCAGTAGCACGCCATTGATGACCTGCGAGGTCATCATAATCTGGAACAGATCGACGCCGGGCATAAGCACCAGCACGGCAGAGATACCGATGATGGCCGTAATGATGCCGCGATAGACCGGGGCCTCGTCCCAGCTGCGGTCGGCACCGCGCTCCCAGCCAAATGCCTCGCAGATAGCGCTCGACGTAACGCCCGGCAGCACGCAGGCAGCCAAGAAGCTCGCCGCGACCAGGCCCGAGGCAAACAGTACCGTGGACCACTGACCCGCAATAGGCTCCAACGCGCGGGCAGCATCGGCGGCATCGCTAATCTGAATACCCGCCGGGAACAACACCGTACCGGTCGTGATGATAATAAAGCCGGCAATGACATCGGCGGCAAGCGAGCCGCTCACGGTATCGATGCGCTGCAGCACGATATCGTCCTCGCCCGCGTTCTTATCGACCACGTTGTTCTGCGCCAAGAAAATCATCCACGGCGCGATGGTGGTACCGATCGTTGCGACCACGAGCGACACGTAGTTGGGATCATTTTGAATGTTAGGCACGACCAGGTCGACCGCGACCTCGCCCCAGTTGGGGCCGGCCATAAACGCGGCGACGACGTAGGTCACGAACACGCAGCTTACCAGCAGCAAAATCTTCTCGATGCGCTGGAAACTGCCCGACATGGTAAGCATCCACACCAGCAGCGCCACGAGCGGCACCGAGATGCTCGCCGGCACGCCAAACAGAGCAAGGCCACTCGCGATACCCGCGAACTCCGAGATGGTCACCGCCGTGTTGGCGATCAACAGCGCCGCCATGGCCAACACGCTCTTGCGCACGCCAAAGCGCTCGCGAATGAGCGACGCCAGGCCCTTACCCGTGACGCATCCGCAGCGCGCCGCGGTCTCCTGCGTCACGATAAGCAGCACGGTCATGACGGGAAGCATCCAGAGCATCTTGTAGCCATAGCTGGCGCCCGCGCTGGAATACGTTGCAATGCCGCCGGCGTCATTGCCCGAAAGCGCCGCCAGCAGACCGGGACCCATAGCGCCAAAGATGGCCGCGATGGTCAACTTTTGCTTGGTGCCCGACTTTTGCTTGGTATTTTGCACGCGACCACCTAACCAATGACCGACATGGTGAGCAGCACCGCAGCGGCGCAGTACGCCACGCACGAGATCATGACGGCAATAACGTTCATGGCGGTGCCCGACGTGTTGAGGTCATGCTCGTCACGCCAGAACAGCACCATCAGGTAAATCACGGCGCTCATGTTGCCAACCAGGCAAATGATGGCAGCGATATTAAAGCACCCGGTAAAGAGTTGCTCCTCAAACATGGGCGCATCGGGGAACGCAGCGGTGCGCACCAGCTGGGCGCACAGATAGGTCACGAGTGACAGAATCAGGCCCATGCCCGTGCTCTGGAAGAAGAACCCCAGATACGGCTTGGGCTCGTCGTCGTGACCGTCATACTCCAGGAAGTAGTTCTTGACGAACGACACCATACGCGAGGCAGCCAGCAACACGAGCGGCATGGCGCACATGGGGAACACCACCAAATGCGCGGAGCCGAGTGCCGTTCCCAACACGGTCGCCATAATGCACGAGGCAATGCCCCACACGACAACCCAGTACTGGCGATGCACAAACCAGCTGAGCACGTTCGTCGAGTCGTCCGACGCGCTATCGCCCGAGCCGACACCGGCGATCTGCAGGTCCTCCTGATGCTCCTCGGCGATAACATCCATGGCGTCGTCGAAGGTCACGATACCCAGGATATGGCGGTTCTCGTCGCAGACAGGGATGGCAACCAGGTCGTACTTGGTCATCTCGTCCGTCACGTCTTCCTGGTCCTCGTCGGGCGACACATAGACCAGGTCGCGATAGGCCAGCTGACCCAGCGTGGCGTCGCGGTCGGCTACGATCAGCGTGCGCAGCGAAAGCACGCCGGTCAGCATGCCGCTCGGATCCTCGGTATAGACGTAGTAGACGCTCTCAAAGTCCTCGTCGAGCTCGCGAATCGCCTCGATGGCGTCACCGACCGTTGCCGTGGCGGGCAGGGAGACAAACTCCGAGGTCATGATGCGGCCGGCGGTATTGTCCTCATACCCCAGCAGGTTACGAATCGCCTTCTCCTCCTTGACGCCCATCAGGCGCAGGAGCTTCTCGGCCTTCTCGTAATCGAGCTCGTCGATCAGGTCGGCTGCATCGTCCGGGTCCATCATGGCCAGCATCGACGATGCGTCCGTGTCGGACAGGCCCTCGAGCATCTCGGTCATAAGCTCGTCGTCATCGAACTCCGAGATGGCCTCGGCGGCCTGGGCAGTATCGAGCTGCGCAAACACCTGCGCACGTAGGCGCGGGTCGAGCTGCTCGATAATGTCGGCGATGTCGGCAGGATGCAGCTCGCCGAGCGTCTTGTGCGACACCGAGAGTTGAATGTTCTTGGTCGAGCGATCGAGCAGGTCCATGTAGGACCAAGCGATGATGTCCTCACTGAGCGGCTTGCCCAGGTGCTTCATAAAGCCTTCGACGATATGCTCGAGCGCGGGGCTGATGGCGCGTAGCAGACCGCGGGCACCGACCTCGGCGCCCAGCAGGCGCAGCTGGTTTTCGCCCGACATGGAAAACTTGATGTCGTTTACGCGCACGACCTTCATGCCCTGCGTGTCGACGATCTGCTTGTTGAGCACGTCGCGGGCGAGCAGGAGTTCGGTCGGCTGCAGGTACGAAAAACGGATTTCGGTGGCCGACGTCTTAAGGTGTACACCCGTCTCGTCGATACGGTCGACCCATTTGCGCCAGCTGATCATAAACGGCGTCTTGCCGGGTCCGCGGAACGCGAGCGACGTCACGTGCGGAAAAACTTCGCCGGTAGCAATACCAAAATCGTTGACCACGCCGAGCTTTTCGCCGTCGACGTCCAAGACCGGCAGTTTGAGCATCTCACTCAGATAATTCAATGGTGCTCCCCATCATAATTCCTCCGGACGCGGCCGCGCGTGCGGCGTCCGGGGGCTTCTGGATATGTATACGCATGCGCGGGCGGCACGCCGCTCGACGCTTACACCCCGTGCATGCGCAAAAAGCACCTGCATGGGGTCATCGACTGTATGGTCGAGGTTTGGATTTCACCTGTAACCTTTCTCTTGACCCTCATTAACCGCAGTAACTATAGCATCAGCATCGCCCTGCGGCATCGAATTTATGCGCTGCACATTGCAGGCATACCAAACACTGACGCATCCGTGACATAGTCATTGGGTGTTCCTATAGTTTTGTCAACCGTCGGGGCTACTCCCGGTAGGGCACCCGGTCGCGCATCACGGCGTATATCGCCCTGAGCCGCTTCCTCGCGACGGCCTTGAGCGCCCGCCCGTGCCCCATGCCCCGCGCCCTGCAGGCCCGGTAGTACTCGCCGTAGCGCCCCGAGGACCTCACCAGGCTGTTGCACGAGAAGATCAGCAGGGACTTGAGCCTCGCGTCGCCGCGCCTGGACGCCCTGACCGACCTCACCGACGTTCCGGAGCTCCTCACCCTCGGGGCTATGCCGCAGTACGAGGCCAGGTGGTCGTGGTCCGGGAACCTCCCGATGTCGACCGACACCGCGAGCTGCGCCGCGGTCCTCGGGCCGATGCCGGGCACGGTGAGCAGGCACGCGTAGGTCTCGTCGCCCTCGAGCAGCGCCGCCGTCTCGGCCTCGAGGGCCCCGGCCTCGTCGAGGGCCTCCGATATCCGGGCGGCCAGGAACCTGACCTGCCTGTTCTCGGCCTCGATGAGCGCCGGCGGGGGCGCAGTCGAGGCGGCCGCGGCCTCCCCGGCGGCCTCGGCCTGCGGCCCCTCGGCCCCCGAGCGGGCGATCCCCCACGCCCCGCCGAACCCGGCGAGCAGCTCCAGCCACCGGCGGTCCGACAGGTCGACGGCGGCCTCGAGGGCCGGGCAGGACTCGAGCAGCACGGCGCGCAGGCGGTTCTTGTCCCTGGTCGCGCAGGCGACGACGTGGTCGCGCTGCGACGAGAGGGCGCGCGCGGCCTCGAGGGCCTCGCCGCGGCCCGGGACCCCCGACAGGGAGTCCGGCACACCCAGGGCGGTCCGCGCGATCACCGCGGCGTCGCGCTCGTCGGTCTTGGCCTCGCCGGCGAACAGCCCGGCGGCGCGGCTGGCGGCGAGGCCGGGCAGGTGGGCGACCCCCAGACCCGCGGCGCGGGCGCGCCTCACGGCGAGGGACCCTATGTTGCGGAACTGGTCGACCACGACGAGCGTGCCGGCGGGCACGGAGGCGAACAGCGCGTCGAGCTCGGCCTCCCTGTTGCGGACGGGGGCGCTGGACAGCACCTCCCCGTCGCGGTCGATCAGGCAGGCCCAGTGGGAGGACTTGCCGACGTCTAGGCCGAGCACGGCCGCGGGCCTGGTCGATGGCGCTTTCACGGTGGTATCCTTCCGGTAGTCGTTCGACCGGATGGCCTCCCCCTCGGCACTCACATTACCAGCCGCGGCGCCTGCCCGGCACTTTCCTATCAGCCGTCGGGGGCGGCGCGTCCCGCGCCGGCAGCACCCAACAGGCCCTCTCGGGGGCAGGGACATTCGGCCGTGCGCGGGCGCCCGGTCGGCGGCCCGTTCTGGGCGCGCCTCAATCGTAGCCCGAGACGGGCCCGGGCTGACAATTTCGACTGTAATGGACGTTCTAAAATGACTACCCAATGACTACTCTGTGGTGTCGTCGTCCTCGGCAAGTTGGGGGAACACGGCGTCCTTGGGCATGGTGACCTTCGTCAGCGAGGTGAGCTTTTTGCTCAGCGACGTGTCCGTCTTGACCAGGTCGCTGAGCGTCACGATCTTGTAGCCGTCGGCAATGAGGCCGTCGATAATCTGCGGCAGCGCCTCGAGCGTCTGCTCGGCGCATTCGTCTCTATCGGTGAGCAGCACGATATTGCCCGGCGTCACCGAATCGAGCACCGTCGAGACCTGCTCGTCGGCACCGTTGAGCAGCCAGTCGCCCGAGTCAATATTCCACGAGACCACGGCGGAGACCAGGTCCATCGCATCAATCCAGTTTTGCTCGTCAAAGGCAGCGTAGGGAGCACGCAGTAGCATCGTCTTCACGCCGGTCGCCGACTTAATCGCATCGGTGCCTTTCGGGATCTGTTCGCGTACCGCCTCACGGTCCTGACCCTTGAGCGAATCGTCGCTGTAGCTGTTGGATCCGATCTCGCACCCGGCATCGACAATCGCCTTGGCCGTGGCAGGCGAGGCCTCGGCCGCATCGCCCGAAAGGAAGAACGTCGCGGTGACGCCCTTTTCCTTGAGCACCTGCAAGATCTGTTTGGTGGCGCCGCTCGGACCCTCGTCAAACGTCAGCGCCACGTACTTTTTGTTGCCCTTGGGCGCCACGCTGGCGCACGCAACAACGCAATCGGTGGCGGGCACAACCTCGCCGCGGTCTTGCGTCTTGCCCGACTGCTCACCAACCCACACCTCGGAGCGGCCCTGGACACCCCACGTCTGCACATACTCGATAGCGCCCGTACCCTCGACCTTGAGCTTGGGCTCGATAACCGTAGCCTGAACCTCGTGCTTCTCGTAGGTGTTACGGCCATCCTTGACCGTCACCTTCTCGCCGCCCTCAAGTTCGCGGCTACCCCATTTGCCCTGTTTCACGCGCTTGCCGTCGACCTTCACCGACAGCTTTTCGCCCCCATGGCGCTTGAGCACGCTGTCATCGACGGCCAGCAGGTCGCCTGCGTCGTAGGTGTCAGTCAACTCCTGGTCGTCGATGAGATTCTGCAGCGTAGAGCCCACACGCACCGCGGTCTTCTGGCCGTTGAGCTCCACGTCCACACTGCGGTTGACGTAGCCCACGACGGCAGCGATAAACAGCACGAGCGCGCAACCCACGGCGATGAGCGCGTAGGGCAGGCGAGACGAACGACGGGGCGTACGGCTGTTGCCGATGCGCGCACTGCGGTCGCTAAAGCCGCGGCTATGGTTGAGATACATCGCGCCGGGCTTACGGTGACGCTTGCGCTGACCGCTGGGCAGCTGCCCCAGGTCGCGGCGCGCCGTCGGACGCGTACCCGAACGCCCGTTTAAGTTGGATCCGTTTTGGCGCATGTGCCCTCCCCCATAAACACAGCAAGCCGGAGCAACAGGTCTCCGGCTTGCCTCCCATCATTTGGTACGTCGCTATTTTGTAGCTTTTGACGAGCCTCCGCTCGCCTTTTGGTATTCGTCCTTAAAGGCCTTGAACATGCCGCGCGTCTTGCCGAGCTGCTTGCCCAGTGCGCGACTGCCCTTGTCCACGGCAACCGATCCCTTGTCGTCGAGCACCTTGGCGCCCTTCTTGACCTTATCGCCCACCACGACGCTTGCCTCGGCAGCCTTTGCGGCGGCGCCGCCCGAATACCCGAGCGACTTGACCTCGTCCGAGACGACCATCGCGCCGTTCTCGTAGCCGCGCAGCATCGTCGGCGGCACCTGCGTGTCACCAACCAAAACACTCGAAGCAGCACCGGCGGTCACATAGAACGTCTGCACGACACCCGAACGCGGCTTGAACTCCACATCCGAGCAATAGCCCACGACATCGCCCGACTCCGTGCGCACGTCCATGCCAACCCAGATAATGCAATCGTCCAGGTTGATGTCGAGGCGCTTGGCCGCAGCGGCATCGTAGGTGCCCTTGACGTCGTCAACCGCGATGGCGCCCTCGTAGACGCCAATGGCATCGAGCGCCACAAATCGGTCGGGGCGCTCGATCATACCCGCGATATCGGACTGGCGAACCATAAAGCCCACCACGCGCGTACCGCCCGGGGTAAAGACCGGAAAGTGAATCTTGCCGAGCTTTTTAGGGCTGCGCGGCGTGCCATCTTTTTTGGTGCGCTTGTCCTCGGTAGGCTTGCGATAGATCTTGGCGCCGACAAAATCCCCGGCGCGCATTATGCCTCGGTCGAGGGCTCCGCAGCCTCGGTATCAGCCTCGACGGCGTTCTCGACCACGACATCGGCGGCGGGCGTCACGTTGCCGCCCGAGATGGCGTCGTTGAGCTGCTCGCGTAGCTGGTCCATGCGCTCGCGAGCAAGATCGACCTTGGCACGCAGGTCATCGGTCTTGGCGTCGACCATCGGGCCAAAATCGTTGACCGCGGCGCGGGCCTCCTCGGCACCGTGCTCGTAGGTGTCGCGCATGTTATCCCAGGCGTCGTTGGCGATATCGGCAGCCATGGCGCGGGTCTCGGCGCCCGAGCGCGGAGCCAGGGCGACGCCGATGATGGCGCCGGCGGCAGCACCGAAGAGCGCACCCGAGATAAAGTTGAAAGTCTTACCCATGTTCATTCCTCTCCTGCGGGCACCTCGGCGCCCACCGTTTGAATGTTGTCCATTATACCCGCAGCACTGCGCTTGCCGTCTTGCTCATCTGCGTACGGTAAAGGCGCAGGTACATAATGGTGATAAGCGAGTGAGCCTACTCCTGCGGCACGGCCGGCATGGCCACCGTGGCGGCCGGGTCTTCGCCGGCGCCGTCAACGAGCGGCAGCGTTCCCTCGTGCGCGGGGGCAACCGGAGCCGTCGCCGCGCCACCGTAGACGGCAGCGGGGGCCTCGTGGCTCTCAGCGGTCGCGCCCTCGGTATCGATTGCCTCCTGCGGCACGTCGTCAAAGTTCGGGACGCCCTGGGGCTCCGCGGACTCGGGCTCGGAAGCCGCCTCGGCAGGCGCCTCGTCGACAGGATCGACGGCAGCCTCGGCAGGCGCCTCGCCCTCGGTCGCGTCCCCGGCCTCGTCCTCGGCGTTCGCGGCGGCGACGGCCTCGTGCGGATCCTTGCCCTCGGCCTCGGCACGCATGCCCAGCACCAGGTTGCGCAGGCCCGCGACCGTACCGTCCACATCGGGAGCGGGCTGGTCCGCATGCAGATAGGCCCAATCCATCATAAAGGTCGCCGAAGACAGCGCGCCGATGGCCAGCGCGTCGTCGGGACACGAAAGCTCGACCTCAAAGACACGCTCATCGTGCTCGCTCACACGAGTGCGGCCGCACGAAATGCTGCCGGCAAGCCCGGTCTCGTTCATGAGCTCGACCGTCACGTGCTCCAGCAGATGGCAAAGCTCGGTCTGGCCCATGCAGTCCTGGAACTCGCGACCGGAATCGCCCAGGCACAGATGCTTGGCAATCGCGGGCACCAGGTAGTACACGCGCGCCGTGGCTTCGATGTCCTCCGAGGTCATGAGCGGCATGCCGGGGTTCACCAGCACATGCGCGCAGATCTTGTCCTCGCTGACGGTGACCTTAAGGATGTTGAACAGGCCTGCCATAACTCTCCCCTACTCTTCCTTGCCCTACTCGTCGCCGTCGTGCGGGTCCGCAGAGCCCGCACCCGACACCGTCGGCTTATCTGCCGAGGGCTCGGAATCCTTCTTATCGGTTTCGGCCGGAGCGATCACGCGAATGAGCGAGATGCGCTGGCCACGCATCGACTGCACCTTAAACTTGTACCCCGCGACCTCAAACACCTCTCCGATGTCGGGTACCGAGTCGCAAAGCTCCAAAATCCAGCCGGCGATGGTCTCATAATCATCGCTTTCCTCGAGCGGCCAACCAAGCTCAATCGCGTCATCGCACGAAAAACGCCCATCGACGAGCCACTCGCGGCGCGAAAGGCGCGTGAGGTACTTATTGTCGGGGTCGAACTCGTCCTCGATCTCGCCCACGATCTCCTCGACGATGTCCTCGATGGTGATGATGCCGGCCGTGCCACCGTACTCGTCCACGACCACTACGATCTGGTCGTGCGAGGTCTGCATCTCGGACAGCAACGGCAGGATGTCCTTGGTGTCGGGCACAAAGGTGGCGTCGCGCAAAAAGTCGGCGATGGGCTGGTCGCCCTTGCCGTCGAGCGAAGGCTGGATCAGGTCCTTGATGTGCGCGATGCCGGCGACGTTGTCGGGATCCTCGTGATAGACGGGGATGCGGCTAAAGCCGGTCTGGCGCATGGTGGACAGCACGTCGGCGACCGTCTCGTCGTCCTCGCACATGGTAGTGTCCACGCGCGGCACCATGACCTCGCGGGCAACGGTGTCGCCCAGGTCGAAGATCTCGTGGATCATGCGCTTTTCCTCGTCGAGCAGGTCGTCCTGCTCCGAGACCATGTACTTAATCTCTTCCTCCGAGACATTCTGGCGGTCGTCGGCGCTCTTGATGCGCAGGATGCGGGCCAGACCATCGGAGCAAGCGCCGGTCAGCCACACGAGCGGACGGGCGATCTTTTGGAAAAACGACAACGGTCCCACGACCTGCTTGGACACGCCCTCGGCGTTGGCCAGACCGATGCGCTTGGGCACAAGCTCGCCAATCACGATGGACACGAAGGCGACCGCAACGGTGATGATGACCGGCGCCAGGCCGCGCGCGATGGCAGAGAGCGGCGCGATGCCAAAGCTCGTGAGCCACGTGGCAAGCGGGTCGGACAGGCTCGTCGAGGCGACGGCAGACGAGGCAAAGCCCACGAGCGTGATGGCGACCTGGATGGTGGCGAGCAGCTGGTCGGAATCGGCGGCCAGCTTAATGGCGCGCTCGGCGCGCTTGTCGCCCTCCTCGGCCTCGTGCTCCAGCACGGCGCGCTTAGCCGTGGTGAGCGCCATCTCGGACATGGAGAAGTAGCCGTTGATGAGGGTCAAAACGAGGGTGGTGATAAGGGAGATGGTTATGTCCATCGGGAGTTTCTCGAACCTCCAAGATTCGGGACGTTAGGGTAAAACGTTGATGACAGATACGGCAATTGCACCGGCGCCCAAACGAGGACGCGGGCGCGCGGACATGGTCGCTAGATTACGAAGAGGATCACCGCCATGAACTGGAAGATGCTGCCGGCGAGCACACACAGGTGAAACACGCTGTGCAGATAGCGCACGTTTTTGGCGATATAGAACGGCACGCCCGCGGTGTAGCACACGCCGCCGACGGCGAGCAGGGCAAGTGCCACGGGGTTGAGCAGCGCCACGAGCTCGGGCAGCTTAAAAACGACGAGCCAGCCCATCAGCAGGTAGACCAGGCCGCTTACCCAGTGCGGTTGACGCTCACGCATAAAACACTCGAGGGCGATGCCGATGATGGCGATGGCCCACACGGCAAAGAACAGCACAGCGCCGCCGTCGTTTGCGAGCGTGATGAGGCAAAACGGCGTATAGCTGCCGGCTATGAGCAGGTAGATGCAGCTGTGGTCGATAATGCGGAACACGCGTTTAGCGCCCGCGGGCTGAATCGCATGGTAGAGCGTAGAGGCTAGGTATTCGAGGATAATGCTGGCGCCATAGACAATTGCCGCGGCCATGTGGGCCGGGCCCCCGCCGCGCAGGGCGGCGAATACGATCAGGAGCACCAGGCCCGCGATGCCCAGCAGGCAGCCGACACCGTGGGTGACGGAGTTCATGATCTCCTCGCCCACCGTGTAATGTGGAACGGCCGCGGTCTTGGGTCGCGGCTTAGAACTGTCGCTCGAATCGGACATGCCGGTTACATCCTCCAACGTAAAGAGTTCCCAACACTATATCAAAGCGTCTAGGTACGTGCGAAATTTGCACCATACGTGACCCTTTGTTTACCCATTCTTTGCCTGTTGACGCATCAACGGCGAACGTCCATAATGCGCTTGCATTAAATGTTGATGTATTAACATCTTATAGGAGAATACCGCATGGCTCAAAACGCACGTTCCCATCGAAAGCTCAAGATAGCCGGCATCGTTGCACTGGTGGTTGTCGTTGCGCTGCTCGGATTTGCCGGCAACTTTCTGTTTGACTTCGCGCTGAATCCCCAAGCGCCCTACACCATGAAGATGATGCAGGATAGCAAGAACGACAAAGAAGGCGAGCAGCCGGATGCCGAGGAAACCGAGGCGCGGGCGTGGTTTAAAGAGAATCGCGAGAGCAGCAGCCTCACCGCAGATGACGGAACCGAACTTGCCGCTTGGTATTTTGCCGCCTCGGAGAACACCCACGATTACGCCGTCTGCCTGCATGGATATACCAACGAGCCCATCGGCATGGCCCGATACGCCAAGCGCTTCCACGACCGCGGCATGAACGTGCTTGCGCCTGCCGCCCGCGCCCACGAGCGCTCCGGCGGCGACTATATCGGCATGGGCTGGCCCGAGCGCCTCGATATCGTCGCATGGATCGAGCAAATCGTTCAGGCTGACCCCAAGGCGCGCATCCTGGTCTTTGGCGAATCCATGGGCGCGGCGACCGCCATGAACGTCGCGGGGGAATCTCTGCCCGCAAACGTGAAATGTATTATCGAGGACTGTGGTTATACGAGTGTTTGGGACGAGTTTTCTCTGCAGCTCAAGGACGTGTTCGGCCTGCCCAGCTTTCCCTTGCTCGATGTAGCAAACTTGGTGTGCAACGTGCACGCGGGCTACGACTTTCATAAGGCGAGCAGTGTGGAGCAACTCAAACACGCGACGGTTCCCATGCTGTTTATCCACGGCGACCAGGACACCTTTGTGCCGTACAGTATGCTCGACCAAAACTACGACGCGTGCGCCAGCAAGGTCAAGCAAAAGCTCACCATCCATGGCGCCACCCACGCCAAGAGTGCGCAAGTTGACCCCGAGCTCTACTGGAACACGGTCAACAACTTCCTCGACGAGTATTTTTAGGCAAATAGTACGGTTTACTGGCCTATCTGACCCCCTGCTTTCGGAAGTGCGGGGAAAATCGCGGGAAGCACGACCAGACCGCAGTTTTACCAACAATTTATCAGGGGTTTTGTTGCCAAAAATCGGTTTGTGGTCGGTGGTATTCGATTTTTCACCGCACTTCCGAAAAGCCGCCCGCGAGAGCTGTGCTCGCGGGCGGCTTTTGCTAACGTTGCGCTGCAAAAGTGCTTGTTTTGTCCAATAGCTAGGCGCTATTTAACCTCGAAGAGCTCGTACTTGCTCGTGCCCAGGCCGATCTTCTCGGCATGCGCGATGCACGCGCGCCAATCGGTGTCGGGATGCGTGATGCAGAAGGGATCCTTGGCCTGCTCGCCCTCCAGACGCTCATGATTATGCTCCATCTTGGCCGCGCTGTCGGTAAGCTCGGTGTTGGGCAGCGGCTCGGACGCCATGACGGCATCGGCGCAGGCCTGGTCGATGGCGACCGGGTCGAAGCTCGCGAACATGCCGATGTCGTTGACGATAGGCGTATCGTTTTCGGGATGGCAGTCGCAGTTGGGGCTGATATCCATAGCAAGCGAGATGTGGAAGCTCGGGCGGCCGTCAACGACGGCCTTGGTGTACTCGGCGATCTTGTGGTTGAGCACATCGGCCGCGGCGTCATAGTCGGGCTTGATGCAGTCCTGGTTGCACGCCGCAATGCAGCGCCCACACCCCACACAGCGATCGTGGTCGATGGCGGCCACGTGTACCGTGCGAGTGCTACCGTTGGCAAGCTCGCGCTCGCGCGTGCCGTCAAACGAGATGGCGTTGTGCGCGCAGATCCTCTCGCAGGCACGGCAGCCAACGCAGTTGGCGGTATCGACGCTCGGCTTGCCAGCAGCGTGCTGTTCCATCTTGCCGGCGCGGCTGCCGCCTCCCATGCCCAGGTTCTTCATGGCGCCGCCAAAACCGGCCTGCTCATGACCCTTAAAATGGGTGAGGCTGATCACGATATCGGCATCCATGAGCGCCTGACCGATCTTGGCCTCATGCACGTACTCGCCGCCCTCGACCGGGACGAGCGCCTCGTCGGTGCCCTTGAGGCCATCGGCGATGATGATCTGGCAACCCGTGGCATACGGGGTAAAGCCGTTCTGGTAGGCGGTGTCGATGTGCTCGAGCGCGTTTTTGCGGCTACCGACGTAGAGCGTGTTGCAGTCGGTGAGGAAGGGCTTGCCGCCCAGTTCCTTCACGACATCCGCGACGGCGCGGGCGTAGTTGGGGCGCAAAAAGCTCAGATTGCCCAGCTCGCCAAAGTGAATCTTGATAGCAACGAACTTGTTCTCAAAGTCAATCTGTTCAATACCGGCGTGACGGATGAGGCGCTTGAGCTTGTCGAGCTGGCTCTCGCGAGCATGCGTGCGCAAGTTGGTGAAGTACACCTTGGCGGGTGCTGCGGGTGCAGTTGCGGTCATAAATCTATCCCCTCGGTCTATATGGCGTTACAGACATAGAGGATGGTACCAGTTAAAGCAGAGTTAAAGTCAAGTACGGCACCTAGTCATTGGGGACGTTCTTAAATGACTACTCTTGGACTTTGAGGGCTTCGGCCAGACTGACGCGCTTGATGGAGCGCGTGTGCAGCAGCGCCACGACCAGGTAGGTCGCAAAGCCGATTCCTGCGCACGCCGCCATGGACCAAGCGGGCACGTAGATCTCGATATTGCCGTTATAGGCGAGCAGCATCGAGCGGAAGATGGCCGTTAGCGAGCCAATAATGACCGGCAGGCTCAGCACGAGTGACGCTGCCACGCACAACGTGATCGAGCGGATGTACAGATGCGAAATCTCGCTATCGCGATAGCCAAAGACTTTCATGTAGCTGATCGAACGGGCGCTGTGGTCGATCACAGCCTTGGTCAGCAGGTACATAAACAGCAAGAAGATGAACACCGCAAGCCCAACCATCATGCCGATCATTTTGCTCATCATGCCGATGAACTGGTCGCCCACGGCGCGCATGTCGTCGGGCGTGGTATCGCCGGCAAAGTAGCGCGCGTCGAGGTCGAGCTTCTCGTTGCTCACGTAGCCGTTAAAGTAGGCCGCATCGTTGTCAAACAGCTCGTTAAAGTCTTCGATGCTCATATAGACATTCATATCCGACTTAGAGCCCCAAACGCAGTCCTTGCCCACGTACTCAAAGGAATAATTCTCGCCCTCGTACTTGTCGCGAAGCTTAACCTTCTGACCCTCGCTCCAGCCAAACTTGTCGAGCAAGCCACCGCCAAAGACGACGCGTCCGACGCTGACGTCCAGTCCTTTCCAGTAGCGCGAATCGGGCGAGATGCCGTAGATGGAAATCGTCTCCTCGCCATTTCCGTCGCCGCGGTCGTATTGCAGCTGGTAGACGGCGTATTTCTCGGCCTGTGCGATTGCGCCCGCGCCGTTATCGGTCGTATTGACCGGGTGGATATCGTCGTTGTCAGTGTCGATCTTAGAGGCCTTGTCGATCAGGTCGATAGCCTCATCGTGGTCGCAGCCGAGAGCATCGGCAAGGTCATCGAGGCGCGCATAAAGCGCATCCTTCTTGTCCTGGACCTTGGCGAGCGCGTCCTGCGCCGCAGCCAGGCTCTCGGCAGACGGGGATGCGGTCGCGGCATCGGCTGCCGCCTGCGCCGCATCGGCCGCGTCGTCGAGCTCGTCATCGGCATCTTGGGCGGCAGAAAGCAGCGCGCCGTCAACCGACTGCAAGCACTCGAGTGCCGACCACTGCTCGCGCTCCTCGGCAGTGCCCTCGAGCTCCAGCGGAGCCTTGAGCGTGTACTGGTGCTCGGCGACCAGGCTCGTCTCGAGGTTGTCCGCGTAGTGCGTCATCGTGGGCAGAATCGCCAGGCCAAAGAGCAGCAGCAGCGAGGCAAACGCAATGCCCACGAAGAGCGTGGCGAAGTTGCCCAGGTTGCGCAGGAAGATACGCAGGCGGAAGCGCGAGACAAAGCCCATGCGCTCCGGCAGCTGCAGGCCGCGCTTGGTGCCAGACTTGCCGCTCGCCTCGTGGCGAAGAAACTGCAACGGCGTCTTGCCCATCTTGCGAAGCAGACCCACCAGCGTGATGAGGATGAGCGCAGCGGCGGGAACCACGGCGCACTTCACAAAGATCTCCCAGCTCCAGTACACCTGGAAGGGCGGCAGGCTGTACGAGCCGTAATCGAGGCTGCGCATGGGCTCGGTAAAGAACACGACGCCGAGCGCAGTGCCCAAAAGCACCGCGACCACGCCCACGATGGCGGGAAGCGCAAGGTAGTGCAGCACGATCTCGCGTCGACGATAGCCGCTGGCGAGCAGCGTGCCGATGATGGCGCTCTCCTCCTCGATGGTGGCGTCGGTAAGGACCACAAAGACGAACGCCATGATCACGATGATGATGTCGAGCAGCGTCATCCACATCATGGAGTCGCCGTCTACGTCGTCGCGCGCATAGCCAATGCCCTGGTTGGAATCGGCGTCGATGAGGTCATCCACGCGCGCATCGGCGTCGGTCAGCGCCTCGACCATATCCTGCTCCGCATCGATGCGATCCGCGGTGGGGAGGTCGCGATCGGCAAAGGTAAAGGAGTAGGTGTAGGCGGGCGCGCCGCCGGCATCCTCGAGCGCGGCAAAGCCGGCATCGGTGACCTCGGCCACGCCGTACGTGATGGTGTTCACCGTAAAGTCCGAATTGTTGAGGAACAGCGCCTGGCTATCGGGCTGGGTCATGATGCCGCAGATGGTGTAGGTGCGGCCCTCGAGCTCGACCTTATCGCCCACGGCGAGGCCGTTGTTGGTGGCAAAGACACGGTCGATTGCCACCTCATCGTCCGTTTTGGGCTCCTTGCCCTCACAGTAGGACGCGATATCGACCTTGGTGCGGTGCGCATAGGTGCGCAGCGTGCGCTTGGTGCCGTCGTCGCCGGACACCTTTTTGATGATGGCGTCGATGGAGAAATTCTTGTAGAGCGTGACGCCGCCGACGTCGCCGGCTGCATCCTCGGCGGCCTTGAGTTGATCGTCGGTAGCCTCGAAGGAGGTGGTCACGCGGCCGTCCTCAATCGCGTACGCATCGCGCATGTCATCGATAAGGCAGCCGATGGAATGCGCTGCGAGCAAAAATCCCGAGGTGAGAGCGGTGCTTCCGCACATAAGCAAAAAGATGCCCAGGTATTTGCCGATATTGCGGCGCAGCTCGCGCGGGAGACGTTTTGCGAGAGGTGTCATGGCGCCGCCTACCAATCGAGCTCGGCGGCCGCAACGGGCGACTCGTTGAGCTCATCCTCGACGATGTGCCCGTCGCGCAGGCGCAGCACGCGATTGGCCATGTGCGCGATGGCGGCATTGTGGGTGACAATGATGATGGTGCAGCCGTAGGTGCGGTTGACATCCTCCATGAGCTGCAGGATTTCCTTGGACGTCTTGTAGTCAAGCGCGCCGGTGGGCTCGTCGCACAGCAGCAGGCCCGGGTTTTTGACGAGCGCACGGCCGATGGCACAGCGCTGCTGCTGGCCGCCCGAGACCTGGCGCGGGAACTTGTTGCGGTGCTCGTAGAGGCCCAGCGAACGCAGCAGGTCGTCGACATTGAGCGGGTTTTTGGACAGGTGCGCCGTGACCTCGATGTTCTCCTTGATGGTGAGATCGGGCACCAGGTTGTAGAACTGGAAGACAAAACCCAGCTCACGGCGGCGATACTCGCCCAGGTCGGTAGGCTTGAGCACCGTGAGGTCGCAGCCGTCCACCATGATGGAGCCGCCGTCGGCATCCTCCAGGCCGCCGATCAGGTTAAGAAACGTCGACTTGCCCGAACCCGAAGGCCCCAGCATGACGCAGATCTCTCCGCGGTTGATGGACGTGTCGATGCCGTCGAGCACCGTCAGGCGCGCATCACCGTCGCCGTAATGCTTTTTGAGATCCTTAACCTGGACATAGGCTTCCTGCGTTGCCATGGTATCCCCCGTTGTTAGCCTCGTACTACTTTATGAGCGTAATAGTAAACCATGGCGAACTATTTTGGAGCGAGGCCTGGATTTTATTTCAGACTAGTCGTTTAAGTCTGTCCCCAATGACCACTCTTGGTCGTTTAAGTCTGTCCCCAATGAGTACCCGATGACTAGGTGGCTAGGCGTGGGATTTGGTGCGTGCGAGAGCTAGGCCTACGGCGGCGATGGCGGCGGCGAAGAGCACGGTGACGCCCAGGTCGCAGGCGATGTCGCCCAACACGGCAGACGTCAGGTCCGACGCGAGCGCCTTGCCGATCGCGTCGTTCACCCAATACGTCGGCACAAAGTGCGCCGCGGTCTGCACGGCCGAGCCCATGAGCGACAGCGGCATCCAGGCGCCGCCCAAAAACGTCATGAGCATGCCGAGTAAGTTGCCCACGCCGTTGAGCAGCTCCTCGCGCGCCCAAGCTCGACAGCGTAAAGCCAACGGCCAGCGGCGTGCACGCCAGGGCAAACGTTGCCGCCAGCGCAAGGCACACGCGGCCCACGCCGACCTCGGCAACCGCGCCGGCAAAGCCCACGACGCCCATCATGCTCGACACAAACCAGATGCAGACGGTGAGCACGGCGGCGGCGGCAAACACGGCAAGCGAACGTTGGCGCTCGGAGATTGGGCCGGCATCCATACGACGCACGCGCTCGGGCTCGTTCATGCCCGAGAACACCAACCCCACCGATACGATGACCGACGAGATAATCGCGTACGCGCCAAAGTTGAAGTACGACTCGAGCGTGGCGGCAGCAGCCGAGTCGACCTTGACCCGCTCGATCTGGACCTCCGCGCGCTTTGCAGCGGCATGTTCGGCGGCCTTGGCAACGTCGCCGTTGGAGGCAGTGGGCTCAAGTGCGGCTGCAGCGCCCGCGAGCGAGATCCAGCGCGAAGCCTCGGCAGACGAAAGCGCCGCCGCCATGGTGCCGGCACCGTAGGTCACATCGAGCTTGGGCAGGGACTCCCCCGCGCGGGCAGCCGCGACCAGGTCGTCCTCGAACCCCTCCGGGATAAAGAACACGCAGTCGGCGCTGCCCTTGGCGCTGTTGCTCTTGGAGAGCGCGTCCGCAAGGTCGTACGTGTCATCGCCGACGCCCGTGACCAGGTCAAACCGCGAACCTAGGTGCTTGGTGAGCGCAAGTGAAAGATCACTGCCATCGCGGTCGACCACGATCACGTTGGCGTCGTAGGGCTTGTACTCGGTGAGCTGCGACGAGTTCCAGCTCACAGATGCCGCGATGAATACGCCCATCAGCGAAATGAACACCGTATAGATGAGCAGGTAGAACGGGTGCGCCAGCGCCATGCGAAGCGCGGTCTTAAAGGTGCTCATAGCGGCTCCTTCCAAAAATCAGCGTGGCGGCGGCAACAAACACCAGCGTCATGAGGACCAGCGCGCCCGCGCGAACGGCAAAAGGCCCCAAGTCTTCAAAGAAATACAGGCGGTTGAACATGTCGCAGATAAGCTTGACGGGGTTGAGCCAGCACTCAGCCGGGCAGGCGCGGGCGACGTCGTCGGCAAGCGCCATCGCAGGCTCGCCGTAGAGGCCGGCGAACAGGGCGCACGTAGTGGCAAAGCCCGTGAGGATGCCAGACTTGGACGCCTTGCCGCCCTTAACGGGAAGCGTGCCCACAAAGAGTCCCAAGCCCGTGGCGGCAAGCGCGGAAGCGGCGCCGCCCACCAAACACAGCCCCTCGCGCCCGCCAAAGTCGACGCCCACGACCAGACGCACGTAGCCGATCGCGATCGCCATCGAGGCAAAGGAGACCAGCCACGAGCCCACAAAGATACCGGCCAGCGACGCCGTTTTGGAAAGACCACCCGCGCAGCGGCGCGCGCCAAGGCCCGACAGATTGGGTTGCAGATCGACGACGCTCAAGGCGGCAAACTCGGCAGACATCATCGCCACCAGGCCAAAGAGCGCGTAATAGTAGATGACCGTGCCATCGGGCGTGGTGCGTGTCAGGCTTACGCGGCGGGTGCCGCCCTCGAGCGACAGAGCGCGCGCAACCGCCTCGGGGTCGGCGAGTGCCGCCGGGTTGTCCTGGGCAATCTGGGACATGAGCTCGGCATTTTGTGTATACGAGCTTGCCACCGTCTCCAGGATGCTGCGATCGGTGAGCACCGATGATGCGCGCGAGCTGTCGTAGCTCGATAGCAGTGTGAGCTTGGGTGCGCCTGCGTCGTCGACCGTATAGATGCCCGCGACCTCGCCGGCCTTAAGCGCACGGTTCGCATCGGCTGCGTCGTCGCACTCGTGGATCTCGAGCAGCTGATTGTCGCTCTCCTTGGCAAGCGAAGCCGCCGCATCCTTAAAGGTCGAGGCGTCCCAGGCCTCATCCGCTACGACAGCCACTGGCACCGGGTCGATCTTGCCGTCGGAGCTGAGGTTCGCAAACATAAACATAAACATCGTGGAAAGCGCGATGGGAAAGAGAGCGCCCCAAACCCACGTGCTCGGCCGGCGCAGCAGCGTCTTGACCGTAATGATAATGGTGTTGAACATGGCCGCCCCCTAGTCGCGCAGCTCGCGGCCGGTGATCTCGAGGAACACGTCGTTGAGGGTCGGTGGCTCGCTCCACACGCGGCCGAGCGCAACGTCGGCAGCGCGCAGCGTGTCGAGGATGTCGACCAGATTGTGCGGACTCGTCTCGCAGGTGCAGACGAGCTCGCCGCCGGACAGCTCGACGCTGAGCACGTGCTCGAGGGCGCGCAGCCGCTCGACCGTGGCTGGCTCGACGGCGCCCACCTCGACGGTCACGCGCTCGCCCATCTGAATCATGCGTTTGAGCTCGTCGTTGGTGCCCTGCGCCAGCACGCGGCCGCCGTCCATGATCATGATGCGGCTGCAGATCTGCTCGACTTCCTCCATGTAATGGCTGGTATACACCACCGTGGCGCCCTCGTCGCGCAGGCGGCAGATGCCCTCCAGGATGGCGTTGCGGCTCTGCGGGTCGACCGCCACCGTGGGCTCGTCAAAAAAGATGAGCTCGGGCTTGTGCGCGATGCCGCAGGCGATGTTGAGGCGTCGCGCCAGGCCGCCCGAGAGCTTGCCGGGGCGGAACTTGGCAAAGTCGCCCAGGCCGACAAAGTCGATGGCCTCGTCGACCAGCGCGCGGCGGCGCTTGCGGTCGTTGACGTAGAGGCTGCAGAAATAGTCGATGTTCTCGCGCACCGTAAGCTCGTCGAACACCGCCACCTGCTGCGGCACCACGCCGATGCGGCGCTTGAGGTCGTAGCGGGCGGGCGTCATGGGCTCGCCGAACAGTTCGATGGTGCCCTTGTCGTAGGCGAGCAGCTGCAGGATGCAGTTGATGGACGTGGTCTTGCCCGAGCCGTTGGGGCCCAGCAGGCCAAAGATCTCGCCGGGGGCGATGCTCAGGTTAAAGTGGTCGAGCGCAATAAGATCGTCGTAGCGCTTGACGAGGTTTTCGACGTGGACGATGTCTGTCATGAGGCGGCCCTTCTGTTGATTGCGGCCCGGTACGATTGCATCATCGCAGGAGCCGCCGACGCGCACCAGTGAGCTTTGTCACGAGTGCGAGGGGGCAGAGGTGAAACCCCCGCTCGCGCGAGCGATCGACGCCGCTTTGCCGCGCGGGAGGAATGTCACGGTTGCGCTAGGCGGCCCCTCCACCACGCGCAGCTTCGCGTACAATACCCGTATGAACAGGCTTTTCGACAAATCGATCGTGCTGGCGTGCTGTATTGCGGCCGCCATGGGTCTTGCCGTGGACGCTCGTCTGGTTGCGGCGTTTTGCCTTGGCGTTATTGCCACTTCGCTGGCCGAGGTCGCACAGGGAAACCGCGCCCGCCGTGCGGGCAAGGCCGCGAGTTACGCTTACATCATCGCGGCCGTCTTCGTGCCGCCGTTTGTGCCGTTTGCGCCTCTCGCTCTCTATGACATCGCGCGACGCGTTCACCGTGAACGAATCTGGCCCGCGCTGGCGATTGGCGCCGTGCTTGTCTGCGCGCTTGTCGCGGACCTTCGTGGTGGCGTGCTCACCACCCGAACGCTGCTGTTAACCGCCATCCTTTCGGTCGCCGCCACGTTGCTGTCGCTGCGCACCGCGCAGCTGGAGCGCGAACAGGAACGCATGCGTCGCACCCGCGACAAGCTGCAAGAACGCGCCCTGGCACTCGAGGCACGCAACCGCGACCTCGCCGACCGCCAGGACTACGAAGTCGAGCTCGCGACGCTCGCCGAACGCGCCCGCATCGCGCGCGAGATCCACGATAACGTCGGGCACCAGCTCACGCGCGCCTCACTGCAGGCCGAAGCCCTACGCGTGGTCCACGCCGACGAGCCTGGCGTCGCCGCCGATTTCGCCGACGTTAAACGCACGGTTGACGAGGCGCTCCAGCTTGTGCGCACCAGCGTCCACGCGCTCAACGACAACGCCGTCGACCTTTCCGTGCAGCTCGAACGCATTGTCGAAGGCACACGCTCGGACGGCGGCCCGCAGATTGAGCTTGAAGTTATGGCCGAACATGCGCCCGCAAACGTCGCCAACTGCTTTGCAGCGGTCCTGCGCGAAGCGCTCTCCAATACCATGCGCCACGCTTGCGCCCAGACCGTCACCGTACGGTGCATGGAGCATCCGTCGTTTTACCAGCTCATTGTTACCGACGATGGCGTGGGTGAGGTCCAAGCAAGCGGCCGCGGCACCGCGGAGGGCATGGGGCTTACCTCCATGCGCGAGCGCATCGAGGCGCTTGGCGGCACCTTCACCGCCGGCCCGCGTGCCGGCGCCGGCGGCTGGCGTGTGTTTGCCACCGTTCCCAAACAGCAAGGAGATGAGGGCCGATGAGGCTCATCGTTGTCGACGACGACCGCTTGGTGGTCGATTCGCTCAAGATTATCTTGGGCGCCCAGCCGCAGATCGAAGTGGTGGGCACCGGTGCCAACGGCAACGATGCGGTGGCGCTCTACGCTGAGCACGCACCCGATATCGCGCTGCTCGACATCCAGATGCCGGGACGCGACGGCCTTTCGGCCGCGCGCGAGATCCTTGAGCACGACCCTGCGGCGCGCGTGGTGTTTCTGACGACATTCTTGGATGACGAGTACATTGTGTCGGCGCTCAAGCTGGGCGCCCGCGGCTACCTGATCAAGACCGATGTCGCTGCCATTCCGCCGGCGTTGGCGCAGGTCATGGACGGCAAACGCGTGCTCGAGGGCAAGGCGATCGAAGATATCAACTTTGATGGGGCGGACGTCGAGGCCGGCGCGACCCGCCGGCCCGCCGCCTTTGCCGGCCTGACCGACCGCGAGTTCGAAGTCGCCGAGCTCATCGCCCGCGGCCTCGACAACAAGGAGATCGCTGCCACCGCCTATATGGGCGAAGGCACCGTGCGCAACCACATCAGCTCAATCCTAGCCAAAATGGGGCTACGCAACCGCACCCAAATCGCCATCGCCTATCTACGAGGCTAGCCGCTGGCTGCCGCCAATTTGATGCCATTTCAAAACTATGCCGGTTTACTACGATGAACCGCATATCTCCGACCACGGCAAATTGCGCACTTACAAAACCGCAGGTAGAACACTTGCGATATTTGCAAAAATGCGGGTGTGGTCAGGAATCTCGGATTCATCGTAGTAAACCGGCATAGTTTTGTTCGGGCGGCCCTACACGAGTGCCCCCGCAAGCCTCGCGGGACCAAAATGATCCGTTTTCCTCCGCCCACGGGGATCGGCCGACGGCGCCTGCCACGAAATCGGCCCATCTACTACGTTTGACTCGATACCCCCGACCATAACCGCTTTTCATGAAAAACCGCAGGCGTTCTACCTGCGGTTTTCATTTCGCATTACTTGCTGTGGTCGAGGGCTGCCACCTAAACGTAGTAGATGGGCCCATTTCGTGGCAGACGGGTCACGTGGCAGCCCTCGCAAGGCCAAAATGATCCGTTTCCCTCTGCCCACGGGAGATCAAAGGCTGTTACGGATATGGCGCCATTTCAAAACTATGCCGGATTACGGGGCTAAAGTCGGGGCCCTCATCCATACCTTCATTTTTTGAAAAACGGCAAGCTATCTACCTGCGGTTTTGTTTTTGCAATTTTCTGTATGGTCGGAGGTTCGCTATCCAGCCCCGTAATCCGGCATAGTTTTGTTCGCAGCGGCACAACCGCGCGTTTAAGCGCGGGGCCGGTGGGGCATTTTTGCCCCACCGGCCCCGTCTTCGCGCTACTCCGGCTTGGTTTCTACCGTGGGAGTCTTATCCACCGCAACTGGGGTGCGGGCGGTGTCCATAGTCAGGCAGTGCTTGGGGCAGCTCTCGATGCACTCACCGCACACCACACAGGCATACGGGTCGATCGACCACGTTCCACCCTTGCGATCGACCGCGAGCGCGCCCGCCGGACAGCGACGCGCACACATGCCGCAGCAGATACACACGTCCATGTCGTTGACGATATGCCCGCGCAAGCGCTCGGGTGCCGCGAGCTTCTCCTGCGGATAGCACACCGTTACCGGCTGCTTGACCATAGAGCCCAAGGCCGTCTTGGCAAATGTCAGCAAACTCATGCCGCGCCTACCTTTCCGTGCAGCTAATGCAGGGGTCGATGGTCAGGATAATCATGGGCACGTTGGCAAGGAGTACGCCCTGCAGCGCATGCGTCAGACCCGCCAAGTTCTGCGACGTCGGCGTGCGCACGCGGAAACGGTCCAGGTTCTTGGTGCCGTTGCCGCGCACATAGTAATACGCCTCGCCGCGCGGCTGCTCAATCACAACCTCGCCGCGCGCGCCGTCGGCCGGCGTAAGCTTGGTGCGCCCGCCAATCCCGTCGTGCGGAATCTTGCCCACAAGCTCCTTAATGATGTCCATGGCCTGCGTGACCTCGGCGCAACGCACCTGGCAGCGGGCATAGCAATCGCCATCGGTAGCAACGATGGGCTCAAACGCGGCCAAGTCCGCATAGGCGCCGTCACCGAACATGCGCACGTCGTAGTCCACGCCCGAGGCGCGGCCGAACGGACCGACCATCGAAAGCTCCAGCGCGTCTTTCTTGCTAATCACGCCCACGCCATGCAGGCGCTCGCCGCAGCTGTCGTCGTCCAAAAACGTATGCACCAGGGCCTCGTAGTCAGGACGCATGGCATCGAGCGTCTGGACAATGCCCGCCAGCTCGGAGTCCTCGATATCGTGCTTAAGGCCGCCGATCTCGTTAATCGACAGAATCACGCGCCCGCCGCAAGTGCTCTCAAAAATCTTGAGTATCTGCTCGCGCAGGGTCCATGACCGATAGAACAGCGCCTCGAAGCCAAAGGCGTCGGCGAGCAGGCCCAGCCACAGCAGATGCGAGTGAATGCGCGAAAGCTCGTGCAGAATGGTGCGGATATACTGCACGCGACCAGGCACCTCGATGCCGAGCATGCGCTCGCAGGCGCTGGCATAGCCGCAGCTGTGGCCCACGGCGCAGATGCCGCAGATGCGCTCGGCGATGTAGCCAAACTGATGCATGTCGCGCTTTTCGGTGAGCTTCTCGAGCCCGCGGTGCACAAAGCCGATCTGCGGAATTGCCTCGATGACGCGGTCGTCCTCGATCACCAGGTCCAGATGAAGCGGCTCGGGCAGCACCGGGTGCTGCGGGCCAAACGGAATAACGGAGCGATGCGCCATGGACCTTACGCCTCCTTTTTCTGCTTGTCGCGGGCGACCTTGGCGGCAAGCGCCGCGCGGACCTTGGCCGCTTTCTCGGGATCCATGGCGGCGAGCTTTGCCTCCATCTCGGCAGCCTTGAGCGCGGCCTTTGCAGCGACCTCATCGTGCTGAGCATCGGAGCCGGCAGCCGCAGCGGGCTGAGCGACGGCAGCGTCCGCAGCATCGCCAACGCCCGCAGTGCCCTCCCCCGCAGCGGCCATGGCAGTAGCAACCTTCTCGGCCGCGGCCTTGCGCGCCTTGTCCTCGGCAGCGGCACGCACCTTCATGGCCTTCTCGCGCGCGGCCTTCACCTCGGGCGTGATAACGCTCATGGGTTCGGCAGTCGAGACCTGGTAGAAAAAGCCCTTAAAGTCGATCTGCATGTCGGTGATGGCAAGACCAAACAGGTCGTGCGCCTCGTTTTCAAACGGGAATACCGCCGGATAGTACGAGCTGATGGACGGAATCTCCTGGTACTGGTCGATACCCTCGACCACCAGATTCTCAATCGCATAGTTTCCGTCCCGCGCGATCTGCTCCTGCGCAGCGCGGACGTTGATAAACGTATAGACCAGGCGATACGATCCGTCGTCCACACAGCGCTCGGCATGCATCTGCACAAAGCGCGCGCCGACGCCCTTGAGCGCCTGGACATGCGACAGAAGCTCGTCGATCCCAACGGTGGCATAGATAGCCTTTTGCATTACTCGGCCTCCTTTGCAGCGACGGGCGCTGCGGGTTTCTCGGCAGGCGCGTCACCGGCACCGTCAGCCCCGGCCCCAGCTGCAGCCACGAACCCGTCCTCGCCCAACTCGACGCCGCCATCCCAGGTAGCAGCGCCGCCCACGGTAAGCGGGTCACCGCCGGCGCGCATCACGGCCTCCTTCTGATCAAGGATGCCGCACGCCTCCACGATGGCATCGATCACGGTCTCGGGACGAATGGCGCACCCGGGCGCATACACGTCCACGGGAATCGCGCGGTCCACGCCGCCGATCACGTTATAGGCATCGCGGAATACGCCGCCCGAACACGCGCAAATGCCGCACGCCACCACGCACTTGGGCTCGAGCATCTGGCTGTAGATCTGGCGCACGACGGGCAGGTTCTGGGCATTGACCGACCCCGTCACCAAAAAGATATCCGCATGCTTGGGGTTGCCGGTGTTGACCACGCCAAAGCGCTCCGCATCGAACAGCGGCGTGAGCGAGGCCAGCACCTCGATATCGCATCCGTTGCAGCTCGAGCCGTCGTAATGAATGACCCACGGCGAGCGCGACATTTTATGATCCATGGATGCCGCCTCCTAAATAAACACGTCGACGAGGATGGGCATAAGGTTGAGCAGGCCAAACACCAGCGCCACGCCCCATCCGAGCCTAAAGCAGCTGCGCCAGGTGCTGCGTGCGAAGGTGTTGTCGATCAGGACCTCGACAAAATACGTCGCGGCCATCACGACCAGGGCTACAACCCAGCTCACGGGGTTGCCCCAGACAAAGAACATGCCCACCCACATCAAAAACAGCACGGTCTCGCACCAGTGCATAAGGGTCATCTTGGCCAGCGTGCCGCCGCTCATCTCGGTGGCGACGCCCTGGACGATCTCCTGATGCGCATGATGCGAGTACGAAAGGTCAAACGGCGACTTGCGCAGCTTGATGGTAAGCACCGCGAGCAACGCGAGGAAAATGGGCGCGCTGTGCACGATGATGGGGACCGACTGCCCCGTCACGGCGATGGAATCAAAGCTGTCGGTGGCAAGGTACAGGCCCACGCTCATCAGCAAAACGGCGGGCTCGTAACTCATAACCTGCAGTAACTCACGATCGGCGCCAACCTGGGCAAACGGGCTTTGCGTCGAGGCGGACGCCAGCACCACAAAGATCGCGGCGAGCGTCACCATAAAAGCGCACAGTAGCGTGTTAGAGCCCGACACAAAGATGCCGCCGCCCACCACGGTAAAGATGAGCGCGCACGCCATATAGGTATCGTCCATGGTGTTTACGCTGGCGGGGGCCTTGCGCAGCAGCTTGGCAACGTCGTAGAAGGGCTGCAGCAGGCGCGGGCCCACGCGGCCCTGCATTCGGGCGGACAGCTTGCGGTCAATGCCGTCGATCATGCCACCCACAAGCGGCGCCAGCAGGGCAAACGCCACGGTGCCAATAAAAATGCCCACGACACCCGAACCTTCAAAATACTTGCCGCGCAGCACCGAGGGCGCACTCATGGCAAGTCTCTCGGGCCCAATCCATGCGCAACACAGCAGCGCAAACAAGATAATGCTGCAGCACACGACGCTACCCGCGGGGCCAATACGCTTCTCGCCAAGGGCGTCCTCCGAGTACCAATTGCGCTTTTCGGCCTTTACCTCGTGTCCCATCGAGCCGCGGAAATGGCGATATTTGTCGGTTCCCACACCCGAAAGATATACGTTTACATGCGGTTTGTTGCTCACGCGGAATGAAGTCAGCAACACCACGGCAATAAAAGCCACGATAACCACCATCAGATACATGGCGTCCTTGCCAATAACGTACGGCACGCGGCCAAACACCATGGCCAAGTAAGGCGACACCAGACCGCTCGAGATAACCGGGAACGCCACGCAGCACAGAATAAGCAGCGCGGCGATGGTGTTGAGGGCCATCCATTCGGTCTTATGGACATTGACCTCAACGTTTTGAGCCGTGGGGTCGACGCCCGAAAGCTTGGCAAGCCACTTGCCCCAGAAGAAGAACGTCGCGGCCGAGCCAAAGGCAAGCACCATGATCATGAGCACGTTGCCGGTCTGCGCGAACGCCACCAGGGCGCCCCACTTGGACACGAGCATGCCAAACGGCGCCACAAACATGCCCATGATGCCCAGCATCATCAGGCGCGTCAGGTGCGGCATGCGGCTGAACATGCCGTCCATGTCCTCGATATCGCGGCTGCCGATATGATGCTCGGCCGTGCCCACGCACAGGAACAGCAGCGACTTGGCCACCGTGTGGAACAGGATCAGGAAGATGGCCGCCCATACGGCCTCGGGCGCGCCGACACCCAAGCAGGCACTAATGAGGCCCAAGTTGGAAATGGTGGAGTACGCGAGCACGCGTTTGGCGTTGCTCTGCGAGATGGCCATGAGGGCAGCGAGCAAAAACGTGATGGCACCCACACTCGTGACCATAAAGCCGGTCACAGGATAGATGGCATAGAGCGGGCTCAGCTTGACCATCAGGAATACGCCGGCTTTGACCATGGTTGACGAGTGCAGCAGGGCGCTCGTGGGCGTGGGGGCAACCATGGCACCCAGCAGCCAAGTGTGGAACGGCATCTGTGCGGCCTTGGTGAGCGCGGCGAGCGACAGCAGAACGACCGGCATCACCAGCAGCGCGGACTGCGCGGTTCCGGCGCCGGAAAGCTCGATCATGCCCGAGATGGTCAGCGGCATGCCATTGACGTGCAGAAACATAAGGCCCGCCAAAAACGCGATGCCGCCCAGCATGTTGAGGATGATCTGGGTGAAGGCGTTTTTGATGGCCTCGGGCGTGCGCGTGTAGCCAATCATAAGGAACGAGCACACGGTGGTGATTTCCCAGCCGCAGAACAGCCACTCAAGGTTGTCACTCGTCACGATGACGAACATGGCCGAGAGGAATAGAAACATAAGCGCCAGGAACTGCGGGCGACGGTCGGGCGCGGTCTGCCCGCGCAGCGCAGCCTCGTGCTCGTCATGGGCCTGGAAGTCCTTCATGTAGCCCAGGGCATACACGCAGATTAGGCTACCGACGATGCCGACGGCGAGGACCATGATCACACTCATGTAGTCCAGGTAGAGCGGCGTCGCCGTGACGGCTTCGACCGCGGGCAGCGTCATGGCTGCAAAGGCGAACGAGCCCACCAGCTGGACTATGCCGAGCACCGTGGCGAGCGCGTTCCTATATTTGTACGCGTTGTACAGGATTACGGCGCACAGGATGACGTCGATGACGGAGCTGATGATCGAGAGCACATGCGAGGTGCCGGAGGCAACCTCAAAGCTCTGCGGACCCATGCCAAAAAACATGACGGCGACTACAACTGTCACCGCCATAATAATGCCGGAACCTATGAGCCCCACCGCATCGCGGGCGCGGTCGCCGCGCGCGAACAGCATGCCCAGCGCCGGTACCAGCGGAAACAGGGTAAGGAAATACAGTAGCGTCATACCATCACTCCCCCATGCAAAAACGCTGCAATTGTTTAACGTTATAGCTCAATTGATGAGTAGCGGCAGCGGGTTTTCGGTCAACTGGGGAGTTTTAGGCGTACGGGGCAAGGAGTCTGTCCGCATTGGAGCAAAGGGGCGACGCTCCCCCTATCGCAGCGGTGGGCGCACGGGCCACTGCGCGCGGTTTATTGGCCATTTTGGAGGATGTCCCGATAGGCTCGCGGCGGTCCAAAAAGTTGGCGCGGCAAGAAAAATGCGCCCCTGTGGGCGCACCATCCCGTTTGCTATTCCGCCTTTTTAACGCGCGGCTTGCGACCGCGCGGCTTATCGACCAGTGCGGCCTCACCGCTCTCGCGGTACTGACGGCACCAAGCCTTGACCGAAGACTCGCTGGGAATCTTGTGCTTGATCATGGCCTCGCGAACCGTCAAGCCGTTTTCCAGACGGTCCTTAACCACAGCGAGCTTTACGTCGTACGAATAGGTGTGATGATGCGAACCGGCATTGAGAACGGCGTCGGCACCGCCCACGGCATACGCGCGGGCCCACTGACGAGCCGTGGCCTGGGGAATGCCAAGCTCCGCGGCGAGAGCGCGATGACCGACCCCCTCTTGGAGGATCTCGACGGCGCGCTGCCTAACCTCGGGCGCATGCGTGCGAGTCCTAGTTGCTTCCGACATACCTGCCACTTCTTAGCCTTAGCCGTTAATCTGCTTTCTTACGTGCAAGTTAGATAGCAGCATTTTACTGTTTGCTCAAAGCAGTTAATTAAAGTAGACGCGGTGTTATCTGGACATTTGGCACCAAATTACGACATTTCTTTATCGATTATTTACGCTGGTAGCTGACTCGCAGCCAATCGTCATTCGCTTGTCAACAAAGTTGGCATCTCTTTATGTCCTTTGGTATAGAGGATATAGTTATTAACCCCTCCCCCAATAATTTTGAGTGATCTGCAAGGCAGTAGACGTCCTCACTCCTCATGATTACCGCGCATTGCCATTCATCGGAGCAAAACAAAAAGGGCGGGACCTGCTGCGCTTGCAGGCCCCGCACCGGTTGACACCCGACGGGACACAGCCGGGCGAGACGGATCCGTGCTACCGCCCCGCTTGGCCGCGATGTTCAACTACAGCTCGTTGGCCGCGTGATACGCCGTGCGAATGGCGCTCGCAATGTCGGCGGTGCGCTCACCCGAGCAGTCGCCCACGCAGGTCACGGGCACCGTCACGCCATCCAGGTCAAACGCGTTGGCCTTGGAGCCCACGGCCATCACCACGTAATCGCAGGCGATCTTCACCGGCTCCTCGGCGCCGTCCTCGGTGGTGCGAATGGCCTCCACGCCCTCGTCGGTAATGGCGGTCAGGCGGGTCTTAACGTGCTGCTCCACGTTGTGCTCTGCAAAGTCGCTCATAATCAGCGGCAGAATGGTCTCGGACTCGCCCGCGGCAATCTTGTCGAGCATCTCCACGATCGCCACCTCGCAGCCGTGCTGCAGCAGATACTCGGCAGTCTCGGTGCCCACCAGGCCACCGCCAATGACAGCGACGCGGCCGTTGATCTCCGCCTTGCCGGCCAGCACGTCCCAGCTCGAGACGACCTTCTCCGAGTCGGCGCCCGAAACGGGGATGACCACGTCGTGCGCGCCCACGGCCACAATCGCGGCGTCGGCGGCATTGAGGTCCTCAGCGGTAGCGGCATGGCTGAGCTCAACCTTCACGCCCAGGCCAGGCAGAATCTTCTCGTAGTACTCGACCGAGCGCATGATCTCGTCCTTGCGCGGAGGCGCAGCCGCCAGCACAATCTGGCCGCCCAAGTGATCGCTCGCCTCGTAGATGGTCACGTCGTAGCCGCGCTTGGCCGCCACGCGTGCGGCCTCCAGGCCGGCGATGCCGCCGCCCACCACGGCGATCTTCTTGTCGCCCTCGCCCGGCTTAATGGCGATGGTCGCCTCGTCGCCGTTCTCGGCATTGAGCACGCACGAGATGTACTTGCGATTTTGAATCGCGTCGACGCAGCCCTTGTTGCAGTTGAGGCACTCGCGGATGGGCTCACCCGTGGCGGCCTTCAGCGCAATGTCGGGGTCGCACATGAGCGAGCGGCCATAGGCGATGATGTCGGCGGCGCCGTCTTCCAGAATCTTCTCGCCGGCCTCGACCGAAACCACGCGGCCCACGGTTGCCACCGGCACGGAGACCAGGGCCTTGACGCGCTCGGCCACGGGCAGCGTCCAGTTGTAGGGCATGGCGCCCATGGGCGGAATGGTGTCGCCCATGTTGCCGGTGTGGTTGGCCTGTGCGACCTGGATCATATCGATGCCCGCGCCCTCGAGCAGCTTGGCGAACTCGCAGGCCTCGTCGGGCTGCAGGCCGCCCTTGCCGCGCGGCGTGCCGTCGGGGTTCTCCATGATCACGGGGAGCTTGTACTCCACCATCAGCTGCGGCGCGGCCTCCTTAATGGCGGCGACGACCTCCAGCGCGTAGCGAACGCGGTTCTCGAACGAACCACCGTACTCGTCGGTGCGCTGGTTGAGGATGGCCGAGCACAGCGAACCCACCAGGCGGTCGCCGTGGACCTCGATAGCGTCGATCCCGGCCTGCTGTGCGCGAGCGGCCGAGGCAGCGATGGCCTCCTTGATCTGGGTGAGCTGCTCTACGCTCGCCTCGTTCACAAAGTGCTGCATGTCGTGATGCAGCTTGGCGTAGGCCTGGTTGCGGATCTCGTTGGACTCGGCCATCTTGGCGGCAAAGGTCTCCTCGTCGCCGGCGGCCTTGGCCTCCTGCGCGGCCTTGGCGGCGGCCATGGATCCCATGACCATGCGGCCGACACCGGGCACATCGTACTCGGGGTGGAACAGCTGCAGCGCGACCTTGGCGCCGTGCTTGTGGACGGCGTCGGCCAGCGCTTTAAACGTGGGGATCTGGGCGTCGGTTGCCAGCTTGGGCGTGGGGCTTGCGGTCATGACGGGAGCGACGTCGCCGATGACGATGTAGCTCACGCCGCCACGGGCCAAGCGCTCGTAAAAAGCCAGGCTGCGCTCGCCGATGGAACCGTCACGCTCCTCGTAGCCGGTGGTCAGCGGCGGAAACATAATGCGGTTCTTGAGCTCAAGGGGGCCAACCGTAATGGGCTGGAGCAGCTTGGATGCAGGTGTGGTCATGGACATTCCTCTCTTGTAGGCGCGGCGGCGATAATGCCGCGTAGTTATCTAGAGGATATGGCATGGGAATACAGCAGCGCAACGGAAATCGGCGGACAGCAGGTAGCGGCAGGTGGATGGGATGAGCCCAACAGCGGGTTTTTCTCGATCTGTAACACCTAGCCGCCTAAATCGGGTCTAGATGTTACAGATCGAGATTTTGTTTGAGAGGCCAAGAATTGGACCGAGAACACGGTCCCGGAATAACAAAAAAGCTCGTCGGCTAGGCCGACGAGCTGCAAGTTCTTGGTCGCGGGGGCAGGATTTGAACCTACGACCTCCGGGTTATGAGCCCGGCGAGCTACCAGACTGCTCCACCCCGCAATGTCTGGGCGCCTCATGTGCGCAAGAAAGAATATTACGCGGGAGTTCGGTAAACGGCAAGGAAAAACTCGTGGAGCATAATTCCTTCATATTTAAACCCCTCAGCCCCTATCACCGTAAACGAATCGCAGCCGAGTGCCGTCGGCGACGCGTATACAATGGTGCGCGTCCTTTTATGCCAACACCGGGAGTAGACATGCTGCTCGCTATCGATATGGGAAACACGCAGACGGCCATGGGCCTGTTTGACGGAGACGAGCTGGTGCAGTCGTGGCGCATGCCCACCGACCGCTCCTATACCGCCGACGAGATCCATGTGCGCCTGATGGGTTTCTTTAAGATGTACGGCCTTTCGCTCGACGCGGTCGACGCGATCGCCTTTGCCGGCGTGGTGCCGCAGCTCTCGCGCGAATGGCACGCCGTGGCCGACCGCATTGCCGCGGACGCCATCGTCATCGGGCCGCAGACGGCCGCGGTGACCAAGCTGCGCGCGGCGCGTCCCCAAGCCGTAGGCGCCGATCGCGTCGCTAACGCCGTTGCGGCCGAAACTTTCTACGGCGCGCCGGCAATCGTGGTGGACTTTGGCACCGCGACCAATATCGACGTCATCGATGAGGACGGTTATTACATTGGCGGAGCGATCGCGCCGGGCATTCGCATCTCCATGGACGCGCTTGCCGCCCGTGCCGCCAAGCTCGCCAGCGTGCCGCTCGAGGCGCCCGAGCACGCCATCGGCCGCGATACCGAGGAGTGCATCAAGGTCGGCGCCGTGATGGGCGCCGCCGCCATGGCTGAGGGCCTGGTCGCGCGCATGAAGCGCGAGCTGGGCCGCGAGGATGCCACCGTTATCGCCACGGGCGGTCTCGCCAGCATCGTCGCCGATTCGACCGATGCCTTCGACGTGGTCGACGGACAGCTCACCATCAAGGGTATCTGCGAAATCTACCGCCGCATGCAGGAGCTGGGATAGGACAGGGGCTTAAGTCGAGCACGAGCGCGAGCGGCGAACTAGGCAACGCATCGGCCCTATTCCTCAAAATCGAAAGATTTTCAGTTTTGAGGAATAGGGCTTTCTGCTAGGCCTCGTCGCACAGCCACCTCGCCAGGTCCACGATCTGCACCCCATTGCGGTCCGTGGCCTCGTGATGCGTGCGGGCGAGAATCATCTTGGGGTACGCGTCGCCAATGCTCAGCAGTGGTGAAATCTCGCGTTCAAATGTCTTATCCGAGCTGATGTCGTCGCTCACCTGAATGTAGAGCTTCTCGCTTCGCTTGATTGCTACAAAGTCTATTTCCTTTTTATAGAGCACGCCGACGTATACCTCGTATCCGCGGCGCAGCAGCTCGATTGCCACCATGTTCTCGTATACGCGTCCCCAATCCATATCACGTGTACCGAGCAGCGCGTATTTGAACGCGTGGTCTGCCAGGTAATACTTCTCGCCGCTCTTAAGGTATTTTTTGCCGCGGATGTCGTACCGACGAACTTTATAGAAGGCAAACGCATCGCACAGGCACCCCATGTACGTGCCGACCGTCTTGTTCGTTATCTTTAGCCCATCCGCGTTCAAAATATCCGTAATGTTACGTGCCGACGTTATGTTGGATACGTTGTCCATCATGTAATCGGCAATGCGCAGCAGCGCCGATTCGTTTCTCACGTTATGCCGCTGCACGATATCTCTCACGATGAGCGTTTTGAAGACATTGGAGAGATATTGATAACGCTGCTCCTGCAGTGGATAAGGGTAGGAGCCGGACATACCGCCGGTTCTCGCGTACTCATCGAAGTCGCGGTCGACCTCGCCCTCGTCGCCATAGAGTCGATACTCCTCAAACGAGAATGGGAAAACCTCGATCTCAAACGTACGCCCCGTAAAGAGCGTCGACAGATCGCTCGACAGCAAAAAGGCATTCGATCCGGTAATGAATATGTCGTACTGCTCGGATGCGTGGAGGCTGTTGATCGCACGCTCAAAACCGTCGCACATCTGAACTTCATCGATAAGCAGAAAGTTTTGTTTGCCGGACACTCGATGCTCTTTTACATAGGCGAGCAGCGCGTGATACTCGAGCAGATTCTCGAACTCATCGAGGTTGTAGTTGATATGGATGACATTCGAATTGGACAGATTTGCCTCCACGTAATCGCGGAGGGCCTCGAGCAATTTTGATTTACCGCTACGACGGATGCCCGTGATGACCTTGATGTCCGGCACGCCAATAAGGCTCGTCAACGTGTCCATATATGACGTTCTATTGATGAGTTTCATTGGGGCCTCCTCGCGGTCTTTTATCGCTATTCCTCAAAATTGAAAAATTTTCAGTTTTGAGGAATAGGCTCTATAGCGAATATACCTCGCGAAAGACCGAGCTGCCTTAATCCTATTCCTCAAAAACGAAAATTTTTCAGTTTTGAGGAATAGGGCGCTGGCAACCCATTCCCCAGATAGGCGAAACCCTCCCCGGCACAGGCCGAGGAGGGTCTTGTTGTCATGTCTATCTTTGGGCGCGAACGCCCCGCGCTACAGCCCGCGAATTCGTACGGCCTCGGGCGGAAACTCCTGCTCGCCGGCATCGGTCTTAATGGTCGCGCGGCCCCAGATGTCCAGGCCTGCAAACACACCGACCGCAAGCGGCAGGCCGTTGGGCGACACCGCCGCAACTTGGCGGCCCAGCAGCGGCACCATGTCGAAGTACTCGCCCAGCACGGGAGCCAGCGGCCCTGCGGCGCCTTGCGGCGTGTTGGCAACAACCGCCCAAGCGTCCACGCGGGCCAGCACGGCGGCGGCCAGCGTCTCGACCAGCGCTTCGTCAGCCACGTCCACACCAAGCTCGCCCAGCGCCGAACGCTCAATATCCACCGTCACGGCACCGAACATGCCCGCAGCAGCGGCACCGCCGTTCACGGCAACACGCGCGAGCGACGTCTCAAACGCAGGCGCACCGCACACGATATCGCTCGGCCACTGGATACCCACCTTACCGGCAAGGCCCAACCCCGGCGTCGAAGCCGTGCCCACGAGCGCGTCCATCATGCCCATCGCAGCCACAAACGGCAGGCCGTGGAAGGCATGCATGTTCACGTCCGGGCGCACGATCAGCGAAAACATCAGCGATGCATCGCCCGCGCTCCACGCGCACCAGCCCGCGGACATGCCCTCGCGGCCCGCGTCGCGCGCCGCGTCGAGCTCGGTGCCAGCGGCAACAGCATTCATCTCGATCATCTACATACGCCCCAATTCGCCCACGATATGGCCCACGCGGTCCTCGGGCTCCTTGACCTCGACGCCGTTGTAGCGGAAGAACCGCGCCGGGTCGTGCATCAGGTCCTCGAGCGGCACCAGCACAAAATCGCGTTCGCCGATCAGCGGATGCGGCAGGCGCAGCTTTTTGCCGCCGTGGGTCTCGCCGTCCATCCACAGCAGGTCCAGGTCGATGGTGCGCGGACCGTTGGCCTTGGCCTTTTTGGAGCGGTCGCGCCCCAGCTCGGCCTCGATCTTCATAAGCTCGTCGAGCAGCACCAACGGCGCCAGCTCGGTCTTGATCTCGATGACGGCGTTGGCAAACGCGTCCTGGCGCGTCTCGTAGGCCGGCTCGCTCTCGTAAATCTTGGAGGAGTTGGACACGCAGGTGAGTGGAATCTCGGCGATCATCTCGCGTGCGGCGCGGATGTTGTCGCAGCGATGCCCCAGGTTGGAGCCCACGGCCACAAACGCGCGGCGCGGCTGCGGCTTGGCAACCGCCCAGTAACCGTTCAGGAACTGCGCAAAACCCGCGGCGTCGTGCACGCGCACGATGTTGGCACCGGCCTGGATGGCGCCCAGGCACACGCCAAACGTGGCGGCATCGCGCTCGGCGGCCTCGGTCACGCCCGAGACGGCGCCCACAAAGCGCTTGCGCGACACGGCGCACATGAGCGGGTAGCCCAGCGACGCCATCTTGGCAGTCTCGCGCTGGATGACGATGTCCTCGTTAGCCGACTTACCAAAGCCCGGGCCAGGATCGATGCAGATGCGGTCGCGCGACACGCCGGCATGGATGAGCGTGCGGGCCTGGTCGGACAGAAAGCCCATGACGCGGCGCATGATGGGCGCCGAATCGGGCAGGGTAAAGCGGCGGAGCTGCGAGGTGGGCACATAGGCCTCCTCACGGCGGGCACTGCGGCGCATCATGGCGGCCAGGCGGTCATTGGACTCCGATGCGGCCTCGGTGGCTGCGGGCGCGGCCTCGGGCGCGGGCGCGACGGTCTCGGCGGCAGCAGCCTGCTCGGCGGCCGGCGTCTCCTGCTCGCTTGCAGGCTCGGACGTGGGCTCCGGTTCGCCAAACGGCAACGAGGGCTGCACCACGCCGCCCGGAAGCTTGGCCTCCGGCTTAGGCTCGCCCAGCAACTTGCCGCGACGGCGGCGAGCCGGCTTCTCGGCCTCACGCGCGGCCTCGGCAGCCGCCTCGCGCGCCTTCTCGGCAACAAACGCCGCTGCCGAGGTATCGAGCTGCACCGTTGCGTGCGTGCGGACGGGCGCGGCGACCTCGCCGGCATGCATCACGATGACGCCGCAAGTGCTCGTCTTAACGAACTCGACCATCTTGGGATCGGTGAAGCCGGTCACGTCGTTGACGATCGAGGCGCCGCAGCGCACGGCCGCCTTGGCAACCGCCACATGACGCGTGTCGATCGAGACGATGGCGCCCTCCTTGGCCAGCGCACGCACCACGGGCAGCACGCGGCGAGCCTCCTCGTCGGGGTTGACCGGGGTAAAGCCGGGGCGCGTGGACTCGCCGCCCACGTCGATGATGTCGGCGCCGGCGTCGAGCATCGCCAGGCCGTACTCGATGGCGGCATCGGGGTCGAAGTGCTCCCCGCCATCGCTAAACGAATCGGGCGTCACGTTGAGGACGCCCATGATGCGCGGACGGTCAAAGCTGAGCTCATACTTTCCGCACCGCCATGTCTTGCTGTCGTTCGCCATGAACATCCTCCTAAAATGCCCACGCCGCCGAGCTTGGGGAGCTGGCGGCGGGGTCGCTTTGCACTCAGTCTTTCTATTGTATCCGCGCGCGCGGGCTAGAACGCAAACGCGGCCGCGATGTCGCAAGAAATCAGCAGGTCGGCATTTGCATCCTGATCGGTGGGAGCAAGGTTGCATATGGCCAGCGTATCGCCGGTAAAGTAACGCGTAAGGCCCGCCGCCGGATACACCACGAGCGAGGTCCCACCCACAATGAGGGCATCGGCCGCGGCGATGGCGGCAACGGCACCGGTCAGCACATGCTCATCGAGCGGCTCCTCGTAGAGCACCACATCGGGCTTGATGCGCCCGCCGCACGCAGGACACACAGGCACGCCCGCGGCGTCCTCGTGCTCGCGCGAGCAAATCCACTCGGCGCTATAGACCGCGCCGCACGACTGGCAAATGTTGCGATGGACCGATCCGTGCAGCTCGAACACGCGCTGCGAGCCGGCCGCCTGGTGCAGACCGTCGATATTTTGCGTCACCACGGCGTCGAGCTTGCCGGCGCGCTCCAGCTCGGCCAGCTTGGTGTGGCAGCGGTTAGGCTTAGCGTTAAGCGCGATCATCTTGGTGCGGTAAAAGTCGAAGAACTCCGCAGGATGTGCCTCGTAAAAGCTATGCGACAGCATGGTCTCGGGCGGATAGGCAAACTGCTGGTGATACAGGCCGTCCACGCTGCGGAAATCGGGGATGCCACTTGCCGTGGAAACACCAGCGCCGCCAAAGAAGACCACGCGCTTGTGGGTGTCAAACAGATCCGCCAGCGCGGCGGAGGCCTGCCTGGGGTCCGATATTGCCTGCGTCATATGAGTCCTCCGTCCTTGTTAGTCGGGCAGCGTTGAGCGACGTCCCAGCATGCGGCCTTTAAGTCAGCATGCACGGAGCCCACCCCGCCCCTGTTGCGCTAATCTTAAGCCTGCCAACCCCGTCGAAAGGACACCATGCCTCAGACTTACACTTTCGCCTCGTGGAACGTCAACGGCCTGCGCGCCGTGCTCAAAAAGGACCCGAGCTTTATCCAGATCGCGCAAGAACTCGACGTCGATATCCTGGCGCTGCAGGAGACCAAGCTGCAGGAGGGCCAGGTCGATATCGACCTGCCCGGCTATCACCAAACCTGGAGCTACGCCGAGCGCAAAGGCTATTCGGGCACCGCGGTCTTTAGCCGCCAGGAGCCGCTACGCGTGCTGCGCGCCGACGCGCTGCTGCCCTACGCCGGCGAGGGCGAGGCCGCCGAGCTCGTTGCCCAAGCCGCAACCGAGGGCCGCGTCTGTGCGCTCGAGTTCGACAAGTTTTGGTTTGTCGACGTCTATACGCCCAACGCGCAAAATGAGCTCGCGCGCATCGACGTGCGTATGGCCTGGGACGATGCCTATCGCGGCTTTTTGGGCGCGCTTGAGCACGAAACCGGCAAGCCCGTCGTAACCTGCGGCGACTTTAACGTGGCGCACGAAGAGATCGACCTTAAGAACCCCAAGTCCAACCGCGGCAACGCAGGCTTTTCGGACGAAGAGCGCGGTAAGTTTACCGAGCTGCTCAACGCCGGCTTTACCGATACCTGGCGCACGGCTAATCCGGACGTTGAGGGCGTCTACAGCTGGTGGAGCTATCGCTTTAATGCCCGCAAGAACAACGCCGGCTGGCGCATCGACTACTTCCTGGTAAGCGACGCAATCGCCGCCAACGTTCGCGACACCGGCATCCGCGGCGACATCTTCGGCAGCGACCACTGCCCCGTCACCCTCACGCTAGAACTCTAGCCCCAATTGATCCCCTGGGGACGGAGGAAAAGGGATCATTTTCACCTCGCGAGGGAACCCACGCGGCCCTCCCGCCACGGAACTGACCCATCTACTACGTTTAAGCCACTACCCTCAACCACAGCGAACAACGCAAAAAGAAAACCGCAGGTAGAAAGCCTGCGGTTTTTCGTAAAACGCGGTCATGGTCGGGGGTATCAAGCTAAACGTAGTAGATGGGCCAGTTTCGTGGCAAGCGCCGCCAACTGATTCCCCGGGGACGTCTGGGGACGGAGGAAAACGGATCGATTTGGCTCTCTGAGGGCCACGATGCCCGTCATATCAGCCGGCCATTCCAAAACTATGCCGGTTTACGGGGCTGAATCGCGAACCCCCAACCATACGCAATTCCGAAATAATAAAACCTCAGGTAAACGGCTTGCTCTATTTTGAAAAAAGCCGGTATGGTCGGCCTACGCTAATCTAGCCCCGTAAACCGGCATAGTTTTGAAATGGTACTTCGGAAGTATTGATTCACGCCCCGGCGCAACCAGCCCTACAGCCCGTATTTCACGACAACGCGGTTGATCCGTCGACACCAAGGCTTGTAGAGGGCGGCCAAGAACACGCAGGTCGCGAGGCCGTGTGTGATATCGAACGGCACTGCCGTGGCAAGACGCGCCACGACGCCCGCCCACGTGAGCGGTTGTACAAAACCGATAATGTCGTACGCGTTGATCACCACGCCGTACAGCAGACCCGAAGCAAAGCCGTACGCCATCAGCGCCGGCATGCGCACGGTTCCATCCGCACGGTCGAACGCACCGGCATGCGCCAGCGCACCGCCAACATAGCCAACCAGGCCCCAGGCATACATCTGCCATGGCGTCCACATGCCCTGCCCAAAAAAGAAATTGCTGGTCAGCGCCGCCAGCGCGCCAACCATAAAACCATTGCGGCGACCAAGCGTCGCCCCCGCGATAATGGCGATGGCGCTCACCGGTTTAAAGTCGGGAATGGGCCCAAACAGGATGCGCCCCGCCGCCGCCAGCGCCGCCAGCACCAGCGTGGGCATAATCTGGCGCAAACCCGGACGAGATGCCTCGTAACCCGCAAAGAACAGTGCAAGCACCAGCGCCACCACGACAAGCATGGCAAGCGCCGCCTGCTCAACGCCCGCCAGCAACGCCGCTGCCATCACCGCCGGCACCGCCAACAACAGCGGGATCTCCAGTTTTGTGAGTAAACGCGAGAAACGACAGTCCGTCATCCCATCACGCCCTATAGAACACGTTGTCGGCAAAGAAGTCGGCCGGGGGCTCCATGCAGGCAATCTCGCCGTCAAACATCATGGCGACGTCGTCGGCTACCTGCTCGGCAAAGTCCAAATCGTGCGTAGCCATGATGACGGTGCCGCCAGCCTTCGCATGGTCACGCAGGGCGCGGGCGATGATGCGGCGGCTCTCCAGGTCAAGGCCCTTCGTGGGCTCGTCAAGCAGCAGCAGCTCGGGGCCGATCAGCAGCAGCTTTGCCAGCGCAAGCAGCTGGCGCTGTCCGCCCGAGAGGTCGTAAGGGTGGCGCGTCTCCAGGCCGTCCAATCCCAGTTGCGCCGCACGCTCCCGCGCCAAGTTCTCGTCATATCCGCAGGTCGAGGCCCATTCCATCAGCTCGTCGCGCACCGTCTCGGCAACCAGCAATGCTTTGGGATTCTGAGGCAGCAGCGCCGCCGAGGCCGCTCCGCGCACCATGCGGCCGCGCTGCAGCTTGGCGGTCTTCGCCAGCACCGAGAGCATCGTCGACTTACCGCATCCGTTGCCGCCCACGATCGCATGCACCGCACTGGCCGAAAACGCAACGTCGAGCCCGCGCAGCACCCAACCGCCCGCGCGATCGTAGCGAAACCAGCCTTCCGACAGGGTGGTAGCCGACCCGCCGTGCATTTTTTGGAGTATTCTGCTTCCATCCGTGCGCGGGAAGGCTTCCGAGCCGTTCTCGAGCGACGTTTGCGCCACAAATTCGGACGATTTGTCCAATTCTGAACTTTTTTTCGCGCTCGATACGTCCCCGGGCGGCTCCAGAGAGCCCAAATTGTCCTCACGCCTGCTGAATACTCCGTTTTTTGCACATCGGATGGCACCCCACCCCAACATCTCATCGGAAAACAGCGATTCTCGGCGTCCCAAAGAAGCCATATCCGCCACCTCGCGCACGCGACCGCCCTCAATCCGGTACGCACGCGTCGCATACTCGAGCATCGGCCGCGGTTGATGCGTAGCCACAACAACCGTGCAGCCCAGCTCACGGTTCACGCGAAACAGCGCGTGCAGAAAATTCTTCTCGGCAACGGGATCGAGCTGAGACGTGGGCTCGTCGAGTAGCAGCACACGCGGACGCAGCGCCAGGACGGCGGTAAGCGACAGCAGCTGCTTGCGGCCACCCGAAAGCGTGTCGGTATCGCGATGAAGCCAGTCCTCCAGACCAAAGAAATAGCTGGTCTCGGCAACACGGCGGCGCATCTCGTCGCGCGACACGCCCAGATTCTCTAGGCCAAACGCCATCTCATGCCACACGGTCTCGCACACAATCTGGTTCTCGGGATCCTGGAACACATAGCCCACGCGCTCCGCCGATGCCCGCACGTCCATGTCGGCAACGTTCTCGCCCAGCACGCGCAGTTCGCCAGTGCGCTCGCCCGCCGGCGCGATCTCGGGCTTGAGCAGCGACAGCAGCGTCGACTTACCCGATCCGGTACCGCCAACAAGCAACGCAAATGCACCTTGGGGAACAGACCAGTCGAGCCCCTCGAGCACCGCAGCATCAGCATCGGGGTAGGCAAAACTAAGGCCTCGCACCTCAATCGCCGGCGCGGCCGAGCCATATGCCACACCCGCCGCCGGGCCCCTATCCAACCGAGCCATCAGCCAAACCTCTTCTCATCAATCGCGTGCAACACGCAAGGCAGCACCATCCAGGCAGCGTACACGACATAGCCCGGCCACGGCGCCGGCACCGAGAGCTGCGGATAAAACGAATACTGCGTCGTCGCGGTCCACGCCACTGTCACCGTGACCACGCCAAACAGCGCAAGCCCAGCCAGCGCGGCAACGTCGCTGCGCCCCAGCCGATACCGCGCATACGTCGTTCGACGCGTCGCGGCGCCCCACCCACGGGAGCGCATGGCGTCCGCGCGCTCCAGCGAATCTTCCATGCCCCAGCCCATCAACACACTCGATGCCCGCAAGCGCGAGCGCACGGGGTCGGCCGGCGCGCGGCCCGGCACATCAATCGCATCCTGCACCGCCAGTACCGTACGACCGCGACGCAAAAACTGCGGGATAAGCCGCATGCACATCGAAATCATGAGCGCGATCACCGGCGCGGCGTTGCCCAAAAGCGCAAGCACCTTGTCGTATTCGAGCATCGACGTCGCCGCCTCAAACCACAGCACGCTCGCCACAAACAGCCCGCCCATGCACAGGCCGTATACCATGCTCTCCAGATACACCGCGCGCATGCCAATACGGAACAGTTCCGTCGAGCCCGAGGCGCTAAACAGCGGATTGACCAGCGCGATAATCAAAATCACCGGCAGCTGCCAGCGAAGTGCGCCCAGCGTGTGGGCAGCCCCACGCGTCGCAAATCCATACGCCAGCCCGCCCGCAAGTGACAGCGCAATCAGCACCGGCTGCATCGAGGACATGGTGAGTCCCAGCGTCAGCACTATATAGAGTGCCGGCACAGCCGGATGCGACATCGAGAATGCCGCGACGGGCTCGCCGCCAAACTCCTCACGCATGTTGTCCACGGGCACCCCCGTCTCCTCGCTCAAACGACAGCTCCGCAGCACCGCCAACGCCGCACGCAAGCAGTGCAAACGCCACGCCGGCGGCGCAAGCCTCAACCGCCGCAAACCAATCGCTACGCGCTCAACATATGCCTGCGGTATCATATTGCGCCGTGTATCGTTTCCAAACACACGTCTCTATAACGTAACAGGAGATCACATGGACGCAACCGCAATTATCCTCGCTGCCGGCGAGGGCACCCGCATGAAGTCGAACCACTGCAAGGTTTCGCACAAGATCCTGGGCAAGCCCATGGTCCAGTGGATCGTCGACGCCACCATCAAGGCCGGCTGCAGCCGCGTCGTGGTCGTCATCGGCAGCCACGCCGACGAGATGCGCGCCCTCATCGACGGCGCCTATGCCAACAGCGCCACCAAGGTCGAGTGCGTTGAGCAGACCGAGCGCCTGGGCACCGGTCACGCCGTGAAGGTCGCGCTCGAGGCCTGCGGCATCACGCAAGGCCCCGTCGTCGTGCTCAACGGCGACCTGCCGCTCATCACCGCCGACACCGTCGCCAAGTTCGCGCAGACCGTCGCCACCGGCGAGCTCGCCTGCACCGTCATGACCATGACCCCGCCCGACCCCTTCGGCTACGGCCGCATCAAGCTGGGTGCCGACGGCCAGATCGAACGCATCATCGAGCAGAAGGACTGCACACCCGAGCAGGCCGCCACGCTGCTCGAGTGCAACGCCGGCTGCTACGCCTTCGACGGCGCGCAGCTCGCCGCGCACATTGACGAGATCGGCAACGACAACGCGCAGTCCGAGTACTATCTGCCCGACATGCTCGAGATCCTCAAGGGCCACGGCCAGGCAGTCTCCATCTTCCACTGCGATGACTACCGCGACGGCCTGGGCGTCAACAGCCGCATCCAGCTCGCGCAGCTCACCGCCATCGCGCGCGACCGCATCAACGAGCACTGGATGGCCGAGGGCGTTACCTTCATCGACCCCACGCAGGCCTGGATCGGCCCCGACGCCACCATCGGCCGCGACACCGTCGTGTGGCCGCAGACGCACCTGATCGGCCACGTCACCGTGGGCGAGGAGTGCCAGCTCGGCCCCAACAGCCGTCTCACCGACACCACCGTCGGCAGCGGCTGCATCATCGATGAGACCATCGCCATCGAGGCCGTCATCGAGAACGGCGTCGACTGCGGCCCGCGCGCCTACCTGCGCCCGGGTACCCACATGCTCGACGGCTCCAAGGCCGGCACGCACGTGGAGATCAAGAAGTCCACGATCGGCGAGGGCTCCAAGGTGCCGCACCTGTCCTACATCGGCGACACGACCATGGGCTCCGGCGTCAACGTGGGCGCCGGCTCCATCACCTGCAACTACGACGGCGTACACAAGCACAAAACCGTCATCGGCAAGGATGCCTTCATCGGTTCCGATACCATGATGGTCGCGCCCGCCCAGATTGGCGACGGCGCGCTCGTGGCCGCCGGCTCCGTCATCACTGAGCCGGTCCCGGCAGACGCACTCGGTCTGGGCCGCGCCCGTCAGGTAAATATTGAGGGCTGGGCCGCCGATTATCGCCGCCGCCTGCACGAGGACGACGAGGTATAACGTTTTACCAAGCATCTAAGGAGCCGCTTCCGTGGGGACGGCTCCTTTTTCTATGCTGACCTGCGCGGCCGGATGAGTGGTCGGTTCGTGTCCGTTGACGGTAAAGACGTTATCAAGACTCGATAAACCCCGCCGCGCGGTTACAATGCAACAAGGCATCTATATGGCATTCGATATAAAGGAGAAGGGTAATGCCGATTAATGATCCCGAGAAGTCGGAGAATATGCGCAAGTCCATCCGCGTGTATTCCGGTTCCTCCAACCGTCCCCTCGCTCAGAAGATCGCTGAGTTCCTTGGGGTCGAGCTTTCGGGCCTTACGCTAAAGCAGTTCGCCAACGGTGAGATTTACGCCCGCTACGACGAGACCGTCCGCGGCGCCGACGTCTTCCTGATTCAGTCCGTGGCCGGCGGCAACGTCAACGACATGCTCATGGAGCTGCTCATCGCCACCGACGCTGCCAAGCGCGCATCCGCCCGCTCCATCACCGCCGTTATCACCCACTACGGCTATGCCCGCCAGGACCGCAAGGCCGGCCCGCGCGAGCCCATCACCGCCCGCCTCGTCGCCAACCTGCTCGAGCGCGCCGGCGTCAACCGCATCATCACCCTCGACCTGCACCAGGGCCAGATTCAGGGCTTCTTCGATATCCCGGTTAACCACCTGTCCGCGCTGCCGCTGTTTGGCCAGTACTACAACGACATGCACTTCGACACCGACAACCTGGTTGTCGTCTCCCCCGATGTGGGCCGCGCCAAGGCCGCCAAGAAGCTGTCCGACATGCTCGGCTGCGACCTGGCCATCGCCCACAAGGGCCGTCCGCGCCACAACGCCGCCGAGGTCATGGGCATCATCGGTGACATCAAGGGCAAGACCTGCATCATCAACGACGACATGATCGACACCGCTGGCACCCTGTGCGCCAACGTCAAGGAGCTCAAGGCTATGGGCGCTGGCGATATCTACGTCTGCGCCACCCACGGCATCTTCTCCGGTCCGGCCATCGAGCGTCTGAACGACGCCCCCATCGTCGAGTGCCTCGTCACCGACGCCATTCCCGTCGAGGTCGGTGGCAAGATCAAGACCATCTCGGTCGCCGAGGAGTTCGCTCAGGCCATCTCCGCCGTTTACCACGAGGAGCCCGTCTCCACGCTCGTCGGCGGCGACTTCGCGCTGTAGTCGCTCGACCCTCGCATCCCTCCGGAAGCCCCGGACACGCCTGCGGGGTTATCACGCGAACGTCCTCGCCGCTTTGCGGCTGCGGGATGTTCGCTTTGATAACCCCTCCCGGCGTGTCCGGGGCTTCCTGCTGTCTCGGGGCAGCTGTTTTCTGAAATGACTTTGCTGCAACCTTTCCTCGCCTTCGGCGGGCGTGGTAGCCTTTGTCGTTGATTGAACTTTTGTGTAACGAAAGGATGAACATGGCAGCTGCACAGCCGCTTAAGATTCGCATGGTTGCCGGACTTGGCAACCCTGGCGATGAGTATGCCGAGACCCGCCACAACGCCGGTTTTAAGGCGATCGACGAGCTGGCCCGTCAGGCCGGCGTCACGTACTGGAAAAACCAAGCAGGCGCCGAGGTCGCGCTCATCAATATCAACGATGCCGAGGAAGAGGGCGGCAAGCGCCAGATCGTGCTGGTCAAGCCGCAGTCGTACATGAATACCTCGGGTGGCCCCATCTCCAAGCTTTGCCGCGAATACAAAATCAAGGCCGAGGAGCTACTCGTAATCCACGACGAGCTCGATATTCCCGCCGGCGACGTGCGTGTTAAGGTGGGCGGCGGCCATGCTGGCCATAACGGCCTGCGCTCCATCATCGACAAGATGGGCAGCCGCGACTTTAGCCGTATCCGCACCGGCATCGGCAACCCTCCCGGCAAGATGGCCGTGGCAGACTACGTGCTCAAGCAGCTGCGCGCCCGCGAAGCCGAGGATTTCCAGGACACCTGCGCCCGCGCCGCAGATGCCGCCGGTCTGGCCATCGTCCACGGCGTAATCTACGCCCGCGATCACGTAAACGGCGCCGCTTCCGCCAACGGGAAGCACTAAAACCTACCATTTAGGGACAGGTTTATTTTGGCAGCTTTTATCTGCGGAAACGCCGCAGTCGATACATCGCAATAAACATGCTGCCACCATACATGCATAACGCCCCAAAGGGGGCCGGCCTCAACGAAGCGCGAGGCCGGCCCCCTTTGCCGTTTTGCCTGATAAAACCGACCAAAATAAACCTGTCCCTTTTTGGCAGGTCACTTTTCCCGCCTGCCAAAGATACACGTAAGCGACATTGCCATGAGGGTATAATTTGCACCGTATGTCTGCACAACGCCTGTGCGCGTACGGTTTTACTCGGGCTACCGTCCATTTCCGTGGAGGCACGGTTCGGCAGCCCTAACAAGAGAGGGGTTCTATGTATAAGATCCTGGAGAAGACGCAGTTCTCGGAGAAGGTGTTCAAGTTCCGCATCGAGGCGCCCGCAATCGCCAAGCATGCGCACGCTGGACAGTTCCTCATGGTTCGCGCCAACGAGACGGGCGAGCGTGTCCCGTTTACCTTAGCTGGCTGGAACGGTGACGAGGGCTGGGTCGAGTTCATCTTCATGGTGATCGGCAAGACCACCGAGATGCTTTCCACCTACGAGGCCGGCGAGTCGCTGCGCGACGTCGTGGGCCCGCTGGGCGTTCCCACCGAGATGGCCGAGGGCCCCTGCGCCGTCATTGGCGGCGGCGTCGGCCTGGCAATTGCCTTCCCGGTCGCCAAGCACCTGGTCGAGACCGGCCACGAGGTGCACGCCATCATGGGCGCCCGCACCAAGGACCTCCTGCTCATGGAGGACCAGTTCCGCGAGCTCCTCGACGAGGACCACATCCACATCACCACTGACGACGGTTCCTACGGCGAGCAGGGCGTTGTCACCGCTCCGCTGGAGCGCCTGCTGCAGGACAAGGCCGTGAGCCAGGTCTTCTGCGTCGGCCCCGTTCCGATGATGAAGTTCTCGACCCTCACCGCCCAGAAGTACGACACCCCCATCACCGCGTCGCTCAACCCCATCATGGTTGACGGCACCGGCATGTGCGGCTGCTGCCGCGTCGAGGTGGGCGGCGTGACCAAGTTCGCTTGCGTCGACGGCCCCGACTTCGATGCCACCCTGGTCGACTGGGATGACCTTCGTGCCCGCCAGGCCGCTTACCGTTCCGAAGAGGGCGAGTCCCTCAAGGCCTATGAGGAAAAGAGCTGCGCATGCCACTAGTTAACGGTCGTTTCGTTGCCGATATGAAGTCGCCCCGCACCCCCGATAACGAGGAGCCGGCTGCCGAGCGCGCCTGCGACTTCCGCCCCGTCGACAAGGGCTTCACCGAGGAGATGGCGCTGGCCGAGGCCGAGCGCTGCCTCAACTGCAAGAAGCCGTTCTGTGTTGAGGGCTGCCCCGTCAACATCAACATTCCCCGCTTTATCGAGCAGATCCGCGCGAAGGACTTCGGCGGCGCTCTCGATACCATCCGCGAGGACTCCATGCTTCCCGCCATCTGCGGCCGCGTCTGCCCGCAGGAGAACCAGTGCGAGGGCAAGTGCATCCGTGGTAAGAAGTCCGAGCCCGTGGCCATCGGCCAGCTCGAGCGCTTCCTGGGTGATCGCCCCGAGCTCGCTTCCACGCCCAAGATGGCTCCCAAGAACGGCAAGAAGGTCGCCGTCGTCGGCTCCGGCCCGTCCGGCATCACCTGCGCCGGCGAGCTCGCCCGCAACGGCTTTGACGTTACCGTCTTTGAGGCCTTCTTTACCGGCGGCGGCGTGCTGGTCTACGGCATCCCCGAGTTCCGTCTGCCCAAGGCAGTCGTCAAGCGCGAGATTGACGGCCTGGAGGACATGGGTGTCAAGTTTGAGTACAACTCCGTCGTGGGCAACATGGCCACGGCCGAGGAGCTGTTCGAGCAGGGCTTCGACGCCATCTACGTGGCGACCGGCGCTGGCCTGCCCAAGTTCCTCAACGTCCCCGGCGAGAACCTGCCCAACGTCTTCTTCGCGAACGAGTACCTCACCCGCGTGAACCTGATGAAGGCCAACAAGTTCCCCGAGTACGACACCCCCACCAAGCACGGCAAGAACGTCGTTGTCTTTGGTGGCGGCAACGTGGCTATGGACGCCGTCCGTACCGCCAAGCGTCTGGGCGCCGAGCACGCCATCATCGCCTACCGTCGTACCGAGGACGAGATGCCCTGCCGTCGTGCCGAGCTGCACCACGCCAAGGCCGAGGGCGTCGAGGTTCTGCCGCTCGTTTCCCCGCTCGAGTTTGTCGCTGGCGAGGACGGCTCCGTGTGCGCCGTCAAGGTCCAGAAGATGGAGCTCGGCGAGCCTGACGAGTCCGGCCGTCGTCGCCCGGTGCCCATCGAGGGCGCCATCGAGGAGATCCCCTGCGACGTCGCGATCTCGGCTATCGGCACAAACGCCAACCCCTTCGCAAAGAAGATCGGCGGCAAGATGGAGCTCAACAAGTGGGGCTACATCGTCGCCGACGAGGAGACCGGCCAGACCACCGATCCCCGCATCTGGGCCGGCGGCGACATCGTCACCGGTGCCGCTACGGTCATTCTGGCGATGGGCGCCGGCAAGAAGGCCGCCGCTTCGATCACCAAGAGCTTGCTGGGCGAGTAATCACCTACAGCGCTAGCCATCAAACGGCAAAGTCCCCGTCGAGCACACGCCCGGCGGGGACTTTTTCTATGCCGGCCGCCCAAACCACCACAAAGGGGACAGGCACCTTTGTGATGGTTTTGGTCGGTTAGTCTTCGAGCTGCGCTACTTTGTAGCGGTAGGCTGCGGCAATAACGTCTTTGCAACCCTCGCGGCCCAGCTTGGCGCGGTTGACGACGATGTCTTTACCGCTCGTCATCTTCCACTTTCCGGCACTGTAGCGCTTATAGAACGCCTCGCGCGCCTTCTGCTGCTGCTTGACCAGCTTGGCGCCCTTCTTTTTGTTGAGACCGCGCTTCTTGCGCACGATCTCGACGCGGTCCTCAAAGGGCGCAGTCACCAGCACGGCGATGTGGTTGGGGTTGTTGCGCAGCAGATAATCGGACAGACGGCCTTCGATAATGCAGCTCTCGGTCTCACCCAGATCCAAAATCACCTGGCTCATCTTTTGGAACAACTTGTCCGAGTACGAACGCGCATCGTAGCGGTCGGGCAGAAACGCCATGTTCTCCACGGCCAGGCGCTCGTCGTAGGCGGCCATCTTGTCGAGCGACTCGCCCGCGCGCAGCGAAGCACGCACCAGCAGCTCGTTATCGTACAGCGGAATCCCCAGCTCATCGGCGAGGATACGACCAATCTCGTGGCCCTCGGCGCCAAAGTCGCGCGCGATGGTAATGACCACAGGATTCTTCTTATTCTCCAGATCGCTCATCGCGATTCCTTTCTCTATGTGACAAAGGGACAGTCCCTTTGTCACATTCTACGCTGCCACAATACGACGTTGATACGCTCGGACCAGCAGCGAGATACCAAAGTTGAGCACAAAGTACATCGCAAACACCAGGCCGTAGAGCATAAGCACCTGCGACAGATCGATCGCGTGGGCCATCACGACGTTGGCCGTGTACATGAGCTCGGCCACGTTAATGCCCGAAAGATACGAGCTGTCCTTGATGACGGTCGTGCACTGGCTAAACAGCGCCGGAATGATCGTCTTAAACGTCTGGGGCAGAATGATGTAGCGCATGGTGGCAAAGAAGCCAAAACCCTGGCTCTGCGCTGCCTCAAACTGGCCGCGCGGAATCGAGTTGAGGCCTCCGCGCACAATCTCGGCCATAACAGCGCTGGTAAACAGCGTAAAGGCGATGGTCGAAATCACAATGTCCAAACCCTGCACCGTAAAGTAGATAAACAGGATCCACAGCAGGTTTGGCGTGCAACGGAACAGCTCGATATAGGCGCTCACCAAAATACGGAATGGACGGGGCGCATAACTTTTAACGAGCGCCAGCACCGTGCCAAAGATGAGCGAGAAAAAGATCGACAGCGCCGAGATCTCGATCGTCTTAACAAAGCCGCCCCAAATGTAGAGCAGGTTGGTCGCGTTGAAGATTTCCATGCGCTAGGCCTCCTCTACGTTGTCGAGCCCCAGCTCGGCCAGGCTCACACCGCGCGGACGCTCCTTGGAGCGGCGCTCGAGCCACTGCACCAGTATGGCGAGCGGAAAGCAGATGATGAAGTACATAAGGCAGCAGACGATGTATCCCTGCAGGTAACCGTACAGACTCACAAAGTTGTCGGAACGGTACATAAGGTCGCCGCCGGCCACAAGCGCCAGCACCGACGTATTCTTGACCAGGTTGAGCGCCTGGTTGCACAGCGGCGGCAGAATGATCTTGAATGTCTGGGGCAGTACGATGTACCAGTACGCCTGCGCACGGGTGAAGCCCTGGCTCTGGGCCGCCTCCATCTGACCGCGCGGAACCGCCTCGATACCAGTGCGGATGACCTCCGAAATGTAGGCCGCGTGATACAGACCCACGCCCAAGAAGCCCAGCACGAACGGCGCGATGCGCACCGGCTGGTCGGCACCGGTTATGGCCTGCAAAAACTGCGGACCGGCCATGTACATAAAGAGCACCTGCACGGGCAACGGGGTGTTCTGGTAAAACTCCACGTACACGCGGCTTATGGCGCGCAGCACGCGCGAGCGAGTGGTAGAGAACACGCCCAGCAGCGTGCCCAGCACCAGCGACAACAGCAGGCCGGCAACGACCACTTGCAGCGTCACGCCAAAGCCCTCCCAGAAGGGCCCCATATTTTGAAATGTCGTCGACCAACGGTCGGCGTCAAATAATCCTTCGAGCATTTGATTCCTTCCTTGGACGATGCGCCTATACAAGACCCCAGGTCTTGACCTCTTGGTCGAGCCAGCCGTCGGCCAGGCGATCGCAAATCACCTGATCGACCACGGCCGAAAGGTCACAGCCCTTCTTGGTCGCCACGCCGTAGCCCTGCTCGCCAAACTTGACCTCGGGCTGCAGCAGCTCAACGGTCTCGTTCATGTAACCGGCCAGCGTGGAGCGGTCCATGGCAAAGACGTCGATATTGCCGGCGTCGAGCGAGCTCTTGATGATGGGATAGCCGCTAAAGGCCCTAAACTCTGGCTTGCAGCTAAAGCCGTTGTCCTTGATCATCTGCTCGATCAGGCCCTGCGTGGTAGCACCCTGGCTCACGCCGATGACCTTGCCGTCCAGATCCTCAATCGAGGTAAAGCCCGAACGCTTCTTGACCATGAGCCCCACGTAGTCGGTGCGGTACGGCGTCGAGAAATCCCAGCTCTTCTTGCGCTCGTCGGTGATGGTGTAGGTCGCCGCGACCACGTCAAGCTGGCCGTTATCGATCAGCGGGCCGCGCGTCTTGGGTGTTACGTCGTTAAACTCGACAAGCTCCTGGGCACGGGCCTCCTTGTAGCTCACGCCAAAGACGGCAGCGGCGATCTGGTAGCACAAATCGACTTCCATGCCCTCAAAGCGACCCTTGGCGGTGTCGTAATAGCCGTAGCCGGGAACATCCTTCTTAACGCCGGCATTCAGATGTCCACGCGACTTGATGGCCGCAAGCTTAGAGCCCTTGTCGGAGCCCTCGCCGCTGGTGGAGTTGCCGCAACCGGTAAGCGCGGTCCCCGTCAGCGCAAGCATGCCGGCGCCCGCCAGCCGCAAAAAGTGACGGCGCGACACGGCCGCCCTCGTCATATCCGTCATGTCCATCACCGCGCCTAGTGCAGAATCTTGGACAGGAACTCGCGGCAGCGCGGGTTCTCGGGGTTATCGAAGAAGTGCTCGGGCGTGCCCTCCTCCAGAATGCGGCCGTCCTCCATAAAGATGACGCGGTCGGCCACCTGACGCGCAAAACCCATCTCGTGCGTCACGCAGATCATGGTGATGTCCTCCTGCGCGAGCTCAATCATAACGTCCAGAACCTCCTGGACCATCTCGGGGTCGAGCGCCGAGGTCGGCTCGTCAAACAGGATGATGGGCTGCTTGGTGCACAGGGCACGGGCGATGGCGATGCGCTGCTGCTGACCACCCGAGAGATTCTGCGGATACTCGCCGGCCTTATGTGCCATGCCGACGCGCTTGAGCGCAGCGATGGCGATCTCGGTCGCCTCCTCCTTGCTCTTCTTTTGCAGTTTGATGGGCGCGAGCGTCAGGTTGCCCAGCACCGTCATGTTGGGATACAGGTTGAACTGCTGAAACACCATGGAACTATACTTGCGAGCCATCTCCAGGTGATTCTTTTTGGTGAGCGGCGTACCGTCGATGACAACCTCGCCCGACGTGGGCTCCTCCAGATAATCGACGCAACGGATGAGCGTCGATTTACCCGAGCCGGAAGGCCCGATCATTACGAGCTTCTCGCCACGTTTGACGGTGAGGTTGATATCTTTGAGCACATGCAGGTCGCCAAAGTACTTGTTGAGATGCTTGATCTCGATCATGTCTGCCATGAATGTCCCTTCCCTGCGTTTACATGAGTTGAACTATTGTACGGAAAGAACCACGTTTCCGCAGCCCACACTACATTCCCGTAAAGAACCCGCAACCTTCCACCCACTCATTGGGGACAGACTTAAATGAGTACCTGCTCATTGGGCACTCATTTAAGCCTGTCCCCAATGAGTGCCCAGCCCAGCAAAAAGGGGCGCGACCATGACGGCCACGCCCCCTCAGCCTCAACTGTGTGCCACTCGGCCCCTACGCGAGGCGGGCTCCGACGATCTTTGCTGCGGCCGGCTTATCGAAGTTGCCGCCGGTGGCCTTGCCCAGGGCACCCATGACCTGGCCCATCTGCTTCTTGGACGTGGCGCCCAGCTCGGCGATAACCTGCTCGATCAGGGCCTCGAGCTCCTCGCCCGAAACCTGCGCGGGCAGCAGGCTCTCCAGGATCTTGACCTGCTCGGTCAGGTTGTCGGTACGCTCCTGGTCGGTGCCGGCCTTGATGGACATCTCCAGCGTCTCGCTCGTCTGCTTGATCAGGCGCTTGATCATGCTGTTGACGTCTTCCTCGGTCACATCGCGGCGCTCGTTAACCTCGATATTCTTCACCTCGGCCTTGACCTGGCGAATGATGGACAGGCGAACCTTGTCCTTGGCCTTCATGGCCGCGATCATTTCTTTCTGCAGCTCTTCGTTGGTCATCTGCAAATCCTCTCTAATAGCGTGGGCGGCACTCGTGCGAGCACCGCCCCATGATTACTCAGTCGTCGACGAATCGTCGGTCGAGCTCTTGGTGACGCCCTTCAGACTCACGTTATAGGGTACGTCCTTGGGCATGGGATTAACGGTGATGTCGGCATCCTTCTTGTACTGCTCTAGCCACTCGCTGTACGCGGTGCTGGCCGCCTGCGTCTTCACCACGTTGGAGACATACTTCTTGATGGCCTTGGGCACCTGGTTGATATCATCAACCTGATTATCGACATGGAAGTAGTCGGTGCACTTGATGACATGGTAACCGTACGTCGACTCGACCACGTCGCTCACGTCGCCCTTGTTGAGCCCCTCGAGCGCCGTCTGGTAGCTGTCGACGAAGGTGGTAAGCTTATCCCAGCCCACATCGCCCTTCTTCTCCTTGGAACCGGTGTCCTCGGAGTACTGCTCAACGGCGTCCTCAAAGCTCAGCTCACCGGAGTTGATCTTGTCCAGGCACTCCTGCGCCTTGGCCTTGGCGGCAGCCTTGTCCTCGTCGGAAGCGTCGGAATCAACCTTGATCAGGATGTTCGACGAGCGGCGGGCGTCGTTGTAGCTGGACAGGTTTTCGTTGATGTAATCGACAATCTCGCTGTCCTTGGGCTTGCTGGTGGGCGCCACGGCGTCCTTGAGCTTTTGCTGTGCCAGACTCTCCTTGAGCGAGTCCTTGTAGGTGTCCTCGGTATAGCCGTAGGTCTTGAGGGTCTTCTTAAAGGCCTTGGCACCGCCCGCGCTCTTGCACGCGTCCTTCCAAGCCTTCTCGACCTCCTCGTCCGACACCGTCACGCCGTTCTCCTTCTGTGCCTGTTGAAGCAGAATCTGCTGCGTGTAGGAGTCGATGAGTTGCTTGCGGTACTTCTTGGGCGTGAGGTCGTTGTCAACCAGATACTGCGCCCAATCCTCATCCTTGGTGTAGCCGTAGGACGTGCGCATGCTCATGATCTGCTTGGTCACGGTGTCCTCGGTAAGGTTGGTGCCGTTGATAGTGGCAGCAACACCGCCGGTCAGCTTGTAGCCCGAGGTGTCCTCAGCCTGCGACATAAGGCCGGAGCACGCCATCGCCGAGACGGAAAGCAGCATCGCCAGCACGCCGATGACCACCAGAACGATCTTGACGGTCTTAGACACGTACGTCTTGCGCTGCTTCTTGCGAGAGCTGGAGGCAGCGCGGGCCTGCTGCTCGGGCGTCGGCGCGGCCTCGGAGTTCTTTTTCTTATTTGCCATAGTTGGCCTTTCGCATAACGAATCGAACAAACGCCATTGTGTCACAACGCAGCCCCCGCGGCACGCTTGGTGCATTGGGGACAGATTAATCTGCACCATTTTGGTGCAAAGGGGACAGCTCTGGCAGCCGGCAGTTAGGGACAGTCCCCAAGTGCCGACTCAGCCCCACCTTAGAAGTGGCGGCGGATGGCGTCGACCATGCCCTGGGACGTGGTCTGGCCGAGCACGTCGGCTGCGGCATCGGCGTCCATAAAGATGTTCATGAGCGCCTGCAGGGCTTCGACCTGGCCTCCCGGCTCGGCGATGCCCAGATTAATGACGATCTGCGCCGACACCGGAGCGCCCATGCCAGCCATAGCGTTAAATGTCACGGGCGCGGCGGGCTTCACCACCGCGATATAGGGCTTGGCCACAAACCCCGGATCGGTATGCGGAATGGCAATGTTTGCCGCCGGCATGGCAAGACCCGTGGGATAGGCATCCTCGCGCGTGCGAACGGCGTCGAGCCAACCGGATGCAATGTAGCCACGTGGTGCAAGCTCGCCCTCGAGCCGCGCGAACACCTCATCCGGCGTCGCACACTCCCAATCAAAAAACACCAGCTCAGGCGTAAACAGCGCTTCGTTATCCGCCATGCGCTCACCTCTCTCACCTAGTCACCTGCGACGTTCTTGAATGACCAGTCGTTAAAGCCCGTTCCCGATGACTACCCAAAACAAAAGGTGGCCACGCGCGCCTTGGCGCCAATGACCACCCTGACTACTCGGCTAAATTGTACTGTGCGCCGCTAGCCGCGAGGCGCGTCAATTGCGACCTTGCCGCTCTCCAGCACGTGGACGCGGCCGTCGGCGAGCATCTGAACAACCTCGGGATACAGCACGTGCTCAATCGCGTGGATGTGCTCCTCGAGCGTGTCGACATCCCAACCTTCCTCGACAGCCAGCGCGCGCTGGGCGATGATGGGGCCGTTGTCGTAGATCTCGTTGGCAAAGTGCACGGTCACACCGGTTACCTTGACGCCGCGCGCAAAGGCATCGTCGATCGCATGCGCGCCGGTAAAGCTCGGCAGCAGTGCCGGATGCAAGTTGACCACGCGGTTGGGAAACGCCGCCAGCAGCGGCGTGTGCACCATGCGCATGTAACCGGCCATGACCACATATTCGCAGCCGCGCTCGAGCAGCTCGTGCGCGATGATCTCGTCGGCGGCGATGGGGTCGGCATAGACATCCTTGGACAGCGTGAGCGTCTGGATGCCCGCGCGCTCAGCGCGCTGCAAACCCTTAGCCGAAGGACGGCTCGACACCACAAGCTCAATCGAAGCGTTGAGCTTGCCGGCGGCGATCAGATCGATCAGCGCCTGCAGGTTGGTACCCGAACCGCTGATGAGCACACCGATCTTGAGCGGCTCGGCCGTATCGGTGCCGGTCGGACGGGTGTAGGGCACAAAGCCCAGGCCCTCGGCAGCAGCCATCTGCTCGTTAGCGCTCATCGGAGTACACGACCTTACCGGAGCCCTCGACGCACTCGCCAACGCGGAACGGCTTCTCGCCCAGCGCGACCAGAGCCTCGGTCACCGCGGTCTCATCCTCGGGAGCGACGATCAGGCACAGGCCAACGCCCATGTTGAAGGTCTTGCACGCCTCGTTGGGCGCAAGCTCGGCCTGGCGCGACACATAGGTGATGACGGGCGGAACGTCCCAGCCCATCTCGGCGCCGTTGCGGGTGACCACAGCGTCGACGTCGTCGGCAAGCGCGCGGTTGAGGTTCTCGGTAATACCGCCGCCGGTGATATGGGCAATGGCATGAACGTTGGCGCCACCGTGGAGCAGCTCCAGAATCGGCTTGACGTAGATGCGCGTGGGGGCCAGCAGGGCGTCGGCCAGCGAAGCGCCACCGAGCTCCTCGAGCGGACGGCTCAGCTCCTCGGCCTTAGCGGCAGCCTCGGGCGTGCCCGGCTTGATGCCGTCGACACCGATGACCTTGCGCACGAGCGAGTAGCCGTTGGAGTGCACGCCGGTGGAAGGCAGGCCCAGAATCACGTCGCCGGGGCGGACGTTCGCGGGGTCGAGCATCTTGGGACGATCGACAACACCCACGGTAAAGCCGGCAAGGTCGTAATCGGCGGGGGCCATGACACCCGGGTGCTCGGCCATCTCGCCGCCCACGAGCGCGCAGCCCGCGAGCTTGCAGCCGTCGGCCACGCCCTTGATGATCTTTGCCATGTGCTCGGCCTCAATGTGACCGATGGCAACGTAATCCAGGAAGAACAGCGGCTCCGCGCCCGAAGCCAAAATGTCATTGACGCACATGGCGACCAGGTCCTGGCCCACCGTCTCGTGACGGTCCATGATCTGGGCGAGCACGAGCTTGGTGCCCACGCCGTCGGTGCCGCTGATCAAGATCGGGTCTTCCATATCCTTAAGCGCGGCGGCCGAGAACAGGCCACCAAAGCCACCGATGCCGCCGATAACCTCGGGGCGGTTGGTGTCCTTGACCATCTGCTTAATAGCGTCGACGGCGCGGCCGCCCTCGGCGGTATCGACGCCGGCGTCCTCGTACGTCACATGCTTGCTGTCGCTCATCTGAGCCTTCCTCTCCCACTACCGTGGCGCCGCGCGGGCGCCAAACGGTGCTCATAGTTGCGTTCATTTCGGCGCGTGCCATAACAGCACGCGCCGTCATATCAACAAAACAGCAGGTAAAACCTACCAAAATAAACCTGTCCCCACATGGCAGATTTTAGGCCTCGCCGTGCTCCTCTTCCCAGCTGCGGTCGTCGTATTTCTCGACCACGGCGTCGTCGTCAAAGTGCAGCGGCTTGTCCAGGTTGCGGGGCTTAAAGCCCTCCATAAACTTGTCGCGGCCAAAGCTCTCGGGAATCGCCACGGGGTAGCGTCCGGTAAAGCACGCATCGCAGTAACCGCCCTTGGGCATGACCTTCAGCAGGCCCTCGACCGAAAGGAAGGCCAGCGAATCGGCGCCAATGTACTCGCAGATCTCATCGACCGTCTTGTTGGCGCTGATAAGCTGCGACTGCACGTCGGTATCGATACCGTAGAAGCACGGCCAGATGACCTCGGGCGAGTTGATGCGGATATGAATCTCCTTGGCGCCGGCGTTGCGCAGCATCTTGACGAGCTGCACCATGGTGGTGCCGCGGACGATGGAGTCGTCGATGACGACCAGGCGCTTGCCCTCGATGTTGTCGCGCAGCGGGTTGAGTTTCATACGCACGCCCATGGCGCGCAACTCCTGCGTAGGCTCGATAAACGTGCGGCCCACGTAACGGTTCTTGATAAGGCCCTCGCCAAAGGGAATGCCGCTCTCGTGCGAATACCCCTCCGCGGGCGGCAGGCCGGAGTCAGGCACGCCGATGACCAGATCGGCCTCGACGGGCTCCTCATGTGCCAGCTGACGACCCATGTCGTAACGGCAGGCGTAGACGCTCTTGCCGTTCATGATGGAATCGGGGCGGGCGAAGTAGACCTGCTCAAAGATGCAGTTAGCAGGCTCTTCGGCAGCGGGCACACCCTGCTCGGACACAAGGCCCTCGGCGCTGATGCGCAAAATCTCACCGGGACGGACGTCGCGGACGTACTCGGCGCCCACAATGTCGAGCGCACAAGTCTCGGAGGCGACGACCCAGCCGCCGGCGCGGGTGACACGGGTGGTGGCGTCGACCGTCGCGGCGCCGTCCTGCGACGGCAGCTTCGAAACGGATGCGGCATCGGCCTGGTCCAGGCCCTCGTCCACCAGCTTGCCCAGCACGAGCGGGCGAATGCCGTGCGGATCGCGGAATGCATAGAGCGCCTGCTCGTTGATGAGCGTCATGGCGTAGCCGCCACGCACGAGCTCCATGGTCTTGCGAATGCCCTCGCGCAGATGGCCTGTACGCTGAGTAAAGTAGCCGATGAGTTTGGTCGCGACCTCGGAATCCGAGTTGGAGAGGAACGGCACGCCCAGCTCGATCAGCTGGCGGCGCAGCTCGTCGGTGTTGACGAGGGTGCCGTTGTGCGCGAGCGCGATAATGACACTATTGATGGTAGAGAGGTGCGGCTGAGAGGCTTCCCAGCTCTTGGCGCCGGCGGTGCCATAGCGCACATGACCCACGGCCAGCTGACCGGAGAGCGTCGATAAGTCGGCATTGGAGAACACGCGGTCGAGCAGGCCCAGGTCCTTGCGGACCATAACCGTACCGCCGTCACCAACAGCGATTCCCGCCGATTCTTGGCCACGGTGCTGCAGTGCACGCAGGCCAAAGTACGTCAGTCGAGCCACGTCACGATCGGGCGCCCACACACCAAAAACGCCGCATTCCTCATGCAGCTGGTCGGAGTCCGGATCATACGTCGACATGGCGTTCACCTGTCCCGCGGCGCGCTCGGCCGCGCGGATGGTTTCTTGAGACATGGCATCCCCTCAGAGCCTCGTATTTTGGCGTTACCCGCCTTATTATACGCACGGCGCGACGCGCTCCCCAGCGCATGAGCAGCGCTTTTTAAAAGCCCACCGAGCTAATAATCCGTTTTGCAGCCAAACATTTTATTGGTCTGCCCAGTGCAAGCGCCCGCGCCCCCATATGGCCGCCGCGTCCACCGTTGGGGATTGCAAAGTTGCAATTGGGACGTTCGTCCTGTCTTTTAGCAGGTCGGCGGCGTATCCTAGTAACCTAGGACAAAGCGAGAAAGGTTCTGTATGGATCGAAACGAACTCGACCCCAGCGTCCCCAGCGCCACGGAGGTCAAGAAGATTCCCCTCATCATTAAAGTGTACGCCGTCCTGTGCATCCTGTCCGGCGTGGGCACACTCCCGTCGGTCGCCGTCTTTATGTGGCAGGTCATCACCGCACTCATTAACGGCAACGCCGCCGCTAAGCTCGGTGATAACACCCTGGTCGCGGTTGGCCTTATCGTCGCCGGCATTATGCTCTCGGCGGCAAGCGCGATCATCTTGATCGTCTTTGGCCTGGACCTCATCAAGGACCAGCGGCGCAATGCCGCCCGCCTGTCTTACGTCCTCATCGCATTTACCGTCGTGGAGCTTTTAGTTGACGTGATGCTCCAGGGTATCGGACCCTTCCTGCTGCGCCCCGCCATTCAGCTCGGTATCCTCATTGCGCTGTCGGCCACCGTCGACCCCACGCTACGCCAGGAGCGCGAACTGCAGCGCCGTCTGCAAGAGATGCTCGACCGCGATGCCGCCGCCGAGGGGATGCTCGGCCGCGACGAAACCGGCGAGGGCTACATCAAGCTCAACTACTTCAACCTGTTCTGGGTATTCTTCGTCTGCAGCGTGTTAGGTCTCATTCTCGAGGAAGTCTGGCATATGGTCGTCGTCGATCCCGGCGTCTATCAGGACCGGGCCGGTATGCTATTTGGCCCCTTTAGCCCCATCTACGGATTTGGCGCGGTGCTCATGACCATGGCGCTCAACCGCTTCTATAAACAGAATCCTCTGATCATTTTCCTGGTAAGTGCCCTGATCGGCGGCGCTTTCGAGGTGTTTGTAGGCTGGTTTATGCAGACCTCATTTGGCGTGGTGTCGTGGAGCTACTCGCACATGAAACTGTTCGGCATGCCCGACCCACTCGCCGTCCTTACGGGCGGACGCACCTGCACGGGCTTTGCCTGCCTGTGGGGCCTGGGTGGCCTTATCTGGATCAAGCTGCTGCTGCCGAGGCTGCTCAAGCTCATCAACATGATTCCGTGGAAGAGTCGCTACTCGGCCACCGTCATCTTTACCGTCATTATGCTGGTCGACGGCGTCATGACGCTGCAGTCGCTCGACTACTGGTACCAGCGCGTCAACGGCACGGAGCCGGATATTCCCGTCGCGCAGTTCTACGGCAAGTATTTCGATAACGACTACATGGAGAACCGCTTCCAGAGCATGACCATGAGCCCCAAGGATGCGACGCGCGTGTAGCGCCACGCAATGCCGAGATTTTCCAACGCATAGAAAAGCCCGCTGGCAGACTGATTGAACTGCCAGTGGGCTTTTGCTGTAGATGGACTCGAATTGATCGCAAGGTCCTATGCCTCGCGCTCGACCTCGCTCACACACTCATTTTTGATGGTGCCGACAAGCTTCTGAAGTGCGTCGACCACATGCGGGCGAATGTCTCCGCCAATGAGTACGAGCATGATGTCGTCGCCCGCGGTAAGCTCGCCGCTCGCCAGCCACACGCGCACATAGCCGATACCCGGCATCGCGCGCGTTGCCTCGATAGCAGCCTGCACCTTTTCGGCATCGAAGCCAAACACCATGCCGCCCACCTTATGTCCAGGCGCCACACCATCTGTCTCGACCCCACGCACCTCGGACTTAGGCGTCGCACGCACCACGCCATTGTGTGTCAGGTACATCCCACAATCAGCCGCCGAAACATCGGCCTTGGCTTCGCGCAGCCAGGCATCAACCGAAGGCATCGATTTGCCACTTTCAAGCATCATTTCTCCTTTTTACTGTCGTCGAGTAGCTCATTTGGGACGGGGCTCTTTTAGCTACTCTCGAACCACTTATTCCTCGACCGGCGTGAGCACCATGACTGCGCGCGTATTGCTAAATGACAGCGAGCGGCAGGTCACAAGCGTTACGACCTTGGTTGTCGAAGCGGCACGATCGGCGGCATCACTCGCCACGGCAGAGGCACCGTCGAGCATCTCGGACAGGTAATTCTTCAGTCCGTCATCGCCCTCAAAGTTGGGCGTGCGCGCCTTGGCATACGTGTCCTCGACCACCTTGGTCGCCAGCGGGCGCAACTTATACGTCGCATCGCGCGTGATATAGTACACGTATTCCATGCTGTCGAACGTCGCTTGATCGGTCGTATCCGAAATCACGTTGAACATCGAACCGTCGTTCATATGATGACCGTAAATCGTGGTCTGCTGATCCACCATGCCCGGCGCGGTGTCGTCGCTATCCAAGAAGATGGCTCCCGAGGCATTGGCGGTGCCGTCAAACAGCGTGTTGAGGTACTTGGAGTTGTTGTTGGTTTGCACCACGGGGTAGTTGATGTTAGTGCCGGGCGCGTAAATCCAACCAACAACCTCGGGATTTGTCTGGGCAAGCGCGTTGAAGTCGATAATCGGCACGCCGCTGGCGTCCTTGTCGCTCACATATTGCTTTTCGATCTTTTGATACGACTCGCTCGCCTGCTTGTAGCCAATCTGCGCGTTGATAAAGATGGCGGCAGCGGCAACGATCAGGCCAATGCCGATGATGATGAGCAGAATGGGAATGACGGAGCGGCGCTTTTTGCGCGGCGGCTCGGTATAGCTCGATGGCGCGGTATGCGCCGAAGAGCGAGGTGACTTCTTGGCCGTACTGTATGACGAAGGGCGATATGCAGCAGGTGTATCCTGACGGCGATGCTTCGCCGGCGTCACAGGGCGCGGCGCGCGCGGTTGCTGAGGAGAGGATGTCCGACCCCGCTGCGGCGCGCGGGCCGCTCCCGACTTGGCTGGATCGGGAATCCGAGAAGCCGAAAAACGCTTTCCCTGATAGTCGGACATGGCTCTCCTTATGCTGCAAATGGACTGGCAGAGCGCTTAAGCGTCAGCCATCTCCTGCTTCATCTTCTCGATAACCTTGCGGTACTCGGGGTCGCAGGCGCCCAGAATCTGCGTGGCGTAAATGGCAGCGTTCTTGGCACCGTTGATAGCCACACAGGCAACGGGCACGCCCGAAGGCATCTGCACCATCGACAGCAGCGAATCCATACCGCCCAGGTCACTCGTCTTCATAGGCACACCGATAACCGGCAGCGGCGTGAAAGCAGCCACGACACCACCCAGGTGAGCGGCCTTGCCGGCGGCGGCGATAATCACTTTGATACCGCGATCGGCAGCAGTCGAAGCCCACTCATGGACCTTCGCCGGCGTGCGGTGTGCGCTCGCAATGACGAGCTCATAGGGCACACCAAGCGCCTCGAGCTCGGCGGTGCAGCCTTCCATAACGCCCAGATCGGACTTGGAACCCATGATGATCCCGACAACCGGCTTTTGATCTGCCATAAACAAAGACCTCCTGTTGAGAACGGCGACGCGGCGGATCCGCGACCCTTAACTACTGAGAGTAGTATAGCTGCTCCCGTCCCTGCGGTCTGTGGGTGCTCTGCGGCGGCCCGGTGTTTTCATCTTCACTCCGGTTGCTGCGCAAAGTCGTTCAGATGAAAACACCGGGCCGCCGCAGAGCACCTTCGACCTACCGGGGATTGCCATGACGTACGTTGGCTGAAATATTAACGTGGGATCCGCCGTTCGAACGAACGGCGGATCCCACACTCACTTTTTATTCAGCCCTAGTCATCGCGCAAAGCCCCTTCGGCAGCACACGGTGCAGCCAAGTCACCGCAGTCCGGGGCGGAGGGGGCCGAATTTGCCACTGAGCGACTCTGCTTGCAGCCGGAGCGAAGGGGGAAACTCGGCCCCCTCCGCCCCGGCCGGACAGGTCACACTACACCGTGTGCTGCGGCAGGTCCTGCAGGGCGATGACGTCCATGCCCATGTCGTTGGCGCTGCCGTGACCCTGCTGGTCCTCGCGCACGGCCTCGATGGCACTCACGTACGTGTTGGCTGCAGACATCGCGGTCACGCAGGTCACGCCGCGGCGCACCGCCTCGGTACGCAACAGATAGCCGTCGCCACGCGAACCCGGGCCGTACGGTGTGTTGATGATTACCGCAATCTTGCCATCGGCGATCAGGTCACCGATGTTGGGACGCTCGCCGTCGTGCGGGCCGCTAATCTTCTCCACGACCTCGCACGTCACGTTGCCGCCACGCAGCACGCGCGCCGTACCCTCGGTGGAGCAGATATCAAAGCCCAGGTAGCGAAGGATACGCGCGACCGAAAGGATATGACGCTTGTCGCGGTCGCACACGCTGATGAACACCTTGCCGGCGCTCGGGTCGGGCAGCTTGTAGTCAATCGCCAGCTGCGTCTTGGCGTATGCCTCGGGATAGCTCTTGGCGATACCCATAACCTCGCCCGTCGACTTCATCTCGGGACCCAGGATAACGTCGGCGCCCGGGAAACGACCCCAGGGCATAACGGCTTCCTTCATGCAGAACCAGTCCAGCTGACGCTCGTCGCTCGGCAGGCCCAAGCTCGAGATGGAATCGCCCGCCATGATACGTGCGGCACACTTGGCGAGCGGCACGCCGGTGGCCTTGGAGATAAACGGCACGGTGCGGCTGGCACGCGGGTTGGCCTCGATCACGTAGACGGTCTCGCCCTTGATGGCGTACTGCACGTTGACCAGGCCGCGTACGCCCAGCGCCATCGCGATGCGGCGCGTGGTCTCGCGAAGCTTTGCCTGCAGGCTCTCGCTAAAGCTGAACGGCGGGATGCAGGTCGCAGAGTCGCCGGAGTGGATACCGGCCTCCTCGATATGCTCCAGAATACCGCCAATGTAGACCTCTTCGCCATCGCACAGGGCGTCGACATCGGACTCGATCGCACCCTCCAGGAAGCGGTCCAGATACACCGGGTAGTCGGGGCTAATGCGCGCGGCCTCGGCCATGTAATCGCGCAGATGCTCGGCATCGTAGGCGATCATCATGCCGCGGCCGCCCAGCACGTAGCTCGGACGCACCAGCAGCGGGTAGCCGATGTGCGCGGCTACGGCCTCGGCCTCCTCAAACGAGGTGGCCTGGCCCGCCGGCGGGTACATGATGCCCAGCTTGTCGAGCAGGGCGGCAAAGCGCTCGCGGTCCTCGGCAAAGTCGATGGCATCGGGCTTGGTGCCCATAATGTTCACGCCGCTCTCCTCGAGCATGCGCGCCAGCTTAAGCGGAGTCTGGCCGCCGAGCGTCACCACGACGCCGTCGGGACGCTCAACATCGATGACATCCATGACGTCCTCGTAGGTGAGCGGCTCAAAGTACAAGCGGTCCGAGGTGTCGTAGTCGGTCGAGACGGTCTCGGGGTTGCAGTTGACCATAATGGTCTCAAAGCCGCGGGCCGCCAGCGCGTAGCTCGCGTGCACGCAGCAGTAATCGAACTCGATACCCTGGCCGATGCGGTTGGGGCCGGCGCCCAGGATCATCGCCTTGGGCTTGTCCGCCGGCGTGGTCTCGTCGGGAGCCACGCACTTCTTGGCATCCGGGCTTGTGCGGTAGATGCTCTCGTACGTCTTGTAGTGGTACTCCGTGGCGCTCGAGAACTCCGCAGCGCAGGTATCGACCGTCTTCATGCTGGGGACCACGCCCAGACCCTTGCGATAGGCGCGCACAAAGCGCTCGTCCGAGCCGGTCAGCGCGGCGATCTCGGCGTCGCTCGTGCCGTACTGCTTGAGCAAGCGCATCGCATCGGCATCGATATCCTCCACACGCAGGCCGCGGATGCTCTCCTGGACCTGAACCATATCGTTGATGCGGTTGAGGTACCACGGGTCGATGCCGCAGATGGCGTGGATGCGCGCAACATCCCAGCCACGGCGCAGAGCCTCGACCACAAAGAAGATGCGGTGCTCGGTCGGCGTTGCCACGGCCTGAGCGAGCTCATCGTCGCTCAGCTTGTCGGCACCCTCCTTGCCACCGGCGCAGATACCCTGATGCCCGTCCTCCAGCGAACGCATGGCCTTGCCGAAGGCTTCCTCAAAGGTGCGGCCAATCGCCATGATCTCGCCCACTGCCTTCATGCGCGTGGTGAGCGTGGGGTCGGTACCCTTGAACTTCTCGAAGGCAAAGCGCGGCACCTTAACGACGCAGTAGTCGATCGTGGGCTCAAAGCAGGCGGGCGTGGCCTTGGTGATGTCGTTGACGATCTCGTCGAGCGTGTAGCCCACGGCCAGGCGTGCGGCGGCCTTAGCGATGGGGAAACCCGTGGCCTTGGAGGCCAGCGCGGACGAACGGCTCACGCGCGGGTTCATCTCGATGACGATCAGGCGGCCGGTGTTGGGGTTCACGGCAAACTGCACGTTGGAGCCACCGGTCTCGACGCCGATTTTCTCCAGAATGGCGAGCGAGGCCACGCGCATGCGCTGATACTCAAGGTCGGAGAGCGTCTGCGCCGGCGCCACGGTGATGGAGTCGCCGGTGTGCACGCCCATGGGGTCGAGATTCTCGATGGAGCACACGATGATGCCGTTGCCGGCGTGGTCGCGCATGACCTCCATCTCGTACTCTTTCCAGCCCTCGATGGACTCCTCGACCAGCACCTCGTGGGCGGGCGAGAGCTCCAGGCCCTGGCTCACGATGGAGACGAGCTCCTCGTGGGTGTGAGCGATGCCGCCGCCGGCGCCGCCGAGGGTAAAGCTCGGGCGCAGTACGCAGGGATAGCCCACGCGCTCGGCGATAGCCTCGGCATCGGCCACACTGTAGGCATAGCCCGAGCGTGCGACCTCCAGGCCAATCTCGGCCATGGCCTCGTTAAAGAGCTTGCGATCCTCGCCGCGCTCGATGGCGGCCAGGTCGCAGCCGATCATCTCGACGCCGTACTTGTCCAGCGTGCCGTCTTTCGCCAGCTCGACGGCGGCGTTCAGACCGGTCTGGCCGCCCAGCGTGGGAAGCAGCGCGTCCGGGCGCTCTTTCTTGATTACGCGCTCGATAAACTCCGCGGTGATAGGCTCGACATAGGTGCGGTCGGCAAGACCCGGGTCGGTCATGATGGTCGCCGGGTTGGAGTTGACCAGGATGACCTCAAAGCCATCCTCCTTGAGCACCTTGCAGGCCTGGGCGCCGGAGTAGTCGAACTCACAGGCCTGGCCAATAACGATGGGGCCCGAACCAATGACGAGGATGCGCTTGATGTCAGTACGTTTCGGCATGTTTAAAACCTCCTAGAGAGGCTGACTCAATGTTTTGGAAAAGTCAGCGAGGGTGCAACTGGTGCATCAGGTTGCCGTGATGCGAGGGCGCGCTGGGCTTATGCCCGCGCGTCCGAAGCAGAACGGCAAGATGATGTGCCAGATGCAGCCGCAGCGTCGACCGGTCCGCCGTTCGGTAGAACGGCGGAACCATCGTCAGCAAAGTTCCAGCCGGCAAGGCGGTCCTTCGCGGTGTCGATGTCCAGGTAGTTCTCCTCGCCGTCCATGAGTCGCGTAAAGGCGGTGAAGAGATAGTGGGCATCGGTGGGGCCGGGCGAGGCCTCGGGATGGTACTGAACCGAGAAGCACGGGGCGTCGAGCAGCTGGATGCCCTCGGCGGTGCCGTCGTTGAGGTTCACGTGCGTCAGGCGAATACGGCCGAAGCGCTCGTTCATCACGACCGGCGCGATGCCGCGACGCACCCAGGCGCGCAGGTCGCCATCGGCCGCATGCTCGGCCTCGCCGCCGGAAAGCTCCGGGATCAGTTTGCCCAGACTGGGGAACAACAGGCCAAAGCCGTGGTTTTGCGCGGTGATCTCCACGCGACGGCTCACCAGGTTCATAACCGGCTGGTTACCGCCACGGTGACCGAATTTAAGCTTTTCCATTTGGGCACCGCACGCCAAGCTGATCATCTGGTGACCAAGGCAAATGCCAAAGATCGGCACCTTGCCGATCAGCCGCTGCACCTGCTCGTAGGTCTCCACCACGGCATCGGGGTCGCCGGGGCCGTTGGATAAAAAGACGCCGTCGGGATTCATGTCGAGCACCTCACCCGCGGGCGTATCCCACGGCACGACAGTAAGGTCGCAGCCGGCACGGACCAGACCCTCCAGGATGCCGCGCTTGACGCCGCAGTCGTAGGCGACCACGTTGTGGCGGGAAGGAGCGGCAGGGGCAAGCGCAAAGTCATGCGTAGCAGGCAGATCGCTCGCGGCAAAAGTGTGGGGCTCAGAGCAGCTCACGGTCTTGACCAGGTTCTCGCCCACCAGCGTCGGCGCGGTGGCCAGACGCTCGGCAAGCTCGTCGACGTCAAAGATTTCCGTCGAGATAATGCCCATCTTGGAGCCGTTGTCGCGCAGGTGGCGCACAAGAGCGCGGGTGTCGACGCCCTCGATAGCGACGATGCCGTGGGCACGCAGGTACTCCGGCACGCTGACGGCCGAGCGCCAGTTGGAAGGCGTGGCGCACATGTCGCGGACGATCATGCCACGCATGGCGGGAGCGCTCGCGGGGCGGGCGGTATCACCGGGGAAGGCCGACTGGACGTCGGTCTCGTCGATACCGTAGTTACCGATCTGCGGATAGGTCATGGTTACGATTTGGCCGGCATAGCTCGGGTCGGTCATGACCTCAAAGTAGCCCTCAAGCGAGGTGTTGAAGCAGACCTCGCCGGTCGCGGTACCCTCGGCACCGCATGCACGGCCATAAAAAATGGTCCCATCCTCAAGGTACAGGATGCAGGGACCGCAGGTGCCCTTGCTGGTTTTGGCCAGCATGCGCTGGCAAAGCTCGCTGGGCGCGAAGGTGCGGGCAGCAGTGCCCGCAGTATGGTTGTTCGCCATAATTCTCCTTCCCGGTCTCTCCGGACCGGCTTAAAGGTTGGTAGTTAGGCCTTGCGGTATTTTAACCGCAAGTATGCGCCATGGCGTTAATTTCATCGAAATGTTTACGAAATGATAATTATGACTTTCTATGCATAATGTTTTTTAATCCCGTCCCAAAAAATCATCCCGCGGGGCTTGTGGCTCACGCGGGATGATGGCGTCTTATTTTTTCTTGTCCTGCTCCAGCAGTTCGGACGGTGTGCGATCGGGCTTGCCGCCGCGGAAAATCTCGCGGCCATGCAGACGATGCTCCAGATCGCGCTCGGCCTTTTCCTCGTCAATCTTGGTCTGGCTCACCACCGGGTCCTCAATCAACGACGACACCGAGTTCACCTGCTTCTGAATGCGCTCGGCGATGGTGTCGTCCATACTCACGATGCGCATCTTCCAGTCGATACTCGTGGCGTTGGATGAGCTCTTGGTCCACACGAACGTCAAAATGGCGCTCTGGTGGCCGCGCGCGGGGAACATGCCAAAGAAGGAATCGTGCTGAATGTTGCTATCCTCGTCGATATAGGCGTGAACGTTATACACCACGCGGTCGATCTTATCGTTGAGCAACGCGTTGGTCGCAAGCGCCGCGGCCTGGATCTGCCCGTTGGACAGCAGCTCGAGCTCGTTGGCAGACGATGTGTCCAACACCGTCACCTCGACCGTGCCCGTGCGTTCATCGGCTTCATCGACGGTAAAATCGAGCGGGAACTGCGTAAAGCCGTTACCCCACTCAAGGCCACCCTTGAGCGCGGTCGAAACGGTATCGACCGAAACGCTCTCGGACAGGTTGGCGGTGTTCAGACGACGCATCACGCCGTAGCCAATCTGCATGCCCACGATCAGCACCAAAATACCGATGACCACGGCCATCGCGGTCTTCGTAATGGTATGGCTCACCTGCGAGCCCGAAGGATCGTCCTCGGACAGCGGGTCGATATGTTTTGCCTGGCTCGCGCGGTCCTCGCTGCGCAGCTGCGCTAGCGCCGCTTTATCACCGCGCTTGGCCGCAGCCTCCTTCTCACGCATGCGCTCGGTACGCTTTTTGGCGAGCGTGGGATCCAAGACACCGGATGCATCGATTTCGGAGAATAACTCCGTCACTTCTTCCGGAGTCAAAGGGTTCTTGTCAGCCATAAACTTCCTGTCATATCAATCAGTCGAGCTCGTGCGCACGCGCACCTTCGAACTGCATTCGATAGTAACGGGCATAGGTGCCGCCACGGGCGAGAAGCTCCTCGTGCGTGCCACGCTCCACAACGCGACCATGCTCAACGGTCGCAATCTCATCGGCGTGCTTAATGGTCGAGAGACGATGGGCGATGATGATCGTGGTGCGGCCGCGTGCCAGCTCTTCGAGCGACTCCTGCACCGCCTCCTCGCTCTCGTTATCCAAAGCACTCGTCGCCTCATCCAAAATAAGGATCTTGGGGTTCTTGAGAAACACGCGCGCGATGGCAACGCGCTGCTTCTGTCCGCCCGAAAGACGGCTGCCGCGCTCGCCCACCACGGTGTCGTAGCCCTGCGGAAGCGACTCGATAAAGGCATCGATGTTGGCGCGACGGGCGGCCTCGGCGATCTCTTCCGCCGTAGCGCCCGGCTTGCCGTAGGCGATGTTCTCGCCAATCGTACCGTCAAACAGATAGACATCCTGCTGCACCAGGCCGATGGCGCGGCGCAGGCTCTGCTGCGTCACATCGCGCACGTCCTGACCGTCGATGCTAATGGATCCGGTAGCCACGTCATAAAAGCGCGGCAGCAGCGAACAGGTCGTGGACTTGCCGCCGCCCGAAGGGCCAACCAAAGCGATGGTCTGCCCGGGCTTGATGGACAGGTCCATATGGTCGATAACGGGACGCTCGTCGGCATAGCCCTCGCCCAGCTCAACGTCCTCGTAGTTAAAGCACACGTCGTGATACTCCACGGCGCCGGCAGTCACCTGCAGATCAGTGGCGCCCGGCTTGTCCTGGATATCCGGCGCGGTCGAGAGCACCTCGTCCATACGCTTAAAGCCGGCGATAGCCTTCTGATACGTTTCGGCCGAATTGACGAGCGTCTCAAGCGGCGTGCAGAACAGCGAAATATAGAGTGCAAAGGTCGCCATATCGACCGCCTGTAGCTGTCCCTGGGCGACCAGCCAGCCGCCCAGCAGCACCACGATCACATAGAGCACACCCGAGAGCAGGCCATACGTCGCGGTATAGACGCCCATGGCGTGATACATGTTCTCCTTGGACGAAAGATAGCGATTGTTGGAGGCGCGGAACTTGAAGCGTTCGGTCTCCTCGTTGGCAAAGCTCTTGACCACGCGCATGCCCGCCAGCGAATCCTGCAGCTGCGCATTGATGCCGCTGATCTTTTTGCGGTTGTCGCTAAAGACCTCGCGCATACGCATGTTTTGCCAAAACATGATGACCGCAAACGCCGCCGTCACCACGGCCATGGCGAGCGCCAGCACCGGGGCGATGGTAAAGAGGATCACAAACGAGCCGATAATCTCGATGCCGCAGATGATGATCCACTCGGGCACGTGGTGCGCCGCCTCGCAGATATCGAACAGGTCGTTGACCACGCGGCTCATCATGTCGCCGGAGCTGTTGCGGTCGAAGTACGCAAAGCTAAAGCGCTCATACTGGTCGAACAGGTCCTCGCGCATTTTGGACTCCATGCGCGCACCCATCACGTGACCCCAATAGCTCACAAAGTAGCGGCAGGCGCAGCGGACGGCATACATCAGCACCAAGCCCACCGCGATCATGCCGAGCGCCTGCATAATGGCAGCCTGACCCTGAGTAAATAGCCCACCGGTCAAATTGCGCAGGATAATGGGGAACGCCAGGTCAATGGCGGCAAGCACCAGAGCACAAACAGTATCAGCAACAAAAAGCCCCATCTGGGGCTTGTAGTACGAAAGAAACCTCTTCAGCATGTGATCCTCAAAGAAATATCAGCAACGTAAGGCCCTGGGACAAAGCAATCAGTAGTACTTGTCCCAGGGCTATCCCCACTCGTTAAAGCTCCGTGCCCCCAAGGCGGTGCGCGATGCTGTCGCAGGCAAGCGCGCCTACGACGGTCTTGGCGTCTTCGATCTTGCCGTCGAGCACGGCGTCGATCAGCTCGTGCAGCGGCACGAGGTCCACGTTGACAAACTCGTCATCATCGGGGTTGGGTGCATCGAACTCGAGCTTGGTGGCCAGGTAGATGTGAATGATCTCGTCACAGAAGCCGCAGGACGTGACAATCGACGTCAAAAAGCGAATGCGACCGGCCCTAAAGCCCGTCTCCTCATGCAGCTCGCGCTTGGCGCAATCGAGCGGGTCCTCGCCTGGATCGAGCTTGCCGGCGGGAATCTCGACCGTCACGCGGTCGATGGCGGTGCGGTACTGGCGCACCAGTACGATCTTGCCGCTCTCGGTCAGTGCCACAACAGCCGCCGCACCCGGATGGCGAACGATATCGCGGGCGCTACGGCGACCGTTGGGCAGCTCAACCTCAAGACGGTGGACGTCGAGGATCTTGCCCTTCCAGGCGCACTCCTCCGAAAGAATCTTCTCGTGCAGCTCGGCATCGTGCGGGTCGTCATCGCCCAGCACCAGCGCCGGCTCGTCAGCGACCTCGCCACCAGGCTCGCCCTCGGCGTGCCCATACACGCGGCTGTCCTCTTCGACGATCTGCGCGTCCACGAGCTCTTCGTTCTTCTCGTCCATCCGTCTCATTCCTCTCGGATTTTAGGCATCCCAGGCGTCGCGGCCGCGCAGCGCGCGCAGGCCGATGTCGTGACGCAGGGTCTTGCCCTCAAAATCAATCTTCTCGCAGGCCTCGTAGGCAAGGTTGCGAGCGTTCTCGAACGTGTCGCCCAGAGCGGTCACGGCAAGCACGCGGCCGCCATTGGTCACGAGCTGACCGTCCACCACGGCAGTTCCCGCATGGTACACGGTCACGTTCTCCATGGCCTCGGCATCCTCAATACCGGTGATGACCTTTCCTTTCTCGTAGCTGCCGGGGTAGCCCGCGCTCGTCAGGACAACGGCCACGGCCCACTCGTCACGCCAGTCGAGCTCAATCTGATCGAGCTCGCAGTTGGCACAAGCCAGCATGACCTCGACCAGGTCGTTCTTAAGGCGCGGCAGCACGACCTGCGTCTCGGGGTCGCCAAAGCGGGCATTGAACTCCAGCACCTTGGGACCGGCGGGGGTGAGCATAAAGCCGCCGTACAGGCAGCCGCGGTAGTCGATACCCTCGGCAGCGAGCTCGGCCACGGTCTGCTCCATGACCGCCACCATGGTGGCGTGCTCCTCGTCAGTCACGATGGGCACCGGGCTGTAGACGCCCATGCCGCCGGTGTTGGGACCAAGGTCGCCCTCAAGCGCGCGCTTGTGGTCCTGCGAGGTAGCCATGGGGCGCACGGTCTTGCCGTCGGTAAAGGCCAGCAGCGAGCACTCGGGGCCGGTCAGCATCTCCTCGATGACCACGGTGTTGCCGGCATCGCCAAAGGTGCCGCCAAAGCACTCGCGCACGGCTTCCTCGGCCTGCTCAAGTTCGGTCGCCACGATAACGCCCTTGCCGGCGGCAAGGCCGTCAGCCTTCACGACCAGCGGGGCGCCCTGCTCGCGTACGTAGGCGAGAGCCGAAGCCTCGTCGGTAAACGAACCATAGGCTGCCGTCGGAATACCGGCGCGCTCCATGAGCTGCTTGGAGAACAGCTTGGAGCCCTCCATCTGGGCACCCTCGGCACCCGGGCCAAAGCAGGGAATACCCGCCGCCCGCACGGCGTCGGCCACGCCCGCCACAAGCGGAGCCTCGGGGCCAATTACCACGAGTCCGCATCCGTGGCTCTGCGCAAACGCCGCCACGGCCGCAGGATCGCAGTCGTCGAGAACAACGTTCTCGCCGCAGCTCGCGGTGCCGCCGTTGCCCGGCGCGATGTAGAGCTTGCCGGCGCGCGGTGATGCTGCGAGCTTAGCTGCCAAAGCATGCTCACGGCCGCCGCTGCCCAACAACAGGATGTCGATGGTTTGAGTGTCCGCCTTCAAGGGTGCCTCCTCTATGGATGAATGGCCCGCTCCGCGCGAGCCCTTTGCAAGCAAATATACCCCTCGGCCGCCCGTCCGGGCTGCAAAGGGGTATATCGCAATAACCAAATAGTCCCGATTACTTCCAGAATCGGTTGATGATCTGCTCGCGACCAGCGCCAACGCCAATGAACGTCACGCGGGTGTGTGCCAGATCCTCGATAAACGCCACGTAGTCCTGAGCCTCCTGCGGCAGCTCCTCAAAGCTGCGGCAGCCGGTGATATCGCACTTCCAGCCAGGAAGCTCCTCGTAGATGGGCTTGGCGTGCTCAAAGCGAACCTGATGCTCGGGCACGCTGGTATAGCGCTCGCCATCGACGTCGTAGGCCACGCACACCTTGATGGTGTCGAAAGCCGAAAGCACGTCGAGCTTGGTCATGGCGATATCGGTGAGGCCGTTGACGCGCGAGGCGTAGTTGGCGATGGGGCCGTCGAACCAGCCGCAGCGACGACGGCGACCGGTGGTCACGCCGTACTCGTAGCCCTCCTCGGTCAGCGTGTGACCGGCCTCGGACTCATAGGAAAGCTCGGTGGGCATGGGGCCCGAACCGACGCGGGTGATATAGGCCTTCATGACGCCCAGCACGCGGTCGACATTCTTCATACCGACGCCGGATCCGGTGATGGCACCGCCGGCGGTGCAGTTGGAGGACGTCACGTACGGATAGGTGCCGTGGTCGATGTCGAGCAGCGTCGCCTGGGCGCCCTCAAACAGCAGGTCCTTGCCCTCGTCGATCATGTTGTTGAGCAGCAGGCTCGTCTCGGTGATGTAGGGACGCAGGCGCTCGGCCATCGGCAGGTACTCGTCGCAAATCTGGTCCACGGTGTAGGTGGGCAGGTTGTAGATGAGCTCGAGCTCGGGGTTCACGCGGGCGAGAGCGGTCTCCAGCTTGTCGCGGAACAGTGCCTCGTCCAGCATGTCCTGCATGCGCAGGCCGATGCGAGCCATCTTGTCCTGATAGCACGGACCGATGCCGCGCTTGGTGGTACCGATGTTCTTCTTGCCGAGCTTCTGCTCAAAGGCGCCATCCAGATCGATGTGGTACGGCATGATGACATGCGCGTTGCCGCTAATCTTGAGGTTCTTGGTGGTGATGCCGTCGGCCTCGAACATATCGATCTCCTCAAGGACAACCTTGGGGTTGACGACGCAGCCGTTACCGATCACCGACACGTGGTCGGAATACATGATGCCGGAGGGCACCTGGTGCAGGCCGTACTTCTTGCCGTTGACGACGATGGTGTGACCGGCGTTGTTGCCGCCCGAGTAGCGCACGACGGCATCGAAGTCGCCGGCGACCAGGTCGCAAATCTTACCCTTGCCCTCATCGCCCCACTGGGCACCGACCAAAACGGTTGACGGCATGTTTACTCCTTACATTCATGGACTGTCTACGCGCCACGCCGGCACGCAGAAGCACAAAACATTCCCAGTATACCCGTGCAACGGGCGCCTGTCCTACTCCTCGGCATGTGCCCCATCAAGCTCATAGAACTTGGTGGATGCCGGCAGGAACATCAGGTCGACGTCGCCGATCGGGCCCGAACGGTTCTTGGCCACGACGATACGCGTAACGCCCTCGTCGGGTCGATCGTCACGCGAGGCTTCGGCCTCGTCGGCGGAGCGGTCCAAGAACATAACGATATCGGCGTCCTGCTCGATGGAGCCCGATTCACGAAGGTCGGAAAGCTGCGGGCGCTTGCCGGTACGGGATTCGACCTGACGCGAGAGCTGCGACAGCGCGATGAGCGGGATCTTGAGCTCCTTGGCCATGATCTTCAGACCACGCGACATCTCCGAAACCTCGACGGTACGGCTCTCGGAACGACGGCCCGGCGGAGGACTCACCAGCTGCAGGTAGTCCAGGATGATAATTGCCTTCTCCTTGTTATGGAGCATACGGCGGCTCTTGGCGCGAATCTCGGTCACTGTGGTGCCGGGCGTATCGTCAATCAGAATATCGAGCTTAGACAAGGTCTGCGTGGCCTCGTTGATATTGGCCCACTGCTCGGGGCTAATGCGGCCCATGCGGAAGTCACTGATCGAGATCATGGCGTAGGCGCAAATCAGACGCTGGGCAATTTCCTTGCCCGACATCTCCAGCGAGAAGAAGCCGACGGTATAACCAGCAGCGGCAGCGTTGAGCGCCAGGTTCAGAGCGAACGACGTCTTACCTACAGCAGGACGGGCGCCGATGATGATGAGCTGGCCCTCGCGAAAACCCATGAGCATGCGGTCGAGTGACGGAAAGCCCGTGGGCACGCCCGCAGCCTGGCCACCGGCCTGGCACACTTCCTCGGCCTCGTTATAGGCCTCGACCATAAACTCGGTCAACGTCTTGTAGCTCGACTTGACCTCGCGCGCCGTAACCTTGAGCAGCTTGCTCTCGGCCAGCTCGACAACCTCTTTGGTGTCGGTGGGGGCGTTATATGCCAGCGCGTTGATCTCGTTAGTGGCGCCGATCAGCTCGCGCAGCATCGAGTCGCGGCGAACGATGGCGGCATGGTGCTGCCAGTTGACGAGCGACAGGGTCTGACCCATCAACTCCAAAATGTACGCCTCGCCGCCCACGGCATCGAGCTTGTTGATGCTGCGCAGGTAATCGATCAGCGAGATGGAGTCGATGGGAATGCGGCTGTTGTACATATCGACCATCGCAGTATAGATGGTCTTATGAATGGGCCGGTAGAAGTCATCGGGCTGCAGCTCGACCTGGGCCTCTTCGACCACCTCGGGCGATAGCAGCATAGCGGCCAGTACATTGGCCTCTGCATCTTGGTTTTGGGGAAGACCCAACTTTGAGCCGCGGTCCTCGACCGTCAGCCCGATCTCCCTATCGTCATATGCCATGAGCATCCTCATTCATATCGCTTGCGAGCATCCATAGTATCAGCCACGGTCCCAAAACGCGCCGCGCGCGGCCAATCATCACCGAACCAAACGGATGAACGGTCCCACGAATAGACCTCACCGCAACGCCCTCTATGGCGCTCGCATCGCGCTAAAAAGCAAAAAGGGCGCCCTGGTTTCCCAGAGCGCCCTTCTTAGAACAAGATTGTTGCGTTGCAGCAAATGCTACTCGGCAGCAGCCTCAGTCTCGACCTCGGCGGTCTCGGCCTCGGCGACCTCAGCGGCCTCCTCGACCTCAGCCTCGGCAGCGAGCTCCTCGGCGGTAACGCCGACGAGAACGACAACCTCGGCCTTGATCTCGCGGTACAGCGAGATGGCAACGGTGTGGGCACCGGCAACCTTGATGGGCTTACCGAGCTCGACGCGCTTGCGGTCGATGTCCATACCGAGCTGAGCCTTGATGGCATCAGCGATCATAGCGGCGGTAACGGAGCCAAAGAGGATGCCCTCGTCGCCGACCTTGACGTCAACGGTGACCGTCTTGCCCTCGAAGGCAGCCTTGGTCTCGTTGGCGGTAGCCAGACGGACGGCCTCGCGCTTGGCGATGTTGTTGCGACGCTCGTCAAGCTGCTTGAGGTTGCCCTTGGTGGCGGCAACAGCGAGCTTCTTGGGGAACAGGAAGTTCTCAGCGTAACCCTGAGCGACCTCTACGACGTCACCCTCGCCGCCCTTGCCCTTGATCTCATCGAGAAGAATAACCTTCATGATGCGTCTCCCTTCTTAGCCGCGGTCGCGGTTGCCACGAGAGGAAACCACGGGGACGGTGTACGGCAGGAGAGCCATCTCGCGGGCGCGCTTGATGGCGTTGGCGATGTCATGCTGATGCTGCGTGCAAGCGCCAGTGACGCGACGGGGCTTGATCTTGCCACGGTCGGTCATGTACTTACGGAGAAGCTGAGTGTCCTTATAGTCAATGAACTCAGTGTTCTCCTTGCAGAACTGGCAGTACTTACGACGCGGCTGACGTGCAGAAAAATCATTAGCCATGTCAAAATACCTTTCATTTGGCAACTTCGGCGAACCGAAGCCGCCTCTCACTCAAAAATAGGTGAACAACCCTTAGAACGGGATGTCCTCATCGTAGACGTCGACCGCGGGCGGCGTGGCCACCGGTGCGGCAGGACGTGCTGCGGGCGCGGGAGCTGCGGGGGCGTAACCGCCCTGATCGTAGCCACCCTGGCCACCACGGGAGCTCATAAACTCGATCTCATCGACGATGACCTCAAGTTTGCTCCGGCGCTGGCCGTCGCGCTCCCAAGAGCTGTAGCGCAGCTTGCCCTCGATCGCGACCTTGTTTCCCTTTGCCAGGAAACGGCTCACGGCCTCGGCGCGGGTGCCGAACATGGTGCAGTCGACAAAGTTGGGATAGTCCTCCCACTCGCCAGTCTGCGCGTTGCGGCGACGATCGTTCACGGCGACGCCAAAGGACAGAACCTGGGTTCCGCCGGCGGTGGCGCGCAGCTCGGGATCGCGGGTGAGGTTACCGGTGATGTTCACTCGATTGATGCTCATAACTCACTACTTCCTCTTGGGGCACAAGCCCAGTCCAAAACGACAGTCTTACTCCTGGTCGTCGCGACGGACGATCATGTGGCGGACCACAGCGTCGGTGATGCGCAGGACGCGATCAAGCTCGGCGATCTGGGTAGGATCTGCGTGGAAGTTGATGAGGGTGTAGTCACCATCGGTGAGGTCGTTGATCTCGTAGGCGAGCTTGCGCTTGCCCCACTCGTCAACGGAGTCGACCTTGCCAGCGCCCTCAGCGATCGTGGTATCGATACGCTTCATAACAGCGAGACGAGTCTCGGGGTCGAGCGACGGGTCAACAAAGAACAGCAGTTCATAAGCCTTCATATTGTCACCTCCTCTGGGCAAATGTGGCTTCAGGTCGTGAAGGTGCGCCTGAAGCAGGAAAAGACTTGGTAATAATATCTTTCAACCTCCTAGGCTGCAAGAATTTGCAGCTACAACCTCATGACCTCCACATATGCCCATACTCGCACGACGTTTCATGCGCATTCCAACCAAATGCTTACCAAAAGCTTGACGAATCTGTGGACACGATACGGTGCCGTGGGGACGAGCTGAGCCAAGCCGCAGGTCAACGGGCACAAGGCTGTGGTCGCAAAATGCATACCAGCGGTCCACAGCACCACCCAAAGATTTTTAAATTCATTGCCAAGTCGCTTATGAATACCCCTTTTGAACAATTGAGTTGATCAACCACGCTGGTCGGAAGCCGTTTTTTTGGCACCTCAAACCCCACTGCAACGCCAAGCGCGGCCGAGCGTTTTAAAAAATGCCAACTTTTCTGTTTGCACTTTGCGATTCCTCGTGTATACTGACTTTCGCATTTAACGGAGAGTTGTCCGAGTGGCCGAAGGAGCACGATTGGAAATCGTGTAGGCGTCAAAAGCGTCTCCAGGGTTCAAATCCCTGACTCTCCGCCAGTTAATTCCAAAGCAGGCCTTCGAGCCTGCTTTGTTTTTACCCCACGCGGAGGGGTGGCAGAGTGGTTGAATGCGGCGGTCTCGAAAACCGTTTGGCCTGTATAAGGTCACGAGGGTTCGAATCCCTCCTCCTCCGCCATTTAGATTGAGAAAGCTCCCGGTATTGGGGGCTTTTTTGTTATCGAATCCTCTCTTGGCCGCACGTCCCAACCAACCATGTACATCACCCTCCAAAAACGACATTTTTCGACATCTTTGGAGGCTGATGTACACCTTTGCATATCGCGCTCGGCGCACGATTGGCCATTTTGCCAGCATTCGGTATATTTCCTCACTTCAACGGACATAAGGACTGCATATCGGCATAAAGCGAGAGGTCCCTAATGGATACTCCTGTTCTCATTTCGCATAAAACGGCATGGCTCGTCCATCATGCACCGCGGAACCTGGTTCAAGCCGTCGCACAACGCGACTACCAGATAGGCGTGCGGGGCCTCTCTACCCAGCAACGCATCGCGCGCATTCGGCAGGCACTTACCGACTGCGGCATTCCGTCCACCATGCTCAAGACTATCGACATCTCCGTAGTATTTGCTTTCGAGCGAATTCGCACCAACGGTGTCACTTGCCACGTTCTCGGCCAAAACCTACCCTACGACCATATTGACGAGCTTACGCCCGGCATCTTTATCACCGACGAAGCCTTCACCTTCGTGCTCGCTGCCGAGTGGATGGATAGGATCGAATACCTCGAGTATGGTTACGAAGTTTGCGGCGACTATCGCATGGGGCTCAATCCCTCTGACCCTTACACCGAGCAACCAGCCACCACCTCCAAGGACGAAATTGTCGAGCTACTCGATCGGCACCCTGGCAAACCCGGCGCCACACGCGCCAGACTCGCGCTCAGACACATCTACGACCACTCAGCCTCGCCCATGGAGACCGCATCGTCCATCGCCCTCTCGCTCCCAACAAGCGAAGGCGGCGTTGGCATCCGAGGTATCGAACTCAACAAACCGCTCGAAATCCCTCAACGTCTCTGGCATTGCACAAAAGCCCGATCGCTCAAAATCGACGCTCTTGTTACTTATCAGCGCAGAGAACTCGGCATCGAATATAAGGGCGGTTTTCACGACGAGACCGAGCGCAAGGGCGCAGATGCGGAACGAGAGGCCGTACTCGTCCAAATGGGATATCGAATCGTTACGCTCACCTCGGCACAGTTCGCAAGTCAACTTGCCTTTCATCGCGCCATGAACAGCATTCGCGAAGCACTCGGTATGCCCCGCTGCACGGACGCCGAGTACCAGCGAAAGCAAAACGAACTGCGCAAGGCACTTATCCGCAACTGGAAGAGCGCGCAGGGCGAAGACACACCTTCCGAGTAGCGTCTTCCCAGCACACCCCAACCAAAACATGTACACCACCCTCCAAAACCGACATTATTTGACATCTTTGGAGGCTGATGTACACGTTTGGTGCCTACGCCCGCATCCAGTCCCGACCGTTTGCCGAGCAATAGGGTCGCAATCGGCGCCGAACATGTACTATGTACGGGCATTGTCTAAACCCGTAACTCAAAGGACCCCATCTTGCCCGTTGCCGCCGCTATGATCGTTACCGCACACGCCTCGGATGCCATGGTTGCCATCCCGTTTTGGCTCGAGATGTTCGCCGTCGTCGCGGCATCGATCTCGGGCGTGTTGGTCGCACGCGAGCACAAACTCGACCTGGTGGGCGCCGTCGCGCTCGCCGTGGTCTGTGGACTGGGCGGCGGTCTTTTGCGCGATATGACGCTGCAGGTGGGCAACGTCTACATCCTCAACCAACCGATGGCGCTCCCGCTCTCCATCGCCACCGCGGCCATCATCTACATCTTCCCGGCAATCGTCGACAAGCCCGAAAAGCTCATTCCCCTGCTCGATATCATCTCGGTGGGTATTTATGCGGCAACCGGCGCAGACAAGGCGCTGGTCTACGGCTTTGCGCCGGCGGTGTGCATCATGATGGGCTTTTTTACCGCGGTGGGCGGCGGCATGCTGCGAGATGGTTTTATGGGTGTGGTGCCGGGTATCTTCCAGCGCACCAACTTCTATGCCATCGCGGCCATCGCCGGATCGGCAAGCTATGTTTGCCTTGTCATGAGCGGCTTGGTCAGCAATGTCGTCGCACTGGTCGTTTGCGTCGTGGTGACCATGGGACTACGCTGGCTGTCGCTGCGCTTTGATATCAAAAGCCCCACCGAGGATGACATCGCACGCTTTTTGCATCGCAAAAAGTAGGTAGCGCGGGCTCATCCTTCGAAATGCAACCGAGAAGTTCTTTTAGAGCGCCCACGCGTTGGGTACCCTGTTAGGTATATGCCGAGTATCTAACGAAGGATTCACTATGCCCTGCAATCAACTCCCGTTGACCCAGCGCCGTAAAGCATGGGGCCGCATCACCATCCTATTCGCGCTCATCGCGCTGGCGATCACCGTGCTTCCCACGGCGTCGTTCGCCGGCACGGACACCGCAGGAAACGTACTTGCGACCGACAATGACGCCAATCCGTCCGGCGTCGAAGGTGACCTGTACTGGGCAGGTCAGGCCCTCAACTTGGATGATGTGTCCATCGGCCGCGATATCATCGCCGCGGGCGATACCCTCTCGATCCGTGACTGCACAGTGGGCGGCGCCGTCCGTCTGGCGGCACGCACCATCGACATTGCCAAGACCACGGTTGATGGCAGCGTGACCGTCGCTGGCCAGCATGTCGTGCTCAATTCCGACAGCACCGCCAACTGTTTCTACGCGATAGGCGAGACGGTTGCCCTGCGAGGCTCCACCAAGTCGGCAGCGCTTGCGGGCGACACGGTGACCATCGATGGCACCGTCAAGGGCGATGTCGAGGTTTGGGCCGACAAGCTCATCCTGGGCAAGAACGCCCACATCACCGGCACCGTGAACGCGCACGTCTCCGAGGACCCCGAGCGCGCCGCGGGAGCCGAGGTCGGTGCGCTCAAGATCGACCGCACCGAGAACGAGGATACTTCCACCGTTAACGATGTCATCGGCGGTATCGTCGCCGCGGCACTCTCGACCTGCTTTGTCGCTCTGCTGCTCGAGCTCATCTTTCCGCGCGCGACCGCCAGCGCCGCCGGCATGCTCCACCAGCGCTCCATGCCCCTGTGGGTGAGCGGTCTTCTGGGCACGATTGCTATCGTCCCCGCCGTCCTACTGCTGATTATCTCTATCGCTGGTCTGTCGCTTGCCGGAACCCTCTTGTGCGGCGTTATCGGCATCGCGTTGATGTCGAGTGCCTTTGCGGGGTGCGCGATCGCCCGCATGGTTGGACACAACCAAAACCGCTACGCCATGGCAGCCGTGGGCGGCGTAATCGCAGGCGCCCTCACGGGACTTCCCCTCGTAGGTGACTTCATCAGCGGCGTGGCCTTTGTCTTTATGCTCGGTTACATCATCCAAATCATCTGGCGCAACGCCCGCGTCAAGCCGCAGCAGCCGGCTAACACGCCAGGACTCCCCACCGCTTAGCCGCCAACCACCACAAAGGGACCAGGCACCTTTGTGGTGGTGCAGACCAGCTCAGTCCCTATGCACAAAAAGGGCGCCGACCATTACGGTCGACGCCCTTTCTTGTTAGACGCTATAAAGTCCAGCGCTTATTTGTTGACCTGGCCGGCGCGGACGGCGGCCTTCTTGCGGTCGGTGGCGTTGAGCAGGCGCTTGCGCAGGCGGATGTTCTTGGGGGTAATCTCAACCAGCTCGTCGTCGGCGATGTACTCCAGCGCCTCCTCCAGCGAGAAGGTGCGGGGCGGCACCAGCTGAACGGAGATATCGGAGGTCGAGGAACGCTGGTTGCCCAGGTTCTTGGTACGGGCGATGTTGACGACCATGTCGCCAGCCTTGCTGCGCTCGCCCACGATCATGCCCTCGTAGCACTCGGTGCCCGGCTCAACAAAAAGCTGGCCGCGCTCCTGCAGCGTACCCAGAGCATAGGCAACGGCCTTCTCGGTGGTCATGGAGATCATTGCGCCGTTCTGACGGTTGCCGATCTCGCCGGCGTAGGGACCGTACTCCAGGAAGGTGTGGTAGAACACGCCCTCGCCGTGGGTGACGTTCATGATGCGGTTCTTAAGGCCCATGATGCCGCGGGTCGGGATCTTAAACTCGAGGTGCGTCACGATACCCGAGGTATCCATGCTCGTCATGATGCCACCGGAGGTACCGAAGACCTCAACGACCTTGCCCGAGTACTCGTCCGGGCACTCAACGACGGCCTGCTCGACAGGCTCCATCTTGTTGCCGTTCTCGTCCTTCTTAAACAGAACGCGGGGACGGCCGACCTGGAACTCAAAGCCCTCGCGGCGCATGGACTCCATCAGAACGGACAGGTGCAGAATGCCGCGGCCCGAGACCTCGACGCCGCTCTTGTCCTCGAGCTCCTCGATCTTCATGGTCACGTTGTTCTCGGCCTCGTTGAACAGGCGCTCCTTGAGCTGACGGGCGCCCACGATGTCTCCGTCGCGACCGACGAGCGGGGAGGTCGAAGCCTCGAAGACGATGGACAGGGTCGGCGGGTCGATCTCGATGGGCTCGAGCTCGACGGGGTTCTCGGGATCGGTGTAGACATCGCCGATATCGGTGCGGTCGATGCCCACGACGGCGGCGATGTCGCCGGCGCCGACTTCCTGGCACTCGGTGCGGCCCAGGTAGTCGAAGGTAAAGAGCTGCTTGACGGTAGCGGTGGCGCTGGAGCCGTCGTTCTTCACAACCAGAATCTGGTCGCCCTGATGGATGGCGCCGGAATACACGCGACCGATGCCGATACGGCCAACGAAGTTGGAGTGGTCGATGGTCACGCACTGCATGGCCAGCGGAGCGTTCTCGTCAACCTCGGGCGCGGGCATGTCGTCGATGATCATATCGAGCAGCGGATACATGTCCATGTTGCCGTCGTTGGGATCAAGGCGGGCAAAGCCATTCATGGCGCTGGCGTAGACCACGTGCTCCATGGCGAACTCAAGCTGGTCGTCGGTGGCGCCCAGGTCGGCCATGAGGTCCAGGCAGTCGTTGTAGGCCTTCTCGGGGTTGGCGCCCGGACGGTCGATCTTGTTGATGACGATCATGATCTTAAGGCCGGTGTCGATAGCGTGACGCAGCACGAAGCGGGTCTGGGGCATGGGGCCCTCAAAAGCATCGACCAGCAGCAGGGCGCCGTCGGCCATACGCAGCACGCGCTCGACCTCGCCGCCGAAGTCGGCGTGGCCCGGGGTGTCGATGACGTTGATCTTGACGTCCTTATACTCGATAGAGATGTTCTTGGCGAGAATCGTAATGCCGCGCTCGCGCTCCTGGTCGTTGGAATCCAGGACGCGGTCCTCGACCTGCTGGTTGGCACGGAAGGCGTCCGTGGCACGCAGGAGCTTGTCGACCATCGTCGTCTTGCCGTGGTCGACGTGGGCGATGATGGCGATGTTCCTCAGATTGTCTACGCGCATGTAGTTCCCCTATCTTCTATCCATATACAAACGGCACGCGTATGCGGCCCGCCCAGCGATACAACGCTCAGCGGGAATATTGAGCCTTTTACCGAAAACTCGTTTATTTTAGCGATTTTAGATGAGAGGGGTTTCCTCACCTGCAGGTTCAGGGTCGCTCCACATAAAACCATCGCCGGCGCCCATGCCCTCATACAGCACATATGCCGAAAAACCGCTCTCGAGCGTCGTCTCGAAAAAGCTCACGAGCAGGGCGTCATGGTAGCCGCCATCGATCTCGACGCAGCCGGTGTAGCCGATGGCATAGCGGACGATACGGCCCAGGCCCTCGTCCTTAAGACCCATCTTGTGCTCGGAGATAAAGTTGGTGGCCGCCTCCAGGCACGCCTCTTCGCCGTCCTCGTCGAGCGCCGCCAGATAACGGTTGGAAGCAGCATCCTCAATTGCCACGACCACGCCAGGGTTTTCACCGGCGGCAAGGTCGTCCAAGAACGCGCCGATCAGATCGCACACCATGGCGTCGAGCTCGGCGGAGACGTTACCGGCATCCTGCATATCCTGTGCCATCTTTAGACCTTCCCATCGAGTCTGACGTCGTTACAGTTCTTGTGCCTCGGCGGCGATCTTGGCGGCAGCGTCGCGGGTGCGCATCATGTCCGCCGCGCGCTTGTCGAGCACCTTGATCTGACTGGTCAGCATGACTGCATCGACCACGCCCCAGATCACCAGGCCCGTAGAGATCGAAAACCCAAGCGCACCAACTGTACCACGAAGGCGTGAGCAGATTGCCGCGACAAGGGCGGAGACGACAACCATCTTGATAAACGAGCCGCGGCGCTCGCGGAGCGTGCGGGCCTGCGTCACATAGGCAATGCGAGCCGCCTCAGAAGCCTCCGAGCGCATCTGGGCCTCGCGGGCGATCGCAGCCGCCTCAGCCGACATACCGCCGGCCATCAGCGAACGCTCCGCATCCTGGCCGCCCCGCATTTAGAAGTCATCGGGCGAGAGCGTATGGACGAACTCGTCGAACTTCTCGAACTCCTGCTCGTCGTCAACTTCCTCGGTATGGGCAGAAACAGTGCCCAGGCGATTCATGATGTCGTCCTCCACAAACATGGGGGCATTGCTGCGCACGGCAAGGGCAATGGCATCACTGGGACGGGCATCGATCTTGCGCTCGTCACCATCGGCCAGTACGACAATCGTCGCGTAGAACACCGGCGGCTCGGCGCGAACGATCTCGATGCGCTCGAGCTTGGCGCCCAGGGCGCCAACAATATCGAGCAACAGGTCATGGGTAATCGGGCGATCGGCGCGTCCGCTGTCGATGCCGCGGCTGATTGCCGCAGCCTCAAACGAGCCAGTCTGGATGGAGAGGGAGCGCAGCGGCGCGGGGGAATCCGACTTGCTGCAGCGTTCGCGAAGCACGATAAGCGATGGCACGGGACCGGCGGCCATGACGATGGTCTCTATGTCGACACGAACCATGGAACACCTCCGGTACGTAGCGGTTAACACGCGGCGGCCCGCCGCGTTGAATAGCTATACTACCCAAACTTTCGCGTAGCACACAAAATCAAAGTAGTTAATTTGGGACAGAGCTTTTTTGACTACCTTCTGTGGCTAAGAAAAAAGCCTCGAGGCAATTGCCCCGAGGCTTTTAACAGTTTTGATGGTGGACCTGACAAGATTCGAACTTGTGACCTCCCGGTTATCAGCCGGACGCTCTAACCAACTGAGCTACAGGTCCATCATGGTGGAGGTTAGGGGGATCGAACCCCTGACCTCAGGCTTGCAAAGCCCGCGCTCTCCCAGCTGAGCTAAACCCCCACGGAGACAGTAATAAACACCCCAGCGGCGACTCGGCTCTCGCTGGGGTGTTTATTGCGAAAGAAAGTGGTGGACCTGACAAGATTCGAACTTGTGACCTCCCGGTTATCAGCCGGACGCTCTAACCAACTGAGCTACAGGTCCATCGCGCAAGGGATATATTAGACGAGTCGTTACGCGCGCGTCAACAACTTTTTTGAAAATCTTTGGGAGGGATGGTCGCTGGGCTGGCGAGATGGTTTTGGTTTGCTGCTCGGACAGTCCTGCGCAAGACGAAGGCCACATTAAGTGGCCTTCTTTGCGTGCGGAACTCGCGACAAACCAAAACCATCTCGCCAGCCCAGCGACCATGGGGTCCCAAGGTTTTCAAAAAAGCGGTCGGCGCGCAGTGCGCCGACCGCCGATATATGGGGTCTGATGATTTTTTCCAGCTAGGGCCTCTTACTCGTCTAGGAGATCCTCTGGCATATCATTGCCGTCGCCCAGGTCGACTGGGGCCTCTTCGGTGTCGACTGCGGCCTCGGCGCCCTCGCCTTCGGGTTTTTCCTTGGCTGCCGTCATGCGGGCTACGGCGCAGATGCGGTCGTTGTCGTCGACGGTCATCATCTTGACGCCCTGGGTGGCGCGGCCAGTCTGGCTGATCTCGTCGGTCTTAACGCGAATGACCGTCGCGCCCTCCGTCACGATGAACAGCTCGTGCTGCGGGCCCACCGTCTTCATTGCCGCGAGGTTGCCCTTGCGCTCGGTCATTTGAATGGTGTAGACGCCCTGGCCGCCGCGATTCTGCTCCGGGTAGTCCGCGACCGGCGTGCGCTTGCCGTAGCCGCGCTCGGTGATGACGAACAGATCACCGTTGCCGTTAGTGACTTCCATGCCCAGAACGCTCACGCCGTCCTTCATACCGATACCGCGAACGCCGCTGGTATCGCGGCCGGTGGCGCGCACCTGCTCCTCGGAGAACATGATCGCCTTGCCTGCGGTGGTGGCCAGGATAATCTTGTCGCCCTCGCGCACGCGGCGCACATTCAGCAGCGCGTCGTCGTCACGCAGGTTGATAGCGATCAGGCCGTCGCGACGGCTGCGGTCATATGCGCTCATCACGGTCTTCTTGACCATGCCGCTCTTTGTGGCAAACATCAGGTACTCGTCGGCCGGGAACTCGCGGCAGCTGATGACGCTCGCGATCTTCTCGCCCTCCTCGAAGGGCAGCAGGTTGACGATCGCGGTACCGCGCGCCTGGCGCGTACCCACCGGCAGCTCGTGCACCTTCAGACGATAGACCTTGCCCTTGCTCGAGAAGAACAGCACGTACTCGTGCGTGGACGCGATGAACATCTCATCGATAACGTCATCCTCTTTGAGGTTGACGCCCGACACGCCCTTGCCACCGCGCTTCTGGGCACGGTAGGCAGCCACCGGGATACGCTTAACGTAGCCGGTGTGGGTGATGGTCACGACCATATCCTCGTCGGCGATGAGGTCCTCGACATCCAGGTCCTTCTCAACCTGGCTGATCTCGGTGCGGCGCTTGTCGCCAAACTTCTTGGAGATCTCGCGCATCTCTTCCTTGATGACGCCCAGGATCTTCTCCTCGTGCGCCAGCAGGTCCTCGTAGTAGGCGATGGCGCGGCGCAGGCCGTCCAACTCTTCTTGGATCTTGTCGCGCTCCAGGCCGGTCAGGCGGCGCAGCTTCATCTCGAGGATGGCCGTGGTCTGCTCGGGCGTAAAGCCAAAGCGCTCGATCAGGCGGCTGCTGGCCTCGGAGTCGGTCTGCGAGGAGCGGATGATGCTAATGACCTCGTCGATATGGTCAAGGGCCATCAGGTAACCCTCGAGGATATGAGCGCGGGCCTGGGCTTTCTTAAGGTCGAAGCGGGTGCGGCGGGTGACGACGTCGACCTGGTGGTCGATGTAGTGCTGCAGCATCTCGCGCAGGCTCAGGCATTTGGGAACGCCGTTGACGAGTGCCAGGTTGTTGGCGCCAAAGGTCGTCTGCAGCGAGGTGTACTTATACAGGTTGTTGAGCACGACCTGCGGAATGACGCCCTTCTTGAGCTCGATGACCAGACGGATGCCCTTCTGGTTGGACTCATCGCGCATATCCGAGATGCCCTCGATGCGTTTGTCGTTGACGAGCTGGGCGATCTTCTCCTGCAGGGTGCCCTTGTTGACCATGTAGGGAATCTCGGTAAAGACCAGGCGGTTGCGGCCGGTCTTGGTGGACTCCACATGTGCCTTAGCACGCACGGTAATGGAGCCGCGGCCGGTCTCGTAGCTCTGCTTAATGCCGGCGCTGCCCATGATGATGGCGCCGGTGGGGAAGTCCGGACCTGGCATGATCTGCATGAGCTCGTCAACGGTGGCGTCGGGGTTGTCGATCAGGTAGCAGGTGGCCTCGATCGCCTCGGTGAGGTTATGCGGGGCGATGTTGGTGGCCATGCCGACGGCGATGCCCTGGCTGCCGTTGACCAGCAGGTTGGGGAAGCGCGCAGGCAGCGCCACGGGCTCGGCAAGCGATTCGTCGTAGTTGGGCTGCCAGTCGACGGTATCCTTCTGCAGGTCGCGCAGCAGTTCCATGGCGGGCTTTGCCAGGCGGCTCTCGGTGTAACGCATGGCCGCCGCGCCGTCGCCGTCGATGTTGCCGAAGTTGCCGTGACCGTCGATGAGCGGCGTGCGCATGGAGAACCACTGCGCCAGGCGGACCATGGCCTCATAGACCGCGAAATCGCCGTGCGGGTGGTACTTACCGATAACTTCGCCGACCGTCCAGGCCGACTTCTTGTGCGGTCGGTTGGGGTAGATGCCGCTCTCGTTCATCGCGTACAGGATGCGGCGGTGCACCGGCTTTAAGCCGTCGCGCACGTCCGGCAGGGCGCGCGCCGTGATAACCGACATCGAATACTCGATGAACGACTGCTTCATCTCGCGACCGAACTCCGAAATCTGGAGCTGGCCGCCGTTGATATCCTCGCCGGCCGAGGCGCCGCGATCGACTTCGCCAAAGCTCTCCTCGAGCTCGGCGTCGTCGTCTTCTTCCTCATCATCATCGGCATCGGGGTTATAGGCGTCCGGATCGCCGTCCTCGCCCTGCTCAGCACGGGCAAGCAGGCGCTTCAGATCATCGGGCATACCGGCATCGCCGGCCTCGTCCATACCCTCGTTATTGTTGATATCGTCTGCCACGTTACCTCCTCTTAAGCGTCAAGGAATCGTGCATCATGTGCATGCTTCTCGATGTACTCGCGGCGATAGCCGACCTCGGAACCCATCAGCTCGCGCACGGCGCGGTCCGCCACCACGGCGTCCTCGATCGACACACGCTGCAGGATGCGGGTCTTGGGGTCCATCGTCGTCGAGGCGAGCTGCTTGGGGTCCATCTCGCCCAGACCCTTGTAGCGCTGGACGGTATAGCCCTTGCGCTTTTTGGTAATCTTGCCGTCCTTGGCCTTGCCGTCCTCGTCGTTATCGTCGGGGTTCAGGCCCAGGCTCTGGATGGTGTCACGCAGGATCTCGTCTTCGGGCTGGCGGCCGTTGGGATACACGTAGTGGATCTTGTTGCGCACCTTAATGCCAAAGATGGGCGGGCAGGCAACATAGACGTAGCCGGCATCGATCAGCGGACGCATGTACTTGTAGAAGAACGTCAGCAGCAGGATGCGGATATGCGCACCGTCGACGTCTGCATCGGTCATGATGATGATCTTGTGGTAGCGCGCCTTGGTGATATCGAAGTCGCCGCCGTCGCCGGCACTCGTCGTGACGCCGCAGCCGATCGCGGTAATCAGCGACTGGATGGTGTCACTCGAGAACGCGCGATGGTCACCAACGCGCTCGACGTTCAAAATCTTGCCGCGCAGGGGCAGAATCGCCTGGATGTCTCGGCGACGGCCGTCCTTGGCCGAACCGCCTGCCGAGTCGCCCTCTACGATGAAGAGCTCGGTCAGCTCGGCATCGCGCACCGAGCAGTCGGCGAGCTTACCGGGCAGGGACGCCGTCTCGAGCAGGCTCTTGCGGCGGGTCGCCTCGCGCGCCTTGCGGGCGGCATTGCGCGCCTTGCAGGCCTGCTGCGCCTTCTTGACGATCTCGCGAGCGGGCTTAGGGTGCTCCTCGAGGTAATCGGCAAGGCCGTCGGTCACGATCTTGAGCGTCAGCGCGCGCATATAGGAGCTGCCGAGCTTGGCCTTGGTCTGGCCCTCAAACTGCGGATCGGGCAGCTTGACCGAGATAACGGCCGAAAGGCCCTCGCGCACATCGTCGCCGGTCAGATTGGCGTCTTTTTCCTTGAGCAGGTTCTGCTTGCGCGCATAGTCGTTGATCACGCGGGTGAGCGCGGTGCGGAAGCCCTCAAGGTGCATGCCGCCCTCGGGGGTGTAGATGTCGTTGGCAAACGACATGACGTTCTCGCCGTAGCCGCTATTCCACTGCAGGGAAACCTCAACCTCGCCCATCTTGGCCACAGGTGCGTCCGGGTCCGATTTGCCCTCGATGTAGATAGGCTCCTTAAAGGCCTCGGGGACGTCCTTGCCCTCGTTAAGGAACTTGACGAAGTCGATGATGCCGCCCTCGTAGCAAAACTCCTCCACGTGGGGAGTAGACTCGCGCTCGTCAGTCAGCACGATTTTGAGGTTCTTATTGAGGAACGCCGTCTCCTGCAGACGGTTGTGCAGCGTATCGAAATCGTAGATGCATGTCTCGAAGATCTCGTCGTCGGGCCAGAAGGTGACGGTGGTGCCCGTCGAATCCGAGGTGCCCACGACCTCCATCTTCTTAACGGTCTTGCCGCGCGAGAACTCCATCTCGTAGGTGTTGCCGTCGCGACGAACCTGAACGACCACGCGCTTGGACAGTGCGTTGACGACGGAGATGCCAACGCCGTGCAGGCCGCCCGAAACCTTATAGGCCGAGTTATCGAACTTACCGCCGGCGTGCAAGATCGTCATGACGACCTCGAGCGTCGGGATCTTTTTAACAGGGTGCTCGTCGACGGGGATGCCGCGCCCGTTGTCGACGACCGTGATGGAGTTGTCGGCGTGGACCGTCACCTGGATCTCGGTGCAGAAACCGGCCATGGCCTCGTCGACGGAGTTGTCAACGATCTCCCACACCAGGTGATGCAGACCGCTGGCGCTCGTCGAGCCGATATACATGCCCGGGCGCTTACGAACGGCCTCGAGACCTTCGAGAATCTTAATCTCGCCGCCATCGTAATCGTTTTCGTTTGCCACACGTCCTCCTTCAGTCAAGAAAATGTGTACAGCCTTACTAGTTTATCGTAAAAAAATACCCTCGGGAACGAGGGTATTTGGCTCTACAAGGCCACCAGATGCGATTTAAGGCTCTTTTTTGCTTTCTACGCCCTTGGCCCACTCGGCACTGGCTCTCATGGCATTCTCGAGGGCCTCGCGCAGTTTTTGGTCTTCGATGGGCGCCACTTGGCGCTCAATCTCGGTGCGCTCGGCCTCACTTAGGTCGGCGTGCGGGGCCGGCGGGCGCTCGGTCGTCGCCGGGCGCAGGCGCTGCTTGGCGGCGGGCGGCGTGTGACCCGGCGCGGTGGTTTTGAACACCAGGCCGTCCACATGCGCACCGGCGCGCTCCATGCGCGCGCGGATGATCTCGCGCAACAGCGTCATTTCCTGCGTCCACGAGGGCGAATCGAGATATACCAGCAGCTCATTGGACTCGGGCAGGTAGCGCAAGCCCGTCACATGCCGCCCCTCGCGCGTGCCCGAGCACACCGCGTTCCACGCGCGATAGACCGCGCGCGACTCCTCGGCAGCCTCCATCTGCGCGCGGCGCTCAGGTGTCGCGGCCGCCAGGATGCGCTGACGCTCTGCGTTCAAAAATCCACTGAAGGCAACCGTTTCGCTCTCGCGCTCGTAATTAGCACGTCTCACCCATGCTCACCACCTTGGCTCGATCAAGCAGGTCATCGGTAAAATACCCCAGGTTGGTCGTGGTTATGACCGTCTGGATATCATCGCCGATCAGCCGCAGAAAAGCACCGCGGCGTTCGCCGTCGAGTTCGCTCATCACGTCGTCCAAAAGCAGCAACGGGGCGGTGCCCAGGACATCGCGAGCCACGGCCACCTCCGCCACCTTCCAGGCCAGAACCAACGTTCGCTGCTGACCTTGGCTGGCAAATGAACGGGCGGAGCGACCCGCCACGGTAAACTCAATCTCATCGCGATGCGGTCCCACCAACGTCACGCCGCGGCGAATTTCCTCGTCGGCGTGCTCATCAAGGGCAGCCAGCATGCGCTCGTACGCCCAGCCCTTCAGCTCTTCGCGATCATCGACCTGGGGCAAATCCCCCAGCGTGGACGTATAGGTCACGTTGGCAGCCTCACCGGATGCCACTTGCCCGTAGGCAGTGTGCACATGGCCCGCCAGCCGGTCGAGCAGGGCCAACCGGTGCACAAGCAGGGCCGAGCCCGCGCGGGCAATCGAATCGTTCCACGCGCCGAGCATCTCGCGACAGCACCAGGTCTCCTTGAGCAGGGCGTTACGCTGGGTCACGCAGCGTCCATAGGTGCTCGCAAGATCGGCATAACGTGCGCTCAGCTGCATGCCAAAGTCATCGAGGGCGGCGCGGCGCACACTGGCGCCTCGCTTAACCATGTCCAGATGGTCGGGGCAAAACAGCACGCTCGGCAGAGCCCCGCGCACACCGGCGGCAGAGCACCTCTTGCCGTTGCGGCTAAACGAGCGCTTACCGTCCTCCACGCTCAATCCCATATCAAGCACGCGGCCGTCGCCCTCGAGCCTCAGCTCGACCTTGCACGAGCCCACGCCATCATGGACGAGCTCGGCTGCGGTCGGATGCCTAAACGAGGCGCCGCTCGTCAGCAGCTGCAGCGCCTCTATGAGATTGGTCTTTCCCGCCGCGTTGGGTCCCGCAAGTATCGTCACGCCCTCGTCCAGGGCAAGGCGATAACTATCGAAGCTGCGGTAGTGCGCGACGGAAAGATCGCGGGCGAACATGGTCATAGGGCGGTTGCTAGATGCGGACCGGCATAACCAGGTACAGGTAGTTGATCTTGTCGTAGGACTTGAAGATGCCCGCCTGCGAGTAGCTCTTGAGCTCCAGCGTGATCTCCTTCTCCTTGGACAGGGCATTGAGGCAGCCGAAGATGTAGTGGTAGTTGAAGGCGATGGTGCCCGACTCGCCCTCGGCCTCGACATCGATCGTCTCCTGCGCAAGGTCCTGGTCATTGGAAATGGAGGACAGGCCCATCTGCCCGTTCTCGACATCGATCTCGAACTTGACGGCGGGGTTGGCGCTCGCGATAACGGCCACGCGCTTGAGGGCGGCGTTAAAGGCGGCGACGTCAATCTTGACGCTCGTCACGCACGAATCGGGGATGAGCTGCTTGTAGTTGGGGTACACGCCCTCGATACGACGCGACACGTAGGTGGTGTTGCCGGCCTCAAAGACGACCTGGGTGTCGGTAGCCCCGATCATGATGGTCGCCTGGCTGGCCATGATGTTCAGTGCGTCGTTAAAGGCGTCAGCCGGAACGTTGAGCTCAAAGGAGCCCTCGAGGGTCGAGGTCTCGACCTGCGTATCGCACACGGCCAAGCGGAAGGAATCGGTCGCCACCAGGCGCACGGTGTTGTTCTCGACCTTCATGTGCACGCCGCCCAGGATGGGGCGAGCCTTGTCGGTCGAGGTGACGCGCCACACGCGGCCGACCATCTCGGACAAGATATCGGTCGGCAGCTCCACGGCACTCTCGATGGCATAGGCCGGAAACTCAGGGAAGTCATTGGCATCGAGCGTGTTCAGGCGGAACGAGCTCTTCTCGCAACTGATCAGCACCTGGCGCTCGGACAGCTCAAAGGTGACCGGGGCATCGGGGAGAGTCTTGGTGATATTGGAGAGCATCTTACAGGGGATAACCATCTCGCCCTCTTCTTCGACATGCGCCGCGATGCGATGACGGATCGAGATGGTGTAGTTAGAGGTCTGGAATTCCAAGATGCCGTCTTGCGCCTTGACGAGCACGCCCGACAGGATGGGAAGGGTGGATGCCGAAGCGACACCCTTCATAACGACGCCGATGGCTTGTGTAAGCGAGCTCTGGCTGACGGTGAACTTCATCTTTTAATACCTTTCTATAGATATAAATATCTTAATAATAGTAATAGCACTGACGAAACTGTTGATTACTCACAAAGACGCAGGTCAGACCCAGAAAGAGAATCGACAGCAACCTGTGTGCAACAGGGGTGGTTTTCCACGTTCAAAACCTGCGCAAAACTTTTCATCACCGCGGATTGGGTTTTAGACACCTTATGCCCGTGGTTTCGACAAGTTTTCAACAGGTGTCTCTATTTCCCTACGAGCGTAGTGTAATTTTATCGCGCAGCGACTTGAGGTCTTCGGTGACGGTGCGGTCTTCCTGGATCATCTTCTGGACCTTTTTGTAACTCGTGCTGACGGTCGAGTGGTTGCGGTTGCCAAATTCGGCGCCTACCGCCGTGGTCGTCATCTCGCACATTTCGATGGCCAGGTAGATAGCGATATGGCGTGCTTTGGCGATATTGGCGTTGCGACGCGGGCCGATGAGCTCCTCGTGCGTCACGCCGTACTGCTCTTCGATGACGGACTGAACCGTTTGCACGTTGATCTTTTTGGCCGATGTGTCGAAGTACTGGCTGGCGATGGCGTCGATATCGTCAAAGGTGAGCTCCCCGCCCTCGCGCTCGCGGTCGCCCGCCTCGCCGGCGCAGCGCTCGCAGAAGCTCTCGAGTTCGCGGATGTTGGTGCCCGACACCTCTGCCATGTGCTTAAAGTGCTCATCGGTCAGGTGCCCGCCGTCGCCCCCGTAGGCCGCCAACAGTGAGTCGTCGCCTGCCTCGGGAGCGGCGACGATGGTGTTCTCGTAATAGCGCTGCAAGATCTTGTATTTCATCTCGTAGCTGGGCTCTGCGACCAGGCAGAGCATGCCGGCGTTGAAGCGGCTGGTCAGGCGCTCGTCCATGCTCAGGTCCTTGGGGGCGCGGTCTGCCGCGATGACGACCTTCTTGTTGTTGCGGATGAACTCGTCCATGAGCTGGAAAAAGTAGTCCACGCTCGCGCGCTTGCCGATGATGTTTTGGATGTCATCGATGATGAGCACGTCCACGCCGTGGTACGCCTGCATGATGGGGGCGTTGCTCTTCTTTTGGCGGTCGAACTCGGTCATCAGGTCGTCCAGATATGCCTGGGAGTTGGCATACTTGACCTTGATCTCGGGCGACTTCTCGGCGAGCTCGTTTTTGATGGCAAGCAGCAGGTGCGTCTTGCCCAGGCCCGATTTGCCGTAGATAAACAGTGATGTGCATGTGCCGCGCTCGTCCGCGAGGGCGGCAAACTTGAGTGCCGAGCGATAGGCATGGCTGTTCTCGGGGCCGTAGACAAAGTTCTCAAAGGTAAATTTTGAGTTCGCGGCGAGCGGGGCTCCATCCGTATTCTGCTCGGCCGGCACGGTCGGTGCTGGCATGGGCGAAGCGGGGGTCGCAGCTTGCGTGGATTTAGTCGGCGCTCCGCCCTTCATCTGGTTCATCATGCGACGAAAATCGTCGGCCGAGAGCGTGTTCTTGATTGCAATGCCCGAATCCGCGCCCGCCGCTGCGTCGTGAGCGATGGGCATGTGCGTGACGGGTGCGTTCGTTGACGTCGCTACCGCGGTCGGCAACGGCGCCATGGTTTCACGGGAAACATCGCTGTGCTGGTGCTCGATTGTCGGCACGTCGCCTGCGGAGGCCGGCACCGCCGGGGAAGCAGCGGGAGCCGTGGCGGGCGCCGTCGCGGCAGCGGATTCCGTCGCGGCGCCTTGCGGTGCCACGATGTCGAGCGCAATCGGCGCAAAGGCGATTTCTTCTAGATAGGCCTCAATAGTCGGCTGATGCTTTTTGAGCTGCGCGATGGCAAAGCGCGAGGGGGCCTCGATCGTGAGCGTATCTTCGGTCAGGCTTATGGCGCGCGATTGCCCCAGCATGTTGATGAGGCGTGCATCTTGGCCGTCGCGCTGACAAAAGGCGATGGCATCCCCCAGGATGATGCTTGCTTCCTCGTCCACTGTCTCTCCCGTTCTTTAGCTCTGAGCTCGCACGCGAGCGGCGCCGAGTTCGGTCAGATGGTATTTCTGGCCATGCTTGATGACCAAGCCGGCCTGCGCCAAGTCATTGAGCGTGCGTGACCAAGTGGGGGCCGAGTTTCCAAACGCCCTCGCCAGATCGGTTGCACCGCACGCTTGATTTTGCGCCAGATAGCCCAGCGCGGCGTTGCCGCGGTCGCTTACGAACACGTCCGGTTGTGGCTGCGCATACTGATTTGCTGCATTAGGATACATCATTTGAGCTGCTGGTTGTTGAGAACTCTGCATCGGTGGCATTTGCTGTTGAAAACTTTGAGGCCACTGTTGGTAAGGCTGCGGAGGCATCTGCTGGGCCCAAGGGCTGTACTGCTGCTGCGGCATCTGCTGGTACGGCTGCTGATATCCCTGCTGGTACTGCTGCGGGAACTGCTGGCCATACCCCAGTGGCGGCATCTGCTGATATGGATATCCCTGTTGGTACGGCTGATAGCCCATTTGCTGGCCACCCGGTGCCCCCGTCGCCTGCTGCATTGCTGCTGCATCCTGATCCGCCAGCGGCACGGTCTCTGGCATGTTTGGCGGCATCGACATCGATGTCGCCTGGGGCTCTTGTGTAGGAAGCATTCCGGGATGCTGCATCTGCCCCACGGGGGGCTGCATCTGCTGCGTTGCCATGGGCTGCTGCGCAAAAGCTCCCGGCAGGGGATATGTGGGCTGCTCCGTCTCGGGCCGCACGGAAGCACCGCGTCCGCCGGCGCGCTCGATTTCCTGCACGCGTTTAGGGTCCAGGCTTACCGTAACCACGGTGCCGTTGCCCATGTTGTCCTCGATGGATACGGCACCGCCGGCGTTTTCCAAATACTCCTGCACCATGGGAAACCCTGCTCCGGTTCCACGGATATAGCGCTTCATCTTGCTGTTTGCGCTGGTAACGCCAAAGTCGAAAGCACGTTCCTTGTCGTCGATGCCGGGTCCTTGGTCAGCAAAGCGGATGGTGTCTCCGCCGTCCAGAATCGAGATGATGGGCTCGGCAAAGTGTGCGTGGATAAAGTTTTCGACAATCTCGCGGATGACCATGAGCGAGATATGGCCACCTTGTTCTTTCATGCACTGGTAGACGGTGTTGGTCGTCTCTTCCAAATACGTGCGGACATCTTGCGGATCAATGACGATCACCCGCGGTGTCGACAGCATGTCGTCATAGACGGCGATGCGCGCGGCGTACATGGCTTTTGGCGCCTGCGTGGTCGTCTGCTCGCCTTCCGCACGCTCTTCGCGCACGCCGGTGATGTGCTCGTTGTCGGGTGCCGGGTCTCCGGAATCGACCATGGTGTAAAAGTCGTCAGACATGCCGCTCGCAATCTTTCAAAAGGTTTCGAACAAATAGTAGCTCACCGTGCAACGTTTCTCATCTTTCGACAACTTTTCAAAACTTGTTGAAAACTTTGGAAAACGGGCGAAAAGTTCTCAACATTGCCAACATGACCTGTTGAAAACTCGATGAAATATCGTGAAAGGTTGCCATGAGGCGCAAATTTCGGTTGTGCTTATGGGGGAACCGTGTGAACTGCGCAACCTTTTACCTTTGATTTCTTGACATTTGAACATTGATTTCCCTACAATCTTCAAGCTCACGTGTCTATATCTGCGTCCGCGTCCCCGCGGACACTCGAAATGCAGCAGGAGGAACTTAAGATGAAGCGTACGTATCAGCCTAATAAGCGTAAGCGTGCCAAGACCCATGGCTTCCGTGCCCGTATGGCCACTAAGGGTGGTCGTGCCGTGCTCGCCCGTCGTCGCGCCAAGGGCCGCAAGCGTCTCACTGTCTAGCAGCGATACACACATCTCGCATGAAGACTATTAAGTCTCGGCAAGATTTCGAGCATGTGTTCAGTCAGGGGCGTCGTTTCAATCACCCTCTGATTCGAATGACCATATGTGAATCGGTTGGCGAAGGCGACTCCGGAAGGGTCGCCTTCGTTGGTGCTAAGCGACTCGGTTGTGCCGTCGTGCGCAACCGATCTAAGCGTGTGATGCGCGAGGCCGCCCGCAGCTGCGGATTTCCCGTTGCGGGTTATGACATCATCTTGTTTGCAACTCCCAAGACGAGGGTTTCCTCGCCGCAGGAGATGGACAAGGCGTTGCGTTCGCTTATGAAGCGCGCCGGCGTTGCCGGGGAGGAGCGATGAGCAATCACGTTTTGCGACGTGTTGCCATCGCTCCTATTCGCATATATCAACAGGTTATTTCGCCCTTATTGCCTGACGCCTGCATTTATTACCCAACGTGCTCGCAATACGCCATCCAGGCGATTGAGAAGCACGGTGTTTTGAGAGGCTGCTGGCTTGCCGTGAGGCGCATCGCTCGTTGCAATCCCCTGCACGTCGGCGGTTATGACCCTGTGCCCTAGCGGGCACTCGCTATCGGAGGAAAACTTACATGTGGGATTGGATCGTTAACATCCTTTTCGAGCTGCTCAAGCTCATCCAGACCTTTGCGGTCGACTGGGGCCTGTCCATCATCATCCTGGTGGTCATCATCCGTCTGCTGCTGACGCCGCTCATGCTCAAGTCGACCAAGTCGACGGCTCGCATGCAGGTGCTGCAGCCCAAGATGCTCGAGATCCAGGAGCGCTATGCCGACGATCCCCAGCGTCAGGCCGAGGAGATGCAGAAGTTCTACAGCGAGAACAAGTTCAACCCCATGGCTGGCTGTCTGCCGCTGCTGATTCAGATGCCTATCCTGTTCGCCCTGTTTACATTGCTGCGCAACCTGCCGCAGTACTTTAACGACGGCACGTTCTCGTTCTTCAACATCCTGCCCGACCTGACCACCACGCCGAGTGCTTCCTTTGCCGATGGCTTTATGGTTGCACTGCCTGCGCTGGTTTGCCTGATCCTGTTCGCCGTTCTGACCCTGATTCCGCAGCTCTATATGTCGCGCAACCAGACCGGCCAGCAGGCTCAGAGCATGCGTATGATGGCCGTTGTCATGACGGTCATGATGCTTTGGATGGGCTGGAGCCTTCCCGTTGGTGTTCTGCTGTACTACGACGTCTCGTCTGCTTGGCAGGTTATCCAGCAGATTTTTGTGACGCAGAAGGTCATCGACAAGGCGAAGGCCGATGAGGAGGAGCGTCTTAAGAACGCTCCGCTGCAGGTTGAGGTCACTCGTCGAGAGAAGAAGCCGCGCCCGCACAAGAAGAAGTAGTGGGATATCAATCTTATTTAGGTACCTAACTTTTGGAGTACGTTATGTCTGAAGAGATCATCGAGGATATGCTTGAGGAGGTTGCCCCGCAGGTCGCGGGCGATTATCCCGAGATTGCACAGCGCTACAAGGCTGGTGAAGAGCTGACCGATGAGGAGCTCGACACCATTGCCGATGTTGCTATTTCCATCCTGCGTTCCATCCTTTCGCACTTCGATGCCGCCAACTCTCCTATCGATGAGTATGAGGGCGACGAAGGTGAGCTGATTTTGGATGTAACGGCTCCCGACCTTGCTGTTCTCATTGGCCGTCATGGTCGCACCCTTGATGCCCTTCAGGTTATGTTCTCTTTGCTGGTGAGCCGCAAACTTGGCTTTAGGTATCCGGTTGTAGTGGACGTCGAGGGATACAAGAGCCGCCGTCAGGACAAGGTTGCCTCCATGGCTCAGTCTGCTGCCGAGCGTGCCATTCGCACTCATAAGAGTGTTTCGCTTCCGCCCATGAATGCCTACGAGCGTCGACTGGTTCACATTGCACTTCGTGGCAATGATGCCGTCGATACTCATTCTGAGGGTTCTGACCCTGATCGCCATGTGGTGATTGTTGCTCGATAATCTACTCGAGTTTATGCTAAGGGGACGTGGTTTCCACGTCCCCTTTTTTTGTCAAAAGTTCTCGATACGCTGATTTTTGTCAGAAAGGAGCTTTCGTTGTTAGTACTTACTGATCAGCAAGCTGACGAGATGTTGAGTCGTCTAGCTTTCTATTGCAAAGAGTATTCCTTGAGCGTAACTGATGTTGAGCTGAGGAAATGTATTCAGCATTTGGATTTGGTTCTAGAAACAAATAAGACAACCAATCTCACCCGTATTCTTAACGTAGAAGATGCTGCAGTACTTCATATCCTCGACTCACTTGTTTTGCTCCCCTATATCAACAAGGCTCCTGAGGGAGCTTTGCTCGATATGGGAACAGGTGCGGGCTTCCCTGGTATTCCATTAACCATAACCACGCATCGTAAAGCTACTTATATTGACTCTGTTGGCAAGAAGGTTGATGCGGTAAATTCCTTTGTCCATGCTCTTGGATTGAAACATGCCCATGCGGTTCATGATCGTCTTGAAGAATATGCTCGGAGCCATAAGAAGCAGTTCTCTGTTGTAACCGCCCGCGCACTGGCCCCTCTACCGATTCTTGTTGAGTATGCGGCTCCGTATCTGAAGGATGGAGGTCTATTTGTTATAACCAAGGGCAATCCTTCGGATGAGGAGCTTGCTTCCGGCATGTCAGCAGCTAAGATTTGCGGCTTCACTTTGCTTCTGAATGACGCAATTGATTTGCCTGAAGGCTTGGGTCACAGGGAGTTCATTGTTCTTAAGAAGAGTCATCCAGCATCTGTCTCATTGCCTCGTGCAAATGGCGTGGCAAAGAAGAATCCGCTTGCCTAGATGTTTCACGTGAAACATAATGGATACTAACAACTTGCAGTGTTTCACGTGAAACATGGCGGTTGATATCGATTCGGAATGTTTCACGTGAAACATCCTCCGTTTGACAGCTTTAATACACACCAGGAGGGACCGTGGGATTTCGCGACGTTAAGCGTTCTAAGAGCGCAAAAGACACGCGTATCATTGCAATCATCAATCAAAAAGGCGGCGTCGGTAAGTCAACGACGGCCGTAAACCTTGCAGCAGCACTGGGTGAGCAGGGTCGTAAGACACTGATTGTCGATTTTGATCCGCAGGGAAACAGCACCAGTGGATTCGGAATTGAAAAAGAAGACCTTGATCACTGCATCTATGATGCATTGTTGAATGATGTGCCGGCAGAATCGCTTGTTCTTGATACAAATTGTAAAAAGGTATTCGTTATTCCGGCTACAATTCAACTTGCAGGCGCGGAAATTGAGCTCGTAAGCGCAATTGCTCGTGAAACCCGCCTCAAAGATTTGCTTGAGCCGATTCAGGACGAGTTTGACTTTATTTTCATTGACTGTCCTCCTTCGCTCGGCCTGCTTACTATCAACGCTTTGACCGCAGCAGACAGCGTTTTGATTCCGATCCAGTGCGAATATTACGCACTCGAGGGCGTTACGAAGCTGCTTGAGTCAATGAAGATGGTCAAATCACGGCTGAACAAGGGCTTAGACACCTATGGTGTGCTTATGACCATGTATGACTCGCGTACTTCACTATCGAATCAGGTTGTTGAGGAGGTTCAATCGTACTTTGGTGATAAGGCGTTTAAGACGCTAATCCCCCGTACGGTTAAAATCTCCGAAGCTCCGTCTTTTGGAGAACCGGTAATTACCTATGCACCTCAAAATAAGGGTGCAAAAGCATATATGAACCTTGCAAAAGAGGTGATCAAGCGTGCCTAGTGTAAAGAAACGTGGCGGATTGGGACGTGGACTCAATGCTTTGGTCTCAGAGGCCGAGTATGAGACCGGCGGTTCGGCTGCATCGGCTTCAAATGCCGCATCTGAAACAAAACTACCTATTGAGGATATCGTTCCCAACCCTAATCAGCCGCGAATTCACTTTAACGAAACTGAACTTCGCGAGTTGAGCGAGTCAATCCAAGAACATGGCGTTTTGCAGCCGCTTTTGGTTCGCAAACATGGAAACGGCTATGAGATCATCGCTGGTGAGCGTCGTTACCAGGCGTCAAAGCTTGCTGGCCTTGAAGAATTGCCAGTCATCATTAAAGAGGTAAATGATGAAGAGATGCTGGCTCTTGCTCTTATCGAAAACCTTCAGCGTTCTGATCTGAATCCCGTCGAAGAGGCTAAGGGCTATCGCCAACTCATTGATGCCAGCGGGATGACCCAGGAGGCATTGTCCAAGGCAGTAAGCAAGTCACGCTCTGCAATTACAAACTCGCTGCGTCTTCTCGATCTCCCCGAAGTAGTTCAGCAGATGATTTTTGAGGGTAAACTTACTGCTGGTCATGCACGTGCGATTCTTGCAGTTCCCTATGAGGACGCGCGTATTCGACTTGCAGAGAAAGTTGTTACAGAGGGCCTTTCCGTAAGAGCGACAGAAAATCTTGCTCCGTTGTTTTCTGCCGGAGAGACACCTAAGACGCCGAGGCCTGCAACGCCTCAGTCTTTTAAAAAGGCTGCCCGCGCGCTTCGTCAGGTTTTTAATACCAACGTGCGTGTGAAGAGCTCGCGTGGAAAGAATAAGATTGAGATTGAGTTTAAAGACGAGGAAGAGCTCTCTCGTATTCTTGGCGAAATGATTCAGTTTGATCAAGGAGGCCAAGATGAGGAATAAGATTTTAACAGCGATTGCATTGGTGACGACTGTCGCGGCTGGTGCCTTTGCTGGCTATAGGATCGCTACAGACGATGAACTTCGAGGTCGTTTGCTTCGTAGCGCGCAAGATATCGTCGATACTTCCAAAAAGAAAATGGATGTTATGACAGAAGATGTTGCCATGCGTACTGCTCAGGTAACGAAGAATCCCAAGATTAATCAAGGTTGGGTCAGCAACCAATGGGAAAATGTAGGCTATTAGGTACCTAACAATTACTCAGCATATTTTGAGGGGTCCTTGTCTGATTCATGAGACAAGGACCCCTTATTTTGGCCGTAAAAATGGGACAGGTAGCAGCTGATTCAAAATTAAGGTCAATAAATGAAACGACCCCGGTTGCATATTCTGTAACCGGGGTCGTTCGATGTTTCACATGAAACGTTTTGGGATGCGACTCCCCTATGCGTTCTTCTGAACTTTGAAGCGCTGCTTCAGCTGTCCGCAAGCGGCGTCAATATCGTTACCACGGGAGTTACGAATCGTGGTCTCGATGCCACGGGACTCAAGACGACGCTGAAGATCCTCAACCTTATGAAACGGCGACGGCTTGAGCGGGCTACCCTCGATGTCGTTAAGCTGAATGAGGTTAACGTGGCACAGCGTTCCCTCGCAGAAGTCGCAGAGCGCCTGCATTTCGGGATTCGTATCGTTGACGCCTTCGATCATGGCATACTCATAGGTCGGGCGGCGGCCGGTCTTCTCGGTGTAGAGCTGAAGCGCTTCGTGAAGGCGAAGCAGCGTGTACTTCTTAACACCGGGCATGAGCTTATTGCGCGTCGACTGGATGGCGGAATGCAGGGAAACGGCAAGCGTGAACTGCTCGGGGATGTCGGCAAATTTGCGAATACCGGGAATAACGCCGCTGGTAGAGACGGTGAGGTGACGAGCGCCGATACCGATGCCATCGGGGTCGTTGAGGATTCGCAGCGCCTTGAGAACCTCGTCGTAGTTGGCAAACGGCTCGCCCTGGCCCATGAAGACAACGCTCGTGGCGCGCTCGCCAAAGTCGTTGGATACATGAAGTACCTGGTCGACGATCTCTTGAGCGGTCAGAGAGCGCTTGAGGCCGTTGAGACCGGTAGCGCAAAAGGCACAGCCCATGCCACAGCCTGCCTGGGTGGAAACGCAGACGGAAAGCTTGTTACGACGGGGCATGCCGACGGTCTCGACGGAAACGCCGTCGTGGTACTCGAGCAGATACTTGCGAGAGCCATCTTTGGAAACCTGCTTGGTGAGTTCAGTCGGCGTGTCAAAGGCGAAAGCCTCTTTAAGCTGCTCGCGGAAAGCCTTGGGAAGGTTGGTCATATCGTCAAACGAACAAACGTTCTTCTCAAAGACCCATTCGATGAGCTGCTTCGCGCGGAAGGCGGGCTGGCCAAGCTCGGCCACGAGCTCGCGAATATCGTTTTGGCTCAAGTCGCGAATGTCCTGAGATTTAGTCCTGGGATTCATGGAAGCCTTTCGATTTTGGGGAAACGTAGAGGGTATCGCTACAATATGGTATCAGCTGCAGAAATTATAGAGGAGGAGTCTGCCCATGCCGGGTAAAAGCCTAGAGAACATGCACGTAGCGGTCTTGGCGGGCGGTCATTCCGCTGAGCGCGAGATCTCGCTCAATTCGGGAAAGAACGTCGTGGTTGCCTTGAAGGAGGCCGGCTACACTTCGGTGGAGCTGCTCGACACGGCTGCCGATGATTTTATGGTAACCATGGCGACCGGCGGCTTTGACGTGGCGTTTATCGCCATGCACGGTGCCGGCGGCGAGGATGGCGCCATGCAGGGCGCCATGGAGACCCTGGGTATCCCCTACACGGCCTCGGGCGTGCTTGCCAGCGCCTGCGGTGCCGACAAGGAGGTCTCTAAGCTCCTGTACGCCAAGGCGGGCATTCCCATTGCCCCCGGCCTCGCGCTCGAGGTGGGCGATGAAGTCGATATCGATCATATCGTCGAGGTTTGTGGCGAGCGCTGCTTTGTGAAGCCGGCCGTCAACGGTTCCAGCTATGGCATTTCCCTGGTCCATGAGCCCTCCGAGCTGCCCGCGGCAATCGCCAAGGCGTTTGCGTACGGCGACAAAGTGCTGGTCGAGAAGTGCATCGAGGGTACCGAGATCACCGTCGGTGTGTACGGCGAGGACGACGTGCGCGCTCTGCCGATTGTCGAGATTCGCAAACCCGAGGACTGCGAGTTCTACGATCTGGACGTGAAATATGTCGACCCTACGGACATCCATCGCATTCCGGCGCAGATTTCACCCGAGAATTACGCTCGCGCTCAGGAGCTTGCCTGTGCTGCTCACAAGGCCCTCGGTTGCCTGGGTATCTCGCGCAGCGACTTTATCGTGAGTGAGGACGGCCCCGTTATCCTCGAGACCAATACCATTCCCGGCATGACCGATACGTCGCTGTATCCGGACGAGATCCGCCACACCGACGACATGACGTTCCCGCAGGTCTGTGACAGCCTGATTCGTATGGGCCTTCGTCGAGCGGGCATTGCATGCTAATCGAGGACGCGGTTTCGTCAGGAACGCCGCAGTTTGTCATCGACTCCTATGCCACGCTTGCCGAACGCGCCAAAACGCAGTCCTTCGGCCTTATCGAGGAAGATGTGATTGTCCTCGATACCGAGACCACAGGTCTTTCGGTGCAGGACAATGAGCTGATCGAGATCTCGGCGGCCCGTCTTTCGGGCCGCGAGGTCGTCGACCGCTTCGATACCTTCGTGCATCCCAAGCAGCTGATTCCCGCCGAGATCACCGAGCTCACGAGCATTACAAATGCCGATGTGGCAGATGCCCCGTCGGCCGTTGAGGCCGTAGCCGCTCTCGCCGATTTTGTCGGTGGTTGCCCGGTAATCGCACATAACGCCACGTTCGACCGCTCGTTTATCGAGTCGGTCAAAGGCGGCGTCAACGTGAGCGATATCTGGATCGATTCGCTGGCGCTGTCGCGCATCGCGCTTCCGCGCCTGGCATCGCACAAGTTGTCTTTTATGGCCGATCTGTTTGGCTGTGACTCGGTATCACACCGTGCCAATGCCGACGTCGACGCCCTGTGTGGCGTATGGCGCGTGTTGCTCGTGGCGCTCACCGACTTGCCTCAGGGCCTCATGGCGCGCCTAGCCGACATGCATCCGGATGTGCCTTGGTCCTATCGTCCTATCTTCTCATTCTTGGCAGGGCAGAACCCTGGTTCTATCTTCTCTCTCAGCGCCGCTCGTGCTGACGTTCTCAAGGCCGATCGCGCCGACGATCGGGTGGACGCCGACGAACTGCCGGTCCTCAAGATGCCGAGTCGTGAGGAGATTGAGGCAGACTATGCGCCAGGTGGCCTGGTCAATCGCATGTATCCCACCTACGAGCCGCGTGATGAGCAGATCGCGATGGCGCTCGAGGTCCGCGATGCGCTGGTCACGGGCACTCATCGTGTAATTGAGGCGGGCACGGGCGTCGGCAAATCGATGGCCTATCTGGTGCCTTTTGCCGAGGCAGCGCGCCGTAACAACATCACGGTTGGTATTGCGACCAAATCGAATAATCTTGCCGACCAGCTCATGTACCATGAGCTGCCAAAACTTGCCGAGCAACTGGACGGTGGTCTGTCATTTTGCGCTCTCAAGGGGTATGACCACTATCCATGCCTGCGCAAGCTTGAGCGCATGAGCCGCGGCCAGGTCGAGATTACCACCAAGCGCGATCCGGCGGACACGCTCACGGCGGTCGCGGTCATTATGGCGTACGTCTGCCAATCAGCCGATGGCGACCTCGACTCGCTCGGCATTCGGTGGCGCAGCGTCAACCGCCCCGACTTTACGACGGCCTCGCGCGAGTGTGCTCGTCGCCTCTGCCCGTTTTTCCCTGATAAATGTTTGGTCCACGGCGCTCGCCGTCGTGCAGCGCATGCCGACGTGGTGGTCACCAACCATTCCCTGCTGTTCCGCAATGTCGCGGCCGAGGGCAGGATTTTACCTCCGATTCGTCATTGGGTAATCGACGAGGCCCATTCCATCGAGCGCGAGGCGCGCCGTCAGTGGGCGCGCGTGGTGTCGGCGGACGAATCACGCGTTCTGTTTGAGCGCCTGGGTGGCTCGAGCACCGGTGCGCTAAGCCAGGTCTCCCGTGATTTGGCAACCTCCGAGGGCTCTACGCTCTATCTGGGCCTTACTGCCAAGGCGACGTCGACGGTTGCGCGCGCGAGCATGGCAATCGCCGACGTGTTCGATGGCGTTCGCGAGCTCGGCCGCCGTGCCCGTGGGGGTTATGACAATGCCAATCTATGGATTGGCCCCGAGCTGCGCGAATCTGACGACTGGCATGATTTCTTACAGTCGGCCTACGCTGCCATCGACGTATTGGAACAGACTGACAAGAGCGTCGACGCGCTGGTGCAAGCCGTCGCCGCCGACAAGCCCGAGGTTGTTGTCGACCTGGGTGATATCTCGCGCCGCCTGCACGAGCTGGCCGAGAACCTCAAACTCATCATTGATGGCACCGATGAACACTACGTGTATTCGCTGCAGGTCAATCGCAGGCTGCGTGCCGGCGGAGAGTCAATGACCGCAGAGCGCATCGACATTGGCGAGGCCTTGGCAACCGAGTGGCTGCCCGAGGTTCACACGGCTATCTTTGCCTCGGCGACCATGACGGTGTCCAAAAGCTTCGAACACTTTAACCACGCGGTCGGCCTCGATCGCATCGGCGCTTCAACATCCTCATCGCTGCACTTGGACTCGAGCTACGACTTCGATTCGAACATGGCTGTAGTCGTTGCGGGCGATATCCCCGATCCGCGCGATCGCGAGAGCTATCTTACGGCGCTCGAGCGCGTGCTGGTCGACGCCCATCTTGCCATGGGCGGATCGGTGCTCACACTGTTCACCAATCGGCGCGACATGGAAGACCTGTACGCCCGCGTTGAGCCCAAGATGGCCCGTGCGGGTCTGGAGCTCAACTGCCAGCAGCGCAACTCATCTCCTCGTCGCCTGCGCGATCGGTTTATCAACGAGCCGACTTCATCGCTTTTTGCGCTTAAGGCCTTCTGGGAGGGGTTCGACGCCAGCGGCGAGACGCTGCGCTGCGTCATCATTCCCAAGCTGCCGTTCTCGAGTCCCACGGACCCGCTCTCGTGCGAGCGCAACCTGCGCGAAGACCGCGCTTGGGCGCGCTATTCGCTGCCCGAGGCGGTGCTCGAGGTCAAGCAGGCGGCCGGCCGCCTTATCCGCTCGTCGACCGATTGCGGCGTGCTGATTCTGGCCGACCCGCGCCTGGTGACGAAGGGCTACGGAAAGAAGTTCTTAACGTCGCTGCCCACGAGCTCCTACCAGCGCATCGAATCGGCGCAGATCGGGCACTATCTGCAACTGTGGCGCGCACGCCACGAGCGGCGGCGCTAAAGCGGACAGACGAGGGTTTTTGCCATATCGCACAGGCGCTTTGACAGGGCGGCGTCATCCAAGATGCGGATGGCTCCGCCCGCTGCGATTACCTGGCTCAGTAGCCAACGCTCGGAGCCGTAATGCACAGTTACCGTTGCCATGTCTGCCCCGCCGCGCTCGATTAGGGTGATGCCGGCCCAGTCCAGATGCTCCGCCATATCGAATGGCATCAAGAGCTTTGCGCTGCGCTGCGTCCGGGCAAGGGAATCGTGGAGGGATGCGACGTCCGGTGTGTGAGGCACGACGGAGTCTTCCGTCAAGGCGAGTCCCTCGATTTTATCCATGCGATAGGTGCGCTGCTCATCGACTGTGATGTCCCAGGCAATCAGGTATGTTTGGTCGCCGTTTGCCGTAATGCGCAAGGGGTCGACCAGACGCTCGCGTGGCCGTGCATCGTCCATCGAGCGATATGAGATGCGGCAGCGAACGCCGTCCTGAATGGCACAGCTCAGCTGCTGCCAGTGCGACCCGTGGTTGACGGTGTCAAAGACGCGCTGGTTATAGCCGAGCTCTTCGGGTAGAAGGGCGTGTCGAATCCGAGCTGCCGTCTGCGGCTCGATCCCCAACGATTCAAGTTCGTGGTTGAGCACAGCGCCCTCGGCTGCACTCAAACGCAACGGTAGCACACGCCCGGCGTCACCAGTGAGGACCACACGCTCGCCGTGGCATTCGCAGATGATGCGCGCACCAGATTCTCGGTCCGCGAGCGTCGAGACGATCTCGAGAATCTCGTCGAGCGATACTCCCGTGATGTCAAAGCGGCCGCAAATCTCGGTTCGTGTCATGCCGCTCTCGCCGGCGGCGTAGAGGGCCTCCATGATGTCGATGGCGCGCGAGAGTCTCTGCTCGCTGGTGAGTTTACGCACGGGCATACTCGTGCACCGTCCTTTCAATGAGGTGGTTCCACGCCTGCTTGAGCGATTTGGGGGCCATGGGCCTCATGCCGTCCATGGCGTGGGCCATGCAAAATGAGGCGGCGGCTTCAAGGTCGCGCACGTCAACGGTCCAGATCCATCCCGCATCGGTGTGTGTGAGCTCACCTCGCCCGCGCGTGAGGCCGTTGATCATATCGATCTGCGTCTGAGGGGCGAACGAGAACGTGGCTGCAACGGGCGGTCGGTCGGCGAAATCGAATTCAAAGAACAGATAGTCGTTGAGATTGAAGTCCGCAGGGATGGCGTAGGCCTTCGAAGGACGCCATGCGCGAACGATACGGTCGCAGCGGAATGTCCTGATGTCGTCGGTGACATTGTCGAGGCCGCAGAAGTACGCCACGCCCTCGCGTTCGAACATGCCGTAGACACAGACGGTACGTTCTTTCTGCTCGCCGCGTCCGTTCTGATATAAAAATCGCAGCGCGCATCGCTCGGCAAAGGCGCTCCATACCGCATCGACGGTGGGAGAGCGGCGGATCGGTACTTCGTCCACCGTCGTCCTGCCGGTGAGGTAGGCAATTTTGGAGCGAATATCGGCAAGCGGCGCGGCAAAGGTGGAAGAGCCGGCCGCTAGCGTCTGGTCGATGGCGTTGAGTAGGATATCGGCGTCGTCTGCGGTGATGAGGCCGCCTGCAGCAAACGTGTGCTCGCGGTCGATTGTCCACGAGCTTTCCTCGGTCTCCTGCGCACCGGCGGGGCGAACCTCCTTGATTAAGATGCCACGCTCGAGCAGTTTGTCACGATCGCGCCGAAACTTGCGCTTATCCGAGTCGATATTGCCCGAGCCATATCCCAGGTCAGAATCCAAGACGATCTGCTCGGTCGTCAGCGGTTCGGGGGAGCTGTTGAGCACAAAGAAAAGATTGAGGATGCGCTGAGCCGTTTTATCGAAACCGGGCTCCGAATTCCCCTTTTTAATTGTCGCGGTCGCGTCGCTTGCCGTCATAGAGTCCTCGCATGAGAAGGTGGTTTGCTGCCATGATTTTAGTCCGATATGGAGATTAGGCTATATCCTTGTCCGCTCGAGGCGTTAAGATGGCCCGAATTCGGTCGTTTGCGCTCGCTCGGGGTATACTTTCGACTATATACGGTTCTAATGTGCATGCATTGGGCCTATTTGTCGGATTATGGATGTGGAGCGCACATGGCGAACACCCAGAACTATATTAACCACCTGCTGCAGAACACCGGCATTACGCCGGCATGCAGCGAAGAAGAGCGCTTGGCTGCCGAGGATATCGCTCAGATCTTCCGCAACCACGGCTTTGACCCCGAGGTTCAGGAGTTCAATGCCCCGGCGCCCAGTAGATTGGCATTTGCCGTTACCGGTATTCTTGCGTTTGCCGGCGCCCTGCTGATGGGCATCGGCGGCGGTATCGGCTTGGTCGGCACCTTGCTGGCCATTGTCGGCGCCGTTCTTTACGTGCTCGAGCGCACGGGCCACCCCGTGGTTTCGCGCCTGGGCAAGACGGGCGTGAGCCAAAATGTCATCGCCTACCACAAGGCCTCGGGCCCGCTCGCGTCTCCGCGCAACCGCCCGGTGGTCGTTGTCGCACACTACGACTCTCCCCGTGCTGAGCTGCTCGCCCGCGAGCCCTATGCTTCGTATCGTGCGCTCATCGCCAAGCTGTTGCCCGTTGCCACGATTGCCCCTGCTGCCGTTGCCATCCTGCGTATCCTGCCGCTCCCCGGCGCGCTCAAGGTTCTGCTGTGGATTGTCGCGATCCTCGCTTCCCTCGTTGCACTTGCCAACGCGGCAAACATCATCTCTAACCGCCACGTTCTTCCCTATACGTCCGGCGCGGTGTGCAACAAGTCTTCTGTCGCCGCTATGCTCGGCGTTATGGACAACGTTGCTCCCTTCCAGGGCGAGAACGAGTTTCCCGACGATGTTCCGTTCGATACCTATTTTGGGGAGCAGAAACGTCGTGCCGAGGAAATGGCGCGCGCGGCGGCGGAGTATGCCGCGGCCCAGCAGCAAAACGACTACGGCAACACCATCGAGTACGAAGAGCCTACCTACGCCGAGGACGAGTTCGGTCAGCCGATTGCTCCCGACGCTCAAACCGAGCCCGAACAGGGCGAGGCTTTTGACGAGCAGATTGAGGGCTTTGAGGGTGCGTCTGCCGACGAGACGCTGATTGGCGCCATCGTGCCCGAGGATCAGAATCAGGCTGTCCAGGCCGAAGAGTTCAATGACGAGGTTCCCGCTGCTGAGCCGGCGGAGGAGCCTGCCGCGGCCGAGCCCGAGCCCAAGCTCTATCGCAACGCCGCCGGCAACATTCGCTTTGGTTCGGATGCCATCCGTGCACTCGGAATGCTTCCCGAGTCCTGCACGCTCGATTACGAGGAGGGCGAGGAGCCGACGTTTGAGCCCGAGCCTGCGCCCGTTGTCACTGCGGATGATGAGTCTGCCGCGGTTACCGCTGCCGTTGCCGAGCCCGAGGCGGTGTCCGCGATCGATCCCGCGGCAGGACTGGACATTTTGGCTCCCGCCGCGCCGGCGCAAGACGTTGCGGACGAGTCTGACGACGATTACGTTGAACAGCCGAGGCGCGTGTCTTACGAGAGCGATACTGATTTCTCTGCCGAGATTCCCGCGGCAACGCCCCATGCCGATATTGCATCCGCGTTCTCTTCGATTGGCGCCAGCGCTTCCAGCTTCTTTAAGGGTGCGCTTGCAAAGGGCAGGAAATTTGTCGACGATTTCGAGGAGAAGCGCGCTGCCGCACGCGAGGCTGCCGAGCAGGAGGCTATCGCTCAGCAGCAGGCAGCCGAGGCGGCACGTGAGCGCGCGGCGCAAGAGTTCGAGCAGAACGAGGCTATGCAGTCCGGGCCCGTCGACGCTGCCGAAGCTACGACGTCCTTTGAGTCCCAGCAACCGACGTCAGCGGATGTTGTTGAGGCAACAACGTCTTTCGAGGCTCAGCAGCACGTCGATAGCACCATGTCGTTTGATGCCGCGCAGTTCGATTCCACGATAACGTTTGAAAAGCAAGGCACCGCAATTGCCGAGCCCCTTCCTGTTTCCGATGAGCAGGGCGACGCGGCAGACGATGACGAGCCCATTGATGCTGCCGAAATCCAAGATGCCGCCGAGGACGAGTCCGTCGAGGCCAACTCTGACGAAGAGCAATACGCGGCAGCCGATCAAGGTGATTCGACCGAGGTCGAGCAGGAGGAAGTGCCTGCGGTTTCCGAGACTCCCGAGACGGATGAGTCGAGGCCTTACTCCACGCAGATTTTCACCATGCCGACCCCGAGTGGTTCCGGTGCCACGGTTGCCAATGTCGCTCCCACCCAGGACGAAACGGTCGATTCCCTTATGGCCCAGATTTCCTCCCAGGCATCGCCGCGTCCGCAGATGAATGTTCCCGATCCGGCGTCGGCACCGTCGCCTGCACCTTCCTCGTCTCCGCTGGCTTCGGTCCCCGATCCGTCGCTGCCGTCTATGAAGCAGGCAAACGTTGCGTCTCGCACGTCGCTGTTCGACCTTCCCGATCCCTCTGCCCAGGTCAACGACCCCTTTGCTACTGCCCAGGGTCCCGAACCCACATCGGCACCCGTTGCGCCTTCTATGCCCGTTGCGTCGGGCGCGCAGCCGATCGAGACCATTTCGGCTCCCGCCCCGGCGGCACCCAAGTCTCGCAAACGCGGCCTGGGTGGCCTGTTCGGTCGTAAAAGGAAAAACGAGCAGGACAGCATGAGTGATTGGCTGGGCGTCGAAGACGATTACGATGCCAAGAAGTCCGGTCGCGGTATCGGTTCGTGGGATAACTTCGAGGACGATAACGATGGCTGGAAGGGCGGCGCTACGTCTTCCGATGGCGCTTCTTCCGAAGATATGCTCTCGGCTGTCGCCTCTATGGGCGATGATGAGCTGCTCGGTCACGATATCTGGTTTGTGGCAACGGGCGCCTCGGATTGTGATGGCGCCGGCATGAAGGCCTTCTTGGCTTCGCATCGCGATAAACTCCGCGGCGTATTCTTCATCAATCTTGAATCCGTCGGCGCCGGTAGGCTTTCGGTGGTGACGGTCGAGGGCGAACAGCAGCTGCTCAAGGGCGATCGCCGCATCATGAACCTGGTCAGCAAGGTGTGCAAGTCGTTCCATGTCGATTGTGGCGCGCTCGAGATGCCCTATGCCAAGACCGATGCCTATGCCGCGCTCGAGGCGAGCCGCCGAGCCCTCACCATCGCCGGCGTGGACGGCACGCGTCTGGCTTGCGCTCGTACCGAGGACGACCTGCCCCACAATGTCAACCCGACGAACATTGCCACGGTATCCGAGGTCGTGACCGAGGTTATCCGCCGTTCGTAGACGGAGCTCTAAGGAGTCAACGTGTTTTCGTATATTAAGCGCCATTGGCCTGTCTACGTGATTTTGACCTTGATTGCCATTGCGTTAGGATTTGGGGCTGCCTACATCGTGGGTGCAAAGGGCTCGACCCCCGCCTCCGCAATCAGCGAAGAGGTGGAGCAAGAACAGAGTACGGGTGCCGATGGGATTCCTGAGTCCGAGCAGGCAATCGTTGATGGTGGATCTTCGTCTGCAGAGTAGATACGGCGATTTACATGATTGAAAGCGGGCGAGCCAGGGGACTGGCTCGCCCGCTTTTTCATCGCGCTAGCGCTTCTTTGGGGTCGACCTAAGGCGAGCGAACCATAGGGCTGCGGCACCCGAGGTCAGGAGCGCGGTGATGCAAGCGGCGATGGGAACTGATCCTGTTGCCGGTAGGTCCTGCAGTAGGGTACAGCGTTGAATGACACGGTCCTCGTCATGTGACTCAAGTTTATCGCCGCCGCCGTTGCGGCAAAGATCGACGCGTGCGCTGTTGGTGAGTGCGGTTTGGGGCGTATAAGCCGACGTCGCCTGCATGTGCACGATTGCGCCCCGAGCGTCTGTGCCAAGGATTGCTTTGGCATCGTCAAGGTCGTCGTGCTCATCTTTGAGATCATCGCGGGTCCAAGAATCCGCATCGCTTCGAGTCGTAAAGCCGGCGGCTACCGCACCGTATTCAATTCGAATGCCCGTTACGACGGTATTGGGTGTAAGGTCGAGCTCTTCCGCCTCGAGTGTGGTGGATTCCGTGGTCGAGACATCCGCCTTCCAGAGGCGCCAGCCGTCGTAATCGACGAGGCGACAGTCCTCACCAAGGCTCTCTTTTACTTCGTCGGACTCAAGCCAAGGATTTTCGTGTCCATCGTCAAGTGTCGCGTTCGCCGGTTCATCGACGTCTGTCGAGTCCAACGGCGTCGTGCGATACCACACGTTGCACAGACCGTTGAGGTCGCCGATGGCGACGGGGGTTTCGATTGAGACGAATCTCGCCGTATCGTCCTCGGCACACTCAAGATCATCGGTAATTGTGAACTCATCAACCCAGGTAGTTGAATCGTTTCGAGCGTCGATGGTATAGGAGAAAAGCCCATCCGTATTGGTTTGCATCGCGGCACGGTTTTTACCATCGCCGTTAGCCAACAGGCCCTTTTCGATAGGTTGGACAAGTTCCTGACGCTTGTCGACCTGCCCCTTGATCTCGATGGGCGCATCCTTCATCGCGACGGATTGGACTTCTCCCGTATCCTTTATTTCAAACGTTATCTCCTCGGCAAGGTCATAGGTCCGCGGAGACATCATTTCGCGCAACGAGTAGGTGCCGGGTGCAAGATGTTCGACGCGGTGTGGCTTGTCGGATGAGGTCCAGGAGTCTATTTCGGTTTTATCGGGACCATATAAGGCGAGCTGTGCGCCTTCCACTTCCTGCTCACCGCTTGCATCGACCTTGGAGATATCAACCTTGGTGTAATCGTCGGATACGTTAAGCCGTGCTTCTACAACGGGTGTTTTCTGGTCGGCATAAGTAAGGTCGACAATATGGGTTGTCTGATCGAGCAAGAAGCCTGCCGGCGCTTGAGTCTCGACAACCTCGTAGCGTGCGGTGCCAGATCCCAGTGGGAGGTTGCCCGCGCGTGCTTCTCCAGTTTCATCCGTCGTGACGGTCGCGACAGTCTCACCGTCGAGCGCGGCAATGCTACCGTCGGGGCGCACGATATCACCCGAGGCACGGATCTCAAAGACGGCGCCCGCGAGGCTGCTGCCGTCTATGGCATCGGTTTTAACGATCCTGATGTTTCCGGTCGCGGCGTGGTCATAATACGAGGCGATTGCAACGGGCGTTAGGTTCATGTCGGCGGGTATGTTTACCTCGATCTCTTCGCCGACAAGATAGGGCTCTTTGGCCGAGGTTTCGCGTACATAATAGGTGCCCGGCACGAGCGATTCGGGCAGTGTGACGGTCCCGGTCGCGTCAGTCGTAAAGGTGTCCATTACGTTATGTGCTGGATACCAGCAAGTTTGTGAGACAGGTTCGTGATTGCTGTCGAGGAGTTGGAAGGTGAATCCGGCTAGGGGAACAGAAGCGCCTGTTTGGGCATCGCGTTTTACAATCTGGAGATGCGTCGACAGAGCGTGGTTGTCCACGATATATTGAAGCTCGGCGCCGTCGGAAATCTGATTGGCCCCGACGGTCCATTCCCCTGCACGTTTAAAACCCTCGGGGACGGTTTCCGGAACCTCGCGAACCGTGTAGCCGGCACGGTCGTATGGGACGGCTCCGTGGACACCGGCGGGTCGCTTGCCTGCGCCGAACCATGCTTCGGGCTGATCTTTGGTGGAGGCAAAGCCATAGATGTTTGTGATCAGTGTGCCAACAACCTGCTGAGAGCTGTTGCTGACAACCTCAAAGACAACACCACCCGCCGGCTGCTCCAGGCCGGATTGGTCGCTATTGCCGTAATCCTTGAATTTGGAAATCTCAAGGTTAAACGCAATGGGGATATCGGAAACGCGAGACTCGATCTCGACCACGCCTGAATCGCCGAGCTGGTCGGCTCCAACGGTATAGGTCCAGCTGTCGTTGGATGGCAGGTAGCCCTCGGGGGCTTTTGATTCGTAGATGGTAAAGGTTCCTAAGGGGACATCGGCGAGGGCGGCCCGACCGCTTTCGTCGGTCGTGAGGATTTGTGCCCATCCAGGGGTTGATTGCGACACACACGTGAACTCTGCTCCTGCGAGTGAAGATCCCACCTGGGGGCCGGCATTCGTCGCGGCATCGAGTTTTACGATACGCAGGTTGATGGTGCCGGGCTGTTCATCAATGGCGACCCGCCCGCCGTCATTCCCCGTGGTAAAGGCAATACGATCGTGGCGGGGGACATAGCCGGCCGGCGCCTTCGTTTCAACTAGGTAGTATGCCGTGTTGGGCAGAAGTGTTGCTTGCGCTCGACCGTTGCTGTCCATCTTGATGGTGCCGACACGCGCGCCGCTGGCGCTCTCAAAAATATCGAATGTTGCCCCGGTAAACTGATAGGTATTGTTTCCGCTGGTAATAACGGTGTTAGCAGACTGCTTTTGGAAGGAAACAGAGACCGCCGGCAGTACATAGAGCATGTCTTGACGTTTGCTGCCGCCCGATACGGCCCCTAGATAGCGTCGCGCGCGGTGCGGAGCGGCTTTGATGCTTCCTGATTTTGCGCTGTCGTGGAGCCACCGCGCAGCCGCCACGACTTCATTGTCGGCGGTAAAGTGTCCGCTCTTGGTTTTACCCTGAGCGGTCGTGTAGGAGTAGGTGCCGTCGACATGGGTAGTGCCGTTGAGCATCCATACGGCAAGCTGGGTGGCGGCGCGGGCGCGATCGGGTGAAAGATGGTAACCGCCAAACGACGTGGCGGTAGGATATCCGTGACAAACGATTGCCGCGAACTCGTCGTCGAGCCACACCCAGCCTTGATCAAAGTTGAGCCATGGGCCGCCCGGCTTGGTGGGGCCGGGGCGCTCCTGGTTCATGCAGTAGGCAATCGAGGCGTCTTGAGCTTCATACTTGCCGATGAAGAAGGGCCCACAATCATCGCTAATAGTGCGGAAGCCGAGCTGGTCGTAGCCATCGACGGCAAATGCGGCTCCCGGTGCCAGGCAGCCGAAAAGCAGGAAGAGGAGCAGGAGCAGCGGACCTGTTGCAATTGCGCTGTGGACAGAGTGCGTGGGTGCGTTGGACATGGCTGCTCCTTATCCCTCGTGCGCCGCACGGGGAGGCTGCGACGCGTAGGATGAGGCTACCCCCGAGGTTCATGCGGGTAAGTACCGGAGCCTGACCAAAAGCTTGCCCAATTCCTGACAAATTGAGCTCAAATACAACAATCAAGCAAAAGTGCAGGTAGAAGATAGGGAGAACAGGAGGTTAAAGGTCCTCGTCTCCACAATTGACGCGATTTTCAAACGAATCTCCACAGCTAAAACAAGCATCGCCACCCTTGTATCGAACAAGACAACCGCGTTATACTAGCCAACACACAAGCGGGCATCGCCAAGTGGTAAGGCATCAGCTTCCCAAGCTGACACTCGCGGGTTCGAGTCCCGTTGCCCGCTCCATTCGAATTTCAGGCACGGTAACGTTTCGTTACCGTGCCTTTTTCAATAAAGTGCCGGGACTCGAACCCGACAGGGTGCGAGCGTTAAATAAACGCGAAGCGTTTATAGCGAGCAGGCAAGGTCGCCGATAGGCGGCCGCAGCCGGTGCGGATTTGCGAAGCAAATACGCGGACGTCCCGTTGCCCGCTCCACCGAGCGCGGGAGAACTCGGGACGGCCAATTCAACAAAGTTTTCCCCATCGTCTCCGTGAATCCGAGGAGATCGCCGCAGCCGGTGCGCGTCCGCGACGCGGGCGCGCGGATGTCCCGTTGCCCGCTCCATCGAGTACGGGGGACCTCGGGAACGTCGGGTCCAACCCGCTGTGCCCGTGCGTGTGCGCGGACCGGGTCTGCCGACCGCAGCCGGTGCGTATTTGCGAAGCAAATGCGCAGACGTCCTCATGGTCGCTCCAATTCCAAAATGTTAGGTTAATGCCTACTGCCCATACTTGCACCTGCGCACGGTACAATGGTTGGGTTACGACCAACGTGCCAATAACCAAAAAGGAGCCGCTATGATCGATCGCTATACCCGCCCGGAGATGGGACACATCTTCTCCCTCGAGAACAAGTACGCCATTTGGCAGGAGATCGAGGTTCTGGCCTGCGAGGCCCAGGCGGAGCTCGGCAAGATCGGTATTTCCAAAGACGAGGCCCAGTGGATCCGCGACCATGCCAACTTTGAGAAGGCGAAGGTCGATGAGATCGAGGAAGTCACGCGCCATGACGTCATTGCCTTTCTGACCAACATGAAGGAATACATCGATGCCGATGTTCCCGAGGGCGACCCCAAGCCCAGCCGCTGGGTTCACTATGGCATGACCAGCTCCGATCTGGGCGACACGGCCCTGTGCTACCAGCTCACCCAGGCCTGCGACCTGATCATCGAGGATGTCAAGAAGCTCGGCGAGATTTGCAAGCGTCGTGCCTTCGAGGAGCGCAACACGCTCTGCGCCGGCCGTACTCATGGCATCCATGCCGAGCCGATGACCTTTGGCATGAAGTTTGGCTCTTGGGCCTGGGAGCTCAAGCGCGATCTGGATCGTCTTGAGGACGCCCGCAAGAACGTTGCTTTCGGTGCTATCTCGGGCGCTGTCGGCACGTACAGCTCCATCGAGCCGTTCGTCGAGGAGTACGTCTGCGAGCACCTGGGCCTGGTTCACGACCCGCTGTCCACGCAGGTTATCAGCCGCGACCATCACGCCTATCTCGCCGGCGTTCTTGCCACCACTGCGGCCACCTGCGAGCGCATCGCTACCGAGGTTCGCAATCTGCAGAAGACTGATACGCTCGAGGCCGAGGAGCCGTTCCGTAAGGGCCAAAAGGGCAGCTCAGCCATGCCACACAAGCGCAACCCCATCACCATGGAGAAGGTCTGCGGCCTGTCGCGCGTCGTGAAGGCCAACGCGCAGGTTGCCTTCGACAACGTCGCCCTGTGGCACGAGCGTGACATTTCGCACTCCTCTGCCGAGCGCGTCGCCCAGGCCGATAGCTTCATCGCGCTCGACCACATGTTCCAGTGCCTCATTCGCGTTATCGACGGCCTGCAGCTGTACCCTGCCCGCATGATGGCCAACCTCAATAAGACCCGCGGCCTCATCTTCTCCTCCAAGGTGCTGCTCGCCCTCGTCGACACGGGCATCACCCGCGAGGACGCGTACGCCATTGTGCAGGAGAACGCCATGGCAACCTGGCACGAGGTACAGGATTGTGTCTCCGGCCCTACCTTTAAGGAGCGTCTCGAGGCTGACCCGCGCTGCACCGTCAGCCAGGAAAAGCTCGACGAGATCTTTGATCCGTGGGACTTCCTCACCCGTATCGACACGGTCTTTGATCGTCTGGAGCAGCTGAGCTTCGAGTAGGTTCGGGCATAACGTTAGCTTTTTAGGGCGCTTTGCTGGTAATGTGTGTTGCCGGCAAAGCGCCTCGTTGCATTTAGGGAAAGACGGGGATAATAGTCGTCTCGAATAACATTCTGAGAGGGGATCGCATGATTTCGTTTGATTACAAGCCTCAGGGCGTGTGTGCTCGCAATATTCACCTTGACCTTTCCGATGACGGCAACAAGGTGATGGGCGTTGAATTTACCGGCGGCTGCGACGGCAATCTCAAGGCTATCTCCAAGCTGGTCGAGGGCGCTCCTGCCGATCGCGTAATCGAGGTTCTCGCCGGTAATACCTGCGGTATGAAAAAGACCTCCTGCGCCGACCAGCTTACACGCGCTATCGAGGCCGCTCGCACCGAGATCGCCTAATGGGTATCGCCGATCACATCAAGAACGGAATATCGCGTCGCGGCTTTGTACTCGGTGGGGCTGCCGCGGGCGCTGCCACGGTGCTTGCCGGATGCTCGAAAAAAACGGGCACCAGCGATGATGCCGCCGGCGAGCCGCAGGTTATCAAGGATGATTCCAAAATCATCTCGATTACGGATGAGTACGAGGCAGTCGACATCGATCTTGAGCCGGCGGCGTCGTGGACGCTGCCTCTGGGTACGCTGCTGTACTACTGCGACGGCGATTACGCCGCGGCAATGATGGCGCCCGCATCGGCACTGCACGCCAACACGCTCGGTGTGCTCAACCTGGGCGATGGCTCGCTTACCACATTAATCGAGGATCCTATCGAGGGCACGGGATATGCATTCTACGATGTCCGTGCCGGCGACGGCGTATTCGCGTGGGTTGAGATGAACTTTGCCAATTCATCGTGGAAGCTCTACGCTCAAAATCTGTCGGGCGCTTCGCTCTCTGGCGACGTGGTTGAGCTCGATCGAGGTGGCAAGGACTACGATCCGCCGCTGTTTACGGCGTTCGGGGCATCAGTCATCTGGTATAAAATGCCTTCGGCAGGCGGCAATAAAACGAGTAGTGATTCGTTTTGCTATCGTCGCTCGCTTGATGAATCCAAGGCCGAGGTAATTTGGAAATCGACGGGCCGCTTTGCATCGGCCCCGCGCGCGAGCGACGGCATTTTGACCATCTCGCCGCGTGTCCGCAACGACGAGGGCGTCTACTACGGCATAACGGCAATCGATCTGACCGACGGCAACAACACCAAACGTGCCCAGCTAGTCCTTCCCTCGTCAGTCTCGCCTTTCGAGGCCGTATATATGGGCGATACCTTCGTGTTTTCTATCGAGGCGGCCTATAGTGGCGTGGGCAGCCTGGGCAATATGGGCACATATATCGGTAATGAGGGAGGGCCGTACCTCTTCCTGTCCCGCGAGCCGCTCGCATGTGCGGCTGGCAAGAAGAATAAATACCTTGTTAAGGTACAGGCGTCGCATTTCCTGATCGACACCTCTGCCAAGACCTATGGCTCGCTGCTGTCGCCCGACCGCGCTTTGGAGTATGGCGATTATCCAGCTACGGCGGGAAAATCGGACTCATTCCTTACGTACGCCACGGTGCGCAACAGCCAGGGTATACCAGAGACGGTCACTGCACGTCTATTCTCTCTTTAAGCTTAGAGGGGTTAAAAAGGCGCCAACAGGGGAATAAACGCGTTGTAATTGTGAGTACCGCCCGCCGAGCTGCCGCGTCATAGCGGCATCCGGCGGGCTCAGGTGCGTTAAAATGGGCTTGTTCTTAGCTAATTGAGACAGGGGGGCCGTGTTATGGCTTCAGATGCAAAAAAGATTCTGCTGGTCGAGGATGAGAAGGCAATCCGTGACGCCGTCGCTGCCTATCTCGAGCGCGAAGGCTACTGGGTTGTGGGCGTCGGCGACGGCCAGTCCGCGATCGAGGAGTTCGAGAAGCATCAGTTCGACCTGGTCGTGCTCGACCTTATGCTCCCCAAGATTCCCGGCGAGCGCGTTTGCCGCACCATTCGCGATACCTCGGATGTCCCCATCATCATGCTGACGGCTAAGGGCGAGATCGAGGACCGTATTATCGGTCTTGAGCTCGGCGCCGACGACTATCTGATTAAGCCGTTCTCGCCGCGCGAGCTCGTCGCCCGCGTTCGCGCTCTGTTCCGCCGTGCCCATCAGGCCGACGAGCCCACCGTCGAGGTACTCGACTTCGGCGATCTGGTCATCGATATCTCGGGCCACAAGATCTTGGTCGAGGGCAAGGAAGTCGATCTGACGGCTTCCGAGTTCAAACTGCTCACCACGCTTGCCCGCCATCCCGGCCGTGTGTATAACCGCATGGAGCTGGTCGAGAAAGTGCTCGGGTATGACTTTGAGGGCTATGAGCGCACCATCGATAGCCACGTGAAGAATCTTCGCGCCAAGCTGGGCGATGATCCCAAGAAGCCCAAGTGGCTCTACACCGTCCATGGTGTCGGCTATCGCTTCGAGGCTCCGGCCAAGACCGATAAGTCGGACGAGAAATAGGGAAATCACATATGACACCTGCGCGCTTTGAAATCGGACAAAAGCACAAGCAGGAGAGCGAGGCGGGTTCCAAGGCTAGTTGGAACACGCCTCGTTCCGATTCACGGCCAACGATGAGCTATCCCTCGCGCATGGCACTTGCTTTTGCTCTGACATCGCTCATGACAGTATTGGTGCTGGTGGGCGTTGTCTCTGTTGTGTGGGGCACGGTCTTTTCGGATTACACACGCTCCAATATCGTCGAAATCGCAAATTCCGCTGCCGAGAAGTTGGCGACCTCATATGAGGAAAACGGCTCTTGGACCGCGGGAGAACTGCGCACGGTCGCAACGTCGAGTTTGGTTTCCGACGATCTGGGCATGCAGGTCGTCAATAAAAAGGGCGTGATCGTTTATGACGATTCCTGGCCCTCGGCAAGCGCCACCGCCGATGTACGCGAAAACCAGGCTACGACCGACGACACGAGCGGCAAGAGGGCATCGCATAGCCCGGTCTCGTCTGCTCCAACCGACTCCGATAGCGTTGCTAACGTCGAGATTGTAACGTCTTCCGGCGAGCATGTCGGACAGGTAAAGCTGTGGGCCATCGGCTCCGACGCTCTGCTCACCAAGGCGGACTCTGCGTTTAGGGAGAAGACCTTTAACGCCATGGCCCTCGCCGCGGTTGTTGCAATCTGCATTTCGGTCGTTATCGGATCGCTCGTGTCGCGCATGCTCACCAAGCCGATTCATCGCATCACCAGTACCGCAAAGCAAATCCGTGACGGCGACCTGTCGGCTCGCACGGGACTGCGCGGTGATGACGAGATCGATCAGCTGGGTGAGACCTTCGATGAGATGGCCACTTCGCTCGAGAAGGATATGAAACACGAGAAGCGCCTGACCTCAGACGTTGCACACGAGCTTCGCACGCCGCTTATGGCCATGCTCGCAACGGTCGAGGCCATGCAGGATGGCGTGTATCCCACCGACGATGAGCATTTGGAGACCGTTGCTTCCGAGACGCGTCGCCTGGCTCGTCTGGTGCAGCAGATGCTCGACCTATCGCGTATGGAAAACAGCACGGCTCCGCTCAATCTAGAACCGGTGGACATGGTTCCGTTCGTGCGATCGATTGTGAATGGCCAGGAGCGCCTGTTTGCCGACCGTGACCTGCGTTTGCGCTTTGCAGATGAGACGCAGGGCCACGATGACGTTGTCGAGGCAGATCCCGACATGATCACGCAATGTGTTATCAACCTCATGAGCAACGCCATGCGCTACACCCCCGAGGGCGGTTGGGTCGTGGTGTCGGTGCTCAGTGACCGCAGGCACGTCAGCATTGCCGTTTCTGATACCGGCATCGGTATTGCCAAGGACGATCTGTCGCGCATTTTCGGGCGGTTTTGGCGCGCCGATGCCAGCCGCGCCCGCGAAGCTGGCGGCCTGGGCGTCGGCCTCGCCGTGACCAAGCAGATTGTCGAGCGTCACCATGGCTACATATCCGTGGAGTCGGAGCTTGGAAAGGGTACGACTTTTACAATTCATCTGCCCCGCGAGCACACGGCAGACGCGGCATCTACTACAATGGAGCACTAGCTTTTCGCTATTCGGTGAAGGAGGGGCCGCGTCCCTGCCGCTCCGAGTTTGCGAAAACATGCGGGAAAGAACCCGCATTTCTGTCGTATTTAGGTAAGGAGTGACTCACGTGACAACGATGGAGCGTCGTCCGGATTCCCGTGGCAAGGTTCGTGATATTTACGATGCCGGTGAAAACCTGCTGATGGTCGCCACCGACCGCATTTCTGCGTTCGACTTCATTCTTCCCGACGAGATTCCGTTTAAGGGAGAGGTGCTCAATCGCATCTCGGCATTCTGGTTCGATAAGTTTGCCGACATCGTCCCCAACCATCTCGTTTCCATCGACCCGGCGGATTTCCCCGAGGAGTTTGCTGAGTATCGTGACTACCTCGCTGGCCGCGCCATGCTGGTTAAGAAGGCCCAGACGATTCCTATCGAGTGCATCGTCCGCGGCTATCTGACCGGTTCGGGCAAGAAGACCTACGACGAGAACGGCACCGTCTGCGGCATCCAGCTGCCTGAGGGCCTGACCGAGGCTTCCAAGCTTCCCGAGCCGTTGTTCACGCCGTCCACGAAGGCCGAGATCGGTGACCACGACGAGAACATCTCGTTCGAGCGTTGCTGCGAGATCGTGGGCGAGGACATCGCCACGCAGATTCGTGACCTTTCCCTCAAGATCTACAAGGCCGCTGCCGAGTACGCCGCGACCCGTGGCATCATCATTGCCGACACCAAGTTCGAGTTTGGTGTTATTGATGGCAAGGTCACGCTGATCGACGAGTGCCTCACGCCCGACTCCAGCCGTTTCTGGCCTGCTGCCAGCTACGAGGAGGGCAAGATCCAGCCTAGCTACGACAAGCAATTCGTCCGCAATTGGCTCAAGGCCAACTGGGATATGACGGGGGAGACCCCGCACCTGCCCGCCGAGGTCATCGATGGCACGTCCGAGCGCTATCGCGAGGCCTTCCAGATCATCACCGGCTCCCAGTTCACAAGCATGAAGGAGAACGCATAAGTGAGTACCCGTAGCGCCACGAACAAGCGCACGCAATCCCACGAAGTTACCGGGGTTGCGCGCAAGTCTGCCGCATCTGCTAAGCCCGCCCGCCAAGCAGCGAGCTCCGTTCGCATCGTGCCGGCTTCGTCTAAGGCACGCCGCAAAGAGCTCGAGAAGGGCGAGAACCTCGAGGGCCTCTCTAAAGAGGAGAAGCGCGCCCGCAAGGCCAAGCAGCGCGCCAAGGAGGACCGCATCTATACGGTGTCGAATATCCTCCTCAAGCAGGACGAGGACTACACCAAGCGCCGTCGCATCTGGTGGATTGTGCTCGCCATTGGCATGGTGCTCGTCGTGGCAATTTGGGCCTCGCTGTACTTCGCTCCCGCTGGCATGGTGTCCAGCCCTGTCCAGATGGTCGGCATCGTTTTGTCCTATGTCATCATCCTAGGTGACTTTATCTACGACTTCGCTCGTATTCGTCCCTTGCGCAACATGTACCGCGCGCAGGCCGAGGGCATGTCCGAGAACAAGCTCAACGCTCTTATTGAGCGCGCGGCTGCCGAGGAGGACCAGAAGGACTCCAAGAAGAAGTAGCGTTTGCATACATACTTATCGCTAAGATATAAGGCGCGTCGTTTTTGCGGCGCGCCTTTTTACTGTTCTATAGATAGATGGAGTGGCACATGATTCGAGCTGCCCTGACGGTCGAAGAGGCTCTGGAGGGCATGAAGGCCCTGGAGCCCAAGATTAAAAACTACGCGCGCCTGGTCGTCCGCAAGGGCGTAAACGTCAAGCCCGGCCAGGAGGTCGTCGTTCAGTCTCCGGTCGAGTGCGCGCCGTTTGCGCGCGTGGTGGTCGCGGAGGCCTATGCTGCCGCCGCCGGCCACGTGACGGTCATTTGGGCCGATGATGCCGTGACGAGGCTCACGTACGAGCATGTCGAGAAAAGCTATTTTGAGCAGACACCCGAGTGGAAGCGCATGCAGCTGGATTCCTTGGCCCAGGATGGTGCCTGCTTTGTCTTTATCGAAGGTGCGGATCCTGCGGCCCTCAAGGGCATCGATCCAGCCAAGCCGGCCGCGGCATCAAAGGCGAGGAATACGCAGTGCAAAGTTTTCCGCCGTGGACTGGATTACAACATCAATCCGTGGTGCATCGCCGGCGCTCCGGTCGTGGCTTGGGCGCACGAGGTGTTCCCAGGAGACGCCGATGAGGTTGCAATCTATAAACTATGGAATGCGATTCTGCACACCGCGCGCGCCGATGGCCAGGACCCGGAGAGCGACTGGGAACTCCATGACGCCGCATTCGAAAAGAACCTGCGTTTCCTGAACGACAATCGTTTCGACTACTTGCATTACACCGCGGCAAATGGAACCGATCTGACGATTGGCATGACGAAGGGTCACGAGTGGGCCGGCGGCAAGGGCAAGACGCCCGATGGACACCCCTTCTTCCCCAACATTCCCACCGAGGAAGTCTTCACCTCGCCCGATCGCATGCGCGCCGACGGTATCGTGTACTCGGCCATGCCGCTCATCCACCACGGCAATAAAGTCGAAGATTTTTGGATTAAGTTCGAGGGCGGCCGCGTGGTGGACTACGACGCCCGCGTGGGCAAGGCAACGCTTGCGAGCATTATTGACACCGATGAAGGTGCCGCTCATCTGGGCGAGGTCGCGCTCATTTCCAAGAACACTCCGATCCGCGAAAGCGGCGTTCTGTTCTATGACACGCTCTATGACGAGAACGCTAGCTGCCATCTCGCGCTAGGTGTCGGTTTCCCCGAATGCATCGAGGGTGGGTATGACATGTCCAAGGAGGAGCTCCTGGAGCATGGCGTTAACGTCTCGAGCACGCACGTCGATTTTATGATCGGCACGGACGACATCGATATTACGGGCATTACGCCTGATGGACGTGAAGTTGTGATTTTCCAGAACGGCCAATGGAGTTGGGAATAGTCCCAGACCGTGGTACAATGCCACCCGCGGGCCGTTAGCTCAGCTGGCAGAGCAGGGGACTTTTAATCCCAAGGTCCAGGGTTCGAACCCCTGACGGCCCACCCAAAGATTGTTGAGACGGTCAACTTCGGTTGGCCGTCTTTTTTGTCGCCCTTTCATGGGTTCGAACCCGTATCTATCTATATATAAGAACGCTTGGCGAACAAAACCCGCCTTTTACCGATGGGAAACAAATAGCTGATGCCTTTGGAGTAAAGTAGCGCTCCAGAGATGACCGATGTCTCAATACTCGTAAAACAGCTGGTCATCGCCAATATCAGAAGCCAATGCTTCAGTTTTAACCTCAGTGACGCGACTGAGGGATCTATTCATTTGTGAACAAAATATGGAGTGCGCGATTCCCGCCCACGGCGCCCCTCCGGTCTGGCAATATATCTCCTTGCCGCGCGGCCCGGTGCAACCGGGAACCAGCGCAGGCGTGCACCTTGAGAACCGGATACTGCGAGGATGGACACTCACTTCAGTGTCGCATCCGGGCAGACATCGAACCATTTGAAATGGTCTAACTTGGATTTGTTTTTCGCAAGGCCGCCGAGAGGCGGCCCCGAGAAATTCCTTTTCCTATACTAAAACCATATGAATCGAACGGAACCGATCAGCTAATAGTTGTGAGGACCGGACGGGCTCGAAGCCCATACATTTTGGACGGAGAGTTCGATCCTGGCTCAGGATGAACGCTGGCGGCGCGCCTAACACATGCAAGTCGAACGGCACCCCTCTCCGGAGGGAAGCGAGTGGCGAACGGCTGAGTAACACGTGGAGAACCTGCCCCCTCCCCCGGGATAGCCGCCCGAAAGGACGGGTAATACCGGATACCCCGGGGTGCCGCATGGCACCCCGGCTAAAGCCCCGACGGGAGGGGATGGCTCCGCGGCCCATCAGGTAGACGGCGGGGTGACGGCCCACCGTGCCGACAACGGGTAGCCGGGTTGAGAGACCGACCGGCCAGATTGGGACTGAGACACGGCCCAGACTCCTACGGGAGGCAGCAGTGGGGAATCTTGCGCAATGGGGGGAACCCTGACGCAGCGACGCCGCGTGCGGGACGGAGGCCTTCGGGTCGTAAACCGCTTTCAGCAGGGAAGAGTCAAGACTGTACCTGCAGAAGAAGCCCCGGCTAACTACGTGCCAGCAGCCGCGGTAATACGTAGGGGGCGAGCGTTATCCGGATTCATTGGGCGTAAAGCGCGCGTAGGCGGCCCGGCAGGCCGGGGGTCGAAGCGGGGGGCTCAACCCCCCGAAGCCCCCGGAACCTCCGCGGCTTGGGTCCGGTAGGGGAGGGTGGAACACCCGGTGTAGCGGTGGAATGCGCAGATATCGGGTGGAACACCGGTGGCGAAGGCGGCCCTCTGGGCCGAGACCGACGCTGAGGCGCGAAAGCTGGGGGAGCGAACAGGATTAGATACCCTGGTAGTCCCAGCCGTAAACGATGGACGCTAGGTGTGGGGGGACGATCCCCCCGTGCCGCAGCCAACGCATTAAGCGTCCCGCCTGGGGAGTACGGCCGCAAGGCTAAAACTCAAAGGAATTGACGGGGGCCCGCACAAGCAGCGGAGCATGTGGCTTAATTCGAAGCAACGCGAAGAACCTTACCAGGGCTTGACATATGGGTGAAGCGGGGGAGACCCCGTGGCCGAGAGGAGCCCATACAGGTGGTGCATGGCTGTCGTCAGCTCGTGTCGTGAGATGTTGGGTTAAGTCCCGCAACGAGCGCAACCCCCGCCGCGTGTTGCCATCGGGTGATGCCGGGAACCCACGCGGGACCGCCGCCGTCAAGGCGGAGGAGGGCGGGGACGACGTCAAGTCATCATGCCCCTTATGCCCTGGGCTGCACACGTGCTACAATGGCCGGTACAGAGGGATGCCACCCCGCGAGGGGGAGCGGATCCCGGAAAGCCGGCCCCAGTTCGGATTGGGGGCTGCAACCCGCCCCCATGAAGTCGGAGTTGCTAGTAATCGCGGATCAGCATGCCGCGGTGAATGCGTTCCCGGGCCTTGTACACACCGCCCGTCACACCACCCGAGTCGTCTGCACCCGAAGTCGCCGGCCCAACCTTTCGAGGGGGGAGGCGCCGAAGGTGTGGAGGGTGAGGGGGGTGAAGTCGTAACAAGGTAGCCGTACCGGAAGGTGCGGCTGGATCACCTCCTTTCTAGGGAGATACATTCTTAGAGAGAAAACACTTTAACTCGAATTGAGGGCAGGAGCCCGTCCGGTGGATGTCGCCTGGATGATTCCCCGCAGCACCCGGTCCCCGGGGTCGCACCCGCGTACCTTGAGAGCCGCATAGCGATAGGAGAGAGATGGAAGATCCAATTCTTCCAGACTCGATTCTTTTCTGCGATTAAATCAAGAATGATAGCAATCATTCATCCGATCCAAACAAGAAGAATTCACTTATATATGAGTGAGGAGCATCTGATCGCGAGCACAGTCAACTACTGTGCCGCGGTATGAGATACCCGAATTGCGACATACGAGCGCTATTCATGATATCGATTAATTAATTTTAGCGACACGTGGATATCCCGCGGGCCCGATGCGGTCCCGCAAGATACCACGGGCGCACGGCGGATGCCTTGGCACAGGGAGCCGATGAAGGACGCGGCAAGCTGCGATAATCCCCGGCGAGGAGCACACATCCTTCGACCCGGGGGTCTCCGAATGGGCGAACCCATGCACAGCAGTGTGCATATCCCCCCGCTGAACACATAGGCGGGGGGAGGACAACCCGGGGAACTGAAACATCTAAGTACCCGGAGGAGAGGAAATCAATCTCGAGACTCCCCGAGTAGCGGCGAGCGAAAGGGGACCGATGGCCAAACCGTCGAGCGGGCATACCCGGCAGGGGTTCCGCCGACGGGGTTGCAGGGCCGCGCATCCGGGGGCTGCCGCCCCCGGGCGCAGGTCCGGCTGGGGAGCGGAACGGCATGGGAGGGCCGGCCGCAGCGGGTGACAGCCCCGTACGCGAACCCAGACCGGACGGCGCGACGCGGTCCCTGAGTAGGGCCGGGCACGTGAAACCCGGTCCGAACCTGGGTGGACCACCATCCAAGCCTGAGTACTACCCTGTGACCGATAGCGCACCAGTACCGTGAGGGAAAGGTGAAAAGCACCCCGGGAGGGGAGTGAAACAGTACCTGAAACCGTGCGCCCACGAGCAGTCGGAGCACCTTTATGGTGTGACGGCGTGCCTTTTGTAGAATGAGCCAGCGAGTCGCTGGCGCGGGGCGAGGTTAACCGAAAGGGAGCCGGAGCGAAAGCGAGCCTTAACAGGGCGACTTGAGTCCCGCGCCGCGGACGCGAAGCCGGGTGAGCTATCCGTGGGCAGGCTGAAGCGGGGGTAAGACCCCGTGGAGGGCCGAACGCACGTCGGTTGAAAACGGCGGCGATGACCTGCGGATAGGGGTGAAAGGCCAATCAAACCCGGAGATATCTCGTTCTCCCCGAAATAGCTTTAGGGCTAGCGTCGCGCGTTCACCGCCGGAGGTAGAGCACCGGATGGACGAGGGGGCTTCGCCGCCTACCGAATCCAACCGAACTCCGAATGCCGGCGGCCCAGAGCGCGGCAGTCAGAGCATGTGGGCTAAGCTGTGTGCTCGAGAGGGAAACAGCCCGGACCGCCCGCTAAGGTCCCCAAGTTCCAGCCGAGTGGCAAAGGATGTGCGTCCGCCCAGACAACCAGGATGTTGGCTTAGAAGCAGCCATCCATTCAAAGAGTGCGTAACAGCTCACTGGTCGAGTGGACATGCGCCGACAATACACGGGGCTAAGCTGGACACCGAAGCGGCGGGATTTTAATTCATTAGAATCGGTAGGGGAGCTTCCCATGGGCGGAGAAGCCGGAGGGCGACCGACGGTGGAGCGCATGGGAGTGAGAATGCTGGCATGAGTAGCGAGAGACGAGAGAGTAACTCGTCCGCCGTGAACCCGAGGTTTCCTGGGCAAGGCTAATCCTCCCAGGGTCAGTCGGGGGCTAAGGCGAGGCCGGTAGGCGTAGCCGACGCGCAGCAGGCAGACATTCCTGCACCGCGCACGCGGCGCTACGACCGACGGGGCGACGGATGGGGGTGGCTCGGCGGGGTTCTGGACGTCCCCGTGATGGAGCGCGGCCCGCGGACCAGGGAAATCCGGTCCGCAGAAGGGCGAGGCTCCGGACGAAGCGACTGAGCGAAGCGAGTGAGCCCGAGGTCCCTAGAAAAACCCCTAGGCAGGCGCGTGCGCGCCCGTACCGCAAACCGACACAGGTGGGTGGGTAGAACATACCGAGGCGATCGGGTCAACCATGGTCAAGGAACTCGGCACAATGGCCCCGTAACTTCGGGAGAAGGGGTGCCCGCGCGTACGTGAGCCGGCTTGCCCGGGGAGCGGAGGCGGGCCGCAGTGGAGAGGCCCAAGCGACTGTTTACCAAAAACACAGGACTCTGCAGAAGCCGCAAGGCGACGTATAGGGTCTGACGCCTGCCCGGTGCCGGAAGGTCACGCGGAGGAGTTAGCGCATCGCGCGAAGCCCCGAAGCCAAGCCCCGGTAAACGGCGGCCGTAACTATAACGGTCCTAAGGTAGCGAAATTCCTTGTCGGGTAAGTTCCGACCTGCACGAAAGGCGCAACGACTTGGGCGCTGTCTCGACCATGGACCCGGTGAAATTGCACTGGTCGTGAAGATGCGACTTACCCGCGGAAGGACGGAAAGACCCCGTGAACCTTCACTGCAGCTTGGCATTGGCCGCTGGTCCCGCGTGTAGAGGATAGGCAGGAGGCACAGATCCGGAGGCGCCAGCCCCCGGGGAGCCGCCCTTGGAATACTGCCCTCGCGCGACCGGCGTCCTAACCCGAGGCCGTCAACCGGCTCGGGGACCGTGCCAGGCGGGCAGTTTGACTGGGGCGGTCGCCTCCTAAAGGGTAACGGAGGCGCGCGAAGGTCCGCTCGGGACGGTCGGCAACCGTCCTTTTGAATGCAAGAGTACAAGCGGGCTTGACTGCGAGGCCCACAAGCCGAGCAGGTGCGAAAGCAGGCTCTAGTGATCCGGCGGCCCCGAGTGGGTGGGCCGTCGCTCAACGGATAAAAGGTACTCCGGGGATAACAGGCTGATCTTGCCCAAGAGTCCACATCGACGGCAAGGTTTGGCACCTCGATGTCGGCTCATCGCATCCTGGGGCTGGAGCAGGTCCCAAGGGTACGGCTGTTCGCCGTTTAAAGCGGTACGCGAGCTGGGTTCAGAACGTCGTGAGACAGTTCGGTCCCTATCCTCCGTGGGCGCAGGAGAATCGATGGAGGCTGCCCCCAGTACGAGAGGACCGGGGTGGACGCACCTCCGGTGAACCGGTTGTCGACCAACGGCACGGCCGGGTAGCCGCGTGCGGCGCGGATAACCGCTGAAGGCATCTAAGCGGGAAGCCGTTCCAGGGATTAGTTCTCCTTCCGGTAAGGGCCCAGGTAGACTACCTGGTCGATAGACGGCAGGTGCAAGGACGGCGACGTCCTCAGCCGAGCCGCACTAATCGCCCGAGCTCTTCCGGAACCGCACCTCGCGGCCCGCGGGACATGCGCTCACGCGCGGTCCGGGCACGAGGATGCCCCCGAGTCACCTCCCCTATGCGCCATGCGGCCCTCAGGGCACGCCAGACGACCCAGGACACCGTAACGGTGGGCGCCGCCCACCGGTCAGCGGCCAGAGCATGGGGGGCACGCCCGGTCCCGTTCCGAACCCGGAAGCTAAGCCCCATCGCGCCGAGAGTACTGCGGGGTCAGCCCGTGGGAGGCCAGGGCGCCGCTGACCGGTGGACGGCACCGAGCCGTACGCTTGAACTGAGAAGGGGGAGGCCTCGCGGCCTCCCCCTTTTTTGCGTTTATGGGGCGTTCACTAAGCAATTAAATCAATCCAATCATCCACCGGTGAATATAAACGTTCACCGTTCTGTGGTCGGTTCTCTGTTCTCAATGGACTAATATTTGCTTTAGCGCGCTGATGCGCTTGTCCTGTTTTACACGGGTTGTTTTATTGATTGTGACGGAAGGACTCACATGGCAGATGTTCATGAGCTGCTTGATACTTGGATTGCCAATGTCAAGGACGAGGAGCTCCTCGCTGAGCTCAACACGATGAAGGAGCAGGGTGATGAGGACGCCATCACCGACGCTTTCTTCCAGGATCTCGCCTTCGGTACTGCCGGCCTTCGCGGCACTATCGGTGCGGGCACTAACCGTATGAATATCTATACGGTCGGTCGTGCGACCCAGGGATTCGCTGACTACCTCAATGCGACCTTCGAGCATCCGACGGTCGCCATCGCTCGCGATAGCCGCAATAAAGGTGAGCTGTTCGTCAAGACTACGGCTGCCATTCTTGCAGCAAACGGCGTGACTGCCCTCGTGTATCCCAAGATTTCTCCCGTGCCGACGCTCTCCTGGGCCGTCCGCGACCTTAAGTGCTCCGGTGGCATTTGCATGACCGCTAGTCATAATCCGGCGCCTTATAACGGCTATAAGGCCTATGGCCCCGACGGCTGCCAGATCACCAGCGAGGCCGCCGATGCAATTTCTAAGGCTATCGCCGAGACCGATACGTTCACCGGCGTGAAGTCCATGGACTTCGATGAGGCTCTTGAGCAGGGTCTGGTCAAATGGATCGATGACTCGTGCCTCGAGCGTTATTATGACGCCGTTCTCGCCCGCGGCGTGACCAACCTTTCTGCCGAGGAGATCGCTGGCGCTCCGCTTAAGCTCGTCTACACTCCGCTCAACGGCACCGGCCTCATTCCCGTCACGACGGTGCTCGAGCGCGCTGGCATCACCGATGTCACGGTTGTTCCCGAGCAGAAGGAGCCTAACGGCGATTTCCCGACCTGCCCGTATCCTAACCCCGAGATTCGTCAGGCCATGCAGAAGGGCATTGACCTGTGCGAGCAGGTTCACCCTGATCTGCTGCTTGCAACCGATCCTGACGCCGATCGCGTTGGCGTTGCCGTTAAGAATGGCGATGACTATCTGCTGCTGACCGGCAATGAGATGGGCGTTCTGCTGCTCGACTATATCTGCAAGACCCGCGCTGCTCGCGGTGAGGACCTCACTAAGAAGGTTGCTGTCACTACTATCGTTTCTTCCGCCATGGTTGACGCTCTGGCCGACGAGTACGGTTTTGAGCTCCGCCGCTGCCTGACGGGCTTCAAGTACATCGGCGACATCATTACTTCTCTTTCCGATGCTGGCGAGGTCGATCGCTTTATCTTCGGTTTTGAGGAGAGCTACGGCTATCTGGCCGGCGACCACGTGCGCGACAAGGACGCCGTGAGCACTTCGCTTTTGATTTGCCAGATGGCGCAGTATTACAAGCTCCAGGGAAAGAACCTTGCCGACGCGATGCACGAGCTGTACGAGAAGTATGGCTACTATCACAACAAGACGATTTCGCTGAGCTATCCGGGTGCTGAGGGTGCGGCAAAGATGGCCGGCATCATGGCCGGTCTGCGCGAGAACCCGCCCGCGGAGCTCGCCGGTTCCAAGATTGAGGCCGTCGTTGATTACAACACCTGCGTGAACGGCCTGCCGAAGGCTAATGTTATTGAGTTCGATCTTGAGGGTGGCAACAAGGGTATTGTTCGTCCTTCCGGCACCGAGCCCAAGATTAAGCTGTACATCTTCGCTAAGGGCGCGGATGCCGCCGAGGCAGATGCAGCACTTGACGCGATCGAGGAGTCCGGTCGCAAGCTGCTGGCATAAGGTATTTAAGAGTCTATTGCTATAGATGGGCGAAAGAGGGGATCTCGGATGCGAGGTCCCCTCCTGTTTTTAACCAGCCAGCCGAGAGTACTTAGATGTGTAGGAAATGTGTACGCCCAGATTCCCGCCCCCGGGGCCCCTCCGGTCTGGCAATATATCTCCTTGCCGCGCGGCCCGGTGCAACCGGGAACCAGCGCAGGCGTGCACCTTGAGAACCGGATACTGCGAGGATGGACACTCACTTCAGTGTCGCATCCGGGCAGACATCGAACCATTTGAAATGGTCTAACTTGGATTTGTTTTTCGCAAGGCCGCCGAGAGGCGGCCCCGAGAAATTCCTTTTCCTATACTAAAACCATATGAATCGAACGGAACCGATCAGCTAATAGTTGTGAGGACCGGACGGGCTCGAAGCCCATACATTTTGGACGGAGAGTTCGATCCTGGCTCAGGATGAACGCTGGCGGCGCGCCTAACACATGCAAGTCGAACGGCACCCCTCTCCGGAGGGAAGCGAGTGGCGAACGGCTGAGTAACACGTGGAGAACCTGCCCCCTCCCCCGGGATAGCCGCCCGAAAGGACGGGTAATACCGGATACCCCGGGGTGCCGCATGGCACCCCGGCTAAAGCCCCGACGGGAGGGGATGGCTCCGCGGCCCATCAGGTAGACGGCGGGGTGACGGCCCACCGTGCCGACAACGGGTAGCCGGGTTGAGAGACCGACCGGCCAGATTGGGACTGAGACACGGCCCAGACTCCTACGGGAGGCAGCAGTGGGGAATCTTGCGCAATGGGGGGAACCCTGACGCAGCGACGCCGCGTGCGGGACGGAGGCCTTCGGGTCGTAAACCGCTTTCAGCAGGGAAGAGTCAAGACTGTACCTGCAGAAGAAGCCCCGGCTAACTACGTGCCAGCAGCCGCGGTAATACGTAGGGGGCGAGCGTTATCCGGATTCATTGGGCGTAAAGCGCGCGTAGGCGGCCCGGCAGGCCGGGGGTCGAAGCGGGGGGCTCAACCCCCCGAAGCCCCCGGAACCTCCGCGGCTTGGGTCCGGTAGGGGAGGGTGGAACACCCGGTGTAGCGGTGGAATGCGCAGATATCGGGTGGAACACCGGTGGCGAAGGCGGCCCTCTGGGCCGAGACCGACGCTGAGGCGCGAAAGCTGGGGGAGCGAACAGGATTAGATACCCTGGTAGTCCCAGCCGTAAACGATGGACGCTAGGTGTGGGGGGACGATCCCCCCGTGCCGCAGCCAACGCATTAAGCGTCCCGCCTGGGGAGTACGGCCGCAAGGCTAAAACTCAAAGGAATTGACGGGGGCCCGCACAAGCAGCGGAGCATGTGGCTTAATTCGAAGCAACGCGAAGAACCTTACCAGGGCTTGACATATGGGTGAAGCGGGGGAGACCCCGTGGCCGAGAGGAGCCCATACAGGTGGTGCATGGCTGTCGTCAGCTCGTGTCGTGAGATGTTGGGTTAAGTCCCGCAACGAGCGCAACCCCCGCCGCGTGTTGCCATCGGGTGATGCCGGGAACCCACGCGGGACCGCCGCCGTCAAGGCGGAGGAGGGCGGGGACGACGTCAAGTCATCATGCCCCTTATGCCCTGGGCTGCACACGTGCTACAATGGCCGGTACAGAGGGATGCCACCCCGCGAGGGGGAGCGGATCCCGGAAAGCCGGCCCCAGTTCGGATTGGGGGCTGCAACCCGCCCCCATGAAGTCGGAGTTGCTAGTAATCGCGGATCAGCATGCCGCGGTGAATGCGTTCCCGGGCCTTGTACACACCGCCCGTCACACCACCCGAGTCGTCTGCACCCGAAGTCGCCGGCCCAACCTTTCGAGGGGGGAGGCGCCGAAGGTGTGGAGGGTGAGGGGGGTGAAGTCGTAACAAGGTAGCCGTACCGGAAGGTGCGGCTGGATCACCTCCTTTCTAGGGAGATACATTCTTAGAGAGAAAACACTTTAACTCGAATTGAGGGCAGGAGCCCGTCCGGTGGATGTCGCCTGGATGATTCCCCGCAGCACCCGGTCCCCGGGGTCGCACCCGCGTACCTTGAGAGCCGCATAGCGATAGGAGAGAGATGGAAGATCCAATTCTTCCAGACTCGATTCTTTTCTGCGATTAAATCAAGAATGATAGCAATCATTCATCCGATCCAAACAAGAAGAATTCACTTATATATGAGTGAGGAGCATCTGATCGCGAGCACAGTCAACTACTGTGCCGCGGTATGAGATACCCGAATTGCGACATACGAGCGCTATTCATGATATCGATTAATTAATTTTAGCGACACGTGGATATCCCGCGGGCCCGATGCGGTCCCGCAAGATACCACGGGCGCACGGCGGATGCCTTGGCACAGGGAGCCGATGAAGGACGCGGCAAGCTGCGATAATCCCCGGCGAGGAGCACACATCCTTCGACCCGGGGGTCTCCGAATGGGCGAACCCATGCACAGCAGTGTGCATATCCCCCCGCTGAACACATAGGCGGGGGGAGGACAACCCGGGGAACTGAAACATCTAAGTACCCGGAGGAGAGGAAATCAATCTCGAGACTCCCCGAGTAGCGGCGAGCGAAAGGGGACCGATGGCCAAACCGTCGAGCGGGCATACCCGGCAGGGGTTCCGCCGACGGGGTTGCAGGGCCGCGCATCCGGGGGCTGCCGCCCCCGGGCGCAGGTCCGGCTGGGGAGCGGAACGGCATGGGAGGGCCGGCCGCAGCGGGTGACAGCCCCGTACGCGAACCCAGACCGGACGGCGCGACGCGGTCCCTGAGTAGGGCCGGGCACGTGAAACCCGGTCCGAACCTGGGTGGACCACCATCCAAGCCTGAGTACTACCCTGTGACCGATAGCGCACCAGTACCGTGAGGGAAAGGTGAAAAGCACCCCGGGAGGGGAGTGAAACAGTACCTGAAACCGTGCGCCCACGAGCAGTCGGAGCACCTTTATGGTGTGACGGCGTGCCTTTTGTAGAATGAGCCAGCGAGTCGCTGGCGCGGGGCGAGGTTAACCGAAAGGGAGCCGGAGCGAAAGCGAGCCTTAACAGGGCGACTTGAGTCCCGCGCCGCGGACGCGAAGCCGGGTGAGCTATCCGTGGGCAGGCTGAAGCGGGGGTAAGACCCCGTGGAGGGCCGAACGCACGTCGGTTGAAAACGGCGGCGATGACCTGCGGATAGGGGTGAAAGGCCAATCAAACCCGGAGATATCTCGTTCTCCCCGAAATAGCTTTAGGGCTAGCGTCGCGCGTTCACCGCCGGAGGTAGAGCACCGGATGGACGAGGGGGCTTCGCCGCCTACCGAATCCAACCGAACTCCGAATGCCGGCGGCCCAGAGCGCGGCAGTCAGAGCATGTGGGCTAAGCTGTGTGCTCGAGAGGGAAACAGCCCGGACCGCCCGCTAAGGTCCCCAAGTTCCAGCCGAGTGGCAAAGGATGTGCGTCCGCCCAGACAACCAGGATGTTGGCTTAGAAGCAGCCATCCATTCAAAGAGTGCGTAACAGCTCACTGGTCGAGTGGACATGCGCCGACAATACACGGGGCTAAGCTGGACACCGAAGCGGCGGGATTTTAATTCATTAGAATCGGTAGGGGAGCTTCCCATGGGCGGAGAAGCCGGAGGGCGACCGACGGTGGAGCGCATGGGAGTGAGAATGCTGGCATGAGTAGCGAGAGACGAGAGAGTAACTCGTCCGCCGTGAACCCGAGGTTTCCTGGGCAAGGCTAATCCTCCCAGGGTCAGTCGGGGGCTAAGGCGAGGCCGGTAGGCGTAGCCGACGCGCAGCAGGCAGACATTCCTGCACCGCGCACGCGGCGCTACGACCGACGGGGCGACGGATGGGGGTGGCTCGGCGGGGTTCTGGACGTCCCCGTGATGGAGCGCGGCCCGCGGACCAGGGAAATCCGGTCCGCAGAAGGGCGAGGCTCCGGACGAAGCGACTGAGCGAAGCGAGTGAGCCCGAGGTCCCTAGAAAAACCCCTAGGCAGGCGCGTGCGCGCCCGTACCGCAAACCGACACAGGTGGGTGGGTAGAACATACCGAGGCGATCGGGTCAACCATGGTCAAGGAACTCGGCACAATGGCCCCGTAACTTCGGGAGAAGGGGTGCCCGCGCGTACGTGAGCCGGCTTGCCCGGGGAGCGGAGGCGGGCCGCAGTGGAGAGGCCCAAGCGACTGTTTACCAAAAACACAGGACTCTGCAGAAGCCGCAAGGCGACGTATAGGGTCTGACGCCTGCCCGGTGCCGGAAGGTCACGCGGAGGAGTTAGCGCATCGCGCGAAGCCCCGAAGCCAAGCCCCGGTAAACGGCGGCCGTAACTATAACGGTCCTAAGGTAGCGAAATTCCTTGTCGGGTAAGTTCCGACCTGCACGAAAGGCGCAACGACTTGGGCGCTGTCTCGACCATGGACCCGGTGAAATTGCACTGGTCGTGAAGATGCGACTTACCCGCGGAAGGACGGAAAGACCCCGTGAACCTTCACTGCAGCTTGGCATTGGCCGCTGGTCCCGCGTGTAGAGGATAGGCAGGAGGCACAGATCCGGAGGCGCCAGCCCCCGGGGAGCCGCCCTTGGAATACTGCCCTCGCGCGACCGGCGTCCTAACCCGAGGCCGTCAACCGGCTCGGGGACCGTGCCAGGCGGGCAGTTTGACTGGGGCGGTCGCCTCCTAAAGGGTAACGGAGGCGCGCGAAGGTCCGCTCGGGACGGTCGGCAACCGTCCTTTTGAATGCAAGAGTACAAGCGGGCTTGACTGCGAGGCCCACAAGCCGAGCAGGTGCGAAAGCAGGCTCTAGTGATCCGGCGGCCCCGAGTGGGTGGGCCGTCGCTCAACGGATAAAAGGTACTCCGGGGATAACAGGCTGATCTTGCCCAAGAGTCCACATCGACGGCAAGGTTTGGCACCTCGATGTCGGCTCATCGCATCCTGGGGCTGGAGCAGGTCCCAAGGGTACGGCTGTTCGCCGTTTAAAGCGGTACGCGAGCTGGGTTCAGAACGTCGTGAGACAGTTCGGTCCCTATCCTCCGTGGGCGCAGGAGAATCGATGGAGGCTGCCCCCAGTACGAGAGGACCGGGGTGGACGCACCTCCGGTGAACCGGTTGTCGACCAACGGCACGGCCGGGTAGCCGCGTGCGGCGCGGATAACCGCTGAAGGCATCTAAGCGGGAAGCCGTTCCAGGGATTAGTTCTCCTTCCGGTAAGGGCCCAGGTAGACTACCTGGTCGATAGACGGCAGGTGCAAGGACGGCGACGTCCTCAGCCGAGCCGCACTAATCGCCCGAGCTCTTCCGGAACCGCACCTCGCGGCCCGCGGGACATGCGCTCACGCGCGGTCCGGGCACGAGGATGCCCCCGAGTCACCTCCCCTATGCGCCATGCGGCCCTCAGGGCACGCCAGACGACCCAGGACACCGTAACGGTGGGCGCCGCCCACCGGTCAGCGGCCAGAGCATGGGGGGCACGCCCGGTCCCGTTCCGAACCCGGAAGCTAAGCCCCATCGCGCCGAGAGTACTGCGGGGTCAGCCCGTGGGAGGCCAGGGCGCCGCTGACCGGTGGACGGCACCGAGCCGTACGCTTGAACTGAGAAGGGGGAGGCCTCGCGGCCTCCCCCTTTTTTGCGTTTACCGGGCGTAAATGACTCATTTACACCAGACGATCTTATCGTTTTTGGTATTGAGCTTTTATTTAAAGAAAATAAATCGAATAACAAGGGCAACTGCTATGACCGCAATGATCAAAAGCAGGATTGTCAGTCGATGCTGCTTGCGTCGTTTACTTGTCGAAACGAAGATTGATTTTCCCTGTTTTGGCGTTTCGAGATAGCGAGCCGAATGCGTCAAGGTTTGCTTTGGTCGAGGACCTCTTTGTCGATGAGTGGCGGATGCTTTCATCGGCTCATCACTAGCTGCGCTGTTTTTAGATAATGGTGCGTCTTTCAGATATACAGGGTCTCCCGAGGCGACGCCCATATGCTTACGTCCCGTTTGGGCATCCTCGAGCGTTTGATATCGATTTCTCGTCACATATTCGGGCTCTGCATCATTAATGGGCTCTTGCGAGATGTGGGGGCGACGGAACCGTGGCGGCTGCGTGGAAATATCTTCCCCCTGCGTCGGCATAAACATATTGTTCTGGTTTTGGTCGTCCATGATGCCCTTTAGCTCGTTACCAACAACGTGTACGCGCTCATTGTAAGCCCCTTGTTATTTGTAGCTGTGGACATACTCGTTATTTAAGCTCTGGTTCAAAGAACCTTAACCTTCCAAAAACCTGAGTCTTACTCACTTAGATATGCTTATAGTACTGGACTCAAAAAACTTTATAGTCGGTGTATATATGAGCACCGGGTGGGCATATATAAGAACGTCAAAAGAAGTCCCAGTCACCTAGAAGATGACTCGGCAGTCCTATAAAGGAGTGGTAAACATGGCAAGCATGGTTCCTTATCGTTCGGTTTTTGGCGTTCGTCCCTCTGCTAGCTCGCTGTTCGATCTGTTTGATGATATGAGTGACCTGGCGAACAGCTCTATTGCCTCCAAGGCGTTTCCCGTTGACGTTGAGGATAAGGGCGATGGCTATGAGGTCAAGGCTTATCTGACCGGCGTCGCCAAGGACGATATCGATGTCGAGCTTAATGAGGGCCGTCTGTCCATTAGCGTGAATGTCGAGGAAGACGAGGAGAACGAGGGCAAGAACTTCCTGCAGAAGGAGTTCAGCTCGTACAGCGCGACGCGTGGCGTATATCTGAAGGACGCTTCGAGCGAGGGTCTCTCTGCTAAGTATGCTGACGGCATCCTGACCGTTACGGTTCCCAAGATCGTCGAGAAGAAGAACGTTACGAAGATCTCCATCGACTAACGTTTCCGATGGTCAGAGCTTTTGAGCCAAGATAAAGGGGCTGGGATTTGATTCCCGGCCCCTTTTGTTTTATTGAGCGGTCTATACAATGGTTGTCGGTTGATACTGACTTGCAGGGCGTATCGAGAGTTTTCGCGATCCTTGGAGAAGGGTGGCGGAGCTACCGACCTCGTCATCCAGGGTTGCGGCTAGAGCTTTGGCATAGCTTTTGACGGTAAGGCTCGGACGATTGTTATCTTGGCTGATATGCATGGCAATGAGCTGTTCGGTGCGATCGGTAACAAGTTCGCGCGCGGCTTCGGCGGCTTGGTCGTTGGAGAGGTGTCCCCTTGCAGACAGGATGCGCTCCTGAAGAAAGCGGGGATATTCTCCCTCGCGCAGCATAGTCACATCGTGGTTGCTTTCGAGCGCGAGGACTCGACAATCTTTGAGGGTGTTCATGGCTTGGCTCGATAGCTCTCCGGTGTCGGTGGCAATGCCGATGGAATCATCGAGGGCATCGAATCGATAGCCGACTGGATTGATGACATCGTGTGATGTTGAGTAGGTTTGCATGTGGATGCCGGTAATGGATAGGGTGTCACCGGGATCGAATTCCTCGACAGGCAGATGCGAAAGATTTTCTTTGCTCGAAAGTGTGCCCCTGCTGGCAAAGAGGGGGCCGTGCCAGTGCTTGCACCAGACATCGAGACCCTTGATGTGATCGCTATGCTCATGAGTAATGAGAAGAGCCGAGACGTTGTCTGCCGAGAGCCCCAGTTCTGCCATGCGCTTTAATGTCTCGCGGCGAGAAAGACCGTCGTCAATCATGATGAGCCCCCGGGGGCCTTCGATGAGCGCGCAGTTGCCTTTTGAGCCGCTGCCAAGGATATGAAGGTGCAGACGAGACATAAGATTCCAAAGGATACAATGGGTGCGAACGAATAGAGGAGGAAGCAAATGCCAACGGTATCTCAGCATTATGGACACCATGCTGCATCGTGGGCTGATGATAAAGCTCTGGCAACGCGGCAGACGGCTGCCCCCGTGGTGCTCATGGTATCAGGTGGTGCGGACTCGACGGCACTGCTTCTTATGGCGTGCACATCAAAGTTGGATATTCAGGATGGGCGTGGTGTAGCTCCCATCGCGCGCGAGCGACTGCACGTGCTGCATGTAAACCATCATCTGCGCGGCAAGGCGTCCGATGGCGACGAGGCCTTTGTGCGTGAGCTCTGCGCGCAATATGGTTTACCGCTGTGTGTGGAGCACGCTTATTTTGATGGGGAGTCGGGCAATATTGAGGCCGCGGCCCGCGAGGTGCGCTATGCCGCGGCGCGGAGGTATGTTCGCGAACTCTGCGCCCAGACGGGGGCACCGCGAACGGCGGCTCGTATCTGCACCGCGCACACGTCTTCGGATCGCGCGGAAACGTTTTTGATGAACGCGATTAAGGGTTCGGGGCCCGCTGGTCTATCGAGCATTCCTCGCCGGAGGAATATCGTGGTGCGTCCCTTGCTCGACCTAACTCATGGCGAGCTTGTGGGCTATCTACAGGTACATGGTCAGCCGTGGCGTGAAGACGAGAGCAATGAGGATATCTCGTATCTGCGAAACTACGTGCGCCATCGGGTAATGCCAGTGGTGGCACAGCGTAATGCGAGCGTGTGCAAGACGATTGGCGCCGCCTGTGAGATCTTGGGTGACGAAGACGCGTTTCTATCCCAGCTGTCGGCGCAGGCGTTTCGAAGCTGCCTGCGCAAGGAGGCGGCGGGCGCGCTAGTGCTCGATGCCAGACGCCTTGCTGCGGCCGAGGTGGTAATCGCGCGGCGCATCGTGCGACTGGCGATTAAGCGCATCGATCCGGACGCTCGTCCAGAGATGCGACATGTGGAGCGAGTCCTTTCCTGCGTTGCCGAGGGCGCCGGCTCGGTCACGCTTCCGGCGGGGATTGACGCACGCATTGAGTTTGGCATGCTGGCGTTTAAGGCGCCGGCGGCTCGCGAGGGCCTGGTCGCGGACTGGGTTACCGTACCCGGTCGTTTGCCGTTGGGCGGGGGACGTATGCTGGTCACAGAACCGATGGCCGTTGAGCCGGGATGCGATATCGTGCGTCGCGCCCGTGAGCTTGCGGCTGCCGGGGAAGTGACAGCTTTGGTAGACGCGGCTGCCCTGGGTTTTGCCGACAGCGATAGTGAGCGGATCCTGGCGGGCTCGCGTGGCAAGATCCCTGTCGAGGCGCGATTGGCGCGCCTGTGGGTGGACGGTCCCGCACCGGGAGACGTGATGTGCCCGTTAGGGATGAGTGGCCGAAGCAAGAAAGTATCCGACTTGCTAGGCGAGGCTCGCATTCCCGTTTCCGAGCGCGCCGGCGTGCCCATGGTGAGGACGGCGCCGGGAGGTGCCGTGGTGTGGGTCGCCGGAGTTCGCGCGGACGAGCGTTTTAAGTGCACGGCCGCAACGCGCGTGGCATATCTGCTTCGTGTGGTCGATGCGGAATAGCGTCCTACGCCAGCTATTCTGTGCGGCGTTGACGGTATTCCCGCGCTGATGGTGCGCGGGCTGGAAAATATACCCCGTGCGCTGCTAGAATGTGTAGTTCGCGTCCATACGGCGGTGTGTGGGCGATTAAGCACAAGAAAGGGTTGTCATGGCTTCTCAACATCCGGATATCGAGAAGGTTCTGTTTACGCAGGAGGATATCGACGGCATCGTTTCTCGCCTGGGCGAGGAGATCACTCGCGACTACGCGGGTAAGGATCTGGTGCTGATCGCGGTTCTGCGCGGTGCCGTTGTCTTTATGGGCGACCTGATGCGCAAGATTGAGCTACCGACCAACATCGATTTCATGGCTGTTTCGAGCTATGGCGACGGTGTGAAGTCTTCGGGCATCGTGCGTATCATTAAGGATCTGGATATCGACATCCGTGGTCGCGACGTGCTGATCGTCGAGGACATTCTGGACTCGGGCCTGACCCTCAAGTACCTGATGAAGAACCTCGAGAGCCGCAAGCCCGCTTCGCTGGAGGTCGCTGCCTTCCTGTGGAAGGACGTTGAGGACCGCACCTCGGCCATCACGCCCAAGTATGTTGGAACCCATTGCCCCGATGCCTTTGTGGTGGGCTACGGCCTCGACTATGCCGAGCGCTATCGTAACCTTCCGTATCTGGGCATTTTGAAACCGGAGGTTTATTCGTAAGATGCCCGACGACCATAACGATAACAATTCCCAGACTCCCCGGGAGCCTAAGATCCCGGGGATGCCCGGAGGCAAGAAGCCCACGCGTACGGGCTGGCTGTATTTTCTTTTGGCTTGCGCGCTTCTGGGCTATGCCTTCTTTAATATGGGTTCCGGCTTTGCCAGCTCCAGCAATACCGTTAAGCTCGCGACGAGCGAGATGGTCAGCGCCATCAAGCAGGATTGCGTCGAAGATCTGACCTATACGGTTCAAGACGGAAGCGTGACGGGTCATTACTGGAAGACAAAAAAGGACAAGGGCGATACGAGCGAGCTCAAGAGCTTCTCTTCGACCTATGTCGGCTCCGATTCGCTTGCCGAGCTCATGGCGGAGCACCCCGATACCAAGTACATCGTCAACACCAACGATCCCGATTTTTGGGGCGACTTGGCGATGAGTGTGCTTCCGACGATCGCCCTTATCGCCATCATGTTCTACTTTATGCGCCAGATGATGGGCGCCAACAACAGGAACATGCAGTTTGGCAAGACCAACGCCAAGACCAACGAGGCCACACGCCCCAAGGTCAAGTTTGAAGACGTTGCCGGAGTGGACGAGGCAGTCGAGGAGCTCGAGGAGATCCGTGACTTTTTGAGCGATCCGGATCGCTATCGCAAGCTGGGCGCCAAGATCCCGCGTGGCGTGTTGCTGGTTGGCCCTCCGGGCACCGGTAAAACGCTGCTGGCCAAGGCCGTTGCCGGCGAGGCGGGCGTGCCGTTCTTTAGCATCTCGGGTTCCGACTTTGTCGAGATGTTCGTAGGTGTCGGCGCCAGCCGTGTGCGTGACCTCTTTAAGGAGGCCAAGTCCCAGGCCCCGTCGATCATCTTCATCGATGAGATCGATGCCGTGGGACGTCAGCGCGGAGCTGGCTTGGGCGGCGGTCACGACGAGCGCGAGCAGACGCTCAACCAGCTGCTGGTCGAGATGGACGGCTTTGAGGAAAGCGAGTCGGTCATCCTGATCGCTGCGACCAACCGTCCTGACATCCTGGATCCGGCATTGCTGCGTCCCGGCCGTTTTGACCGTCAGGTTACGGTCGACCGTCCGGATGTGAAGGGCCGCGAGCAGATCTTGCGCGTGCATGCCGAGAACAAGCCGATGGACGAGGACGTTAAGTTTGAGAAGCTCGCCCAGATGACCGTTGGCTTTACTGGTGCCGATTTGGCGAACCTGCTCAACGAGTCTGCGCTGCTGGCCGCTCGCCGTCATCGTTCCGTGATCTCGATGGACGAGGTCGAGGAGTCGATGGAGCGCGTGATTGCCGGACCGCAACGCAAGGGTCGCGTGATGACCGAGGCCGAGCGCACCACGATTGCCTACCACGAGAGCGGTCATGCCCTGGTGGGCCACATCCTGGAGCACTCCGATCCGGTCCACAAGATCTCGATCGTCAGCCGCGGCCAGGCGCTGGGCTACACGCTGCAGCTTCCGCAGGAGGACCACTTCCTCAAGACCAAGAACGAGATGCTCGACGAGCTCGCCGTGTTCTTGGGCGGTCGCGTTGCCGAGGAGCTCATGTGCGATGATATTACGTCGGGCGCGAGCAACGATCTGGAGCGCGCAACCAAGATGGCGCGCGAGATGGTCACGCGCCTGGGCATGAGCGAGGAGCTGGGCACGCAAGTGTTTGGCGAGGCGCAACATCAGGTGTTCCTTGGTCGCGATTACGCCGATCACCAGGATTACTCCGAGGAGACGGCGCGCCGCATCGATATCGAGGTTCAGCGCATTATGCGTGAGGCCCATCGTCGTGCGGTCGAGATTCTGGACGCCCGTCGCGATCAGCTTGATCTGATGGCGAAGGTGCTGCTTGAGCGCGAGACCGTCGAGGGCGACGCCGTGAACGCCCTGCTCGACAACGAGTGGAATGCCTACCTTGAGCGCGAGGGCGATATCCTGGCGGCCAAGGAGGAGCGCAATGCCAAGGCGGCCGGCATGCCGACCAAGAAGCGCGCGCCTCGTATGAGCGAGGAGGAGCTGGCGGCTGATGCCGCGGCCTTTGCGCAGGCGGCCATGCAGGAAGATACCGAAGCCGCATCCGATGACGCCGGCGATGACTGTGCCGTCAACGCTGATACCGACACCGACAAATAGTCCTTCTAACAAAAGCCTCCGCCGGGAAACCTGCGGAGGCTTTTTCTTTTGAGCGATATGGGGCTGTCTGTTGATTGGGGACAGACTTAAATGAGCGTTTTCACGCATTTAAGTCTGTCCCCAATCAACATTGCTGCGGCACTGTGCTCGGCTAAAGCGTACAATAGCGCCTATGTGAAAGGGGAACAGATGATCAACGAAACTATGTATGCTCGCGGTGCGGAAAGCTCCATCATCCGCGAGATTTTTAGCTATGGCCTTGAGCGCAAGGCGCAGATTGGTGCGGAAAATGTATTCGATTTTTCGCTGGGTAACCCGAGCGTTCCGGCGCCCGCTGCCGTGGCGGAGTCCATTAAGAAGGCCTTGGAGCTGCCGAGTGACCAGCTGCACGGATACACGCCCGCACCGGGCCTGCCGCAGTGCCGTACCGCCGTGGCTGAGTCGCTCAACCGCCGCTTTGGTACGAGTTATGAGGGCAAGGATGTCTTTATGACCGTGGGCGCCGCGGCTTCGCTCACCTGCACGCTCAACGCCGTTACGAACCCGGGCGATGAGGTTATCGTCATTGCACCGTACTTCCCGGAGTATCGCGTGTGGATTGAGAAAGCCGGCTGTACGTGTGTTGAGGCGCTCGCCAATGAAGATACGTTCCAGCTGAGTGTGGACAACGTGCTCAAGGCGATTACCGATAAGACGACTGCCGTCATCATCGACTCGCCGAATAACCCGACCGGCGCCGTGTATACGCGCGACACGCTGACGCGACTGGCCAATGTTCTGCGCGAGGCCAACGCTCAGCGCGATCCCGAGAATCCGATTATGCTCATCTCGGATGAGCCGTACCGCGAGATCGTGTACGGTGCCGAGGTGCCTTGGGTGCCCTCGATCTACGAGCACACCATCGTGTGCTACTCGTATTCCAAGTCGCTGTCGCTGCCGGGTGAGCGCGTGGGGTGGATCTTGGTTCCCAACACCAATCCGCAGGCTGCCCGTCTGATGCCGGCTGTTGCGGGCGCTGCCCGTACGCTGGGTTTTGTATGCGCACCGGCACTCTTCCAGCGCGTAATCATCGATTGCATCGATGAGCCGAGCGATGTCGAGGCCTATGCGCGCAACCGCACCGCGCTTACCGACGCACTAGCGGAGTATGGCTACACCTATGTTGAGCCGGATGGCGCGTTCTACCTATGGGTGAAAGCGTTGGAGCCCGATGCGAATGCGTTCTGTGAGCGCGCAAAGAAGTATGAGTTGCTTGCGGTTCCCTCGGACAGCTTTGGTATGCCGGGTTGGTTCCGCCTGGGCTATTGCGTGAGCTACGAAACGATTGTCAATTCGCTACCCGCTTGGAAACAGTTGGCGGACGAGTATCGTTAAAAGTAAAGCGCTCTGCCTACAATGTTTTACGTGAAACGGGGTTTGGTGTTAAGCCGGACCCCGTTGTCATGGACGTTGTGTCTTTGGGATGGAGTGGTTTTACGACTATCGAAGGCTATGCGTACAATGAATATAAGCGACGGCCGTGCCAGATAAGGAGACCTGATGCCCTACCTGCTTTCTTGTGACATTCATACCCATACGATGTTCTCTGCGCATGCATATTCGACCATTGAGGAGAATGTGTACTGGGCGGCAGAGCGTGGTCTGCAGGTGCTCGGATCTGCCGACCATTTGAGCTCTATGGTTACGGCTTGCCCCAATGACCTGCGCAGTTACCAGTTCTTTGTCAACCAGGATATCTGGCCGCGCATTTGGAGCGGCGTGCTGGTGCTGCGTGGTGCCGAGGCCGATATCGTTTCGCTGGACGGAAGCCTGTTTGGCGAGGACACTCTTGTCACGCTCGATATTGCCGGCGATTCGTACAGCCGTCAGCATTCGCTGTTCGATTTGGTTACGCGTAATTTGGATTATTTGGTTGCAAGCGTGCATAATCCGCAGATTGCCGAGGGCGCGACGCTGGCCCAGACGACCGAGATGTATATCAATGCCCTGGAGCACCCCAAGGTGTTCATGCTGGGTCACACGGGGCGTTCGGGCGTGCCGTTCGATATCGACGAGGTGCTGTTGGCAGCTAAGGCCAAGCACAAGATTATTGAGATCAACAACCATAGTCTTGAACACGGTGTCGACACTGAGCATTGGGCCGTATGCCGCAAGATCGCCGAGCGCTGCGCCGAGCTGGGCGTGGGCATTGGCGTTTCGACCGATGCGCACATTGGCATGGCAATTGGTAAGCTCGATTACGCTCGCAAGATGCTCGACGAGATTCACTTCCCGTTGGATCTGATCGTGACGCGCGATCGCGAGACGCTGCTGCGCGAGATGGCGGCAGCCGGCGTGTGCGACCTGTGCAAGGGGATGTAGCGGAATTTATAAACCAAGCGAAGGGGGCGGCCCAGACGGGTCGCCCCCTTTCTTGTCCCAAAAATCTACTGAGGTTGGTTAGCGGCGTTCGAGGACCGCTACGGTTTCGGTGTGGTCGGTGTGAGGAAACATGTCGACGGGCGTGATCTTGAGCAGGCGATAGCCTCCGTCGAGAAGCTGATGCAGGTCGCGCTCTTGAGTCACGGGGTTGCAGCTGATATAGGTGATGCGGCGCGGCTTAAGCGCGCAGGCAGCTTCGAGGAACTCGGGGGTAGAGCCGGCGCGCGGCGGATCGATGGAAAGGACATCGACCCGCTCGTTGTTGTCGGCGGCATCTAGGATGTAGTCGGTGGCATCGTCAGCCATAAACCAAGCGCTGCGGGTGAGGCCGTTGAGCTCGGCATTACGACGTGCGTCGGCAATGCCGGCGTGGTTGCGCTCCACGCCAAGCAGCATAATGCCGACGCCCTTGTCCTGGGCGGCTTTGGCTGCGCACAGGCCGATAGTTCCGCTACCGCAATAGGCATCCATGAGTACGTCGCCCTGCTGCAGGTCCATGCCGTCAATCGCGAGCTGATAGAGCAGCTCGGTCTGCTGCGGGTTGGTCTGGTAGAACGCGGTGGGGGAGATATCGAACTCGCAGCCGAGCAGCTGGTCGCGCATGCACTCGGCGCCATATACAATGCGGGTTTCCTCGCCGAGGATGGCGTTGCCGGGACGTCCGTTGATGTTTTGGGCGACGGTGACGATGTGCGGATTGAGCGCGGCGACAGCCTCAAAGAACTCCTGCGCATGCGGCAAGTCGCGCTGAGCGGTCACGAGCGTGACCATGACCTGGTCGGTACGCCAACCGCAGCGGACGACGGCATAGCGAAGCAAACCAAGATGCTTGTCCTCATTAAAGGCGGGAATATGCAGCCGCTCAGCTTCGCGTGCGATGCCGTTGAGAATCTGACGGGCACCCGGTGCCTCGACAGGACACTCGGGTACGGCAACGATCTTGTGCGTGCCGCGCTCAAAGAAACCGCAACGGACAGCACCCTCCTTACCGGGAGCAAAGGGAGTGGCGGCCTTATGGCGAAAACCGCGCGGCGCAGGATATTTGCCCGGGTCGCCCAGGGAGACGCCCATACCGCGAATGGGGTCGACGCTAATGCCCTCGCGCTCGCAAAGGGTAGCAAAAAGCTCCTCCATGGCGGCCTGCTTGGCTGCCAACTGCTTCTTATAAGGACGATTGAGCGCCGTACACCCACCGCAAGCTTTCATGATCGAACAGGGAGACTTGGGGTCCACAGCCTTACGCGCAGACGAAACCTGATCTTTATGCGAGCGCTTGGAGCGAGTCTGAGATGCCTTATCCTCGTTCCGACGAGAGCCGGGACGCTTGGCCTTAGCCTTGCCCTTGGCCGACTTACCCTTCGCGTCCTGAGACGACTTGGATTTCTTAGAAGATTTTTTCTCCTCTGACCCCTCAGCCGCCTCGATCAAAGCACGACGAGCCTTACGCTCCGCACGAGATTCTGCCATGAATTAACCCCACTAATTTACAAATTGAAATCTGAAAGCATTGTACCGTGCCAAGTTAGCAGACGATATGCAAGCGCCCATTTCATGTCAGCGATAAGTCCAACGATGTTTGCCCGGCGTGGGCGGGGAGCGGCGCGTAATTAAGTTTATCGCGAGTTCCGCACGCAAAGGAAAGCACTTAATGTGCTTTCCGTCTTGCGCAGGACTGTAGAGCAGGAAACTTAATTACGCGCCGCTCCCCGCCCACGCCGGGCAACCTCTCCCTTGTACTTTATCAAGGTAGAGTGTATGATTCTGGACGTTACACGACTCACTTTACTTAACTAAAGTGCCATCAAGGGGGAATACCATGAACACCGATATGTCTCGTCGTCAGTTTGTTGGTCTAGCCGGCTCGCTCGCCACGGTGCTTGGCCTTGGTCTTGTCGGTTGCGGCGGTGGTGCCGGCAAGGGCTCCGCTGCTGGCTCTGCCGCGGCCAAGGATGTGAAGGGTGCTGCGGAGTCCAAGAAGCTCGTGGTGGGCTTCGATAAGTCCTATCCTCCGTACGGCTTTGTGGGCGACGATGGCGAGTACACCGGCTTTGATCTCGATCTGGCCAAGGCTGTTGCCGATAAGCAGGGCTGGGAGGTCAAATACGAGGCCATCGACTGGGACGCCAAGGATGCGCTGCTTAACTCGGGCGCCATCAACTGCATCTGGAACGGCTTTACCATGGAGGGCCGTGAGGACGACTACACGTTCTCCGAGCCGTACATGCTCAACGAGCAGGTGCTGGTGGTCAAGAAGGATGCGGGCATCAAGGGCTGGGACGATCTTGCCGGCAAGACTGTGATTACCCAGACTGATTCCGCTGCGCAGGACGTGCTTGAGGGTGACCAGAAGGATCTGGCAGCGACGTTTGCCACGCTCGACACGATCGGCGAGTACAACACGGCCTTTATGCAGCTCGAGAGCGGCGCGGTCGATGCCGTGGCGTGCGACCTTTCGATTGCCCAGTATCAGCTTGCCGCCAAGCCCGATGCCTATACGCAGCTTGATGAGCCGCTGTCCAGCGAGCACTACGCCGTTGGCTTTAAGAAGGGCGACACCAAGTCGGCCGATGCTGTAGCCGAGTCGCTCAAGGCGCTCTACGAGGACGGCACGGTCAAGGACCTCTGCGATAAATATTCAAGCTATGGTTTGTCTTTCGATAATTGGGTGCTCAAGTAATGTCTATTCAGGTCATGATGCAGATGCTTGGCCAGGGATTCTTGGTCAGTTTGCAGCTGTTTGTGCTGACGCTGCTCGGGTCGATTCCGCTGGGAATTCCCGTGGCGTTTATGCGCATGAGCAAAATCGCGCCGCTTCGCTGGATTGCGCGCATCTATATCTCGGTCATGCGCGGTACGCCGCTCATGCTGCAGATGTTTGCCATCTACTTTGCCCCGTACTACGTGTTTGGCATTTCGCTCACGCCCGATTCCAAGTGGACGGCGTGCGTCGTGGCGTTCATCATCAACTACGCCGGTTACTTTGCCGAGATCTATCGCTCGGGCTTGCAGTCCATTCCGCGCGGTCAATACGAGGCTGCCGAGGTGCTGGGCTATTCGCGCGTGCAGACGTTTCTGTATATCGTGATGCCGCAGGTCGCCAAGCGTATTCTGCCGGCGATGGGCAACGAGATCATCACGCTGGTCAAGGACACGTCGCTGGCGTTTGCCATTGGCGTGGGCGAGATGTTCTCGACCGCCAAGGCCCTGGTTGCCTCGCAGGTGAGCATGGTACCGTTTGCGATTGCGGCGCTGATCTACTGGGTTTTCAACTTCGTGGTCGAGATGCTGTTGGGCGCCGCCGAAAAGAAGCTGGACTATTATCATGACTAACTCGGTGATGAAAATCGAAAGCGCTCGCAAGGCGTTTGGCGGCAATGAGGTGCTCAAGGATATCTCGCTCGAGGTCAAGCGTGGCGAGGTCGTGGCGATTATCGGGCCTTCGGGTGGCGGCAAGTCCACGCTGCTGCGGTGTGCCACGCTGCTCGAGACACTCGGCGGAGGCTCGCTCTCGTTTGGTGACCTTGCCGTTGCGACGGATGCGGGTTCGGGCGCAGTCTATGCGAAGGGCGATGTGCCCAAGCGGGCACGCTCGCGATTCGGCCTGGTGTTCCAGAATTACAACCTGTTCCCGCACTATACCGTGATGAAAAACATCATCGACGCGCCGATCCGCGTGCTTAAGCGCCCGCGCGAACAGGCGGAAGCTCGTGCGCGCGAGTTGATCGCGCAGATGGGGCTTACGGGCAACGAGAACAAGGTTCCGTGTGAGCTTTCGGGCGGTCAGCAACAGCGTGTGAGTATCGCCCGCGCCTTGGCGCTCGACCCGGAGATCCTGTTCTTTGACGAGCCGACCTCGGCGCTCGATCCCGAGCTGACGGCCGAGGTGCTGCGTGTCATTAAAGACCTTGCCGCGCAGAATATGACGATGGTGATTGTGACCCACGCAATGCAGTTTGCGCGCGATGTTGCCGACCGCGTGGTCTTTATGGATGGCGGCCGCATTGTCGAGGAGGGTCCTGCCGAGCAGGTCATCGACCATCCGCGTGAGCAGCGCACCCGTGAGTTCTTGAGCCGTATCGAGGGATAGGCTCAGGTATTTACTCAACTATTAATTAAGGCGAAGCCGCCGCAGGTCTTACGGTCTGTGGCGGCTTTTTGTTTGCATCGACGGGGTTCAATAATCGCCTCACAAGCTTGTCTCTTCCTCTCGCCGCCTGTATTCATACGTGCGCCGAAAGGTATGCATGGACGGTCGCCCGTGAGGGTAGGGTGGTGGCATAGGACATTTGGAGGGTGAGTCGGCTCGGCTGCCGACCATGCTGCTCCCGGGATGGCACCGACCGCGAACTCTCCCCGTTGGCGTCGCGCATTGCGCGCGGCCCTGCAAGGAGGTCATCATGGGTGCTCCCAAGACCGGTAACGTAAGGAACGTGGTGCTCGTAGGCCAAGGCGGGGTGGGCAAGACTTCACTCGCCGAGGCCATGCTCCACCTTTCCGGCAAGACCGCCCGCCTGGGCGGCCACGACGGCACCAAGCCCACGCTCGACTATGACCCCGAAGAGGTCAAGCGTGCATTTTCCATCTCGACGACCATCGCGCCGATCGACTGGAAGGGCGCGCGCATCAATGTGCTCGATGCCCCGTGCTACCCCGATTTTATCGGCGACGCCTTTGCCGCGATGAGCGTCTGCGAGACGGCTCTGTTTGTGGTCGACGCCGAGGCCGGCCCACAGCCTACGACGGTTAAGCTCTGGTATGCCGCCGAGGACCTGCGTCTGGCGCGTGCGGTGTTCGTAAACCGCCTGTCGCGCTCCGAGGCCAGCTTTGCGACCACGATGGACCTGCTGCAAGAGCGCTTTGGCACGCGCCTGGGCGCCGTGACCCTTCCCTGGGGCGAGGGCGAGGACTTTGACGGCATCATCGACCTGGTGCGCATGAAGGCGCGCCATTGCAACGGCACCGAAGCCGTTGAGTCGGAGATTCCCGAGGAGTATCGTGCCCAGGCCGAGGAGGCCCATGACCATCTGTGCGAGTTGGTGGCCGAGGCCGACGATGAGCTGATGATGAAGTACCTGGAAGGCGAGGAGACGCTGACGCAGGAGGAGCTTGAGGGCCTGCTGTCGAAGGCGATCGCCGAGCGCATCTTTGTGCCGGTCTTTGCGGGCGATTGCATTAAGGAGCAGGGCGTCAACTCGCTGATGGACGACATCGCGACGTACTTTCCGGCGCCGACCGACTACGGCGAGATGCCGCTCATCGACGGTGATTCGCTCAAAATCTCGAGCGACGATGACCGTCCGGTGGCGTTTGTGTTTAAGACCCTGGCCGATCCGCAGCAGGGTCGCATCAGCTTTATCAAGGTGCTGACGGGTACGCTTGAGCCGGGTCTTGAGCTGATCAACGCGCGTACCCGCAAGGGCGACCGTCTGGCTCACCTGTATGTGATGTGCGGCCGCGATATGACCGAGGTCGGTCACGCCTATGCCGGCGACATCATCGTGGCGCCCAAGCTGGCTGCCGAGACGGGCGACACGCTCTCGATTACCGGTAAGGTCGAGGCCGCGGCGTTTAAGTTCCCCAACTCGCAGTACCGCATTGCCATCGAGGCCGAGAATCGCGGCGACGAAGAGAAGCTCTACACGTTTATCGAGAAGGCCTGCAAGGCCGATCCGACCATGAGCATCGACCGCGACGAGGAGACCGGCCAGACCATTATCTCCGCCGTTGGTGAGGCGCAGGTTTCGGTGCTGCTCAACCGTTTGGAGGATCGCACCAAAGTCGTGGCCAAGAGCGTGCCGATCCGCATTCCGTATCGCGAGACCATTCGCCGTACGGCAAGTGCCCAGGGCCGCCATAAGAAGCAGACCGGCGGCGCCGGTCAGTACGGCGACTGCTGGCTGCGCGTGGAGCCGCTCATTGGGCCCGACGGCACGAGCGATGGCTATGAGTTTGTGGACGAGGTCGTGGGCGGCCGTATTCCGCGCTCGCTGATCCCCGCCGTGGACAAGGGTGTCCAGGAGACCATGAAGGACGGCATCATTGCCGGCTACCCGCTCACGGGCATTCGCGTGGCTGTGTACGACGGCTCGTATCACAGCGTCGACTCCAACGAGATGGCGTTCCGCGCGGCAGCTCGCATCGGCCTGCGCAAGGCATGTGCCGATGCCGACCCGGTGGTGCTGGAGCCCATCGAGGAAATCACGGTGACCATCCCCGAGAGCTACGCCGGCGCTGTGATGGGCGACATCTCGGCATCGCGCGGTCGCGTGACGGGCATGGAGACCGATGAGCGCGGCGATACCGTGGTTATTGCCCAGGCGCCGCTGGCAGAGCTGACGGATTATTCGACGCGCCTGCGCTCTATCACGCGCGGCACGGGTGACTTTACCATGAAGCCCGCAGGCTATGAGCAGGTGCCTTATGACGTTCAGGCCAAGCTGGTCGAGCGCTATGAGGAGGGCCGCGCCAAGTAGCACGTGATTTTGTCTGCAATGTAGGTGCTGACGAAAGGGCCGCCCTGGGTAACCGGGGCGGCTCTTTTTGATTTCAAGACTTTAGTCCGCTGGCCGCGCAGCGGCCAGCTTTAAACCACCCGCTACGCGGGTGGAGACAAACGGCTTTACAAAGCCACCCCTCCGACCGATATTGACGATTGTTCAGGCCGTCAAGAATTCGAGTCGAAGGGGTGGTCGCCATGGCCCAGAAGGCCTACAGCCTTTCCCACACGAAGTGGATGTGCAAGTACCACATCGTGTTCACGCCGAAGTATAGGCGCAAAGTGATCTACAACCAAATCAGGAGCGACATAGGGGAGATCCTCAGGAAGCTGTGCGAGTACAAGGGGATCGAGATAATCGAGGGGCACCTGATGCCCGACCACGTGCACGTGCTGCTGGCGATCCCGCCGAAGTACAGCGTCGCGAGCGTCATGGGCTACCTGAAGGGGAAGAGCTCGCTGATGATATTCGACAGGCACGCCAACCTCAAGTACAAGTTCGGCAACAGGAAGTTCTGGGCGGAGGGCTACTACGTGTCCACCGTCGGCCTGAACGAGGCGACGATCGCCAAGTACATCAGGGAGCAGGAGTCCCACGACATCGCGCTGGACAAGCTGAGCGTGAAGGAGTACGAGGACCCCTTCAAGAGGGGGTGATGCTGCCGGTTCGACCGGCGCGCCACGGGTCAAGATGCACTAGGCCTGGACGAAGTCCGGGCCCGCGCCTTTAGACGCGAGCCCGGGGCCCGTGGGTTATACCCTAAGAGCAAACCACCCTTTTTAAGGGTGGTTCTGATTCCTTGGGGGCGGAGGAAAACGGATCATTTAGGCTTTGGGGCAGCTTGGTCGGTCCTAGTCTCCCGAGGCCTGATTGCGGCCGGTGGTGTAGTCGATCTGCACGTGCGGCTGCAGGTTGTAGCAATATACGTGGAAGCAGAGGGTCTTGCCGTGGTCCTCGACCGATTGCGCCTCAAGGCGCATGCCACGGCAGACAAGTTCCTCTTCGTTATACATAGGCGTGACGCGGTAGAGCACATGGTTGCCCGTATCGCGAATATAGTTGAGAATCTGCTCTTCAAACGGCAGCATGCCCGTCTCGTTGAGATAGCGCGTGCCGGTGAGGAGATTCTTGCGGTTGGCGTTTTCGCCGCAGAGCGACCAGGCGATAAGGTGGCAGCGGTTGTAGAGGCTCTGGCCCGGAATAAAGTCGTAGCGCTGCTGGTGCCAACCGGCAGGATGGATGCGCGAGATATCGCCGCGCTTTCCCTGTCCGAGCGACTCGGGGCCTACACAGGCGAGCGCCTTGCGAGTGCGACCCAGGCTGTCGAGCTTGGAGAATTTCTTAAAGCAGCCCTCTTCGGTGGCGCGATCGTATTCATCGAGTGTGAATGACGGCGTGCCGAGCGGGTGCGTGCTGTCGGCGCGAAGGGCAACGTAGGGGTTGCCGGCGTAGTCGGGAATGCTGCTGAGATAAACACCGCGGGCGCGGTTGAGGTCGGGGTTTTCGACCTCGTCGATGGGGGTGGCGGCACTGCCCGCGGAAACGTCGTCATCGGTGTCGGTCGCGGCGGAATCGGAGCCATCGCCGGAGTCCTGGCTGTTTTGAGGGTCCGCCGCGCTCGCCGTTCCCGATTCGAGCCGAGCGACCAGGTCTGCCTCGTCGTCGGTGCGGCTGGGACTCTCGTTTTGTTTTTCGGCCAGAGCCGCCGCCTGCTCATCGCCTTGCGGCGACAGCAACTTGGGCGCTCCGTCGAGCGATCCCGTAAACAGCGCAAACCCCAGCACCACGGCGGTGCCGATGGAAAGTGCTTGCTTGTAGGCGGGCTTGCGCGACATTGAGGCTCCTGGATGGACGGTTGGGAATCTACCAGTCTAGCAGGAGCCGGCAAGGGCCGTTCTGTCGAACAAATACTTAAGATTTGAGACAAACGCTACTGATTCATTTGTCCCGCGGTCTAGATCGAGGTGGAGTCGAGCCAGTTGAGCTTGCACTCGAGAATGCGCTGCTCGCCGGGTTCGCTGCTTCCGTCAAGTAGGGCGAGCAGCATCTCGGCTGCTTCGCGACCTTCTTGGTCGACGGGCTCGATGATGGTGGAGACGGTCGGTGTGGTGAGATTAGTCCAGTCTTCGCAGTTGAGTCCCAAAAGGCCGATTTGCTGCGGAAGCAGATGGGCCATTGGCTGGAGGGCCTTGTAGACACGGGGAAGTGCCCACTGATTTTGCACGAAGATAAGGGTTCGCTTGGCGGGATTGAACTTGAATTTAAAGTATTCAGTGAGCTCGTTGATTGACGGCTTGTTGTGATCGATGGGAATCGCTTTGTAGAGCTGCCCGTTCGCTGCCAGCGCCTCGGCATACCCCTGAAAACGCTCCATGCGGGTGCGCATTTCGGTCATGTTGGCGGCAATGGAAAAGAAATCTTCGTAGCCGGCGTCGAGGAGTGCCTGTGTGGCGTTGTACACGCCGTCGTAAAGGTTGGTTTTGATCCAGCTGGTACCTGGGCTATAGATGGCCGCATCGAAAAAGACGACCGGCTTGCCGGCGCGTCTAATGCGGTCATGCACGGCTTTGAAGTTTGCCGTGGGCTGGATGATAAAGCCATCGACGCCCAGCGAGAGCATCTTGTCGACGTACATGAGCTCGGTCTCGGGGTTAAAGTTGCTCGTGCAAACGACCGTCTGGTAGCCCGCGGGGAGCATGACCTGCTCCATGCCATTGAGAACGAGCCCCGCCCATTTGTTGGTGTTATCCAAAATGATGATGGCAATGACGTGGGTTTGCTTGCCGGTGAGCGTCTGCGCTTGGGCGTTGGGAACGTATCCGAGTTCCTTAATGACGCGCGCGATTTTGTTCTGCGTCTTCTCGCTAAGCTTTTCTCGTTTGTCGTTGAGGTAATACGAGACGCTTGCCGTCGAGGTTCCCGCCTCTCGAGCGACGTCTGCGATCGTAACGCGCTGTTTTGCCACAGCGACTCCTTCCGACAGATGAGCATTTTCCAACATGATGACTTTGAGTCTTGGTGAAGGATACGCTTCGGTGAGCGGCTTTTTCCTTTCATATGAGTATGCAACAAATGCGGCATACGGGTGGGGTCGAAATTTGTGACCGGCATGCGCATCTGCCGTCTACCGAGAAAATCAAATACTTCTTGACTTTTGTAATCGAGGGCAAAATCGCAGGATTCATTTTTGGTTAAACGCATAACTAAATCGCATAACCAACGCTCTGACCTGCGCGTTTACCGAAATAAGCTGGCATTAAGAAAAACGAGCACCTATATTGTTCTTGTCGAAAAGACAGCAAGTCCAAACGGCAGGGGATGCTCCGGAGGCCTCCGCAAACGGTGTCTTGCGCACGCAACTCTATGAAAAGAGGGAAGCAATGAAGATCGTAGGCGTTGCCGCCTGTACTGTGGGTATCGCCCACACGTATATGGCCCAGAAGGCGATTCAGGATGAATGCGCCGCCCGTGGCATCGAGTGCAAGGTCGAGGCTCAGGGTGGCCTGGGTATCGAGAATGAGCTCACGCAGGAAGACGTGGACCCCGCCGACCTGGTCCTGGAGTCCGTCGACGTGGGTGTCGAGAACGAGGACCGTTTTGAGCAGAAGATGGCCGAGGGCAAGTTCCTGAAGGTCGGCACCTCTGATGTAATCGCCGATCCGGTAAAGATCATCGACCAGGCCATTGAGATCATCAAGGCGACGGGTGGCGCCGTTGACGCGCCCAAGGCCGAGGCCAAGGCAGAGAAGAAGGCCGTCTCCGCTGCCCCGCAGGCCCCGACACCGGCGTCCAAGCAGTCTATCTTTGCCGATCCTGGCAAGACGCTGCTCAATGCATTCAATACCGGCGTTTCCTATTTTATCCCCATCGTCGTTATCGGCGGCGTGTTTCTTGCCTTCTCGCTGGCATCCGGTACCGCCGGCGCCAACGGCATGGAGGTTACGAACCCGCTGATGGTGAGCCTTAACACCATCGGCATGGCCGGCATCTCCATGATGATCCCGGTGCTTGCGGCATACATCTCCTACTCGATGGCCGGCAAGCCCGCGCTCGCCCCCGGTTTTGTCCTGGGCTACCTGGTCAATAACGCAGTCGTTACCCCTAACGGCAACAGCGTTTCGACCGGCTTCTTGGGCGCCATGATCATGGCGGTCATCTGCGGCTACTTTGTCCGCTGGATGAAGACCTGGAAGGTCAACAACACCATCCAGACCATCATGCCCATCCTGATCATCCCGATTCTGACCTCGCTTGTCCTGGGCATGGCCTATATCTACATCCTGGCCACGCCGCTTGGCTTTGTGATGGACTGGCTCACCGGCGTGCTCGGCAGCCTGCAGGGCGGTTCCGCAGTTGTCCTGGGTCTGGTCATTGGCGTTATGACCGCCTTCGATATGGGTGGCCCCATCAACAAGACCGCCTCGACCTTCACCATGGCCATCATGGCCTCCGGTATCTACGGTCCTAACGGTATGTTCCGCGTCGCCGTCGCCGTTCCCCCGATCGCCTGTGGCCTCGCTGCGCTCATCGCCAAGAACAAGTTCGATGACGCTGACCGCCAGATGGGCATCTCCGCGCTGTTCATGGGCTGCATCGGTATTACCGAGGGCGCTATCCCCTTCGCGGTCAAGGACCTCGGTCACACCCTGCCCGGCATTTGCATCGGCTCTGCCGTGGGTGCGGCACTTGCCGCCTTCCAGGGCATCGACTGCTACGTCCCGCACGGTGGCTTTATCGTCGCCCTTGCCACCAACAACGTCGCGCTGTTCTGCCTGGACATCGTGATTGGCGCCGTGGTCGCCGCTGCAATCCTGATTGCCATGAAGCCCACGCTCGATAAGCAGGCCAAGTAAACCTTTAAGGACTCCGGTTGTGCGGAGGGATGGATTTGACTCCGCACAACCGCCCCTACACAACAAAATCCATCCGTACTGATAGGGCCCACATCTGGGTCCCAGGGAACTTTTGTCAAAAATCCTCTGGAGAAGGAGAACAAAATGTCCAACCTCACCATCCGTCAGGCCGTTCAGGGCATGCTCAAGCTGCAGGATAGCGGCGATCACGCAACCATGGTCGGCATTGGCCCCATGAGCCCCAACCTGATTCAGGCCGTGTTCGAGCTTGCCAAGGACGAGGATTTCCCGCCCATGTTTATCGCCAGCCGCAACCAGGTCGATATGGACGAGATGGGCGCCGGCTACGTCAACGGTTGGGACCAGACGCGCTTTGCCGCCGACATCAAGAAGGTTGCCGACGAGGTGGGTTACACCGGTCCGTACTACCTGTGCCGCGATCACGGCGGTCCGTGGCAGCGCGACGAGGAGCGTAACGCCCACCTGCCCGAGGACGAGGCCATGGAGCTCGCCCGCAAGTCCTTCGTCGCCGACATGGAGGCGGGCTTTGACCTGCTGATGGTCGACCCCACCAAGGACCCCTATCAGATCGGCAAGGTTATTCCGCTCGACGTGGTGCTTCGCCGCACGATCGATCTTATCGACTACCTTGAGCAGTACCGTCGCGAGCATAACCTGCCCGAGGTCGCCTATGAGGTCGGTACCGAGGAGACCAATGGCGGCTTGACCTCTACCGATAAGTACGAGGAGTTCATTTCTCAGCTGCAGCCCGAGCTCGAGAAGCGCGGCTGCCCCATGCCCACCTTTATCGTCGGCCAGACCGGCACCCTTACCCGCTGGACGGAGCAGGTCGGTCACTACAACTTCAAGAACGCCCGCGAGCTTGCCGATATGGCCAAGCGCTATGGCGTGGGCCTGAAGGAGCACAACGCCGACTATCTGGACGACGCGACGCTGCTCGAGCACATCCCGGCACACGTGACCGCCTCCAACGTCGCTCCGCAGTATGGCACCGAGGAGACCCGCGCCTACCTCAAGCTCTGCGCCACCGAGCAGATCCTGGTCGACAACGGTCTGTGCGATGACCCCTCCGACCTGTATCACACGCTGCTGGTCAAGGCTATCAAGACCGAGCGCTGGCGCAAGTGGATGACTGGCGACGACGTCAACCTGCAGGTCGATGACATCCTTGCCGACGATGAGCTCAGCCTGAAGATCCTGGATGTCTCCGGCCACTATGCGTTCAACGATCCCGAGGTCAAGGAGCAGGTCGAGAAGCTCTATCGCAACCTCGCTGCCCAGGACATCGACGGCAAGCGCTTTGTGATCGAGCACATCAAGCGCCCGATCAAGCAGTACGTCGTCGGTCTTAACCTCAAGGGCGTCACGAGCCGCATCGAGAAGGCTCTCGAGGACTAAGTAGCTTTTCCTACACGACGCCGGGCCTGGGGCATGTCCCAGCCGCAGGCCCGGCACATAGGACAAAGGGACATCCCCTTTGTCCTATTTTTTGAGTTTTGGATTCCTTCGAAGGAGTTTGCACCATGAAGTTCTTTATCGATACTGCCAATCTGGACGAGATCGCCGAGGCCAAGAGCTGGGGCTGCCTGGCCGGTGTTACCACCAACCCGTCCCTGTACGCCAAGACCGGCGGCAAGCTTGCCGACTTTGAGCCGCATATGCTCAAGATTGCCGAGCTCTGCGAGGGCCTGCCCGTTTCCGCCGAGTCTACCGCTACCACTGCCGAGGGTATGATCGAGGAGGGCAAGCGCCTTGCCGCCCTCGCCCCCAACATCGTAGTCAAGCTTCCCGTGTGCGAGGCCGGCCTTGCCGCCTGCCGTGCACTGGCCGATGCTGGCGTGCGCGTCAACATGACGCTCGTCTTCTCGCCGACGCAGGCCCTTATGGCCGCCAATGCCGGTGCTCGCTACATCAGCCCGTTTGTCGGTCGTTTCGATGACATCGCCGAGGACGGTATCTCGCAGCTCGACAACGTCGTGACCTGCATTAAGAACTACGACTGGACGGGCAAGAACGTCGACGACACCGTCGAGATCATCACCGCCTCGGTTCGTACGCCCAACCACGTGACCCAGGCCGCGCTACTCGGTGCCGATATTGCGACCGTGCCCATGGCCGCTCTCAAGAAGTGCCTGCATCATCCGCTGACCGACCAGGGCCTCGCCTCTTTTGAGGCTGACTGGCAGAAGGTCGTCGCTCAGGCTTAACGAGTGGATTGCCCCGGCATCGCGTCATCCGGTGCCGGGGTTGTTCTCAAGAGAGGAATTCGTATGACCAACCAGGAGCTGGCGAAGGTCGCCAATGAGGTCAGGAAGGGTGTCGTGACTGCGGTTCACGCGGCCAAGTCGGGACACCCGGGTGGATCGCTCGGTGCTGCCGACATCATGACGTATCTGTACTTTGAGGAAATGAATATCGATCCTGCCGACCCTCACAAGGCCGATCGCGATCGCTTTGTGCTCTCCAAGGGTCACGCGGCGCCGGGCCTGTATTCGGTGTTGGCAAATCGCGGCTATTTTCCCGTCGAAGAGCTCGAGACGCTCCGTCATATTGGCAGCCGACTGCAGGGCCATCCCAACATGAACGACGCCCCTGGCATCGATATGTCCACCGGATCGCTCGGTCAGGGCATCTCTGCTGCAGTTGGAATGGCGCTTGCCGCTAAGCACTGGGGCGACGGCTACCGTGTCTACACGTTGCTGGGCGACGGTGAGTGCGAGGAAGGCCAGGTGTGGGAGGCGGCCATGTTCGCCGGCAACCATGCGCTCGACAATCTTGTTGCCGTCGTCGACCACAACGGCTTGCAGATTGACGGCACGATCGATGAAGTCAACTCGGCCATGCCGCTCGCTGACAAGTTCCGCGCCTTTAAGTGGCATGTGATCGAGCTCGCCGACGGTAACGACATGGCGCAGATTGCCGCCGCCTTTGCCGAGGCCCGCAAAGTGAGCGACTCGCCCGTGGCCATTATCGCCGAGACGGTGAAGGGCAAGGGCGTCTCCTTTATGGAAAACCAGGTGGGCTGGCACGGCAAGGCACCCAACGATGAACAGTTTGAGCAGGCCATGGCCGAGCTCGCAGCAGCAGGGGAGGAGCTCTAATGGCAGACGTCAAGAAAGTCGCCACGCGCGTTAGCTATGGCGAGGCACTTGTCGAGCTGGGCAATGAGCGCGATGACTTTGTGGTTCTCGATGCCGACCTGGCCGCCGCCACGCAGACCGGTAAGTTTAAGGCTGCGCACCCTGAGCGCTTCTACGACGCCGGCATTGCCGAGAGCAACCTGATGGGTCTTGCCGCCGGCATCGCGACCACGGGCCGCGTTGCTTTTGCGAGCACCTTTGCGATGTTTGCCGCCGGTCGCGCCTACGAGCAGGTCCGCAATTCCATCGGCTACCCGCACCTCAACGTCAAGATTGGCGCTACTCATGCCGGCATTTCGGTGGGCGAGGACGGCGCCACGCACCAGTGCTGCGAGGATATCGCACTCATGCGCACGATTCCGGGTATGACGGTGGTCGTTCCCGCCGACGACGTCGAGGCTCGTGCCTGTGTGCGCGCCGCCTATGAGTTTGAGGGCCCGGTTTACATGCGCTTCGGCCGCCTGGCAACACCGGTCATCAACGACTGCGAGGACTATGAGTTCAAGATTGGTCGCGGCGTGGTCGTGCGCGAGGGGTCCGATGTGACCATCATCGCTTGTGGCCTTATGGTCGCCGAGGCGCTTGAGGCTGCCGAGGCGCTCGCTGCCGATGGCATCGATGCCGAGGTCATCAACATGCATACGATCAAGCCGCTCGACGAACGCCTGGTTGTAGCCAGCGCCAAGAAGACCGGTCGCGTGGTCACTGCCGAGGAGCATTCGATTATCGGCGGTCTTGGCGAGGCCGTTGCCTCGGTGCTAGCGGAGCAGTATCCGGTGCCGATGCGTCGCGTCGGCGTGCGCGATGTGTATGGCGAGTCCGGCCCTGCGGTCGATTTGCTGCACAAGTACGGTTTGGACGCCGACGGCATCGAAGCTGCGGTCAGGTCTGTGTTGTAAGGAAGGTTTCCATGGGATTTGTATCTGCCAACCAAGTGACGATAGGGTATACCGCCGCCTCGCGCGAGGATGCCCTGCATTATTTGTCCGATCAGGCCGTCGAGCTCGGCTTTGCTGACGACGCATCTGCCGTAGAGACTGCCTTCATGGCTCGCGAGAACGAGGCCGAGACTGGCCTTGTCGCCGGTTTTGCCGTTCCACATGCCAAAAGCGATGCTATCCACACGCCGGGCGTTGCCGTGCTTAAGCTGGTCGAGCCCGTTGAATGGCCGAGCTTCGATGGTGTGCCCGTCGATGTTGCGCTCGCGCTGTACGTGCCTGCCGGCGAGGCAGGAACCACGCACCTGCGCTTGCTCTCCAAGGCTGCCGTGATGCTGATGGACGCCGGCTTCCGTGACAAGGTGCGCGCGAGCACCGATCCCGTTGAGATTGCGGAGCTCATCAATAGCGGACTCGAAGACTAGAACGGTCATCCCGTTCAATCAATTGATCCTTCTCCAAGGAAAAGGGCCGCGACGCCGTATGGGTGTCACGGCCCTATTTGCGTTTCCCCAGATAAAACCTGCCAAAATAAACCTGTCCCTTTTTGGCAGGTTAATCGGGGACTATTTCACCGCAACTTAGGGCACGGTTAGGAAGTGTGCACCTTAAAGAGTGGAGCCCATGATTAGAGAGGTCGCGCTCATCTCGCTAAATGTCTCTCTAAAGAGAAGGTTGGTTAGAGAGATAGCATTAGGCAATCTAGCAGCGAATTCGATACATCTCTCTTAATGTCTCTCTAAAACAAGGCGCTCATCTCTCTAAAGTTAGAGAGATGAGCGCCTTGTTTTAGAGAGACGGAATGCCAAAATTCGTCCGTCAGCTACCATCTGCCAAAAATGACGGATAAAGGGCTCATCGAAGTAATGGGTTCATCGACGAGCCGCAACCGCCGCTATCGGAAGAAGTAGATGCAGCCGAATTGCCCCTCTATCGTCTCTCGAAGTTTGATGGGTGCTAGGGGAGCGACTGCCTCGCGATATTTCCCCAGATAAAACCTGCCAAAATAAACCTGTTCCTTTTTGGCAGGTCAGTTAACGCAGTGCAGGTTGAGCATATGCGAGCGAGCGGGCTCCGGGTGCGGTAAGGTGACGTGAAACAAGCGGGCGCTGACCTTTTGGTCGCGCCCGTGAAGTTGAGCGTCAGATTGCCGTGCCCGGGGCCTGCGCAGCGCCGAGCGGTTACGCCGTTTGTAAAACGGCGTAACTTAAAGATTCATGTTGCCGTGAATGTAGGGGGTGACCTCGGGGGAGATATGGTCGCAGCCCAGTTCGCGCAGCGCGGACTTGATAACGGCGGGCAGCGGGGTCTTGCCCTTGTCGTCGACGGCGGCACCGCCGAGGGTGGCAATCTTGGCGACATCTGCGGGTGCGGCCTCGATATGCATGCAGCCGCCGACCAGGCGCGCGCGTACCTGTGCCAGATCAAGATCGTGCAGGTAATCCTCGCAGGCGCGAATCAGGGAGACCTTCTCGCGCGTAAGCTCCTCGCCCGTGGGGACGCGCGTGGCAAGACATGCTCCCGCCGGCAGGTTCCAAACGGGATAACCCCATGCGCGCAGCAGCTCGCGCTCTTCGTCCTTGGTAAAGCCGACCTCCATAAGGGGTGAGCGTACGCCGAGCTCTTCTGCCGCACGCATGCCGGGGCGGTAGTCACCGCGATCGCTTGCATTGCTGCCATCGATGACGGTGGGAAAGCCGAGCGACTTGGCGTGGTTGACGATGGCGGTAAAGCCAGCGTGCTTGCAGTGGTAGCAGCGATTGGCATCGTTGCAGGCTACTTGGGGGAGCTGCAACTGATCGACCGAAAGATTGAGCACGGGGAGCTTAAAATGCGCCCCTTCATTGGCTTGTCCATCAACGGACTGCTCAAACGAAGCCTGCTCGGGCGTGCCGATGAGCGGCGTGGTGAGATGGACGAGGAGGGTATTGGTAGGCATGATGCGGGCGCATACGGCGGCCAAAAAGCTGCTGTCAACGCCGCCGGAAAACCCGATAGCCACGCGCCCGTATGCCAAAAGCAGCTGTTCGAGCGCCGATAGCTTGTCTTGAAGCTCCTCTGCGGGTGCCGTGGTGTCTAAAATCATGAAACGTTCCTTATCGTTGAGTACTCGATCGAAAACTATAATCCTAATGCGTTACTTGCCATAAGACTTCTATCTGTGTAACGAAAGTGCAATATGGTATATACGTTATATACAAGTTGCCAAATGCGGTAGAGTTGCAGCAACGCGACAGCGAGAGTCGATGGGGGACCGATATGATCAAGGCTGTTATTTTTGACATGGATGGAACGCTGGTCGATACCGAGCGTTTGGGGATTAAGGCCTGGAAGGCAGGCGCCGCTGAGCTGGGGCTCGCGATTGATGAAGCGCTGATCCATCAGTTTATCGGCCGCACGCTGCCCGATGTCATGGACATCCTTGATGAGCATTACGGCAGCCACGAAACCACCGAGGCGGTCTATGTCCGCCACAAGGAGATTCGCGACGAGATGGTCAAGACCGAACTGGAACTTAAGGCCGGCGCCGCCGAGTGCCTAGACGAGCTGCTGGCTGCGGGCTATCACGTTGGTCTAGCGACGTCGTCGCGCCTCGTTACGGCCGAGCGCAACCTTAAGATGGTTGGCCTCTTTGACAAGTTTGAAACGGTAACGTGTGGCGAGGACGTCGTGCACGGCAAGCCCGACCCCGAGATGTATCTGCTCGCCTGCGAGCGCGCGGGCTTTGCTCCCGAGGAATGTGCCGTGGTCGAGGATTCGCGCAACGGCTGCGTCTCGGGCATTACGGCCGGCTGCCATGTCTTTGCCGTCCCCGATATCGTGCCGCTGCCGCAGGACGTGGTGGATGGCTGCGAGGCCGTGCTCGATACGCTGTTCGATCTGGCGGCGGCGGTCAAGGCCGTGCGCTAGACAATTGCGGCGTTGAAACGAGCAATTGCTTACGTTTGCGCTTAAACAAAAGGGGTCCGGCAATGGTCGGGCCTCTTTTGCTTGAGCGGCGACTTAGCATACTTGCGGGCGTGCTATAGATACGCGCCGAGGTTGATGGCCGTGGCGTCGGTCTGGCTGCTTGCCCGGGTGCTGGCGCGTTCCAGCAGGAACGGACGTACCAGTTCTTGGCGGTTGATATCCTCGGCGGCGACTGCGGTGACGGTACGCACTGCGGAGCCGACACGGATATGCTTGATCTTTGCCGGGGCCTTGTTCTCGATTTGCTCCATCAGCAGTTGGACACCCTTGCGGCCAATCTCGTAGCCCGGGGGCGCTACCGTAGTGAGTGGGACCGATCCGCTCCAAGCGAGCGGGTTGCCGTCGCATCCGGCCACGCGAACCTGCTCGGGGACGGAGATGCCTTTGTCGACCAATGCCGAGATAACGCCCGAGGCCAGCACGTCGGTCAGGCCGACGACAAAATCGGGACGTTCGTCCGCGGGGCGCTCGGCGATTTGGGCACCGATGCCGTAGCCGTCGGCAGCGGTATTCCATTCGCCGGCGTCGATGACTTCGATCTTGATATCGGGGTGCAGGGCGAGCGCCTTATGAATGCCAAGGACGCGCAGGGTGAGTTGCATAAATGCTGCTCGGCCGACGACGACAATATGGTGCGCGCCGCGGGCGATGGCAAGTTCGGCAATGATGCGACCCTGGGCCTCATTGTCGGCCGCTACGTAGTAGCCGGGCTCGGAGCAATGGATGTCCAGATGGACGATCGGCACGGGCATCTTGGTCATGGCGGGGTGCCAGTCGGGGGATGCCATGGGCTGAACCATGACGCCGGACATCTGGGTGCCCATAAAGTAGCGCAGGTAATGGTCCTCGAGAATATCGTCGTTATCGGCGTTGGCGATGAGCAAGTCGTAGCCGTGCTTGCGGGCCTCGTTGTGGGCGCCGCTGGCGATTTGGAGCGAAAAGCCGTGATCGAGACGGGGGAGCACCAGGCCAAAGGACTTGGTGGCGCCGCCCGCGAGCTGACGAGCGCTTTGGTTGGGCAGGTAGCCCAGTCGATTGATGGTTTCATTTATGAGCTTGAGGGTCTCGGGGCGCAGCTTTTCGGGATGGTTGAGTGCGTTGGAAACCGTGCCCAACGAAACCCCGGCTTCGCGCGCGACGTCGCTGATTTTAACCTTTGCCATAGCGGCCCCTTTGATGCGTTTCAAGTACAAGCCAGATTGTAGCATCCCAAACCTACCAAAAAGGGACAGGTTTATTTTGGCAGGTTTATCTGGGGAAACGCCGTTGCCGGCGCGACCACCACGAAGGGGGCAGGTACCTTTGTGGTGGTTTGAACCGGCTGGACGTGTGTGCATCGAGTGGTATCTAAGTTGAGATACCACTTCTGGTATATCAGCTTGCGTTTGCGTGAGTACAATACTCGAACGTTATGCGTCTCAGCGCCCCCTGTGCGTGGACGTTTTGCAGTCAAGCGGACGAAGGGATTTATCCTATGTGCGGAATTGTCGGCTACACCGGCTCTGATATTGCAAAGAACATCCTGGTCACGGGCCTCAAGCGTATGGAGTATCGCGGCTATGACTCCTCGGGCGTCGCGCTCGAGGTGGGCGAGGGCGCCGCGGCGCACCTCGATGTCATCCGCCGCGTGGGCAAGGTCGCGGGCCTGGAGAGCGAGCTTTCCAACATTGACAGCGACGCTACCTGCGGTATCGGCCACACCCGTTGGGCCACCCACGGCAAGCCCTCCGTCGTTAACGCTCACCCCCACACCAGCTGTGACGGTCGTATCGCCATCGTCCACAACGGCATCATCGAGAACTTCGCCGAGCTGCGCGAAGAGCTGGAGGGCCGCGGCCACCACTTTAAGAGCGAGACCGATACCGAGGTCTTCGCGCATCTGATCGAAGAGGCTTATGCCGAGACGCACGACCTGATGGCCTCCGTGCGCGAGGCTTGCACCCACGTGGTCGGTGCCTATGGCCTGGCCGCCGTGTGCGCTGACGAGCCCGGCGTGATCGCCGTGGCCCGCAAGGATTCCCCGATCGTGGTCGGCGTGGGCGAGACCGGCGCCTATGTCGCCTCCGATGTCATCGCGCTCATCGACGCCACCCGCGATGTCGTGGTGCTCGAGGACGGTCAGTTTGCCAAGCTCGCGCCCGCAGGCGTCGAGTACACCGACGAGGCCGGCAACGTTATCGAGCCCAAGGTCACCCACATCGACTGGGACCTGGATATGGCAGAAAAGGGCGGTTATCCCGACTTTATGCTCAAGGAGATTCACGAGCAGCCGCGCGTCGTGCGCGACACGCTGGTTGGTCGTATGACACCGGCCGGCGAGCTCGACATCGACGAGCTGGGCCTTTCGCTCGAGGAACTCAACGACATCGACCGCGTCTACGTGATCGCTTGCGGCACCAGCTATCACGCTGGCCTCATTGCCAAGAATCTCATTGAGGGCTGGGCTCGCATCCCCACCGAGGTGGAGGCGGCCAGCGAGTTCCGCTATCGCAACCCCATCATCACGCCGACGACGCTCGTCGTGGCCGTGTCCCAGTCGGGCGAGACGGCCGACACTCTCGCCGCCATCCGCGATGCGCGCATCAAGGGTGCCAAGGTCTTCGGCATCACCAACGTGGTGGGCAGCCCCGTGGCGCGTGAGAGCGACGGCGTCATCTACACCAAGGCCAACAAGGAGATCGCGGTCGCCTCGACCAAGAGCTTCATCGGCCAGGTTGTGAGCCTGACGCTGCTGGCCCTGCTGCTGGCGCAGGTCAAGTACCGCTTGACCACCAAGCAGGCGCGCATGCTGTTCCGCGAGCTTTCCGATACGGCCGAGCAGATCCAGTGGATTTTGGATACCCAAACCGAGGCCGTTCATGAGGCCGCCCTGCTGTGCAAGGACGCGCAGTCGGCGCTGTTCGTGGGCCGTGGCATGGGTGCCGCTATTTCCTACGAGGGCGCGCTTAAGCTCAAAGAGGTCAGCTACCTGCACGCCGAGGCCTACGCCGCCGGCGAGATGAAGCACGGCCCCATTGCCTTGATCGACCCGGGCTTCCCTGTCATCGCCGTGGCCACCAAGAGTGCCACCTACGACAAGACCGTGTCGAACCTCATGGAGTGCAAGGCGCGCGGCGCCAAGGTCATCGTCGTTGCTACCGAGGGCGACGAGGAAATCAACAAGATTGCCGACTGCATCATTCGCGTGCCGGCCGTCCGCGACGTGTTCAGCCCCATCACGGCGAGCGTCCCGCTGCAGCTGCTCGCCCGCGAGGTTGCCATCCTGCGCGGCTGCGACGTCGACCAGCCCCGCAACCTGGCAAAGAGCGTTACCGTGGAGTAGTTGGTTCCGCCATTCTGGCGACCAAGGCCCGGCTCCGTTGCAGCGGAGCCGGGCCTTGTTTCATTTGCCCAGATAAAACCTGCCAAAATGAACCTGTCCCTATTTGGCAGGTTAGCGGAGCTTGCTGGTCTCGAAGTACTCGGGGAACTGGTCCAGAACCTCGGTCTGGTTGCGGAACATCATATGCAGGTGCTTGCTGACCAAAAAGCTCGCTTCGATGGGGTCGCGACCGGCGATAGCGCGGCGAATCTGCTTGTGCTCGTTCACGATGTCCTGATTGTCGAGAACCTGCGTGGCGGCGCGCAGCCAGCGGAAGCGCTCCAGGTCGGCATTGGTCTCTTCGAGCCACGACCACACGGTGCTGCGACATGCGATGCTAAAAATCATGTGATGCATGAGGTTGTCGCTCAAAAAGAAGCCGATGCGATCCTCTTCGGCCATGGCCTTTTCCTGCAGCACGATGGCGCGGTCGAGCTGCTCGATGCCGGCCGACGTGGCGCGCGCACAGCACTCCACAATCACCTGCTTTTCCAGATGCTCGCGGATGTAACAGGCACTCTCGGCAAGGGTGAGGTTGATGGGCGAGACGTAGGTACCGCTCTGGGGCACGGTGCGCACCAGGCCTTCCTGCGCCAAACGAACCAAAGCCTCGCGCACAGGGGTGCGCCCCATATCTAGGTCGTCGCAAAGTTGCTTGACGCCCAGCTTTTCGCCCGGCTTGTAGTCCAGGTAGACGATTTTGCGTCGAATGGTGTGGTAGGACTGGTCCTGTAGGCTCGTTTCCTGCTCGCCGACGTGCATCGATTCTTCCATAGCGCCTCGCAACTGTTCTATCAAACTCATATGTCAGTTGTTAATTATGCCGCGAATCAGCTCTCCGCGGTGGGCAATTCGGCTGTTGCCTGAGAACTATTGCGGCATCTTAGTCTGTGTTTGCGCAAGGCTGTGCTCAATGTTGCCGTATCATAAGCCGTCGCAAACGTGAAATAGAAAGAAGGAATCCCATATGCAACTGGCAAATATCGTTCGCGAGCGCTGGAAAGGCGTCTTGTTCTGCCTGATCATTGCCATTCCCGCGACGTTGCTCGGCAAACAAATTGAGGTGGTCGGCGGTCCGGTATTTGCCATCCTCTTTGGCATGGTCCTGGCGCTCGTCTTTCCCAGGAAGCGTCGCGAACAGCTCGCCGCCGGCGTCACCTATACGTCCAAAAAAGTCTTGCAGTACGCGGTTATCCTGCTTGGCTTTGGCATGAACCTCTCCCAGATTCTGTCCAAGGGCGCCCAGTCGCTGCCGATTATCGTGGCGACGATCTCGACCTCGCTTGTCATCGCCTTTGTGCTCTGCCGCGTCATGAACGTACCGGGTAAGATCGCGACGCTTGTGGGTGTGGGTTCGTCGATTTGCGGCGGTTCGGCCATCGCTGCGACCGCGCCCGTCATCGATGCCGACGATCGCGAGATTGCCCAGGCCATTTCGGTCATCTTCCTGTTTAACGTTATCGCGGCGCTCGTGTTTCCGACGCTCGGCGGCATGCTCGGGCTGACCAACGAGGGCTTTGGCCTGTTTGCCGGCACCGCCATCAACGACACCTCGTCGGTAACGGCTGCGGCGAGCGCCTGGGACAGCATGCATCCCGGCGCCAATGTGCTCGAGAGCGCCACAGTGGTCAAGCTCACCAGGACGCTGGCCATTATTCCCATCACGCTGGTCCTCGCATGCTGGCAGATGCATCTGGCACGCAAGGCCGGCGGTGACGCCAAAAGCACGTTCTCGCTTAAACGTGCGTTTCCCATGTTTGTGCTGTTCTTTGTGCTGGCGAGCGTGATCACCACGGTGCTTCAGCTTCCCGCGTCCATCACGGCGCCCATCAAGGAGCTGTCGAAGTTCTTTATTGTGATGGCCATGGCGGCTATTGGTTTTAATACCGATATCGTCGAGCTGGTCAAAAAGGGCGGCAAGCCCATCGCGTTGGGCTTTTGCTGCTGGATTGGCATTGCGTGCATGAGTTTGGGAATGCAGCACGTGCTGGGAATCTGGTAGAGAAGTAGCTTATTTGCGTGCTGCGTGCTGGTGAGCGCATTCTCACGGTGGAGCGATAGGAGCTCTTGCGGGTATGGCTTGTCCGCAGGTTTATAAGTCCCGAAGAGCTCTTATCGCCCCGCCAGGATGGCGATGCGGGGCAACACCTATACTCGCAGGACGGCGCTTTCTGCCCTATAGTGTTTGGTGAGCAATATCGTTCAATTTTGAAACACTCGGTCGTGCGACCGTCGGCGGTTGCACGTCGCCGCGGACAGGGGCAAATCATGGATAGCAATGCTAAGCTGAACATCTTGACCGATGCCCTAGCTGCTGCCGGGGCCTCGGCATTGGCAATCGATGCGCGTGGGGACGTCGCGATCTCGACCATGAATGACGCGGCGCTTGAGCGGGATGTGGCGGCTTTTGTCGCTGAGCGTCTCGACCGTATAGGAGACGGCGCGCGTCTGGTTATGGGGCGTGAGGGTACGCGCCTGAGCCTGACCGTTCGCCCCACCGACAAAGAGGGCGGGAGGCTTTGGGTCGTTGTGGTCCGCGAGGTGCGCGGTGCCGCGGCGCATGCGGGCATCGAGTGGCTCAACGCCGACGAAGTTGAGGTCCGCTATGAATCGAGCGCGTACGGCATCGTTGAGGGGGCGGCCTCGGTGGCTGCGCCGGTTGCCGAGAGTTACGCGCGCGGTGTGCCCCTTATGCTCGAGGGCGAGCTGGGAGCGGGTCAGGTCGAGATCGCCAAGCGCCTCTATCTGGACGGTCCTTTTGCCGGTCAGCCCTTTGTTTCCGTCGCGCTCGATGAACTCACCGATCGCGGTTGGCGCCATGTGCTCAAAAGCGCCGAATCGCCGCTGTTCCAAACGGGGCTGACCCTTTGCATTGAGGACTGGAATGCGGTTGGTCCCCAACGCCTTCGCGAGCTCGTTTCCACGATGGCCGACACCGCGTTGGCGACGCGCTGCCATGTGGTGCTGACGGCGAATGACATGCCGGGCGGCAGCGAAAGTGATCAAGCCGCTTTTGTGACCGAGCGCTTCGCCTGTGCGGTGAGCGTGGCGCCGGCAATCGCCGAGCAGGGAGCCGCGTCGAAGAAGGTTGCGCGCTATTTGGAATATCTCGCTGACGCATTTGGGACGTCAGCGCCCACGCTGTCTGCCGCGGCGGCGAAGACGCTCGATGCTTACCGCTGGCCGCGCAATTATCTGCAGCTCCGCGAGGTCTCGGAACGACTGTATATATTGGTGGGGGCGGGCACGGTGGACCGCACTGTGGCGGAGGAAGTGCTCGCCCAAGAGGACGTGATTAAGACCGCAACCTTTGGCGCCCCGACACTCGAAAGTGACCTGTATATCCTGCGACCGCTGGCCGATACCGAGCGAGATATCGCGCATCTGGTTGTAGACCATCTCCACGGCAACCGAACCCGTGCGGCGGAGGTGCTGGGCATAAGCCGTACAACGCTGTGGCGCTTGCTGAAGGACGATGACCGTTGAGCGAGGCGCCCGTGACCGCGCGCGACGCGTGTGCTACAGTCCAAAGCGTTATTGTTTCGATTTGGTTACGGCGTGCGAGGGCATATGGCTGAGACTTCAAAACCGAGCCGCAGAAGGCGGAGCGCCGCGCCGGTTAACCGACGCACGACATCGGTGACGTGGGGCAAACACGCCTCGGGGTTTGATGGCTCGTTCAAGCGCACTAAATACGGCTATCCTTCGGCAAGCGCCCGCTTGGCAATGCAGGCAGAGTCCTCGCTGTGGGGCCGCAAACGCGTGGTGGGCTCAAAGCTCAAGCACGACGGAACGCTCGGCTACATCAGCCGCGGGGCGGCTCGCCGCAGCGGGCTCAATCCCGCCGGCTGGCATCGCTACGTGCCGATCGTGGCCGCCGTTGCAGTGATCGTCATCGCACTCGCTGCGCTTGGCTACGCCGGCGGTGGCGCCAACTTGGACGCAATGTTTAAATCGCCCGAGCTCGCGCATGCAGGCACAGAAGTTATCGAGGGCGCTCAGACCCAGACGGGTGTCGCGCCCCAGCGCGGTATCGTTGCGGCGGCCTCCACCATCGCCGATGCGCAAAAGGACGAGGACGAACAAGGCAGCGAAGCCGAAACGGCCCAGACGAACGAAACGACGACAACTCAAATATCAACATAGCTTGCCGGCAGAAGGGGACGTTCCTTTTCTGCCGGCAGTTTAGGACACTCCTGCGCTACCTAACGTACACCACGTTGTCGCGGCGCGGCTTTGCCTCGGGCAGCGTGTCCTCGGCGTAGCCAAGAATGCAGTTACCGACACCGCGCAGGCTGCCGTTGGCGGGCAGGCCCCAGCTGGCCAGCAGCTCCAGGCCCTCGGGCGAGTCAAAGACCTCATGCGCGCGGTGAATCCAGCACGAATCGACACCCAGTGCATAGGCGGCGTTGAGCAAGTTGCCCATGGCGAGCGAGCCGTCTTCCAGATGTGTGGGCACGCTGCGGTCAACCAGCACCACCACAACGGTCTTGGCGCCATAGAAGGGGTCGCTGTTGCTGCCCATGACCTGGGCGTTGAGCTGTGAGAGACGCTCGACGGTCGCGGGGTCAGTGACGGCGACAAACGTCACCGGCTGACGGCCCATGCCGCTCGGTGCATATTGGCCGGCTTCGATAATACGTGCAAGCTTTTCGGCCTCGACGGGACGATCGCTGTAGTTGCGGCAGCTGCGACGGTGAATGAGTGCTTCGATAGTCTCCATGGTGTCTCCTTGCGGTGGCGTTGCAGATGCCTCGTTCATACCCGCCGGGCTTAAACGATAGACGGTCAATTGCCCGGCCAAAAGGATAGATTCCAATTGGGAAAGTAGGTTTGCATAAAAGTACCTTCAGAATGTGACAAACAAATGGGATGGTTAAACGTTTTATCCCGTCTACCCTGCGGTTTTTTACCACTTGCCTAAATGACGAACGCATAACCTCTGATAAAGGTTTTACTAAAGGAGTACCAACGTTTATCAATGCGCCGTGGTGGCGCCGGGCCAGGAGGTAACATCATGTTCCAGGCTGGAGATGTCGTCGAGACCGATTTCGAAGGATTTCTGAAGCTGCTGCGTTCCAAGACGCGCGCTTTCGTGTCGATCAACGATCACGAGTACTACATCACGCACACCGATGGCTATTGGCGTGTTCAGGATTGCGAGGCCCTCAACGACAAGGGCCACTTTACTGACTGCTCCGAGCTGGTCAACACGGTCTGCGAGGTCGTCGAGCTGCCGTGGATTGCCGGCAAGAGCCTGCATGACAGCTTCTCGGGCGCTACGGTCTATGAGGCCGTCGCCGCTTAACAGGCAATAAAACTCGATTTTCACGTGACCGCTGGCGCCGCCCCCGCGCCGGCGGTCTTTTTCTGCCGATAGGCCATAAAAATGTACGCATTTGCGGAGAGGCTGTTGACGATAGTCAAAACTCGGACTAATCTAGAGACACAAAATTGGTCAAAAATCGGACAATCGAATGGTGGGATAGATGAATAGTGCGGTTGCACTGGTCGACTTCGACCGGTTGCTCAATGGACTCGACCATATCTATTCGGAGTTCTCGCGCGCCTGCGGCCTTTCGGACTGCGCTTACTGGATGCTCGTCGATACCAGCACGGCGGGCGGCAGTATTGCCGTAAGCCGTCTGACAAGCGAATGGTTCTACAGCAAGCAGACCATCAACTCGGCAATTAAAACCTTGACGGCGCGGGGCTTCGCAACGTTGGAGTTTGCCGAAGGCAGCCGTAAGAACAAGGTTGTGAGCCTGACCGAAGAGGGCAGGCGATTTGCCGAGCGTTATGCGCTGCCGGCACTCAAGGCCGAGCAGCGAGCCTTTGGCGCGCTTGAGCCGTGTGAGCAGCGCGAGATTATGCGCTTGATCGGCAAATTCTCTCAGGTGCTCGGCGACGAGTGCGAGACATTTAAACAGCAGGTGGCAGCCGCAAGCCAGATGCAAGATCGACGTGAGGGGGAGTCGTGCGACTGTTAATGAGGTTTCTAAAGCCATATCGAGGGCTTGTCGCAGTGACACTGCTGGTGCTGCTGGTGGATAACGTCGGTACGCTGTTGGTTCCCACGATGCTGGCGAACATGGTCAACACCGGTATTACCACGGGCGATGTCGACTACATTTTACGCAACGGCCTATACATGTTTATCGCGACCAGCATGGCTAGCGGCGGCACGGTGCTGGGCTGCTATCTTTCGGCGCGCCTGGCCGCCAACGTGGCTTGCGATATCCGCAATGCCGTGTACGACAAATCGCTCGAGCTCGCGGCCAGCGATTTTGAGCGCTTTGGCACTGGATCGATGATCACGCGCTCGCTCAACGACATCAACGTGATTCAGCAGGCGATTCTGCAGACGATTCAGCTGGTGCTGCCCGTGCCGTTTTTGGCTGTGGCGGGCATCATATTCGCCTGGTTTATCGATCCCGCCATGGGCACGCTTCTGGGCGTAGTCGTTGCGATTGTGCTGGTGGCGGCGGTCTTTACGGTTGCCAACGCGGCTCCGATCTTTATGCGCCTACAGGGCTTTATCGACCGCATGAACGTGGTGCTGCGCGAGAATATTGTGGGCGTGCGCGTCATCCGTGCGTTTAACAAGGAGCGCCACGAGGAACGGCGTCTGGACGAGGTGTTTAGCGAATACGCCGCCAACGCCATCAAAGTCAACCACCTGTTTGTGGGCCTCGACAGCTCAAGCTTCTTTTTGATGAACATCGCCGAGGTGGCGGTGCTGTGGGTGGGCGGCAACCGCGTAGGCGCCCACGCCATGCAGATTGCGAGTATCTCGGCGGTGCTGGAGTATGCAATTCTGATCCTGTTCTTTGTGATGATGGCCCAGATGGTGGTGCTGACGCTTCCGCGTGCTGCCGCGTGCCTGAACCGTGCGCAGCAGGTGTTGGAGATTGAGCCGAGCATCGTCGATGGCGAGCGCACGCTGGATGACGGGGCGCGCGAGCCCCAAGACGAAGCCGATGCGGTGGCCATGTTCGACCACATGTCGTTTCGCTTTGACGATGCCGACGAGGACACCCTGTGCGACCTGAGCTTTGCCTGTCGTCGCGGTCAGACGACCGCAATCGTCGGCTCGACGGGTTCGGGCAAGTCGACGGTGGCCAAGCTCTTGCTGCGCTTCCACGATGCCACCAAGGGCGCCATTCGCCTGGACGGTGTCGATCTGCGCGAGCTTTCGCAAGATGAGATCCGTGGACACATCGCCTATGTGCCGCAGAAGGCGTGGCTGTTCTCGGGCACCGTGGCAAGTAATCTGCGCTTTGGCAACGAGGACGCGACCGAGACCGACATGCTTCACGCGCTTGAGGTTGCCCAGAGCACCTTTGTACTCGATCAGCCGCAGGGGCTCGATACCCCGGTGGCGCAGGGCGGCACGAACTTTTCAGGCGGCCAGCGCCAGCGCCTGGCCATTGCTCGCGCGCTCATGAAGCATGCCGATCTATATATCTTCGATGACAGTTTTTCGGCCCTGGACTTTAAGACCGATGCCGCCCTGCGTCATGCGTTGCAAGACGAGACGCGTGACGCTGCGGTGCTCATCATCGCGCAGCGCATCTCGACGATCTTGCACGCCGACCAGATCGTCGTGCTCAAGGATGGCGAGGTTGTGGGCTTGGGCACGCATGGCGAGCTTATGGAAACCTGCGAGGTGTACCGCGCCATCGCGGAATCGCAGATGAAGGGAGGTGAGTAGCATGACCGAGGAGCTCAAGAAGCAGGGCGGCGTTGATGACGCCGTTGCCGCGGTACTGGTCGAGGAAACGGCTGCCGTGGCACCCGAGCTGGATGACGCCGCCAAGGCTGCAGCCGAGCGCGAGGCTCGCCGCCAAGCGCTCTACGAGGAAAACGAACGTGCCGAGGACGAGCGCGCCCGCGCTGAGGCAGAGCGCATGCGCGATGTGGACGACGAGGACGAGGACGAGAAACCCCGCGACACCTGGGCGACGGTGCGCCGCCTGTGGAGCGAGGCTGCCGGCGACCATTGGCGCTTCTATATCGTGTTCGCGAGTATTGTGTTCTATGCCATCTTTAACACCGCTGCGCCGGCATATAGCGCCCGTGTGATCGATGAGCTGTGGGGCCACATTCAGGTGGCGTTTGCCAACGATACCACCTTCAACATCACCTGGGAGAACTGCGGCAGGACCATCTTCATCTACTTTATGATTTGGACGGCCGCTGCCTCGTTCTACGCGCTCCAGAGCTTTTTGATGTCGAGCGTGGCCGAACGCCTCAACCTGCGTCTACGCAACCGCATCGCACAAAAGCTCAACCGTCTGCCGCTTGCCTATTTTGACGCGCATCGTCCCGGCGAGGTCGTCAGCCGTGCGACCAACGACTTGGACAAGATGTCCGAGAGCATGCAGCGCGGCTTGCTGCAGCTTCTGGTGTCGATTGGTACCGTGGTGGGCGCCGTGAGCGTGATGTTCGTGTTTAGCGTGCCGCTCACGCTAGTCTTTTTGTTCTTTATGGCGCTGTCGCTGCTGGTGACCAAGATGGTCTCGCGCCGCACACATGATGTGACCGGTGAGCGCCAGGAGTGGGTGTCAAAGATTACGAGCGCGGTTGAGGAGGGCTACTCGGGCCGTCTGGTGATTCGCGCGTTCAACCGTGAGCGCCAGAGTTCTGCCGAGGTGCATGAGGCCTCGAGGGAGCTAGCGCGCGTGAGTACCAAGGCCGACTTTATGATTAACGCCGTCGGCCCCGCGGTGCGCTTTATCGGCCGCCTGGCACAGATCGTGATTGCGATTGTGGGCTGCAGTATGCTGGTTGCCGGCCACATGACCGTCGGCGTGTTCCAGGCGTTCTTCCAGTTTATCTACGAGGCATCCGAGCCCATGACGCAGTTGTCGTTTACCTTCAACTCGCTGCAGAGCGCGCTGGCGAGTGCAGAGCGCGTGTTCGACCTGCTCGATGAGCCCGAGATGGAGGCCGATCCGCTGCCGGACAAGGCCGCCAAGCTGCCGGGCAAGGTCGAGGGCCGCGTCTCCTTTGAGCATGTGCGCTTTGGTTATTCGCCCGACAAGCCGCTTATGCGCGACGTGTCGTTTACCGCCGAGCCGGGCCAGAAGATTGCCGTGGTGGGAACCACGGGCGCGGGCAAGACGACGCTCATCAACCTGCTCATGCGCTTCTACGAGATTGACGGCGGGCGTATTACGCTCGACGGCGTGGATACGAGCCGCATGGACCGCGGCGAGCTACGGCAGCAGTTTGGCATGGTGCTGCAGGACGCCTGGCTGTTCGATGGCACGATTGCCGAAAACATCGCCTACGGCTGTCCCGAGGCGACGCGCGACGAGATCGTGGCCGCCGCTCGTGCCGCGCAGGTCGACTTCTTTGTGCGCACCATGCCGCAGGGCTACGACACGCGCGTGGCCAACGATGCCGAAAGCATCAGCCAGGGCCAGCGTCAGCTGCTGACCATCGCACGCGTGCTGCTCAACAACCCGGCGATTCTCATCCTGGACGAGGCGACCTCAAGCGTGGACACGCGTACCGAGCTTGCCATCGGCCGTGCCATGGATGCGCTTATGCGCGGGCGCACGAGCTTTGTGATCGCACACCGCCTGTCGACGATTGTGGATGCCGACCTGATCTTGGTCATGGATCACGGCAACATTATCGAGCAGGGCACGCATAAGGAGCTGCTGGCTGCCGAGGGTGCCTACGCCGACCTCTATCTGAGCCAGTTCGCATAATGTGACAAAGGGACAGTCCCACATGTCGCATCAACGCAAAGGCGCGCCGGGGATGAATTCCCTGGCGCGCCTTCTTGCGTTGATGCCGATGTCGTTTTGTGCCGCTTGCGTTCCTAGCGCTCGTCCACGAGCTTGGCGACGAGGGCTTTGAGCTCGGCCACCTCTCGCTCGAGTTCCTTGACGCGGCGGGCATTCTCGGTGATGCCCTGGCGGTTGAGGGCACTCTGCTCGGCGGCGTCATCGGGCATGTACTCGCGATGCTGCTTGGCGTCGAAACTCTCCTCGAACACGCGGCAGCCGTTGCGCTTGATGATGCGTCCCGGCACGCCCACGACGGTGCAGTTGTCGGGCACGTCTTTAACGACGACCGAGTTGCCGCCGATTTTGACGTTGTTGCCGATGCGGATGTTGCCGAGCACCTTGGCGCCCGTGCCCACGGTGACGTTGTTGCCTAGGGTGGGGTGGCGCTTGCCGGTCTCGTTGCCGGTACCGCCGAGCGTGACGCCCTGGTAGAGCACGCAGTTGTCACCCACAATGGTGGTCTCGCCGATGACGACGCCCATGGCGTGGTCGATAAAGAAATGCTTGCCGATCTGTGCGGCGGGATGAATCTCGACGCCGGTGATGTGACGGGTGATTTGCGAGAGCACGCGGGCGAGCGAGCGATGACCGTGCTCCCAGAGCCAGTGCTCGGGCACGTGGTTCCACTTGGCGTGCAGGCCAGGATAGGAAAGGAAGATGACCAGACCGTTTTGCGCGGCGGGGTCCTGCGCTTGGACGGTCTTGATGTCCTCGCGAATGGTATTGATAAAGCTCACCGGCCGCCCTCCCTTAGCGCCATGGCAATGCGATTCAATAAAGTATAGCGATTCGCTAGGGATTAGGAAGGACAATCTTGGCGGCATTGCGCGACAGGTGTCAGTTATGCAAACTTGCTGGTAATGGAGTCATGCTTTTGTGGGGTTGCGCACGAGGGGACGCCGCAACCGTATACTGGTCAACTTGGACGTATCCGCGCCCACAACTGAGAGGTTTTACTTCATGGGTTTCATTAATTTTATCGCCGAGCTGCTCAAAGACCCGCGCACCGCGATTGCCAGCTGGATCGCCGCCGGCCCGCTTATGGCCTACGGCTGCGTGTTCCTGATCATCTTTATCGAGACGGGCGTGGTGTTCTTCCCGTTCCTTCCCGGTGATTCGCTGCTGTTTGCTTCGGGCTTCTTTGCCCACAACGGTGGCTTTAACATCGTGGCTTTGCTGGCCGTCGCATGGGCTGCTGCCATCTTGGGCGATCAGTGCAACTTTATGATCGGTCACTTCTTTGGCCGCAAGATCATCGCTTCGGGTAAGGTCAAGGCCATGACGCCCGAGCGCATTAAAAAGTCCGAGGACTTCTTGGACAAGTGGGGCCACCTGGCCATTTTCCTCGGCCGCTTCTTCCCGTTTATCCGCACCTTTGTGCCCTTTATCGCCGGCATGGGCGGCATGCACTGGCGCAACTTTGTCATCTTTAACGTGCTGGGTGGCATTACCTGGTCAACGCTCTTTACGCTGCTGGGCTACTTCTTTGGCGGCATTCCCTTTGTGCAGGAGCACTTTGAGCTGCTGATTATCGGCATCGTTGCCGTGTCGATCATCCCGACCGTGGTCGGTCTGGTCAAGGCTAAGCTGGGTAAATAGAACGCGTAGCTCGAGCCAGCGCGCAAACCGTGCAGTTGAGGCCCGTCGCCGTTTACGGTGGCGGGCCTCTTCAGCTTCGGTCAAATGAAATTACTTTAGTTAGTTAAAGAAAAACGTTTTATCCGACGCGCGTGCGGAGTACAATCTCGTGCATGCGAATCGACGTGCCATCGGTTTTGATGCTGTTCGCGTGTCCCGTCCGGCTCTACGCTCCGGGCGTGCGACGTTGCGACGCGGTCGGCCTCGGTCCTTGCGTGCGGGTTCGCGAGTTTGCAACTGTGTATGTAAGGAGCGACATATGACTGTCGAGAAGAAGGATATCGATTGGGGTAGCCTCGGCTTTGGCTACATGAAGACCGATTACAGCTACGAGGCCCATTGGAAGGACGGCGAGTGGGACGAGGGCGGCCTGACCACCGACCACACCCTGCATGTCTCCGAGTGCGGCGGCATCTTCCATTACTGCCAGGAGGTCTTTGAGGGCCTGAAGGCTTACACCGCCGAGGACGGCAGCATCGTCTGCTTCCGTCCCGACATGAACGCCGAGCGTATGTATAACTCTGCCCAGCGCCTCGAGATGCCCCCGTTCCCCAAGGACAAGTTCGTCGAGGCTGTCAAGCAGGTCGTTTCTGCAAACGCCGCCTGGGTTCCGCCCTTCGGTTCCGGTGCGACCCTGTACGTGCGTCCGTTTATGATCGGCTCCGGTGACGTGATTGGCGTGGCTCCCGCTCCTGAGTACACGTTCCGCATTCTCGTGACCCCGGTCGGTCCGTACTTTAAGGGTGGCCTTAAGCCCGTTAAGCTGCGCGTTTCCGAGTACGACCGTGCCGCACCGCACGGCACCGGCAATATCAAGGCCGGCCTGAACTACGCCATGTCCCTCAAGCCCACGATGGAGGCCCATCGCGAGGGCTATGCCGAGAACCTGTATCTCGACTCCGAGTCCCGCACCTATGTCGAGGAGACCGGCGGCGCCAACGTCCTGTTCGTGAAGGAGGACGGTACGCTCGTCGTTCCGCAGTCGCACACCGACTCCATCCTGCCTTCCATCACCCGTCGTTCGCTCGTTCAGGTTGCTCAGGACCTGGGTATGACCGTCGATCAGCGCCCCGTCGAGTGGGCCGAGGTCAAGGCCGGTACCTTTGTCGAGTGCGGCCTGTGCGGCACCGCTGCCGTCATCTCCCCGGTTGGCGAGATCGACAACAAGGTTTACGGCGCCGACGAGACCGTGACCTTCCCGGCTGGCTACACCGAGATCGGCCCTGTGATGAAGAAGCTCCGCGAGACCCTGACTGGCATCCAGTCCGGTGCTGTCGAGGACAAGCACAACTGGGTTTACACCGTCGCGTAATTTGTCTTACGGATATGTCCGGCCCGAGGGCGACCTTCCTTTCCGGCGCGTCCTCGGACATGAAAGAGCCTCCGCTGCGCACTTCGTGCGGCGGAGGCTCTTTCGTCCTGCGGAGTGCGCCGGAAAGGAAGGTCGCCCTCGGGCCTGCGTCACCCTGGCGCTGTCGTACGGGCAATATAGATTTGAATTAAAGATGGTGCGCGGCCTTTTAAGCCGCGCTTGTGTTTTGCTTCGCGCCATGTGGGGGCGGTGGCGACGTGCATTTTTGCGAGTATTCTGCAATCGAAGGCCCCTGCATACCGACCTCGGGCAAAAAATCGGGATTTCTCGATGTTTTCTACGGATGATGGGCGGGGTTATGGGCTGACAGCGTTTGATTTGCAGGGATATTCGCGGTCTTTGGCATTTATCGTGGCGCCCGAAGCTCTTGGTTATGTTGAATACTCCTAAAAATGCACGGCGCTTAGAGGGGGACCTTCGCGAAAAAGGAAACCGCCCCGTCGAAGTATGCATTCGACGGGGCGGTTTATGCATTTGGCCGATTAAGGATGCGCTGCCAAACTACTAGAACTTGACGGTCGGGGCCTGGCGGGCTGCTTCGGCGGCCTCGAAGCCCTGGCGCTCCTTAAACTGGAAGATGCCGGCAAAGATGACAGCCGGGAACGTTTGAATGGCGTTGTTGTAGCTGAGCACGCAGTCGTTGTAGCTCTGGCGTGCATAGCTAATCTTGTTCTCGGTATCCTCGAGCGATGCCTGCAGCTGCGTAAAGTTGGTGTTTGCCTTAAGATCGGGATAGGCCTCGGCTACGGCGAAGAGCTGACGCAGCGCACCGGTCAGCACGTTGTCGGCTTCCATCTTGGCCTCGGGCGTAGTGGCCTTGACGGCGGTGTTACGCGCGCTGATCACGGCGGAGAGCGTCTCCTGCTCGTGCTTGGCGTAGCCCTTGACGGTCTCGACCAGGTTGGGGATCAGGTCGTTGCGGCGCTGCAGCTGCGTATCGATGTTCTGCCAGGCGTTATCGATGCGGTTACGCTTGGTGACCATGTTGTTGTAGATGCCGGCGATGGCGCAGACAATCACAATGACAACAACGATGCCGATGATGACGGTAATCATGATGTCTCCGTTTCGAATGGCCGCGGCGGCATGCGCCAGCTGCCGTTGGTATAACGCTACTAGTATACCCGCAACGTTTTGCCGTGCCGAACTTTCCGGTAAGCGTTGTGTTTTCGGCGGGGTTGGCACCGGGGCAAAGCGCGCGAGGTACAGGTGTAAGATATGCGACAGATTGACGAGTGTTGTCTTTGCCCTGAGGATGGCGATACCAGTGGACCTTCGCATTAAGAAAACCTACCGCGCCCTGTTCGATGCCTTTACCGAGCTTCTCGAGGAGCATCGTTTTGAGGACCTGACGGTTGCCATGCTGTGCGACCGCGCCATGATTCGCCGCACGACGTTCTACAAGCACTTTCGCGACAAGAACGATTACTTTGCCTTTTATATCGATGAGCTCATGTCGGGCTTGCCGCAAAAACAGCCCGATGAGGCCGGCGCGGTATCTGCCGAGGACGTGCGCGCGCTTCGGCACGCGATTTTGGACGATGCCATGGATTTGATTCTGGCGCACGAGCGGCTCATGGATAACATTTTGGCAAGCAGCATGTCGGGCATGTTGACCAACGTTATTTGCGACCGCATTGCCCGCTCCATCCGCGAGCGTGTGATGAACGTGCTTGCCGAGGATGCCCTGGCCCCCGTGTCACTCGAGACGACGTCTGAGTTTGTCGCCGGCGGTATTATTCGACTTTTCACGATATGGTGGGAATCGGGCCACGATCTTGAGCGTCGACCTGAGATAGCCGATGTGGTCGATGCACTGTTTGAGCGGACCATGACACCGGTGCATCACTAGGAGTGGCGGAGAGAGGGGGATTCGAACCCCCGGAACGCTCTCGCGCTCAACGGTTTTCAAGACCGCCGCATTCAACCGCTCTGCCATCTCTCCGTGAGTCGTAATGATAGCATCGTTTTGGATTTGCAACAGGGAAGGCGAACGATGACGATCACCGAAATCGACGAGAAGTTCATGCGCGAGGCGCTGGCGGAGGCGCGCGCCGCCGCGGCGGTGGGCGAGGTGCCCATCGGTGCCATAGTGGTGCGCGACGGCGAGATCGTCGCGAGGGCGCACAATCGGCGCGAGCTCGACCAGGATCCTTCGGCTCATGCAGAGTTCGCGGCCCTGTGCGCTGCCGCTCGGTCGCTCGGTCGCTGGCGCCTTTCCGATTGCACGGTCTACGTGACGCTCGAGCCATGCTGCATGTGTGCGGGGCTTATGGTTAACGCGCGCGTGGGGCGTTGCGTGTATGGCGCGGCTGATGCCAAGGCGGGCGCGCTGGGATCCCTATACGATTTGAATGCCGACTCGCGCCTGAATCATCGGTTCAATGTGACCGCCGGCGTACTGGCGGATGAATGCCGCGAGCTGCTGAGTAGCTATTTTGGCGGTCTGCGCGGAGCGGGCGGCGCTGATTGCGGTTGCGGTGCCGATCTTGAAGCGCACGCCGCTCACGCCGCAGCGCTTGCAGGTGCCGGCGAGGATGCTGGCACGGCGGTTGACTTTGGTCCTGCGTGCCGCCGGCCCCGTCGTGTGCTGCTGGCGATCGACTCCTTTAAGGGCAGCGTGTCGAGTGCGCAGGCGGAGGCGACGGTTGCCGAGGGCGTGCGCCGCGTTTGGCCCGATGCCGAGGTGCGTGCATTGCCGCTGGCAGATGGTGGCGAGGGAACGCTCGATGCCATCGCCGCATGCGGTGGCGAGCTCTCAACCTGCGATGTCGCAGGCCCCTTGGGCGACCGCGTGTCTGCCCGGATGCTGGTGGACGACGAGCGCGACTCGGCTGTAATTGAGATGGCCGAGGCGGCGGGTATTGGGTATTCGCCTTGCACGGAGTCGTCGGCGCTGGCTGCTACAACCTATGGCGTGGGCGAGCTGATGCTCCGTGCGGTTCGTGCCGGGGCAAAGACTATCTATATTGGCTTGGGCGGCAGCGCCACCAACGATGGTGGCGCCGGTATGCTGCAGGCACTGGGCGCGCGTGTGGTCGATGATCAGGGCTGCGATGTCGCCCCCGGTCTTGCGGGCCTTGAACACGTGGCGAGCGTTGATTTGGCGCCAGCGCTTCGGGCGCTGAACGGCGCGCGTGTCGTGGTGCTTTCTGATGTCGAGAACCCACTCGTGGGGCGCCGCGGTGCGCTGGCAGTGTTCGGTGGACAGAAGGGTCTGCCGGCGGATGATGCCGAGGCGCTGGGCAAGTACGACAGCTGGATGGTCGGCTACGGCCGCCTGCTCGATGCGGCAATTACCGGGGTGCGGGCTCAGGGATTGTTGCGCCTGCCCGAGGGTGCACGGACATTTGGCTCGGTGCTCGGTGTGCCCGGTGCCGGTGCTGCCGGCGGCCTGGGTGCCGCGCTGCTGGCGCTCGGTGCCGAGTTGCGTTCGGGCGTGGAGACGGTGCTCGATCTGATTGGGTTTGACGAGCGCGTACGCGATGTCGACCTGGTCATTACGGGCGAGGGCAATATGGACGAGCAATCCGCCGCCGGTAAGGCGCCGGTGGGCATGGCCCGTCGCGCGAAGCGATATGGCAAGCCGGTGGTCGCCGTCGTGGGCGGGCGCGCCGTCAACCTGGATGCGGTGTATGAGCAGGGTATTGACTTGGTTTTGCCGATTTGCCGCAAGCCCATGCCTCTCGACCAGGCGCTCGGTGCGCAAGAAGCCACAACCAACCTCATCTGCGCTGGCGAGGCAGCTGCCCAAGCCTACGACCTCGCCCGCCTCTAAGGCCTATCTCCCTATAAGTTGCGGTGAAATACGGAGTGTTTTTGCCTTTAAGGTGCCAATTCAGTCCGTATTCCACCGCAACTTCGAGAATGTCCATTCGAGGTTGGCTGCCTTGGGTCTTGGGTCGGACCGTTTGCCACGAAATGCGACCATCTACTACGTTAAACCGGCCACCCTCGACCATTCCGGAATTTGCAAAAACAAAACCGCAGGTAGAAAGCTTGCCGATTTTCGAAAAAGTCGGCTATGGTTGACCCCTGTGGCCTAAACGTAGTAGATGGGCCCTTTCTGTGGTGCGGCACCAAGCCGGTCATTTTGGGATGGGACTATTTTGACTACTCATTGGCTGCTCTGGCAATCGGGCTGCAAAAGTAGTCAAAAAAGCTCCGTCCCAAATTAGCTAGCTTGCTCTGACGGGCGGGAGCAGGTAAGATATACCGAGCGCCTAGCGCGTTCGATGGGTTCGGATGACGACATGTTCCGAATCTGGTCAGGTCCGGAAGGAAGCAGCCATAAGGAGCCTCTGTCGGGCATCCGAATCCATCGAGTGTGCAGGCGTTTTTTGGTGCCGCGGCTACCCGCGAGTGCCGGCAGGGCGCTTGGTGTCTCGCTGGTCCTCGGCTTCGCCTGCGGGATCGCTCGACTACCAAGCGCCCTGCCGGCACTCGCGGGTAGCCGACCAAAACCGCCTGAAGGGTCACATTTATCTGAATAGTTTAATCCCGTGCCTTTTGCTGCTCGCTGGCGTTGTCTGGGCATTGATGGCTACGTAGTTTAAGAGGCGGCGGTGCTGTTGTTTGAATTTTTGCAGTTAAAGAGGTCCGTTTCCCTAGGTGGGGAAACGGACCTCTTTTTGTCTCTGGGCTTGCGGATTGGCGAAGACAATAACCGCTGGCAGCTATTTTGAGTTCTTGATGCGGCGTGTGGCAGTGGCGGTTATTCCGAGGCCTGCGGCGGCGACTGCTACGAGTGCGATTGCGCTCGGTGCTGTGTCGCCCGTGTTTGCGAGCTTGCCGGCGGTCGTATCTGCTTGCTTGCCGCTGCTTGTGTTCGCTTGCTTGGTGGAGCTTGGTAGGGCGTCTTTGCCGGTTGCAGGTGAGCCAACGGGCTGTGCCGTCTCGGCCGGTTGCACTGAGCTGGAGGGAGGCACTGTCTCGGCGGGTTTCGTTATCTCGGGCGAGGTGGTCTTATCTGCCGCGGCCTTTGCCTCTTCGTATGCCTTGCAGGCGTCGTCATAGGCCGCTTGCGCCTTTTCCAAATCGCCGAGGAGCGCATTTCGCTTGGCAATGTCCTCGTCGATCTGGGCTTTAGCTTCCTCTGCCTCACTTTCGAAATACTGAACCTGTTTTTCCTGGCTTTCGAGCCGGCGTTAGTAGCGGTGAAGATCATCTTCACAAGATTCTTCTCGCCTTTCTGCCGACATGATCTCACTGCGCAACTGCTTAATATGCTCCTTAATAGCTGTGCTGGGCGCCTCGTCGCCGAGCTCCTTGAGTACCTTATCTAATTCTGCCTGAAGGCCGCTTGTCCGGTTGTGGGCCTCATCGTATTTGGCTTGGGCTGCATCGACGTTCGCTTGCATGGCGGGAAGGGGTTCCCTCCGTTTGGCGGCTTCCGCCACCACCATGTCGTAGAGTTCTTGAAATGCGGCAATGTCATCATCGATTTCCGCAAGTTTCTCGGGACTTGCGGCGTCTTTCGCGGCCTCGAGGTTTTTGAGCGCTTCCTGCATGGCTGCATACGCTCTTTCTTTTGCGGCGGCCGCATCTTCCGTCTGCAAGGCAACTGCACCGGTGGGGGAACTGGTTTCTGCCGCGATCGCCGTTACGGGGGCGATTCCCGCGACAAGTGCCGCGGAAAGGGCGATGCCCACAGTTGCTCGTCTTGCTCTTCTTGCGAGAATGTCGTTCATCTCGGCACCTCATTTCAAGGGTCGGCGACTAACTTGGTAGCACTAATGTAAGTATACCAAGCGGTCGACCCGACACTGGCTGGGCATGCGCACCTCTCCGCTTCTTTGGAAACCGAACCCCATTAGAAATGACGAGTTGTTTACGCTTCTTTGGGGCGACAGTACTATCATGATTCGAATTGAGTGTGAATGATGATAGGGAGCGCCTATACATGATTGAGCTGCTCAGGCGTTTTGGTGGTAAGTTTCGCCGATATATGGTGATTGGCCCTGCGTGTAAGTTGATCGAAGTGATTTTTGACCTGCTGACGCCGCTGGTGATTGCCCAGATGATCGATAAGGGCATCGGCGCACACGATGTCAACGCCGTCGTCCGTTACGGCGCGGTGCTCGCCGCCATGGCTGTGATCGGCATCTCGTTTACGCTCGTCTGCCAAAAGATGGCGGCGCTCACCTCGCAGGGCATGGGCACCGATATCCGTGGTGCGCTCTACCAGCACATCAACAAGCTGAGCTATGCCGAGCTCGATCGCTTTGGCACGCCGTCGCTTATCACCCGCATCACCAACGACGTCAACCAGGTGCAACTTGCCGTGGCGCTGGGCGTGCGCATGCTTATCCGCTGGCCCTTCCTGGCGGTGGGCTCCATGTGCGCGGCCCTTGCCATCGACCTTAAGCTCGGCATCATCTTTTTGATCTGCACGCCCGCCATCGGCCTGGTGTTTTGGTTTGTCATGGCGCGCTGTATCCCGTACTACAAGCAGCTGCAGGCAAAGCTTGACCGCATCGCGCTTATCTGCCGCGAGGGCCTTTCGGGCGCCCGCGTGGTTCGCGCCTTCGTGCGCGAGGACCATGAGCGCGAGCGCTTTGCCCAAGCCGCCGATGACCAGGCCAATACTGCCATCGCGGTGGGCAAGCTCTCGTCGATTCTCAACCCCGTCACGTTTCTTGTGATGAACCTGGGCGTGTGCGCCATCCTGTGGGTCGGCGGCATCCAGGTCAACGTGGGCGAGCTCACGCAGGGTCAGGTCATGGCGTTCGTCAACTACATGACGCAGACCCTCACCTCCATCGTGTATGTCGCCAACCTGGTCGTGGTCTTTACCAAGTCGAGCGCCAGCGCGTCGCGTATCAACGAGGTGCTCAATTGCGTGCCGAGCATTACCGATGAGGGCAACCAGCCGGTCGCACTGCCCGAGCCGGGCGAACTGGCGGGTGGCGCTGTTCCGGTCCCTGCGTTGAGCTTTGACCATGCGAGCTTTTCGTTTGGCGTGGGCGCGGCAAATGCCGTGAGCGATGTGACGCTGGAGCTGCCGCTGGGCAAAACGCTCGGCATTATCGGCGGCACGGGCAGCGGCAAGTCTACGCTCGTCTCGCTTATCCCGCGCCTGTACGATGCGGGCACCGGCAGCGTGAGCGTGATGGGTGCCGACGTGCGCACTTGGCCGCTCGACCAGCTGCGCCATGTGGTCGCGACCGTCCCGCAGCGCACGTCGCTGGTGAGCGGCACCATTCGCAGCAACCTGACCTGGCGTGACGAGTCGGCGACCGACGATGAGCTCTGGGCGGCGCTCGATATGGCGCAGGCGAGCGAGTTCGTGCGCAACAAGCCGCAGGGGCTCGACGCCCCGGTCGAGGCGGGCGGCAAGAACTTCAGTGGCGGTCAGCGCCAGCGCTTGACCATCGCGCGCGCCCTGGTGGGCTCGCCACAGGTCCTGATCATGGACGACTCCGCCTCGGCGCTCGACTTTAAGACCGACGCGGCGCTTCGCCGTGCCATTCGCGAGCGCAGCATGCGCGGTGCCGCCGAGGGCGGGCTGCCGCTCACGACGGTTATTGTGAGCCAGCGCGTCTCGACCGTGCGCGACGCCGATATGATCTGCGTACTCGACCACGGCTCGGTTGCGGGCCTGGGCACGCATGACGAGCTGTATGCAAGCTGCCAGCTCTATCGCGAGATTTGCCAGTCGCAGCTTCGCCGCGAGGAACTCGAGGGCCAGCAGGGGAGTGCGGCGCCCGCGTCCGCCCCAACCGTCCCCGCATCCGCCTGCGCAAAGGAGGGCTGCTAGATGAATCCGTATACTTCTTCCGGTTCGGTCGCCACGATGACGGCCAACGTGTCCGGTAACGATAACCTCAACGACCTGGGCGACGGTCCGCGCCAGCCCGGCGATCCCGAGCGCTATCCCGTGGGTGCGGTGACCCGCCGCCTGCTGGGCTATGTTCGCCCGCACCGCATTTCGTTTGTAGCGTCGTTTGTGAGTGCCGCCATCTCCGTGATTCTGCAGCTCTACACGCCCATCCTCATTGGCGAGGGCATCGACCTTATCGTCGCCGCCGGACAGGTGGACTTCGATGCGCTGCTGCCGCTTGTCACCAAGCTCGCGATTGTCGTCGTAGGTGCTGCGGCCTTTCAGTGGCTGCAGGGCTATTGCGTCAACCGCCTGTCCTACGAAACGGTGCGCGACATGCGCGTGGAGGCGAGCGACAAGCTCAGCCGCATGCCGCTCAGCTTTATCGACGGCCATGCCCACGGCGACCTCATGAGTCGCGTGGTCAACGACGTCGATCAGGTGGGCGACGGTCTGCTGCAGGGCTTTACACAGCTCTTCACCGGTGTTATTACCATCGTGGGTACGCTCGCGTTTATGCTTTCCATCAACCTGACCATGACGCTCGTGGTGGTACTCGTCACGCCGCTTTCCATTTTTGGAGCCGGTGCTATCGCCAAGCTTTCCAACAAAAGCTTTACGGCACAGCAGCGTATTCAAGGGCAGCTCGGTGGTCATATCGAGGAGTACGTAGGCGAGCAGAAACTTGTCGACGCCTTTGCCTATGGTCCCAACGCTCAGCAGCGCTTCGATGCCCTCAACGCCGAGCTCTATGCGGCAGGTGAGCGCGCGCAGTTTATGGGTTCGCTCTCCAACCCCGGCACGCGCTTTATCAATAACATCATCTATGCCGTGGTGGCCGTGATTGGCTGCGTGGGCGTGATCACGGGCGTGCCCGCGGCACTCACGGTGGGCGGCGTGCAGATCTTCCTGTCCTACGCCAACCAGTACACCAAGCCGTTCAACGAGGTCACCAACGTCATTACGCAGATCCAGACCGCGTACGCCTCGGCGCGCCGCATGTTTGCGCTGCTCGATGCGCGCGAGCAGGAGCTCGACGCGGAGGATGCCGTGGAACTTGCCGTCCCGCAGGGCGAGGTGACCTTTGAGCATGTGGACTTTAGCTACGTGCCCGACCGCAAGCTGCTGCAGGACATCTGCATCGAGGCCAAGCCCGGCATGCGCTTTGCCCTGGTCGGCCCCACGGGCTGCGGCAAGACAACGCTCATCAACTTGCTGCTGCGGTTTTACGATATCGATGCCGGACGCATCATGGTCGATGGCCGGTCTTCGCGTGACTACACGCGCGCAAGCCTTCGCCGTGCCTTTGGCATGGTGCTGCAGGACACTTGGCTGTTCGAGGGCACGGTGGCCCAGAACATTGCCTACGGCTGTCCCGACGCCACACGCGAGCAGGTTATCGAGGCTGCCAAGCGCGCGCATGCGCACAAGTTTATCGTGCAGCTGCCAGGCGGCTACGATACGGTCATCGGCGAGGACGGCGGCACGTTTAGCCAGGGTCAAAAACAGCTGCTGTGCATCGCGCGCGTCATGCTCACCGACCCGGCGATTTTGCTGCTGGACGAGGCGACCTCGAGTATCGATACGCGTACCGAGCTGCAGGTGCAGGCGGCGTTCGACGAGCTTATGGCCGGCCGCACAAGCTTTGTGGTGGCGCACCGCCTGTCGACGATCCGCAACGCCGACTGCATTCTGGTGATGCGCGACGGCCAGATTATCGAGCGCGGCACGCACGACGAGCTGCTAGCGGCAGGCGGCTTCTACGCCGAACTCTATCGCAGCCAGTTTGCCCAGTGAGCAAGCCCGTGGGGCAAATTAATCAATCGACAGACGGTGGTTTACATCTGTCACGTTAGTACTAAGATATTCATCTAATAAATTGCATTAGTGGCTTTAGTTTTGGGGGATACGAGGCAACGTGACTATGACGTGCTCTTTGGTGGTTAACAGCAAGAGCGGTAATACCAGGATGGTTTCGGGCGCGATCAAGCGCGCTCTGCAGGCTGCGGGTGTTGAGTTTGTCCATGCCGCGGCGTTGAGCGACGATGCGGATGCAGATCAGGTTGCGCTCGAGGCGCAGGGCGCCTGCGCGGCCGACACGGTGCTCGTCGGTTTTTGGTGCGACAAGGGCGCGTGCACGCCTTCGGTCGCGGCGTTGCTCTCCGCCTTGCACGGCAAGCGCGTCTTCCTGTTTGGCACCTGCGGTTTTGGGGCCGACCAGAGCTATTACCAGCAGATTATTGATCGCGTGACTTCCAATTTGGCTGGGGATGCCGAGCTTGCGGGCTGGGCGATGTGCCAGGGCAAGATGGGTCCCGCGGTCAAGCAGCGCTACGAGGCCATGCTCGAGCAAGATCCCGACAACGCCCGATTTAAGATGCTGCTCGACAACTGGGTCGCCGCAAAGGATCACCCCACCAAGGAAGATCTGGACAACATGGCCGCAGCCGCCAAAAAGGCCGTGCTGGGAGAGTAGCTTCGCCGTTCGCGGTCCTTCGTGCAAAGCAATACAAATGTGAAAGCCTCGATATTCTCGAGGCTTTTTTCTTGCCACTTGTGGGCGCAACCGTGGCAAGCGTTTGGGGTGACATTTTCCATCACCCCGATGACGAGGTCGTTCTGGACAACACGCTCGCATGCGTTCGCTGGATGTATTCAGAGTGGGACGGGGTTTCCGGATGGATGGGATTACCAGAAGGTATGGGCTGAGGGCTACGCGGGGTAGCCGTAGAGGCATGAATAAGGGGGTTGAAAATAAACGATACTAAATGCAGTATAAATTTAATGTGGGGGGGGGTACGATATCTGAGCTGTACAAAATATTAGACCCTCTATTGAGAAGTTGTGTAGGGGTTAGCCGCAGGCGTTGGATAAAGCAGACAAGTGCGGGGACAAATAACCACTTACGGCAAAAATAGTAGCATTTGGCGGAAAGACGTTGATAAAAACGCGGAAGTAGCTACGGTGATTGTTAGAAATAGATTTCAGATGGGGGTGCGGACGATTTCTTGGACCGCGCCTAGGCGTATCCAAGCTTCCTGCGGTATTCCATCGGGCTCAGCCACCCGAGGGACTTCTTGATGCGCCCATCCCGATAGTACACGAGGTAGGCCTCGAGCCTCCCCATGAACTCCTCGGCCGTCACGCCCTCCCAGTCCCTGTAGCGGAAGAACTCGTTCTTGAGGCGCCCGAAGAAGCCCTCGCAGGCCGAGTTGTCCGGGCTGCAGCCCTTCGCGGACATGCTCCTGACCAGGCCGTTCTCCTCGCAGATCCCGATCCACTCCGGCCAGCGGTAGTGACCGCCCCGGTCCGAGTGGATCGTCGTGCGCGCCCCCGCCGGCCTCGCCGCGCAGGCCTTGAGCAGGCTCGAGTTCGCGAGGCGCTTGTCGGGGTGCAGCCCGATCGACCAGGCGACGGGCATCCCGTCGAAGCAGTCGACGACCGGGCTCAGGTAGACCTTCTCGCCGCCCGGGAGCCTGAACTCGGTGATGTCGGTGAGCCACAGCCGGTTGGGCTCGTCGGCGTGGAAATTCCTGTTCACGAGGTTCTCCGGCGCCTTGGAGACCTCGCCGACGTAGGAGCTGTAGCCCCGGGCGCGCCTCTTGTTGTAGACGACCTCGAGGCCCTCCTCGCGCATCACGCGGGTGTTAGCGTCAATATAATTTTCACCATTTCCACCAACGCATTTTCGCCAATCGCGCCAACGCGGATACGCCGGATTCGCCAACGCGGATGTGCCGCTTTCGGCGCCTAGGCGCCCTCCTCCTTCCCGTCCTCACCGCCGATGGACACGTCCTTCAGGCGGTACGACCGGCCCGTTATCTTGATCATCGCGCAGTGGTGGCACAGCCTGTCGGCGACCGCCGAGGCCGTGACGTTGCTGCCGAACACGTCGCCCCACCTGCCGACCGGCACGTTGGTCGTGACGATCGTCGACCGCTTGAGCGCGTAGCGCCTGTTCACCAGCTGGAACAGAAGGTCGGCGCCCTCCTTCCCGATATCGAGGTAGCCCAGCTCGTCTATTATCAGCAGGCTGCAGTGCTCGTAGAACCGCATCCTGCGCGCCAGCGCCTCCTTCGCCGAGGCGTGCTTGAGGTCCTCGACCAGCCTCGAGCAGTCGGCGAAGTACACCTGCTTGCGGGCCATCACCGCCTCGTGGCCTATGGCTATCGACAGGTGGGTCTTGCCGACGCCCGGGCTGCCGACGAGCACGACGTTGTCGCCGCGGTCGACGAACTCGAGCGTGGCCAGCTGCTCGACCAGCCCGCGGGGCACGCTCGGCTGGAAACCCCAGTCGAAGTCGGCCAGCGTCTTTATGTAGGGGAAGTTGGCCATCCTCGTGCGGCGCTCGTCGTCGGCGCGCCGCTTGAGGGCTATCTGGGCGTCGGTGAGCTCGAGCATGGCGTCGACCAGGCTCTTCCTCCCGTCGGCGACGAGCCTGACGTACTCGGGCACCGACGACGCCATGCCCTCGAGCCCCAGCTCCTCGAGATTGGCCGCCAGGCGGTTGAGCGGGCTGGCCTGCACCGCGGCGCTCACAGCGAGCCCCCTATCGAGTCGAGCAGCCCGAGGTTGGCGGCGGCGGCCGCCTCGATGTCGCCGGCGGCGTCGCCGAACCAGCGCTTCCCGGCCATGGCCTCGGCGTAGTGCGCCGGGTCGTAGGCCGGCCCGCCCGCCACGTGCGTCGCCACCAGCTCGCCGCCGACGTAGCAGTCCATCGCGCCGCCGGGCATGCAGACGATGCGGGCGGGCCTGCCGATGCAGCGCCTGGGCACCGACATGGGCTCGCCGTGCGCGCTGACCAGCATCGTGGCCGGCACCCTGGCCACGCGCACCACGTCGCCCATCGCCTCCTCGAGGGCGCGGAGGTTGCCGACGGGCAGCAGCGCGTCCTTCTCCTCCATGAACAGCGCGGAGGGCGGCAGCCCCGTGGTCTCGTTGGGCTCGGAGTTGCTGGCGTCCTCGATCCGCGCGATGATCTCGTCGATGTCGTCCCAGCCGTCGAAGTCGCCCTGGTAGGCCGCGAGCCGCGACAGGAAGCGGTTCGACGACTCGACCTTGCCCTTGGTCTGGGGGCTGCGCGGGCGGCACAGCTTCAGCTCGAAGCCGGCGGCCTTGGCGAACTCGTATGCGCGCTGGACCTTGAGGCGCCTGCCGCCCTTGACCGTCACCAGGGCGGACATGTTGTCCGTGACCCACTCGCGGGGCACGCCGCCGAGCCTCGCGATCGTGGCGTACATGCACCTGACCAGGTCGTCGGTCGTCCTGGTCCCCGACCGGATGAATATGTGCCTGCGGGAATGGCCCAGCGTCGCCGCGAACACGTTGAACTCGAACAGCTCGCCGTCGCGGTTCGCCATCCTGACCGACTCCTTCCAGTCGAACTGCAGCTGCAGCCCGGGCGGCGTCTCGAAGCGCGGGTGCGGTTCCGGGCCGACGGAGGCCCCGACGGCGATACCGTTCTTGCGCATGAACTGGGTGAAGGCGTTGTAGCCGGCCAGGTTCTCGCCGGGATACCTGTGCAGCAGCCACTCGTGGATGCCCTTCTTGGTGACCCCCGGCAGCTGCGCCTTGGCGGCCACCTCCTCGATGTGCGCGTCGAAGGAGCCCGCCCTGTCGGCGCGCCCGTCGCGGGGCCGGCCGCCCTCGGCCCTCCAGTACGCCGCCACGGTGTGCCTGTCCTTGCCGTAGCGCTTCGCTATGTCGCTGAAGTTGGGCTTTATGCCCGCTTCCCTGTACATGTCCAACTCTCCGATCAGGTTCTTCTCCGCCACGGTCGCTCCTCCCGAAAGCATCGTCCGCTTGTCGGTCGAAGCGTAAGCCCCGGCGTTGGTGGAAATGGTGAAAATGCGTTGGCGCGATTGGGGAAATTGCGTTGGCGGAATCGGCTAAAGTGCGATGGCGAAATTGGTTGTTTTTACAGTAGCGCTAACAGCGGGCCACGCGCTTCTCGCTGGCCCGGACGCCCTCGCGGCGCAGGCGCGCCCAGACGGTGCGGTACCCCCAGCACCCCGAGCCCTCGCGGAAGATGCGCACCACGCGGCCGCGTATGTCGGCGTCGCGGTCGCGCGGCACGGCGACGCGGGGCCTCCAGTACTCATAGGAGCTCTTCGATATCCTCAAGAAACCTGTGATCGAGCGGAGGGGCAGGGCGGTCGCCCGCCTCAATCTCTCGCCGAGCTCGCACTTGCTCCTGTTCGAGATCGAAGCCGGGTCCCACCCTTCCGCTTTTAGGTCGGCCAACACCGCCCTGAGCAGCAGGTTCTCTATCTGGTCCTCGTTGAGCCCGGCGAGCGGGCCGGTCGCGGGCGGGGCGTAGGTCGACTTGTCGGGGCCCAAGCTGGCCTCCTTCCGTGGCGGTTTCCTCGCCACGATTCTACAGCCCCCGCCGGTGTAGCTGCGCGGGAGGTGCCCCGTCGCCCACTTCTTGGCCGCGCCCACCGTGACCCCCGCGAACTCCGCGGCGGCGGTGGGCCCCATGCCGTCCTCCGTCGCCAGGAGGAAGAGCTCGACCTTCTCCCTGCTGTACATGCGAACCTCCAGTCCGGACCGCCCCGCGGTCCAACTTTCTGTCCGCACCCCCGATTGGCTTTTTCGAACTCATCTATTAAACGTCTTAGAAAAGCGGCTAATCCTTGATGGGATCGAATATGGCCTCGATGGGGATGAAATAATCATGTTGGCAGCGCGCGGATTCAGACGATTTATTTCACTTCTTAGTGGCATGGCGCTTGCGCTTGTCATAGCCCTTGCCGTTGTTTCTTTTGCTCCCCGTGCATTTGGTTACATGCCCTTCGCCGTGCTCTCGGGCTCTATGGAACCCGAGCTCCCCGTCGGCTCCATGGTGTTTGTTCACCAGGTTGACCCAACGAATATTGCCGTGGGCGACAGTGCAACTTTTTACCGATCGGACGGCGCTGTGGTGACTCACCAGGTGTACGAGGTCGATCCTGTGGCGCAGACGATCAGCACGCAGGGAATCGCAAACAAAAATGCAGATGGAATCATCATGCACGACGCCGAGCAGACGCCTTTTTCACGCGTGATCGGCGTCGTCTCTTTTTGTGTCCCTTACCTGGGCTTCGTTAATGCATATTGCACGACGATGCCCGGTTTGTTTGTTGTGGTGGCCGTTCTGGCGCTGCTAGTCGCGGTGTCGATTGTGCTCGATCGGATGGTTCCCGACGAGCCTGCGGGCAATCATGCCCGCGCGCATGCGAAGGGGCGGCGTTCATAGCGGCAGGGGAGAGGCGCCGGCAACGGCAAGGGCCGTTGCCGGGGAAGTCGATTTTCGAAAGGAAGAGAACGATGGAAAACAAGAAGAAAAAGCGCTACGGCATCATTGCCGCCTTGCTGCTGCTGGTACTGGCTGCCGGCGTGGGCACCTACGCCTGGCTGTCGGCTACGCAGTCGCTGAAGAACGAATTTACGGTTGGCAGCATCGGCAAGCCCGAAGTGAAGCCCGACCCCGATCAACCGGACAAGCCCGGCACTGATCCCACGAACCCCTCAGTGGATGGTTACCTGTTTGAGACCAAGTGGGTGAAGGACTCCAAGATGATTCCCGACACCAACATCGATAAGAATCCCAACGTCGGTATCGGCAAGGATTCCGATAGCTCCTATGTGTTCGTCTACGTGAAGAACGCCATCGTGAAGGACGGTGAAGGCGCGCTTGCCAAGATCCCGTACTTCACCCTTAACAATGGCTGGAAGCCGGTTGCTACTGACCAGGTGAAGACCAACGGCAACGAAGGCCAGTACGTGAGCGGTCTGTTCATGTATACCGCTGACGGAACCAACGCTCCTGCAAAGCTTACCCCCGCTAATGACAAGGCTGCTTACACCGGCGAGCTGTTCAGCATCGTGCATATCCCGGCTACCATGAACAGCACGGATGTCGTTGAAAATCCTGCTATGACGGTCTCCTGCTACATCTTCGGCGCTGACCAGAAGGGCGACAAGACTGACGCTGCCGCCAACGCTGTCGAGCAGGCCAAGGCTTGGGCTAAGACTCAGGCTCAGGCTTAACCCCTCCCCACCGAGATCCCGGCCCGCTCCCCATCCCCATTTTCGGGTCGGGATCTCGATCCCCCTTTGATCGACGATTGGCGAACGTAATGCTCAACAATCTTTCCGACAATCAGAAACGCACCTTGGCGCTTGCGGCGATGGCGCTGTTGGCCCTGGCGTGCCTGTGCGGCACGCTGGCTTTTACCGTTGATATGGTCCCGGCGAACAACGTCCTATCGTTTGGCAGCGTGAAGGTACGAGTCTGCGAATACACCCTAAACGAGCAGGGCGAGGAGATTCCGTTTGAGGCCAACGAGCACGGGGACTATCCCGACACCAAGGCCGGGGGCTCTGACATCAGCCGCATCGTGCGCGTGGAGAACGCCGGCGCGCAGCCTGAGTACGTTCGCGCTCGTCTGCGCATGACGTCGGTGGCGCCCGACGGTTCGAGTGCGGATGCCTCGGGCAACGTTGCCTTTCACATGAACGCGGGCGAGGGGTCCCCGTGGATCGATGGCGGCGATGGGTGGTACTACTACCGCGGATTGGCCGGACGCGGGGGCGTGCTCGATTCCGGCGCCATGACGGAGAGTCTCATGGATTCGCTGCGCTTCGTGGGCGACTACAACGATGCCGCGCGCGGTGGCTCATTCAGGCTCGATATCGACGTCCAGGCCGTGCAGGCCAAAAACCAGCAGGCAAACGATACCGTCCTCGACGTGCTCGACGCCGCGGGCTGGCCGGAGGCGAACTAGCCCATGGAGATCAAGAACAGAAACCGAGGCGTGCTCGGCAGGCTGGTTGCCGTCGCGGCGATCGCCCTTTGCTGCGTTATGGTGCTGCCGGCGGCAGCGCATGCCGAGGAACAGACCGAATTCCATATCACAAACAGGAACGACTTCTTGGCGTGTGTCGCGCTGTCGCGTCAGCGCGACACATCGCAGTGGCGCGTCTATCTCGATAACGATATCGTTCTTAACGATGATGATATGAACGCCATTGTTGCGGATACGGTCAAGCACCTCTCCTTTGGCAACAAAGAGCATCCCTTTAAGGGCGTCTTTGACGGTCAAAACCATACCGTGAAGGGCCTGAACTACGAGAATAAGGTCTTGGACCCCGAGCACGACACGGGCTTCTTTGCCGAGACCGACGGCGCCACCATCAAGAACTTCCTTGTCGAGGACGCCAACATCTGGGCGGACTTCCGCGGCGGCATCATCGTGGGCAAGGCCGTCAACACCAGCTTCGAAAACGTCATGGTCATGGAGAGCACCCTGCACTTGACTTGCGCCAACAACATGCTCAACGTGATTACCAACGCGGGCTTTGAGGGAGGCCTGATCGCCGGCGAGCTCGACGGCTGCAGCCTCTACAACTGCGAGGTCCGTGGCGGCCGCGCCGTCAACAACACGACCTCGGGCGTGCAGGCAATCGGTGGCGAGGGCCTGTATATGGCGGCGTTTGCCGGCTACGTCAAGAACTCGACCATCGAGTACTGCCGCGTGACGCCTACGCGCAACGAGGATGGCTCGATTGCCGAGAAGGGCATGACCGACGTCACCAATAAATACGATGTGGCCGTCGGCGCCCTGGGCGGCAACAACGTGTACGCCTCGGGCTTTGTGGGCTGCATGGCGGGCGACGCCAAGATCATCGACTGCTTCTCGACGGCGCAGTGCTACAGCTATGCCGCATCGTACGTGGGCGTTGTCGCCGTGACGCGCGCGTGGACGGGTGGCCTGGCGGGCCGTATTTTGACTGAAAAGGGCAACGAGCTCGTCCGCAGCCACTTTGCGGGCGACCTGAGCTCGCGTCAATACAACCCCATCGCCGTGATCCCCATCATCCAAAACGATGTGAACCTGGGCGGCATTGCTGCGCGCGCCAACAAGGGAGATGCGACGGTCACCGAGTGCTACTTTAAGCCGAGCGTGAGCCTGTCTGGCAATAGCCAGGGCAATCCTGCCAAAAAGAAGATCCCCTCGTTTGGCGGCGACGGTACCACCAAGGGCGACGGCTTTGGCCCGTGGGACGACGGGCGCTACACCACGCGCGAGCTGTGGGAGGAGCACGACTACGACTTCTGTGCCGGCACCATGCGCTCGACCGCTAACGATGAGGCCCTTGGCGGTTCGCATGCCAACGAGTGGGCGATGGATTACAGGCTGAATATCCCCGTGCATGGCCAGAGCGTTAAGGCGACGATTGATTTTCCCGGCGCGGGTACCGCGACAATCGAGAAGACCAAACTTGGCAAAGACCAGGCGACCACGGATCCGTACGCCTTTGCCGTGAGTGCCGTGCTGGCGGGAACTGCCCAGGGCTTGGCCCAGGGCGATACATCGGTGACGTTCAAGCAGGAGACCTCCGCAAAGCCTGAGGGGCTGAGCGAGGCGAACGACGGCTACCGCTTTATGGGCTGGTTCCGCGAGCCCGATGTGCGTGTGAACCGAATCGGACAAGACAACAGCTGGTTTGATGGCAAGACCGATGATGCTGCTGTGAGGGATGGCAAGCGCGTTCAGGACAACACGAAGCACGAGGCGACCTCTATCTACACTGCCGACAACGGCAAGGATCATGCCGAGAGTGAGGGCTTCAAGGGCAATGATCTCTTTATCGCTTCATACGAGGCGCAGGTGCTGTTCTATAACGTTAAGGGCGAGACGCTTGATTGGAAAGACGGCAAGGCACACGATCCGTCCACGGACTGGTACCGCTATGGCGCCGGTTTGACGCCGGCTGCCCCCGCAGATCGCGGCGGCTTGCCGCCTACCGCGACGTTTATTGGATGGACCACGCAGCCGAACGCCGATAAGAGCATGAATGGCGCCTATGCTGCCATTACCTCAGATCAGCTGGCTGATCTGAAAAACAAGGGAGTATTCTATCCCGCGGGCAGCGAGATTGCCGTGGTCGGCCCCACCGATTTCTATCCCGTGTACAGCGACTACGTGTCGAACATCATGACGGTGTTCGAGGGCAATGAGCAGGACAAAATCGACAATGAGACCCTACGTGACGGCGTTGGCAAAACCAAAGTCGACGTCCAGACTGCCGGGGACGGCACCAGCGTCTACACGGTACAGGTGCGCGACACGGACGGTACGCCCCTGTCCGAGGGCGGCAAGCTGCCCGATGGGTATCGCTTCCTGGGCTGGTACGAAAACAAGCAGGCCGCCGATGGGTCCACGGTTGAGGTCCGCGTAAGCCGTGACCCAGGCTATACACTCCCTGCCGATGTCGATCTAACCGTGCCGCACACCTATACGGCGCGCTTTGAGTACCGCGTGGATTATTACGTCTGCGCGTACGCGAACGATGAATACACGAATTCGGAACTCCTTTGCTCTGTATGGAACGAGTACAAAACACCGTTTAACGAGCAGGTCGGCACAAGCTATGTTCGAGAGAACGTGGTTCACTGGGGTTCCGAGCACGTTAATCATGGCGACAAGGATGCCTATAAGGGCGAATGCGCAGAGGGATACTACGACAGCAATACGCTAATCGTGGCCCCCATGAGCGCATATTCGCATAACGTGAGAAACGATACGGGGGCGGATACCCTAAAGAATGTCCTTGTGGATACAGATTTCCCGGGTTCTGGAACGTTTGACGAGGAAAAGGTTATTAATGCGTTGCAGTACACGTTTAAGCCATCTAGCGATCGTTATAGCTTGAAGTTTTGGACGCTTGAGAGAATCGGCGGTCGATGGACATATCTCAATACTCCTGAAAAGAAGGATACCGTAAAGGCTTCAATCAATTTCACTTCGAAATATCGCATGCGTGCGATGGTGACGACGCGCGTCGATTTTTATAAGAAAGATGGCACGGTCTGCAAGGAAACGACACGTCGCTACGAGAGTAATTTGCTCCAAAAGAAGAGTGGCGAAGAGGATCCTCATTACACGTACAAGTATCCATTCATCTATACGAATGATACGGTTGATAAGAATTCCGGCGGGGACAGCGACACAATTGAAAATCCAGATCTGACCCTCGAGTCCTCTCCGACTGATGCTGACATGGCCGTGCTGGGCTATAAGTTCCTGGGCTGGATTTCGACCGCCGAGGTCAAGAAGGATTCTGCCGTCTGGAAATATATCTATGATGTCGCCAACGACCCCTATGTGACGAGCAATTCGGAGAAGGCGGCGCCATACTTGGCGACGGATGACTCCAAGGTCACCCAGTGCCAGGATGCCTATCCCGTCTACGCAAAGTACGACGTCAACTACACCACCAACCTGCACCGCGCAGGTTTTGATGGCACGGACAAGGTTAATGTGCCTAGGTACGACATCGCTCCCGTTATCAACGCGGGCACCGACCCTGCTACGGCAACGGTGACCCCTGACGTTGCGACGCCGGTTTATAAAGCGGGCGGTAAGCTGTATGAGTTGCAGAAGGTTGAGATTGAGCTTCCGAATGGCGAAGTTAAAAAGCTCGAACCTAACGGCGATAACTCGTATTCCTATCAGGTGGAACCCGGCGGGGCCTATACATTTGTGGCGTACTATTCGCCGTTGGCGGTCGTGTACCATCTCAATGCCAAAGATGTGGATGGCAAAGTTGCTCAGAAAGGCGATATGCTCGGCAACCTTGATGGCGGCATCCCGAAGCCCACTTATGACGTCAGCACTATCGATGCGGATACAGGAGGTGCGTTCAACGTCTTCGTGGGCTGGACGGAAGCCCAGCCGGCACCTGGCAAGGGCTATGTCGCTTGGTCTGAGGGTATCCGTATGGTGAGTGCTTCTACCGTGGTCAAGGCCCCCATGGAGCTGTACCCGGTCTACCGTCCCAGCCTGGTTACCGTTCAATCGAACATCGACTCAAATCTCGCGAATCCTGCTCTTGTCCGCGGTCTCGGCCGTACTGATTCCGGCGACCAGATTTCTCTTGAGGTCAAGGCTGTCAAGGAGGTTGTGGGCATTGACGGCACCAAGTACGACTTTGTCGGCTGGTCGCGCGACTATGAATCCGATGGCAAATACACCCTGATGACCGATGACGAGAAGTATCCCCTCGAGGGCAGTGAGCCCTTTGAGAGCGTGACCTACACCGCGGTGTACAAGATCGCGCCGCATAAGGTGCGCTATCACGGTGTCGACGGGTCGGTCATCTTTACGGCGACGGTCGACTCGGACGACGAGCGAGCGACGGGCGCGGGTTTCGTTCATGACGTCGATGTTCCCAAGATGGATGAGGGTGGCAACCCGGTCTTTGATGACAAGGGCGATCCCGTGATGGAACAAAAGTCCGTCGCGTATGACCCGGACGCTTATTCCAAGATCGTTGCGCAGCTCGATGAGCGGGCGGCGACCAGCGGTGACGTGCGCGAACTCTTCCTGGAGTGGCGATATGTGGGTGTCGATGGCACTGCGAAGTCTTGGAATGGGTTTAAGGGCGAGCCGATCACGGGAGACATGGATCTGTATCCCGTGACGTATCGCGTGACCGCCAACGACACGTCCGATGCTGCGAACCCCGTAGCCATGACCGCGAAGCTCAAGTGGCTGCTCGATCCCACTGCTGCCAATACGGTCGATGACAATGCCGATAAGGCGCCGTTTAAGGTTTGCTTTGCCGAGCCGTTTATGGGAACGCAGTTGACTGTCACGGTTAAGCAGGCGAGCTATGGCCCCAATGCATCCGTGACGGAGGAGCCCGTAAACGGCAAGCTTGTCTCGCTCTACAGCCTGGGCTCGGGTAATGGTTCGTTCGACTTGGCCAACCGCCTGGATTCCAAGACGACGGGCGAAGGGGAGCAAGGCGACGGCAATGCTGTGTTCAACTTTGACCAGACTCATGCGCTGACGGTCGTTAAAAAGACTACCGATGCCAGCGCCATGGGACAAACGTTCCGCTTTAAGGTGACACGCAAGGCGTCGGAGGATTCTCCTGCCGAGACGCGCATGGTCGAGGTAAAGGTCGATGGGACGCAGCAAGAAAACGGCAAGACCTGGTATGTCGGCAGCGTGCAATTTGCCGCGTCGACGGGCATCTATACCGTCGAGGAAGATACGGCTTGGGCATGGCGCTACGAGGGTGAACTGAGCACGCCGGGCAAGGCGCCCGGTAAATCTGCCGAGCTGACCATCTCGTCCGCCTCGAGCGCGGGCGACACCGTGGTGACGTGCGTCAACACGCGCGCGAAGGACAAATGGGTCGATGGTGGCTCGCGTGCCAAGAATGTTTGGGAAAACGGCACGCTGAGGAGGGAGGACTAGGATGACTAAGCGCAAGCGGATCGTCGCCCTCCTTGTCGGCGTTCTCCTTTTGGCCGGCGCTGCCGGCACCTTTGCGTGGCTTTCGGTTACGGGCGTGCTGGTCAACGAGTTTGGCTTTGGCTCGGTGTCGCCTTCAGTGGACGAGACGCTCAAGGACAACGTGAAAAGGGATGTCTCGGTTAAAAACACGGGATCGGCTCCGGCATACCTGCGTGTTGCGGTGGATATCTACTGGCAGGATCAGGATGGCGCGCGCCTGTGGGATGAGCCGGTTGCCGACGCCGACTACACCATTGAGTGGGGCGATAAAGGCGATGCCGCTGCCGCTAACAGCCCTTCATCTTGGGTTCTTGCGAGCGACGGGTTCTACTACTGGACGTCTCCTGTTGCGCCGCTCGGCAAGACGGACGTGCTCATCAAGAGCGTGACCGAGCGGAAGGCAGCTGGTAAGAACCTGGTCGTCGACATTTCGACCCAGGCAATTCAATCCACGCCCGACGATGCGGTTACAGAGGCATGGGGTTGCACGGTCAAGGATGGCGTGCTGGTGCCGCCGCATGGAGGTGCGTAAGTATGGCGTTCCCGATTCGTAAAGGCGTTGCGCGCTCCTTGCGTTGCGTGGTCGCGGCCATTCTCTGCGTGGTCGCGCTCGCCGTTCCCGCCCGTGCGTTCGCCGATACTCCCGCGATTGCGTATGACGGAAATGCGCGCCAGCTGACGGTCTCGGGGGCGACGATGTCCTCGGGGGAGCCCGACCTGTTTCCAGCTTTTAAAGATCTAATGCCGGGCGATGAGCGCGAGCAGCAGATCGAGATTCGCGCCACAGGCGTAAAGTCCCAGGTGCGCGTATTTGTGCGCGCCGTTGTCGATCACGAGACGACACACCTGCTGTCGCCCATCACATTAACGGCAGCGGTCAGCGATGCGTCCGCAGACTGGCTCCAGGCAGGAACGCCGGGCAGCGTGTTCGCCCACCCTACGCAGGTCGCAACGTTTACGAGCGATGGCAGCACAGTGCTCAATTTGCAACTAAGTGTCCCGACGTCGGTAGGCAATGAGCTTGCCGACGCAAACAAGACCATTCGCTGGGAAATCACTGCCGAGGACGATGGCGAAACAATTCCTGCGCAGCCCGCTGGCCCCAAAAAGCCCGGCCTGTTTGGCCTGGCTGCGACGGGCGACAACTCGCTCGCTCTGCTTTTGACGCTGCTAACGCTAGCGATTATCGCTTTTATGGTCGCGCTGTTCTTGTCTCAAAGGAATAAGCGCTAGGTCCATCTTCTAAATGCAACGCCCTCCCGGGTGGCGGGCACGAAGTTCCCTGCTCTACAGTCCTGCGCAAGTTGAAGGCCACAAGACGTGGCCTTCAACTTATATATGTTCAGCAGATGTCCCCATGACAAGCCGCGCTTCAACACCGAGGCGTCTGCCCGGCGACGCGGAATGTAAGGTTCATCGCGAGTTCCGCACGAGCCGGAGAGCACTTAATGTGCTCTCCGTGCGAGCAGGACTGTCCGAGCAGGGAACCTTACGTTCCGTGCCGCCGGGCAGACGAACCAGTTAAGACGCGCCGCTACTTGATCTTGGTCGTACCCGGTGCCAGGTTGGGGTCGGTCTCGTTGGCCTCGGTCTGGAAGTGCTCGGTGTACACGTTCTTGCCGTCGCGGAACATCTCGTAGTACTGCATCTTGGCGTAATCCTCGCGCGCCTTGGTGGCGGCTGCGGCAGCGGCGTCGTCACCGGTGACGTTGGAGGAGAGCGCCCAGCGCAGGCTGGCGTCCTCGTAGCCCACCGAGTTGATGGCGGGCAGCGACTTACGCAGCGTCATGTGCGCTTTCTGGTAGTCGGTCAGCGGGGCGCCGATCAGCTGCATAAGCTGGGTGGACAGGTAGTTGGTGGACAGGTCGTCGACCTCGCTCGTCTGGTCGCAACCGGCAACGTCGTAGTTAGCCCAAATGATGTAGTCGGTCTGCCACAGACGTTCCTGGTGCGTGGCATCGTCCTCGCCGGTAAACCACTTATCGTTGAACTTGGACGGGAAGAACGGCTGGTGGTCGCCCCAGAACACCACGACCACCTTGCGATCGAGTTTGCTCAGGGCGTTGAGGAAGTAGCGAAGCGCCTGGTCGGACTGCTCGATGCACGAGACGTACTCGTCGACATCGGACAGCGTGCCGTCCTCAACGGTCTTGGCGTCCAGGTCGGTTGTGTCGATGTTGAGATGCATCTGCTTGTCGACCGGCAGCAGGCCCGTGTCGTAGCCCGAGTGGTTCTGCATGGTCACGTCGAAGATAAACTGCGGATCGGCGTTCTGGTCGAGCAACTCGAGAATCTTGTCGTAGGTAGCCTGGTCGGTCACCATGCCGCGCAGGGTGTCGGCTCCCTGGAAGTCGTTGATGGACAGGAACTGGTCAAAGCCAAAGTCCTTGTAGACGTTCTCGCGGTTCCAGTTGGTCGCGTGGTTGGGGTGCATGGCTGTGGTGGAATATCCGAGCGACTTGAACTGCTCTGCCAGGTTCCCGGTCGTTTCCATGTTGTAGATGGTGTAGGGGTACACACCCGAGCCCAGGTTGGCCATGGAGTTGCCGGTCATAAACTCAAACTCGGTATTGGCGGTACCGCCGCCGTAGGCGCTCACGTAGAGCTTGCCGCGGCTGAGGCAGTTGGACAGGCTCTTAAAGTACTGCGGGCCCTCGTAGCCGGCGCGCATATTCTGGTAGATGGATAGATCCGAGAAGGTCTCGTTCATGATGGCGATGACCGTGGGCTTCTCGCTGTCGAACTGCTCCTTTGCGGCGGCGCGCTCGTCGCTCTTGGCCGCGTCGGACTTGTCGTAGGCCTTGGCGTACTTTTTGAGCGTGGCCTTGGCATCGTCGACGGAGTAGTCGGCGGGTTTGGGCGGCTTGATGGACTGCGCCGCACTAATAAAGGCGGGCAGGTAGCCCTCGCGCCAGTAGCTCTCGAGCGGGCGCCAGGTGTAGACGGTGATGCCGAGGGTGTTGTAGTAGTCGATGAGCGTGACATGCGCGGTTACGCCGCCCAGGCACAGCACTGCCACGAGCAGGTTGGTGAGCAGCATACGCTTGGCGTTGGCGGCACCCTTCTGACGGTGCGGTGCCACCAGGCCGGCGTACTCGCACAGCAGCATGGCGATGGCGGTAAAGCCCATGGACAGCACGCAGAACAGCGAGATCGAGAAGGTGTAGCCGTTGCCGGCGACCGCGGCGGCGGTGGAGATGGCCGAAAGGTCGCCCGGCTGGATGGGCATGGATTTAAACGTGATGACGAAGAACTCGGCAATGCCCAGGACAAAGAGGGCAAAGGCCAGGACCGCGGGAGCTGCGCCGTGGCGCTGGAATAGGAAGAACAAGCCGGTCATGAGCACGGTGATGATGGCCCACTCGAGCAGGATGCACAGGGGGTAGACCCAGGTAAAGTCGTGGTTGGACGAGACTTCCATTCCCAGCAGCGCAAAGACGCCGGCGAGCAGCAGGCACAAGACAGCGGCGACGAGCGGTTTGCCCACAAAGGCGCCGCGCAGGCGGGCGAGCTTGCCGGTGGGGGCGGGGGCGTCGGGCGCGGCAAACGCAAAGACGCGCGGGGCGATGCGGTCGCGTGCGATGCTGGCCCAAGCGCAGCCGGTGAGGATGGCGTTGGTTAGGATGAGCATCACAAAGGCGAGCGGCTCGTTTTGGGCGACGAGGCCAATGGCGCCCCAAATGGTCAAAAAGAGCTGGAACAGGCCGAAGGCGACGCTCCACCCAAGAGCGCTTTTGGCAACGGTGCCCGACTGAGCGCGAATGGCCTTGGCCTCGCGCAAGACAAGGTAGACGGTCGCCGCAAGACCGACGAGCGAGATGGCGGCAGCGAACATGCTGAGACTCCTCACAAACTAAAACCTACGAAAGCGGGGGTTTACCCGATTGTTACCAAGATATGCGCTGCAATTGGTGGCTGCGCACAACAACCAGCCATATTAACGCGCACGTGTGGCGGTGTGGCGCAATGGAGTGGCGACCTGCGCGATAATGGACGGGAATTACACGGAAACGTAAAGGCTTCTTAAAGAATTAGCGAGGATGAGGCGATGAACGAGCAGGTTTGCACCAAGGCTGTGGATACGTGTGGCTATCCGGTCGAGACTACGGGCAATGCGGTGCTGGACACGTTGGAGCACCGTTCCTCCACGCGTGCCTTCGCGCGTGATGACGACGGCCGTCCCGTAGCGGTGACCGACGAGCAGCGGGCGGCGATCTTGCATGCGGCGAGTCGCGCACCGTCGGCGGGCGCCATGATGATGTATTCCATCGTGAGCATCCGCGAGCAGGCTACGCTGGACCGCCTGGCCGACCTGTGCGACCATCAACCCATGATTGCCAAGGCGCCCTGGGCACTAATATTTGTGGTCGATTATGCCAAGTGGATCGATCTGTTTGAGCACGTGGGCTGCTTTGAGCCCGAGTTTGTCGAGCGCACGGGCAAGGCGCCCCGCCGCGCGCCGGGTTTGGGCGACTTTGCCATCGCGGCCCAGGACGCCGTGATCGCCGCCCAAAACGCCGTGGTTGCCGCCGAGGCCCTGGGCCTGGGGAGCTGCTATATCGGCGACATCGTCGAGAATGCCGAGGAAGTGGCCGAGCTGCTCGATCTGCCGCCCTATACCATGCCGCTGTCGATGCTCATCATCGGCACGCCCCGTAAGGAGCGCCCGGCTATTGCGCATCCCGTGGTGAACCTGGTGCACGAGGAGCGCTACTGCCGCGCCGATGCTGCGACCATGGACGCGCAGGTGGCCGAGATGGACGCGATGTTCCGTCCGCATGCCCGCGAGGTGGGCGAGCGCGTGGTGGATATCTACACCCGCAAGCACACGAGCCCCTTTATGGCCGAGATGAGCCGTTCCATGGAGTGGTGGTTCAAAAACTGGCTCGGCAAGTAACGAATGCGGCGATGTGCCAAAGGGACAGTCCCTTTGGCACATTCCATATCGCCGTGGTGGCCTAAAGGCCGTATAAATGTTTATCTAGCTGGGAAAACAGTGCATTAAAACATGGGCCGATTACCTATAATCCCCTCGAACGTTAAAGTTGGGAGGAAACCGGCTTATGGAACAAAAGGCCAAGGAGGCAGCCTCGCACGCTGCGATTCCTGTGAGCATCTCGGCGATGCTCGTCACGCTGGGCGTGGTGTACGGCGATATCGGCACCAGCCCTATGTATGTAACCAAGGCGCTCGTTGCCGGCAACGGCGGCATCGGGAGCGTGACGGAGGAGTTCGTGCTCGGCGCGCTCTCCCTTGTCGTGTGGACGGTCACGCTGCTGACCACCATCAAGTATGTGCTCATCTCGCTGCGCGCCGATAACCATGGTGAGGGCGGCATCTTTGCCCTGTACAGCCTGGTTAAGCGCTGCGGTAAATGGCTCATCATCCCCGCCATGCTGGGTGGCGCCGCGCTGCTCGCCGACGGCATCCTGACGCCGGCCGTTACCGTTACCACGGCCATCGAGGGCCTGCGCACCATCCCGGCGGTCCATGCCGTGCTGGGCGATGACCAGGGCCGCGTCGTCGCCATTACGCTCGCCATCATCATCGCGCTCTTTTTGGTGCAACGCATCGGTACGGCCAAGATCGGTCACGCCTTTGGCCCCATCATGACGCTGTGGTTCCTGTTCCTGGGCGGCACGGGTCTGTTTTTTGTCTTCCAGCACCCCGCCGTGCTGCTGTGCCTCAACCCGGTGCGTGGCATCGCCTTTTTGCTGAGCCCCAACAACCACGCGGGTATCATGATTCTGGGCAGCTGCTTCCTCGCCACCACCGGTGCCGAGGCGCTCTACTCCGACATGGGCCACGTCGGCCGCGGCAACATCTACGCCACCTGGCCGTTCGTTAAGTGCTGCCTGCTGCTTTCCTATATGGGCCAGGGCGCTTGGCTTATGAACAACGCTGCCAACCCCGAGCTCATGGGCATTGCCGACCTCAACCCGTTCTACCAGATGCTCGCCCCGGGCCTGCGCCCGTTTGCCGTCGGCCTTTCCACCGTTGCGGCCATCATCGCCTCGCAGGCGCTCATCACCGGCGCATTCTCGCTGGTGTCCGAGGCCAGCCGTCTGGACCTTATGCCGCACATGCAGGTCTTCTACCCTGCCGAGACCAAGGGCCAGCTCTACATCCCCATGGTCAACAACGTCATGCTTGTCGGCTGCGTCATTGTGGTGCTGCTGTTCCAGAACTCGGCGCATATGGAAGCCGCCTACGGCCTTGCCATTACGCTGACTATGATGTGCACCACGCTGCTGCTCTTCTTCTACCTGCACGAGGAGCGTAAGCTCAAGGTTGCTCCGTGGATCTTCGCAGCCTTCTTCCTTTTGCTCGAAGGCTTCTTCTTCGTGAGCTCGCTCACCAAGTTCTTCCACGGCGGCTACTTCACCATCCTCATGGCTGCACTCATCATGGGCATTATGGTGTGCTGGTACAACGGTACGGCTGTTGAGCAGCGCCAGTTTACGCTGCTGCCGCTGCGCAGCTACCTGCCGCAGCTCAAGCGCCTGCGCGATGACGATCGCTACGAGCGCCTGAGCGACAACATCGTGTACCTGACCAAGGACACCCATACCGACTACATCGACCGTGATATCGTCTACTCGATCTTGGACAAGCATCCCAAGCGCGCTCGCGCCTGGTGGTTCGTGAATGTCGAGACCATGGACGAGCCGCATACCTTTGCCTATTCGGTCGAGACGTTCGGCACCGACTACGTGTTCCGCGTGCATCTGTACCTGGGCTACAAGATTAACCAGCGCGTCAATGCCTATCTGCGTCAGGTCGTTCAGGACCTGGCTGCCACCGGCGAGCTGCCGCCGCAGACGCATGACTACTCGGTCTACAAGGATCCGGGTAACATCGGTACGTTCAAGTTCGTCCTGATCCGTAAGCTTCTGGCGCCCGAAAGCGATGTGGAGCCGAGCGAGCGTACGGCCATCACGCTCAAGTACATCATTCGTCGCGCCGCCGGCACGCCTGCACGCTGGTACGGCCTGGAGAACTCCAACGTGAGCTTTGAGTACGTGCCGCTGTTCACCAAGTTCAAGGCCGTGAACAAGATGCAGCGCCTGGCTCCCAACGAGCGCCCGTAGGCGTCGACGGGTTGCACGGAGTTGGTTTTCGATGGATAAGCATGAGGCCGGGGAGGTAAACATGGATACAAAGGCGCTCGATGGCCGTGAGGCGGTGGTCGAAATGGTGCGTGAGGCGCGTGTCGACGCCGCCGAAGATCGGTTCCTTACGAACCGTGCCAACATGGATATGGCCGACCGCGTGATCTCGATCGTGGCACTGGTATTTGGAGCGGTGTGCGTGTGTGCCCTGCTCGCGCACGTGCTGTTTGTCTAGCGACCGCCGGTTGCAAAGGCTATACACTTGGAACCACCACAAGGGAAACCACCACAAAGGTGCCTGTCCCTTTGTGGTGGTTTTTGTTTTTGAGAGAGGGGCGGGGCGCTGATGGACGTCCGTACGGACGGCGATATTGCCGATAGCTTTTGGTGGCGGCGCACAACGCTGACGCGCCGCACTCCTCTGTATGACGCCTGCGTATCGGTGGGGCTGCTGGTCGCGGCGACGATTGTGGGCGCGCTGCTCGACCATCCGGGTCTCGCGCCGAGCATCATGATCGTCTATGTGTTCGCCGTTCAGCTGTGCGCATTCTTTACCTGGAGTCGCCTGTATTGCTTGCTGAGCTCGGCTGCCGCCGTGGCGCTCTACAACTTCTTGTTTGTCGACCCGCGCTACTCGCTGTCGCTTATCGACCGCGGCTATCCCGGCATGTTCTTCATCATGTTCGTGGTCTCGCTTGTGTCGAGCTCGATTGCGTTGGCCCTGCGCCGCGCCTTGGCGCAGGCCGCTGCCAGCGACCGCCGTACGCATATGGTGCTCGAGACCAACCGTATGCTGCAGCGGTGCGCCGATCAGCAGCAGATTGTCCATGCCATGGCAACGCAGCTGGCGCGTCTTTCGGGCTGTCCGGTCGTGTGGTACAGCGCCGACGCCGAGGGCGATGACCTGCTGCCGCGCGCGACTTACACGGCCGTGGGCGATGCCGCGCCGGTGCATGAACTGGCGCCGCAGATGCCGCCGCGGCTCTCGGCGTCCGCCTATGTGGGAACGCCGCTCGACGCCACGTTTGGCGGCTCGGCGTTTTATGGCATCTACCTGACGGTTCGCACAGGCGACGGCTTCGCGCGCTCGGGCGACCCCGCCTCGGTGGTGGGCGTGCTGGCAATCGTTGCCGAGCCCGACGTGCTGACGCACGAGGAGCGAACACTTGCCGATGCCATCGTGAGCGAAGGCGAGCTGGCACTCGATCGCGCCCGCGCCATGGAGGCCCGCGAGGAGGCGGCGGTGCTCGCCAAAAACGAACAACTGCGCGCCAACCTGCTGCGCTCCATCTCGCACGATCTGCGCACGCCGCTTACCAGTATTTCGGGTAATGCCGACGTGCTGCTCGACCAGGGCTCGACCGGCACTGCGGCGCTCGATGCCCAGACGCGCCGCGGCCTGCTTCTGTCCATTCGCTCGGATGCGCTGTGGCTCAACGCCACCGTCGAGAACCTGCTCGCCATCACCAAGCTCGAGGGCGGCGGTATGCGTCTGTCGACTACGCTCGAGCTCATGGACGATATCGTCGAGGAGGCGCTGCGCCACGTAAATCCGGCCGTGCGCGAGCACGACCTTAAGGTGGTGGCGTGCGATGAGCCGGCGCTCGTCAACGTCGATGCGCGCCTGATGGTGCAGCTGGTGGTCAATCTGGTGAACAACGCCATCACCTATACGCCCGCGGGTTCGCATATCGTGATTTCGATTAGCGTCGACGATGGACGCGTGGCGTGCTCGGTGGCCGATGATGGTCCGGGCATCGCACCCGAGGATCGCGAGCGGATCTTTGAGTCGTTCTATACCGCCAACCATGGTCTGGCCGACAGCCACCGCAGCGTTGGCCTGGGTCTTTCGCTCTGCCGTTCCATTGCGTTGGCACATGGCGGTAGCATAGAGGTTGCCGCGGCGGACCCGCACGGCTCGGTCTTTACGATTGAGCTTCCTGCCGCCGACGTTTCGTTTGATAAGGAGTAGCGCTGTGCCGAACTCTGCCGTAAAACCGCTCATCTTGGTCGTTGAGGACGACCCCGCCGTCCGCAATCTTATTGTTGCCGCGCTCGAGGCGCACGGCTTGCGCCATATGGCTGTGGAGACCGCCCATGCCGCTATCGCCGCCGCCTCGTCGCAGACGCCGAGCATTGTGCTGCTCGATCTGGGCCTGCCCGATATGGACGGCGTCAAGGTGGTGGAGTCGGTGCGCGCATGGTCGGGCATGCCGATTATCGTGGTCTCGGCGCGCAGCGAGGACGCGGACAAAATCCGCGCGCTCGATGCCGGTGCCGACGACTACCTGACCAAGCCGTTTTCGGTCGAGGAGCTGCTCGCGCGCATTCGCACGACGCTCAGGCGCCTTTCGTATGCGCAAACGGGTGGCGTTGCCTCCGAGGGCTCGTTCGATACCGGTGAGCTGCATATCGATTTTGATGCCGGCATCGCCACGATGGATGGCGAGGAGCTGCATCTGACGCCGATCGAGTACAGGCTCTTGTGCCTGCTGGCGCACAACGCCGACAAGGTGCTGACGCACCAGTTTATCCTGCACGAGATTTGGGGCACGGCAACTAAGAGCGACCTGGCGAGCCTGCGCGTCTTTATGGGCACGCTGCGCAAGAAGATTGAGTCCGACCCCGCGCATCCGCGCTATATCCAAACGCACGTGGGTATTGGTTACCGATTGGTCATCCAGGGATAGGTCGGCATCCGCCATCCCAATATGAGTTGCGGTGAAATACGGTCTAAATTTGCCTAATTCCAGGCAAACAGTCCGTATTCCACCGCAACTTTGTTTATTTGCCCTTGGGCTTGCTGGCGTAAAATTTTTTCTTTTTGGGCTTGCCGGCGGGGGAGGGCTTGCCGACAAAGTTGGGCTTGCCGTTGCCGGTCTGCGCGTGCGCGGGCGCTGCCGCGCGAGGCTTGCGGGCCTCGGGGTTGCGCAGCTCCTCGGTTCGCTCGGCAATCTCCTCGGCGCTAAAGCCGACCTCGGCCATGGCATCTTCGATGGGCAGGCGGCGCACGATATAGCAGTGGTGCACCTTCTGGTTGCGCGCGAAATCCTCGGGGATGGTCTGTGCCGTAATGTCCTCCAGCACGACGCCCGCTCGTGCGAGCTTGCGCGTCTCGGGGCGGAAGCCGCGCAGGTTGCAGCTAAAGATGGCATGGCCGCCCTGTGCGAGCAGGCGCGACACGCCGGCCAAAAGCTCAACATGGTCGCGCTGGACATCCCAGGTGCGACGGCCCATCTTGGACGAGTTCGAGAACGTGGGCGGGTCGACAAAGATCAGGTCCCAGCGGTTGCGCGTCTGGCGCTGGTCACGAATCCAGGCGAGCACGTCATCGCGCACAAAGTGATGCTGCGGCCCCACAAAGCCGTTCTGACGCATATTGCGCTCGGCCCAATCCAGGTAGGTGTTCGAGAGGTCGACCGTCACGGTCTCCTCGACGCCGCCGTCGGCTGCGTAGCAGGTGGCAGTGCCGGTGTAGGCGAACAGGTTGAGGAAACGGCGCGCCTGCTTGGCGTGCTCGCGCACCAGGTTGCGGGTGACGCGGTGGTCCAAGAAGATGCCGACGTCCAGGTAGTCGTCAAAGTTGACGGCAAAGGTGAGGCCGCCCTCTTCGATGAGCGGCAGGCGACGGCGCGCGATGTTGGCGCGCTCACCCGATGCGCCCTTGCCGGCGCCCTGCTTGCCGTACTGCGAGCCGCCGCGCGAACGCATGCGGGCCTTGGCGTGCACGTGCTCGGCCGGAACATCCAGGATACGCGGCGCGATGGCCAGAATATCGAGCATACGGGCCTGGGCCAGTGCGGGGTCGATGGTCTTGGGCGCGGCGTATTCGGCAATGACGAGCCAGCGGCCCGGCGTCTGCGGGCAACCCTCGTACAGATCGATGGCGGCAGAGTAATCGGGCAGGTCGGCATCGTAGACGCGGTAGCAGCTCACGCCCTCGCGCTTTGCCCACTTGCGACGCAGGCGAGCGTTCTTGCGCAGACGGTTGGCGAACTGCTCGGACTCGGGGATGAGCACGGGCAGCGGCTTGCCATCACCCAGGTCGAGCGTGGCGGTAGGTTCGGGCATGAAGGTGTCGGCGGCTTCGTCGCTGATGACGTCGTCGGCGTCCGCGGTCTCGCCCTCGGCGTTTGCGCTGGTCGCAGCCTCAAACGCTGCGGCGGCGTGGTCGAGCGAAGGCCAGACTTCGACGGTCGCCTCTTCGTTGTTGGGCATGACGGCGATCGAGCGCTCGGGCTCGGCGTGGAGCGAGCGGGCCAGCAATCCATCGCGGGTGAGCGCAGCGACCGGCGCCGCGGCAAGCTCGGGCGCGCGGCGCAGCTCGCCGACCAGCGTCATGGCGTCGTGCATGAGCGAAAGCGGGGTCTCGGTGGTGTCTGCGACCACGGCGGCACCGGCGACAGCGCCTGCATGGTCCAGCACGGTGGCTGGCTTGGCAGCGCAAAAGTCGACAAAACGCTTGTAGCCGGCGCACTTGACCATGCGCTCGGCAGTCTTGCGGGCGGCGGGGTCGATGTCCACGGCGACGATGCGCGCCTGGCGCTCGCGCGCCGCCGCCTCGCGCTCGCGTGCCTCGGCAAGCAGCTGCTCCCACAGGGCGGCGTCATGCGGCTGCCAGCCCTCAAAGCCCCAGTGCTCGCGTGCAGCGCCCGGGGCGCGGTCGGTCAGAATGTTCACGGCTTCCAGCAGCAGACCGCCGCCGGCGCACGAGGCGTCGATCAGCGTGGGCAGGGCTTCGTTCTCGTAATCATCGGCTGTGAGCTCGCGCTCGCACAGCGCGGTCCAACCGACCTGCGCCAGCACCAGGGCGGCGTAGTCGGGACGCAGCACGTGTGTGCCCTCGCCGGCGCGGGTCGCTGCGGGCGGCAGGCGCTTGAACAGCGGGTCGCCCGAAAGGTCCAGGCTAATGCTGGCGCGGCGCTGGCGCAGCGAAAGCAGTAGGTGAACATCGGGGTCGGCGGCATCGACATCGGCGCGACGGCCCGTGGTTTCGGCCAGGCGGTCGCACAATGCGTCCTTGGCGCGCAAGGCAGAGAAGCGTGTGTTGCGCAGCTGCTCGGTCACGCCGCGGGCGGTGATGGCGATAGTGGCTCCGGGACGGATGATGTTCTCCCAGGCGATGTCGTAAACGCTATCGTACAGTTCATCGGCATCCTGCGCCTCAAAGCGCCCAAGAACCACGAACACGCGGCTCGCCAGGCGTGACCACAGACAGGCGCGGTAGCCTTCTTCGAGCTCGCCCTCAAACGTAGCGCGGCCCTTCAGCCGGCGGACATGCGAAAGCCCGAGGCGTTTAAGCTCATCGGCGAGTGCGGACTCAAAGCCCTCGGGGCAGCTTGCGTAAAATTCCATGGGTGACCTCTCTGGTTGCGTCGCTCCATTATATGATGGATGCTTCGTTTGCCCTTATCCTCGAAAGGAACCCATATGATTGATGCGTGCTCCTTGATTCCCATTTTCATTGCAACAGCCTCAGGACTCGGGGCCTCGCACAGGCTCCCGCCGCCTTACAGAACTGAAAGCTGGGCGTAGGGCAAATCCATGGCACGTGACCTGCGATTGCTCGGCCATAGATGGCGTAATCGAGGCCAAGGGAGGGCATCATGTGCGAGGGAAACGAGAGCTGGTTCTGGCACGCGAACGACATGGTGGTGGCGGGCGACATGAACCTCGTGGTCCGCGTCCTGTGGGTCGCGCTCATCGTAGGCATCGGCGTCGCGACGATGGCCACGCTCTGGATCGTCACGAGGTAGCGCGCCACGAACGAATGACGAGGCACGCGGCGCATGCCTCGCTGGCGGAACCCTAGCCTCGCTGCTGGACAATCTGTTCGATGAGCTTCGCGACGGAGTCCTCGGCTGCGTCCCCGATCAGGTGATGGGCCGCGGCCTTCGCCTCTGGCATCGCGCCCGCGACTGCGTAGGAGTTCGGCACCTTTTCGAGGAGCGTCACGTCGTTTTCCGAGTCTCCGATAAAAGCGACCTCGTCCAGCGTGACCCCAAGGCTGCCGAGAAGCGCGTCGAGTCCGTTTACCTTGCTCCAGCCAGCCGGAACAACATCGAGGAAGAATGGGACGGGCGAGGGGAAATCAAGCTCTGGGCAGGCTTCCTTGCATCGACTCCGAACGACTTCCGTCGGGGCGGAGCTGACGTTGACGAAGATGCCGGCGGTGATGACGTCACGGTTCGTGGGCACGTCTCCGAGCGCCATGTCTCTTCCGGAGTCCTTAACGATTTCCAGGGCGAATTCGTCGCCAGGCTCGACGGCGCAGAGGAACTGCTCGCAGCGTTTGCCTGTCTCATCGACATCGGCGACTAGCCAGAGTGACGTCCCCGCGTAGGGGCGTACGGCGCTATCGAGCTTGACGAGGGCCTCCGTCGAGAGCGTCTTTTTGAACACGAGTTCGCCGCTGGAGAAGACCTTCTTTCCGTTGGCCATGATGCCGGTCGAGAAACAGCGCGCGTCGCCGTCAAAGGCATCGGCCAGGTCGGCGTAGTCGCGGCCGCTTGCGGGGCCGAACGCGATGCCCGCATCAAGCGCCGAAAGAATCGCGCTGTGCGTGCGCTCCGATACGACCCTTGAGCCAAACGGCAGCAGGGTCCCGTCCATGTCTGCGAGGATGAGCTTTATCAAGGGGTCCTCCCGTTTCGGTCTGGGCGTCGGTGCGCCGGTGTGCGTCGTCCTAGCTGTATTGCCTGTCTCCCAAGAGATTCTTCGAGATGATCCTGTTAAGCTCTACCGGGTCATCCCAGCAAGAGGTCAGGAAGAGGAACAGCAGCTCGATGACGAAGTTGATCGAGCTGTGCGAGAAGGCGATCTCGGTTCCGGTGATGGCCTGATCTCGCGAGATGGCTCGGATGATATACGTGGCACGCTTCGCGAGCGGCGTATCTGGGTTGTCTGTGATCATGATGATGGGGGTGTTCGAATCCTCGGCAGAGTCGAATATGTTGACGAGGCGCTTCGAGTATCCGGACGTCGAAATGACGAGCAGGATGTCATTCTCCTTGAGGCTGGTTGCGGCGGAGACCATGGCATCGGTGGTACTGGGGCAAAACGCCCTGACTCCAACCTGTGAGAGTTTGAACGCCGCGTTTACGCCCATGCTAATCGAGTTGCCGACGCCCGCAATCAGGACGAGGTTGGCGTTGTGGAGCAGATTGACGACTGCCGAAAAGTCATCGGAGTCAATGAGCGAGGCGGTTTGGGAGAGCTCCTTGACCTTGTGAGACAGGACGTACTTAATGGAGCCCTCGACGTCGTCCAGAGTAACCTTGCCGCCCGTGGCCTTTTCCTCGCCGGAGGCCCTGCTGATGGATATGCCGAGCGCCAGACGCATGTCCGAATAGGTTCGGTAGTCAAGCGTCCTTGCGAACCTCGAAACAGACGCCGGTGACGTACCGGTTCCTGCGGCGAGTTCGCGGACGGTCATCGTTGCGACGTCCGACGGGTGGTCGAGCACATACGTTGCGATTGCCTTCTCCGAGGGGGATAGGCTGTTCATGACCGCGCAGATGTGGCTGAGCACATCCCCTGTCTTATCCATGGTTACTCCTTGGCCCTAGTTTGCTTCGTATCTTAGGTCAAGAGAGGTGAAAATAAAGCAAAATGTTTCATAAGCGGTGAAATAGCGTTTTACCGCTGATTTCCTACCGTTCACGGTAAATCGGTGCTTCCCCGGCGCAATCTCATCTTGAGCTGCTATCTTATGAGCCGTGAAACAACGGCACGAAAACGATGAAACAACAGATCATTGTTCCAACGCCTCACAACTTTGTTTCACGCTAGATGGCGAATCACTTCGAAGCCCAGACAGGCACCCGGCGAGCAAGAAGGGAGAAGCACGATGCACAACGCCAGGACAAACGCAAGCATGACTTCGCTGTTCTTCGCGAACGTCCTCTACTGGGTCTGCGCGGGCGTGTACTCGCCGTTCCTCTCCGCTCACTACACGAGCCTCGGCCTCAGCGCAGCCCAGACCGGCATCCTCCTCGCGGCGACCCCGGTGTGTGCGCTCGCCATCCAGCCGCTCTGGTCGACGATCGCCGACAAGCTCGGGCGCCGCCGCGCGGTCATCGTGATCCTCTGCCTTGCGGCGGCGGTACTCGCTCCGCTGTATTACCTGGCGTCGACGTTCGTCCCGGTTCTTCTCGTAACCTTTGCGTTCTCGGCGTTTTTCTCGGGGCTCCTGCCCCTGAGCGACTCCCTCGTCATCGAGCTCGCGGATCGCTCTGGCCTGGACTTTTCTCGCATTCGCATGGGTGGCACTATCGGCTATGCCATCGTCGTCCTGATCGTCGGTCGGCTGCTCGACATGGCTCCTCAAATCCAGTTCGCGGTGGTCTCTGCCGCGCTGGTGGTCTTCGCGGCTCACATGTGGCGCCTCCCCGAGGCGGGAATTCGCGCCAATGCCGCGGACGATCCCAAGGTCTCCCACGGAAAGGGCCTCCTCTCGCTGTTTACCAGCAATGAGATCGCCTTCGTCTTGGTCTTCGCCTTCATCAGTTCGGCTGCGATTGGCTTCATCGGGGCGTTCTTGGGCCGCTACGCGGTCGAGCTTGGCGAGGGTCAGAACCTCGTGGGCGTCCTGAGTGCGGTCTCCGCTGCGAGCGAGATCCCCATCCTGCTCGTTTCCTCCAAGCTGGTCAGGCGCTTCGGCGAGATGAACCTCCTGATCTTTTCCTGCTTCATGGCGGCGCTCAGGCTCGTGCTCGTGGGCACCGGCATCGTCCCGGTCATGATCTGCGGCCAGCTGCTGCAGAGCGTGAGTTACATGACCGTCTACTACTCCTGCGTTACCTACATTGCCAACCACACTTACGAGGATTGTCGCGCTCGAGGTCAGAGCGCCTTCGCGATGGTTCAGAGCGGTCTGTCCGTCGTGGTTGCGAACCTGTTTGGCGGTTGGGCGTGCGACACGCTCGGCACGCACGCGGGTTTTCTGGCCTTCGCCCTCGCTTCAACGATTGCTGCGGTCGTTGCTTTTGTGGCGTACGTACTGTGGCGTCGAAGCGCAGCGCCACAGCCTGAGGGCCAGTCGGCCGCATAGGCTCCACCGCGTTTTGCAAGCGCCTGCCTGCTTCGCGCTTCTCTTCGTGTTCAACCAGCTGACGAGCTGAGAACTGTCCAATCCAATGGTTATCCAAGTGAAAGGAAGACAAAGATGTCTCTCATCAAGGTCAACGAGCTTCTTCAACATGCGACCGAGCACCACTATGGCGTGCCCGCGATCAACGTCATCAACACGGAGACCATCCGTTATGCGATCCAGGCCGCCGAGGATGAGCACATGCCTATCATCATCCAGTACTGGCCCGGCTTCGAGGACCACTGTGCCCTCGACATCATCGCCTTCGCCGCCCGCTATTACGCCGAGCGCGCGAGCGTGCCCGTCGCCGTCCACCAGGATCACTCCGCTGGTTACGAGATCGCCGTCAAGGGCGTCAAGGCCGGTTTCCCCTCCGTCATGGTCGACGGCTCCTCGCTTCCCTATGAGGAGAACTTCCAGCTCACGAAGGACGTCGTCCAGGTCGCCAAGATCTTCGACGTTGACATCGAGGCCGAGCTCGGCCACGTCGGCAACGGCTCCGACGCCAACGACTTCGTGAACAGCGACCACTATACCGACCCGAACCTCGCCGAGGAGTTCGTCGAGGGCACCGGCTGTGGTTCGCTCGCCATCGCCGTCGGCAACGCCCACGGCCCCTACGTCAAGGTCCCGAACCTCGACATGGAGCGCATCAAGGCCTGCAGGGAGGCCGTCAGCGTCCCCCTCGTCATGCACGGATGCTCCGACATCCCCGACGAGCAGCTCCAGGAGGCCGTGAACCTCGGCATGAGCAAGTTCAACATCGCCACGGAGTACTTCCGCTCCATGTACCGCGCCTTCGAGAAGTACATCAGCTCCGGCAAGAACGACGGCAACGGCGTTGGCCTCCTGATGGACGCCGCCCCCGACATGCGCGCGTTCGTCGCAAGCAAGATCCAGCTTCTGAACCCCAACCACTATTCGCTCTAGGAGAGACTCGATGAAGAAAGTTCTTGTCGCGTCGCACGGTCACCTCGCAAGCGGAATCAGGAGCTCGATCGAGATCCTGACCGGTATGGCGGACATGGTGGAAGCAGTTGACTGCTACGTGGACGACTCCGATTTCACCCCTCGCATCCAGGCGTTTATTGACTCGGTGGGCCCTGAGGACGAGGCCATCATCTTCACCGACATCTACGGTGGCTCCGTCTTCCAGAAGGTCGTCCTCATGGAGCCGGAGAAGCGCGGGATCGTCCATGTTACCGGTATGAACCTCGGCCTCGTGATCGAGGCGCTCCTCGGCGCTGAGCCGGTCACGGCAGATTCGATCAAGCAGAGCGTCGAGCTGGCGAGGGCGACGATGCAGGTCGTCGAGCCTCCGAGCAAGGCCGCGGACAACGAGGGGTCCGACGGAGACTTCTTCGATTAGAGAGCACTAATAAGTAAGGAGAGGAAACAATGATTGTTCAGGTTCGAGTCGATGACCGTCTGATTCATGGGCAGGTCGCCCTGGTGTGGACCAAGGAGCTCAACACCACCAGGATCATCGTCGCCAACAAGCACGCCGTGGAGAGCGATGCCCTTCGCATGACGCTTTCCATGGGTACGCCGGCGGGCCAGAAGCTCCTCGTCAAGGATGTTCCGGATGCTTGCCGCATCGCGAACGATCCGCGTGCGGACTCCATGCGCATCTTCGCGCTCACCAACTGCGTGCGTGACGTGCTTGAGCTCGTTAAAGGCGCACCGGGCAAGATCGAGGGCGTGAACGTTGCCAATGTCGGCCGCTTCGACAAGTCCGATCCGGATAGCAAGGTCGCCCTCAACTCCACGATCATGCTCAACCCGGATGAGCTCGAGGCCGCGAAGGAGCTTTGCGAGCAGGGTATTCCGGTTTTCCATCAGCTTATCCCGTCCAATCCCAAGACTCCTCTCAAGAGTCTGATCGAGGCGGCGGAGAAATAAGGGGATTTGGCCAGGCGGTCAAATGAAATGAGAGAAAGGAAGTCAAATGATTGGGTTAGCAGTAATGGCCTGGTTGACCGTGCTGATTTGCTACGGCGGCAACTGGGTTCTCGGTCAGTGTATGATCGAGCGTCCTCTCGTGGTCGGCCTCGTTGCGGGCCTTCTGATGGGCGACGTCAAGACCGGTGTCATCATCGGTGCCTCTCTCGAGGCGATCTTCATGGGCGCGGTTAACATCGGTGGCGCCATCTCCGCCGAGCCCGTTACCGCGACCGTCCTCGCCGTCGCCTTCACCGTTGGTGCCGGCATCGACCAAGGCGCCGCCATCACGCTGGCCGTTCCCGTTGGCGTCGTCACCGCGTTCCTCTCGATCTTCATGAACAACGTGTTCCTCGCGTTCTTTGCCGCCACCTTTGACAAGATGGCCGCCGAGGGCAACGAGAAGGGCCTCGCGCTTCAGCACTTCGTTCTCTGGTTCGTTAAGTACGCCGCCTTTGGCCTCATCGCCTTCCTCGGCGTTTACCTTGGCGCCGAGCCCGTTGCCGCCATCGTCAACCAGATTCCGGCCAATGTCATGAGCGGCCTCAACGCCGTGGGCGCCCTCCTGCCCGCCGTTGGTATGGCGCTCCTGCTCCAGATGCTGTGGAGCACCGAGCTCAGCATCTACTTCTTCCTGGGCTTCACGCTCTACCAGTACCTCGGCCTCCCGATGATCGCCATCGCGGTTCTCGGCGTCATCATCGCGGTTGCCTCCGCCCTCCGCGACAAGGAGATTTTCGATCTCACCAAGAAGGGCATGGCCACCCAGGCCGTTTCCAGCGACTCTGTAACCAGCGACGAAGAGGATTTCTTCGCATGAGCAACCTGACCAAGAATGTGAGCCCTGAAGACAAGAAGATGCTCAACAGTATTTTCCTGCGCTCTTTCTCCGTGTTCGCCTCCTGCGCCGGCGGTTCCGTCAAGGCTGGCGCCGACGGCTGGCTGTACTCCGTCCAGCCCGCGCTTAACCGCTACTACGCCGATGACCCCGAGGCCCGTGCCGACGCCATGAAGCGTCACACGACTTGGTACAACATTACCCAGAACGTCGGCACGTTCGCCATGGGCCTCGTCGCCTCCATGGAGAGGGAGAACTCGCAGCACGAAGACTTCGACACCGAGTCCATCGACGGCATCAAGGTTTCCCTGATGGGCCCGATGTCCGGCATCGGTGACGCAATCTTCTGGGGCGTCCTGCGTGTCATCGCCGCCGGCATTGGCATCAACCTCGCCATGAGCGGCTCGCCCCTCGGCGCGATCATGTTCCTGCTGATCTACAACATCCCGTCGATCCTCTGCCGATACTTCATGACCTACCTCGGCTTCAGCATGGGCACCAACTTCATCTCCGAGATGTACGAGGGTGGTCTCATGAAGCTCATCACCAAGGCGACCTCCACGGTTGGCCTCGTGATGATCGGCGCCATGACCGCGGCGAACGTCCAATTCAACACGATCCTGTCCATTCCGGTTCAGGACTCTGACCCCGTCATGATCCAGACCTACCTCGACTCGATCTTCAAGGGCATCGTGCCCCTGGGACTTACGCTCGTCGTCCTCTGGCTCCTGCGCAAGAAGAACGTGAACATCAACATCATCCTGGTTGGCATCATGATTCTGGCGCTCGTCCTCGGCCTCGTGGGCATCGTGTAGGGCGGCTTCCGGATCATTCGAAGCTTGTTCAAGGCAATTCCCGGCGGCACGCGATCGAGGACATTCGACGCGTGCCGCCCCATTAGAAGGAGAGAACATGCGCTACACGCACCTCAAGAACTCCGACGTCGACGTCTCCCAGCTCGCCGTGGGCACCTGGGCAATCGGCGGCGACTCCTTTGGTGAGAACGATGACGCCGCCAGCATGTCCGCCATCCGCACCATGCTCGATCACGGAGTCAACCTCATCGACACCGCGCCGTGCTATGGCAACGGCACATCTGAGAAGGTCGTCGGCAACGCGCTCAGGGGCATCGACCGAGAGAGCTACCTGCTCTCGACCAAGGTTGGCCTGATCACCAGCGCCGCCGGCTATGATCGCGACTCCTCGTTCAAGAATATCATGAGGGAGGTCGAGAGCTCGCTGCGCAACCTCCGCACCGACTACATCGACTTCTACTTCGTGCACTGGCCCGACGCCAAGACCCCGTTCTCCGAGACGATGTGCGCCCTCCAGCTCCTCAAGGAGCAGGGCAAGATTCGCCACATCGGCGTCTCCAACTTCACGCCCGAGATGATCGAGGAGTGCGAGAAGGTCGCTCAGGTCGACGTCCAGCAGCCGCCCTACTCCATGGTTGACCGTTCCTCCGAGGACCTCATCAAGTGGGGCTACGAGCGTGGCATCGACTCCTTCACCTATGGCTCCCTTGGCGCGGGCATCCTGTCGGGCAAGTTCCGCGAGCTGCCGAAGTTCGAGGAGGGCGACGTCCGCGCCGGCTTCTACGACTACTTCCAAGAGCCCAAGTTTTCTCGCGTCCAGGAGCTGCTCAAGGTCATGGACGAGATCGCCGAGGCTCACGACAAGCCCGTGGCACAGGTCGCCGTGAACTGGAGCACCCAGAAGGAGTACGTGGGCACCGCGCTCGTTGGCGTGCGCACGGACGCCCACGCGATTCAGAACTGCGAGACGTTCGAGTGGGAGCTTTCCGCCGATGAGATGGCCAAGCTTGACGCCAAGCTTGACGAGCTGAAGATCGGCTAGCCATGGGCGCTGAGGAGAGGAAGTACCCCGCTTCCGAGCTTGAAGTGCTTGAGCGTGGAGCTAGGGAGGTCGTCGAGCCCAACGGGCTGAAGCTCCTACTGAAGCCCGTGCCGGGAGATGGGCGCGAGCACGTGCTCGATCCGCGCGTCTATGCGCGCGCCCACGCGAAGCTCGCTGCCGGTCCGGCGCCGGCGGGGCCGGTGGACGTGATCGCGTGGCGCTCTGCGCCCAACAAGGAGACCCACGTTGTGAGGGGCGTGGGCGTTGCCAAGAAGACCGTCGTCATGAACTTTGGCGACAGGGGCATTCCCCTGCACGTCTTCACGCCCGAGAGCCACGAGAGCGGTTCTGCCGCGCTCGTGTTCATCCATGGCGGCGGCTTTATGGTGGGTAACATCGGCCAGTACGAGAACTGCCTGCGCGACATCACGGAGCGAACGGGCTGTGTCGCGATCTACCCAGAGTACCGTCTGTCTCCCGAGACGATGTTCCCTGGTGGCGTCGAGGACTGCGTGAAGACGCTCGGTTGGCTTGTCGAGCATGCGGATGAGCTGGGTGTCGACGCGACGCGAGTCGCCGTGGCTGGCGACTCCGCGGGCGGAAGCCTGACCAACGCCGTCGTCCTTGACGGGTCCCATGCGGACAGGATCAAGCTCGTGGTCGAGCTGTATCCGCTCGTCGACGGCGGCCCCGTTCCGGAGGAATGGTCCTATGACCTCTATGAGATCGTGAAGGACCAGAGGGCCGAGGCTCTGAGCAGGGTTGATCGCATCCGCAATGCCAACGACGACCTGCCGCTGATGTATACCAACGGCAATGCGGAGGAGATGCTCGACCCGAGGGTGTCTGCCCTGTTCGCGGAGGACGTGAGCGCGTTCCCCCGCACGGTCATCATCTCTTCCGAGTATGACTACCTGCGCTATCAGGACGAGTTGTTCGCGATGAGGTTGCAGGATGCGGGCGTTGACGTTGCCGCGATTCGCTATCGCGGCTGCGACCACGGCTTCTTCGAGATGTACGGCGTGATGCCTCAGGCCGAGGACGTCTGCCGCGTCATCTCCGAGGAGCTTACGAAGATCTAGGGGCTCGTCGCGGCGGCCTTCTGGACGAGTGACGGTCCGGCGGGATGCTAGGTGCGCCCCGCCGGACCTTTGCGTTGGCGGGCGCGTGTGGGGTTTGTCTCGGCGGTGCCGGATTGACTGGGAGACGCGTTTACCGCCGATCTTCCAAGCGAGCCCAGCAAGCAAACCGTGAACTGAGCTCCAAGGGCATCGACAAGGGCGTGGGCGTGGCGCGAGCGCTGGCGTATCTGGGCCGCGAGGGAAATGCGCGCACCTTTGGCTTTGGCGATTCGGGCAACGACCTGGGCATGCTCGCTGCCGTCGAGACGGCTGTCGCCATGGGCAACGCCATGCCCGAGGTCAAGGCGGTCGCCGACTACGTGACCGACGATGTCGCACACGACGGCACCGTCACAGCGATGCAGCATTTTGGGTTGATTGAATAAATGGCCGGGTCGCCCGCAGGGGGGCGACCCGGCCATTTGAGCTATTTTGCAATATAGAGCTTGGGATGGCTGCGACTGTTCTCGATCGCCGCCGTCATGATGCCCTCGTCGTCTCCATCAACGATGATGCCATCGAGGTCATCGATCTGCGCGGACTGATAAAAACTGGTCTTGTTGAACTTTCCCTGGTCAACCATCATGTAACTCTGGTTTGAGTTGGTCAGGTACATATGCTTGATCATGGCTGAGAAGTCGTGCTCGACGGTAAAACCGTGGTCGGGGTGGAATCCGTCGGCACTGACAAACGCCTTGTCGGCATGGAGTTTGCTCATGCAGTCGAGCGTTAGTGCGCCCGCGAGATAGAGGTGGCCCTTGCGCACGGAGCCGCCCAGCAGCACTACCGAAGCATTGGGGAGATTAAAGCTGGCATAGTTCGCGATTGCAAGATCGCCGGTGATAATGGTGATCTCACGCTTGTCCATGAGGGCCTTAGCGAAGTAAAAGCCTGTGGTGCCGATATCAATTACCAGAACATCGCCATCATCAACAAGAGTTGCCGCGGTTGCGGCGATGGCCTCTTTGGCCTCGACTTGGACATTGATACGCTCCTCGGGATACGAGATTGCGTTGGAGCGAGAAAGCGATACCGCTCCGCCGCGTACGCGACGCAGCTTGCCTTCGGATTCCAGCGAGACGAGGTCGTGTCGTGCGGTGACTTCCGAAACCGAAAAACGGCGAACGATGTCGGATACCGAGATATTTGGCTTTTCGGCCAGCCAGTTCATAATAAATCGCTGACGCTCGGCCGGTGAAAGGTCTGAAGTAGATGCCATATGCCGCTCCTTTTGAACGAAAGGCAGAAGATACGCCTTTCGTAATCGAAATATAACGTATCGATATGAAAAGGACAAGGCAAAATCGAATGAATCAAATGAACGGAATGGCATGTCCCAAATGCATGCGTAGCAGATAGCTTGCACTTAAATAGCGTGTAGAGGGTCTTGTTCTGAAGGTGCCGCCCAAAAGAAGTACGTTCACACCCGATATTCGACCGTTCACGGAAAGAAGACAATTGAGCTTTCGATAGCTTTTGAAATGGTTTATAAAAGAAAACCGAAAAGCTTTTGAAACAAAGAATAAGGCTTTCGATAGCAATAGTGCTAGATGAGAAAGGACCGAACATGGCGATCAAGGTGTTTGCCGACGGCGCTAACCTCGAAGGCATGCTTGACATGCATGACAATGGGAACGTTCAGGGTTTCACGACCAATCCTTCCCTTATGAAGGCCGGTGGCGTGACTGACTACCGCGCTTTTGCCAAGACGGTTCTTGAGCACATTACCGATGTGTCGGTCTCTTTTGAGGTATTTGCCGACGACGAGGCGGGTATGGAAGCCGAGGCCCGCGAGATCGCAACCTGGGCAGACAACGTCTACGTTAAGATCCCGGCGCTCAACACCAAGGGCGAGTCCACTGCCGCGCTGGTCAAGCGCCTTTCTGCCGACGGTATCAAGGTGAATGTCACCACTATCTTCACGCCTGAGCAGGTCGACGAGTTTGTCGATGCCGTCTCTGCCGAGACCCCCTCTATTCTGTCCATCTTTGCCGGTCGCATTGCCGATACCGGCGTCGATCCGCTGCCCCTCATGGCGGAGTCCGTAAAGAAGGCTGCCGTCAAGCCTGCTGCCGAGGTTCTTTGGGCGTCTACGCGCGAGGTCCTCAATATCTTCCAGGCGGAGTCCGTTGGCTGCCAGATCATTACGGTTCCCAATGCCCTTCTTGCCAAGCGCAAGAATTTCGGAAAAGATTTACTCGAGTACTCGCTTGATACGGTCAAGGGCTTCGCCCGCGACATTCAGGCACTTGGTTTCCATATCCTGCCCGAGGAGTAGGGGGCGAGCATGCTGACCGATCTTCTTAAGCCCGAGCTTGTTGCCTGCCACGTCGAGGCCTCCGATTGGGAGGAAGCGATCAAGGCATGCGGTAAGCTGCTCGTTGACGCCGGCAAATGCGACCAGAGCTATGTTGACGCCATGATTTCGTCGGTTCACAAATTCGGTCCCTATATGGTCTTGGAAGAGGGCATTGCCATGCCTCACGCTCAGGCCGATGGCAATGTGAGCGAGGCCGGCATCTGCATTGTCACGCTTGACCCTGCCGTTGCATTTGGACATGAGGATTTCGATCCGGTTCACGTGCTCGTGGGTATTTGCGCACCCGACCCCAAGGCTCATCTTGGCTGCTTGGCGGAGCTTTCGCAGATGTTCGAGGACGAGGACTGCGTTGCCAAGCTCAGCGCATGCGATACGCCCGAGCAGGTTTTGGAGACCATGCGTTCATTCTTTTAGGCCTTAATGGCACGGCGATGCGTCGCCGCTTTTGGATAGACGGAAAACCGTCACGTGTAGGAGAGGAAGGTTGCCATGCATATCATCACCGTATGCGGAAACGGCATCGGGTCTAGCCTGATGCTCGCTGGCAAAGTCGAGGAGCTTTGCGAGGAGGAGGGCATCAAGGCCGACGTTGAGTCTATGGACCTGAACGGTGCTTCTTCCGCAAATCCGGATCTGTTCATCACCGTTAAGGAGCTCGCTCCCGAGCTTCACGGTAACGTCGTGATCGTTCGCAGCTACGTGAACAAGAAGAAGATCCGCGAAGACGCCCTCGAGGCAATCAAGGCGGCCGCCGCTAACGCCTAAAGCGGCACAAAAAGGGGCGGTTCCCTGTGGAAGAGGGAAACGCGCCCACGTTAAAAAGAAAGGAAGCCCAGATGCAAGTCATCCTTCCCATACTTGAGTTTATCCAATCGATTCTGACCAAGCCAGCATGGATTATGGGTCTGTTCGCTTTTGTGGGCCTTGTCGCGCTTAAGCGTCCCGCCCACAAGGTGATGACAGGCACCCTGAAGCCGATCCTTGGCTACATCATGCTGTCTGCCGGCGCCGCTGTTGTTCAGGAGAACCTTGCTCCGCTGGGTACCTTCATCGAGACCGGTTTCCACATCACCGGCGTCGTGCCCAACAACGAGGTTGTCGTTTCGATGGCTCAGAGCGTCCTCGGCGTTCAGACCATGATGATCCTGATTCTCGGCTACGTCGTGAACATTATCATTGCCCGCTTTACCAAGTTTAAGTACATCTTCCTGACGGGCCATCACAGCATGTTCATGGCTTGCCTGCTGTCTGCCGTTCTGCAGGCATCTGGCTTCCAGGATGTCCAGCTTGTCATCGTGGGCGGCATGTTCCTGGGCCTCGTGAGCGCTATGCTTCCCGCCGTTGGTCAGCGTTTCACCGAGAAGGTTACCGATGGCGATGAAATCGCCATGGGCCACTTCGGTTCACTCGCCTATTACATCTCCGCTGCAGTCGGTACGCTTTTTGCTAAGGACGCCGAGGAGAACAGCACCGAGAAGATCGAGGTTCCCGAGAAGTTCTCCTTCCTGCGCGACACCACCATCTCCACGGCTCTTACCATGGCCTTCTTCTACCTGGTTACCGCTTTCGCCGCTTACATCGCAGATCCTGCGGTCGTTACCAAGACCGCTGGCGGCGACAATGTAATCGTCTACGCCCTGACCTGTGCCCTGTCCTTCGCCGTCGGTGTCACTATCGTCTACAACGGCGTTCGTATGATCCTTGCCGACCTGGTCCCGGCTTTCCAGGGCATCTCCAACAAGCTGATCCCCGGCGCCATCCCCGCCGTCGACTGCGCCGTCTTCTTCCCCTATGCTCCCACCGCCGTCATCCTCGGCTTTGTTGCCTCCTTCATCGGTGGCGTGGTCGGTATGTTCATCGTGGGCGCTACCTTGGGCATCTTCATCATCCCGGGCATGGTTCCCCACTTCTTCTGCGGTGCTACCGCAGGCATCTACGGCAATGCTACCGGCGGTCGCAAGGGCGCAGCTCTTGGTGCTTTCGTCAACGGCCTGCTCATCACCTTTGCCCCGGCTCTGCTCCTGCCTGTTCTTGACGTCTTTGGCTTCAAGAACACTACGTTCGGCGACTTCGATTTCTCCGTCATTGGTATTACGCTTGGCCGCGCTGCCGAGGCCTTCGGTACCACCGGTGTCTACGCGATTCTCGCTGTCCTTCTGGTCGTCGCCTTCGTCCCCAACTTCATCCACACCAAGGGTGCTGTGATTAACCACGTTGAGGAAGAGTAATCCAGGCATACGTTAAGCCCTAATCGGGCGGAGCTCCGATAACCGGCTCCTACACGAAAAGGCGGCGTCATCTCTTGTGAGGTGCCGCCGCCTTTTTTCTTGAAGCGAGTGTGGATTCGATTGGTTTTGCTGTAAATAAGCGCCGTGAACGGAAATGGCGCAGCGCGCCGAAAAACCGTTTTGCCGCTGGAAAGTCTTTGATAAAAGTGGTAAAGATGCTAAACCGTTTACCGATAAAGCTTAAAAGCTGCAGCTCAAACCTAGGTAAGCATGGCTAAAGTGTTTACCAGCTCAATGGCCTTATGCAAACGAAAGGAATCAGGCAGATGGCAATCAAGGTGTTCGCTGACGGTGCAAACCTCGAGGGCATGCTCGACATGTACGAGAACGGCAACGTTCAGGGTTTCACGACCAACCCGTCCCTTATGAAGAAGGGCGGCGTGACGGATTACCGCGCGTTTGCCAAGGAGGTCCTGGCACACATCACCGATGTGTCCGTGTCGTTTGAGGTCTTTGCCGACGACATCGAGACCATGGAGGTCGAGGCGCGCGAGATCGCTACCTGGGCCGAGAACGTCTACGTCAAGATTCCGTGCGTGACCACCAAGGGTGAGTCCACCGCCGAGCTGGTCCGCAAGCTTTCCGCCGACGGCATCAAAGTCAACGTCACCACCATCTTTACGCCCGAGCAGGTCGACGAGATGGTCGAGGCTGTTGACGCCGAGACGCCGTCCATCATTTCGCTCTTTGCCGGCCGTATCGCCGATACCGGCGTCGATCCCATTCCGTTTATGACGGAGTCGGTCGAGAAGGCCGCCGCCAAGCCCAACTGCGAGGTCCTGTGGGCGTCCACGCGCGAGCTCATCAACATTTACCAGGCCGAGGCCTGCGGTTGCCAGATCATTACAGTGCCCAACAGCATCCTGGCCAAGCGCAAGAACATCGGTCGCGACCCGTACGAGGTCTCGCTCGACACCGTGCGCGGCTTTGCCAAGGATATCGCGGCGCTCGGTTTCCATATCCTGCCGTAAGCAAGGGTACCCCCGCCTGCGACGTGCAAAATTGAGAGTATTCAGCAAGGTAAAGGCTTTTACCAGCTAGATAAAGCACGGAACAGCCCCCGTTTTGGCTCTGACGACGCTAAAACGGGGGCTGTTTGTGACTTTATTGCCTCTGAGGGGCATCCGGAACGGCGGAATTTGCAGAATACTCGCGATTCTGCACGTCGCGAGAGGGGGGACCCTTGCTTTAGGCGGTTTACTTCCCCTGCACCATGGTGAGCGAGATCTTCTTGCGGTCGCGATCGACTTTTTCGACCCACACCTTCACCGTGTCGCCGACGCGCACGACATCACTCGGGTGCTTAACGAAGCGGTTGGCCAGCTTGGAGATGTGCACGAGGCCGTCCTGGTGCACACCCACGTCGACGAAGGCGCCAAAGTCGACGACGTTGCGCACCGTGCCCTTGAGTTCCATGCCGGGCTCCAGGTCGTCGATGGAAAGCGCCGAGCGGCTAAAGACTACCTCGGGCGCGTCGTCGCGCGGGTCGCGGCCGGGCTTTTTGAGTTCGTTAACGATGTCGATGAGCGTGAGGGTGCCGCAGTCTAGGTCGCTTGCCAGCGCCGAGATGCTGCCCAGGCGGCGCTCGATATCGGGTACGCCGCCACGGCTGAGTTCGCTGGCGGCAACGCCGGCGCGCTCCAGGACGGCCGTGGCCACCTCGTAGCTTTCGGGGTGGACGCTCGTCGCGTCGAGCGGGTTCTTACCGCCGCTGATGCGCAGGAAGCCCGCGGCGTTGAGGTATGCCTTGGGCCCCAACTTGGGGACCTTTTTGAGCTGGCGGCGATCGGTAAAGGCGCCGTTTTCCTCGCGGTACGCCACGATGTTCTTGGCCACGCTCGGCGTGATGCCCGATACGTATCCCAGCAGGCTCGCGCTCGCGGTATTTACGTCGACGCCCACGCGGTTGACGACGTCTTCCACCACGTGACCCAGCGTGCGCGAAAGCTCGGCCTGGTCAAGGTCGTGCTGGTATTGGCCCACGCCGATAGACTGGGGCGGGATCTTGACGAGCTCTGCCAGCGGGTCCTGCAGGCGGCGGCCCAGGCTCATGGCACCGCGCACGGTGACGTCCAGGTCGGGATACTCCTGGCTTGCGAGCTCGGAAGCGGAGTACACCGACGCGCCGGCCTCGTTGACGATGGTGTATCGCAGTCCGGGTGCCTGCTCGGCAATGAACTCCGAGACGACTTCCTCGGTCTCGCGGCTGGCGGTGCCGTTGCCGATGACGATGGTGTTGACGCCGTCCTTCTTGACGAGGCGGGCGAGCTCGCGCTTGGTGCCGACGACGTCGTGGCGCGGCTTGGTGGGGTAGACCACGCCGTGGTCGAGCAGCTTGCCGGTCTCGTCCATGACGGCGACCTTGCAGCCGGTGCGGTAGCCCGGGTCGAGCGCGAGCACGCGGGCGCCGCGGACGGGACGGGCCGAGAGCAGGCCCTCGAGATTCTTGGCAAAGACGTTGATGGCCTCGGTCTGGGCGCGGACGGTGAGCTTGGCACGGGCCTCGCGCTCCAGCGAGGGGGCCATGAGGCGCTTGTAACCATCAGCGATGGCGGCATCGAAGATGGGAGCAAACACGCCCTGGCGGCGGGGCCAGCGGCTGCCGAGGCGTGCCGTGGCAGCGGCGCCGTCGACGTTCACGCGCACGCGGAGCTTGCCCTCGCGCTCGCCGCGGTCGATAGCCAGCACGCGGTGGTTGGGGATGCGGCGCAGCGGCTCGTCAAAGTTGTAGTAGGGCTCGTAGGGAGTCTTCTCGGCGGGGTCGGTGGCCTCGACGACGATATCGGCGGTGTTTTGCGTAAAGGCGCGCAGGTCGGCGACGTTCTCGGGGTCCTCGGCCACCGTCTCGGCCACGATGTCGGCGGCGCCGGCGAGTGCCTTCTCGGGCGTGTCGAAGCCGGCGTCCTCGTTGACGTAGGCCGCGGCGGCGTCGAGCGCGCTGCCCTTGGCGGATGCCTGCATGATGATCATGTTGGCGAGCGGCTCCAGGCCGGCCTCGCGGGCCTTCTGCGCGCGGGTCATGCGCTTTTTGCGGTAGGGCTTGTAGAGGTCCTCGACGCGCTGGAGCTGCGTGGCCTCGCGAATCTGCTGCTCGAGCTCGGGCGTGAGTTTGCCCTGGGCGTCGATGAGCAGGATGACGTCCTCTTTGCGCTGCTCGAGATTGCGCAGGTAGGACAGGCGCTCGTCGAGCGCGCGCAGGGCGACGTCGTCCATGCCGCCCGTTGCTTCCTTGCGGTAGCGCGAGATAAAGGGGATGGTGTTGCCCTCGTCGATGAGCTTGACGGCCGCCTCGACGTTGGCGGCCTTAAGGTTGAGCTCGCGGGCGAGCTGGGCGATAAGATCCATGGGACTCCTTGCGTTTAAGGTGCGTTTGCAGCACAGGGCTACCAAGGATACCACCCGTCCCAAAAGACTGTTTTGGGGTTGCGCCACGAAAGGGGCCTATCTACTACGTTTGAACCGTATGGGTCGACCATCCCCCGGTTTTCCGAAAATCGGCAAGCCGTCTACCTGCGGTTTTAATTTCGCGAAATTCGGCATGGTTGAGGGTAATCGGTTAAACGTAGTAGATAGGCCCATTTGGTGGCGAACGAATCAAGCCGAGGTACAAAATAGCCCCCGCCCTAGAAAAATCGTCGGCAAGGTAGCAAAAAGCCCCGCGGGCAGGAGGCTGCTCGCGGGGCAAAGAAGAGGGGCTTATTGGTGGCGGACCGAGGGGTTCGGCATGGGGTATCTGCCGCGGCCGCTCTTAAGGCATTACAGCTCGACGAGCTGGCCGGTCTCGGCGGCCTCCTTGATGGCGTTGAGAAGCGTGAGCGTCTTAACGTTATCGGCGGGGGTCACGACGGGCTCGACCTCGCGGCGAACGACCTTCACAAAGTGCTTGAGCTGCATCTTGTGCGGCAGCGCCGGGTCCACGGCCGGGATCTCCATCTGCAGCGGCTTGTGCCAGTTGGAGGCGCCGTCGTAGGAGAACCGGTGCAGGCGGGGCAGCGAAAGGGCGCCCTTAGTGCCGCCGATAAAGTAGGCGTCGGCGTCGAAGGGGCGGTACTGCGGATCCTCGCGAGCGGTGGCCTCCCAGTTCCAGGGGCTGGCGGTGGCGTCAGAGATGGTCATGCTTGCGAGCGCGCCATCGGCAAAACGGACGTTGACCACGGCGGAGTCCTCGGTCTCAAAACCGCGGGCGGCGCTGGACTGCATGCCCTGGACGGCAACGGGCTCGCCCAGCAGGTAGCGGAGCAGGTCGACGTCGTGCACCAGGTTGACCAGGATCGGGCCGGCACCCTTCTTGCGGCGCCACTCGACATCGAAGTACTCGTCATTCTTATAGATCATGTAGTGGAAGCTCGACACGGTGAGCTTGCCCAGCTCGCCGGACTCGATGATCTCCTTGGCCTTGTTGACGAAGGGATTGTGGCGACGGTGCTGACCCACGAGTACGGGCACGCCGGCGGTCTCGGCCTCGGCGGCAAAGGCCTGGGCATCCTCGAGGTCGTTGGAGATCGGCTTTTCGACCAGCGGCACGATGTTGCGCTTCACAGCCTCGCGGGCAACGCCCAGGTGTAGGTCGTTGGGCGTGGCGATGATGACGGCCTCGGGCTTGACCTCGTCCATCATCTGGGCGGGATCGGTATAAAACGGCACGCCGGCGGCCTCGGCCGTGGCGCGGGCGCCCTCAAAGGCGTCGGCGATGGCGACGAGCTCGGCCTCGGGCTCCTCGGTGACAAAGCGGATGTGGTTGCGGCCCATGGCGCCGGCGCCGATAACGGCAATGCGGACGGGGTTGAGCTCAGACATTTCGACTCCTTAATACTGGTGGCGGTGGAATGCGGCAAGGGGGCGGTCCTTGTCGCATCGGTAAAACTAGGCGGACTTCTTCTTGCTGTCGGAGACCATCATGTAGACGGTGAGCACGACGGCGATGGCGGCGATCACAATGGCGCCGTAGAAGGACTGCTGGTAGGCGGCGCTGCCAGCCTCGGCGTGATACAGCACGGCGGTGATGGGCTGGCTGATCCAGGTGGAAGCGGCATAGCCCAAAAACATGATGCCGTAGTTGACGCCGATGTTGCTGGTGCCGAAGGCGCCACCGGTGAGCGGCGGGTAGATGACGAGCAGGGCGCCAAAGCTAAAGCCGAGCAGGGCGAGCGCCACAAAGAACATACTCTGCGTAAAGCTCATCGACATGATGACGAGTGCGACGATGGTGACGACAAGGCTGATGAGCAGCGACTTATAGGCGCCGAGCTTGTCGATGATCTGGCCAAAGGACAGACGGCCAACCAGGTTGGCGCAGGTGTTGACGGAGACCACCACACCGCCGAGGGCGACGGCCGCGGCGCTCGTGGGGTCGGCGAAGAGCTGGACGGCGGCGATGGAGGCAACCTTGCCCACGAGCAGGGTGCCCGCGGTGGCGGCAAAGGCGAAGGTGACGATGAGAACCCAGAAGCGCGGGGTCTTGACCATCTCGCCCGGGGTGAGGTCGCCGAAGGTACCGGCATGCGCGCCGCCCTTGGGGGCCTCGAAGCCCTCGGGCAGCCAACCGGCCTCGGGGGCCTTCAGGAACAGGGCGGAGGCGGTGATCATCACAAAGAAGATAACGCCGAGCGCCTTAAGGGCGCCAAAGATTCCCAGGCTTGGGATGAGCAGCGAGGCGAGCACCGGGGACAGCACGGCGGGGCCGGCGGTCGAAGCGGCCAGGGTGATGCCGGAGGCAAGGCCCTTCTTGTCGATGAACCACTTCTGACCCGTGGTGAGCGCCGGGTTGTAGCCCAGGCCGTTGCCGATGGCGGCGACGAGCGAGAACCACAGGTAGAACTGCCACGGCTCGGTGACGGTGCCGGACATGAACCAGCCCACGCCGTAGCACACGGCGGCGGCGATCACGACGTTGCGCGGGCCGATCTTGTCGGAGATGCGGCCGGCGAAGATGCCCGTCACGGCCATGATGGTCTGGAAGACCGGGAAAGCCCAGGTAAGGGCGCTGGACCACTCGGGGTAGACGGCGAGCAGGTTCTTGCTCACGACGGAATACAGCGCGATGGAGCTGATGAAGAACATGGTGACGCACGCGGCGGAAAGCACGACGGCGCGACCCTTGTTGGAGTTGGTGGAAGCCATTGGACTCTTTCTAATCGATACGGAGGAGGAACAGGCGTGTCCGCGGGTCCTCCCTGTCGGGTTGGTTTACTGGTCAGTCGGCTTGGCGACGCCGGACTCATCGGACCAAAGCTCGACACCCTTGTTCTTGAGGTAGTTGTCGGCATAGGCGCGACGGCCGCCGGGCTTGGCGGTGAGGTCGCCCATCATATTGGAGAAGCCACCATCGACCTTGATGGCGTCGCCGGTGGTAAAGTCCGAGCGCTTGGACGCCAGGAACATGACGGCGTTGGCGATATCACTGACCTCGCCGATGCGACGCGTGGCGATCAGGCGGCTGCGGCTCTTTTCGACCTCGGGGTCGGCGTAGAAGTTGGCCGACATCGGGGTCTTAACGAAGCAGGGCTCGACGCAGTTGGAGCGGACGCCGTAGGGGCCCCACTCGGCGGCGAGCATCTTGGACATCATGTTGACGCCGGCCTTGGTGGAGCTGTACACGCCCGAGAACGTCTCGGGGGAGTGGCTGGCGACGGTCGAGATATGCACCAGGCGGCCCTGGCCGGCCTTGATCATCTCGCGACCAAAGCGCTGCGAGGTGATGAAGTAACCGGTGAGATTGACGTTGAGCACCTGCTCCCAGTCGCTCAGCGGCAGGTCCTCCATGGCGGCGAAGCGCAGGATGCCGGCGGTGTTGACGAGAACGTCGACGCGGCCGAAGTCGGCGATGGTGGCGTCGACGGCGGCCTGAACCTCGGCCTCGTCGGTGGCGTTCATCTTGTAACCCTCGGCGTGGATGCCAAACTCGGCGGCGAGGTCGGCGGCAGCGGCCTTGACCTTTTCCTCGTCCAGATCGAGCAGGACGACGTTAGCGCCGTTGCGGGCGAACTCGCGGCAAATCTCGACGCCCATACCGCCGAGTGCGCCGGTCACGGCGCAGACATCGCCCTCGAGCTTAAGCCAGTTGCTCATAGGAACTTCCCTTCTTGTGCCTCCCGGTGGGTCGCTCCCATTAACCGACCCACGTGGTTTTCGCTGGTTATCGTATGCTTTGCATTTGCGCAGGTGAATTGCATATTTGTTAGAATGGCGTTAACCGTAGGTTTACACCGTGCGATGCAGTTTTTCTCAATTGAGCGCGTGACCTGCGAAAACAACCCCCTGTGGCATCATGTGGCCACAGACGCGAAAACGGGAGATTGACGTGTACGATCGACGACTTGAGGCCATATCGGCCGCCGCGGAGCTGGGAAGCTTCTCGCGTGCGGCGGCAAAATTGCGCGTGTCGACCCCGGCACTCGTCAAGCAGGTGTCGGGCTTCGAGGCCGAGTTCGGCATCACGCTGTTCGAGCGCTCGCACTCGGGTGTCAAGGTGACGCCGGCCGGCGCCCTGCTGGTGGACGACGCGCGCTCGATCATGCGGCAGTCCGAGGACGCGCTACGCCGTGCCAGACGCGCGGCGGGCGATGGCGGTGCCGTGCGTCTGGGCGTGTCGATGATGTGCCCGGGGCGCCAAACGCTGTCGATGTGGTCGGACATTCACGATCTGGAACCGTCGCTGCGATTTGAGATCGTGCCGGTAAGCGACCTCTATGACGAGCGCGAATCCGTCATGCGCAGCCTTGGTCGCGAGGTGGATGTAGTGCAGTCGAGTTTTTCGACCCCACGCTGGGGTGATGCCTGCCAAAAGCTCCGCATCGTTAACGTGCCGTTTTATATCGACCTGCCGCGTACGAGCCCGCTGGCGCGTAAGACGCGCATCACGGTCGCCGACTTGGAGGGCATGCGCCTGCGCGTGCTCCGCCACGGCAACGACGCAATGGACAGTCTGCGCATCGACCTTCTGGCCGACGGCGGCGTTGACGTGATCGACGTGGACAGCTTTGACTTTGCGCTCTTTAACGAGGCGGAGGAAAAGGGCGACGCGGTGCTCACCTGCGGGGCGTGGTCGGGGGTGCACCCGGTCTTTGTGGGCGTGCCGTTCCTGTGCGGCCGTGAGGTGCCGGTCTTTTTGCACTATCCGCTCGAGCCCACCCTCCAAGTCCAAAAATTCGTCAACGCCATGGCCCAGCTTCTCACCTAGCTCACCTGGGACGGGGCTCTTTTGGCTACTTTTGCCGTCCTACCTGCGCAATGCGAAAAATGAGGTGCGAAAAATGACTCCAAATCGGTCACGTATAATTTTGCTTTTGCCCTGAGCTGGTTGTAGAATGACAAGGCCTAAACGAACTACTTGTGCAGCTTGCTCGAATGCTCGGGCTGCGGCTGGGGGGGTGCGCCCGTGCAGGGTCCTTTCGGTCATATTGCGTCGATGCGCCGCAGCTTTGTGATGTTGCTAGCGGTCTTATGTGCGTTCGTTATGGTCGGGGGGGGGGTTGCCCTCGCGTGCGTACGGTGACGATGGCAACCTTATAGCGAACCCAACCTTTACCAACCAAGCTTCTGGTTGGTCGACGACCTCTCCGAGAAAGAGAATCGGCGAGGCGTCGCACCTCGACCTCCCCACGAAGCTCCTCAACGGTCAAAGAAACCTCAAACAAGCTAACGGTAATCACTTTGCGCTTGCGTGGAATCTTAAGCCACAGGATACCGATGCTTATTTTGAACCCGGATCAACCTACACCACCTTTTCCACCCAGAGCGGCTCCACGTACGAGTGGGGCCTCAACCATCGCGCCGCAACCGAACATGACGTGCTGATGCTCACGATGGGTCCTCAACAGGCGAATCTGTCGGTTAACAACGCAGGCCAAGACCAGCTCATGCAGCTGCGGACTTGGCTTAAGGCGCAGGGCAAGATGCCCCAGGGAAATACCGTTGAGCAGTACACCGTTTACAGCGATTCCTTTGCTGCAAATGGCGGCTTTGCTGGTAGCAGCGCCGACGGATCCCACTTCTCGTTTGAGCAGGGCGACGGTCGCATTGCGCTTTCTGTGTGGCTCGTAAGCTCTAACGGACAGGGTTGGTTCTCATTTGGCACCAACAGTACACACTATTATCGAGCGCTTCCCGAGCAAGACGATGAGTTTGCCTATCGGGCAGTCTATACCGCAGCGTCCGAAAATACGATGCTTGCACTAACTTGCTACGATTCAAATCTTACGGGGGCAAACGAACAATACCGGGAGTGGTTTGGCAATCTGGTCAATGACGTTCACGTGGAAAAGCAGGGCACGCGTGACATTTATACTGACTTTGGCAAGGTATATCAAGAAAATTCGTCCGAGACCATGACAACGTTAAATAACTATGCGTTCTCGACCTCGAATCTTAAGAACGAAAATACGAACATTGCTAACGGCAGTTTTGAAGACGATATACATCTAGGGAACAAGAGCACCAGCAAGTTTACGCTGTGCTCGCCCCATTGGCGCACGACCGAGACGGACCATCGTATCGAGATCGTTGCCCAGAACGACTACTATATCGACCCAGTTGGACATTCTGTTCCATTTGCACCCTCGGATGGCGAGTACGCCGCCGAGCTCAACGCACACGAGGCGAGTTCGCTCTACCAATATGTGACGACCGAGCCGGGAAAACAGTATGAGTGGGGGCTCGACCACCGCGGCCGCTCGGGTCGAGACGCCATGGCCCTTATCATCGGTCCGCGACAAGAAAACGAGCCGTACAAGGACAATCAAAAGGCACTCGATCAGTACCAGCAAATTGTTCAATGGATTCAAATGAGCGTCGACAACTATGTCGGCTTGGATGTGGTCAATTTTTCCCAATCGGGCTGCAGCAAAAAGATCATCCTGTATTCAACCAAGTTTGACAAAGTGGGCGGATTTGCCAATGCGTCCAGCGGAAGCGCGTTCTCATGGACGGCCGATGCGGAGCATACCGAAAAATGGTGCGTATGGATCATGGCGTCCGAAAACGACGCGTGGGCTTCCTACGGTTCCAACGCGCTCGAGCAGAGCAAAAAGGTTGACTACGACTATACCTACACCATTCCGGATGGCCAAAACCAGAGCGTCTTTGCTTTTGTGGCCTACAACACGGCCAACGGGAGCAATTCGACCGGCAACTTCCTCGACAATATCTCGTTTAGGGAGTTCTATCGCATCGAGACATACACGACGCCCAACGGAAGCGGAACGTATTTTTATAACGCCAATACCAAGACGGCGGACTTTACCTATGCCAAAAACTACGTAGGTAAACAGGAGAAGAACTCCTACTTTATGGTCGATGCCAAACGCGATGACGGGGCAGTCTTTATCGGTGCTTTTGTCAACGGCGAGTTCTATTCCGCAGACGACGACGCACATTGGACCAGATTGGAAGATGGTACCTATCGCTTTGAGGCCGACAAGGTCACAAAGCACTACAAAGTGCACCTCGTGTTTTCCAAGGCAGGCGTTCAATACGATGTGAACGGCGGCAAAGCGTATCACTACGATCCGCACAATGAGTCCACGGGCGATTTCGTACAGCTTTCTGGCGCTGGAGCGAGCTATACCTCCCATGCTGCCGTTGGACAAAACGACGACTGGAAGTTTATGGGCTGGGAGTACGCGGGCTCGGGAAAAGCCGTTCGCTTCGATGCCAAACACACGGTGACCCATACAGCTCCCGAGGGCACCACGGATTCCGGCACTCTTACCATTAAGGGCAAGAAGGTCAATCCGGATACCGGTGCTGTGGGCGATGCGGTAACCGTCGAAAACATTCCCGAGAGCCAGGGCGCGACGTTCGTGGCGCAATGGAAGTATCGTCAGGCCTTTGTTGCCCAGCTTAAAAATGCCGATGGCACGTGGAGCAACGTAACGACGGGCGGCACGGTCAGCTCCAAGCTTAAGGGGGCAAAGGGCTCCATCGATGCCGGGGATGGCTCGGGCAAGGACGAGGACGCGTACAAAAAATCGGGCGTTGCCTACTTTGTGGATGACGGCACGTTTGTGGAGGCGGTGGCCGCTCCCAAGGAGGGCTATCACTTTGAGGGTTGGTACGACCTATCGAATCCGGACGCCCCGGAGCTGCTGTCGTCTTCACCCACCTATACGTACAACGTGAAGGACCGCCATACGGGATGCGTATACGCACGATTCACCCCGCGCACCTACACACTCAAGGTTTCCAAGAGCGTTACGGGCAATATGGGCGACAAGCGTGCCTACTTTAAGATGACGGCGACCTTTACGGGCCTCAAGGCTGGTCAGACCTACGCCATCGAGTATTCGGATGCGTCTGCCCAAGGCAGCCATGCGCTCGTGGCGCGACCGAATGATCGGGCCGAGACCGTGGAAAACAAGACGGCCTTTACGGCCGATGGCCAGGGCAAGGCGACCGTGCCGTTTGCCGTTAAGGACGGCCTGACCGTTTCGATTAAGGCGCTGGATTACAACGCGGTCTATACCGTGAGCGAAGACGATTATTCGTCGTTGGGGTACCACGCCGAGCTTGCGGGTGCGAGCGGCACGCTCAACGGTCCGCGTGTGACCGTTGCCGTTGAAGCTAAGGCCACCAATTCCCGACAGGTCGCGGTGCCTACGGGTATTACGCGCAACCCCATCTATGCCCTGGCGATTTTGGCCGCCGGCGTGCTGTTGGCTACGGGCATGGTTGCGCTGCGTTTACGCCGCGGCTCCAAGAGGGGCGGGCGCCTATGAGAAGACATGGCGCCAGCAATGCTGGTGATGGGCCAGCCGCACGAGCGGCCCCGCAGGGAAGACCCCGGGGCTCGCGGTATTCGGCCGCGTCGAACGTGAGGTTGGGCGCCCATGCGGCGCCAGATCTGGGAGAAGCGGACGACCGGCGCGATATCGTGGGTTTTCTGGCGCGCTTGGCATTTTTTGTCGTGACGCTCTGGCTGCTCTTTGGCGTGGTCTTGGGCGTGGGTGCAGTCACGACTGGCGAGATGGCCCCGCGTATCTGTTCGGGTGACGTCATGCTCTACTGGAGGTTCAGCCAGAGCTTCAACGAGGGTGACGTGGTGGTATACACCGCGGATGGCGCAGAGCGCCTAGGCCGCGTGGTTGCCCGTCCCGGTGATGAGGTCACGATTACCGAGGAAGGCGAGCTCATGGTTAACGGGGCTGTTGTTGTGGAAAGCGACATCACCACGCCGACGCCGCGCTATGAGTCTGCTGTGGACTATCCCGTGCGCCTGGGAACGGATGAGTTCTTTGTACTGGCAGATTTGCGTGAGGGCGGCCACGACAGCCGCCTGTACGGGCCGATTGCCCGCTCGCAGATCAAGGGCAACGTGATCAGCGTGCTGCGCAGGTCGAACCTGTAGGCACGGAGATTGGTTTTATTAAGGGCATATGCCCGAGAGGAAGGATGCAACATGAAAACTGGAAAGAGACGACTGACAGCATTTGCAGTTGTGGCTGCCACGATGCTGCTGGCTTTGGTGGGAGTTGTCGCGCCCGCGTGGGCGGAGGACAGTGCCGCTCAACCGCATCTGCCGGTAAAAGACAACAAGGTTACGATCACCTCGACGCTTGCCATGAATGAGAATGCCGTGGTGCCTAATGCGACGTTTAACTATTCGATTGCGCCGGCGGATGAGGAGAGTGAGCTTACGAGCACGAGCGGTATGCCCGTTTATGCTGGAGTGACAGACGCCGTCACGCTTTCGCCGACTTCCGTTAATTTTTCCAACAAAGACCTTACAAGCACAGAGAATACCGGTGAGAAAACTAAGACAATAACCGCCAAACTGAGTGCCGAAATTAAAACCTCTCTGTTCAAGGCTCCGGGTATCTATCGATATAAAATTACGCAGACGCCGTCAGGGCTGGACGGTCTCAACGTTACATACAATGAGCTCTTCCTGGATGTTTACGTAGAAAACGAAGAGAATGGCGGTTCGGGCTATGTTGTTAAGGGCTGTATTCTTAGAACAGAAGCAGGCTCGGGCGAGAAGACCGCAGGTTTTTTGAACAAATATGTCACCCATAAGCTGACCATCACAAAGGTCGTCATGGGCAACCAAGGTGACAAGAATAAGGACTTTAATTTTACCTTCACGATTAAAGGCGCTGACGGGGAGAGCTATGAGTACGCCACTGTGAAAAACGGTGCCACCACCATGAGCCAAACTCCAGCTACGTCGGGAACTGCGGTTACCGTAAGCCTTAAGCATGGGGAATCCGTCATCGTTTACGGTCTCTCATCGGAGGATAAATTCGCCGTAACTGAGGCGGATTATCATGGCGACGGTTATAAGACGTCGTACAAGATTGGTGATGGCACCAATTCGACAGAAGGTAGCTCTATTGTCGAGAAAGCTATCGGTGCTTACGACACCACGGTGATCTTTACCAACACCAAGGATGTTACCGTTCCGACCGATGTTATTCGGACGGTCGTTCCCTATGCGGCAATCGTCGCGTTTGCTGCCGTGATGGGCGTGGTCTTCTTCCGTCCTCGTCGTAATCGTCGTTAAAACAGCGAGGATTACAGCCGATGGAGCTTAAACGCATAGCTCGGCTGGCGAGAGCCGGCGACCGCGTGCTTACGTGGTTTGCCGGCTTTCTCGTGCTGCTCATGCTGCTGTACGGGGGCTATTCGCTGTGGGATACAAACAACGTTATGAACGGCGGGTTCATCAGCGATGAGCTGCTGCACTACAAACCCACCGGGACCAACGATTGCGCACGCCTGCAGGATCTGATGGCCAAAAATCCCGACGTTGTCGGATGGGTCACCATCGATGGCACCAACATCGATTATCCCTTCGTTCAGGGAAAAGATAACCAGGAATACCTCAACAAAAACGTGTTGGGGGAGTCCGCGGTTTCGGGAGCGGTGTTTTTGGATACGCGCAACAGCCGCGCGATGACCGATCCCTACAATCTGCTCTATGCGCACCACATGGATAACGGTGCGATGTTTGGCGATGTCGATCGGTTTCTAGACAGGGGCTTCTTTGACCTGCACCGCACGGGCACGCTCTACACAAAGGATGGGGCGTTCCGGCTGCGCATCGTTGCCGTGTGTTCGTTTGCTGCGAGTGATGACATTATCTTTGGGCCGGGAAACCTGGACCAGGCCTCGATGCAGACGCTGCTCACGCATATCTCGCAGACGGCGGTGCATGCGGACATGGATGACGTTGGCCCTGATTCGCGCATCATCGCTCTTTCTACCTGCAGTGATAAAACAAACGGGCGCCGAGCACTTATAGCAGAGGTCTTGTAGCTCATTGAATATTCCGATTAAGCTGCGCCCCATAGGCTGCATCAAGTTTGAGGCTCTCGGTCCATCATGGTAGAGTTGTCCGCGCGTGAATTTCGGCACACTGCGCGCTATCTGAGCTTTTACCGTTTGGAGGAGTGAGCTTGTGAATGCTTCTGTCGCCAAGAAGGCCAGCCAGGCGGTGCGCCTTCTGATGATGGCGCTCACGGCAGTTCTTATCTTTTTCTTCATCAATGTCATGTTGCTCGTCTCCGACATCCAGGGCACGGCGCGCGTGGTCAACTACGCCGGTCTGGTGCGCGGCACCACGCAGCGAATCGTTAAGCTCGAGGATGCAGGCCAGCCACAAGACGACCTGCTCAAGGCCGTTGATTCATACATTAGTGGTTTGCGCTACGGAAGCGACGACCTCAATCTCGTCCGTCTCGATGACGATGAGTATCAGGCAAAGATGACCGAGCTCGCGAGCTATTTTGACAAGCTTCGCACCGAGATTGCCCGTGTGCGCGAAGTCGGCTACGAGAACACCGACATCATCGCCATGAGCGAGGAGTTCTTTGGCATTTGTGACGATGCCACGAGGCTTGCGGAGGACTACTCCCAGGAGAAGGCCACGGCGCTCAATCGCCTTGAGGGTTTGGTGATTATCGACATCGTGGGCCTGGTGGCGACCTTTGCGGTCGAACTTGCTCGCGCGGTGCGCACTGCCGCGCTCAATCGCGAGCTGCAGAACAAAGTCTATCTCGATGAAGCCACGGGACTGCCCAACAAGAACAAGTGCGAGGAAATCTTGGGGCAGGGGCATCCCGTTTCCGCCGAAGCGCCTGTTGCGCTGTGTGTTTTCGATCTTAACAATCTGCATACGGTCAATAACAGCTTTGGCCACGAGAAGGGTGACGAGTACATCCGTTCTTTTGCCCAGCAGCTGGGGTGCGTGGCGTCCGAGACCTGCTTTGTGGGCCGCGACGGCGGCGATGAGTTTATCGCGGTGCTGTGGGATGCCGATCGAGCTGCCGTGGAATCCTGTCTCGCTCGGATTCGTGCGAACGTGAGCGAGTATTCCGAGGCTCACCCCGACATGCCTATCAGCTACGCGGTGGGCTATGTGCTTTCCAGTGATTATGATGAACCGCCCACGATGCGCGAGCTCTTTTCCCAAGCCGACAAAAACATGTACATCGACAAGAACCGCGTAAAGACAGCCGAGGCAGCTGGGCCGCAACGCGAGGAGCGGTAAGCCTGTAACAGAGGGCATAGAAAAGCCTCCGCAGCTCGTGTGGCTGCGGAGGCTTTATTCGTTGCGGTGCATTGTGTTTGGGTCGTTGAGATGAGTCGATTTGCCCCGAAAGAGGAGGGCATTGACCTTAGGGTCATGCCCGACGAATGAGCGGCAAATCGGCCATCTCGGCGAGCCGAACTACTCCAGCTCAAACGCTCCGGTATAGAGCTGGTAGTAATACCCGCGCTTGGCGATCAGCTCGTCGTGGTTGCCGCGCTCGATGATGCGGCCGTGGTCCAGACAGATGATCGCGTCGGAGTTGCGCACGGTGGACAGGCGGTGTGCGATGACAAACGTCGTGCGGCCTTCCATGAGCTTGTCCATGCCGGCCTGCACGATAGCCTCGGTGCGGGTATCGATGCTCGACGTGGCCTCGTCCAGAATCATTGCCGGCGGATCGGCGACGGCGGCGCGTGCGATCGAAATCAGCTGACGCTGGCCCTGCGACAGCTGCGCGCCGTTGCCGGTGAGCATGGTGTCGTAGCCGTCGGGCAGGCGGGTGATAAAGTCGTCCGCGCCCGCGAGCTTGGCCGCCGCGATGCACTCCTCGTCGGTGGCATCCAGATTGCCGTAGCGGATGTTATCCATCACGGTGCCGGTGAACAGGTTTACGTCCTGCAGCACCACGCCCAGCGAGCGGCGCAGGTCTGCCTTGCGGATCTTGTTGACGTTGATGCCGTCGTAGCGAATCTTGCCGTCGGCGATGTCATAGAAGCGGTTGATGAGGTTGGTGATGGTCGTCTTACCGGCACCGGTGGCGCCGACAAACGCGACCTTCTGGCCCGGCTTGGCAAACACGGACACGCCGTGCAGCACCTCGTGGTCGGGCGTGTAGCCAAAGTCGACGTTGTCCATGACCAGGTCGCCACGCAGCGGCACGTACTCGATCTCGCCGGTTGCGCGGTGCGGATGTTTCCACGCCCACATGCCGGTGTGGTGGTCGGCCTCCTCGAGCTGCCAGGTGTCGGGGTTGACCTGCGCGTTGACGAGCGTCACATAGCCTTCGTCGGCTTCGGGCTCCTCGTCGATGAGCTCAAAGATGCGGTCGGCGCCGGCGAGGCCCATGACCACTGCGTTGATCTGCTGCGAGATCTGACCGATCTGTCCGCAGAACTGCTTGGTCATGTTGAGGAACGGCACTACGACGGCGATGGACAGCGTCATGCCCGAGATGCTCAGATTGGGCACGCCCAGCGCCAGGAAAATGCCGCCTGCCAGTGCGACCAGCACGTAGAGCAGGTTGCCCAGGTTCATAAGGATAGGCATGAGGATGTTGGCGTACATGTTGGCCTTCTGCGAGACCTCGAAGAGCTTTTCGTTGCGCTCGTCAAAATCGGCCTCGGCGGCAGACTCGTGGCAGAATGCCTTGACGACCTTCTGGCCGTTCATGACTTCCTCGATATGGCCCTCGACCACGCCGAGCTCGGTCTGCTGCGCAATGAAGAAGCGCGCGGAGTTGGAGCCGAGCAGCTTGGTCATAAAGGTCATAAAGGCGACGCCGGCCACAATGACCAGGCACATCCACACGCTGTAGTACAGCATGATAAAGAACACCGTGACGATGACGATGGTCGTCATGAGCAGGTTGGGCAGCGACTGGCTGATCATCTGGCGCAGCGTGTCGATGTCGTTGGTGTAGTGGCTCATGATGTCGCCGCGCTGATGCGTGTCGAAGTAGCGAATCGGCAGGTCCTGCATACGGTTGAACATCTTCTCGCGCAGCTTTTCGAGCGAGCCCTGCGTGACGATGGCCATGGCGCGGTTCCAGAAGAGCGAAGACAGGATGCCGATGCCGTAGATGCAGGCGAGGGTGGTCACGAGCTGTGCGATCTTGGGCTGTGCGGCTTCCCAATCGCCCGACTGCCACGATTCGCTAATAATCTGCAGAGCGCTCTGAAGGAAGGTCGCACCGATGGAGTTGATGATGGCGCAGAGCACCACGCCGACAACGACGAGGGGCAAAAGCACGGGGTAGAAGCCAAAGAGCGTCTTGATGAGGCGCGACATGGTGCCGCCCTTGCGGTTGAGTGCGCGCTCGGCGGTCGTTGCCTTACTCATGTGCCTCGCCTCCTTCCTGGGTCTGAGCTTGCGTTACGGATGCCTCGGTGTCGGCCTCGACGGCTCCTTCGCCCTCGGCAGACATCTTGTTTTGCGAGGTAAAGGTCTCGCGGTAGATCTCGCTCGTCTTGAGCAGCTCGTCATGGTTGCCGATCTGCGCGATACGGCCACCCTCCATGACGATGATGCGATCGGCGTCCTGCACGGAGCTGATGCGCTGGGCGATGATGAGCTTGGTCGTGTTGGGCAGATAGCTTGCCAACCCTGCGCGGATCTTGGCGTCGGTCTTGGTGTCGACAGCGCTGGTGGAGTCGTCCAGGATTAAGATCTTGGGGCGACGCAGCAGGGCACGCGCAATGCACAGGCGCTGCTTCTGACCGCCGGAAACATTGGAGCCGCCCTGTTCGATCCAGGTGTCATAGCCCTTGGGGAAGCCATCGACAAACTCGTCGGCGCAGGCCAGATGTGCCGCCTCGCGGACTTCCTCGTCGGTGGCGTTCGGGTCGCCCCAGCGCAGGTTCTCGGCAATGGTGCCGCTAAACAGCACGTTTTTCTGCAGCACCATGGCCACTTGGTGGCGCAGCGCGTCCAGGTCGTAGTCGCGTACGTCCATGCCGCCCACGCGCACGGTGCCTTCGGTGGCGTCGTACAGACGGGCGATGAGGTTTACAAGCGTGGACTTGGCCGAGCCGGTACCGCCGATGATACCGATGGTCTCGCCGCTCTTAATGTGCAGGTCGATATCGTCGAGCGCCTGGCGCTTCGCATGCGCGGAATACTTAAAGCTCACGTGGTCAAAGTCGATGGAACCGTCGGCAACCCCGAGCACGGGCTCGGCGGGATCGGCGATCGTGGGCTCGGCGGCCAGCACCTCGGTAATGCGGTGCGCCGATTCGTCGGCCATGGTCACCATGACAAAGATCATCGACAGCTGCATCAGGCTCATGAGGATCGCGAAGCCATAGGTAAAGATCGAGGAGAGCTGGCCCACGTCGAACAGCGTGCCCTGGCTCGTGATGATGAGCTTGGATCCCAGGTAGATGATGATGACAAATGCGCCGTTGACGCAGATGTTCATCATGGGGTTGTTAAAGGCGAGCAGCTTCTCGGCGCGGGTGAAGTCCATCTGGACGTCGTGCGCGGCGGTGGCGAACTTCTCCTTCTCAAAGTCTTCGCGCACGTAGCTCTTGACCACGCGCATGCCGGTGACGTTTTCCTCGACGGACTCGTTAAGGGCGTCGTACTTGTGGAACACGCGCGAGAAGATGGGGCGTACCTTAAAGATGATAAAGAACAGTCCAAAGCCCAGCAGCGGAATGATGACCAGGTAGACCATGGCGACGCTGCCGCCCATGGCGTAGGCCATGGCAAAGGCAAAGACCAGCACCAGCGGCGCGCGCACGGCGATGCGGATGAGCATCATAAAGGCCTGCTGCACGTTGTTGATGTCGGTGGTGAGGCGGGTGACGAGCGAGGAGCTCGAGAACTCATCGATGTTGGCAAAGCTGAACGTCTGGATCTTGTAGAACAGGTCGTGACGCAGGTTCTTGGCGAAGCCGCAGCTCGCATGACTGCAGGTGACGCCGGCAGCGGCACCAAAAGCGAGCGACGTCAGTGCGATGAGCACCAAAAAGCCTGCGGTGGGAAGCATCTGGGCGACGGTGGCACCGTCTTTGATGGCGTCGATCATGTCGGCGGTGATAAACGGGACCATCATTTCGCAGAGCACCTCGCCAAGCACCAGCAGCGGCGTGGCGATCGTGACCGTCTTGTAATCGCGGATGCTTCCCATGAGGGTTTTAATCATCCAGTTCCTCCCAGGTTACGCGGATTTTTTCGAGCATCTCGGCGAGCTGTTCGCGCTCGTCGTGCGTAAGGGCGCTAAAGGCCTGTTCCCTAAAGCGAATGCGGGCTGCCTGCTCAACACGGGCCTTTTCCCATCCCGCTTCGGTCAGGCGGATGGTGAGCTGCCGACGGTCTTTGGGATTGCGACTGCGCTCGATAAGACCGCCCAGTTCGAGCTTGGACAGAATCTCGGAAAGGGACCCTGGCTTGAGGTCGAAGTGCATGCCGAGCTCCTGTTGGGACAGCTCGCCGGTCGGCTGCTTGGCGAGTAGGCAGACAATAGGCGCCTTGCCAGATATGCCGCCGCCGTGAAAATGCATGTAATGGCCGCAAAAACCCAGGCCGCTCAGGATGCGCTTGGCGAGTTTGTCTTCGGCGCTGACCGCTTCGGGTACATCCGCCGGCTGTGACGGGTCGCCGCCGGGCCCGTGCGAACAAAGGTTAAGAGGTTCATCGCACATGAATCAGTGTTGCTCCTTTCTTTAGTTAGGTAGTGGAATTGTTTTGTGCCTAACCAATTTAGGAGTGTGAGAAATCAATGTCAAGGTGCCAAACTTATTAAGTTACGGCGTTTTGCCAAACGCCGTAACCGCTCGACGCTGCAAACGCTCCTAAGCGGCAATCTGGCGTTCAATCGTCGGGCATGGCCACAAGGCCTATGCCCTCCTCTTTCACGCCACCTTGCTCGCTTAGGAACGTTTTCGCTGTCCGTCCTCAACCTGTGATTCCGCCACGGTCCGTTTCGGTGCATGCAATCCCTTGGGGACGGAGGAAAAGGGATCATTTTCCGTAACCTTTCCGCAACAATTTACCCTTCGCGCTGCTCGACTCCGCTCACAACGTCCCCTGCGCTACACTTAGTCGCACTGTGGCGCTGCTGCGCCGTGCCCGAACCAAGGGAGACCCTCATGAAGAACACTCAGCTGCTGCTGATCAACGATATGTGCGGCTACGGCAAGGTCGCGCTTTCCGCCATGCTGCCGGTGCTGTCGCACATGGGCTACCGCATCCACAACCTGCCGACGGCACTTGTGTCCGATACGCTCAACTATCCCAAGTTCTACATCCACGACACCACCGAGTACGTGCGCCAGAGCCTCGCCATCTGGGAGGAGCTCGGCTTTGAGTTCGACGCCATCTCTACCGGCTTTATCGTGACCGAGGAAGAGACGCGCATCATTTCGGACTTCTGCCACCGTCGCGCGCAAAAGGGTACCAAGGTGTTCGTCGACCCCATCATGGGCGACAACGGCAAGCTCTACGCCGGCGTGCCCGAGTCCACGATCGGTCTCATGCGCAGCCTGCTCGAGTGCGCCGACTATGCGGTGCCAAACTACACCGAGGCGTGCCTGCTCACCGATACGCCCATTGCCGAGCAAATCACGCCCGATGAGGGCCGCACTCTTGTGGATGCCGTGCGTGCCCTGGGCGCCAAGTCGGTGGTCATTACGAGCGCTGTGGTCGACGGTGCGAATGTCGTCATCGGTTACGACCATGTGGCGGGGGAGCACTTCACGATTCCCTTTGAGCTCATTCCGGTCTATTTCCCGGGCACGGGCGACACGTTCTCGGCGGTGCTCGTCGGCCGCGTTATGGCCGGTTGGAGCCTGCAGCGCGCGACGTCCGATGCCATGCGCGTGGTGGCTGGGCTTATCGAGCGCAATGCCGACCAAGAGGACAAGTCGGCTGGCCTTCCCATCGAGGCCTGCCTGGATGTGATTGACCATGAGTAATGCTGGCGAGGGCGGCGCCAAGCCTGCGGGCGAGAACAAGCCGCTCGGCGCGCCGCGGGGCAAGCGTCCGCGCATCCGCGTGAGCTGCGTGGACCAGCTGGGTGCGTGCCGCTGCCACCATGGTCACAAGCCGGGCGACGTTTTTGACTTCGACCGAGACCGCGGCAAGATGTGCGCCATGGCCTGCCATGTGGGCTTTCCCTATATCGATATCCTGCGCTATGGCGGAACCGTGCCTGGCAACGAGCCCGGCACGGCAAAGTTCTGCTGCCCCGAAGTCGATACACTGAACATTTGGCTCGCCGAGATCGTCGACGAGTAGTCGAGCGTGGATTTTCTCCCGTTTAGAGCGTACTTGAGCGCTCAAAGTGGGAGATTGTCCACACTCAATTTGTATGCGGGAGATTATCCACGCTCATTTTGCGCCGAAGACGTGGCCCGCGACCTCGCTTACCTACAGCTGCTCGAGCATAGCGGTACAACCGGCGAGCACGTCGCGGTAGGTGGCGTCGAAGTTGCCGGTGTACCAGGGATCGGCCACGTCGCCGGGGCGCTCGGTCCAATCGAGCAGGCGCGTAATTTTGCCGTCGGGGTCGTCGCCAAAGATGCGACGCAGGTCACGCGCGTTCTCGGCATCCATATAGACAATGTGATCCAAGTCGCCATACTCCGCGCGACGCACCTGACGTGCGCGATGTGCGACGACGGGAATCCCGACCTCGCGCAGCTTGGCGACCGTGCCACGATGCGGCGGGTTGCCGATCTCCTCGGTTGAGGTCGCTGCGGAATCGATGACAAACTCCGACTCGCGCCCAGCGCGGCGCACGAGCTCGGTAAACACCGACTCAGCCATCGTCGAGCGACAGATATTCCCGTGGCAAATAAACAGTACGTGCTGCATATGATGGTTCCTTTCTGGGCGGTCGCGCGGGGGTTACAGACTGCCCTTGAGGCAGTTTGCTCCGATAAAGCCCGCTGCGTACAAGGGGAGATGGCGCAGCTCGCGTCCGTCATCGGTTTCGCTGCGGGCAAAATTGTTCTCGGACAATATGTAGGCATACGGCGACCGGGCTTTTTCCATAAACGACCCGAGCGTTCTCGCGCGCACGTTGCGTGCGGATTTTACCTCGACGGGAACGATCTCCATACGGTCGGTCTGAAGTAGAAAATCGAGCTCGCCGTTCGTCTTCCAAGACGACGGTGGCATCCAGTAATACGTCTGCAAACCATTGCCCGAAAATGCCTGCATGACCGAGTTCTCCGCCAAGGCACCTCGAAAGTCGGAAGACAGCGCAATGGCGGAATCCTCTTTGAGGTCGAGCCAGAGTCGCGGGTTGATACCGAGTTTGTAGAACATGAGGCCCGTATCGAGAAGATAGACCTTAAAGAAGCTCCCGTCTTCGTCGTCGAAGGGGACGAGGGGAGGTTCGATGCCTTCGGTCAGGTTGTTGACCGATATGATGCCGGCGCCCTCGAGCCAGTCGAGTGGCTCGATGAGCTTTGAGCGTCGGCCTCCGCGTTCGACCTCGGAGTACTTGAATTTCTTGGTTGAGGATCGTAGCAGCTGGGATGGAATGGAGCGCCAGACCTTGCGCGCTGCTACGCCGCTGATCCCGTTTTCGGGGTCGGTCATATCGGCGGTGTAGGTCTCGTCGATTTCGCGCTGCTCGACGCGCGCGTCTTCGATGGAAAGCGTCTTGCGATATGCGTTGACGGCGGCGGGCATGCCGCCCACGATTTGGTATCGATGAAACAGGTTGAGCGCGGCTTGGTGTGCGGCGTAGGTCTCGAGCGTGTCGGCGTGGGCACGAACGGCATCGGCCATCTGCTCCTCGCCGAGCGCCCAGAGAAACTCCTCGAACGACATGGGATGCATGGTCTCTTGGCGGACGCCACTGGGAAAAGGCAGCTTGCGCTTGCGCGTGGCGACGCCGAGCTGACTGCCGGTCGCGCATATGCGCCAGCCCGAACCCGAGAAAAAGCGAAGCGAGTTGAGCGCCCGTTCACAGAGCTGAACCTCGTCAAACAGGATGAATGCGGTTTCTTTGCGAATGGGGGTGCGTTTATAGTCTGAGATTCGTGCCACGATGGTGTCAACGTCGTCGGTGGGGCAGTCGAACAGCGGGGCAATCAGCTCAAGATCGGTCTGAAAGTCGAGTTTGACAAACGCATCGCCGGCGATTCGTCTGCCGATTTCCTCGGCAGCGTACGTTTTGCCCACGCGTCGTGCGCCACGGATGAGGAGGGGGCGCGAGGCGTCCTTTGTCGCCCATGATTCGATAACGGATTCGATTGATCTGCGCATGGGGCTGCCTTTCCAATTTCATGTACTTCAAATACATAGTTTAGTACGATTTCGTGTACTTGAAATACACGAAATCGTGGAAAAACGTGTATTTCAAGTACACGAAATTGAACCGCTGGAGCCTGCGGGCGGATAAACACTGCTCGTATGGTGTGGTTTTCATCGGACGCCCGCCGCGCTGAGCTGTACTTGCGCCTGCCTCGATCCCACCCCTATGCCTGCATCGAAGATTGTGCTGCCCGCTTGCGCTCCCAGCGTGCCAGCTTGATCGTCACTAGCGTGAGTATCCAGGCTACGAGCGAGAATGCGGCGCCAACCGCGCCCACGTAGGCAATGCCAATCCCGCTTACCACGGCGCCGCCCACCGCGGTGCCAAACGAAATGCCAACGTTAAATGCCATGGGCTCCACCGAACTCGCGAGCACCATCGATTTGGGATGGCGGCTGCGGGCCACGTCCATAAAGTGCGTGATGCACGAGACCGAAAACAGGTACATGAGCATCGCCAGGCTAAAGACAAAGACAAGCGCGAGGGGCATGGTGCCGCCAACGGCAAACAGCCCAAACAGAGCCGCGGCCTGGAGCACAAACGTCACGAGCAGCGCCCTCATGCCAAAGCGCGCATCGATCCATCCGCCCAGGATGTTCGAGATCAGGCAGAACACGCCGTAGGCCATAAGGGTGGTGCTCGCCTGAACGGTGCCCATGCCCAGCACCTGCTCCAGATAGGGCGTCACGTAGCCGTAGAACACATAGACCGAGCCCACGCCAAACAAGAAGATGAGCATGCCGGTGATGATGCTCGGCTCGCGCAGAAGCCCCGCCTGCTCGCGGAAGGTGGCAGGCTCGTCGGTTTGTCCGGCGCGCGGCATAAACGCCACGAGCGCGGCGCAGATCAGAACGGCGAAGGTCAGCGTGCCGTACATGGCAACGTGCCAGTCGAGCGTGTCGGCCACAAACTTGCCGATCGAGGTCACAAAGACCATCGCCACGGAGAATGCGCCGTACACCACCGAGATAGCGAGTGAGGTCTGCTGCGGGGACAGCAGCTCGGGGATATACGTCACGCCCACGGCGAGCAGTGCGCCCGAGACGGAGCCCAAGATGATGCGCGAGGCAAACAGCACTTGGAAGTTGGGCGCCAACGCCATGACAAGATTACCGAGTACAAAGACAATGCTGTAGCACACGAGTAACTGGTAACGGCGGAAGCGTCCCGTGCTGAGCGCAAGCGCCGGCGTTGCGATGGCGTAGACGAGCGCGAACACGCTGATGAGTTGGCCTGCGGTGGCAAGTGAGATGCCGAGCTCCGTCGCCAGGTCGCTCTCGATGCCGATGACCACGAACTCCGAGCAGCCGAGCGAAAAGCCTAACAACACGAGCAGCGCTAGGCAGAGGTTGGTGCGCGCGGGGGAAAGCGCGGCAGCGGTTGATGCTGTTGTGGACGAGGTTGCGGTGGTCAAGGCGGTTGCTCCCATGTTGCGTTATATGAGCTAGATTCAGTCTCTGCAACTCTAGCAGAATACGACAAGAAGCAGCGCCTTTGTCACGGTCTGCGCTTGCCTGTATAGTCGCAATACAGGCGAAGATGGTCTCAGGTACATCGCGGGCGACAGGAGATCCCATGGGTATGCACACGACAAAGGTTGCAGTGGGCGAGGGCAAGTTTACGCTCGAGGCCCAGCTGACGGTGACGCCGCGAGGCATGGCGGTGTACGCCTGCTCGCCGGAGTTCGCACACCTGGGCGCCACGGCGCAGGCCATTCCGCGTCCCGAGCCCGGACGCACGGCGACTGTGAGCATCCTTGCCGTTCCGTGCCATCGCGACGAGATCCCGGCGCACGACATTGCGGCGGCGCTCGCTACGCGCTTTGGTGTGCCGGTAACCGCAAGCATGGGTTTTCATGTTGAACAGGCGAGCAAGGACGACTTGCAGCGCGTGCTCAATACCACGAAGGAGCTCATCGTCGCGCTCGAAGAAACCGCGGCCCGCATCTTGCGCGCCGGCTGGGATGAGGGCGGTGCGGGTGCCGAGGTCGTGGCGGTCGATGCCGCGACGGGCAAAGCGCTCGCTCCCGTCGATCGCATCAAAGCTCATACCGGCGAGGGTATCCTGCACCAAGCATTCCTGACGCTTCTGGTCGAGGGCCAGGGCGAAAACATGCGCCTGCTGCTCTGTCGCCGCAGCCCGCTCAAGCGCCTGTGGGGCGGGGTGCTGGCCGATAGCTGCGCCGGCCATCCGCTCCCGGGGGAGGGCGTCGCCGCCGCGACGGCGCGTCGCATCAACGAAGAGCTCGGCATCATGCGCGAGCCGGACGAGCTCAAGCATCTGGGGCACGTGGTGTACCGCGAGGATCACGGCGACGGCCGCTGTGAGTGCGAATGGTGCGAGGTCTACCTGGCCCGTGTTAAGCCGGGCGAGCTGCACATCAACCAAGAGGAAATATCGGAAGTACGCCGCGTGGCCCTCTCCGAGCTCGACGGCTATCTGCAAGGTCATCCCGAGCAGTTGGCCCCCTGGCTCCGCGAGGCCCTCAGCGATCCGTCTATCCGCACGGCCCTCGCCATGTAATCGCTGCCCAAACCATCACAACATTCGATGAAAATCTCGAAAACGAGGAAAAGCGTCGAATGTTGTGACGCTTTTCCTGTCTGTGCCGGCGAGCTCCCGTGTCATCTGGGGGTATAAGGCTAGCAAGTGTTTATTTGCGAGGCCAAGGGGGCGCCCCGTATGGATATCGATAACTTTGAATGGTGGTATAGCGAGGGCGAGGCTCCGGACGAAGAGTGGGACGAGCCCGCGCCGTGTGACGTGTCGAGCGACGAGGACGAGACCGGCAACGATGCCGGTGTCGAGCCTGAAGCCGCCTCCGATGCCGCCGAACCCCTAACCTTTGAACAGGCTTGGGCCCAGGCCGAGGCCGACGAGGCGAAGGCCGATGCCACGGCCACGCTCGGCGAGCCGGCTGATATGTCGATCTCGCCGGCAAAGACCCCACAGCCGCGCCATACCATCGACCCCGGCAGCACGGCATCCTTCAGCATACTCGACGTGCCCGCGCAGGGTGCCCAGGCGCCCGCCCCCACCCATCGCCCCAACCTGGCTCGCGAGGAAGACGCGGGCCGTCGCTCTCCGCTCGGCCCCATTCTCATCGCCTTTATGGCCGGCGTCATCGCTTGCTCGGCGATCGGCAGCATCTGGGGTCATGTCGAGCAGCAGCGCCAAGACGCCGCCAAGGTCGAGATGTCTGTCGAGCAATCGCTCAGCCGCACGCGCTCGGTGCATGTATCGGTCGAGGTCAAGGACGGCGCGACGTGGGACACCGCCCGCGGCGACAGCCAGATGCTCATCCACATCGTGGGTCGCACGCTCAAGGGGCAAGCGATCGACGAGTACCAATACGTCAATTCCGAAGGTGACGGCATCGAGCTCAAGCCCGGCGACTACGAGCTCACGGTCGATGAGCCGCCCGTCGCCACCGACGGCACGCGTTACCGTGCCTCAAAGCGCATGGTTCCGGTGAGTTTTAATTCACAGGCGCCCGATACGGTCGATAGCACGCCGCAGGGCGGGTTTGACCTTTACGCTATTGCTCAATAACTGCACCTGTCGCTCAACCCCGCTGCCAAGAGTGGGACAATAGCCCTCGACACCGTTGTTTACTATTGGAGGAAGTAGCATGTCCACCGTCACTACCATCAAGCGCGGCGGCCTCATCGCGGCCATCGATTCCATGGGCGCCCAGCTCACGAGCCTTGCCCTCAACGGCAACGAGTATCTGTGGCAGGGCGACCCGGCCTTTTGGGGCAAGCATGCGCCTATCCTGTTCCCCATCGTGGGATCGCTGCGCAACAACATGGCGACATCTGCGGCCGGCACCTGCGAGATGCCGCGCCACGGACTCGCTCGCATCGTCGAGCACAAGTTGGTCGAGGTTTCGGAGGACGGCTCCTCGGTAACGTACGAGATCACTGACACGCCCGAGTCGCTCAAGGCGTTCCCGTTCCACTTTAAGCTCAACATGACCTATGCCCTGACCGGCGACGCCACGCTCACGCAGACCTTTGCCGTCACCAACACCGGCGACGTGGCCCTGCCGTTCTCGGTGGGCGGTCATCCTGCATTCAACGTGCCCGCCCCCGGTGCCGAAGACGAGGCGTTCGAGGATTACGAGCTGGCGTTTACCGAGGCTTGGACTAACGAGGCTCCCATCATCACGCCCGACGGTCTTATGACGTTCGAGGGTAGCTACAAGGCTCCCGATAACTCGGACGTGCTGCCCATTACGCACCGCAGCTTCGATAACGATGCCATCATGTTCACCGATACCCCGGGCTCCACGCTCACGCTGCGCGGTCGCAAGTCGGGCCACGGCGTCAAGATCGACTTTGAGGGCTTTAAGTACATCGGCGTGTGGTCTGCCGCCAACGACGCCCCGTTTGTGGCGCTCGAGCCCTGGACCGGTCACACCACCATGGACACCGAGGACGACGTTTTTGAGCACAAGGTCAACACGATCACGCTGGCGCCGGGCGAGACGGACAAGCGCAGTTTTAGCGTTACCTTGCTCTAGAGGTTCCGCCGCTCGGTCGATGCTGCGCGTCGTCCAGAGCGACAAGTTGTCATTCAAAAGGCAAGGCATAGACCTTCTGGTCATGCCTTGCCTTTTTCATGCCACTTGTTCGCTCTGGACGTCGCTCGCCGGCATTGCCAAAACATCGGCGTCCCCAATGACTACCGCGTGTCTATTAATTTTTCGAGCTTGTGCTGCGCTGCTAGTTGCTGGCGTATATCCTGTTAAGTCGTCAGCATACGATTCAACAGGGAAGGCAGATTATGCATTCTCCCCATCAACGCGACGCGCATCCACAGCCGGTGTGCAGCCGTCGTATCTTCTTAGGCAGTGCGTTTGCTGCGAGCGCTTCCGTCGTCGCCGGCGCACTTGCCGGTTGCCAGCGCCCCTCCACGCTGGAAGTGGCCCAGCCCACGACGGGCGGCGGTCGCGACGACCTGTCCGATTCCGTGATCGGCAAGGACAAGATCCGCATCGGCATGGAGGCGGCCTACGCCCCGTACAACTGGCAGGTCTCCGAAGCCAGCAAGTACACTATCCCCATCGACAACGTGCAGGGCGCCTATGCCGATGGTTACGACGTGCAGATCGCCAAGATCGTCTGCAAGGCCCTCGGTGGCGAGCCCGTCGCCGTCAAGCAGGGCTTCTCGGGTCTTATCGATTCGCTCAACAACGGCCAGATCGACCTCATCATTGCCGGCATGAGCGCCACGCCCGAGCGCGAGGAGTCCGTCGGCTTTTCCGACCCGTACTTCATTGGCTACTTTGGCCTGTTCGTAAAAGAGGGCTCGCCCTACCAAAATGCGACCAAGCTCAGCGACTTTAGCGGCGCAACGGTCCTCGGCCAAAAGGACACCATGCTCGATACCGTCATCGACGAGATCCCGGGCGTTGTCCACAAGAACCCGGTCGATTCGGTCCCCACGGTGTTTTCGAACCTGCTGCAGGGCACCTGCGACGCCGTGACCTACAATACCGAGAACGAGAAGGGCTATATGGCCCAAAACCCGGGTATCGTGCCGATTCGATTTGCCGAGGGCGAGGGCTTTAAGCAGGAGGTCACGGCAAACGTCGGCTGCCGCAAGGGCTCGGACAAACTGCTTAAGCTCATCGACAAGACACTCAAGGGCATTAGCCAAGAGGAGCGCGACCAAATGTGGGACGCGTGCCTCGACCGTCAGCCGGCATAGGGAGGCAGCATGAAAACCATCAATCGCCTGGCCTCCTTTATCAAGGCAGACCACCGTTATGTATACCTGGGCACGAGCGTCATCGCGGCGCTCGGCCTGGCGTTTAGCCAGCGCAACCCCACGCCGATGAGTTTCTTGGCGCCTACGGGCGTGTTCCAAGACTGCCTCTGGGCAATCCTTTGGGCCTGGCTCGTCGTGTCGGCGGCGGCGCTGGTCACCAAGCTCATGCACTGGAACGACTATCGCGAAAAGTCGCCGTTCGCATCCGAGCGCTGCCGTCGTGGCGCACGCCTGGGCAGCTACGTCGTGGTCGCCATCGCGGCGATCTTTTTCGTGGACCGCTGCGTCATGTCGTTTATCGACCTGGTGCAGGTGAGCATTGTCTCGGATTCCAACCCCAGCGACTTTTTGTCGAGCCTGGTCTACATGACCTACAAGAGCGGTGACTTCTTCATTCGCGGTATCGAGATCACCATCGCGCTTGCCACCTTCGGCACCGTCATCGCCTTTTTCCTGGCGCTGCTTTTCGTGTTCCTGCGCATCCAGACGTTCGACCGTGTGGACAACGATCTCACGCGTTTCTTTAAGAGCATCGGCCGCGGCTTTGCGACCGTTTACTCCACCATCGTGCGCGGCACGCCCATGATGGTCCAGGGTCTGCTCATCTATTACGCGGGCTTTACCGTCCTGCGCAGCATGGGCTTCGAGACCGCCCAGGCCAACCAGATCTGGAGCACCTTCACTGCCGGCCTCGTCACCATTTCGCTCAACTCCACCGCATACATGATGGAAGTCCTGCGCGGCGGCATCGAGTCCATCGACGCCGGCCAGGCCGAGGCGGCGCGTTCGTTGGGTCTGTCGCAGTGGCAGGCCATGCGCAAGGTCGTGTTCCCCCAGGGCATTAAAAACGCGATCCCCGCACTCACCAACGAGCTCATCATCAATATCAAGGATTCGTCGGTGCTTTCGGTCATCGGCGTGTTCGACCTCATGTACGCCACCACCACCGTCGCCGGCGTGTACTACCGCCAGATGGAGGTCTACTGCGTTGCACTCGTGGTCTACCTGATCCTGACGCTCGTGGCGAGCCGCCTGCTCGAGGCCTTTGGCAAAAAGCTCGGCGCCGAGGCCCCGGCCACGCTGCCCAGCTCCAACTAGGCTCAAGACGAGGAGAATCATCATGGCAGATACCGCCACTACCGGCGCTGCGGCCGCCGCGCAAAACCAAGAGCCGCTCATCCGCGTCGAGGGCCTGCGCAAGAGCTTCGGCTCGCTCGAGGTACTCAAGGGCATCGACCTCGCTGTCAATCCCGGCGAGGTCGTCACCATCATCGGCGCCTCGGGCTCGGGCAAGTCGACCTTCTTGCGCTGCCTCAACCTGCTCGAGACCCCGGACGCGGGCCATATCTGGTTCCACGGCCAGGACCTCACGGCCGAGCGCTGCAACATCAATAAACTCCGCGAGGACATCGGCATGGTGTTCCAGGGCTTTAACCTGTTCAACAACATGGATGTGCTCGACAACTGTACCCTCGCGCCCGTCACGCTCAAAAAGATGAGCAAGGCCGAGGCCGAAAAGGTCGCGCTAGAGCATCTGGCAAGCGTGGGACTCGAAAAGTTCGCACACGCCGCCGTGGGTCGCCTGTCCGGCGGCCAAAAGCAGCGCGTGGCCATCGCCCGCGCTCTGTGCATGAACCCGCAAATCATGCTGTTCGACGAGCCGACCTCTGCGCTCGACCCCGAGATCGTGGGCGAGGTGCTCGAGGTCATGCGCAAGCTCGCCGCCGACGGCATGACCATGGTCGTCGTCACGCACGAGATGGCTTTTGCCCGCACGGTGTCCGACCGCGTGGTCTTTATGGACAAGGGCGTGGTGCTCGAGGACGCCGCGCCGGCTGAGCTCTTCGGCAATCCCAAGCACCAGCGCACCCGCGAGTTCCTCTCGCGTTATCTCAACGACAAATAATGCAAGCGAACGTGGCAAAGGGACCGCCTCTTTGCCACGTTATTTTTGGAGGAAGGCATGGCCGAGGTTTGGCGCTTCTTTGCGCACGAGGATGATTTTGCCGATATCGATGAGGTCGGCGCGTGCGAGCGCCTGGGCCGCGTGCTGTCGTTTCCGACGATTTCGAGCATGGATGCCCAGACGGTGGACTGGCAGGCGTTTGACGACCTGCGCGCCTATATGCAGCAGGGCTGGCCGCGCGTGTTTGCGACGGGCGAGGTCGAGCTCATCGACCATTCGCTGCTCGTGACGCTTGCCGGCACCGACCCCGCCCTCAAGCCGGTCATGCTCATGGGCCACATGGACGTGGTTCCCGTGGTGCCGGGCACCGAGACGGACTGGACGCACGATCCCTTTAGCGGGCACGTGGACGACACCTATATTTGGGGTCGCGGCGCCATCGATATGAAAGACCAGGTTGCGGGCATCTTGGAGGCCGTTGAGTATGCGCTGGCGCACGGCTGGCAACACGAACGAACGCTGCTGCTGGCCTTTGGCCAGGACGAGGAAACCACGCAGTACGGCGCGGGGGCGATCGGTCGTGTGCTCGAGAAGCGTGGCGTTGAACTTGAATATCTGATCGACGAGGGTGACTACCGTATTGTTTCGGCTGCCGAGTATGGCGCGGGCGAGGGCTGGCTTATGCATGCCGACCTCGCGGAGAAGGGTTACGCCGATATCATACTCAAGACGAAGAGTGAGGGCGGGCATTCGTCCAACCCCTACGGCGGCACATCGCTCGAGGTGCTCAGCCGTGCCATCACCGCAATCTGCGATATCGAGTGGCCGACGCGCGTGACCGACTTGCTTGCCGCTCAACTCGTCGAGTTGGGGCTCTACACGGCCGATGAAATTGCCGCCAACGGGGATGCCATTGTCCGCGATTGCCTCGCCAGCAAAAAGCTCTATCCGCTGGTGACGACCACCTGCGCGCCCACGCAGATCGAGGGTGGCAGCACCGGCGCCAACGTAATGCCGCAGGATATGTGGGCCAATATCAACTTCCGCATGCTCGAGGGTACGAGCGTGGCCGATGTCGTGGCCTGCTGCCGCGAGGCCGTTGCCACCGCTGGGCTCGCCGGCCGAGTCGAGGTCGAGCTGGGCCCCGGCAGCTCCGAGCCCTCGCCGTCCCCGCGCATCGGTGGACCGGGGCTCGAGGCCGTCCGCGCCATCGCCGCCCGCTATTTCCGTGATCCCAAGCCGACGGAGGAAAACGGATCGTCTGCGGTGGGCCAAGAGCCGATGAGCATCGTGCCCTCGACCGTGATTGGCGCAACCGATGCCGCCAACTACCAGCGCATTTGCCGCGAGTGCATCCGCTTCTCCGCCTTTGTGGTCGACGATGACGAATGTGACCGCGGTGTCCACGGCACCAACGAGCGCATCACCCGTCGCGCCTACCTCCAAGGCATCCGCTTCCTCATCGCCCTGCTCCACACGCTCTAGAATGTGACAAAGGGACTGAGCCGATTTCATCGGTAATGAGACAAAAACTGTCATAGAAAAAGACTAAGATATCTTAAGAGACATATGCCGGGCTTGGTATTCCTTGAACGACTGCGGGCATGTGCCAGACTGCCTCGGCCCCCCGGGGAGTGCCCGGGCAGGTCGCCGTGTGACTGGGGAGGAAATTATGCAGGAGCTCAGAGAGATGACGTCTCGACTCGTGAATATTGCTACCGGGGGGGTGTCTAAGCAGGGAACTTCCTGGTGAACATCGGCCGCGCGAGCGGTGGTCCGTCATGTCTTATGGCCGCCGTCGTGGGCTGCGCCCGGTTTCGCCATATGCGATTGTTCTGGCCCTCGCCGTCGCGCTGACGGCGAGTTTCTTCCTGCCGCTTCGTGCCGAGGCGGCGATCTCCGACCACACGGTTCCGACGACCTCGCCCTCGGGGACGACGATCAACCTGTTTGATTACTGGGTGAATCCCGATGACCATCTGTCGGTTTCCGGCAGCGGCGGCGTCAACGCAGGCCACAAGTTCCAGTTTAACGACGGCAAGGGTGATGGGCCGCTCAACCAATGGACGGGCGGCACGAGCCCGCGGCCCGGCATCGTCAACAACACGCTTTCAGACGGCTACCCGAAGCTTTCCGAAGCCTTGGGCGACGAGTCCCTCCGCTACCTGTTCGATTCCTCTGCCCAGACCGGCAAGACGTCCCATTTTGGCGTGACGGGCCTCCTCAAGGTTCAGGGCGGCTACTACGTCTATGACAGCTCCGAAAACTACGCAGCCTACAACGCTGACAAGAATGCCTTCGACATCTATGGCACCTGGGGCATTGACAAAGTGGGCGATTCGTCCCACCAGGGTCAGTTCTTCCCGTTCGACGCGGCAGACAAGGTGTTCAAAGAGGAAAACGGCCAGCTCGTCCAAACCGGCATCAAGGCAGACAACACCGGTGATTCGCGCTACAACGGCGGCAAACCCGTCAACCACCACTTCGGTCTCTCAATGTCCACGCGATTCGTGCAGCCCAAGGGCGGCCTGACGAACAATAATAATGACATGACCTTCGAGTTCGCCGGCGATGATGACGTCTGGGTGTTCATCGATGATGTCCTCGTGGGTGATATCGGCGGTATTCACAACCGCGCGAGTCTGAGCATCAACTTTCATACGGGCGACATTAAGGTAAACGACAATTACAACGGCACGCTGAAGAGCAAGTACCAGGAGGCGGGCAAGGCCGGCGACACGAGCTGGGAAGGCAACACCTTCGCCGACGACACCAACCACACCCTCAAGTTCTTCTACCTGGAGCGCGGCGCCACCGACTCCAACATGGAGCTCAAGTTCAACCTCGTGACGGTGCCCGAGTCCGACATCATAAAGTTCGACCAGGACGGCAAGTTCGTACAGAGCGCCGAGTTCGCGCTGTACAAAACAGACGAGAACTTTACAGATACGACCAATGACAAGAACGCGCTCCTCGGCTCCGGCACCACGGACGAGGCCGGCCACCTAACGCTCACGAACGACGATGACAACGGCGTCATCAACTTCGACGATCTCTACAACAAGAATCACGGTAACAAGTACTACCTCCTGAAGGAGACGCGCGTGCCGGAGGGATACCGCTCGAGTCTCACGGCGACAGGTGGCAGCATGCAGCTCGAGTACGTGCCCGCGAGCGCTGAGAACGGCGCGGGCGGCGTCATCATCAACCGCGGCGGTATGGATGCGGACAGCGTCGTGTGGAAGACTGGTGCGTTTGCCGGCGCGAAGGAGACCATCACCGCACCGGTGAACGTGTACAAGGCGGATGATGACCTGACGAAGTCCGACGAGACCGTCAACCTGAAGTCTGGCATACTGTTCGCTGTGGTGCTCAAGCGCGATAAAAGCGCAAACGCAGATATCAAAAATCAGAACAATTGGTACGCCGTGTCGGGCGACCCATCGACGGGAATGGGGTACACCCTCGCCGAGAAGCCGAGCAAGGCCGGCGCTATCGAGGCGGCGAAGAAGGACCTGCACGCCTTCACGCTCAACACGAGCGGCCAGTACCAGGTAGAGATTCAAAATCTGCCCGGTGACATCTCCAAGTACTACTACCTGCTGAGCGGTGATGCCCGCAAGGATGCCGAGTACACGGTGGCCATCTACCACACAACGGAGAGCTCCATCGCCAACGCGAAGCCCGAGAACACCGTCCACGTGTACAGCGACGGCATCGCAGACGGCACGAACTTCAAGCGGCAGTTCGCCACGCGCCTGCTCGTCACGAACATCCAGAACCGCCTGTTCGTGCAGAAGACCGATACCGAGGGTAAGCCCGTTGACGGGGCGAAGTTCGCCCTGTACACCTCCAGACAGGTGACAACAGACGCGAACGGCAAGGTCGTGCTCAAGGGCGAGCAGACCCCCTACGACACCCTGACGACGGGGTCGGTCGGCAACCCGGTCCCGCTCGAAGGTGCGGGCATATTCCCGAATACAAGCGCCGGTAACAGGCCGCTCGTGAATGGAACTTACTTCCTAAAGGAGGTCTCGGCTCCCAAGGGCTTCCTGCTTAACGATACGCTCACCAAGGTGATTGTGGACGATTACGGCGTCCATGCCGATGCTGGTACGGACGATGACGGCGTTTCGACGTTCGTGGGCCCGGGCGCGCTCATGAAGAGTCTGGGCCAGTTTGGCGCAGAGGGCGACATCGACAACACGCTCACGTGGATCAAGGGCCAGCGCCAGACGTCCGACGGGACGCTCGACGGCAACGACAACCTTTCCTGGAACAATGACGCCAAGGGCGGCGAGGATGAGGTGCACCTCAAGTACGGCGCCAACGGACGTGTCTACCAGTATGGGCCCACCGAGGAAGGCAAACCTTATTGCTTGGAGACCGAGACGGGCTGGATACGTATGGGCATCACGCAGGACGTGCCTGGTGACACTAATGCGAAGGGCGCCCGTGCCAATCTGGACGACATGAATTTGAACGCCCTGTTCACAGGTGCCACCTGCGTGCGCGTGGCGAACGAACGCGAGGCGAGCCTCGAGGTGACGAAGAAGGTTGCCCTGCCCGATGGCCTGACGGGCAATAAGGACGCGGAGTTCACCTTCAAGTTCACCGTGCCCACGACGGCGGGGAAGACGTACAAGGCCGCGGTGTTTGAGAACGCGGGGACCGCAAGCGAGAAGCAGGTCGGCAAAATGTTCGACCTCGAGAACGGCCGCGAGCAGACCATCACGGCCGACCAGACGATCCGCGTGTACGGTCTCGCCGAGGGTGACCAGTACGCGGTGCAGGAGCTGACCGATACGGACAAGATGCCGGCCGGCTTCACGCTGACCAAGCGCGAGCAGGGCGGCAACGCCCTGAGCGGCGAGGACGACAGCATCTCCGGCACGATTGCGAAGCAGAACGCCAACGGCACGTTGGCCGAAGCCAACAAGCTGGTATTCACGAATACCTACAGCGTAAAGCCGCCGGTGACGCTCACCAATGCGTTCTGGGCGCAGAAGGTGCTCCGGGGCCGTGACTGGAAGGATGGCGATAGCTTCAAGATTTACCTGCGCGCGGACAAGGGAACGCCGATGCCCGCCAGTGCCAAGGATGCGCCCGTGAGTGGTATGAAGCAGGTTGTGAAGACCGTCAAGAACGGGGACAAGTTCGACTTCGGCAATATTGAGTACGCCAAGCCCGGCACCTACACCTATCTCATTGCCGAGGCCACGCCGTCTCAAAACGACGCTAGCTGGCTGCCCGGGTTCGGGTATTCAAGCGCTTCCTACCGCGTCACGGTGACGGTGAAGGATAGCGGCGACGGCACGCTGTCGCAGCCGGCAGTCAAGATGGAGCAGACCTACACCGACGACGGCGTGAGCCATGAGGACAGCCCGATCGAGGTCGCTGACAAAATCGCCAAGATCACGAACGCCTATAACACCGATGAGGAGACCATCTCCTTCAACGTGCAGAAGACGTATGCCGACCAGTCCGGTGCAAATCCGCTTGTGAAGGATAAGTTCACGTTCCAGCTCGAGGCACTCGGCGGGATGAAGAATGATGCCGTGCCGAGTGGAGCCATCGATTTCGGCAAGCTCGCCACCTCCTACAGCGTCGGTGCCAGCAAGGTCCCCATGCCTAAGGGGTGCACGTCCACCACGACCACGGCGAAGAACGATGACGACGGTATCGCTGCGTTCCCGCAGATCACCTATACGATGGAGAGCGAGAACCTCACCTACGTGTACAAGGTGACCGAGGTCAAGGATTCCGATACATCGACGTCCAGTGGCATAGGCTACGACGATACGGTGTACTACGTGCTGGTGAAGAACCAGCAGGTTGATAACGAGTCTGGGACGGGTAAGTGCCTGTCCTCCACGGCCACGTATTGGAAGGCCGACGGCACGCAGCTGACGGACACGGGTGGATATATCCCGTTCAAGAACACCTACACGGTGACGCAGACGACGTCGGCACCGGTTACTGTGCAGAAGACGCTGGCTGGGCGTGCGTGGGAGACGAGCGATGCGTTCGACTTCACCCTGACGCCAGCGGATGATGCGACGAGGGATGCGGTTAAAAACAAGGTCGTTACCCAGAGGAAGGCTACCGACTCCGATGAGACCGGCGATCTGACGACTAAGGTTGAGATCGCAGGCGCCGGTGACGCGACGCGTTCTGCAACCTTCGGTGTGGGCGACCTGGTGTTCACCAAGTCGGGCACGTATACGTTCAATGTGAACGAGACGAAGCCGACCGACGCGGATAAGACTGGTATTGCGTATGACGGCCATACGTCCACGGTGACGTACACAGTGACCGATATCGAGAACGGCAAGCACACCGGTAAGCTGACCGCGTCGGTTGCGTACGACAACAAGCAGGCGACGACGGATGCCGACCGGCAGGTGACGGACGCCGCCGCGTTCACCAACATCTATGCGGCCTCTGGTACCTACGCGGGCATCGATGTGACCAAGACTCTGGTTGGTACCCCGCTGAAGAATGGCATGTTCCCGTTCACCATCGAGGCGATGACGTATAACGGTACGACGGCCCCGGAGCCGGCTGATACCGATAAGTCGTTCAAGAACACCGTGGGCAAGGATGACGGTGACGATACGCAGACCGCCACGATGTCCGGCAAGCTGAAGATGAACTTCACGCAGCTGAGCTACAACAAGGTGTATGTGTACAAGGTGTCTGAGGCGCATGGCGCCAACGCTGGTGGATACACGTATGACACCGAGTACCCCGGTGACGCCTACGTGCTCATTGCGGTGAAGCCGAATCCGGACAACAAAGGCCAGCTCTACACCGAGACGACCATCGCGAAGGGCCCGGGCGTGACGGCGCTTGTTGGCGGGGGCGGCAACGTTGATGCGCTGACGGCCGAGGCGATTAAGGGCCTCGATACCACGACCAACTACGTGAAGACGGTCTCGAGTCGCAATGCGAAGCCCGCTACGCCTACCGTCCCGTTCAAGAACAGTTACAAGTCAGACGCCAGCGACGAGCTGACCCCGCAGGTGACGAAGAAGATCTCCGGTGTTGAGAGCACGGAGAAGGCGTTCTCGTTCACGCTGACCGCCACGGAAGAGACACAGCAGAAGATCGCCGCCGGCGACTTGGGTGTGTCGGACGACCTGGCGGGCGACGCGCACGCGGAGTCCAAGGCCACGAAGGACAAGATTATCAAGGACAAGGGCCAGACGGTCGACTTCTCGAATATGACGTTCAACAAGGCGGGCGAGTACACGTTCACGCTCACCGAGGTGCACAACGCTGATGATGATCCCGCAGCGGACGGCGTGCAGAACGCCGGCTGGACGATGGACGCCTCCGCTTACACCGCCACGGTGACGGTGGAGGACGTGGACGCCAAGCTGACCGTCACGGGCGTGACGGTGAAGAAGGATGGTGACGCTGAGGCCAAGCCCATCAAGGCTGAGGTCAAGGACGGCAAGGTGAACCTCGCCACCTTTACCAACAGCTATGCTGCGAAGGGTTCCGTGACCCTGGCGGCGAAGAAACGCTTTACGGGCGGTGCGCTCGCGGGGAACGACTTCTCGTTCGCTCTGTACAAGGGTGACAAGGCGGAAGGCACGCCCATTGAGACCGTCACGAACGACGAGAAGGGCAACATTACCTTCCAGCCCATCAACTACACCGAGGCAGGTGACTACGAGTACACCATCAAGGAAGTTACCGGTAACGACCAGACCATCGTCTACGACGGTCAGAAAGTGAAGGTCAAGGTCAGCGTTACCGATAACAAGAACGGCACGCTGGACGCGACCGTCACCTACGGCGGCGATAAGGCCGTGCCGACCTTCACCAACGTGAAGCCGACGACGGACGTTACCGTCGAGGCCACGAAAGTTCTCGCGGGCAAGGCGCTGACGGACGGCGCGTTCGCCTTCGGCCTGTACCAAGGCGACACGTCCACGGGTAATCCCGTCAAGATCGTCCAGAACGACAAGGAGGGCAAGATCAATCTTGCCCTCACCGGTCTGACCATCGGCGAGTACGACTACAAACTCAAGGAGGAGAACGTCGGTGCCGATCCGACTATCACCTACGACACCAAGGCGGTGAAGGTTCACGTCTCGGTGAAGGCGGAGGGCGACAAGGCGAAGGCGACCGTCACCTATGACGGCAAGAACGATGCCCCGACCTTCACTAACAAGTACCAGCCCGCCGAGACCTCGGTGGCGCTCACGGCGAAGAAGGCCTATGTGAAGCCCGACAACACGCCGGCCACGCTCAAGGGCGGCGAGTTCACCTTCGACCTGTACGAGGGCGACCTGACGGCTGAGCAGCTGAAGGGCAAGCAACCCATCCGGAGCGCCAAGAACAGCGAGGACGGCACCGTCACCTTCCCGGCCATCGACTACACCAAGGCCGGCGAGTACAAATACACCGTCGCGGAACAGGAGGGCGACCTGTCCCACGTGACCTACGACGCTACGGTGCACCATGCCGTGGTGAAGGTCATGGACAATGCCGGCAAGCTGGACGCCGCTGTTACCTACGATGGTGACAAGGCCAATGCCCCCACCTTCACGAACACCTACACCGCAAAGGGATCCGTGGAGCTGACGGCGACCAAGATCGTTGCGGTCGCGCCGGGCTTCACGCACGACACCAAGCTGAAGGGCGGCGAATACACGTTCGAGCTGAAGGACGCCGACGGCAAGGTGCTCGGCACCACGACGAACAAGGCCGATGGCACGGTGAAGTTCACGCGCAAGTTCACGCTCTCCAACCTGGGCGGCGCTGCGAGCAAGGACTTCACCTACACCATCGCGGAGAAGCCGGGCACGGAGCCGGGCATGGTCTACGACACCCATGCGCTCATCTACAAGGTGACGGTCGCGGACGATGGCACCGGCTCGCTGACGGCCACACCGCAGGTAACGAGTGGAGACAAGACCTTCACGAACACGTACCACCCGAAGGAGACCTCGGTAACGCTCAAGGCGACGAAGCGCTTCACGGGTGGCGAGCTCGCAGGGGGCGACTTCACGTTCCAGCTGCTCGACAAGGATGGCAACGTGATCCAGACCGTCCAGAATGACAAGGACGGCAAGGTCGCCTTCCAGGCAATCAGCTACGACACGCCGGGCGATCACGACTACACCATCAAGGAGGTTGCCGGCAACGACCCGACCGTCGTGTACGACACGAAGGACGTGAAGGTCCACATCAAGGTCTCCGATGAGAAGGGCGAGCTAAAGGCGACCGCCACCTACGACGGCGAGGCCGACGTTCCGACCTTCACCAACTCGAAGCCGACGACGGACGTTACCGTCGAGGCGACGAAGATCCTCACGGGCAAGGACCTGACGGCCGACGCGTTCACCTTCGGCCTGTACGACCAGGCCGGCAACGAGGTCGCCAAGGGCACCAACGACCGGGGCGGCAAGGTCGAGCTGGCCGTCAAGAACCTGAACCTGGGCGAGTACGACTACACGCTCAAGGAGGAGAAAGCCGGCCAGACCGTCGACGGCGTGGCCTACGACGCCAAGAAAGTCAAGGTCCACGTCAAGGTAGAGCAGAACCAGGGCGACAACAACAAGACGAAGGTGACCGTCACCTATGACGGTGCCGCTACGGCTCCCACCTTCAACAACACCTACGACGCAAAGGGTTCCGTAATCCTGACGGCGACCAAGACCATCAAGGTTGCGGACGGCTTCGACCACACGACGAAGCCCGCGGACGGCGAGTTCACCTTCGACCTGAAGGACGCTGCCGGCAACGTGCTCGACACCGCGAAGAACGATGCAAACGGCAAGGTCAGCTTCACGCGCGAGTTCCAGCTCTCCGACTTGGACGGCGCCGCGAGCAAGGACTTCACCTACACCATCGTGGAGCAGCCGGGCGCGGAGCCGGGCATGGTCTATGACAGCCATCCCCTCACCTATACGGTGACGGTCACGGACGGCGGGAACGGAGCACTGAATGCGAAGGCGATCGTGACGAGCGCATCCGGCTCGGATACCTTCACCAACACCTACCAGCCGGCCGCGACCGGCCTGGCCCTCGGTGCGCAGAAGAGCTATGTGAAGAAGGACGACAACACGCCGATCGTCCCCAAGTGCGGCGAGTTCACCTTCGATGTGTACGAGGGCAACCTGACGGCTGAGCAGCTTGCCGGGGCCAAGCCCGTCCGGACCGCGACCAACGGCGCGGACGGAAGTGTTAACTTCGACGCCTTCTCCTACGCGAAGCCGGGCACGCACGAGTACACCATCGTGGAGCGGAAGGGTGATCTGGCCTACGTGACCTACGACGCCGCGGTGCACCATGCCGTGGTGACGGTTGCTGACAATGCCGGCACGCTGCAGGCGAGCGTCGCCTACGACGGCACGAATGTCACGAAGCCCAGCTTCACCAACACCTACGAGGCACAGGCGACGGACTCCGGCGCGATCGCCCTCACCAAGAGCGTTGACGTGCACGACGGCAGCTATCAGCTAAAGGCGGGAGACTTCGCCTTCGAGCTGGTGGGGTCTGACGGCTCGGTGATCCAGACCCAGAAGAACGATGCGCACGGCAAGGTTGCCTTCGACAAGCTGACCTTCGACCATGCGGGCACCTTTACCTACACGGTCCGCGAGGTGCAGCCGACGGGGGACGCGCCGGGCGTGCCGGGCGTGACCTACACCGGCAAGACGTACACCCTGACCTACGTGGTGAAGGACAACAACGACGGCAAGCTGGCGGTAGAGAGCTCCACGGCGAAGCCGAGCAAGGGCACCGAGAACGGCGTCACCCCCAACACCATGACGTTTGCGAACAGCTACCAGCCGGGCGCGACCTCCTACCAGATCTCCGGCATCAAGGTGCTTGAGAATACCGATTCGGCCACCATGCGGACGCCCGCCGATGGCGAGTTCACGTTCGCGCTGATTGACGCGGCCACCGGGCAGGAGATTGACCGGACCACGAACGCGGGTATCGCGTTTACCTTCAAGGCCATCTCGTACACTGCGACTGGTTCGCATACGTACCAGGTGAAGGAGGTTGCGGGCCAAGATGGCACCATCACTTACAGCGATGCGGTGTTGGATGTGACGGTGAGCGTGACCGACGACGGCAGCGGCCAGCTGACCGCGACGGCGAACAAGACGGCCGCGGATCTGACCTTCACCAACATCTACACGCCGACGGCAACGACGGCGACGATTACCGGAACGAAGGCTCTGACCGGCCGCGACTTGGCCGAGGGTGAGTTCTCCTTCGACCTGAAGGACGCCGACGGTAACGTGGTGCAGACGGTGCAGAACGGCGCCGACGGCACGTTTGGCTTCGCGCCGCTGCAGCTGGACAAGGTGGGGACGTACGTCTACACCGTGTCCGAGCGGGCAGGGGCGACGGCGAACGGCGTCACCTACGACACGACGGTCTTTACCGCGACGGTGACGGTGACGGAGAATGCGGAGACGCACGCGCTGGAGGCGCAGGTTGCCTACAGCAAGGGCGGCAAGGCTGCGGATGCGGTGGCATTCAGCAACAGCTACGCGCCGGCCGCGACTGAGGTGAAGCTGGGGGCCTCCAAGGTGCTGAGCGGCGAAGACCTTAAGGAAGGGCAGTTCTCCTTCCAGCTGAAGGATGCCGACGGCAAGGTGCTGCAGACCGCCAAGAACGCGGCGGACGGCACGGTGGGCTTCGAGGCGATCTCGTACGACAAGCCCGGGACGTACGCCTACAGCATCTCCGAGGTGGACGACGGTCAGAAGAACGTGACGTACGACGCGGCCGAGCACCGGGTAACGGTGACGGTGACGGACGACGGTGCGGGCCATCTGGTGGCGACGGTAACCTATGACGGTGACGTGGCGCCGGTGTTCAAGAACACGTACACGCCGCCGACCACCCCGCCGGTCAACCCGCCGACGGAGCCGCCCACCAACCCACCGGTGTCGAAGGAGGAGAAGCCGGGTCTGCCGAACATGGGCGATACCAGCTTGTCGCCGATGGCCCTGGGTGGCATCGCGGGCGGCGCGGTGGTGCTGATCGCCGCAGGCGTGATTCTGCGGCGCCGGAACCGGTAACTGCGGCGGCCGAGAAGGGCTTTGATTGAGGGCGGGTGGTCGCAGGGCGCGGCCACCCGCCCTTTTCGGTGAAAGGCTATGTTAGCCCGCCGTTTGCACGTCCGGCTCCGGATGGAACTCGTACTCCGGCTCCATCATCTTCTTCCAGGTCTTCCTGTAGCGCCCGTCCTCGAGCTGCTCGCGCATGAGCGGCGTCCTGTTCCCGTCGCGCCTACCTCCAAGGCATCCGCTTCCTCATCGCCCTGCTCCACACGCTCTAGAAGCCCGGAAAAGCTGCACGAAGCAGCCATCTGGACCCGGAAAAGCTGCAAATCTAGGCCAAATACACCCGGAAAAGCTGCAAACCGCAGGTGAAGGAGTTACATTCCGTGCGGGTTATATGCAGGTATGCCTGCGCACGCTATCATGTATGGGTTAGACCGCAACTATGTACCCCATACGCGAAGGGATGCGCATGTATCTGAAGATCGACATGTTCTAGCTGGGCTTACCCCCGCAGTGGCGCCGCGCGCCCCATCAACTCTGCCGATTTTCACCTTCACGCACATAAAGGAGTCCCGCCATGCGCGACAAGCTCGAAAAGATTATTAAGGCCTACGAGGAGCTCGAGAAGAAGCTCTCCGACCCGGCCGTCGCCTCCGACATCAAGGAGTTCACGCGTCTCAACAAGGAGTACGCACACCAGTCCGACCTCATCGCCGCCTCGCGCGAGTACATCGGCGCGCTCGATGACATCGAGGCCGCCAAGGAGATGCTCCGCGACACCAGCGATGCGGACGAGAAGGAGATGCTCCAGATGGACATCTCCGAGAACGAGGAAAAGCTCCCACAGCTCGAGGAAGACATCAAGTACATGCTCATCCCGAGCGACCCCAACGACGACAAGAACACCATCGTCGAGATCCGCTCCGCCGCCGGTGGCGACGAGGCCGCCATCTTTGCCGGCGATCTGTACAAGATGTACCAGCGCTTCTGCGAGTCGCGTGGTTGGAAGACCACGGTGCTCGATTCCAGCCCCAGCGAGGCTGGCGGCTTTAAGTCCATCGAGTTCAAGGTCGAGGGCGACCGCGTCTACTCCGTCATGAAGTACGAGTCCGGCGTGCACCGCGTCCAGCGTGTCCCCAAGACCGAGTCCCAGGGCCGTATCCAGACTTCCACGGCTACCGTCGCCGTGCTTCCCGAGGCCGAGGAGATCGACGTCCAGATTAACCAGTCCGATCTGCGCATCGACACCTACTGTGCTTCCGGCCCTGGCGGTCAGTGCGTTAACACTACCTACTCCGCCGTGCGCATTACCCACCTGCCCACCAACACCGTGGTGCAGTCGCAGGAGCAGCGCTCCCAGATTCAGAACCGCGAGGTCTGCATGCAGATGCTGCGCGCCCGTCTGTACGAGATGGAGCTCGAGAAGCAGCAGGCCGAGCTCGGTGCCGAGCGTCAGAGCCAGATCGGCCACGGCAACCGTTCCGAGAAGATCCGTACCTACAACCAGCCCCAGGACCGTGTGACCGATCACCGCATCGGCTTCAACTCCACCTACAACGGCGTGCTTCTGGGCGACCAGCTCGGCACCGTCATCGAGGCCCTCGCCGCCGCCGAGCGAGCCGAGAAGCTGGCACAGGCTGTGTAGGTTCCGCCGTTCTACCGAACGGCGGACCAGCCGACGCTGCGCGGGCCGCATTTGGACAATCTGACGTTCAACTTCAAGGGCGCGACCAGAAGGTCAGCGCCCTTTCGTTTCACGTCACCTTGTCTCAAATGCGACCCGCTCGCTGTCCGTCCTCTACCTGCGGCGCTGCCTTGCTCCGGATGCGGTATGCTCAACCTGCGGCGCCTTAGAGGTAGTCATTGGGGACGTTCTTAAATGACTAGGTTGGGCACATTGCTTTGAGATGTTATTCAATCGGCTTTGATGGCCATGAAGTCGGCTACCTGCTCAAAGAAATTAGCGGCATTCATCTGCTATTGAAAATAATGCTCGAAAAATCGTTCAAGAAGTCGCGGGGCGATTTTTGATGCGTCGCGCGTCAAGTGATTTGGCAAGTTCTTGGTTAGATATTGGTTAGTTTTGGGGCAACCTTGCCAAAAGCTTGACGAATGCAAATCTAGACGTCGGCGAATGAACACTTTGAGCGAGCTCGGTGCAAAAATCTGGGCTGATTCTCGATAATCGCCTTCAATCGTCCCTTGCCAAGCGCTGGCCTCGCGTACAATCTGCTCCGACATTCGCGCGCCGTCCGGCGCTTAAGAGGGGAGGGCCCCATGGCAAACGAGATTTGGACCATCAAGCGTTGTCTCGAGTGGACCAAGGAGTACCTGGCCGAGCGCGGCGAGGAGCACCCCCGTCTTTCTGCCGAGTGGCTGCTGTGCGCCGCCACGGGCCTGGCGCGCATTGACCTATATATGCGCATGGACGAGACGCTTAACGCGGCTCAGCTCGAGACCATGCACGCGGCCGTTGTTCGTCGCGCTAAAGGTGAACCGCTGCAGTACATCACCGGCAGCACGCAGTTTCGCATGATCGACGTCACGTGCGCCCCCGGCGTGCTCATTCCGCGTCCCGAGACCGAGATGCTCGTCGAGGAAGTCCTCAATTATCTGGATGCCGAGGTGCTGAGCCCCGAGGCTGCCGCCCGTCAGCGCGTTGAGCTGCCCTGGAACGATGAGGTTGAGGAGGCACGCAAGGCCGAGGCCGCGCTGGCAGACGAACGCGCGACCGCCGAGCGCCGTGCCGCTAACCTGACGGCCGCCGACGAGGCGGCGCTGGGCGGCGATGTGCTGGGCAGCCGTGCCTATGCCGAGGAGCTGGCCGACCGCGAGGCCGAGGAAGCCGCCGCGCAGGCAGCAGAAGCCGAAGCCGCGGAAGCCGCCGAGCCCGAGCTCGACGAATACGGCATCGCCATCGAGGGTGCCGACCAGGAGACGGCTTCAGCTCAGGATGCCGCTTCGCCTGCCCCAGCCGAGCCTCGCATCGCCCGCGTTCTCGAGGTCGGCTGCGGCACGGGCTGCATTTCGCTCTCCCTTGCCTGGGAGCGCCGCGGCCACATTACCTGCACCGCCACCGATATCGAGCCGCGCGCTATCGATTTGGCCACCAAAAACCGCGATGCGCTTGGCCTCACGTCCGACGAGGTCGCCTTTAGTCTCACCAACCTGGTGAGTTCTATTCCCCGCGAAGAGTGGGGCACCTTCGACGTGCTTGTCTCCAACCCACCTTACATCCCGACCGGCGTCATGCGCTCGCTGCCGCACGAGGTCAAGGATTTTGAGCCCGACCTGGCGCTCGAGGGCGGCGCCGACGGCCTCGATATCTTCCGCCGCCTGCTCAATGCGGCGCCTTACATGCTGCGCGCCGGCGGCCTGTTTGCCTGCGAGCTCTACGAGGGTGCCCTCGATGCCGCGGCCGAGCTCTGTCGCCAGGCAGGCCTTTCGGACGTGCGTATCGTCCATGACCTCACCGATCGCCCCCGCATCGTCCGAGCCATCGTCACCGAGCCCAAACAGCGCCAGTAATATTTATTAACTGGTTAGCAAAAATTATAAAGTAGTTTATAATTAGGACGGCTGAAAGAGGTCGGCCCATGCAACCTCCTACCTTTCGGGAAATCATTGCCCTACTCAAGCACGATGGATTCGTGAAGGTCGCGCAAGTCGGTAGTCATGCTAAGTATGTTTCTGGTGACCGTGTTGTCACCGTGAACGGCTCTGGTGGTGATCGACCAAAGAAGGGCACGTGGGCAAGTATTCGTCGCCAAGCTGAATGGTAGTTGGAGGCAAAATGAGGCAGCGATTTACCTATGACTGCGTTCTCATAAAAGAAGACGACGGTTACTGCGCCAGTTTCCCGCAGATTCCCGGCGCCTTTGCCGATGGCGATACGCGCGAAGAAGCGATTGCCCATGCCACCGAGGCACTGATGGCGTTTTTGGCCGACGACCTCAACAACGGTTTGACTCCGGCAGGGTACGAACGCTCGGCCGAGGTCGTGGCCCTTTCAGTCGAAATCGACCACGAGGACGCTCGGGAAGCGGCGTGCCGAACATTTAAAGACGCAGCGCTGGACCTCAAAGTCTCCGCTCCGCGGATTACCGCGCTGGTCAAAGCCGGAAAGCTCGATGTTGAACTTGTCGACGGCCGTCGGATGATAACGATAGACAGCATCGAGCGCTACGCCGCCCAAGAACGCCACGCCGGCAGGCCAAAGAAGTTCGTCGCAGTCCAATAACCCCCTCACTTTCACCGACTACTAGAGCCGCTCACCAAACCAACATGCGCTCTGGGCAAATAGGTTGAACGTTTCGTGCGAGAATGCCCCACAGTAAACAAACTTGCACCAGAGCGTAAGGGGCTGGCATACACATGCAGACGGTCTATCGGGTATACGAGGGAGCGCGCGAGCCGCATCGGCTTGCAGTCGAGCGCACGGCCGAGCTACTCGGTCGCGGCGGCCTGGCGCTTATTCCAACCGAGACGGTCTACGGTGTCGCCGTGGCGGTCAACGCCTTCTCGGATGCCGTTCCACAAGATACAAGTGAACCTCTGCCGTGGCCGCGCGATCCGCAGGCCACCGTCAACGGCGCCGCGGTCCCCGCACTCGGCACCGGCTATCGTCGTATCTTTACCCTCAAGCAGCGCGAGCTCACCCAAACGGTTGCCTGGCTGGTCGATGATGCCGAGGCACTCGACCGCTATGGCGTGGATATCCCTAACGAGGCCCGCGTGCTCGCCCGACGATGCTGGCCGGGCGCCCTGACTATCGTGGTTAAGGCGGCCCCCTGCGTGCCGACCTTTATGCGCGCCGCCGACGACACGGTGGCACTTCGCGCTTCGGCCTCGCCCGTGGTGCAGGCGCTCATCCGCGCCTGCGGCAGCCCTCTTGCCTGCACCAGCGCCAACACGCATGGCGCGCCCGCGCCGGCAAGTTTTGTCACGGTGGAGGAGCGCATCCTGGAGGGGGTCGATGTGGCCGTCGACGCCGGTGAGACCCCGTGTCGCGACGCCTCAACCATCGTGTCGTTTCAGCACGGCGAGCTCCAGATCCTGCGCCAAGGCGCACTTCCCGCATCAGAGATCGAGCGGGTCCTGTCCGACCCGATGCAATAGAAAGGTGTAAGCGATGTCGTTGAATCTAGGTAGCCTGGGTATGGAAGACGCCTCGTTTAGCTTTGGCGGTTCCTACATCATGGCGCTCGACTGCGGCACTACCTCGGTACTCGCGACTATCGTCGACGAGTACGGCTGCATCGTCGCCCAGGCGCGTCGTAGCGTCAAAACCAGCTTCCCGCGCCCCGGCTGGGTGGAGCAGGATCCCACGGAGGTGCTTGCCAGTCAGATCGGCGTGATGATGGAGGTCCAGTTTAAGAGCGGCATCCATTCTGACCGCATCGCCGCCATCGGTATCTCCAACCAGCGCGAGACCACGGTGGTGTGGGACCGCATAAGCGGCCAACCCATCTATAACGCCATCGTGTGGCAATGCCGTCGCACCGCACCTCTGATCGACGAGCTGGTCGAGCAGGGCGCAGAAGAGCTGGTGCGCTCCCGCACGGGGCTTACGCTCGACCCGTATTTCTCGGCCTCCAAGGTGCAGTGGATCCTCGACAACGTCGATGGTGCGCGTGAGAGCGCGGCGGCGGGCGACCTCATGTTCGGCACCATCGACACCTGGCTCATCTACAACCTCACCGGCGGTCAGGTATTTGCCACCGACTACACCAATGCCAGCCGCACCGCGCTCTTTAATATCCATGCGCTCGATTGGGACGACGATCTGCTGGCGCTTTTCGACGTCCCGCGTTCCATGATGCCCGAGGTTCGTTGGAGCTCGGGCGACTACGGCCGCGTCGCGAGCGACATCATGACCAACATGCCACCCATCATGGGCGTGGCGGGCGACCAGCAGGCGTCGCTGTTCGGCCACTGCTGCTTCCATCCCGGCCAGACCAAAAACACCTATGGCACGGGTTGCTTTATGCTCATGAACACCGGCGACGAGATCGTCGAATCCAAGAACGGTCTGGTCTCCACGATCGGTATCGCCGCGGACGGCAAGATCAGCTATGCGCTCGAGGGTTCTATCTTTGCCGCCGGCTCAACCATGAACTGGCTGCGCAACAACATGGGCATCATCTCGAGCGTGAGCGAGTCCGCGCAACTCGCCACTTCGATTAACGACAACGAGGGCTGCTACTTCGTCCCCGCCTTCGCAGGCCTGGGCGCTCCCTGGTGGGACCCGCATGCTCGCGGTATCGTGTGCGGCCTGACCGGCGCCTCGAGTCGCGCGACCATTGTGCGTGCGGCCTGCGAGTCCATGGCCTACCAGAGTTATGACGTGCTACGCGCCATGGAGCAGGACGTGGGACTTTCGATTGAGCGCCTGTCCGTCGATGGCGGTGCCTCGCGCAACGAGTTCATCATGCAATTCCAGGCTGATCTGCTGGATATTCCCGTGCTGCAGTGCGAGACGGTGGAGACCACGGCGATTGGCGCCGCGTACTTGGCGGGCCTTGCTGTCGGCTATTGGGAGGATTTGGAGGAGCTGGAGCAAAACGCTCAGATCGTCAAAGTCTTCCATCCTCACATGTCCGCCGAGCGCCGTGAGAGCAACCTCGCTGGTTGGCGTGATGCCGTCAAGCGTTCGCTCAACACCGCTCAGTAGGGTTGCGACGAGCTGCTCGATACAACAAACCGTTAAACTTATGCACGGCGCGAGGCAACAACGTCGCCAGGCGTCTTGTCAGCAAGGCCATCTTCCGGCCGCAACGAAAGGGGCAATCAACCCATGACCGTCACCTACGATACGTCCCGCGTGACGCTTGTCGACCATCCGCTCGTCCAGCACAAGCTGTCGATCTTGCGCGACAAGAGCACCGGCACCAACCAGTTCCGCCAGCTCGTGCGCGAGCTTGCGCTCTTTGACGGCTACGAGGCCATGCGCGACCTGCCCATGGAAGACGTCGAGGTCGAGACTCCCATCACCACCGCCATGTTTAAGCAGCTTGCCGGCAAGAAGCTCGCCATTGTTCCCATCCTGCGTGCGGGCCTCGGCATGGTCGACGGCATCCTCGACCTGGTGCCCTCCGCTCGCGTGGGCCACATCGGTATGGAGCGTGACGAGGTTACCCACGAGCCGCATGAGTATTACTGCAAGATGCCCAAGGATATCGACCAGCGCATCTGCCTGGTTGTCGACCCCATGCTCGCCACGGGCGGTTCGGCCGAGATGGCCATCAGCTACCTGCGCGAGCGCGGTGTTAAGGATATTCGCATGCTGTGTATCGTCGCGGCCCCCGAGGGCCTCAAGTCACTGACCGAAAAGGACCCCGACGTACATATTTATACCTGCGCCATCGACGACCATCTCAACGAAGCTGCCTACATCGTTCCCGGCCTGGGCGACGCCGGCGACCGCATCTACGGCACGCTGTAATCTCTGGGGCATACCGGCTAACGTCGAAAATACGAAGAAATGGTGCGCGCGGTCGAACAAAAGACGACCGCGCGCACTCCTGTTAACGGACGTTTTGCCCTGCAGGGTTCGAGAAAAACGTATTACCGTACCTGCGGCATAAAGAAGGTCTTAAGAAAACGAACAGGTGCGTATTAACCGATGCTTTTTCGGTTGTACTTTAGCGATTGGCTCGTACAATAGTCACCAATGTTTGGCGGGAACTGTCCTGTGAGGCGATAAAAAAGGAAAGTGAGGACGCCAGTGTTTCAGATAGCCGATCTGCTCGCTATCGTTGCAGGTGCCATCGCGGGCGCGATTGCCTTCCTTCCCTTTGTCTTTACGCTCAAGCCGGTTCTTGACGATAAGCAGAATGCGGACATGCTCAAGGGCATGGTGAGTCTGGCGGTCTCGGCAGTCGCCCTGCTCGTCTTTACCTTGGTTGTGTTTGCGTTGTTCGGAGAGGCATTTCGCATGTTCCTCCTGGGCGAGGCGATCGGCTTCGTGGCCTTTATGGCCGCCTGCACGGTTCGCGTCGCCAAGGCGCTGCGAGATCCTCATGAGGTCGAAAGGTAAGTCGTGGAAATTTTTGAAAAGCTGCCTGATGAGATTAATCATCTGGTCAGCGAGTTCAGCTCCACCCCTGTCGTGGGCGATCTGAGCTGCGGCATCACGCAGTACTCGTTTTGGCTGATCGTCTCCACGATCGTGCTCCTGATCGTCCTGGCCGTGTTCAAGAAGAAGCAGACCCTGGTTCCCAAGGGCTTCTTCGTCAACGGTTTCGAGTACATCATCGAGTACGTCGAGAACGATATCGGCAAGGGCGTCGTGGGTGAGAACTGGAAGAAGCACTTCCCGTTCCTGTGCTCGCTTTTCCTGTTCATCCTGATCAATAACATGATCGGCCTGATCCCGGGAATGAAGCCCGGCACCGGCGCAATCGGCTCCACCGCTGCGCTCGCCATCTTCGCCTTCGTGTACTTCATCTACTACGGATGCAAGGCTCACGGCGTGATCGGCTACATCAAGAGCCTCGCCCCGCAGGGCGTGAGCTTCCCGATGAACGTGCTTGTGTGGGTCGTCGAGCTTTTCTCGACCTTCCTGCGCCTCATCACGCTCGCCGTCCGTCTGTTCTGCAACATGTTCGCAGGACACGTGGTCATGGGCTCGTTCGCCATCATGGCGAGCATGTTCATGCAGCCGCTGCTTCAGCAGGTTTCCGCGGCCCACGCCGTCGGCGCCCTGCCTTCGCTGGCCTGGCTTGCCATCCTCATCCTGATCTATGCGATCGAGCTTGTGGTCGGCGCCATCCAGGCTTACGTCTTCACGGTCCTTACCGCCGTGTATGTCTCCGAGGCAGAGGAGGTCGCGGAGGAGGAGTAGTCTTCCGTTCGCGCCTTAAAGGTAAGGCAATTCGTTAAACCGCCGGTGCCCGTACCCATGGAGCCCGGCAGTTATAAAAAGGTTATCCTGCGTGAAATAAGACACGCACGACAAAGGAGGAATCGTGGGAGTTATCGGTTACGGTCTCGGTGTTATCGGCGCTGGTCTTGCTATCGGCCTGTCTGCTCTGGGTGCTACGGGTGCTATGGCCCGTCAGCCTGAGGTCCAGGGCCGCGTGTTCACCGTCTTCATCATGGGCTCCGCCTTCGGCGAGGCTCTGGCTCTGATCGGCTTCGTTGTCGCGCTGATCGTTAAATAGCACGGAGCGTCAAGTATGAATCTTTCATCCCAGAAGAGCGCGATCGCACTCTCCGCGTCCGCGGCCGCGCTGCTCATGCCGGTTTCCGCGTTCGCCGAGGACGGCGCTGCCGGTGCGGACATCCTCATCCCTAAGATGGCGGAGTTCATCCCGGCGCTTATCGCCTTCCTGATTATCTGGATCGTGCTGGCCAAGGTCGCCCTGCCGGGCATCATGAAAACCATGGAGGAGCGCGGCAAGAAGATCGAGGAGAGCCTCGACGAGGCCGAGAAGACCAAGCAGGAGGCCATCGCCAAGCGCGCTGAGTCCGACTCGATCGTCACCGACGCCCGTCGTCAGGCTGCCGACATCGTTCTCGAGGCCCGTAAGGACGCCGAGTCCGAGCGCGCCCGTTTCATCGAGGCTGCTCACAAGGAGGCCGAGGAGATCATCGCCAAGGCCCATACGACCGTCGAGGACGAGCGCAAGTCCATCTACGCCGGTGCCGCGAGCTCCATCGCCGACCTGTCCGTTGCCGTCGCCACCAAGATCGTGGGCGAGGCACTCGAGGACGAGTCCGAGCAGAAGAAGCTCATCGAGCGCTACATCCAGGAAGCAGGTAGCCTGAATGCCGACTAGCCGCTATCAGGACAAGGTACTCGAGACCTACGCGCGCTCCCTTTTGGAAGCCGCCAAGGCCGAGAACCATGTGTTCGAGGACCTCGAGATGATCGAGCGCCTGGCTAGCGCCAGCCCCGAGATTATCGCCGTGCTCGACACCATGTCCAAGCGCGACCAGCTCGACCTTCTTCCCAAGGTGGCAGCTGCCTTTAAGTATGTTGCCGAGGAAGACGAGGATGTAGTGGGCGTGACCGTCACCACGGCGATCCCGCTCGACGACGAGCTGCGTCAAACCATCACTAAGAAATGCGAGCAGGACTTCGGCCGCAAGGTATTCCTTATCGAGCAGGTCGACCCGTCTATCGTGGGCGGCCTGGTGCTCGAGGCCCGCGGCGAGCGTCGTGACATTTCCGTCAAGACGCAGCTGCGCGTCGCGCAGGAGACCCTCGCAAACTCTGCTAATTCGTACGGAGGTGAAGCCTAATGTCCGAAACCCTCAATGCCCAGGATATCGCCAAGAAACTGCAGGAGCAGCTCACGAGCCTCTCCGCGACGGTCGATACGCATGAGGTTTCAACGGTCGACGAGGTAGGCGACGGCATCGCGCGTGTCTCCGGCCTCAAGAGCGCCATGGCAGGCGAGCTTCTGGAGTTCAAGAGCTCCGATACCGGTGAGACCGTCTTCGGCCTTGCCCAGAACCTTGACCGTGACGAGGTCGGCGCCGTTCTGTTCGGTGCCGTCGACTCCATCAAGGAAGGCGACGAGTGCCGCACCACTGGCCGCATTATGGATATCCCCGTGAGCCGTGCCATGCTCGGCCGCGTCGTCAATCCGCTCGGCCAGCCCATCGACGGTCTGGGTGACATCGTCGCCACGCATCGTCGCCCCATCGAGTTCAAGGCCCCCGGTGTCATCGACCGTACCCCGGTGTGCGAGCCGGTTCAGACCGGCCTGTTGGCCATCGACTCCATGGTGCCTATCGGCCGTGGTCAGCGTGAGCTCATCATCGGCGACCGTAAGACCGGTAAGACCGCCATCGCCATCGACGCTATCCTCAATCAGCGCGGCAAGGGCATGGTCTGCATCTATGTCGCCATCGGCCAGAAGGCCTCCACGGTTGCCAACATCCGCGAGACCCTCGCTCAGCACGGTGCGCTCGACTACACCATCATCGTTTCGGCCACCGCTGCCGATTCCGCCCCTATGCAGTACATCGCGCCTATGGCCGGTGCCGCTATCGGCGAGTTCTTTATGTACAACGGCGAGGACGGCAAGCCTGCCAGCGAGACCAACCCCGGCGGTCACGTGCTCGTCATCTACGACGACCTGTCCAAGCAGGCCGTGGCCTACCGTCAGATGTCGCTGACGCTGCATCGTCCGCCCGGACGCGAGGCCTATCCTGGCGACATCTTCTACCTGCACTCTCGTCTGCTCGAGCGTGCCGTCAAGATGTCCAAGAAGAACGGTTACGGCTCCATGACGGCTCTGCCGATCATCGAGACCCAGGACGGCGACGTCTCGGCCTACATTCCGACCAACGTTATTTCCATTACCGATGGTCAGATCTACCTGCAGTCCGAGCTCTTCTTCCAGGGTCAGCGCCCGGCAGTCGACGTGGGTATCTCCGTGTCCCGCGTCGGTGGCGATGCACAGACCAAGGCCATGAAGCAGGTCGCCGGCAACCTCCGTCTGGACCTTGCTTCGTACCAGGAGCTCGCCGGCTTTACGCAGTTCGGCTCCGACCTCGACGAGGCCACGCAAAAGCAGCTTACCCACGGCGCTCGCATGACCGAGCTCCTGAAGCAGCCGCGTTATAAACCGTTTGAGGTTGGCGAGCAGATCGTTACGCTGTTTGCTGGCAACGAGGGCTTCCTGGATGACCTGGAGATCGCCGACGTGCTGCCTTTCCGTGCCGAGCTTATCGAGTATATGGACAATGGCTTTGGCTCGCTGCTCGACAAGGTTCGCGCCAAGAAGATCGACGACGACACCAAGGCCGAGCTCTTGCGTGTCATTGGTGACTTCAAGCAGCAGTTCATGGCCAAACACCATGCCGACACGACTGGATCAGAGGAGAACTAAGCCCTATGGCCAACCTTCGCGACATTAAGAAGCGAATCTCCTCGGTTACCACGACCAAGCAGATCACGCGCACGATGGAGATGGTCTCTACGGCCAAGATCCGTCGTGCCCTCGATCGCTCCAAGCAGGCCGAGCCCTATAAGGAGGCGCTGACCGACGTCATGCTGACGGTTGCCGGCGACGCCTCCTGCTCGGGCACCGATCCCATGCTGCAGAAGCATGAGAGCGTCAAGCATGGCCTGATTGTCGTCATTGCTTCGGACCGCGGCCTTGCCGGCGGTTTCAATACGACGGTGGAGCGCACGGCCGAAAAGCTCGCCGCTTCTTGGGCGAACGATGGCATCGAGTGCGAGATCATCGCGTGTGGGCGTAAGCCGGCCACGTATTTCCGTGACCGCGCAAATGTCATCATGCATTTTGAGGGCAATTCCTCCGAGCCCGATTTCAATCAGGCTCGCATGATCTCCTCTCATATCTGCGATGCGTATCGTGCCGGTGAGCTTGACCGTGTCGAGCTTGTCTACCACCACGCCAAGAACCGCGTGGATCAGGAACTTCGCGTCGAGCACTTGCTGCCGCTCGATCCCGAGATGATCGCTATGGCCCACGGTCCGCGTAAGAACGAGACCGACGCCCCTAAGCGCATCTCGTCCACGTTCGAGTTCGTGCCCTCTCCCGAGCATGTTCTCGGCAAGCTTGTACCGTCTTATATCCTGACGGTCATCTACCAGGCCCTGATCGATTCGGCGGCCGCCGAGCAGGGTGCGCGCCGCAAGGCCATGCACTCCGCGACGGAAAACGCCACCGCGATCATCTCGACCCTTACCCGCACGTATAGTCGCGTGCGCCAGGCTTCGATCACGACCGAGATCAACGAGATCGTCGGCGGAGCCTCAGCATTGGAGGAACAGTAATGGCTAATAACACCGTAAAGCTTGCGGTCGAGGAAGCCACCAAGAAGACGACTGCCGGTGATGGCCGCATCGTGCGTATCATCGGCCCTGTCGTCGACGTCAAGTTTGACGGCGCGGTGCCCCCGATCTACAACGCGCTCACGGTCGAGGCCGAGACCCCGATCGGTCACCTGAGCACGATCCTCGAGGTCGAGAGCCAGCTTCCGGGCGGCGTCGTCCGCACGGTCGCCATGTCCTCGACCGACGGCCTGCAGCGTGGTCTCATCGCCACCGATACCGGTGAGCCCATGAAGATGCCCGTTGGCCCCAAGACGCTCGGCCGCATTTGGAACGTCATGGGCAAGCCTGTCGACGGTAAGCCCATGCCCGAGGTGGAGGAGTTTTATCCCATCCACCATGCAGCGCCCCGCTTCGACGAGCTCACCACCAAGACCGAGATTTTCGAAACCGGCATCAAGGCCGTTGACCTGCTTGAGCCCTACATCCGTGGCGGCAAAACGGGTCTGTTCGGCGGCGCCGGCGTCGGCAAGACCGTTCTGATTCAGGAGCTCATCAACAACCTCGCCCAGGAGCACGGCGGCACCTCGGTGTTCACCGGTGTCGGCGAGCGTACTCGTGAGGGCACCGACCTGTTCCTCGAGATGAGCGAGTCTGGCGTAATCGACAAGACCTGCTTGGTCTATGGTCAGATGAACGAGCCGCCTGGAGCGCGTCTGCGCATCGGTCTGGCTGGCCTTACCACCGCTGAGTACTTCCGCGATCGCGGCCAGGACGTTCTGCTGTTCATCGACAACATCTTCCGCTTCTCCCAGGCCGGTTCCGAGGTTTCCGCACTGCTGGGTCGTATGCCGTCCGCCGTCGGTTACCAGCCTACGCTGGCTACCGAGATGGGCGACCTCCAGGAGCGCATTACCTCGACCAAGACGGGTTCCATTACCTCCGTCCAGGCTGTCTACGTCCCTGCAGACGACCTGACCGACCCGGCGCCTGCCACGACGTTTACGCACCTCGACGCCACTACGGTTCTTTCGCGTAGCATTTCGTCGCTCGGCCTGTTCCCGGCTATCGACCCGCTCGCGTCTTCCTCCGACGCTCTCGATCCCTCGATCGTCGGCGAGGAGCACTACCGTGTCGCCGTCAAGGTCCAGGAGCTCCTGCAGGAGTACTCCGACCTTCAGGACATCATCGCCATTCTGGGTATGGACGAGCTGTCCGAGGAGCAGCGCCTTACGGTCAACCGTGCCCGTAAGATCCAGCAGTTCCTCTCCCAGTCCTTCCACGTCGCCGAGAAGTTCACCGGCAACCCCGGTGTCTACGTCCGCGTCGAGGATACCGTCCGCTCCTTCGCCGAGATTGTCGACGGTAAGGCCGATGACCTGCCCGAGCAGGCATTCCGCTATGCTTCCACGATTGAGGACGTGCGCGAGCGCGCCCGCAAGATGGGGGAGAAGTAGGTTATGCGTATCCGCATCGTGTGCCCCGTGAGCTGCGCCTATGAGGGCGACGCTGCGTTTGTGTCGATTCCGTCCACGGATGGCGAGTTTGGTGTTCTGCCTGCTCACTCCAGCGAAATCTGCACGATCGACCGCGGTTACGTTCGCGTTTCCGATAAGGCCATGGGCACTGTCGACCACACGTTTGCCGTGGCCGGCGGCTATGCCCAGGTTGCGGACGATGTCGTGACCGTTCTCGCCGAGCGCGCTTGCGATTTGGCGACCGTCGACGCCGACAAGGTTAAAGCTGATATTCAAGGTTTTGAAGAGAAGCTGGGTAATTTGTCGGAGGATGATGCACGCCGCGCCTACCTCTATAATGAAATCGCATGGTGTAAGCTCAAGCTTGCCCAATAGTCAGACGTTTTAGCGTTCGACCATTTGCGAACACATCATGCCCGGGATGGCTCAGCCACCCCGGGCATGCTTTTTGAAAGGGTAGACCTTGGATATTATCCGCGTTGAGGGTGGCCACGCCATCGGAGGTTCCGTGCCTGTTTCGGGTGCCAAGAACTCCGCGCTCAAACTTATGGCGGCAACGCTTCTGGCGCCGGGCAAGACGACGCTGCAGAACGTGCCTGATATTTCCGATGTCCACGTGATGGGCAAGGTGCTCAAGGGTATGGGCGCCACGATCGATGTTCTCGACGAGCACACGCTCGAGATTGATACCTCTCAGGTCGATTCTTGGGAGGCCCCCTACGAGCTCGTTGCCAAGATGCGTGCTTCCACCGCCGTCATGGGACCCCTGCTGGGTCGCTTCCATCGCGCCAAAATTGCCATGCCGGGCGGCTGCAACCTGGGTGCTCGCAAGATCGATATGCACATTCTTGGTCTTGAGGCCCTGGGCGTTGAGTTCGATACCGCCCACGGTTACATCAACGCTAATGCGCCCCAAGGTCTGCGCGGTACCACCGTCACGCTCGAGTTCGCCAGCGTCGGTGCGACCGAGAACCTCATCATGGCCTCTGTGCGCGCACAGGGTACCACGGTTATCGACAATGCCGCCCGCGAGCCCGAGATCGTCGATCTCGCTAACATGCTCAACGAGATGGGCGCCAAGATTGTTGGCGCCGGTACGCCCGTCGTGACCATCGAGGGCGTGGAAGAGCTGCATCCTGTTACCCATCGCGTAGTGGGCGACCGCATCGAGGCCGGTACCTTTATCGTCGCCGGTGCGCTGATGGCCGACGATCGCGGTGTTGACGTCACGGGTTTTTGCCCCATTCACTTGGGCATGGTTCTCAAGAAGATGGAGCTTATGGGCATCGATTGCGAGCGTACCGACGACGGCGTCCATGTGAACCGTGCCGAGCGTATCAAGCCGGTCGATATCCAGACGCTTCCGTTCCCCGGTTTCCCGACCGACATGCAGGCGCAGATTATGGTGCTCTCCGCCCTTGCCGACGGCAGTTCCGTTATTACCGAAAACATCTTCGAGAATCGCTTTATGTTTGCCTCTGAGCTGGTGCGCATGGGTGCCGACATTCGTATCGAGAGCCATCATGCCATGATTCATGGCGTCAAGGGCTTCTCGGGTGCACAGGTTACCTCGCCCGATCTGCGTGGCGGAGCGGCCCTCGTCGTAGCGGGCTTGATCGCCGACGGGACGACCGAGGTTTCGGCCATCCATCACATCAAGCGCGGCTACGAGCAGTTTGTCGAAAAGCTGCAGGCGCTCGGCGCGCATGTCGAGCATGCTACCGTCCCCGATCCCGTCATCTACTAATACAGGTTGCCTATGTTTAATAAAAAGCCCCTCGCGGATACCACCGCCCGAAGACCCTCAACTGGTGCGCAGGCCAAGATCTACAGTCGCGATAACGTGGCTCGCTATTCCGAGCGCGCTCGTCAACGTCGTCGTAGCCACACGATTCGTCACGTCGCGCTCATTGTCGTGCTTGGCGTGCTGCTGAGTGCCACTACCGCTGCCGGCCTGTGGTTTGCCACCATTATGGGCAAGCTCGGCGATTCTAATGTCATTACCGACAATCTGCGTCGGGTTCTGGTTGACACCGATGAGGCAAAGGATCCGTTCTACGTGCTGCTTCTTGGCACCGACGGCCGTCCGGGCGAGGATACGTATCGTGCCGACTCGATTATCCTGGCACGCATCGACCCCACGCAAAAGCAGGCGACGCTCATTTCCGTTCCGCGCGACACCAAGGTCGAGTACAAGGGCGAGACCATGAAGATCAACGCCTGCCATACCGTTGGCGGCGCCGAGGCCATGGTCGAGGCGGTCAACGAGCTGTGCGGTGTTCAGATTTCCCACTATGCCGAGGTCAGCTTCGACGGTATGCAGGCGCTGATTGATTCGGTTGGCGGTATCGACATTAACGCAACCGATGATGTTGACGACCCCGAGCACCTGGATATTAAGATTACCGCTGGTCAGCAGCATATGGACGGCGCCACCGCCCTTACCTATGCCCGCTGCCGCTACACCTATGCCGACGGCGACTACACGCGCATGCGCCACCAGCGTCAGGTGCTTGGCGCCCTTGCCAACCAGATTCTCAATAACTTCGATGCCACGAAGATCTTTGGCCTGGTTAATTCGCTGTCCGATATGCTCGTGACCGATATGAGCGTTCAGGATATCGTGGCTACGGTCAATGCCATGCGCGGTATGGATGTCGACGGCATCTACTCGGCCAACCTGCCCTCGTATGCCGACGACAGCACCATGATCGACGGTGTGAGCTACGTCTTTGTCTACGAGGACGAGCTCAAGGAAATGATGGAGCGCGTCGATGCCGGCAAGGATCCCAAGGGTCCCAACACCATGGGTCTTTCCGACGGTTCCAGCTCTACGATCGGCGACCTGAACAACAACACGTCTGACGACTACGCAAACGGTACCGCAACCTCATCGGTCAGCTCTGACGATTCCGATGACTCAAGCGATTCGAGCGATTCGGACTACTACGAAGAGCCCACCGGCGACGGCAACGGCTACGAAGCCAACTACTAGAGTTACGCGGTTTTACCAAACCGCGTAACCAGTTGACGCTGCAAACCCGCCAGAGCGGCAATCTGCCTTTCAACTTCGGCGGCATGATCAAAAGATCAATGCCACCTCGTTTCAAGGCACCTTGCTCGCTCTGGCGGGTTTTCGCTGTCGGTGCCAAAACATCGGCGTAACACTTGGCACATGGGTAGTCATTGGGGACGTTCTTAAACGACTGGTCAAAGGGGGCACTCTTGATGCACTTGGCACTTGGGGACGTTCCTTTTGTACCGGCAGTTTGGGACACTCCTTGCTTCAAGAGGCTGGCGTGCGTCAACCTATTCTCGTTGCAGTAAAAAAACCGCCCCGTTCTTGGTTGAGGACGGGGCGATTCGTCTTTTGGACTTGTGCAGCCAGGCTTATGCAAAGCGGGCGACGAGCTCCTGGAGCACGTCGGTCATCTTGACGAGCGAACTGACCGGGACGAATTCGTTGACGCCGTGGTAGCAATAGCCGCCGGTGGAAAGGTTGGGGCAGGGCAGACCGCGGAACGACAGCTGCGCGCCGTCGGTGCCGCCGCGAATCGGCAGCACTTGGGGCTCAACGCCGCAGGCAAGGTAGGCTTCCTTGGCAACATCAATAAGCTCGGGAAAGTCACAAACGATCTCGGCCATATTTCGATATTGCTGCTTAATCTCGACCGTCACGCGCTCCTCACCCAGACGCTGGTTGAGCATCGAGGCGGCGGCATCAATAAGGTCGAGTTTCTGCTGGAACTTGGCGGCGTCATGGTCGCGGACGATGTAGCGCGCCGTGGCGTGGTCGACGGTTGCAGATACACCCTCAAGGTGATAAAAGCCCTCGTAGCCTTCCGTATACTCCGGGCGCTGCGCGTAGGGGAGCAACGCGTTGAAGTCGCAGAACAGATTGCCTGCGTTGACCATACGGCCCTTGGCGTCGCCCGGGTGGATGGACTGGCCCTCAAAGCGGACGGTCGCCTCGGCGGCGTTAAAGCACTCCCACTCCAGCTCGCCGATGGGGCCGCCGTCGACCGTGTAGGCGTACTTGCAGCCAAAGGTATCGATATCCAACAGCTCGGCTCCGTGGCCGATCTCCTCGTCAGGGCAGAAGCAAATGCCGAGTGCGGGATGGGGCAGAGAAGGGTCCTGAGCGATACGTGCGACAAGCGACATGATCTCGGCGACGCCTGCCTTGTCGTCCGCGCCCAGCAGTGTGGTGCCATCGCTGCAGACCAGGTCCTCACCCGCGAGGTCGTTCAGGGTGGGAAGCTTGACGGTACTCATGGCAACGGGCTTACCGTCAACCGTGCCGCAGACCAGGTCGCCGCCTTCGTAGTGTACGATGTGCGGCTTCACGCCGGCGCCCGGTGCAACTTCGGTGGTGTCGAGATGGGCGATCAGGCCCAGGGCGGGCTTGTCCTCAGCGCCCGCACTTGCGGGGATATGCGCGCAGACATAGGCATGCTCGGTCACGTGGGCATCTTCCGCACCAAGCTCGCGCAGCTCTTCAGCCAGCACGTTGGCAAGGTCAAACTGAACGGCGCTCGAAGGTACCTGGTCGCAGTTTGCATCCTCGGACTGCGTGTTGATCTGGACGTAGCGCAAAAAGCGCTCGAGGACATCGGGGTTCGTGGTGGTGTTTTCCATAAAGACCGCTCCAATCTTGGTCGTCGTGTGCAACAAGAACTCTAGCACGGTATGCCACGGCATACCGCGACGCTTGGATGGGGTAGAATCAGCCATTGAATGCAGAAGGGACGGAAGATCATGGATACGACAAATAGCTCGCGCGAACTACATCTGACGGTGGCGAACGAAGACTACTTGGAGTGCATGGTTCGCATTGAAAGCGAAGAGGGGGAAACCAACGGCGTGCGATCGGTCGACATCGCGCAGCGCCTTGGCGTCTCCAAGGCATCGGTCAATAAAGCGGTTTCGGCGCTCAAGGCATCCGAGCTTGTCGAGCAATCGCACTATGGCAAGGTAATCCTGACCGATCGCGGCCGCGAGGTTGGCACGGCTATCTGGTACCGTCATCGCCTCATCCGCACGTTTTTGGTTCAGGAGCTCGGTGTCGAATTTGAGCGAGCCGATTCCGAGGCCTGCATGATGGAGCATGCGCTATCCGAGGACACGATGAGCCGCTGGCTCGCCTATCTCGAAAAGCAGGGAATCAGCGTCGAGGAATAGCGGGATATATATGGATACGAGTTATTACAACCGCTTTGGTGCCGAGGAACTTACGCGCCGCTTGTCGAGCGAGACCTTGTTGGCGCAGGGCCCCATGGGCAGTGTTCTGTTGAGTGAGTACGACGCCGCCGATATTCCACCGGCGTTTTGGAATCTGGCGGAGCCGCAGACCGTTTCTCGTATCCATCGCTTGTATGTCGCCGCCGGTGCGCAGGTGCTCATTACCAATACCTTTCAGGCATCAAGCTATGCCCTCAAGCACGACCAGATTGCGCCGTCCGTGGCGGAGGTCAATCGCGGGGCCGTCGACGATGCCCGCCAGGCGCACCCTCAGCTACTGCTGGGCTCAATGGGCCCGATCGGTATTGAGTGGTTTGCCGAGGACTCTGTCGAGTATCGTGAAATCCGCGGCATTGCGCGCGAACAGGCGCACGCCTTGCTCAATGCTGGTGTTGACGGTCTGCTGATCGAGACGGTGACGTCTATCCGTAATCTGCAGCCCATGCTTGCCGGCGCCCGAGATGCCGCCGACGGCATGCCTGTTCTGGTGAGTTTTGTCGTTGACGATAAAGGCGACCTGCTGGGCGATGGCCTCAACATCGAGGCAGCCGTTTTGTACGCCGAAAAACACGGCGCAAATTCGGTTGGTGTTAATTGCTGTTCGCTTGCGGCCGCGAACGCGGCGGTGCCCAGGATGGTTGCATCGGCGACTACTCCCGTCACGGTGCGTCCCAACGTAGGCGATCCGGTCCAGACTCAGGATGGCCCCGTATGGCACGAGAACCCCGAAGCTTTCGCGCGCGCATGCATCGAATGGAGACATGCCGGTGCCGCAATGGTGGGCAGTTGCTGTGGAACCACGGCAATCACTACGGCCGCGATGGCCGAGGCGCTCGATATATAAAGGGCAAACCGCTCCATACGGGGCGGTTTTTTTATTGCTTGCATGTCCTCGGCAGCATTTGCCCAAATGGTGAATGCTGGTGCCGGCAGGTTGCCGAGTGCATGTTGCGGGTATACCCCATGCGTACCATGATCCAAACACTGTGAGGTGTCTGCGCGTGTGCGCGATAATTCATTTTGGAACTGACGGTTGGCGCGCTCGCGTCGATGAGGACTTCACTGCCGATAACGTTGCCCGTATCGCCGATGCCGTCGGCGAGTTGTGGCAAAAGACCAATCCGGGCAAAACGGTATATATAGGGTTCGACACCCGGCCCCTGGCGCGCGAGTTCGCTGAGCTTGCGGCGGGCGTGCTAGCAGCGCACGGGCTAGACGCCGTGCTCGCTTCGCGACCTGTCCCGACCCCTGCCCTTACGTGGGCGGCGGCTTATGACGGTGAGGCGTGCGGCGCGCTCATGGTGACGGGGTCCCATCATCCGCAGGGTTATCTGTGCCTCAAGATTCGCATGGGTGACGGCTCGACCGCCAACCAGGATGTCATCGAAGAGCTCGAAGAGACTATGGCTCCCGAGCCAATGGGGATCGAGGGGCAATATCGCACCGCGGATATCATTCCTGACTATATGCAGGCGGTGGCATCGTTTGTCGATGCCGAAGCCATCCGCGCCGCGCACTTGCGCGTGGTTGTCGATCCCATGGGCGGCGCAGCCCAGGGCTATCTAGCCGACTTGCTGCGCGAGCTTGGCGTTGAGGTGCACGAGATTCACGCCGGGCAGGTGTCTGATCAAGAAGATATCTGCCCCGACCCCGTTGAGCCTTGGGTGGACACTTGCGAGCGCACGGTTATCGAGGACGGAGCTTGCGCTGGCCTGGTGACCGACGGCGACGCCGACCGTATCGGCGCGGTTGACGAGCGCGGCAGATATATACATCCGCATCAGATCATGGCGCTCGTTTTGGGCGACTTGGTTCAATTTCGCAATTTGGAGGGGCGCGTCGTCGTCAATCTTTCATGCTCGACGCTCGTGCGTCGCATTGCCGAGGCGCTTGGCTGCCGCGTGACCGTCAAACCAGTCGGTTTCAAATATATAGCGGCGGAGATGAAGAAGGGCGGCGTCCTCATGGGCGGCGAAGAAGCCGGTGGTATCGGCATCGCCGCGCATATGCCCGAGCGTGATGGAATCCTCGCCTGTCTGATTCTGTGTGAGCTTATGGCAAAGACGGACGCGCCTTTGGGCGTTCTGGTCGACCAACTCGAGGACAGTTTTGGTAAGACGAGTTACGGTCGACGCGATTTGCGCCTTGAGGCCGAAGATGCCGAAACGTTACGAACCCTGCTGCCGGGCGTAAACCCCAAGTCGATTTGTGGCAAGGTGCCGCAAAACGTTAGTCATATGGACGGCTTGCGTCTGTCATTCGAGGATGACACGTGGCTGCTGGTCCGTCCTAGCGGGACCGAACCAGTGGTGCGCGTCTACGCCGAGGGGTTCTCGGTGGAAGAACGTGATGAGTTGCTCGATGCTGGCTGTGCTTTAGCTAGGGGGACGTATCCGCTTTAACCATGAGGCTGCCTTATATAAAGAGATGCTCGGCGAGCGGTAGGTAACGGCTGGCAAACGTTAGTCGGATCAGAAGATGTGTAGGAAATGTGTACGCCCAGATTCCCGCCCCCGGCGC